>NZ_KB899107.1 GCF_000378045.1 Marinobacterium rhizophilum DSM 18822
CGAACAGGTTTTCACCACCCGAGCCCCGCGCGCAACAGCAGTTCGCCCGCTTTCAGGCGGTGCACACAAAGGAGTGAGTGACGGGCTTTTAAACCTGCGGGAGCCCGGTCTCCGGGCGAATTTGATCCGGCACCGCGGTTTTTTCGCTCGCGGAGCGAGCCCCTACTCCACCCAGGCGCGCTGCACCTGGCTCAGGTCCAGCTCCAGCATTGCGGGGATAGCGGCGTAGGTATCATCCTGCACCGAACAGGTTTTCACCACCCGAGCCCCGCGCGCAACAGCAGCTCGCCCGCTTTCAGGCGGCAAGCACAAAGGAGTGAGTGACAGGCCTTTAAGCCTGCGGGAGCCCGGCCTTCGGGCGAATTTGATCCGCCACCGCGGTTTGTTCGCTCGCGGAGCGAGCCCCTACTCCACCCAGGCGCGCTGCACCTGGCTCAGGTCCAGTTCCAGCGTCGTAGCATAGGTGTCATCCTGCACCGGGTAGGTTTTCACCACCCGAGCCCCGCGCACAATACCGGCCACCGCGGCACGAAAGCGATCGTTCTGCACGATCATGTCATTCACCTGGGTGGTGCCATACAGGTACTGCCCGTGTACCACGGCGGCCAATTCCTGATAGGCCCGCAACTTGGATGCCCGCATGGCCAGCAGCACACGATGCTGCTCGGTCTGACCGGGCTGCAGGCTGATGGGGGCATACCCTGTCGCCGTCACCCGCTCGGACGCCCGTATCGTGACTTCATCCAGCTCAGCACCGGGGGCCGTTCCTCCCTGCCAACCCTGTTGCAGCGAACCGCAAGCCGTCAGCAATAGACACGCGAAAGCCAACAGGCCCGATCTGAAATCTGTTTTCAAGTTCATTGCTGCAGCCCCAACGGTCCACGGCTATTCTCAATAATCATCCCCGCCTCCAGCGCCTGCAGCGCGTCATATCCAGGCAGAGCACCTTCCAGACGTGAATCCGGTACATGAGTCTGCCCACTCGCCAGTACCTGGCGTGTCGTGGTATCCAGTACCCGCGCATTCAGCACAATGCCATCCGGATAGCGAACATAAGTACCGGTCAAAACAAAATAAATGCGGTTGCGACTGAACAGCGCAGAAAGATTCTGTCGCGACAGCGGCGCCTTTTCAGTGGTCGTCAAACTAAGGGCGCGATAATCAATCAGGTTGTACTGCGCCTGCTGCATCTGATAGATAAAGTTTTCCGCCACACGTTCGCCCAGCAGATCGGTGGCTGTTTCGGCCGTATCACCGGCCAACTCGACAAAGGGCAATACCGCCATCGGCAGGCGTTTGACCCGATGCTCCTGCAAGCCGACCGACAACTGCCGCGCCATCTGCGCCACCGCCTCACTCATCGGATCGGCAAGCCCCTGCGACTTCAGAAAACTCAGAGGGGCACTGCCCTGTATCGCACCCGAGCCCACCACCCCTCCAGCACCCAGGCCTTGCAGCTGCACCACGGCGCCCTCACCAAAGGACTCTACCTGCACAGCCACGGGGGGGCGCTCCTGCACAGCACAGCCTGTTATCGCCAGCAACAGCACCACAGCCAGTCGTTTCATTGTTGTCATCCGTCCTTAAGTCCTCAGCCAGCAGCGGTACATTTGCAAGGCTCGTTCAAATTGCATACCTTTGCCCCAAGAGTATCGGCCCGAGAGCGCACATGTTTAGTTTTCTGTTACGCATTACAGGCTTGGCATTGCTGCTTTCCCTGGGCACCCAGGTCCAGGCCCAGTCCATGCAGGCCGAAGGGCGCGCCATTATCGTCGGCACCGATCTGGCCTCGGCGCGTCGCGCTGCCATCCAGGATGCCACTGAGCAGGCCGCCCTTCAGGCCGGCGCCTATATCAGCGTCAACCAGCAGATTACTGATGGAATCCTGGACATCGACAACCTGCACATGGCAGCCGTGGGCAAGGTACGCAACGTGCAGCTTCTGGATGAAAAGCGCCAGGGCAACTGGCTACTGGTGCGCATCAGTGCGGATGTCGATAGCACTCAGGGCTGCAGCAACGACAGCGCTCACCAGTACCGCAACAGCCTGGCCGTTACCGCCTTCACACTGCAACGGCCAAAGGATGCCAGCCTCGGCAGCCTCGGCAACATCGAACAGGCGCTGGCGTTGGATCTCAGCCAGGCACTGAACCTGAACCCCCGCCTGGATGCACTCAATGCTGGCAGCATTCGCCTTATCGATAATCCAAAGTCTGCACCTACGCGCCAGCTCGATAATGGCAGGCTGCAAACGTGGCTACCCCAGAGTGGGCAGCTGGGCCCACAATATATAATATCTGGCGTTGTGCGCGATCTATCGATGCAAAATTCTGCGGTGCATAGCGAACAGAACATTATCAAGCACTGGATCAACCGGGCGCAGCGCCAGGATGAACGCTACCTGCGCAACTTTGCATTCGACCTGTTCGTGCATGACGCCCTGTCCGGCGCACTGCTGCTCAGCCACCAGTATCAAACCCAGGGACTCTGGAATCTGCCCATGGAGCAGCGCACCGGCTTTGCCACCGCAGCCTTCTGGCAGCAGGACTACGGCCGCAAAACCCGGGACCTGCTCGACAAGGTAGCCCAGGAGCTGGGTGACGAACTGGCCTGCCTGCCCTTTCGCGCCCCCATATCCAGAGTGGACAATAACCGTATCTGGTTTGACGCCGGCACCAATGCCGGCATTGCCAAGGGCGACAGGCTCAGCCTGCTGCGACTTGACCGGCTGCACGGTAACAGCCTCGAGAACAGCAGTCAGACCCTGATTGTCGACGACGTACAGGCGCTGTCCGCCAGCGGCACCCTGGGCAACAACAGCGAAGTATTCAACATTCAGCGCGGCGACCTCGTCAGCAGCCAGTAAACCACGACAGAACTGTTCAGGTCGCTGAATATCGACAATAGGCCCGGCCGATTTTTTTCCCTATACTAGGCCGCTTTATCCACCCTTGGATCAGGATTGTAATCAAGATGCAACAGACAGAAATGTTCGCTTTGCTGGAACGCAAAATTGAGGAAATGCTGGAAGAAGTTGAGCTTCTGCGCATGGAAGTCACCGAACTGCGCGATGCGAAAGATGCGCTGGAAACAGAAAAGTCCGAATCGACGCGTCGCCTGCAGTCCCTGCTGGCGCGATTCGAAACCATTCAGGCCGAGCAGTCAGCAGCCTGAAGCATTCCTGTTGCGCGGCAGTTCCAGTTACTGCCGACAGCACGCAAAAGGGCCCGATCAAATGATCGGGCCCTTTTGATTATGAGCCGCGCAAAGAAGAAACAGCGAAATTTCAGCCAGACCGATTCGCCTGGCACAGCCCGCTCCCACCAATGACGCACCTGTACGTCATCGGTAAAGCCGCCAGTTAATCTATCAGCTCGCGGTACCGCGAATGTACACCTCAACGCGACGGTTCTGCGCGCGGCCTGCGGCCGAGCCATTATCCGCGACCGGGTAACGCGGGCCATACCCCTGTGTCGTCAGGCGCATCTGGGATACACCTCGGCTCGCCAGGTAGCTGGCTACACTGGCAGCACGCTGCTCTGACAGGCTCTGGTTGAATTCAAAAGAGCCGGTGCTATCGGTATAACCATTGACACCCACAGCGCTGTCCTTGAACTTGTTAAGCACCAAGGCAACATCGTCCAGCACGGGATAGAAGCCCGTATCGAGCTGAGCACTGCCCGTCTGGAAGGTAATATTACCGGGCATGATCAGACGGATATCATCGCCGACGCGCTCCACACCCACACCGGTACCGTCCAACTGCTGGCGCAGCTCCATCTCCTGTTTATCCATGTAGGCACCGACACCACCACCAACGGCACCGCCAACCAGGGCGCCGATGAGGGCACCTTTGCCACGATCCTTGCGACTGGACACCGCGGCGCCAAGCAGGGCACCACTGACGGCACCAATACCGGCACCTTTGGTCGCATTTGCTGTTTTTTCTTCGCGAGAATAAGGGTCAAGCGTCGTGCAACCCGCCAGCACACCTACCAACATCGTCGCTGTAACTACTTTTTTCATCATTGTGAATCCAACTCCAGCTGTTGCGCCCGATTGCGGGCGGCTCAAAGTCCATTCTAAACGTGCTGCATTAACGGGTACTGAAGCCTTGTCCGGCAATGCACCTTCACCATACACCTGCATGCACTTCCATAACCCCTTTAGCATAGGTTTTTTGTGCAGGCAGGCAACCGTCTGCCACAAGCTATTGACGACCTGCCAGGTTGCGCGGGGGGATTAGCGCTAGTCAGTCCGGCGAACAACCGATAAAATGTCATATCCTGATCCTGTCCTCTTTAAAATCCAGCGCTCGTTCTTACCGAGGAGTCCCCTTTGTCTCAGCTGCCTGTCATTGTCGGTTTTGGTGGTATCAATCCGGCTGGTCGAGCCTCATCACATCACGCCTATCGTCGCGTGATTCTTGACAAGCTCGATGCGAACAGTCGTCGACAGACGCTGCTGAGCCTCGCCACGCTGATGAATCTGGCCAGCTACAAGGATGATCAATACCTCAACGCCGACGGTGACGCCGTCACGCTGGATGATCTGCTGATAGAGGTGGGACAGCAAATCATCGATAACACCCTGATCCGGCGCATTCACCCTGACTGGTTCGATGTTGATGCCGTGATGTTCAACCGCCCCGCCGACATTCAGGCCGGTGATGAACCGCTGCGTTTTCAGCTGCGGACCCGCCATATGCCGCAGCAGGTGCCGGACAACTGGACCGTACGCCCACTGGGGCCAGGCCAGATGGAAGTGACCATCAGCGGGCGCTGTGAAGTCATTTTCCCCGATACCAAGACCGCCCAGGTACAGTCTGCCGGCATGCTGCCCACCGGGTTCGCGCCGGGCACGCTGTACCAGTCGCGCAATCATCCACGCGGCCTGCAGATGACCATTTTTTCCGCCTCGGATGCACTGCAGTCCAGTGGCGTCCCCTTTGAACGCATAGCAGCACGGGTTCGACCGGACCAGATAGGCGTCTATGCCAGCAACTCCATTGGTCAGCTCGATGACTTCGGTTTCGGCGGCCTGACCAAATTTCCATCCCTGGGCAAGCGCACGACGTCCAAGCAGATGCCGCTGGGCTACGCCCAGATGCCCGCCGACTTCGTCAATGCCTATGTACTGGGTAACGTCGGCGTCACCAGTGGTGCCCTGGGCGCCTGCGCCACCTTCCTCTACAACCTGCGCAATGCCGTCAACGATATTCGCAGCGGCGCCCGCAAAGTCGCTCTGGTCGGCGGCAGCGACGCGCCCGTCACACCGGAGATAATCGAAGGCTTTCGCGCCATGGGCGCCCTGGCCGAAGACAAGGACCTGCTGGCCCTGGACGGCCTCTCCCGCCTTAGTGATGACGACTACCGTCGCGCCTGCCGCCCCTTCGCCAACAACTGCGGCTTCACCATTGGTGAATCGAGCCAGTTTGTGCTGCTAATGAGTGATGACCTGGCACTGGAGATGGGCTGCCAGGTTTTTGGCTCGGTGCCGGATGTGTTCGTCAATGCCGACGGTTACAAGAAGTCCATTTCCGCTCCCGGTATCGGCAATTACCTGTGCCTGGGCAAGGCCGCCGGCATGGTGCGAACCCTGCTGGGTGACGAAGCCCTGCGCCAGCGCAGCTTTGTCCAGGCTCACGGCACAAGCACGCCGCAAAACCGCGTCACCGAATCCCATGTGCTGAACGAAATTGCCCGCGCCTTCGATATCGAATCCTGGCCGGTGACGGCGATCAAGTCCTACCTTGGTCACTCCCAGGGCACTGCCGGCGGCGACCAGCTAACGATGTCGCTGGGTACCTGGCAGTACGGCTATATTCCCGGCATTCAGACCACGCCGCACATCGCCGACGACGTTAACAGCAGCAACCTGCTGTTTTCGCACCAGCACCTGGAAGTTGGCTCCCAGGGCATGGATGCTGTGCTGCTCAACGCCAAGGGCTTTGGCGGCAATAACGCAAGCGCCCCGGTGCTTTCACCCACGGCCACCGAGCAGCTGCTGGAACGCCGCCACGGCGCCAAAGCGATGACCCGCTGGCGTCAGCAGCGCGAGGCTGCCCTTGTGGCGTCCGCCGCCTATGAGGATGCCGCCAGCAAGGGCCTGACCCGGCCGATCTACCGCTACGACAACGATGTGCTGGAGGGCAGCGATCTGCAATTCAGCAATTTTGAAGTGCGCCTGCCCGGCTACGAGCTACCGGTCAGCCTGATCGAAGACAACCCCTTCAAGGACATGTGCTGAGGCTCCTGCCCCGGCACAGCTATCACAGACAGGACACAGGAATCACCATGCGCCTCGTTACTCTCCTCGCCGCTGCCATGACCCTGAGCGGCTGCCTCGCACTTGAGACCAAGCAGGAAGATTTCTACACCCTGGACGCACGCTACCTGGAACTGTGCCGCGGTACCTCGGATAACTGTCTGGAACTGGCACTGGTCGCCCCCGGCATTTTCATGGCTGACCCCATCGAGGAAGCCTACGGGCAGGAGCTAACGCCCCCCAACTACCCGCTGAGCCTGGCAAAAATGATACTCAAGCCCGCCGATGCAAGCTACAGCGCCACGCCGGCGGATGAGAACGGCCGTTATTACATGCTGCCGATGAACGACAAAACCACCGTGGCCTGGGATACGCTCAACAGCATCCACGACTGGCTCTACCCCAACGAGAACAACTAACTCCCGGCCTCAGCCAACCGGCGCATTACATTCCAGCCCCAGCACCTCGCGTGCATTGTTACTGGTCTGGTGAGCAATACGTTCGGCCGTTTCGGCCCGCAACGTCGCCATGACCGCGAGCACGTCAGCCACGCGCTGCGGCCGGTTAGGCTCGGCGCGCCAGTCCGCCAGCGGCATATCCGGAGCATCGGTCTCCAGCACCAGGGCCTCGAGCGGCAAATTCGCCGCCAGATGCCGCAAGCGGGTTGCCCTGTCATAACTGATCGCCCCACCAAAACCCAGCTTGAACCCCAGATCCATATAGATACGCGCCTGCTGCTCACTGCCGGAAAAAGCATGCACAATGCCACCACGTGGCAACGCGAGCCGACGCAGCATCTTCAGCACTTGGTCATGGGCCTTGCGCACATGCAGCAGCACAGGCAAGTCGAACCGCCGGGCCAGCTGCAACTGCTGCTCCAGCAGCGCCTGCTGGGACTCTCTGTCGGCATTGGGAATAAAGAAATCCAGGCCGATCTCACCGACTGCCAGCGCCTCGCGCGCGGCGAGGCGCTGCTGAAGCAGAGCCAGATGTTCTGGAAAGTGATGGGCCATGAAGCAGGGATGCATTCCCAGGGCCGGGTACAGCTGTGGATAAAGCGCCGTGTCGGCGGCGGACTGATCGCGGCACAACTGCAGCAGCCTCGGCCAGTGCTGCGCCGTTACACCCGGCAGCAGAATCTGCCGAATGCCAACGCGACGGGCCTCAAGCAGCGCCTGGTCCCGCCAGCCATCAAAGGCCTCAAAATCCAGGTGACAATGACTGTCAAACAGATCCGGTTCGGACGCCATCACAGACCCTCACGACTGGAATCACAGCGCGACCCCTCTCGAATTAGAGCGCCCAAAGAGCTCAGGCACGGCTAGCCGACATCAGTGTTCGCGTGTTGCCCTGAAGGCGATATCCGGCCAGCGCTCCTGCGTCAAACTCAGGTTGACGCGTGTCGGTGCCAGATAGGTCAGCAGGCCGCCGCCATCAATCGCCAGGTTTTCGTAACCCTTGCGACGGAACTCCTCAAGCATCTTGTTATCCTTGCATTCAACCCAGCGGGCTGTCTGCACACTGACGCCTTCATAGACGCAGTCGACCTTGTATTCGTCCAGCAGACGGTACACCACCACATCAAACTGCAGCTGACCAACGGCCCCCAGCACCAGGTCGTTATTCTTCAGCGGCTGAAACAGCTGTACCGCCCCCTCTTCCGACAGCTGCTGCAGGCCTTTCTGCAGCTGCTTCATCTTCATCGGATCCTTGGGCCGCACACGGCGGAACATTTCCGGCGCGAAGTGCGGAATACCGGTAAATTTCAGATCTTCGCCGGCGGTAAAGGTATCGCCAATCTGAATGGTGCCGTGGTTGTGCAGGCCAATAATGTCGCCCGACCAGGCTTCTTCAACATTCTCGCGATCACCGGCCAGGAAGGTCACCGCATCGGCGATTTTCACATCCTTGCCGATACGGGTATGGCGCATCTTCATACCCCGTTCGTACTTGCCCGAACACACGCGCATGAAGGCGATACGGTCGCGGTGCTTGGGATCCATATTGGCCTGGATCTTGAACACGAAGCCGCTGAAGTTTTCTTCGTTTGCTTCCACCGGACGGCTCTGCGTCTGGCGGACAGCGGGCGCAGGCGCCCACTCGACGAAGTCGTTGAGCATTTCCCGCACGCCGAAGTTGCTCAGGGCGGTACCGAAGTACACCGGCGTCAGCTTGCCCGCAATGAAGGCTTCCTGATTCCACTGATGCGTCGCACCGCGTACCAGCTCCATTTCCTCGACAAAATCGTCATAGATATCGTCAAGCAGCTCGCGTGCCTGGGGTGAATCGATTCCTTGAATACGGATGTCATCGGACAGTACCGACCCCTTGCCAGGTTCGAAGACATGGATTTCATCGGTGTAGAGGTTATAGACGCCCTTGAATTCCTTGCCCATGCCGATCGGCCAGGTAATGGGGGCCGCTTCGATGCTCAGCACCTCTTCGATTTCGTCCAGCAGCTCAATGGGATCGCGGATATCGCGGTCGAGCTTGTTGACGAAGGAAAAGATCGGCGTATCCCGCAGACGACATACTTCCATCAGCTTGATGGTGCGGTCCTCGACACCCTTGGCGCCATCCACCACCATCAGTGCCGAATCCACCGCCGTCAGGGTACGGTAGGTATCTTCCGAAAAGTCCTCGTGTCCCGGCGTATCCAGCAGGTTGACGGTACGGCCGTTATACGGGAACTGCATCACCGAGGAGGTGATCGAGATACCACGTTCCTGCTCCATGGTCATCCAGTCGGAGGTCGCATGGCGGTCGCTTTTCTTGCCCTTTACAGTACCGGCCTTCTGGATCAGCTGTCCCAATAGCAGCAGCTTCTCTGTGATGGTGGTCTTGCCGGCGTCGGGGTGGGAAATGATCGCGAAAGTCCGTCTTTGCGAGACTTCCTTCTGAACGGGGGAGCTGGACATCAATAATTATCTTCTGGTCAGTACAAGAATGGCCACAGCGTGCCGGCCCTGGTGTCGATGGGTTACGGCCTGGGCATCCTGGGCGGTGGTCGGGAATTGCACCCATTTTCCCCGATCCTGAGCGGATACACAATCAATGCACGCCCTGAAGCATCGTTTGCCCTGCCGACTCAGGGAAACAGGATGAATTCCCTTCGGCAGACAGCCCAGACTGTCCTCTGGATCCAAAATGGACCCCGCACAAGACAACGCTCTCAAGGAACACCGCCGTAACCTTTACCGTGACACCAGACCGCATCTCAGCATGACCAGTACCGCATCGACAATCACCGGCGCATCCGCCTGCATGTCCACTTTCTTTTCGCTATCCATCCAGTTGGCGATCAGGCCATCCATCATGGATTGCAGCATAAAGGCTGCCAGATCGACTGGCAGGTCCGCCGGCAATTGGCCGCGGCTAACCCCGTTTGCGAGCATGCGTTCCATGCGCGACCGAAACTGCCCGTGCATGAGCTGCATGTGCTCACCAATTTCTCGCAGGTCACCTTCCAGCTCATTGCGATTAATCATCAGGCGAAAGATCTGCCGGTGCACCGAATTACTGACCACCGTCTGCAGCAGCAGCACCAATAGATCGCGCAGTTTTTCAACAGGCTCCTGCTCCTCGGGGTTCTCGCTGCTATCAGCCAACTCCTCCAGCGGGTTGCGCAACTGCGCCCACAAGGCCTCGAAAAGCTCCGCCTTGTTCTTGAAATGCCAGTAGAAGGCACCACGGGTAACCCCCGCAGCCGCCGCGATGTCCGACAACGTAGTGCGGGCAATGCCTTTTTCACAAAACTGCTCCAGCGCCGCAGTAATCAGACTGTTACGGGTCTCCAGCGCTTCTTCTTTTGTGCGACGCACCATAATATTTTTCCGCCACCTGATAATTTACATACATACATGTTTGTATGTATCATACGCATCTATTCACTGACTGCCAATCCGCTGCCAACGCAAAACCTGCGATTCGGCAGTTCAACCAAACAGGGTGCCCTATGCTAAACACTCCAATCCGCCGTACGCTGACCGTTGCTGTACTGGCCTGCACCCTGCTGGCCGGCTGCGACAGTTCAGAAACCGCCAACGCAAACATGGGCGCACCCATGCCCACTGAAGTTGACGTGGTAACACTTAACAGCCAACCGGTCAGCCTGACCACCGAGCTGTCCGGTCGCACCAGCGCCTACCGTATCGCCGAGGTTCGACCCCAGGTCAGCGGCATTATCCGTGAGCGCCTGTTCTCGGAGGGCTCGGACGTCAAGGCCGGGCAGGTGCTCTACCGCATAGACCCCGCCAGCTACAAGGCCGAAGTGGCCATAGCAGACGCCGCTCTGGCCAAGGCACGCGCCGCTGAAAGCAGCGCCCGCCTCAAGGCCCAGCGCTATGCAGAGCTGGTCAAGGTGAATGCGATCAGCACCCAGGATCACGACGATGCCCAGGCGAGCCTGAAGCAGCAGCAAGCCGAAATTGCCTCTGCCCAGGCACAACTGGATGCCGCCCGCATCAACCTGGCCTACACAGAGATCAAAGCCCCCATCGACGGTCGCATTGGCAAATCCGCCATTACCGAAGGTGCTCTGGTCACCGCCGAGCAGAGCACGGCCCTGGCCAGCATTCAGCAACTTAACCCGCTCTATGTCGACATGCGCCAATCCACCACAGAGTTACTGCGTCTCAAACGCAGCCTCGCCGATGGCAGCCTGGTTACAGTGGCCGACAACAAGGCGGAAATCACCCTGCTGCTGGAAGATGGCTCCGCCTACGAACAGAAGGGCCTGCTGCAATTCGCCGACGTCAGCGTCGATGAAAGTACCGGCATGGTGAACCTGCGTGCCGAAGTACCCAACCCCAACCAGTTCCTGTTACCCGGAATGTTTGTACGTGGCGAGGTGACTGAAGGCGAACGCCCGAAGGGGCTGCTTGTACCACAGGTAGCCGTCACTCGCACACCCAATGGCCGCGCAACGGTGATGACGGTGGATGCCGAAAACACCGTAGCGCTGCGTGATATCAGCATAAGCCGTGCAATCGATGACCAGTGGCTGGTCGAATCCGGCCTTGAAGACGGTGTGCGCGTCATCACTGCGGGAATCCAGAAGGTCCGCCCGGGCATGACCGTGCGAATCAGTGCCCAGAACACGCCACAAGAGATGCCCCAGAACAATGCGCCGGCCACCCCCGCCGCCGACCAGCACTAACCAGGAGCGCGCCTGAATGGCCAGATTTTTTATAGACCGCCCTATCTTTGCCTGGGTCATTGCTATCGTCATCATGCTGGCGGGAGCTCTGTCGATCCTGACACTGCCTGTCGCCCAGTACCCGACCATTGCCCCGCCGACGGTCAAGATCACTGCCAGCTATCCTGGTGCCTCTTCGCAGGCGGTGGAAAACTCGGTCACACAGGTGATCGAACAGAACATGACCGGGCTGGACAACCTGAGCTACATGTCAGCCCAGAGCGATTCCACCGGTAACGCCACCATTACCCTGACCTTCGCCAGCGGTACCGATCCCGATACGGCGCAGGTGCAGGTGCAGAACAAGCTGCAGCTGGCCACCCCGCAATTGCCCCAGGTTGTGCAGGCACAGGGCATCAAGGTCGCCAAGTCCTCCACCGGCTTCCTGATGGTGGCCTCGCTGATTTCAAAAGATGGCAGCATGAACAGCCAGGATCTGGGTGATTACATGACGGCCACGCTGCGCGAGCCCCTGAGCCGCATCGAAGGTGTAGGCGATGTCACGGTCTTTGGCAGCCAGTACGCCATGCGCATCTGGCTGGACCCCAACAAGCTCAACAGCTACAGCCTGACGCCACAGGATGTGCGCGACGCGGTTCAGTCGCAGAACAGTCAGGTCGCCATTGGCGAGCTTGGTGGCCTGCCGGCGGTTGAAGGACAGCAGTTCAGCGCCACCCTCATGGGCCAGGCACGCAAAAACACCGTCGAGGAGTTCAACAACCTGTTGATGCGCGTTAACGCCGATGGCTCGAGAATCTATCTCAAAGACGTAGCACGGGTTGAGCTGTCCGGCCAAAGCTACGGTACCGAGGCCTACTACAATGGTCAGCCTACCGCCGCCGTTGCGATTCAGCTCGCCACGGGCGGCAATGCCCTGGATACCGCCCAGGCGGTGCGGGAAAAACTCGCCGACCTCTCCGAGTTTTTCCCCAGCGAAATGGCCGTGGTTTACCCCTATGACACCACGCCCTTCGTAAAGATCTCTATCCAGGAGGTCGTCCAGACGCTGTTCGAGGCCATCCTGCTGGTGTTCCTCGTCATGTACCTGTTCCTGCAGAACTTTCGCGCCACCCTGATACCCACCATTGCGGTCCCCATCGTACTGCTGGGCACGTTCGGCGTCATGGCGGTCTTTGGCTTCTCGATCAATACCCTGACCATGTTCGGCATGGTGCTGGCCATCGGCCTGCTGGTGGATGATGCCATCGTGGTGGTGGAGAACGTCGAGCGCATCATGGCGCAGGAAGGCCTGTCGCCCCGTGATGCCACGCGCAAGTCAATGGGACAGATTACCGGCGCCCTGGTCGGCATTGCCCTGGTGCTGTCGGCCGTGTTTGTACCCATGGCCTTTTTTGGCGGCGCCACCGGCGCCATCTATCGCCAGTTCTCACTGACGATCGTCTCTGCCATGGCCCTGTCGGTACTTGTCGCCATGGTACTGACGCCTGCGCTGTGCGCTACCCTGCTCAAACCGGTCGATGGCCATGCTCACAACAACAAGCGGGGCTTTTTCGGCTGGTTCAACCGAGTTTTCGATCGCGGCACCGAGGGCTATGTGGGCGGGGTTCGACGCATCGTCAAGCAGGGCACCCGCTACGGCGTGCTGTACCTGGGACTGCTTGCAGTGCTGGCTGTACTCTTCGTGCGCCTGCCCAGCTCCTTTTTGCCCGACGAAGACCAGGGTGTGTTTTTCAGCCTGGTCCAGTTGCCGGCAGGTGCCTCCATGGAGCGTACCAAGGCGGTCCTCGACAAAACCCGTGTCCACCTGCTGGAAGCAGAAAAAGACAATATCGAATCAGTGCTCACGGTGGCGGGCTTCAGTTTTGCCGGCAGCGGCCAGAACGCCGGTATTGTCTTCGTCAAGCTCAAGGACTGGGACCTGCGCAAAGCCCCCGGGCGTGATGCCAATTCCATTATCGGTCGTACCATGGGCTTTTTAATGGGCATCAAGGAGGCCAATGCCTTCGCCTTCAACCTGCCGCCGATTCCGGAACTGGGCACGGCAAGTGGCTTTGACTTCTACCTGCAGGATCGCGCCAATCTGGGCCACGAACGTCTGGTTGAGATTCGCAATCAATTGCTCGGCATGGCGGCTCAGGAACCGACCCTTACCGGCGTAAGGCCCAACGGCATGAATGATACCGCCCAGTTTGAGGTCAAGATCGATTATGACAAGGTCCTCGCCCAGGATCTCAGTATCGACGATATCAACGATGCGTTATCCATTGCCTGGGGCTCGTCCTATATCGACGACTTTATCGATCGGGGCCGCGTGAAGAAGGTCTATCTGCAGGCAGACGCCCCCTTTCGCATGACGCCGGAGGACCTCAACCTGTGGCATGTGCGCAACAACAACGGCGACATGGTGCCCTTTTCAGCGTTTGCCCGTACGCAGTGGAGCTACGGATCGCCGCGCCTGGAGCGCTACAACGGCGCACCGGCCATCAACATTGTCGGTCAGGCGGCGCCGGGCATGAGCACCGGTGATGCCATGAATACCATCGAGCGTCTGGTGCAACAGCTGCCAGCCGGTGTCGGTATCGAATGGACCGGCCTGTCGCTGCAGGAGCGCATGGCGGGCGACCAGGCGCCTGCGCTCTATGCGCTGTCGATCCTGATCGTGTTCCTCTGCCTGGCAGCCCTCTATGAAAGCTGGACCATCCCGTTTTCGGTCATCATGGTCGTCCCCCTCGGTGTACTGGGGGCCGTGGTGGCAGCGATTGTGTATGGCTTGTCCAACGACGTCTACTTCCAGGTCGCCCTGCTGACCACCATCGGACTCTCGGCCAAGAACGCCATTCTGATCGTGGAGTTTGCCAAGCACCTGCACGATCAGGGCAGTTCTCTGGTTGATGCAGTCATCGAGGCCGGCCGCATGCGACTGCGCCCGATCCTGATGACATCGCTGGCGTTCATTCTCGGCGTTCTGCCCCTGGCCATCAGTACGGGCGCCGGTGCCGGCAGTCGTAACGCCATCGGTATCGGCGTCATGGGGGGCATGATCAGCGCAACCGTGCTGGCCATCTTCTTCGTGCCCCTGTTCTATGTTGCGGTCATGCGCCTGGCGGGACGCCGCACCGCACAGGCCGTCACCGCCACCGAGGTCAGCGTGCATGATTAATCGACTGCTAAGCCTCGGCGCCTGCACGCTGTTACTCAGCGCCTGCTCACTGGCGCCACCGTATCAGCAACCGGCCACACCCGAGGGGCCTGCATGGGAAGCGCCATCCAGCCCGGCAGAGCTGCCGCAGCGCCAGGCCGTGTTTTCCGACCCGGCGCTGCAGCGCCTGATCAGCCTCGCGCTGGAGAACAACCGCGACCTGCGCCTGGCCGCCCTTAACGTGCAGGCCTTCGAGGCCCAATATCGCATCAGCCGCGCAGCCCTGGTGCCAACGCTGGATGCCAGCCTGTCGGGATCGCGCCAGCGCCTGCCGGCAGATGTCTCCGGTACCGGTGTTACAGGCATTAGCAGCCAGTACAGCGCGGGTATCGGTCTTACGGCCTACGAACTGGACTTTTTTGGCCGCATTCGCGGCCTCAGGGATCAGGCGCTGGAGCAATACCTGGCCCAGCAGGAAAGCCGTCGCAGCGTCCAGATTGGACTGGTGTCATCGGTCGCCTCGGCCTACCTGACCCTGGTGGCCGACCGGGATCTGCTTGAGCTGAGCAACTCCACCCTCGCAAGCGAACAGCAGAGCCTTGACCTCATCGAGCACAAGCGTCGCCTTGGGGTGTCCTCTGAACTGGAGCTGGCCCAGAGTCGCATCACGGTCGAATCCGCCCGCGCCAGCCAGGCACTGTACCAGCGCCAGGTCACACTGGATCTCAATGCGCTGCAGCAGCTGCTCGGTACCCGCGTGCCCGACGACCTGGCCCTGCCCGCGAGCCTGACCGATGTGAAAATCGCCGCTACGCCGGCGCTGGCACCATCGCAACTGCTGCAGCAACGGCCCGACATCCTGGCCGCCGAACATCAGCTGCGTGCGGCCAATGCCAACATCGGTGCTGCCCGGGCGGCACTGTTTCCAAGCATCAGCCTGACGTCAAGTGCCGGCACTCTGAGCCCGGACCTTGGCGGTCTCTTTACCGGCGGTTCCGGCACCTGGCTGCTGGCACCGGCACTGAACCTGCCGCTTTTCGATGGCGGTCAGCGCAGCGCCAATGTCGAGGTCGCCCGAACCGAGCAGGAAATCGCGGTGGTGACCTATCAGCAGACCGTTGAAACGGCCTTTCGCGAAGTCGCCGACAGCCTCAATACCCAGCAGCAGTTTGACCACCAGCTCGCGGCCCAGGCCGCCCAGGTCGCGGCGAACGAGCGCTACCTGCAACTGGCCGATCAGCGCTTTGGACAGGGCGTGGACAGCTACCTGACCCGCCTTGATGCCCAGCGTTCGCTGTTCAGTGCCCGCCAGCAGCTGGTCAGCACGCGCCTGGCCGAACTGAACAACCGTATCAGCCTCTACAAGGCGCTGGGCGGCAGCTGAGCGGCTCCTCCCGGTGGTTCATCGACCTGCCCCCGTCGCCATAACACCCAGGCGCGGGGGCGAGTATAATGCACGCCAATTATTTCCATCCGGAATCTGCTCACCGTGCACGGCAATCGCCAACAACTGCTGCAACTGACCTACCTGCGAACCCTGGCCCTGTTCGGGCTGGGGGCCCTGCTGCTATATGCCGTCTACCAGCTGGACGCCAAACTGCAGAGCTGGCAGGCGGTCGCGCCCCTGTTGGCCATGGCCCTCGTCAATGCCGCGACCTATGCCCGGCTACATTCGCGAGTGCCGGTGACCAATCCCGAATTGTTTGCCCAGCTGACCGCCGATGCCGTCCTCTATGGCGCCCTGTTCTACCAGACGGGTGGTGCCAGCAACCCCTTCATTTTCATGCTGCTGGTGCCGCTGGTCATCGCCGCCACGACGCTGCCCTGGCGTTACACCTGGCTGATGGCCGCTCTCATCGTGGCCATCTATGGCTCGCTGATGCAGTTCTTCATGCCCATCTGGCCGACACACGACGCGCATCAAAGCCCCACCGAGGCACTGCTTAACCTGCACATCACCGGCATGTGGCTTAACTTCCTGCTCACCGTGCTGCTGATCGGCTGGTTTGTGGCCCGCATGCATGAAAACATGCTGCATCAGCAGCAACGGCTGGAGCTCCAGCGCCAGAAACGCATCGAAGATCAGCAGCTGCTGGCACTGGCGACACATGCCGCCGGCACCGCCCATGAGCTGGGTACTCCGCTGGCTACGATGCAGGTACTGCTGCACGAGATGGCACTGGAGCACCATGGTGCTCCGCAGCTGCTGGAGGATATTCAGCTGCTGCAGCAGCAGGTCGACAGTTGCTCGCAAAGCCTGCGCAGCCTGGCGCATTCGGTGCGGGACGAACAGAACAGCGCCCGACAGCAAGGCGTCGACAGCCTGCTTGACGAAGTGCTGGAGCAATGGCAACTGATGCGCCCGCAGGTCACCTGTTCGCTGCACGTCGATGCCGGGGAGGCGCCGGTGCTACTGTGTTCGGTATCGCTACGCCAGGCGCTGCTCAACCTGCTGAATAATGCCGCCGATGCCTGCCCGGACAACATCGCCATTACCCTGAGCTGGGATAGCAGCAACTGCTGGCTGCGCATCCGCGATCATGGCCCCGGCCTGCCGCTGGAGCACAGCGAGGATCTGGGCAAGCCATTCGTCACGACAAAAGGCCGCGGGCTCGGCATCGGCCTGTTTCTAACCACCAGCACCCTGGCCAGCATTGACGGCGAGGTGCGGCTGTACAACCATCCACAGGGCGGCACCCTGACCGAAGTCCGGCTGCCCCGCAAACCCACTGACAGGCAGCCCGATGAGCACGCTTGAGCACCCGCATTTCCTTATCGTGGACGATGACCCCACCTTTAGCCGCATTCTTGCCCGCGCGATGACCCAGCGCGGCTACGAGGTGCAGGTTGCACAGAATGTTGAGCAGGCGCTGCAGCTGCTGGAAACACAACTGCCGGATCAGGTCACTGTCGATCTGAAAATGGAGGGCGCTTCGGGTCTGACACTGATTCCGCACCTGCGCGCCGCCAGTCCTGATATGCGAATACTGGTACTGACCGGCTATGCCAGCATCAGCACCGCGGTCGAAGCCATCAAGCTCGGCGCCAGCAATTACCTGCCAAAGCCCGCCAATGCCGACCAGATACTGGCCGCCCTGGCACAGCAGGATGCCGACCCCGAACGCGAGATCGATACCCAGCCCATGTCGGTTAACCGGCTGGAATGGGAACACATTCAGAAGGTACTGGGCGAACATCAAGGCAACATATCGGCCACGGCCCGGGCCCTGGGCATGCACCGGCGCACGCTGCAGCGCAAGCTGCTCAAGCGTCCGGTCAGCCGTTAGCCCGCAAGAGTTGGGAGACTACTGATCGTCGATATAAATGCGCGCGTTGAAGCTGCGTATCCAGTCGGGGTAGAACACCATCATGCCGGTCATCAGGATGCCGTTTAGCAGGCCTTCCGGAAACATGATCAGTGGCAGCAGGATCACGTAATCCTGCTGGATCCGGCTCCAGGGATAGACGTCCAGCCCCCACAGCAAAAGTCCCGCCGCCAGCCCTCCGGCGGCGACCGCCAGGGCCGACCCGAGGAAAGCACAGCAGAATAGATAGACAAAGAAGTTCTTTGGCAGGTATGCCTCCACCAGCCGCAGAATGCCGAGACTGGTGAGCGCCGGCAGCACAATGGTGCAAAGGCCGCTCAAACCGTAACCCTGCCAGCTTTCCAGCCCGATCCAGCTCACCCCCAGCAGCGCCAGGGCTGCCGAGACGATCGCCAGGTCCCAGCCGAACATCAGCGTGAGGGTCGTCATGCCCAGAAAGTGAATACCCAGGCCAGGCGTTATGCCGGCGCGCATGATCCAGAGCAGCGTCAGGGCCACCGTACTGCCGAAAAACAGGTGCTGGAGTCGTCGGTTGCCGAGCAGAATACCCCAGGGCAGACGCCACAGGGCCAATAGGACAATCAGGGCGAACAGTGCATGAAACCAGAGAGGCGCTGAGCCTGTCAGCAGGCCGTCGGTAATGCTCATAGGCGTTATCTCTTTTCGGCCCCCAGCCGGGAGCAGATCCTTTCAGCTGCCGGGCCGCAGACTCATCAGCACCGCGTCTTCATGACCGGTCGCGGTAGGGTAATAGCCAGTGCGACGCCCGTCCTCGACAAACCCCAACGCCCGATAAAGCCCCAGAGCAGGAAGATTGGAGGCCCGGACCTCCAGCATCAGACGCTCGATACCCAGCTTCGCCAGTTGCTGCAGCGCATGTTGTAACAACTGACGCGCCAGCCCTGCACGCTGATATTGCGGCGCCACGCCGATTTCCAGCACTTCAGCCTCGTCCAGCAGATGGCTCAGCAGCACAAACCCGTGCAGTTGACCGCCGGTGAAGATACCGAGGCTCAGACTGCGCGGATGCACCAGGCGCGCCCGCAGCATCTCTTCGCTCCAGGGCGGATCGAAGCACTGCAGCTGCAACTGGTGCAGCGACGCCAGATCATTCAGCTCAAGGGGCCGAATGTCAGCCATCGGCAGGCTCCCGTTCGGCAAGATGTCGTATCAGCGGCTGGCGTTCTGGTAAAGACGCCAGACTTTCCAGGCCCAGCACTTTAACCATCACTGGGCTCCTGTTCGGCAAGATGCCGGATCAGCGGCTGCAGGTCCCGCCAGACTTCGCGCTTGCACCCTGGCACCTGCAGCATCTCACTCAGGCTGGCCGATGCCAGCGCTGCGACATGGCTGCGAGGCCGGAACAGCAGACCGCGCATGCCATCACCACCCTCTTCGGACTGCAGCACCAGGCGCGCCGCCGAGTCACCCAGCAGCAGCACAAAGCGAACCGGTGCCTGCTGCAACATCAGGTCAAACTTGCGCTGCACGGCCATTTGGGCCTGATCCCAGCCCTGATCGAGCGAGCGGCTGGTGAAGGCCGGCCAAGGTAACAGCTGGGCCCTGGGCGGCTCGGTCGCCGGCATGCCAAGCACGCGCCACAGCGACATTGCCAGGCGCAGGTGGGCGGCACTGAAACCACCCCGGGACTGCGGCGGCAGGGAGTCGATAATCAAGCCATCGCCCATGGGCAGGAACGCCAGCTTGAACTCGGGAACAACCTGCTGTTCGGTACGACGGGGACGCGGCACGGCGGTTTCGCTCGCCTGTGCCAACGCGCTGCGCCCTTCGGCGGCAATAGCAACGGGGGATGCCGGTACAGAGACCGGCGCCGCAGCCGCCGGGGCCTTAACCGGATGGGCCGGCGCCACCGGGCTCTGAGGCGCCTGAGCGGGTTTTTCCACGGCAGCGGGTGCGGCATCCAGACTGTCCAGCAGCGCGGCACGGCCAGCACCGGTGGGCGCATCATCCCTGCGTGCGGCAACGTCTGTACCGGCATCGCCGGCGCTGCTGTCGTCATAGTCGCCATCCTGGGCCTGGCCGGCATCCCAGTCATTCGTCGCACCCTGCTGAAACTGCCACACCCAGTCGTCAGACGCGCGGGCTCCCGGCAGCGGTTCGCGCGGGAGCCAGCTGCTGATGCCCAGTGCCTGCAGGTACTGGTGGCGAAGCTGTTCAGCGTGCATGCGCGGGTCAGATGCGTTCATCAAACCTGCGGATGCGCCTTCTGAACGTTGGCCTCAAGCAGGTTCAGGGCATGCAGATAGGCCTTGGCCGAAGCGATAATGATATCGGTATCAGCCCCCAGGCCGTTGACGATGCGCCCGCCCAGCTCCAGCCGAACGGTAACCTCGCCCTGGGAATCAGTGCCGCTGGTGATGGCATTCACAGAGTACAGTTCCAGGCTGGATCCCGACTTTACCAGGGATTCAATCGCCTTGAAGGTGGCGTCCACCGGGCCGGAACCCTCCGCCTGCGCCGACTGCTCCTGGCCGTTGATCATCAGGGTGACGCTGGCCTCGGGCACTTCGCCGGTCTGGGAGGTCACCTTGAGGCTGCTGAGGCGGTAAGTTTCATTGCCGGCCGATGCGCGGGTATCGGATACCAGCGCCATCAGGTCTTCATCAAAGATCTCGTGTTTCTTGTCCGCCAGATCCTTGAAGCGGGAGAAAGCATCATTCAGCTCGGCTTCGGAGGCCACGCTGGTGCCCAGCTCTTCAAGGCGGGTGCGGAACGCATTGCGGCCGGAGTGCTTACCCAGGACCATGCGGTTGGCATGCCAGCCGACGGATTCCGCCGTCATGATTTCATAGGTCTCGCGGTGTTTCAGCATGCCGTCCTGATGAATACCCGACTCATGGGCAAAGGCGTTTGCGCCCACGATTGCCTTGTTGGGCTGCACCGGGAAGCCGGTTACGCTGGATACCAGCTTGGAAGCCGGCACGATCTGGGTGGTATCGATATTGGTGGTCACGCCCAGGGTATCGTGGCGTGTCCGGATCGCCATGACGATCTCTTCCAGCGAGGCATTGCCGGCACGCTCGCCCAGGCCGTTCACGGTACATTCCACCTGGCGCGCACCGGCCGACACCGCCGCCAGGGAGTTGGCGACCGCCAGCCCCAGGTCGTTGTGACAATGCACCGAGAAGATCGCCTTGTCGGCATTGGGAATATTCTGAATCAGGTGTGCGATGGTTGCGGCAAATTCCTGCGGTACCGCATAGCCCACGGTATCCGGAATATTGATCGTGCGCGCACCGGCATCAATCACCTGTTCGATGATGCGGCACATGAAATCAAATTCGGAGCGGCTGGCGTCTTCCAGCGAGAACTCCACATCATCCATCAGGTTGCGCGCCCGGGTAACGGCTTTCACCGCCTGCTCCACCACCTGATCCGGCTGCATCTGCAGCTTGTATTTCATGTGAATCGGCGATGTGGCGATAAAGGTATGAATACGCCCGGCGTTGGCGTTGCGCAGCGCCTCGCCGGCGCGATCGATATCCTTGTCCAGCGCGCGGGACAGCGAACAGATGGTGCTGTTTTTCACCGTATCGGCAATCGCCTTGACCGCCTCGAAGTCACCCTGACTGGCGATGGCGAACCCCGCCTCGATAACATCGACGCGCATCTTCTCGAGCTGACGGGCAATACGCAGCTTTTCGTCCCGGGTCATGGAAGCACCCGGGCTCTGCTCGCCATCCCGCAGGGTGGTATCGAAAATAATGACTCTGTTGTTATCGCTCATCGGGAAATCTCCAAATGGGTTCTCGGCGTCGCCCGGTTGTTGCCGTCACAGGCGGTGATGCGGCCTGGTCTGCTCACAGGATACTAATATAAATAGAAGAGGTGGGAAAATCAGGCAGCTCGCCGTTCAATGAGTCGCTCAGCGCGCCACAATCACTGTATGCGATGTCCGCGTACAGGCCCTTGGCCGGGTCGGCAATCACTGCGATAGCACGGTGGAATGGAGTACCTGGCTGCTCCGGTTCGTAACTATAACGCCGCGTTGACTATTTGCAACCCGGCGCCGTTACAATGGATCGCAACCCGGCTGCAAACGCGAAAAAGGTACAACATGGCTCCAGAAAATTTTGACCGCATTATCGACCGCCGCGATACCGCCAGCGAAAAATGGGAAAAGTACCGCGACAGTGAAATTCTGCCCATGTGGGTGGCCGATACCGACTTCATGTCGCCGCCAGCCGTGATCGAGGCGCTTCAACAGCGCATCAGCCACGGTGTCTTTGGCTACACCCAGACACCCGCCGAACTCAACCAGCTGGTGATCGACCGCATGCACAGGCTCTATGGCTGGAACATCGAGGCCGACTGGCTGGTATGGCTGCCCGGATTGGTCTGCGGTCTCAACCTGAGCTGTCGCAGTGTCGGCGCCGACGGTGACAGCGTCCTCGTACCCAAACCGGTCTACCCACCGTTCATGACCGCACCGCGACTGTCATCGCGCCAGCTTGTCACCATCCCGATGCAGCAGCATGGCGCGCGCTGGACACTGGACTTCGATGCGCTGGAAGCCGCCATCAGTGCCGACAGCCGCCTGCTGCTGTTCTGCAACCCGCACAATCCAGGCGGCACCTGTTACCGGCGGGAGGAACTGGAGCGCCTGGCATCCATCGCCCGACAACATGACCTGATCGTCTGCTCCGATGAAATCCACTGCGACCTGATTCTTGAGCCGGGTGTCGAGCACCTGCCACTGGCTTCCCTGCAGAGCGACATCGAGGCCCGCAGCATCACCCTGATGGCACCGAGCAAGACCTACAACATTGCAGGCCTGGGCTGCTCATTCGCCATCATTCCCGATCCGGAACTGCGCAAAACCTTTCGCCGGGTGCGCCGGGGCATCGTGCCGGATGTCAACCTGCTGGGCTATACGGCGGCGCTGGCTGCCTACCGCGATGGCGATGCCTGGAACCGGCGCCAGCTCGATTACCTGCGCGACAACCGCGATTACCTGGTGCGGGAGATCAACAGGATTCCGGGGCTGCGCATGGAGCCGGTTGAAGCCACCTACCTGGCCTGGATCGACGTGTCCGCCGCCAAGCTCGACAACCCGGCCCACTTCTTCGAGCAGGCCGGCGTCGGCATGTCCCCGGGGCGGGATTTCGGCGACGACCGTTTTATGCGTCTCAACTTCGGCTGCCCCCGCGGCCTGCTGGAAGAAGCGGTACGCCGCATGCGCAGCGCCCTGCTCAATCACCTGCCGGCGTAGGCCGGTGTGGTCCGGCAAGCGGAGCCGCCGCGACACGGCGTGAGCCAATCGGCGGCGCTTTGTTCAGGCAGCATAGGTATCACCTCACGCCAGATCAAACGGGAAAGCGATGACGTCGTTGATCGAGGTTGTTTGCAACGCCAGCATCACCAGCCTGTCGACCCCGAGGGCGACCCCGGCGCAGTCGGGCAGCCCGGCGGCCAGCGCACCCACCAGCCGCTGCTCGAGAGGACGCTGGGGCAGTTCGAGTGCGGCGCGGTTCTGCTGGTCGGCCTGCAGACGCCGGGCCTGCTCCGTGGCATCGGTGAGTTCGTGATAGCCATTCGCCAGCTCCATCCCCTCAACGAAGAGCTCAAAGCGCGCCGCCACTGACGTGCCGTCTTCACCTGTCCGTAACCGCGCCAGCGCCGCCTGGCTGGCGGGAAACTCGTGCACGAACACGGCACCCTGCCCCGCCAGGGCAGGCTCAATCAGGTGCGACATCAGCAGGTTCAGCCAGCTGTCCCTGTCATCGTCATCCATGGTGACATCAAGCGCCGTCCGCGCCCTTGCCTTGAGTTCGGCCAGTGGCGCTGTCAGCGGATCCAGTCCCAGCTGGTCCACGAACAGCGCCCGATAGGTCACCCGGCGAATCGGCGGCAACCCCAGTACACTGCACACCAGCGCCTCGACCTCATCCATCAGCGCGCGGTCGTCAAAGTCCGGCCGATACCACTCCAGCATGGTGAATTCCGGATTATGCCGCCCACCAGACTCGCCATTGCGATAAGCGCGTCCCAGCTGGTAAATGGCACCGGAACCGGCCGCCAGCAGCCGCTTCATGGCGTACTCGGGGGAACTCTGCAGATACAGTGACTGGACCGGACCGCCCGGGAACGGCGCATACGCCGCTTCGATGCTGTCGATAAAGGGGTCGCTCACGGCGCAATGCGACAGCGCCGGCGTTTCCACTTCCAGTACTGCACGTTCGGCAAAGAAACGCCGGATATCGGCTAGAATCTGTGCCCTGCGCCGCAGATTTTCGATTGGCGCACTCGGGCGCCAGGCTTGTGAAATCATCATTTGGGTCTCAGACAACAAAAAACGGCAGCCTGCGCTGCCGTTTTCAGTATGCAGTGAAGCTCGCTAATCAGGCGCGGCTAACGTAGGCGCCCGTGCGGGTATCGATCTTGAGAATGTCGCCTTCCTCGATAAACAGCGGTACGCGTACAACGGCACCCGTGCTCAGGGTCGCGGGCTTGGAGCCGCCCTGGGCGGTATCGCCCTTTACGCCCGGATCCGTTTCGGTCACGGCCAGCTCGACAAAGTTCGGCGGGGTCACGGAGATCGGATTGCCGTTCCACAGCGTGATCATGCTGCGGTCCTGCTCCTTGAGCCACTGGTGCGCATCGCCGACGGCGTTTTTGTCAGCCGCAAACTGTTCGAAGGTTGCGGGCTCCATGAAGTGCCACATTTCGCCGTCGCAGTACAGATATTCCATATCGCGGTCCATTACATCAGCGCCTTCTGCCGACTCGTTGGACTTGAAGGTCTTTTCCCAGGTACGGCCGGTGATCAGGTTACGCATTTTCACACGGGTGAACGCCTGACCTTTACCGGGCTTGACGAACTCGACATCCGTCATGGTGCAGGGGTCGCCGTCCAGCATGATTTTCAGGCCGTTCTTGAACTGGTTCGCAGAGTAATTTGCCATATGCAGAAAGTCTCGGGACTCGAATTAGCTAACTAAATACCGGGCACTGCCCGAAAATTGACACTCATTCTACTTGAAAGCAGAATGCGAGCAAATTCCCATCTTACACCTGCGGTCTCTGATGAACCTTCCGGTAACACTGCTTGATGACTGGCAGCAGCTGCTTAGTCACACCATCGACGACCCAGCCGAACTGCTGCGCCTGCTGGAACTGCCCGCCGAGTTGCTGGCGCCTGCCAGGGCTGCGGCCGGCGACTTCCCGCTGCGGGTGCCCGCTCCCTACCTCAACCGCATCCGCAAAGGCGACCCCGCAGATCCCCTGCTGCGCCAGGTACTGCCACTGGGCGCCGAGCGTATCAGCGTACCTGGATACGTCACCGACCCCCTGGCGGAAGCGGCCGCCAACCACCACGATGGCCTGATTCACAAATACAAGCGGCGGGTGCTGCTCATCCTGACCGGCGCCTGTGCGATCAACTGCCGCTACTGCTTCCGGCGCCATTTCCCCTACGATGACAATCGACTGGGGCCGGAGCAATGGCAGCAGGTGCTGGACTACCTGCGCCAGCATGCAGAGGTCAACGAGGTGATCTTCTCCGGCGGCGACCCGCTGGCCACCAGCGACAAGCGCCTGGCGCGCATGGTGCGGGATCTGGCCGAAATCCCCCACCTCAGCCGTATCCGTGTGCACAGCCGGCTGCCGGTGGTGATCCCGCAACGGGTGACCGACAGCCTGGTCGACGCCCTCACCGGCACCCGCCTGCGCAGCGTGATGGTGCTGCACGCCAACCATGCCAACGAGATCGACACCGAGGTTGATCAGGCCGTGGCCCGCCTCAAGGGTGCAGGGGTGACAATGCTGAACCAGTCCGTGCTGCTGCGCGGCGTCAACGACAGTGTCGAGGCACTGCAGAGCCTCAGCGAGCGACTCTTTCGTGCCGGCGTACTACCCTATTACTTGTTTGTGCTGGATGCCGTGGCCGGCGCCGCCCATTTTGATGTCAGCGATAACGAGGCACGGGGGCTGATGCGGGCACTGCAGGCCGAGCTGCCCGGTTTTCTGCTGCCGCGCCTGGCGCGGGAAATTCCAGGGCGGCCGGCAAAAACCTTGCTTGCACTGGACGCAGACAGTACCGCCTAAATCGGCTTCATGCGACAATTAGATACCAGATGCCCATAGACCTTCATCGCGCCTGACAGGGTTCGATCAGACAGGCATCACAACAGGAAAAATAATCATCATGGATCTACGCAGGAGCCTGTTCCCATGAAAGCCTGGAAACTCTTGGTTGTCGCAGCTGGCGCCATTGCACTGACCGGTTGTGGCAACATGTTTAAAAAACCCGCACCCGTTGTCGAACCAGAGCCAGAACCTGTTGTGTATGTTCGCCCCATTCCCAAACCCGTTGTTCAGATCAACGGATTTCGCGCCGGCAAGCCCGGCAAAGCCGGCTTGACCGACGCCCATATCAGCTTCAGCAATGTATCCGACCAGCCCTTTCAGTTTGTGATGTTCAAGACCACGGCCTATAACGCCGAAGGCAAGATCATCAATGCCAAGAAAACCAACAGACCGGAAACCTGGCTGCGCGTCGCAGGTCCCTTCAGGCCTTTCAGCAGTGCCGGCGAGCACAAGTGGGGCCAGATCTGGGCCAACAAGAAGGCAACCTGCTTTGAAGTCGAAGGCGTCGAGATCATCTTTATGGATGGCGCCAACGAGTTTTACAACGAAAGCCGTCTGGGCGAAATTCTCGACCCGAACCTGAACAACAGCTGCAAGCCCTCCCTGGCCCAGAATCAGTAACAGCAGCTGGAAATTACGGGGCAGTCAAACCTCGCGACTGCCCCATACATTCGGCCCCGTCAGGGATTATCGATCCCTGCGCGGTGGCGCCGACAGCGGGAACGCCGTAACGCTGCCACGTGCCTCGCTGATCTTGGGAACACCTTCCTGCCTGACCTCGTCGATGCGGATAATCGCCTGCACCGGGATATAGGAACGCTTGACGTCACCAAACTGCTTTTTCAGCTTTTCCTCACCCGGATCCACCAGCAGCTCGGAACGGCTGCCAAAGACGAAATCCTCGATCTCGATAAAGCCCCACATCTCACTCTGAAAGACATGACGCGCATAAAGCTCGTATACCTGATCCTGGTTGATGAATTGCACGCGATACATCTGCTCGTCACTGGCCATGATTTACACTGTTGCTCCGGCTAACTGCTACTGCGTTCTATAATGAGGGCAAATTCACCTGATACAAGGCTGCTCAAAATCTAGGCAGCTCGACCCGCTTTCAGTATAATGCGCGGTCCTTTCGGGGTGGATGCAGCACTGTCACTCAAACCGGCGACGCTGTCCGACTCCCCAGAGTAACCCGTTTAATCAATACAGGTGAGAAATGGCGAAAAAGCTGTTTATCAAAACCCATGGCTGCCAGATGAACGAATACGATTCGTCCCGCATGGCAGATCTGCTGGGTGAAAGCCATGAGCTGGAGCTGACTGACAATCCCGAAGATGCGGATGTACTGCTGCTCAACACCTGTTCTATTCGCGAAAAAGCCCAGGAAAAGGTGTTCCATCAGCTCGGCCGCTGGCGCAAGCTAAAGGACCGCAATCCCGACCTGGTGATTGGTGTGGGAGGCTGTGTGGCCAGCCAGGAAGGCGAGGCCATTTATCAGCGCGCGCCCTATGTCGACATGATCTTTGGACCTCAGACCCTGCACCGCCTGCCGGAAATGATCGACCTGACCCACCAGGGCCAGAAAGGCGTCGTGGACGTCAGCTTTCCGGAAATTGAAAAGTTCGATCATCTGCCCGCCCCCCGTGTCGAGGGCGCCGAAGCCTTCGTATCGGTGATGGAAGGCTGCAGCAAGTACTGCACCTTCTGCGTGGTACCTTACACCCGCGGCGAAGAAGTCAGCCGCCCGCTGGACGGCGTGCTGGCCGAATGCCAGGAGCTGGCCGAACAGGGCGTGCGCGAAGTGAACCTGCTGGGACAAAACGTCAATGCCTACCGCGGTGCGACCCCGGATGGCGACAGCGCCGACCTGGCTGAACTCATTCGCCGGGTTGCCGCCATCGACGGCATAGACCGCATTCGCTTTACCACCTCCCATCCGGTGGAGTTCAGTGACAGCCTGATCGATGCCTATGCCGATGTACCCGAGCTGGTCAGCCACCTGCACCTGCCGGTACAGAGCGGATCAGACCGGATATTGATGGCCATGAAGCGTGGCCATACGGCACTGGAGTACAAGTCAAAGCTGCGCCGTATTCGCAAACTGCGCCCGGACATCAGTTTCTCGTCGGACTTCATCGTCGGCTTTCCCGGTGAAACCGATGCCGACTTCGAAGCCACCATGAACCTGATTCAGGAAATTGGTTTCGACCATTCCTTCAGTTTCGTCTACAGCCGCCGCCCGGGCACTCCGGCCGCTGACCTGCCGGATACCGTGTCGGAAGAGACGAAAAAGCTGCATCTCAAGATTCTGCAGGATCGCATCATCGCCCAGGCCATGCAGATCAGCCGGCGCATGGTTGGCAGCGTGCAACGTATTCTGGTGAACGGGTACTCGAAGAAGGATCCGGGCGAGCTGTCCGGGCGCACCGAGAACAACCGTGTCGTTAACTTCCGTGCCACCAATCCGGACCTGATCGGCCACTTCGCCGATGTCCGGATTCTGGAAGCGTATGCCAACTCGCTTCGCGGGGAACTGATCGGCTCAGAGCTTGATCAAACGCACTGAACGCGAATTAAGTAGCCGCAGGGCGGATCATCCCCTGCGATTACCGACTAGGAGCTAAATTGAACACAGCGCAAACGCTACGCCTGACCCTCGAACCTGACAACATCGAACACCTGGCCAACCTGTGCGGCCAGCTCGATGAACACCTCAAACTGATCGAACAACGCCTGCATATCGAAATCCGTAATCGCGGCAATCACTTTCAGCTGATTGGCGATCTGGAGATCGTGCGCGTTGTCGCCCAAATGCTGCAGGATCTCTACAAGGAAGCCGCCGCCGGCGTGCAGCTCACACCTGAAGCGGTGCACCTGCAGCTGCAACAATCCGGCGTCGAGCTGATACAAAACCGGATTGACCTGGGCAGCCCCGACATCAGCATCCGTACCAAGAAGGTCCACATACGGCCACGCGGTGAAAACCAGCAGCAGTACGTGCGTGCCATTCGCACGCGGGACATCAACTTCGGCATCGGCCCGGCCGGCACCGGCAAGACCTACCTGGCCGTGGCCTGCGCCGTGGAAGCCCTGGAACGCGAAGAGGTCAGCCGCATCCTGCTGGTACGCCCGGCGGTTGAAGCGGGCGAAAAGCTCGGCTTCCTGCCCGGTGACCTGGCCCAGAAGGTGGACCCCTACCTGCGCCCGCTCTACGACGCCCTGTATGAAATGCTGGGTTTCGAGCGCGTCACCAAGCTGATCGAGCGCAACATCATCGAAGTGGCCCCGCTGGCCTACATGCGCGGGCGCACACTGAACGGCTCCTTCGTGATTCTGGACGAAAGCCAGAACACCACGCGCGAGCAGATGAAGATGTTCCTGACCCGCATCGGTTTCGGCTCCACCGCCGTGATCACCGGTGACATCACCCAGGTGGATCTGCCCAAACACATGCAGTCCGGTCTAGTGCATGCCATGCAGGTGCTGGGCGATGTCGACGAAATTGGCTTTACCCATTTTTCGGCCAAGGACGTGGTACGTCACCCGCTGGTCCAGCACATCGTGCGCGCGTACGAGCGCTTCGAGCAGGAACAGGAAAACGCCGCAGCAACGGGAGCCCGTTCATCGTGAAACCCAGCATAGAATTGCAACTGGCCTGCGAGGCGGCGGATATCCCCGACGAAGCGCAGTTCCAGCTCTGGGTCGAAGCCGCCCTGCACGGGCGCTTCGAGGGTGGTGAACTCTGTATTCGCGTTGTCGACAGCAGCGAGAGCCAGGCACTGAATCTGCAGTACCGCGGCAAGGACAAGCCCACCAATGTACTGTCCTTCCCGTTCGAGGTTCCCGAGGGTATCGAACTGGACCTGCTCGGCGATCTGGTGATCTGCACCGACGTGGTGACAAGGGAAGCGCAGGAACAGCAAAAGCCTGTGCTCGATCATTGGGCGCATCTGGTTATTCACGGAACCTTGCATCTGCTGGGTTACGATCATATAAAGGACGAGGAAGCCGAAGAGATGGAAGCACTGGAACGGCAACTCCTTGCCGACCTGTCCATCCCGGATCCTTACCAGGAACGCTAGTCGAGGAACACCATGAGCGTTGACCGATCGGGAGGCCAACCCCGAAGTTGGTTTGGCCGCCTTGCGCAGGCCTTTGCCGACGAACCCCGCACCCAGGAAGATCTGCTCTACCTGCTGCGCGAATCCGTTGAGGACAATGTCCTCAGTCTCGAAGCCCTCGGCATTATCGAGGGCGCCATGCAAGTGGCCGAAATGCAGGTGCGCGATGTGATGGTGCCGCGCTCGCAAATGGTGGTGGTACAGGTGGAGCAGTCGCCGCGCGACTTCCTGCCCCTGATCATCTCCAGCGCCCACAGCCGCTTTCCGGTAATCGGCGAAAGCCCCGACGAAGTACTGGGCATTCTGCTGGCCAAGGAGCTGCTGCCACTGATCCTGGAAGACAACTGCGACAATTTCGATATTCGCAACGCCCTGCGACCGGTAACGGTGATTCCCGAATCCAAGCGCCTGAACACGCTGCTGCAGGAGTTTCGCGCCACCCGCAATCACATGGCGGTGGTCGTTGATGAGTACGGTGGTATCGCCGGCCTGATCACCATCGAAGACGTGCTGGAGCAGATTGTCGGCGAAATTGAGGATGAAACCGACATCGACGACGATGACGGCAATATCCGTTCGTTCGACGACAATGGCTTTATCGTCAAGGCGCTGACCCCCATCGAGGACTTTAACGAGTATTTCGATGTCGGCTTGCCCGACGATGACTTCGACACCATTGGCGGTCTCGTTACCCAGCGTTTCGGTCACTTGCCGCGCAAGGACGAAAGTGTCGATCTGGATGTGTTCACCTTCAAGATACTGTCCGCCGACAACCGTCGCATTCGCCTGCTGCAGGTCAGCCGCCACCCGCGTTAACCCCGGAAGTCTCTATGTTTGCGATGGAACGCGCTGTCCCGTTCTGGCTCAGAGCGCTGGCCGCCGCCCTTGCCGGCGGCCTGGTGCCGCTGGCTTTTGCCCCCTTTGATTTATGGCCGCTGGTACTGATCGCGCCGGCGCTGCTGTGGCTCTGCCTGCGAGACCAGTCGGCTCGCCACGGCGCCTGGCTCGGTTGGCTGTTTGGCCTCGGGTTTTATGGCGTCGGCATATCCTGGGTTTACGTCAGCATCCATACCTATGGCAATGCCTCGGTACTGCTGGCCGGCCTGCTGACCGCCGCCTTTGTCGCCGCACTCGCCCTGCTGAGCGCCGCCCAGGGCTGGATGTACGGCCGCCTGTTTGGTCGGGGCGCCGGCCAGTGGCTCGGGTTTGTCGGCCTCTGGCTGGTCTGGGAATGGATTCGCAGCTGGCTGCTGACCGGCTTTCCGTGGCTCTACCTGGGTTATCCGCTCATCGATACCCCGCTCGCGCTCTGGGCTCCAGTAGGCGGTGTCTGGGCGCTGAGCCTGATTGCGGTACTGCTGGGTACCGGGCTCGCCCAACTGATACTGGCACCCAACCGCCGCAGCCGCCTGCTGTGCGCGACGCTGATCAGCATTCCACTGCTGGGCAGCGCACTGCTGCCTACCAGCTGGACCCAGCCCTTCGGGGCGCCGCTCAAGGTTGCGCTGGTGCAGGGTAATATCCCGCAGCAGCTGAAGTGGGATGCCGACAGCCTGCACAACATTCTGCGGCGCTATCAGCAGCTCAGCCTGCAAGCAGGCAAGGTCGATCTGCTGATCTGGCCCGAAACCGCGATTCCCGCCACCCTGAACCGGGCCGAACGCCAGCTGAACCCGTTCATCGAGACACTGGAGCGCAGCGGAACCGGCTTTATTTCCGGCCTGCCGTCGGTGCTGCAGGATAACCGGAACCCGGGCCGCAGCATCTATCACAACAGCCTGGCGATATTGACGCCTCAGTCCGCGGTCTACCACAAGCAGCGACTGGTGCCCTTTGGCGAATACGTGCCGCTGGAATCCTGGCTGCGCGGTCTGATCGATTTTTTCAATCTGCCGATGTCCGCCTTCAGCCTGCCCCAAACCGAACAGCAGGCGCTCCCTTTTCGACACCACCGCATCGCAGCAGCCATCTGCTACGAGATCGCCTACCCCGAACTGGTGCGGCGCTCGAGCCTGGAGTCCGACCTGTTACTGACCGTGTCCAACGATACCTGGTTCGGCCGCTCCATTGCCCCGGATCAGCATCTGCAGATAGCCCGCATGCGCGCGCTTGAAACAGGTCGCTGGCTGATACGCGCCACCAACAACGGCATCAGCGCACTGGTCGACGATCAGGGCAAGCTCCGCGCCCTGGCGCCGCGTTACCAGAGTGCCGTACTGATAGACGACGTTCAGGCCATGCGCGGCCTGACGCCCTATCAGCGCACAGGCGTCTGGCCTGCACTGTTGATCGCCCTGCTGTGCTGCGCCCTGGCGCAGCCTTGCCTGCGTCGCACGGCCTGCACAACAGCTCACACCTAAGACAGGCAGTATCCTCACATCAGAATGAGCGCGGCGCAGGTTATTAGTGCTACATCCGACCGGCTGCTAGGCTGCAAGGTACAACGCTCGATCAATCAGGAGGTGCCGCCATGGCCGAATCGAAGCTTCCGAAGAACTATGTCCAGTTTCGCAGCCGGTACAAAAAGCTCGCCGGTGCGCTGGATAACCTGGGCAAGGCGGTACGTGAGGAAGGCCCGCTGGATGAAAAAAATGCCCAGCTGATTCAGCTCGCCGCGGCCGCCAGCATCCGCTCTGAGGGCGCCGTCCACAGCCACTGCCGCCGCGCACTGGACGCAGGCGCCAGCCGTGAAGAAATCCGCCACGCCATCATCCTGCTCACAAGCACCCTGGGGTTTCCGGCCATGATGGCTGCGCTCAGCTGGGTAGAGGACATACTGGACGGCGACTGAAACATCATGCGGATAACGGCTCAGAACAGCAGAGCATCGGCAAACAGGACTACCCCCAAGAAAGAGCCGCAGCCCCTGGTTACCCAGCCCCGTAGCGGCTCAGAACAGCAGTGCATCGGCAAACAGGAGGACCACCCCAAGAGAGAGCCGCAGCCCCTGGTTACCCAGCCCCGTAGCGGCTCAGAACAGCAATGCATCCGCAAACAGGATGACCACCCCAGGAGAGAGCCGCACCCCCTGGGTAACCGGCCCGGTAGCGGCTCAGAACAGCAGTGCATCGGCAAACAGGATAACCACCAGGTAACGCACGCCCTTGCCGATGCCCACCAGCACAACGAAGTAATGCAGCCGCACCCGCATGATACCGCCGATAAACGTCAGCGCATCGCCGCCGATCGGCAGCCAGGCAAACAGCAGACTCCAGACACCGAAATGCTGGAACCAGCGCTGCGCCCGCTCCAGCTCCTTCGCCTTGATGGGGAACCAGCGCCGATCACTGTAGTGCAGCATGTACAGGCCCAGCCACCAGTTGAACACGGCCCCCAGGGTATTGCCTGCCGTGGCAATCAGCCATAACCAGCCCCAATTGGCGGACTGTTCTGCCAGCAGAACGGCCAGATAGACCTCGGAGTAGAACGGCAGGATGGTGGCAGCGGCAAAGGCCCCGCCAAACAGCAGCAGATATTCAATCATTATCAGTCATCAAGGGATTCAGGCATGCTCACGCTGGCGCAGTCTATCAGATAACGAAACAGACGACGTTGCGCCGCAAGGTACGGCAGATATTCCGGATGCCACTGCACTCCGAGAATCAGCCGGCCCTGCTCGCATTCCACCGCCTGCACGAAGTTGTCCAGATCCCGCGCCGCAACCACCAGCCCCTCCCCCAGCCGCTCAATGGCCTGATGGTGCAGGCTGTTGATTCGCCAGCGCTCACGGCCCAGCACGCCGTGTAACACGCCCTGATGCGCGGCGAGCGCCGTCTTGCGCGGCAACGGTGTGCGGAAATTGGACGTTTTCCGGCGCAAACCGCGTATATCACCATGCAGCGAGCCGCCCAGCACCACATTGATAAGCTGGGCACCGCGGCAGATGCCCAGCATCGGCAGGCGGGTATGCAGAGCATGCTCGATCATTTCGATTTCAAAGCGGTCCCGCTGCGGGTCGATGGGCGCCCGACCATCATCTTGGCCGCCATACAGCGTCGGGTCTATGTCATCGCCACCACCGATAATCAGCCCCTGCAGGCGATCGTGGCTGTGCAGCCGATAACTCGAGGGCGTCAGACGCAGGGCCCGGCCACCGGCCATCCAGATAGCCAGGCGGCTGGCCCACCAGGCGGTGGCAACACGGCCATTGGGGCCCGTGACACCTATGACGGGTCGGTCAGCCACAGATCCACCTTTTCTGACCAGGGGGCTACCCAGTCCGGTAACGGGCGCCGCAGATGGGCCAGGTACTCCTGGCACAGGCTGTCCAGCCGCGCGGGTGCCTGCACCAGCGCTTCGACCTGCTGCCAGTCGTTCCAGGCATCCAGCAAGTGCCAGTCCGGATTGTCGATATCGGAATTGGGCAGGCGGTAATGCAGCGTCGGGCGGGCATTGACCTTTTCGTCCTGCACCGCGGCCTGCACCGCCTTCGGATCCAGCCAGGCGAGCAGCGGCAGCATGTCCAGCGCCCGGTTGCGGGTCGGATTCTGCGCCAGATAGTCACGGATCAGTCGATCCTGGTCCGGCCAGTAGTCACTCTGCAGCACCTGCTCGCAGTACTCCCGCGTAAAGGGCTGAATGAACGTACTCAAGCGCCGTACCAGTGCGGTCTGCTCTCGCGCGCTGAGCCAGTCATGCAGGCACAGATACGCTTTCAGATAACGCACCAGGGTGTCACTGTCCAGCGCCGGCAGTTCGGGATTAAAGTGCACGCCAAAGGCATAGCGGGCGGCACCGTGGGTCCCCAGGGCACCGGCCTCGCGCAGTGACTGCACCAGTGTTTCCAGCACATCCAGACGGGAAATCGGAATGGGCGGACAGACGATTTCAAACGGCACCAGGTTGCTGGCAACAGCCGCCAGCGCCTCGGTCGCGAGGTTTTCCAGCTCGCTGCTGTGACCATGGCTCTGCTCGCGCCCGAGCTTTTTCAGGTAGCGCATATCCAGTTCCAGACTGAAGACGCCAAACTCGGTGCCCGCGACCCGCTGTTCACACACGGACACTCGCTCGACCCGCCCGCCAAAGGTGGCGCGGATACAGCGGGCGATGTCGTCAAGCTCGATACCCGCCAGCTCTATCTCAACCCCGACCCGTCGCTCGTGACCTTCCTGGGTTTGATCATGCTGCGGCGTCATGGCCACACCCGCATGGCTGTGCCGGTCCCGTTACCCGGCCACAGAGCAAATACCCTCACGACTCGGGCCAGGGTTTGGAGATACGGCGGAAGTAGCCCTTGCCGCAAACATGGCAATCCTCGATGCGGGAGGTTTCGGTCAGTTCCTGGGTTGCGCCGCAGTTGAGGCAGGCCAGGGTACCCACGGTGGCAATCTCGCCGCTGAGGTAGTCATCCTCACCATGGGACAGGCGCTCACGCAGCGCCTCCTGGTCGATACGGGTCCTGTCCGCCAGTCCCATCAGTAACTGACCCACCCGGTGTTCGAGAATATTCAGGTCAAAATGCAGCCAGGCCGCGATGCCCTCGCCGGTTTCATGGGCGTAGTACCCCAGCCGTTTCAGGTCGCGCTTGAGGTAGGCCGTTAGCAGATCCATCTCGTCGCGGGTCATTTCCTCGGCCGCCAGCTCGAGTTCGGCGGCTTCCTCTATGCGTTCCTGCAAATAATCCCAGGATTTTATTTCGGCGGTCTCCAGATCCGCCAGTAACCGTTTGAGAATACGGTCATAGGCCGTCGTTGCGTTGTCCTGCCTGTGTTCCTGTTTACGGGGATCTTCAGTCATATCGTCTCCTAGACCGGGCGCATTCCACTGTTGATGGAGTAGCTTCTATTGTATGCTATGCCGCATGTCACGAACTTTCCATTGAACCAATAGCCGGCATTCTCGAATGCCGGTTTTATTGTCAGAGAATGTCGATTCCTAAATCCATGAACGAACAATACCAGCCCGGGGACATCGAGTCCCAGACCCAGGCGTACTGGGATGAGCACGATAGCTTTCGCTGCGACGAAGACACCACCAAAGAAAAATTCTACTGCCTGTCGATGTTTCCGTACCCCAGCGGGCGGCTACACATGGGTCATGTGCGCAATTACACCATTGGTGATGTCGTCTCGCGCTACCAGCGCATGCAGGGCAAAAATGTCCTTCAGCCCATGGGGTGGGATGCCTTCGGTCTGCCTGCAGAGAATGCCGCGATCAAGAACAATGTCGCGCCGGGCAAGTGGACCTACGAAAACATCGACTACATGCGCAACCAGCTGCAGCAGATGGGCTTTGGTTATGACTGGAGCCGCGAAGTGGCCACCTGCCACCCGGAGTACTATCGCTGGGAGCAGTGGTTCTTTACCCGGCTGATGGCCAAGGGCATGGTGTACAAAAAGGAATCCGAGGTTAACTGGGATCCGGTTGACCTGACGGTACTGGCCAACGAGCAGGTTATCGACGGCCGTGGCTGGCGCTCCGGTGCGCTGGTCGAGCGCAAGAAGATCCCGCAGTGGTTTTTGAAGATCACCGACTATGCCGACCAACTGCTGGAAGATCTCGACAAGCTGGATCACTGGCCCGAGCAGGTCCGTACCCAGCAGCGCAACTGGATCGGCCGCTCCAAAGGCGTGGAGCTCAAGTTCCAGGTCGCAGGCAACGGCGAGCTGGAAGTCTTCACCACCCGTCCCGACACCCTGATGGGCGTCACCTACGTGGCGGTGGCACCGCAGCACCCGCTGGCACTGCAGGCGGCCGAGCGCAATCCGGAACTGGCGGCTTTCCTGGAAGACTGCAAGCACACCAAGGTGGCCGAGGCGGATCTCGCCACCATGGAGAAAAAAGGCATGGCGCTGGGTCTGGAAGCGACCCACCCCCTCACCGGCGAAACCGTGCCGGTCTGGACCGCCAACTTCGTGTTGATGGACTACGGTTCAGGCGCTGTCATGGCGGTACCGGCACACGACCAGCGCGACTGGGAATTTGCCCACAAGTACGGCCTGCCGATCCGCCAGGTCATCAAGCCGCTGGATGCATCCACCCCGGTGGATATCGAGCGCGAAGCCTTCACCGACAAGGGTGTGCTGATCAATTCCGGCGACTTCTCCGAGCTCGAGTTCGACGTGGCCTTCAAGGCCATCGCCAAGGAACTCGAACGCAAGGGCAAGGGCCGCACCACCATCAATTACCGCCTGCGCGACTGGGGTGTATCCCGCCAGCGTTACTGGGGTACGCCGATTCCGGTCATCAACTGCCCGTCCTGCGGCCCGTTGCCGGTACCGGAAGAGCAGCTGCCGGTGGTACTGCCCGAAGACGTCGATTTCGACGGTGTCGGCTCGCCGATCAAGAAGATGGACAGCTTCATCCAGTGCGAGTGCCCGAAATGCGGTGGCGCGGCCGAACGTGAAACCGACACCTTCGATACCTTCATGGAGTCGAGCTGGTACTACGCGCGCTATGCCTGCGCCCGCAGCGGCGATGCCATGCTGAACGCCGAGCAGGCCAACTACTGGCTGCCGGTGGATCAGTATATCGGCGGCATCGAACACGCCATCCTGCACCTGCTCTACTCACGCTTCTTCCACAAGCTGATGCGCGACGAAGGCCTGGTGAATTCCGACGAACCCTTCACCCGCCTGCTCTGCCAGGGCATGGTGCTGGCCGACACCTACTACCGTGAAGACGACAAGGGCGGCAAAATCTGGATCGCCCCGACCGATGTCGACACCGAAACCGATGACAAGGGCCGCATCATCAGCGCGCGCCTGAAGTCGGATGGCCTGCCCGTGGAACAGGCCGGCGTGTCCAAGATGTCGAAGTCCAAGAACAATGGCATCGACCCTCAGGTCATGATCGACAAATACGGTGCCGATACCGTGCGCCTGTTCATGATGTTCGCAGCGCCGCCCGAACAGTCGCTCGAATGGTCCGACTCCGGTGTTGAAGGCGCGCACCGCTTCCTCAAGCGACTGTGGAAACAGGTGCACGATCACCTGCAGCAGGGCCAGGGCGTAGCCACACTGGATGCCGCAAACCTCACGAACGATCAGCGCGACCTGCGCCGCAAGGTGCACGAAACCATCGCCAAGGTGAGTGACGATATCGAGCGGCGCCAGACCTTCAATACCGCCATCGCCGCGGTCATGGAGCTGTCCAACAGCATTGGTCGCTTCGTCGACGTCAGCGAACAGGGGCGCGCCGTAACGCGCGAAGCCGTGCTTGCCGCCACGCAGCTGCTGGCACCCATCGTGCCGCACATTACCCATCACCTCTGGCAGCAGCTGACCGGCAGCGACGATCTGCTGCACACGCCCTGGCCGCAGGTTGATGAAGCCGCCCTGACCCGCGCCTCGCTGGAAATGGTAGTGCAGGTCAATGGCAAGGTCCGCGCCAAAATCAGCGTTGCCGCCAACGCCGATGAAGACGTGATCCTGCACACGGCCCTGGCGGACGAAAATGTGCGCAAGCACATGGCCGGCAAGCAGCTGCGCAAGAAAATCGTCGTGCCCGGTAAACTGGTCAATATCGTTGTAGGCTAAGGATTGGAGAAAGCAATGACTGTGCAATTGAGGCTGATACTGCTGATCGCAACCCTGCTGTTAAGCAGCTGTGGCTTTCAGTTGCGCGGCAATGCTGAAGTGCCCAGCGAGTTGCGGGAACTGGCGCTGGAAATGCCCGCCGGCCGCAGTGCTCTGCGCCTGGAACTGAGCCGTACTCTGCGCGGCAATGGTATTGAGCTGGCTGCCGCCGCGCCGTACACCCTGAAAATTCTCGACGAGAAACAGGGCCGTCGCGTCGCATCGCTGAATGAACGCGTCAAGGCGGACGAATACGAACTGCGCACTGAGGTTCGCTTTCAGGTCACCCAGGGCGAGCGCTTTCTGATCGCACCGACGGCGGTACGCACGGAACGCGTCTATTCCTATAATGCTGATGCCATTACCGCCAGTAATGCCCAGGAAGCCCTGCTGCGTCGTGAAATGCAGCAGGATATTTCGCGCCAGATTCTGCGCCTGTACATCGCCGCCGGTCAGCCATGAAACTGAAACCGGAACAGCTCGGCGCCCGACTGAAACAGGCTGTGGCGCCGGTCTATCTGGTCACCGGTGACGAGCCCCTTCTAGCCGAGGAAAGCTGCGACCTGCTGCGCAAGGCCTTCCTCAGCCAGGGCTTTACCGAACGGGAAGTCCTTCACGTCGATGGCAGCTTCAAGTGGGAATACCTGCTCGAATGCGCCAGCGCCCTGTCACTGTTTGCCGAACGCAAGATCATCGAACTGCGTCTGGGCAGCCAAAAGTTGAACAAAAATGCCAGCGACATGCTGCAGCAGTACCTGGTCAACCCGGCCCCCGACAATGTGCTGCTGATCATTGCAGACAAGCTCGATGCCGGTGCAAAGAAAAGCGCCTGGTACAAGGCCATCGACAAGAGCGGCGTGATTGTCGAGCTCTGGCCCATAGAGCCTGCCCAGCTGCCCGAGTGGATCCGGCGCCGTGCCGTGCAGATGGACATGCGCCTGGACGATAGTGCGGTTGAAGTCCTGTGCCAGCGAGTGGAAGGCAATCTGCTGGCAGCCCGCCAGGAAATGAGCAAACTGCAGCTGCTGTTTCCCAACAAGACCCTGAGCGCCGATGACGTTATTGATGCCGTGTCGGACAGTTCGCGTTTCGATATCTTCGGCCTCACCGACGCCGCCCTCGGCGCCCAGCCTCAGCGCGTCACACGCATTATTCAGGTGTTGCGCCAGGAAGGCACTGAACCTGCAGTGGTGCTCTGGGCACTGGCCCGGGAGATTCGCACCCTGCATGCCGTACAGCGCGGCCTGCAACAGGGCAGCGCCTTTGACAGCCTGTGCCAGCAGCAGCGCCTGTTCGGCAAGCGCAAGCAACTGGTGCGCAACACCACCAAACGCCTGTCCCCCGCCACGCTGGAAAACCTGCTGCAGCAGGCCGCCGAAGTGGACCGGCTGGTAAAAGGCGCCCGCGCCGGTGACCCCTGGCTGCCACTGACCTCAATTCTGCTGCACCTGGCCGGTACCGTACTGCCACTGGATGCCACCGGCTGATCCCCCTGCTGGCTCACACTGCCAGTCCGCACCTTTTCTCCAGGGCTCAGCACTTCTGCCTGCCGGGTGTTTTGCGATCGACAAGTGATCACAAAGCAGCCAATTTTACCTCAGCCCGCAGCGGCGGCACTCACCCCATTTACCCTTAAGTTATACACAGAGTTACCCCTGCATTTTGTGGATAAAAGTACTAAAGCCGATCGTAAAATTTTTCGACCAGGCTTGACAACGGCCTTTCGAGGCGCGTTTTTTTCTACCCATATACACAGCTCAAGTTACTGAAAATCTACATTTTTTACCGTTCAAAAAACGCACGTATCAGGCAACACGCCGGCTCCGCACGTCTCTGGATCTGTACCCATACCTTATTCACAATCTTATACACAGGATTCGGGGATAACCTTTAACGTCAGTTCCATCCTGCGCTTGTCCACAGCGGGCAAGTTGTCCCCAGACAGGCCTCCACCGCCATCAGGGTGTATAACTAAAAGGGATCGGACCAGAGTCACTTCAGGAGCACAGAATGTCTGCAACAGCCCGCATTACCCATCTGGCCCTGCATGTCACAGACATGGCAGCCTGCGTTGCCTTCTACCGTCATTACTGCGGCATGCGGGTTATTCACGAACGCCACAGTGGCCATCAGACCATCTGCTGGATGGCTGAACCCGGGCGCGAACGGGACTTTATCTTCGTGCTGATGAATGGCGGACAGGACCTTCACCTGCCGGACAACGACTACCGCCATTTCGGCTTCGCGCTGGAAAGTCGCGATGCCGTTGACCGTATCGCGCACCAGGCCGCCGAGGCCGGCTGCCTGGTCTGGGCCCCCAGGGATGAACCCTTTCCTGTTGGCTACTACTGTGGCCTGCGCGATCCCAATGGCAACTACGTCGAATTCAGTTACGGCCAGCCACTGGGACCGGGAGCGGATGACTTTGATAAACTACGCCAGAGCTGATAGTTCAAAATCGATGTCTGTGTGGCCGGCGCGCGTCAAAGGAATGCATTACGCAGTGGCAAAAACCTGTACAGTGAAACGATTGCCGGCCGGTTTTCCTGGTTGCTTATCCCTTAGAATAGGAAATAGGCCATGTGGTTAAGAACAAGCTGTGATCTGACGTTCGACATAACGGTATCCACTCCCTTTGTGCTGATGCTGCGACCGCGCAGCGGCGCCCAGCAATGGATAGCCAGCGAACAGTACAAACTGGTACCCAGCGTCCCCGTTTTCGAATTTACCGACAACTATGGCAACCTGTGTCAGCGCCTGATTGCGCCGCCAGGGCCCTTTGGTATCCATACGTCGGCCGAGGTGATGACCTCGGACCATATCGATCGAGCCCCCGGCGCTCCGTTCGTGGAAATCCAGAACCTGCCCGAGTCGGCGCTTAACTACCTGTTGCCCAGTCGCTTCTGTGAATCGGACCGCTTCAGTCAGATGGCCAATAGCATCACTGCCGGTTACCAGCCTGGCTACGATCAGGTGGCAGCCATCGAAGCCTGGCTGCGCGCCAATGTTCGTTATGAGTCCCAGAGCAGTGATATTCAGATTTCGGCCACCGAGGTTAACACTCGGGGCTGGGGCGTATGCCGTGACCTCGCCCATGTAGGCATCGCTCTGTGCCGCAGTCTGAGCATTCCCGCGCGCATGGTCGTGGGATATCTGCATGACCTGGAGCCCATGGAACTGCACGCCTGGTTCGAAGCCTACGTAGCGGATCGCTGGTATACCTTTGATGCCACCCAGATCCAGCTTCACGCCGGCTACGTCGCCATCGGCTATGGCCGGGATGCCGCCGATGTTGCGGTCTATAACCAGTTTGGTCCGGCGCTGTACCCCCAGGCACAAAAGGTACGCGTGCAACTTATCAATGAACCCGGCTTTACCGATTGGGGGATGACCTGACACAGCAACGACGCCGTCAATACCAGGCCCAATCAAACGCACTCAGAGCAACGTTCGGGATGACCTATGCAGCGCTATAAGATTGTTCATCGCACCTACTACAATTTCACCGACGAGGTCGTTCTGGGTGAACACCGGCTGCTGCTTCGACCGCGAGAGGGTCATGAACTGCGTATCGAGTCGTTTTCGCTCAATATCAGCCCAGCGGCGACGCTGCACTGGCACCGCGACATCGAGGACAACTCCGTTGCCATTGCCAGTTTCAACTCCCCTGCGCGCCACCTGATGATCGAAAGCGAAGCCATTATTCAGCAATACAACGAAGCGCCACTGGATTTCATCGTCGCCACCTACGCTCTGAATTACCCTTTCGTCTATCAGCAGCATGATGAGCCCATGCTGGCCCCGTACCGAACCCTGCCCGATGCGTACACCAGTACGCAGCTCAGCCGCTGGATCGGCACCTTCTGGCGATCTGGTGAACCCATCGAGACTTACAGCCTGCTGCAGCGCATGACCGAACACATTTACCAGACGCTGAACTACCAGGCACGGGAAGAGCCCGGCGTACAGAGCGCGCGGCAGACACTGGAGTGTGGCAGCGGATCCTGCCGAGACTTTGCCGTACTCTTCATGGACGCCGCCAGATACCTGGGACTGGCCGCCCGTTTTGTCAGCGGCTATCTGCACGACCACCTGCCCAGCAACAACCTCGGCGCTACCCACGCCTGGGCCGAAGTTTATCTCCCAGGCGCCGGCTGGAAGGGATTTGATCCCACCATCGGTAAGGTTGCGGGCACCGACCATATCGCCGTCGCCGTTGCATGTCGGCCGGACGCCGTGCCCCCCATTGCCGGATCCTTCAGCGGCTGCGCCGCGTCCACAATGGATGTGGGTGTCTGGGTGACCAGGGTGTAGCAGCATTGCCAGCCAGTGCAGCGCCTGGCAGCACCGGGCTTGATGGCAGGGGTAAAACATCTTTCACGTGTATTAACCACCGGCCAGCGCATGCTGGCACGCGCCAGGCGCAAACAAAAAAAGAAGCCCGCAGGCTTCTTTTTCTGATTCACATATCCGTGTGTATCTAATTAACCGACTTTCTCACCCTTGGCCTGCAGATCGGCATGGTAGGAGGAGCGCACCAGCGGACCGGAGGCTACATGGGAGAAGCCCATTTCCTTGGCCTGGCGGGCAAATTCATCGAACTCGGCCGGCGTCACGAAGCGATCCACCGGCAGATGGCTGCGGCTCGGCTGCAGATACTGCCCGATGGTGATCATGTCGACGTTGTGTGCCCGCAGGTCACGCATCACTTCGACAATCTCTTCATTGGTTTCACCCACGCCCACCATCAGGCCGGACTTGGTGCGGATGCCCGGCTGACGCTGCTTGAACCCTTCGAGCAAGTCCAGTGACCATGCATAGTCGGCACCCGGGCGTACCTGCTTGTACAGGCGCGGCACGGTTTCGAGGTTGTGGTTAAAGACATCAGGCGGCGTGGCACTGAGGATTTCAAGCGCAACATCCATGCGGCCGCGGAAATCCGGTACCAGCGTTTCGATTTCGATGGACGGCTGGCGCTCGCGGGTTTCGCGTACACAGTCGGCAATATGCTGGGCACCGCCGTCACGCAGGTCATCACGGTCAACCGAGGTGATGACCACATAGCGCAGGCCCAGGTCGGCAATGGCAGTCGCCAGTTCGCGGGGCTCGTCGGCGTTGAGGGCATTGGGGCGGCCGTGGGCCACGTCACAGAACGGGCAGCGGCGCGTACAGATATCACCCATGATCATGAAAGTGGCGGTGCCATGCGTAAAGCACTCACCGATATTCGGGCAGCTGGCCTCTTCGCACACGGAAGACAGCTTGTGTTCTCGCAGCTTGGACTTTATGCGTTGCACTTCGGCCGAGGAGCCCATGCGTACGCGCAGCCACTCGGGCTTGCGTGGCATTTCGTCTTTCTCGGTAGGAATGACCTTTACCGGGATGCGGGCGACCTTTTCTGCGCCACGAAGTTTGACACCCTGCTCGACGCGCGCGCCAGCTGCTTTGCTCTCAGAACTTGCCATACAATCGCTAATCCAATCTGGTTCTGCGGGACACGCTAGTATACCCGATTTTGTTGATCAAAATATCACCCATACGACTGACCGCCGCGGCACTGTTCAGACCCGGCACCAGGCTCGCCAGCTGCGTCATCGCCATGCCGGCATATCCGCACGGATTGATGCGCAGGAAGGGCTCCATGTCCATGTCCAGGTTCAGTGCCAGGCCATGGAAGGAGCAGCCACGGCGTACCCGCAGACCCAGCGAGCAGATCTTGGCATCGCTGACATAGACACCCGGAGCATCCGGCTTGGGGTAGGCTTGCACACCATATTCGGCCAGCAGCTCGACCACGCTCTGTTCCATCAGATCCACCAGATCACGCACCCCAAGGCTTTTGCGGCGCAGATTCAGCAGCAGATAGACCACCAGCTGACCGGGCCCATGGTAAGTCACCTGGCCGCCACGATCGGCCTGGACCACCGGTATGTCACCCGCGTTGAGGACATGCTCGGCCTTGCCGGCCTGGCCCTGAGTAAATACGGGCGCATGCTCCAGCAGCCAGATTTCATCCGGCGTCTGGTCATCACGACAGTTGGTAAAATCCTGCATTCGCTGCCAGGTGGAATCGTAGGGAACCTGACCCAGACTGCGCAGTACCAGTGTGTCTGACACCGCCATCAAATGACGATCTTGACGCGGCCCGAGGACTTCAGGTCCTGGTGCAGCCGTTCGAGCTGATCAACTCCGGTGGCCGTAATGCAAAAGCGCACGGACTGAAAAGTCCCTTCACGGCTGTCCTGCACCGTGACGGTCGTGATGTCGAAATCGGGCGCATGAACCTGCACGGTTTCAATGACATAGGCACGAAAGTCGTCACTGTTAACCCCAATCACCTTGATCGGGTAATCAGGACAGGGGAATTCGATTTTTGGGGGTTGCTGTTCGCTCATAGTTCACTCTCCCCCGTCATCAGCTGATGCTGATACCGGGCCAACAATTCAAACATGCGGGCCCAAACGGGCCCCTTTTTGCCATCGCCGATGAGGCGGTCATCCACCCTTGTCACCGGCAGCACGCCGCGGGTCGAACTGGAAATCCAGACCTCATCGGCATTCATCAGGGTATCGTAATCAATATCCACTTCCTGGTACTGCATGCCGTTCACATCAGCCAGTCCCAGTACCAGCTCCCGAGTGATGCCGCCCAGAATCTCGGAGCTGCGCTTGGGCGTATAGATAACCCCCTGGCGCACTACAAACAGATTGCAGGAGGTACCTTCTGTCAGCACACCGTCGCGCAACAGCAGGGCTTCATCGGCCTGATGATCCCGAGCCTGCTGCAGCACCAGAATGTTGGGCAACAATCCGGTGGACTTGATATCGCAGCGATGCCAACGCAGATCCGCCGTCACTATGGCGCTGAGCTCCTGCACCTCTTCGGCGGATACCGCCGCAAAGTCGCGCACCGGGGCACAGCAGGCAAAGACCGTGGGCGTGAGGCTGGCATCGTAGCTGTGGCTGCGGCTGCCGCTGTCGCCGCGCGTCACCTGCAGATAAACCGACAGGTTGCCACCGCCATTGCGCGCCACCAGCTCGTCCATGACCGCGGCCCAGTCGGTATGCGCCTGAATGCGTACCGCCCGCAGGCTGTGTTCCAGTCGAGTGATATGCTCCTGCAACCGGAATCCGATACCGCGGAAATACGGCACCACCTCGTAAACACTGTCACCGAACAGAAAACCGCGGTCGAAAGGTGAAATCATTGCCTCTTGCGAGGGCATGAACTGACCCTTGAGATATACGATATTCATCAGTGCCGGCTCCTCTCCACCCGCCTGGCATCAGCACGGGGGTCAGTAGGTACTTACTGTAAAGGTCTAGCAGACTGCTAGCCAATCAGGCTAAGAAAGAACAGCAGGATGCTATGCCAGATACGTTTTAGCAGGCCACCCTCGGCAATGTCTTCAAGTGCCACCAGCGGCACTTCGCGTACCGTTGCGCCATTGAGCGTCACGCGAACACTGCCATATTCGTGCCCCTGCACCACTGGCGCCTCGATCACGCGATCAACATCCAGGGCCGCTTCCAGCTGATCGGTCTGCCCTCGGGGCACGGTCACCGCCAGCGACTCAGCCAGGCCCAGACGCACTTCGCTACCCTGACCACCCCAGACAGTCGCAGTATTCAGCGGTGTGCCGCCATCATACAGCTTGTGGGTGCGGTAGTAGCGGAACGCATAGGCCAGCATTTTCTGGGTTTCCTGAGCCCGCGCCTCTTCACTGGAGGTACCCAGCACCACGCTGATCAAACGCATGTCATCGCGCTTGGCCGAAGCCACCAGGCAATAGCCCGCTTCTTCGGTGTGGCCGGTTTTCAGGCCGTCAACCGAATCGTCCCGCCACAGCAGACGGTTGCGGTTAGGCTGGCGAATCTCATTGTAGGTGAAGTACTTTTCGGAATAGATCGGATAGTTTTCCGGGAACTGGCGAATGATGGCCCGTGCCAGGATCGCCAGGTCGCGCGCCGTGGACATGTGCTGATCCGCCGGCAAACCGGTGGCATTGCGGAAATAGGTGTTTTTCATGCCCAGCAGGCCGGCATGCTGGTTCATCAGGTCGGCGAAGGCGGATTCGCTGCCGGCGATATGCTCTGCCACGGCAACCGAGGCATCGTTACCCGACTGGATAATGATGCCCTGCAGCAGATCGATCAGCTTGACCTGAGTACCTTCACGCACGAACATGCGCGAGCCTTCTGTACGCCATGCCTTTTCACTGATCAGGACCAGGTCATCCTTGGATATGTTGCCCTTGGCCAGCTCGTACTCAACGATATAGGCGGTCATCATCTTGGTCAGGCTGGCCGGGGCAAACTGCTCGTCTTCCTTGTTGGAGAGCAGAATCTCGCCCGTTTCGGCATCCATCACCAGATAGGACGTGGCTGCAATCTGGGGTGATGCCGGTATCAGCTCAGCCGGCGACAACGTCGGGGCCGCATTGAGCGTGGGGGTCTGGTTCAGGGTCGGCGTTTCGGCCTGTACGGGGCCGGCCATGAGAAGTGAACAGAGGAAAAAGCCGCATAGTCGGGCGTATATCGGTCGTTGAGCCATGATTCTCATTATCAGTCTGCGGGAAAGTGGGTGCCGGGTAGACGTCATCGGGGACTAAAAGTTCTACTCTACTCAGGCGATCAGGGTAAGTCCACCGGCCGGGCCGCCGCGTAACCGGCATCGGCCAGCTCACGCATCAGGCGCGCTTCGGTTTCGCTGTCAGGCACGGGCCCCAGTTGAACACGGTACAGGGTCTGGCCTTGCTGGATTACCGGAGAAACCCTCAGATTGAGGCCGGCTGAAAGCTGTCCAAGTCGCTGTTCGATACGCTCGATCGCAGAACGATCAGAGAACGCGCCCAGCTGCAGGTAGCGTCCGGGACCCGCGGCGCCTTGCTTGTCGGCAGCAACGGCAGGCGCCGCTGCCAGGATTGCGCGCGGATCCAGTGCTTCCAGCGAAACTCGGGCCGTGCCTTTTCCCAACATGCCCAGCCGCGAGGCGGCCGCGTAGGACAGATCGATCACCCGCCCTTCATGAAAAGGGCCGCGATCATTCACCCGCACGACCACCTGACGACCATTATCCTGATTGGTGACCCGCACGTAGCTCGGCAGCGGCAACGACTTGTGGGCGGCAGTCATGCCGTACATGTCGTAGATTTCACCGTTGGAAGTTTCGTAGCCATGAAACTTGCGACCGTACCAGGATGCAGTCCCCTTCTCCTTGTAGCCCAGCGCAGAGTCGAGAATATGATAACGCTGCCCCAGCACCTCGTAGGGACTGCGGTTTCCTGCAAGGCTTTTAGGCTCAAGACGGGGCACGGCATCAGGCACCTTGGATACATCGACCGCATCCAGTGGCGCCTTGTCGTGTTTCATTGAGTAACGTCCGGCATTGGCTTCAGGCGCGACAGTGCCGTCCGCGCCATCGTTTTGCTTTACCGTGGAGGCACAGCCGGCCAGCAGCGCCAGCAACAATGCCAGAGGTGCGCGTACTGTTCGGAAGATCACCCCTGCTTGCTCCCCCGGTAAGCCGCACCGATCATCTGGCTCAGTTCGTGTACCGCCATGCCATAGAGCCGGCTGTGGTTGTAGCGCGTGATGACATAGAAGTTATGCAGGCCGAAGCGGTATTCATCACCCTCGGCTGTTTCGAGTTGCATCAGGGTCGCCTTCTGGGCCGGATCCAGCCCCCTATGCGTGTTGATCCCCCGCTCAGCCCACTGCGCCAGTGTGACTTCAGGCTCCAGGCCCGCATTAAACCAGCCGGCATCTGCCGTGCCGTTGATCACCACGTTGCTGATCACAGGCTCATCCTGTTTCCAGCCATGGCGGGCAAAGTAATTGGCGACACTGCCGATGGCATCATCGGGGTTGCTCCAGATATCGCGCTTATTGTCACCGTCAAAATCTACCGCATAGGCACGATAGCTTGATGGAATGAACTGGCCGTACCCCATCGCGCCGGCATAGGATCCCTTGAGCGACAGCGGATCAACCTGTTCCTCCTGCACCAGCTGCACGTACTCTTTCAACTGCCCGCGGAAAAAGGCGCCGCGTTTGGGGTAGTCGAATCCCAGGGTCGCCAGTGCATCGATCACGCGATAGCTGCCGGTAATGCGTCCATAGCGGGTTTCGACACCGATAATGGCGACGATGACCTCGGCCGGCACACCGAATTCCTGCTCGGCCCGGGCCAGGGTATCGGCGTGCTCACGCCAGAACTGGATACCCTGGTCGATGCGTTTCTGTTCAATAAAGATCTTGCGGTACTCACCCCAGGTCAGGCGCTTTTCCGCCGGACGCGAAATGGCCTTGAGAATGGATTCCTGACGCTGCGCCTGGTCCAGCAGGTTCACCAGATAAGCGCGATCCACCCCTTCGGCCACCATTTCATCAATCAGCGACTGCGCCTCGGCATGCTGAGAATAACCGTTGCCCAGATCCGCAGCAGTCACCTTCTCTGCAGCTGCGTCCTTGCTGACATGACCAACCGCCGTTGATGCACAGCCAGTCTGTAATACCAGTGCCAGTGAAACCAACGCGGGAACCAAAATCTTTTGCATACTAAATCCCTGTTTAACGACGCAGCATCTGCCGATGGGTATGAACCGACATCATAATGCCGAACCCTGCCATCAGCGTCACAATAGAGGTACCGCCATAACTGATCAAGGGCAGCGGCACACCAACCACCGGCAGCAGTCCGCTGACCATGCCGATGTTTACAAATACATACACAAAGAACGTCAGAATAATACTGCCCGCTACAAGGCGACCAAAACTGTCCGGTGCCCTGCTGGCCATGATCAGGCCACGGCCGATGACCAGCAGGTACAGAAACAGCAGTACCAATACACCGATCAGGCCGAGTTCTTCGGCAATGACCGCGATAATGAAGTCGGTGTGGGACTCAGGCAAAAAGTCCAGCTGCGACTGAGTGCCTGCCATGTAGCCCTTGCCCCAGACTCCACCCGAGCCAATCGCGGTCTTGGACTGGATTATATTCCAGCCACTGCCCAGCGGATCACTTTCGGGGTCCAGAAAAGTAAGTACCCGCTGACGCTGATAGTCTTTCATGACCATCCAGAGCCCCGGCAGGGCAGCACCGGCAGCCAGCATGGCGGCAAACACATAGCGCCACAGGATGCCCGACAGCAGCAGTACAAAGATGCCGGAGGCAGCAATCAGCAGCGAGGTGCCCAGGTCCGGCTGTTTCATGATCATGACCGACGGTATGCCCAACAGCACCAGCGAGACCACAATATGCACCGGTCGCGGCGGTAACGGCCGGCTCGACAGATACCAGGCAATCATCAGCGGCAGGACCAGCTTGGTGATTTCCGAAGGCTGAAACCGAAACCCCGGCAGCGCCAGCCAGCGCTGCGCCCCCTTGGCCCCCACCCCCACCAGCAGCACCGCCAGCAGCAATAACACACTGGCCGCGAAAATCCAGGGCGCCCAGCGCGCCAGCAGGCGCGGATTCACCTGGGCCAGCGCTATCAGCACGAACAGGCCCGCCCCCATGCGAAGCGCCTGCCGACTCACATAGCCGACGTCCTGCCCAGAGGCGCTATAGAGCACAAACAGGCCAAAACCACACAGCAGCAACAGGAACAGCAGCATCCAGGCATCGAGATGGGTATAAGACCACCAGCCCGGCCGGGTCGCCAGATGCTGACCGGATTCAGGCATGGTGCGCTGAAAGTCACGCAGGCTCATCGCGATATCTCCATTTCCTGAATGACATCTTCGGCCATTGGATCGGCACTGGGAACGATCGTCTCAGGACTCATCGTGAAATCTCCACTTCCTGGACCGCCGTTTCGTCTATCGGTTCAGCGCTCGGATCAATGCCCAGCAGCCAGGCGTCCATCACCCGACGGGCGGATCCTGGGTGTAGCCGCCGCTGCGAAACGATCGTCTCAGGACTCATCGTGAAATCTCCACTTCCTGAACCACCGTTTCATCAATCGGTTCAGCGCTCGGATCGATGCCCAGCAGCCAGGCATCCATCACCTGGCGGGCGATCGGAGCCGCCGTACTGGAGCCGCCGCCACCGTTTTCCACCACCACGGCAACAGCAATCTGCGGATCGTCGGCCGGCGCGAATGCCAGGAAGAGTGCATGGTCGCGATTGCGCTCCGACAGTTTGGAGGCATCGTAGCGTTCATCCTGCTTGATGCCCACGACCTGCGCCGTACCGGTTTTGCCCGCAATGATATAGCTCGAGTCCTTCCCCGCCTTGCGCGCGGTCCCACGCTCACCGTGCATCACATCCACCATGCCCTTGATCACCTGCTGCCAATAGGCATCGGACTTGACGTTTACATCAGGCGGTACCGGCTCGGCATCCGCCAGTTGCGGCATGGTAATACTGATCTCACCGCCCTCGGCCACCGTGCGCACCCCCTGCAAAAGCTTGGGCTGCACCCACTTGCCGCGATTTGCCAAAACCGTCGCAGCGGTTGCCAGTTGCAGCGGCGTTGCAACAAGAAATCCCTGACCAATACTGAGATTGACCGAATCACCGGGATACCAGGGGCGCTTGCGGGCCTCGCGCTTCCATTCCTTGGACGGCAGCACCGCGGGTACCGCTTCCGGCAGATCCAGGCTGGTAACCTGCCCAAAGCCAAAGCGGCCCAGGTAGTCGGACATGCGATCCACACCCATGCGATAGCCCACATCGTAGAACCAGACGTCACAAGATTGTGCCATGGCCAGATTCAGATCCACCCGGCCATGGCCGCCGCGTTTCCAGTCGCGATAGCGCCGACCGCCCTGACTGAGGGTAAAAAAGCCGGGGTCCCACACCGAATGGCTCGGCGAGACGGTACCCGAATCCAGCGCCGCCAGTGCAATCACCGGCTTGATGGTGGAACCCGGCGGATAACCGCCACGCAGCGCGCGGTTAAACAGCGGCAGGTCGGGCGAGTCCCGCAGCGCACTGTAATCGGTCGTCGAGATACCGGTGACGAAGAGGTTGGGGTCATAACCCGGCTCGCTCACCAGCGCCAGAATGCCTCCCGTCTTGGGATCGATCGCCACAACCGACGCACGGCGCCCATCGATCAGCCGTTCGGTAATCTGCTGCAGGCGCAGATCCAGGCTCAATACCAGGTCATCCCCCGGTACCGGATCGACACGTTCGAGCACGCGCAATACACGGCCGCGGGCATTGGTCTCGACCTTCTGAAAGCCCACTCGACCATGCAGTTGCGGCTCATAGAATTTTTCGATGCCCAGCTTGCCGATGTAGTGGGTCGCCGCGTAGTTGTTGGCCTCGACCCGCTGCAGTTCAGCCTCGTTGATACGCCCGACATAGCCCATCGCATGTACCACGGCCTCACCGTAGGGGTAATAGCGAATCAGATCGGCTTCGACCTGAATCCCCGGCAATCGGTGATAGTTGACGGCAATGCGGGCAATCTCGGGTTCAGTGAGGCGAAAGCGTACCGGTACCGTTTCAAAGGGGCGACGCCGCTGACGGTAACGCTTGTGGAAACGCTCCAGTTCCGACTCGGTGATGGGAATCAGCTGCTGCAGAATATCAAGCGTGCCCTCGAGATCCCGCACTTCTTCCTTGAGCACCGTCACGCTGTAACTGGGGCGGTTGTCCGCCAGCAGTACACCGTTGCGGTCATAAATCAGCCCGCGAGTGGGCGCCACCGGCTGCAGATGCACCCGGTTGTCTTCCGACATCGCGGCATAACGGTCGTACTCCACCACCTGGAGGAAATAGAGTCGTCCAACCAGTACCGCCACCAGCGTAAGCACCAGCGCGAAGGCCAGCGTTGCCCGAACACCAAAGGTGCGGCTTTCCTGGCTGTAATCCTTGAAGCGTTCGAAGGCCATGAAATCGCTATTTGTGGTAGGGGTGACCCTGCAAAATGGTACAGGCGCGGTACAGCTGCTCTGCCAGCAGCACCCGCACCAGCGGGTGAGGCAATGTCAACGCCGACAGCGACCAGCGCTGATCAGCCGCGGCACTGCAACGGGCGTCCAGGCCGTCCGGACCACCGATCAGCAACGAGACGTTACGACCTTCCATGCGCCAGCCTTCCATGTTCGCTGCCAGCTGTTCGGTCGACCAGTTGCGCCCCTCCACCTCCAGCGCCACCACCAGATCTCCCTTGGGGATGGCTGCGAGCATCTGATCGCCCTCCTGGCGCTTGGCCCGGGCGAGATCCGCGCCCTTGCCACGGTGACCCAGGGGCAGCTCCACCAGTTCCAATGTCAGATCCGCCGGCAACCGCTTGGCATACTCGTCGTAGCCCTGGGTTACCCAGCCTGGCATCTTGCCGCCAATGGCAATCAGGCGTACTTTCATCGCCGTTACTCTGCCGCCTGGGCCGTGTCAAAGCTCCACAGACGTTCCAGATCGTAGAAGCTGCGGGCATCGGGCATCATGACGTGGACGACAACATCGCCCAGATCCACCAGTACCCAGTCACCCACCGTCTGACCTTCGGTACCCAGCGGCATCACACCCGCTTCTTTCGCCTTCTCGATCACTTCCTGGGAGATGGAGTTCACATGGCGGTGAGAGGTTCCGCTGGCGATCAGCATGAAGTCTGTAACACTGGACTTGCCCTGCACATCAAGCAGCACGATATCTTTGGCTTTCATATCTTCCAGCGCGGTTTGCGCCAGTGTGACCAGTTGATCAATCCGCATCTTGGGTTAACTATCCTCTTCAATCACGTAAAGTTTGTGTTGTTGCATGTAGTGCCAGACGGGGTCCGGACACAGATAACGGGGTGATAGCCCCTTCGCCACCAGCTGGCGAATTTGGGTGGCCGAGATACTCAGCGGCGTAAGTTCGTGCATCAGCACACGGCCACAGGGCGATCCCAGCACGGTTTCAAGCGAACGGGTTTCGTGGACACGGCGAAAATTGCGCATCCGCTCATCCGGCTCATAGACATAACCCGGCCGACACACCACGATGATGTGACAGCAGTCAGTCAGTTGTTCCCAGCCATGCCAGCTGGGCAGTCCGAGGTAGGCGTCCATCCCCAACACCATGCACAGCGGCCGGTCCGGCCCGATCTCGGCCCGTAGCGACTGCAGTGTCAGCAGACTGTAGGAGGGTTTTTCCGACAGCACCTCGCGCGCATCCACACACAGGGCCGGCTCATGCTCCACCGCAAGGCGCACCATGGCCAGGCGCTGTTCCGGCGAGCAGCCAGGCTGCTCACGGTGCACCGGGGTGTTCGAGGGAATCAGGCAGACCTGCTCGACGCCCATCCACTGCTGGATCTCCAGCGCAGTGCGCAGGTGACCGTTGTGTACGGGGTCGAAGGTACCGCCCATGAAAACCAGGGCCTCGTTGGACCGGCTGCTACTCATGTCCGCTTAAGTACGGATATGACCATCACCCAGCACCACGTATTTCTGCGATGTCAGCCCTTCCAGACCGACCGGGCCGCGGGCATGAATCTTGTCGGTGGAAATGCCGATTTCGGCTCCCAGGCCGTACTCGAAACCGTCGGCAAAACGGGTCGACGCATTGACCATCACGGAACTTGAATCCACTTCACGCAGGAAGCGGCGAGCCTTGGTGTAGTTTTCCGTCACGATCGCATCGGTATGGTGCGAACCATACCGGTTGATATGGCTGATGGCCTCATCCATGCCATCCAGCACACGGATTGACAGGATGGGCGCCAGGTATTCGGTAGACCAGTCTTCTTCGGTCGCCGCCAGGATCTGGGGCAGCAGCGCGCAGGTACGCTCACAGCCACGCAGCTCCACACCGGCCTGCTCGTAGGCACCGGCCAGCTCGCGCAGCACGTCGGAAGCCACGCTGCTGTCAACCAGCAGGGTTTCCATGGTATTGCAGGTACCATAGCGGTGCGTCTTGGCATTGATGGCGATATTGATGGCCTTGGAGGTGTCCGCGTCGCTGTCGATATAGACATGGCAGATACCGTCCAGATGCTTGATCACCGGCACCCGTGCATCGCGGCTGACCCGCTCGATCAGGCCCTTGCCGCCGCGCGGTACGATCACGTCGACATACTCGGGCATGGTAATCAGCTGGCCCACGGCGGCGCGATCGGTCGTTTCGACCACCTGCACCGCGGTTTGCGGCAGGCCGGCACGCTGCAGACCGGCGGCGATACATGCCGCAATCGCCTGGTTTGAATGGATAGACTCGGAGCCGCCGCGCAGAATGGCGGCATTACCGGATTTCAGGCACAGGCTCGCCGCCTCGACCGTCACATTGGGACGCGACTCATAGATGATGCCGATCACACCCAGCGGCACGCGCATCTTGCCGATCTGTATGCCACTGGGGCGGTAGTTCATGTCGGTAATGCCACCAATCGGATCCGCCAGGGTCGCCACCTGACGCAGGCCCTCGATCATGGTATCGATGCGTGCCGGCGTCAGCTCAAGACGGTCCAGCATGGCCGCGTCCAGACCACTGGCCCGACCACTCTCCAGATCCTGGCGATTCGCGCTGACCAGGGTATCGCGCCCCGCTTCGATGGCCTCGGCCATATACAGCAACGCCCTGTTCTTGATGCCGGTTTCAGCGCGTGCCATCAGTCGTGACGCCTCGCGTGCACGCTGACCCAGCTCGATCATGTATGACTCTACGTTCATGCCCTGCCCTTAGCTCCGGTCGTTAACCTGCGCATTATACCGTCCGGAACCCGGTTGTTGCATGAAGGATTTCACTTTTGCTGCAAGGCACCGTATCCGCGGGCGCAGCTTGCGTATTAAATGGCCTGTGTGGGCACTGCAACATCCAGTCCGGCAACACTGTGCCGGCTACTGTTGAGCTGTTATGATCGGTTTCGTCCAATGTCCACGCTTCCTCGGATACCCCAGCCCACTATGTCCGCAGTCCAGCACCACATCACCGCCATTCCGTCCCCATTGCGTCGTCGCCTGCTGCTGCAACTGGCCATGATCCTGACCTGTGGTCTGCTGCTCAGCAGCGGCTATCTGTGGTTCGGCGCCAGCCAGGACGCCCGGGTGCAGACCATCGACGCCGGCGACAAGCTGATGCGCCAGTCCGCCGTCTTGCTGCAGCCACTGCTGCTGGCCGACGACCGTGTCAGCCTGAACTACCTGCTGAACGAACTGGGCGACCAGCCCGAAGTCCGCGGCATCGCACTGTACAACCAGACCAACGAGCTGGTCGCCCGCAGCGGCGAGACCGAAGGCCCGCTGGAGCGCGAGTTGATACTGGAACGCGAGCAGCAATCACTCGGGCGCATGCTGTTCTGGCTCGACCCGGCGCCTGCCCGGGCACAGCGCCTAGCGCAACTCATTCTGGTGGCATCGCTCTGGATCGCAAGCGCCCTGGCAGCACTCCTGACCCTGGCCGTGGCACTGAATGCACGCCCGGCACCGCAACCGGACGCACAGGACCCGAACGAGACAGTGCCGCTTGACGCCGAATCCGGCGACACTGCGCAATACGACGAGGTTCTGGCGGATAGCGCTCAGGCAGAAACACGCCAGGCAGAAGACAGCCTGTCCGAAGACCCGGATTCGAGCGAGGCGATGCAGCGAGAACGTGCGTTCGAAGAAGACACGCAGGACGACGATGAGTTCGATCAGGAAGATGATCAGGACAACGCGAAAGACAGGCACGCGCCGCGGGAAGAGTCCGGTTTCGAGGGGCTCCTCGACCTGTTACGCCCCGTCAAGCAACGCCTGATGCCCCGTTTCACGCCCTCGGTGCCGCAGCAGGACGATACCGACCGCTCGCACGAGCCCAGCTTTATCGATGAAGCCCTGGAGTTTGACGATGATGACAGCACGCCTGTCGAACCACCGCGGCCGAGCGCGCCCAACCCGCTGCGCGAGCGCGCCGAAACCCAGTTGGGCCTTTACAGTTTCGAGCACGAACTGGAACTGATTCTGGCGCCACACGAGGCCCGCTACCTGTTGCTGGTGGACGCCGCCAGCGGCCATGCAGAGTATGTAGGTGCAGATGAGCGCGCCGACCTACTGGCGCAGTACAGCCAGTGTGCCCAGCAGATCGCCGAGATCTACAGTGGCGAAATCGAGCCCCAGGACAATGGCGACCTGCACATCTGGTTCCGCGAGCCCACCGACGATGATGCCCATGGCGCCAATGCACTCTGTGCTGCCAAGTTGTTCGCCCTGCTGTACCGGGCCTTTAATCAACGCCGCATCCGCAACTTCCTGCCGGTACTGAATCTGCATATCGCGCTGGTACGGGGGAACGTCAATACGCCATCCCTGATGCTGGAAGAAGCCCAGTTCCTGACCCGCAGCACCCAGAGCAATGAACTGATCAGCCACACAGCGCTGACCGAAGTGCCGGATCTCAAGGACAACTTGCTGGAGCACGCCGACATCAGGCGCGAAGACGAAGACAAGGTACTGATACATCGCCTGAGCGAGGATTACGAGGAGCTGCTGGAACGACAGGCCAGCCATCTGGTCAGCAAGTTCGACTAGCGGGAATTCAGGAGCGCTGACAACGGCGTGTCGTCGGCGCTCTGGCAGAGGGGCTGCTAGCCGGCGCCCTCCACATCCAGCCGGTCAACCCGCTGATAGCCCCGTGGCAGCTTGTTGCCGCGACGGCCCCGCTCTCCCCGGTAGTGATCCAGCTCCGCCGCCTTCAGCTTCAGATGCTGACGCCCGGCATGCACCACCAGGGTGGTATCCGGATCCAGCGTCACCAGGGCGGTCAGATACTCTTCCCGCGCCTTGGCCCTGGCGCCCGGAATGTTGATGATTTTGTTGCCCTTGCCGCGCGCCAGTTCGGGCAGATCGGCTACCGGGAAGACCAGCAGTCTGCCTTCATTGGTCACCGCCGCAAGCAGATCCCGCGCCACGTCCTTCACCAGAATCGGTGCCAGCGTCAGGCTGGCCTCCGGCAGCGTCAGCGCCGCCTTGCCATTCTTGGTCTTGCTGCTCAGATCCGACACCTTGGCGACAAAGCCATAGCCCGCATCCGAGGCCAGCAGTACCCGGTCATTATCCTGCCCCGAAATCATGCCTTCGATGGTTGCGCCCTTGGGCAGGGACAGATGACTGGTCACTGGCTCTCCCTGTCCCCTCGCCGAGGGCAGGGTATGGGTATCCAGGGTATAACTGCGCCCGGTTGAATCGAACAGCAGCGTGGGCTGGTTCATGCGCCCGGCACAGGCCAGCTTGAAACTGTCACCGGACTTGTAGCTCAGGCCTTCGGCATCGATCTCATGCCCCTTGGCGGCACGAATCCAGCCCTGCTTGGAAATAACCACCGTGACAGGGTCGGCACTGAGCAGATCCTTTTCACTGAACGCCTGGGCTTCATCGCGTTGCACGATCGGCGAGCGGCGGTCATCGCCATAGGTTTTGGCGTCTTCTTTCAACTCGTCCTTGATCAGCTTGCGCAGCCGGGAATCGGACCCCAGGATTTCTTCGATACGCTTGCGTTCAGCTTCCAGCTCGTCCTGCTCAGCGCGGATCTTGAACTCTTCGAGCTTGGCCAGGTGGCGCAGCTTGAGTTCCAGAATCGCCTCAGCCTGGCGCTCACTGATATTGAAGCGGCGGATCATCTCGGCCTTGGGTTCCTCCTCGTAGCGGATAATGGCGATGACCTCGTCGATATTGAGGTACGCGATCATCAGGCCTTCAAGCAGGTGCAGCCGGTCCATCACCTTGTCGAGACGGTACTGCAACCGGCGGCGCACCACCTGGGTCCGCCAGCTGAGCCACTCGGTCAGGATCTGGCGCAGATCCTTCACCTGCGGCCGGCCATCAATGCCGATCATGTTGAGGTTAACGCGGTAGCTGCGCTCCAGATCGGTGGATGCAAACAGGTGCGCCATCAACTGATCGATATCAACGCGATTGGAGCGCGGAATGATCACCAGCCGGGTCGGATTTTCGTGATCCGACTCATCACGCAGATCCGCCACCATCGGCAGCTTCTTGGCCTGCATCTGTGCGGCGATCTGCTCCAGAATCTTGGCGCCAGAGACCTGGTGCGGCAACGACGTAATTACAATTTCGCCCTGTTCGCGAATATAGACCGCGCGCATGCGCACCGAGCCACGGCCGGTTTCATACAGTTTGCGCAGTTCATGCGCCGGCGTGACGATCTCGGCATCCGTGGGCATGTCGGGCCCCGGAATGAATTCGCACAGCGACTGCACATCCGCCGTCGGATGATCCAGCAGATGCAGGCACGCCTGGGTGACTTCGCGCAGGTTGTGTGGCGGAATATCGGTCGCCATGCCCACGGCAATGCCGGTGGTGCCATTGAGCAGCACGTTGGGCAGGCGCGCCGGCAGCACGGCGGGCTCCTGCAAGGTGGCATCGAAGTTGGGCAGCCAGTCGACGGTCCCCTGGCCGAGTTCGCGCAGCAGCACCTCGGCATAGGGTGCCAGGCGCGATTCGGTATAACGCATGGCGGCAAAGGACTTGGGATCGTCGGGGGAGCCCCAGTTGCCCTGGCCGTCGACCAGCGGGTAACGGTAACTGAATGGCTGCGCCATCAGCACCATGGCTTCGTAGCACGCCGAATCGCCGTGGGGATGGAACTTGCCCAAAACGTCGCCCACGGTACGGGCCGACTTCTTGTATTTGGCGGTCGCCTTGAGACCCAGTTCCGACATGGCATAGACGATGCGGCGCTGCACCGGTTTCATGCCATCGCCGATATGGGGCAACGCCCGGTCGAGAATGACGTACATGGAATAATCCAAATACGCCTTTTCGCTGAAGTCTTTCAGCGAGAGCCGCTCGACGCCGTTTTCAAAGGTGGTTTCTGTACTCATTACTTCATTCCGTCAGTGCATCAGATACCGCAGCCCATGCTCAGATATCAGCCAGGTTGCCCTTGACCTCGAGCCAGCTCTTGCGATCCGGCGAGCGTTTCTTGGCCAGCAGCATGTCCATGGTTGCATCGGTGTCGTCGTCCGCTGCAATGGTGAGCTGCACCAGACGGCGGGTGTCCGGCGCCATGGTGGTTTCGCGCAACTGCAGCGGGTTCATCTCACCCAGTCCCTTGAAGCGCTGCACGCCGATCTTGGCGTTTTTGCGCTCAGCACGGATGCGTTCGACGATGCCGTTCTTTTCGTCCTCGTCCAGCGCATAGAAGACTTCCTTGGCGACGTCGATGCGAAACAGTGGTGGCATGGCCACATAGATGTGACCGGCGGCCACCAGCGGACGAAAATGCCGCACGAAGAGTGCACACAACAACGTGGCGATATGCAGTCCATCGGAGTCGGCGTCGGCCAGGATGCAGACTTTGCCGTAACGCAGACCCTCGAGGTTATTCGAGCCAGGCTCTACGCCCACGGCGACCGAAATATCATGGATTTCCTGCGATGCCAGCACTTCGCCGGAATCCACCTCCCAGGTGTTCAGAATCTTGCCGCGCAGCGGCATGATGGCCTGGAACTCGCGGTCCCGCGCCTGCTTGGCCGAACCGCCGGCCGAATCCCCTTCCACCAGAAACAGCTCGGACTGCATCGTGTCACCACCGGAACAGTCCGCCAGCTTGCCGGGCAGCGCCGGGCCCTGGGTGACTTTCTTGCGCACCACCTTCTTGTTGGAACGCAGCCGGCGCTGGGCGTTGCTGATCACCAGTTCCGCCAGCTGCTCGCCCTCCTCCACGTGACGGTTCAGCCAGAGCGAGAAGGCATCCTTGATGGCACCGGAGATAAAGGCGGCAATCTTGCGTGACGACAGCCGTTCCTTGGTCTGGCCGGCAAACTGCGGGTCCCGCATCTTGGCCGACAGGATATAGCAGCAACGCTCCCAGACATCGTCGGCGCTGAGTTTGACGCCACGGGGCAGCAGGTTGCGGAACTCGCAGAACTCGCGCATGGCCTCGAGCAGACCGGTGCGCAGGCCGTTCACGTGGGTACCGCCCTGGGCCGTGGGAATCAGGTTGACGTAACTTTCGCCCACCATGTCGCCACCCTCGGCCAGCCACTGCACGGCCCATTCCACGGCATCCTCATCACCGGTCAGGCTGCCGCTGAACGGTTCTGCCGGCAGTGCCTCGAACACCTGGGTCGAGCCCTTGAGGTAGGCCACCAGGCCATCTTCGTAATACCATTCGTCCTTCTCGGCCTTGGCATCGCCCTGGTCGACAAAGGTGACGCGCAGCCCCGGGCAGAGCACCGCCTTGGCCCGCAGTACATGCTTGAGCCGCGGCACGCTGAATTTCGGGCTGTCGAAGTATTTGGGGTCCGGAAAAAAGCGCAAGCTGGTGCCGGTGTTGCGCTTGCCGCAGCTGTCCACCACCTCGAGCTCGGAGACCTTGTCACCGTCGGCAAAGCCAATGCGGTAGACATTGCCGTCGCGCTTGACCTGCACCTCGAGCAGCTTGGACAGCGCATTCACCACCGACACACCCACGCCGTGCAGACCGCCGGAATACTGGTAGTTGTCGTTGTTGAACTTGCCGCCCGAATGCAGCCGGGTGAGTATCAGCTCAACGCCACTGACCCGCTCCTCGGGGTGGATATCCACCGGCATGCCACGGCCGTCATCGCTCACGGTCATGGAACCGTCCTTGTGCAGGACAACATCAATCTGTTTGGCGTGGCCGGCCAGCGCTTCATCGACGGAGTTGTCGATAACCTCCTGAGCCAGATGGTTGGGACGATCGGTTTCGGTATACATGCCCGGCCGGCGTTTTACCGGGTCCAGGCCACTGAGGACTTCAATCGCCTCGGCTGTGTATTGTGTCGCCATCGGTTGCGGATTCCTGTCAATGCGATAGCTGAGTGAAGGGTAAAGCGACGGGCTCGGGTAACTCGATGCGTCCGGTCGCAAATGCGAGAATCGCCGGCAGCAGGTCCTCAAAACGATCAAAACCATGACTGCCGCCTGGCTGTACAAACTGCACAGCGCCTGCATAACGGGCCAGTGCCTCGCGATAGTCCAGGGTTTCATCCCCGGTCTGCTGCAGCAGCAAGTAACGCTCGAGACCCTGTAACTCATCGCAGACCAGCGCCTGCAACTGCGCAAGGTGCTGTGGCGTCAACTGGTAGTGTTCGTGGGTGTACAGGTTCTCGTTTTCGCCGAGCCATTCGGCCAGCAGTACCTGGGGTGAAACCGCCGGGTTCACCAGTACGCAGCGACAATGCGCGTGTTTTTCCACCAGCGCGGTGCTGTAAAAGCCGCCCAGGGAACTGCCCACCAGCAGCACGGGTTGCTGCGGATCGGCGACCAGCGCCTCGAGCTGAGCCATGGCCTCGGCGGGCCAGTGCGACAGGGCCGGCACACTGTAGTGCGATGCCAGACCCAGGCGATCAAGGTATTCACCCAGGATACGGGCCTTGATTGACGCGGGGGAACTGTTAAAGCCGTGCACATAGATAAAATGGGTCTGCGTCATCCCCGCTCCTTGCTAAAACTGCATGGCGGAACCATACCGGAGGGACCTAGCGGACGCAATCGAGCGCTGCAACGCGTATCAGCTGGGAATTGATCTGGCCGGCATCGCCCAGTTCGTAATAACGATACCCCGGCCGCGCCAGCACGGCATCGGTTTCGAGCTGGAAGCTGTCACAACCCGCCTCGAACTGCACCGCGGTCGACGGTGCGGCAAACAGCTGTACCGGTCCACGCTGCAGATGCTGCTGTTGGTGCACATGGCCGAATATGATCCCACGTACCTGTGCACAGGAGTCCACGATGCTCCAGAACTGCGCTGCATTTCCCAGCATAATGGCATCCTGCCAGGCACTGCCGAGCGCCAGCGGGTTATGATGCAGGGCAATAAACACCCAGCGCGAACCGGCGCCGGCCAGGCCCTGTTCAAGCCACACCAGTTCGGCATCCGCCAGACTGCCGCCACCGCGTCCATCGGGATGACTGCTGGAATCCAGCAGCAGAATACGCCAGTGCTCAGTATCGATCAGCCGGCAGCCAAGTGAAGGCTCCTGCGCCTCAACTGCTCGCATGGACGCCGCGACATCGTGATTGCCAGGCAGCCAGCAGCGTTGCCGGGCCAGACCCTCAACCTGTTCCAGCAGGCGGCTGTACGCATCTGGCGCGCCATGGTGGGTCAGGTCACCGGTCAGCAGCAGGCAGTCGACGCCGGCAAAACGCCGGCGCGCATCGTCGGCCACAGCTTGCAAGTGACACAGGGGGTCTATGCCACGGAACAGGCCGCCGGGCTCGGGACTCAGGTGGCAGTCACTGAACTGCAGTAACCGAAAGGGCATTTCAGACAAAGACGGGCTCATTGTGGTGACCATGGTTCAGGCAATGATTCAGCCACTCGCCGAGGTAACCGTTAAGCTGCGCCTTTTCATCGGGATGATGCATGTCACGGTTGGGGTACCCATAGACGCCGGACAGCTGACGCCGGCTCTTCAGGCAGATCACCTCCGCCATGGTGGCATCGTGATAAAGCCGCACGACCAGTGTCGGCGTCGCCAGCCAGCTCGATCCGCCGTCGTGCAGCTGCTTGACCAGCACCGTGGTGGTGTAGGCGAAGCGCTCCTCCACCTCGAGACGCACCACGACCTGATGCGCCTGCCAGTACACCTGGAATTCGCGGTGGTCGCAGACATCCAGGTCCGGTAGCAGTTTCATCATGCGCGCGTAATTGGCCTCACACTGGGCCATCTGACGCGACAGGTCGGGTACATACTTGCGTTTCATGAAGTCTCCGGTTGAACCCACTGTTGTTCAAGTCGCGGGCTGTGCATTTGCAGCCATTGTATCGCAATGATCGCCGGTGCGTTATCGATCACCCCGTCCTGCACCAGTGCGCAGGCGTCATCCAGCGACAGCACATGCACCAGAATATCCTCACCCTCTTCTGCGAGGCCATGTACACCGCCGGCACTGCCCGCATCCACCCGGGCACAGAGCAGGTCGATATACTCGCGAACAGCGCCTGGACTGGGCGTAAAACGGCTGATGGATTCAATTTCGCCCAGCTGCAAGTCTGCTTCCTCCACCGCTTCACGCCGCGCCACATCCTCGACACTTTCGCCCGGTTCCACCAGGCCCGCCACCAGTTCCAGCTGCCAGGGGCCGCGCGGATGATCCAGCGTGCCAACACGAAATTGTTCGATCAGCACCACGCAACGCAACACAGGGTCATAGGGCAGCACACAGACCGCATCGCGACGCCGGTACAGCTCTCGCCCGATAGTGGCCTCGCCGCCCAGGAAACAGCGATGTGTCACTGTTACGCGGTCCAGGTTGAAAAAGCCATGATGCAGCGCTTCGTCGGCCCGGATATCAAAATCCGAGGCGCCGAAACGGGGTTTCCAGCCGCTAGCCATGTCTGCCCTCTCGATGCAAAACGCACACTATAGCAGAGATAATCACGGCCGCCGGAGTGGCCGCACTCAGTGGATGCAGTGGGAATAAAGATGCTTTGCGAAAATTGGCGGACTCCCCGGGGGCGGATTGCCCGGGGTCAGTCTGTCAGCTCAACATCCAGCAGGCGCAGCAACGATTCCAGCGATTCCGGGCGCCCAAGCAGGTAACCCTGCCCCATCTCACAGCGATTCTCGCGCAGAAACGCCAGCTGTTCCGGGGTTTCAATACCCTCGGCCACCACCTTGAGCCCCAGCTTGTGGGCCATGGCGATAACCGCAGCGGCGATCTCCATGTCATTGACATCATGCGGAATGTCACGCACGAAGGATGCATCGACCTTGAGCTGGTCCAGTGGCAACTGCTTCAGGTAGCTCAGCGACGAATAACCGGTACCGAAGTCATCGATGGACAGCGTCACACCCAGCGCCTTGAGAGCTCCCAGAATTTCCAGTACACGGTTGATATCATCCATAATCATGGACTCGGTAATCTCGAACTCCAGATAGCGTGCTTCAAGCCCGCTGTTCTGCAGTGCAAGGCGTACCGTATTCAGCAAATTCGGGTCACGGAACTGTCGCAGTGACAGGTTCACGGCCACCTTGACCTCATGCCCCTGCTCAACCAGGTGCGCGCCAGACCGACACGCTTCATGAATCACCCAGTTGCCCAGTGGCACAATCAGTCCCAGCTCTTCAGCCACCGGAACAAACTCGGCCGGCGAGATCCAGCCCCGGTCGGTGTGGTGCCAACGGATCAGCGCCTCCATGCCCACCAGCTGCAAGCCGCCCAGCAGATTCCACTGCGGCTGGTACGCCAGACTGAAGTGGCCCTCGTCCAGCGCGAAACGCAACTCGGCTTCCATCTGTGCCCGGCGCATGACTTCCTCGTTCATCTCGCGGGTGAAGAACTGATAGTTATTGCGTCCCTGGCGCTTGGCGCGGTACATCGCAAGGTCCGCGTTTTTCATCAATACAGACCAGGTATCACCGTCATCCGGTGCCAGCGTGATACCGATACTGAAGGTGATCATCACCTCGTGACCCGCCACAGCAATGGGTTCGAGCAGGGTATCCAGCAATTTTTCCGCCACCCGCTTGGCCTGCGCCAGACCGGTCATCTGGGGCAGAAGAATAATGAATTCATCGCCCCCGAGGCGGGCGATATTATCGGTCTCGCGCAATGTGACCCGCAGCAGACCCGCAATCGCCTGCAACAACCTGTCACCGACATCATGGCCGAGGGTATCGTTAATCTGCTTGAAATTATCGAGATCCAGGTAGAACACCGCCAGCTGCTGTCCGGTACGGCGCACCTTGCGCAGCTCCTGGTCGAGCTGTTCGCGAAACAGGCGCCGGTTGCCCAGCTGGGTAAGGGGATCGTAGAAGGCGAGTTGCTCGATCTGCGCCTGGGAATGCTTCTGGGTGGAGATGTCCTCGCTGATGCCGATGAAGTGGGTGACGCTGCCGTCCTCATCCAGAATGGGTGACACTGACAGTGCCGACCAATACAGCTCGCCCGACTTGCGCCGATTGCGTATCTCTCCGTGCCAGTCCTGCCCCGCCAGCAGCGTCTGCCACATGGTGCGGTACAGCTCGACATCCGTCTCGCCTGATTTCAACAGAGAGGGACGCTGCAACAGCACCTCCTCGACGCTGTAGCCGGTGACGTCGCAAAACTCTTCATTCACGTATTCGATGATGCCACTGGCGTCGGTAATCACGACCATGCTCGAGCTTTGCTCCACCGCCCGAGACAGCTTGCGCAACTGCTCCTCCCGCCGGCTCCGCTCCACCGCAAGGCTCACCAGCCGGGCGGTCTGCTCCAGCAGCTTGATCTGGGCCGAGGAGGGTCCGCCGGCATCGGCTGAATACAGACAGAAGGTGCCCAGCACGTCACCCTGGCTGCCAAACACGGGTTCCGACCAGCAGGCGACGATATTTGCCCGTTTTATGATGTCGGCAAAGGGTTGGAAATAGGGATGCCCGCGCGCATCCTCGATGATCACACGCGTTGCGGTGGCGACAGCCGTTCCACAGCCCCCTGCGCCCTCTGCCGCCACGATTCCGTCAGCAGCCTCACAAAAGTAGTCCGGCAGCGAGGGGGCTGCGGTGCACCGCAGCAAGCGGTCCTTGTCCAGCAGCATGATTGAACAGAGCAGCCCCGGGTACGCCCGCTCCACGGTTTTAACCAGACGCTCCAGCACAAGACTCAGGGCAAGACCGCGCAACAGGCAGTCCAGCGTCATGTTCTGCAGTTGCGTGATGACCTCTTCCTGGCGCTGTGCGGTAATGTCACTGCCGATGACCAGCAAGGCCGGTTCCTGTGATCCCTGCGCTGGCAGGCGGGTACGCAGAAAGCTCACCAGACGCGGCCGATGACCGGCACCGTGCACCCAGTCTTCGCCCCGAAAAATGCCATCGACCCTTAAGGCATGACGGTCCTGTTCGGCAATCCTTAGCCCATCCGCCGCCGAGAACACCTCGCTACTGGTTTTCCCGATCAGCGCCGTGTGGCTCAAGCCGGTGAAGCTGACGAAGGCACGGTTACAGTCCAGGAACTGGCCGCGGGCATTCTTGATGCAGGCAGGCTCCGGGAGTGCATCGAAAACTGCGTGGTAACGCTGCTGGCCGGCTTCCTGTTCGCGCAGGCGCGCTTGCAGCAGCCAGCAACGATAGCAGATGCCGCACAGCCCCAGCAGGGCCAGCGCAAGCAGAGCGAGGAGTGAGACCAATAGAGGTACGGGGTGCTGCAGCAGGTCATCCAGGCTGGCTGCCATTGACGCTGGCGACCAGAGCATCAGCGCGATGACCCACACCAGGGCTGTCCCCGGGTACGGCATTCGCCTTCGCGCGACACACGCAGACCCCTTGCCCCATGGTGCTGACATCAATGTCTCCTGACTGAATCTGCCCTTCTAAAGAGCCCCTCAACCCCGGTGCTAGGATGCACAGACAGGGCAAGCTGCCGCAGCCCGATAGACAGCAGATTCTATCCCTGATTAAGCCACCCTGCACACATCCTGCATGATGTTAGCGCGTACCGCAAACCCGCCTGTGTGAGCCGCCCAAAACCGTGCCTGGCGGCATGCAGGCCAGGCGCCATTACAGCTTGCAGGCACCACCTGCACAGTCGTCGAAATCCATGTTGTCCAGCTCTTCCCGCTCAGCCTGGGCCTGGCTCAAACGCTGCAGCAACTCACCTTCTGCACCCGCCCCCGCTTCGACTCCAGCCCTGGCAAACACCGCCAGCAAGGTATTGAGTTCATTCAGTGTCAGATCATTCATTCCCGTATTTCCTTCCATCACCAAAGTCAGGGGCCTGCACAGACCCCCATGATCAGCTGATCGCTTCGAGGTGCTCCACCATCAGCTGCAGATTGCGCTGGCCGCGAAACTCGTTCACATCCAGCCGGTAAACGACCCGCACCCGCTGCACCGAAGTGTCTGGCCAGAGTGCCGTGTCAATATTAAACCAGATCGCATCGATCGCGAGTCCGCTGGCCGGTTCCATCAGTACCAGCTTCAGGTGGCGCTGCCCGACGATGCGCTGCTGCAACAGGCCAAAGTCGCCATCGAACAGCGGTTCCGGAAACAGCTGCCCCCAGGGCCCGCCTTCACGCAGGATCTCGGCCAGCTCTACACTCATGTCCGCGGCACGCAAAGCGCCATCGGTCAGCAGGCGTCGGGTCAGTGCCGCCGCATCGAGCTGCAAGCGCACCTGCTCGTCAAAGGCGGCGCTGAATGCCGCAAAGCTGTCTGTCGCCAACGTCATGCCGGCCGCCATCGCATGGCCGCCAAATTTGCTCAGCAAGCCCGGATAGCGGGCAGCGATGGCATCGAGCCCGTCCCGTATATGAAAGCCGCTGATCGAGCGTGCCGACCCCTTGATCTCGCCATCATCGCCGGGCGCAAAGGCAATGACCGGGCGATGCACCCGCTCCTTGATGCGCGACGCCAGAATACCGATGACGCCCTGGTGCCAGCTCTCATCATACAGACAGAGCCCCATCGGCAATTCAGACGCGTCCAGCTCGAGCCGCGCCAGCGAGTTCAGCGCCTGCTGCTGCATGTCCTGCTCAATACCCCGACGCTCCTGATTCAAGCCATCGAGCATACGTGCCAGCTCCAGGGCATGATCGGGATCATCAGTCAGCAGGCATTCTATGCCAATGGACATGTCTTCGAGCCGGCCTGCTGCATTCAGCCTGGGCGCCAGCGCAAAGCCGAGATCGCTGGCCACGAGACGCGCCTGGCTGCGACCGGATACTTCGATCAGGGCGCGCAGCCCCGGGCGCGCCTTGCCCGCGCGGATTCGCTGCAGCCCCTGGTGAACCAGCACGCGGTTATTGTGCTCCAGCGCCACCACATCGGCCACCGTGCCCAACGCGACCAGATCCAGCAGGCTGGCAAGATTCGGCGCCGGTATGGCGTGCTGCTCAAACCAGCCCCTGGCAGCAAGGGCACGGCGCAGCGCGATCATGACATAGAAAATAACCCCCACACCGCAGGTCGACTTGGCGATAAAACCGCAGTCCGGCTGGTTGGGGTTCACGATGGCGCAGGCCGCCGGCAGCTCGGCACCGGCCAGGTGATGGTCGGTCACGACGACATCCATGCCACAGGCATTGGCGCGTGCCACACCCTCCAGGCTGGAGATGCCGTTGTCCACCGTGACCAGCAGCTGAGGACCTTGCTGGTGTGCAACGTCAACGATTTCAGGGCTCAGGCCATAACCGTATTCAAACCGGTTGGGCACCAGATAATCCACCTGTGCCGCGCCCATCATCCGTAGCGCCAGTACCGCCACTGCGGTGCTGGTGGCACCATCGCAGTCAAAGTCACCGACGATCAGTATCCGCTCGCCGGCGGTAATCGCCCTGACCAGGCGGATGACCGCGGCATCCAGCCCGTGCAGGCCCGAATCCGGCAGCAGTTCGGTTAGCGAGCGCCCCAGCAGGTCCAGCGACTGCACGCCGCGGGCGGCATAGATACGTGCCAGGACAGGATGAGCCTGGCTGAATACGGGCAGCGTGCGATCCGGTTCTGGGCGGCGTTCAATCTGTATATCCGTCATTGAATCAGTCCTTTGGTGCCGGGAAGAACCTGTAGGTGCGCCCGGTCAGGTGATAGATCAGCAGGCCGGTCCATTCCCGCACGCCCACCACCAGGTCGCGCAAATTGAGCGCGAACTGCACACGAAACAGGTCACCCGTACTGATGTAATCCACCGGGTAGGGCACCACCTGCCAGCCCAGCTGGCGATAGATACCCACCGAGCGCGGCATGTGGAATGCGGAGGTGACCAGCAGCCAGGGCTGCTCCGGCACACCGCCCAGAAGACGGGCACTGAAGAGAGCATTCTCCCAGGTATTGCGCGAATCCCGTTCGAACAGCACCGGTGACCCGGACAACGCTGGCGGCAAGGTTGCCAGCCAGTTTCTCGCCACATCGGCCCCGCGGTACTGTGCATCCAGCACCGCCGCGGAGCCTCCGCTGAAAACCACCTGGGCATTGGGATAGCGTTGCATCAACTCCGGCAGCACCATCAGCCGTTCCGCCGCACTGTTGAACTGGCTTTGACCCCAGCGTGCGCTCAGATCGGCATCCTCACCGCCGCCCAGCACCATGATGCCGGCCACCGATTCCGGCGGGACCCCGTACTCGAAACGCGACTCCAGCGGTTCCAGCAACAGGTTTCCCAGCGGCATGAGCATTAACCCGAGCATGACGAGACTGAGAAGCCCGAGCAGCCTCCTGGCCCAGCGACGCCCCAGCCAGACGCCGAACGCACCCAGCAGCAGCAACAGCACCAGCAGGTTATCGGGCTGTACGGCCAGCCAGAGGGTCTTGGATATGAGGAAAAACAGGTTATCCATGCACACGCATTCGATACGGAAGGCCGGCGGCCCCCCGTATCGGACTCAGCTCATCAGGCCTTGTGGACATGGGAGGCCAGGAACGCCTGTACGACAGACAGGTCATTGGCCAGTACTTCATAGTGCTCTGGACGTTCGAACAGATCCGCCATGTTTTCAGGCAGCTGGGGCGATTCCAGCCCGGCGTTGACCACCGGTTCCGGGAACTTGACCGGGTGGGCCGTGGCCAGGGTGATCATGGGAATGCTGTGATCGCGGTTGCAGTCACGCCCGGCCTGCAGGCCAATCGCGGTGTGGGGATCGAGCAGGTAGCCGGTTTCGGCGTGCACCTGACGAATAACCTCGCAGGTCGTTTCATCGTCTACGGCCTGGCTGTCGAACAGCTCGCGGACCTTGGCCCAGCGGGCTTCGTCGAGCTGTACCGCTTCGGTACGAAAACGCGCCATCAGGTCGGAGATCGCCGCGCCATCACGGTCATAGACATCGAACAGCAAACGCTCGAAGTTGGACGACACCATGATATCCATGGACGGTGACAGGGTATGCACCAGCTCACCGCGGCTCATGTCATTGCCGGAAATCACTCGATGCAGGATATCATTGCGGTTGGTGGCCACGACCAGCTGGGCGATGGGCAAGCCCATCTGCTTGGCCAGGTAGCCGGCAAAGATATCACCGAAGTTGCCCGTCGGTACCGAGAAAGCCACCGGACGATGCGGACCACCCACAGCCAGAGAGGCGGCGAAGTAGTACACGATCTGGGCCATGATGCGGGCCCAGTTGATCGAGTTGACGGCACCGAGCTTCAGTCCCTTGAGGAATGACTGATCGGCAAAGCTGTCCTTGACCATCTGCTGGCAATCATCGAAGTTGCCCTGCAGCGCAATATTAAAGACGTTGTCGGCCTTTACCGTGGTCATCTGGCGCCGCTGCACCTCCGACACCCGATTGTGGGGGTGCAGGATAAAGATATCCAGGTGATCGCTGTGACGGCAGCCTTCGATGGCCGCAGAGCCGGTATCACCGGATGTAGCGCCCATGATAACCAGACGCTCGCCCCGCTTGGCCAGGACATGATCCATCAGTCGGCCGAGCAGCTGCAGCGCGAAATCCTTGAACGCCAGGGTGGGACCGTGGAAAAGCTCCAGCACCCACTCGTTGCTGCCCAGCTGCACCAGCGGCGCCACGGCGCTGTGGTTGAAGCTGGCGTAGGTGTCATCCACCATTTTCTTCAGGTCCGCATCATCGATACAGTCACTGACAAAGGGGTGAATGACCTTGAACGCCAGCTCGTGGTACGGCAGGCCTGCCCAGGATGCGATCTCTTCGGTGCTGAAGGTCGGCAGCGTCTCGGGGACGTAAAGCCCACCGTCACTGGCAAGACCGGCCAGCAGCACTTCCTCAAAATTGAGTGCCGGTGCCTGGCCCCGGGTCGATATATATTTCATGCTCGTTTCCTCAGTCCTTCAGCGTCTCGACACGGATGCGGGTGACCTTGCCAAGGATGTCGTCCAGCGCCTCGACCTGTGCCAGAGCATCATTCATCACCCGCTCCTTGACCCGCTGGGTCAGGATAATCACCGGCACCTGTTCGGCGGTGGTCTCTTTCTGGATGATGGCCTCGATGTTGATGCCGTTGTCACCAAAGATCTTGGTGATATGCGCCAACACACCCGGACGCTCGATCGCATGGATACGCAGGTAATAGGCGGAGACGATTTCTTCCACCGGCAGCACCGGCAGGTCGGACAGTGCGCTTGGCTGGAAGGCCAGGTGCGGTACGCGATGGCCCTGCTCGGACACCAGCATGCGCACCACATCAATGATATCGGCAACCACAGCGGAAGCCGTCGGCTCGGCGCCGGCGCCGGCGCCGTAATACAGGGTCTGCCCCACAGCATCGCCGTCGACCATGACCGCATTCATGACACCTTCGACATTGGCCAGCAGCAGCGGTTTGGGGATCAATGTCGGGTGCACACGCAGCTCGATACCGTCGCTGGTGCGGCGGCTTATCCCCAGGTGCTTGATGCGATAACCCAGCTCGTCGGCATAGGTCACGTCGTCCTGGGTGATGGCGCTGATGCCTTCGGTGTAGGCTTTCTCAAACTGCAGCGGAACACCAAATGCGATGGATGCCAGGATCGTCAGCTTGTGCGCGGCATCAATGCCTTCAACATCAAACGTCGGATCCGCTTCGGCGTACCCCAGCGCCTGCGCTTCGGCCAGCACATCGGCGAAGTCGCGGCCCTTCTCACGCATTTCGGTCATGATGAAGTTGCCGGTACCGTTAATAATGCCCGCCAGCCAGTTGATCTGGTTGCCCGCCAGGCCTTCACGGATCGCCTTGATGATGGGAATACCACCCGCCACGGCCGCCTCGAAGGCCACGATGACGTTATTTTTCTGGGCCGCCTCGAAAATCTCGTTGCCGTGCACTGCAATCAGCGCCTTGTTAGCGGTGACAACATGCTTGCCGTGCTCGATCGCCGTCAACACCAGCTTGCGGGCTACGTCATAGCCACCGATCAGCTCAACCACGATGTCGATTTCCGGATTGGTTGCAACCGCGAAAATATCGGTGGTCACATCAATGCCACTGGTATCAGCGTTCGGGTTTTCGCGGCGCGCGCCCACCTGGGCTACGGTAATATGGCGCCCTGCACGACGACTGATTTCGTCCTCATTGCGCTTGAGAACATTGAATGTGCCGCTGCCTACGGTGCCAAGACCGCAGATACCAACTTTAACCGGTTTCAAATCAATACCTCACTCGCTGTTGAGTCGATCCGGATGACGAACAGTCATCCGCGGTAAAAATGGGTGGGTATTATAACGGGTGTTGGACGTGACTTGGATAGGACAGACAGAAGATACAGGAGGAATTTGTCGTAAAGACAGCACGAACAGGACAAGTCCGCGACAGGTAACGCGGCATGACCGCGCTACCTGCAGGGATATTTTACTGTGCCAGGCCGAGCATCTGGGCCAGACGCGCCGCCGGCATGTACCCCGGCACCAGACTGCCGTCCTCGAAGACCAGCGCAGGCGTACCGGTCACACCGACCTTCTGCCCCAAGGCAAACTGCTCCATAACCGGCGAGTCGCAAACCTGCTCTTCAATGGATTCACCATTTTTCACCTTGGTCAGGTTCTCGCCGCGTTTATCCGACGCCGAACACCAGACAGACTGCATCTTGGTAAAGGCCGCACTGCGCTCTCCACCGCGCGGAAAGGCGAGGTAATCCACCTGAATACCCATTTCATTCAGTTTGGGGACCTCGGCGTGCAGCTTGCGGCAATACGGGCAATCAACATCGGTAAAGACCGCTATCGTAGCCTTGGTTTCACCGGCAGGCTTGAACGAGATGAGATCTTTTGCCTCCACTGCCGCCATCAGAGCGACACGCTGGGCGTTCAGGCGTTCTTCGGTCAGGTTTTCAAAGCCCTTGTCATCACTCAGCTTATAAAGCTGACCCAGCATGAAATATTCGCCTTGCGGGTCCGCATAAAGAACTTCGCCGGTACCCAGCACAACTTCATACATGCCAGGCATCTGGGCGGCCTTGACGGATTCAACCGGGATACGCGCATCAACCTTCATCAACTGCCGGGTAATGACTTCGGTAACCCCGGCATCAGCCTCTGCCGCCTGCAGCGCCCCGCTGAAGCCAAGCACCAGAAGCGCACTCAGGATTGATTTATACATAAAACCCTCGATATCAGTCGAAATTTATAGACCTTCTCTGACGAGACAGGCACTGAATAGTTCCCCCGGCGGCGTCAACCCCGCGGATGGTGCTGGCGGTGAACAGACTGCAACCGGTGCTGCGCTACTTGAGTATAAATCTGTGTGGTCGAAAGATCACTGTGACCCAGCAACATCTGCACCACACGCAAATCCGCACCATGATTTACCAGGTGCGTGGCAAATGCATGACGCAGCACATGCGGAGACAGCGGCTTGTCGATCCCCCCCGCCAAAGCATGCAGCTTGATACGATGCCAGAACGCCTGTCGCGTCATCTGCTGCCCCCGGCGGCTGGGGAACAAAACATCGGAGCCCGCCTCAACCAGCTCCCGGCGCGCCTGCAGCATATAACGTTGCAACCAGTGCACCGCCTCGTCCCCCAGGGGCACCAGTCGCTCCTTGTCGCCCTTGCCAACCACCTGCACCAGCCCCTGGCGCAGATTCACCTGGCCGCAGGACAGGCCCACCAACTCGGATACCCGCAAGCCCGTCGCATAGAGCACCTCCAGCATGGCCCGGTCCCGCAGCCCCAGCGCATCATCCAGCGGCGGGGCCGCCAGCAACTGCTCGACATCGTCTTCGGTCAGGGTCTTTGGCAGTGGCCGCGCGCGCCGGGGGCTGTCGATCTGCAGTGTCGGATCGTCAGTCAGACGCTCTTCACGAATCCAGTAGCGGTAAAAGCCGCGCAGGCAGGATAGCAGGCGCGCCGTGGAACTGGCCTTAAGGCGGGCCTGCAGCCGCCAGTCCAGGTGGCGGCGCAACAGCGACCTGTCGACATCAAGCAGTGCAACGCCTTGATCATTGAGCCAGCAGGCAAAGAGACTAAGATCACGCCGATAGGATGCCAGCGTGTTGGCACTGAGGCCTTTTTCCAGCCAGATGGCATCGATAAAGCGCTCTATATCCCGCTGATCAGCGGGCTCGGGCAAGCGCCGCCGCAAGCGGCGGTCGCCTTCATCGCTCGACACAGCCCGACTAACGCCAGACAGACAGCTCTGCCACCTTGTCAGCGGCAATCGGGAAAACTGCCACTCCGCGGTCCACACGCTGCTCTACTTCCAGGTTGCCATCAGCCACGCGCACCAGCGTGCCTTCGATCTTGCGTCCGAAATACGTGCGCAGCTTCACTTTCTGCCCAGCATAACTGTGCACCTGCCGCACCGCGGTCGGCTTGTAGGTTTTTTCCGCCGCTTTGGCCTTGACCACGATCCCCGGCATAACCTGCACGACATCTGGATCAATGATGATGGGTTCCGGTGCAGACTTGGGCCGCTCCAGCTCCACCACCAGATCTTGCTGCGGAGCCCGCTTTTCGACCACGCCGGCTGCAAGGGCCTCCGGCGCCGGTACTTCAACTTGCGGCGCATCAGACTCACTGACGGCCACCGCCTCATCGGTATTCGGCGACCACTTAACGCCACTCAGGTCCTGATTAGCACCATTGACCGAGACCCGAAGATTAAGCAAATCAAGCAACTGCTCGGGCGAAGAGATCGTCCCGATGGACTGGGCTCCAAAACCGGGTGGCGGCTCGGCAATCACCTGCAATATGACCCGCGGACGCTGCAGATCGGCATAGGCCTTCACCAGGGGCTCAGACAGTGTCCAGCCGGTTTTCTTCAACTCGGCCTGCACCATCTCGCTGTGCCGTTGCGGATATTCGTCAGGTGCGAAACCGCCACGCTGAGCACAGAAACGGTTGCGCTTGCCGTTGTAGCCCAGGTCACTGTAATCCAGCGTGACACGCTCAAGAGATGGCTGCGCCTGCACCAGCGAGGCCACAGAAATCGCACTGCTGGGCTGGGAAATATCAATATAGAAACCGGTTTGCGCCATGCCCGCCACCGTGACATCGGAGCGCAAACGCAACGACTGGGTACTGGGCACAAAATCCATCGCGACCCGCAAATCCATGTTCAGGCGCTTGTAATTCATGGCCCGCGTCGTTGCCAGATCAAAACGCTGTACGTCACCACAGGCCAGCGCCTCGAAACCGGTACCGTCCTGCGGCACGGCGAGGGATTGCCCCATCGCTTGCCACTGCGCCAGGTAATCGGCATCCAGACTCATATCCAGGCCGTTGACCGACAGCGACATATGCTCAGGCCAGTTGCCTTCTCGCAGCGTCTTCTCTGCATCGAGATAAAACAGCGGATCAGGCGCCTGGAACAGAACCGAACCAATCAGCAGGGAATCCCTGCTGCCCAGTGGAGTGACCTGCACCCCGCCAATACCGGCACTGCCGTCGAGCCCGGCGACCACGCGCGCATAGGTGATCTTCGCATAGGGCGCCGCAGCGTCAATCATGCGATCAGCGGAGCTTTTTACCTGGTACCAGTAATAGCCATAGGCGCCACCGACGATAAGCGCGGGAACCAGCAAAAATCCCAGCAACTTAAACAACTTCCGCATAACTGCAGCTCCTTGTAATCTGCCAGTACCGGCTCACAGAAACATAATAGTAGGCATCATAGCGTCAAATCGCGAGCAGGCCAACGACGGGTTTGCACGAGCTCAGACGCAAAAAGGGCGACCCGAAGGCCGCCCTTTTAGAAACTGAGGTGAGCGAGGCTCAGCCCAGCTTTTCCTTGATACGTGCAGACTTGCCGCTACGCTCGCGCAGGTAGTACAGCTTGGCCTGGCGCACATCACCACGACGCTTGACACCAATGCTGTCAACTGTCGGGCTGAAGGTCTGGAAAGTACGCTCAACGCCCACACCGTGGGAGATTTTACGTACGGTGAAGGCAGAGTTCAGCCCGCGGTTACGCTTGCCGATCACTACACCTTCAAACGCCTGCAGACGCGTACGGGTGCCTTCGGTCACTTTAACCTGTACGACAACGGTATCACCGGGGCCGAATTCAGGAATCTGTTTACCCATCTGCTCAGCTTCGATCTGCTGAATGATAGAGATTTTGCCGCTCATCGCTCGCTCCTAGAGTGAGTATTCAACCGTCGGACCTCTGGGTCTCACGGATGTATTCGTTTAACAACGTCTGCTGCTCGCGATCCAGCTCGAGGTTTTTCAGCAGGTCCGGGCGCCTTGTCCAGGTTCGACCCAGTTGCTGTTTCAGACGCCAGCGTCTGATTTCCTCGTGATTGCCGCCCAGCAGCACCTCGGGTACTTGCATTCCGTCAAACTGTTCCGGTCGCGTGTAGTGCGGGCAGTCAAGCAACCCCTCGCTAAAGGAGTCCTCTGCTGCCGAGTTCTGATGTCCCAGTACACCGGGCACCAGCCTGGATACTGCGTCGATCAGCGTCATGCCCGGCAATTCGCCGCCACTGAGGACAAAGTCTCCCAGTGACCACTCTTCATCGATTTCGGTTTCCAGCAGGCGCTCGTCGATACCTTCGTAACGCCCCGCCACCAAAATCAACTTCTGCCGCGCCGCCAGCTCGCGCACGCCGGCATGATCCAGCCGACGCCCCTGGGGCGACAGATAAATCACTGTCGCTCCGTCGCCAGCAGCGCTACGCGCCGCATTGATCGCATCCCGCAATGGCTGAACTTTCATCAGCATGCCAGGACCGCCTCCATAGGGACGGTCGTCGACAGTACGGTGCTTGTCCAGAGTATAATCCCTCGGATTCCAGCACCGGACATCAATCAGCCCATTGCGTACCGCCCGCCCCGTGACACCGTAAGCCGTAATGGCTTCAAACATCTCGGGAAAGAGGGTGACTACACCAAACCACACCGCCTAAAACTCCGGATCCCAGTCGACCCGAATGCAACCCTTAACCAAATCAACTTCCTTGACCACCTGATCAGGCAAGTAGGGAATCAACCGCTCGCGGCGATCGATGCTCTCTTCAGTGCCCTTAACGATCAATACATCGTTAGAGCCTGTTGCTATCAGATGCTCTACCTTGCCCAGCAACTGCCCGGACTCGGTATATACCAGCAGGTCTTCGAGCTGACTCCAGTAGTACTCACCGACTTCCAGCTCGGGAAGACGGTTGCGCTCGGTCAGGATTTCAGCACCGCAATAAAGCCGCGCCACATCCCGATCATCTACTCCAGCCAACTTGGCTACCAGGCCTTTGCCATGAACCCGACCACTTTCAACCTCGACGATTTTTGTTTCGTCTCCGATTTTCAGCTGCCAGGGGGCATAGTTCAGGATGTTTTCCATCGGTTCGGTACTTGAATGAACCTTCACCCAACCTTTGACGCCGTACAGAGTGGTGATCTTGCCCAGCGTTATAAGAGAACTTTTGTCTTCCATCCTTCGACCCGGCCCAACCCTGCGTTACTTAGCTGCTTTCTTCGCTTCTTTGATCAGCTGAGCAACACGCTCGGACAGGCTCGCGCCTTTGTCCTGCCAGTATTGAACACGTTCCAGATCAACGCGCAGGCTTTCTTCCTGACCGCGCGCAACCGGGTTGAAGAAACCCACTCGCTCAATAAAGCGACCATCACGCGCATTGCGAGAGTCAGCGACGGTAAGGTGATAAAACGGACGCTTTTTGGCGCCGCCACGAGACAGACGAATTGTTACCATGTGAATGGTCCCTTTATTTTCGCGGGTTTTAGGATCGCCCGCGGTTACAATTCCGGGCCACACTAGGACGAACCCCATGCAGCGACCGGGCCTACAAAATCAGGGCCGAGATTTTACGTCAAACCCGGCCCTGACAAAAGCACTTTCTGGATAAATATTAAGCAACACCCGCAGGCATCACATGCGCGGGAAACCGCCGCCACCGCCCATGCCCGGCGGCAACATGCCTTTCATGCCGCGCATCATCTTGGCCATGCCACCCTTGGCCGAGAATTTCTTCATCATCTTGGCCATCTGCTTGTGCTGTTTCAGCAGACGGTTAACGTCCTGAATCTGCGTACCCGACCCCAGCGCAATGCGGCGCTTGCGCGAACCGGAGATGATGTCGGGATTGCGGCGCTCGCCCGGCGTCATGGAATTGATGATCGACTCCATCTGGTGCATGCCCTTTTCCGCCTTGGCGGCATCGGCGACCTGCCCCATCTGACCCATCTGACCCATGCCGGGCAGCTTATCGAGCATGCCGGCCATGCCGCCCATGTTCTTCATCTGCTGAATCTGCTGACGGAAGTCTTCCAGGTCGAAGCCCTTGCCCTTCTTGATTTTCTGGGCAAACTTTTCGGCCTTGTCCTTGTCGATCTTGCGCTCGGCTTCCTCGATCAGGGACAGGACGTCACCCATGCCCAGGATGCGCGAGGCGACACGGTCGGGGTGGAAAGCCTCCAGCGCATCGACCTTTTCACCCACACCGATAAACTTGATCGGCTTGCCGGTGATGTAGCGTACCGACAGCGCGGCACCGCCGCGCGCATCACCGTCCGCCTTGGTCAGGATCACACCGGTCAGCGGCAGCACATCACTGAAGGCCTTGGCCGTCGCCGCGGCATCCTGGCCGGTCATGGCATCGACCACAAACAGGGTTTCAACCGGGTTGATGGCGGCGTGCAGACGCTTGATTTCGTCCATCATGTCGCCATCGACGTGCAAACGACCCGCCGTATCCACCAGTACCACATCGTGATGCTGGATTCTGGCATGGGCGATTGCGTCCGTCGCGATCTGCACCGGATCCTGCTCTGCGCTGGATGGGAAAAAGTCGACGGCCACCTCGGTGGCCAGCATTTCCAGCTGCTTGATCGCCGCAGGACGATAAACGTCCGCCGACACGACCAGTACCTTTTTCTTGTCCCGTTCACGCAGCGTGCGCGCCAGCTTGGCGACGGAGGTCGTCTTGCCTGCACCCTGCAAGCCTGCCATCAGCACGATGGCGGGCGGCTGGGCGGCCAGGTTGAGCTTTTCGTTGGCCTCGCCCATGATCTTGACCAGCTCTTCCTGGACGATCTTGACGAACACCTGCCCCGGAGTCAGGCTCTTGCTGACTTCCTGGCCAACAGCCCTGTCCTTGACGCTGTTGACGAATTCCTTGACCACCGGCAGCGCAACGTCCGCCTCCAGCAACGCCATGCGCACTTCACGCAGCGTGCCCTTGATGTTGTCTTCGGTAAGCTTCGCCTGTCCGGTAACGGACTTGAGCGTTTGCGTGAGCCGATCTGTCAGATTCTCAAACATATCCTGCCTCTGTTTTTCTCCACCGGCCGGGCCGGGTAAGGCCCCTGAAGCGGCGAGGGAGACGCCTTGAACTTGCAAAGGATGCGCATTATACAGCAGCGCTGTGAAGGGCGGCACCTCATTATTTCGCACCCGGATTTTTTATGACACACTTAGCGCCTTTCCATGGAGGTCCCGGATGCTGCTGACGTCAATACTTGTTGCCGTGCTGTTCTACCTAGCTGCAACCCTGTTGCAATGGCAGGTATTGCAGGGACAGAAGCGACCGGCACGCAACCTGATCCGCGGCCTGGGCCTGTGCGGCGTGACAGTGCACGCGCTGGCGGTGTATCTCGTTATGCACCTGGGCGAGGGGCTCAACCTGGGCTTCTTCAGTGTTGGCTGTCAGGTCAGCTGGCTGCTGGCTGCACTGGTACTACTGAGCAGTTACCGGCAGCAAATAGACAATCTGTTTATCGGCGTATTTCCGCTTGCCATCATCTCCCTGCTCACCGCCACCCTGGACCCGGATACCAGCCTGCAGCGCAATTACAGCGCGGGTCTGATCTCCCATATACTGTTGTCCATTCTTGCCTACAGTATCTTTACATTGGCAACGCTGCAGGCATTGCTGCTATGGCGACAGAATACGGCCCTCAAACAACACCATACGCGCGGACTGGTCGCCAGCCTACCCCCGTTGCAGACCATGGAGCGCCTGCTGTTTGAAATGCTCTGGACCGGCATTATTCTGCTCTCGGCCTCGCTGATCAGCGGTTTCCTGTTCGTCGAAGACTTCTTTGCCCAGCATCTGATTCACAAAACCACGCTGTCGATTCTGGCCTGGTTTGTGTATGCCATCCTGCTGGCCGGCCACAGCCTCATGGGCTGGCGTAGCCTGCGTGCCATCCGCTGGACCATTGGTGGTTTTATTGCCCTGATGCTGGCGTTTTTTGGCTCAAAACTGGTTATTGAATTTTTTCTGCCCAGCTAGCCGAAAAGGATCCCACGCGGGTCCCTTGACAGCCCCCTCGGTGGGCCAGACAATGAACGCCCTATTGGCAAGTCTAAGGTCCACCCGTCTTGGAAGACGCATCGATAAGTACCCTCATCGGGATTCTCATCTTCCTCATCCTTTGTTCAGCATTTTTTTCCAGCTCTGAAACCGGCATGATGTCGCTCAACCGCTACCGATTGCGGCATCTGGTGAAGAACAAGCACCGCGGGGCGCGCAAAGCCAGCCGCCTGCTGGAAAGGCCCGACCGATTGATTGGCGTCATCCTGATCGGCAACAACTTCGTCAACATCCTGGCCTCCGCCATCGCCACTGTCATCGCCGTGCGCCTGTGGGGCGATGCGGGCATTGCCATTGCGACAGCCGGCCTGACGCTGATCATCCTTATCTTTGCCGAAGTGTCCCCCAAGACCGTTGCCGCTATGTTCCCCGAGCGCATCGCGTTTCCGGCATCCTACGTGCTGCTGCCGCTGCTGAAACTCACCTATCCGCTGGTATGGGTCGTCAATAGCATTACCAACAGCCTGCTGCGGCTGTTTGGCGTCAAGGTGGACCAAAGCAACAACCATCTGCTCAGCACCGAAGAATTGCGCACCCTGGTACATGAAGCCGGCGCCCTGCTGCCCCAGACCAACCAGTCGATGCTGCTCGGCGTGCTGGAACTGAATGATGTCACCGTCAGCGACATCATGATTCCCCGTAACGAAGTCGAAGGCATCGACCTGGATCATGACCTCGATCAGTTGCTGTATCAGCTCTCCCACACCAGCCATACACGCCTGCCGGTATACCACGGCGACATCAACAAGGCGGTCGGCACGCTGCACATGCGCAACCTTGCCCAGCTGATCCAGCAGGGCAAGGTCACCAAGGCGGCCATATTGCAGGTGGTTCGGGAAGCCTACTTCGTGCCCGAACGGACACCGCTGCACACCCAGCTACTCAACTTCCAGAACGAAAGCCGTCGCATCGGCCTGGTAGTGGACGAATACGGCGATATTCTCGGCATCGTAACGCTGGAGGATATTCTGGAGGAAATCGTCGGTGAGCTGTCGGCCCAGAACAAGGCCAGCAACCAGGAAATTCATCCTCAGGAAGATGGCAGCTTCTTTATAGAAGGCACCGCCTATATCCGCGAAATCAACAAGAGCCTGGGCTGGGACCTGCCCACTGACGGCCCCAAAACCCTCAACGGCCTGATCACCGAAAACCTTGAATCCATTCCGGACGCCAATGTCTGCCTGGAGCTGAACAGTTACCGCTTCGAAACGCTTCAGATCAGCGATAACCTGATCAAGACGGCGCGGGTTACTCGCTACGAGTCGGACGCGTACAGCGACGAAGACGCAGCCTGATCAACCCGCCGGCTATTGCGCCAGCTTTTGTTCCACGCTGCTGATCTTGTCGGCCATGGTCTGATCACGATCCGTGCGGGTGCCCACCCGCATGGATGTCGATACGCGGGGCGCACCCATCTCGTGCAGCACTTCGTGACAGCGCCGAACCGCCGCAAACACGACGTCCCACTCGCCTTCCACGTTGGTGCCATAGGCGTGCATCTGATGACTCAGACCGGCATCCTGAAACACCCGCTGACACGCCGCTACATGGGGTGATACCGACACCCCGACGCCCAGGGGGATGACACACAGATCAATCATTACATTCATGTTTCGGCTTCCTAGCAGATTTCACCCTTTTCGCGCCGCCGGATCAGCGCCAGCACAGCGCGCTTTTCATCATTGTCCAACACGCCCCACTCTGCGATTTCCATCGCATTACGCAGGCATCCGGTACACAGATTGCGTTCACCGGGACAGCAGACACCGATACAGGGACTGCGAATCGGGCGCTCTTTCTCAATAAAGTCCATACCACTCCTACACCCTGAATAACGCTTCAATAACCACCTGATTCATGTTCTGGCCGGGGCTTCATCGGAATGCCGGCATCGAAACCGACATTGAGCAGTTCCACCAGCATGTAGGCGGTCAGGCCCCAGATAACATAACCCTTGTACTCATAGGCCGGCACATAGTGCGTCATGCCTCGAAAACGGACGATATCGGTGCGCTGGCGCCGGTCCTCCATGAAAAAACCCAGCGGAACCCGAAACAGGCTTTCCAGCTCCGCCGGGCTCGGCGTAAGCACCACATCGTGCGGCACGATGCCGACCCAGGGCGTCACCTGCAACTGGTGCTTGGACATGACCTGCCCCAGCGGACCCAGCACATCAACCAGACCAGGCTCCAGGCCAATTTCCTCCTGCGCCTCACGCAGTGCCGTATACAGCAGATCCGGGTCGGTTTCATCCTGCTTGCCTCCGGGAAAGGCAACCTCACCACGATGGGTAGACAGATGGGACGCACGGCGTGTCAAAATCACTTCCGGCTCAGCGCCATCCGTCAGGGCGATCAGCACACTGGCATTGGGGCGTTCAGATAACAGACGACGCGGCCTGTAATCGGCCAGGCGTCGGCGAAGCAACTCAAGCATGATGTCATTCTTCAACCAGTAGTCCCGATATAATACCGCGCTGCGGGCACAAAAATGAACGCAATAACGACACCATGCCCGCCAACCTTGTCGCCAGCAAAGGCCTGCCATTAGAATGGAAGGCAGTCAGAAGAGGATATCCCTTGAACTATTGCAGCCATTGCGGGCACAGCGTCAGCCAGACCATTCCCCCGGGAGACAACCGCCCGCGTCATGTATGTGATCGCTGCGGCACCATTCACTACCAGAACCCCCGCATCATTGCCGGCTGCCTGCCGGTGATGGGGGATCGCGTGCTTCTGTGCAAGCGAGCCATTGCACCGCGCATTGGCTACTGGACACTGCCCGCCGGCTTCATGGAAAACGGCGAGTCTACCGAGCAGGCCGCCGCGCGCGAAACCCTGGAAGAAGCCCGCGCCGTCGTCGAGATCGGCACACTCTACACCGTGACATCCATTATTCACGTGAACCAGGTTCAGATGCTGTATCTGGCTGAAATGAAAACGCCGGAATATGGCCCGGGGGAGGAGTCACTGGAGGTGGAACTGTTCACCGAAGAACAGATTCCCTGGGACGAACTGGCGTTTCAGACCATCCACAATGCGCTACGGCTCTATTTCGAAGACCGGCGCAACAACCGCTTCCCGTTGCGCCACATCGACCTGGATACGCCCAGGGGCAAGTACATGGCCTGCTAAACCACCTGCCGCTTTTCGGGTCAGCGTGGTCCGTACAGGTTCTCAAACTGGGTTTTGATCTGGGCCAGATTGTCACGCACATAGGCCAGAAAAGCCTCTGCCACCGGCGTCAGGTGCTTGTTGCGCGGATACACCGTGCACCATGATCGACGCAACGGAAAGCCCGTCACCTGGGCCTGCTGCAGCAGCCCATTATCCAGCTCCAGCTGAACACTGAGGCGCGGCATGACAGCCACGCCCAAACCCGCCAGCACCCCGTGCTTGATAGCGGCATTGGAACCCAGCTCCATATAGCCGTTGAGCGGCAGGCGATGTTCGGAACAAAAGGTCTCCAGCGCACGGCGCGTTCCCGAACCCTGCTCACGCAGTAGTAATGGCTGCGCCAGAAAGTTTGCCAGCGTGACGCTACGCTTCTTCCCCAGCGCATGCCCCGCCGGCACGATGGCGATCAGCTCGTTATCCAGAAAAGGCATAAAAGTGAGCGAACGGTCTTCGGGCACCATGCCCATGATCACCAGGTCATCGTGATTTTCCGCCAGACGCTCGATGGCCTGGGCACGGTTGACCACCTTCATCTTGACCTCGACCTTGGGGTACTTTTTCAGGAATCCCGACAGCAGATGCGGCACAACGTACTGCGTCGTACTGACCGCCGCCAGACTGAGCGTGCCGGACACCGTGCCTTCCAGTTCCGACAGCTGCATCTGCAACTGCTCCAGTTCGCCAAAAATCTGTCGCACGCTGTTCGCCAGCTGATCGCCCGCGGCGGTGGCATAGAGTTTTTTGCCCACATAATCGAACAGCGGCTGACCCAGCGCCTGCTCTAGCTGGCGAATCTGGGCACTGATAGCCGGTTGTGTGAGTCCAAGCTCGGCCGCCGCGCGACTATATCCCTTCAGACGATAGACCGCCGAAAACACCTGTAGCTGACGAAACGAAAGCCGGTTCAGCAGCTGTGGCAGCGAGTAAGCCATACTTATATCTCAACAGTTAGCACAGGGGCGAGCACCCGGACGAGCGATATTCACTCCACGTATAAGACAAAATTTATAGAAAAACAAAAAAATATCAATTTTTAATTAACATTGCAGCTGTACTACCTTAAAACGGTCACAGGCGCACCACTTTCATTTACGCATGTGCGCATCTGCTGACGGAGGATCCCGATGTTCAAAAAGCTGTTGATCGCCAACCGTGGCGAGATTGCCGTCCGCATTGTCAGAGCCTGTGCTGAAATGGGAATACGTTCGGTCGCCATCTATACCGAGCCGGACCGTTATGCGCTGCACGTCAAGCGTGCGGATGAAGCCCACTTTGCTGGTGAAGACCCCCTCACGGGCTACCTGGATCCTCGTCGCATTGTCAGCCTCGCGGCTGAAACCGGCTGCGATGCCATCCATCCAGGTTATGGATTCCTGTCAGAAAACGCCGACTTCGCCCGCATCTGTGCCGAACGCGGCATCGCCTTTATCGGCCCCAGCGCCGATGTGATATCCCGCATGGGGGACAAGACCGCGGCCCGCGCCAGCATGATCGACGCTGGCATACCCGTCACACCGGGCTCCGAAGGTAATCTCGACGACCTTAAACAGGCCCTTGGCGTGGCCGAAAAGATCGGCTACCCGGTGATGCTCAAGGCGACGTCCGGTGGCGGTGGCCGCGGCATTCGGCGCTGCGATACGCCAGAGGAATTACGCGCACAGTACCCCCGTGTGATTTCCGAAGCCACCAAGGCATTCGGTTCTGCCGATGTATTCCTGGAAAAGTGCATCGTTGACCCCAAGCACATCGAAGTACAGATCCTGGCCGACAGCCACGGCGAAGCCATCCACCTGTTCGAGCGCGACTGCTCCATTCAGCGCCGCAATCAGAAACTCATCGAGATTGCCCCCAGCCCACAGCTGACACCGGAACAACGCGCCTACGTAGGCGAACTGGCGGTACGCGCTGCCCGCGCCGTGAACTATGAGAATGCCGGTACCGTCGAATTTCTGCTGTCGGGCAACGAAGTGTATTTCATGGAAATGAACACACGGGTACAGGTCGAACATACGATCACCGAGCAGATCACCGGGGTCGATATCGTGCGCGAGCAGATTCGCATCGCCGCCGGACTGCCATTGCAATATCGCCAGGAAGACATCCAGCATCGCGGTTTTGCGCTGCAGTTTCGCATCAATGCCGAAGATCCAAAAAACAACTTCCTGCCCAGCTTTGGCAAGATCACGCGCTATTACGCCCCTGGCGGACCCGGCGTGCGTACCGATACTGCCATCTATACCGGCTATACCATACCGCCCTATTTCGACTCAATGTGCCTGAAACTGGTGGTCTGGGCGCTTAACTGGGAGGACGCCCTGGACAGAGGCGCCCGCGCTTTGGCTGACATGCGCCTGCAGGGCGTTCGCACCACCGCGCCTTACTATCAGGAAATTCTCAAGAGCCCCGATTTTCGCAGCGGCGTGTTTAATACCAGCTTTGTGCCCAATCACCCGGAACTGCTGCACTATTCGCAAAAACGCCACCCCAGTGAGATCGCCCTGGCCATCGCTGCTGCCATTGCCGCCCATGCAGGACTCTAAGGCACAGGGGACAGAAGCGCGGTTTTAAACGGGACTTGAATACAGCATTGGCACTGCAGGCAATACCTGCCAGCCAGCGCCCAGAGGAAAGAAAATGAGCAAAGTTAATGTAACCGACGTTATCCTGCGTGACGCCCATCAATCGCTGATTGCGACCCGCATGCGTACCGAAGACATGCTGCCCATCTGCGACAAGCTGGACAAGGTTGGCTACTGGTCACTGGAAGTCTGGGGCGGCGCCACCTTTGATGCCTGCGTGCGTTTTTTGAAAGAAGATCCGTGGCAGCGCCTGCGAGACCTCAAGGCCGCGTTGCCCAACACCCGCCTGCAGATGCTGCTGCGCGGCCAGAACCTGCTGGGCTACCGCCACTATGCTGACGATGTGGTCGAGGCCTTTGTCGAACGCGCCGCAGCCAATGGTATCGATGTGTTTCGCGTGTTCGATGCCCTGAATGACCTGCGCAACCTGGAAACCGCCATCAAGGCGGTAAAAAAAGCCGGCAAACACGCCCAGGGGACGATCTGCTATACCACCAGCCCGGTCCACACCACCAAGCTATTCGTCAAGCAGGCCCGTGCGCTGAAGAAAATGGGCGCAGACTCCATTGCCCTCAAGGATATGGCCGGCCTGCTCACACCCTATGCCACCTACGACCTGGTGAAGTCGATCCGCAAGGCGGTCAAGCTGCCGATATTCATCCACTCCCACAATACCGCCGGTATTGCGGCGCAGTGCCAGCTCAAGGCCATCGAAGCCGGGGCGGAGCATATCGATACGGCCATCTCCGCCTTCGCCGGAGGCACCAGCCACCCGGCTACCGAATCTCAGGTTGCAGCACTTCGCGATTCCCCCTGGGACACCGGACTGGATCTCGAACTGCTCCGCGAGATCGGCGACTACTTCCGTGAAGTACGCAAAAAGTACCACCAGTTCGAAAGCGAGTTCACCCGCGAGGATGTAGGCGTACAGATCAACCAGGTGCCGGGCGGCATGATGTCAAACCTCGCCAACCAGCTGAAGGAACAGAACGCCCTGGGACGGATACGCGATGTTTTCGCCGAAATCCCCCGCGTACGCGAAGATCTGGGGTTCCCGCCGCTGGTCACGCCGACGTCCCAGATTGTTGGCACCCAGGCGGTGCTCAACGTACTGTCCGGTAAACGCTACAACACCATCACCAACGAAGTTAAGCGCTACCTGGCCGGCGGCTACGGCCAGCCGCCGGCAGAAGTCGACAAGCAACTGCAGAAACAGGCCATCGGCAACGGCGAGATCAATGAAGGTCGTCCGGCCGACCTGCTGCGGCCGGAAATGGCGCGCCTGCAAAAGGAGATCGGCGACCTGGCCCAAAGCCCTGAAGATGTGCTGACCTTCGCCATGTTCCAGGATATTGGCCGCCAGTTTCTCAGCGAGCGCCGCGACGGCACCCTGCAGCCAGAAGCCCTGCAACCCGAAGCTGCTGCAAGCGCAGCCAGGGTGCGCAGCGTGGATGAAGGCGTTCCGACAGAATTCAAGATCGACCTGCATGGCGAGACTTACGAGATCGCCGTTACCGGAGTAGGCACGCTGGATGCCGGCAAACGCCATATCTTCATGACGCTGGACGGCATGCCCGAAGAAGTGGTGTTCGAACCGCTGAACCTTTATGTCGCCAGCGCCAGCAGCGAGCGGGTCAAGGCCAGCGCCCCCGGCCATGTCACCACGGCCATGCCAGGCAACATCGTCGATGTGCTGGTCGCGGTTGGCGATACCGTCACAGCGGGCCAGGCAGTACTGGTAACCGAAGCCATGAAAATGGAAACCGAAATACAGGCGCCTATTGCCGGCAGTATCAAGGCCGTGCACGTCGCCAAGGGCGACCGGGTTACACCGGGTGAGGTGCTGATCGAGATCGAGTAGACCTTGGCGGCACTACCGGCGGGCGAGCCCTCTTGCCTTTAGCCTGCAACAGCCCGGGCCGCTTGACGCGGCTCGGGCCATTGACTCAACACCACCCCCCCTATAATCAGAGCCGCAGCGGCGAGCTGCTGCAGGCTCAGGGTTTCGTGCAGCAGTACGTAGGCCAGGATAACGGTAAACACCGGTATCAGATTGATATAGGCCGACGCCTGACTCGCCGGAATCCAGGACACGCCAAGATTAAAGAGCCCATAGGCAAAGATATTCACTACCAGCCCCAGATAAAGGATCGCCAGCACCGCCTGTGGAACCCAGACCGTGGGCAGCTCGACACCGGGCACCGCCAGGGCCGGTACAAAGAACAGCGTGCCACAGAAAGACTGCAGTGCCGTCAGCAACCAGGGCGAATAGCGCGTCGACAGCCGTTTCAGACACAGGGTATAGAGCATTGCGCACAGCATGGCGCAAAATTCGAGGAAGTTACCCAGCAGTGGATTAGGCGCCACACTCGACACCTGAGCTGAAAAGCTGAGCCACAAGGCCCCGCCCACCGCAAGCCCGAAACCCAGCCAACCCTGTAGCCTCAGGCGCTCTCGCAGAAAGAACCAGGCACCCACGGCGACCAGCAGGGGCAACAGCGCCGTGATCATGCCGGCCTGTGCGGCACTGGTGTATTGCAGCGCACTGGCCTCGAACAGAAAATACAGACAGGGTTCGGCCAGCATCAGCAGACCGATGAGCCTCCAGTCCCCGGCCCTGTAATGCACCGGCCCGAACCTGCGCAGCACCCAGATAAAACAGCAGGACGCCACCAGCATGCGCCCGGCCAGCACCACCATGGGATCGTAGTGACGAAACGCCAGCTTGAGGGCGATAAAGGCACTGGCCCACAGCAGCATGGCCAGTGTGAGACAGAGAGCCGGAGCGGCACGGGAAGACCGGGAAGACATGGCAGCAACATCCTGCAGTGCGCCCCACAACGGGGCGACGATAGAGCGGGGCAGAATACCGCGACGGGCCACGAATTAAAGTTAATAATGCTGCGGCTAGATAAATGTTACTAATGTCGCATACCTGCAGCTATACGGGTATATCCCTACGGCATGCTAAGATGCGCGGCTTCATTATTCTTTCTGAGCCCTGCCCCGATGAGCCTGCTGGTTACCACCTGGATCAAGTTCCTGTTCCTGTTTGCACCCTTTTTTGTCGTTTCAATGTTCCTGTCACTGACCCGCAACGACAGCCGCATCGAACGCCGCTCCATCGCCAACCGCGCCGTCTTGGCCGCGTTCTGCATCTGCCTGGTGCTGTTCTTCTTTGGCAGTCCCATGTTTGATGCGCTTGGGATTACGCTGGACTCGTTCCGGGTCGGTGCCGGCGTGCTGCTGTTCCTGTCCGGCGTCAGCCTGGTGCGCGACGGCGTCAGGGCCAACGCCGAAGTGCCCAGCGAGCAGCGCGATGAAATTGCCGTGGTGCCGCTGGCCATACCCACCATCGTCGGCCCCGCCACCATCGGTGCGATCCTGGTGTACGGTGCCGAACTCCAGGGCCTGGAACTCATGTACGGCATCGGCGGCATGATGCTGGCGCTGGGCTGCTTGCTGGGCTTTCTGCACATGGCCACGGCCATGGAGCGCCTGCTTGGGCGTACCGGACTCAACATACTCAGCAAGGTCACCGGCCTTATCCTGGCCGCCATGGCGTCCCAGATTGTTCTCACCGGCATTCATGGTTTCCTGCAGGCAAACGGCATCTGAACGCCCCGGCAACGCGGTCACTCTCGGTCTAGTATTAAAACGTTTTGGAGAACGAACAGGCAATCACGACAACAGGAGCGTCATGACGATGGTCAGATTGATGATGGTACTGGCAATTATTGCAGTCGGCTTCGTCAGCATGAAGAGCTGCGATACCGCAGTGTCCCTCAAGACCGAACAAACACTGCAGTACCAGCAAAAGATCGATCAAAAACTCAGGGAAAGCGATGACATGATCCGCGAGCGCCTGCAGGAGAGCGACGAGATCTATCGTCAGAAAATGGAACAGACCGAGTACTAAGCATCAGCCACCCGGCGCGCTGCCCGGGCACAGCGGGCAGCTGCAGTTCGGTCAGACAAGTGCGTGCTGTCTAAATGTCCTCCAGTCGCCAGACATCATAGGCGACCTCTTCATAGGGGTGCGCCAGCTTAAGCACCGCAACAGCGGTGCGGAGCAGCGCATCCTCGCACACCATTTCGACCTTCCATTCCTGCAGCATTTCCACTGTGCCCATCACACCTATGTGCGGATCACTGCCTGCGAGCGGTCGAAACTGCCCCGTGCCCCGGGTTTGCCAACAGCAGCTGTCGTAGTTACCGATACGGCCGACGCCGGCATCGAACAGCGCCTGCTTGACGCTTTCCAGCTGCTCATCCGGCACATAAAAACATAGCTTGTACATGACGATCTCCCCGCGCCTCCCGGCCTTAGACACACTGGACGAACGGCGGCACCTCCGCCCAGGAATATGCAAAAGGGAGCCAAAAGGCTCCCTCAACAATCCAGTTCAGAACCCGCGCTAGCGCAGGTCCAGCACGTCCTGCATGTCGTACAGGCCAGGCTCCTGCTGGCCCAGCCACAGGGACGCGCGCACAGCACCCTTGGCAAAGGTCATGCGGCTACTGGCCTTGTGGGTAATCTCGATGCGCTCCCCCTCGGTGGCAAACAGCACCGTATGATCGCCCACCACATCACCGGCACGAATGGTTTCGAAACCGATTTCCTTGCGCGTACGCGCACCGGTCTGACCTTCACGGCCGTACACGGCGCACTCTTTCAGATCCCGGCCCAGTGCATCGGCTACCACCTCACCAAGGCGCAACGCGGTGCCGGAGGGCGCATCCACCTTGTGGCGATGGTGCGTCTCGATCACTTCGATGTCGTAATCATCCCCAAGCGTCCTGGCGACCAGGTCCAGCACCTTGAAGCAGACGTTGACGCCAACACTCATGTTGGGCGCAAACATAATGGCGATCTGGTTGGCGCGCACTTCCAGCTCGGCCTTCTGCTGGTCATTCAGACCCGTGGTACCAATGACGATCTTCTTGCCATGCTGAGCACAGATGGCGACATTGTCCATGGTCGTGGACGGTGTGGTGAAATCGATCAGTACGTCGAAATCGTCCAGCGCATCATTGATATCGCCGACGAGCTTGACGCCAAGATGCCCGACACCCGCGAGCTCGCCCGCGTCCGCGCCCAGCAATGAGCTGCCCGGCTCAACAATGGCTGCGCTCAGCATCACGCCCTCAGCCTGCTGCAGCGCCTCAATATTGGTCTTGCCCATACGACCGGCTGCACCGGTTACCGCTACTCGAATCATGTTTACAGAATCCATCGTCGAAAAAAGGAGGCAAGCCGCAGCAGCGTTGCGCGGCTCACCATGGGCCGCTTAGCCGTCGTCCTTGGGGAAGGACTGGTTCATGTCCAGCGCCGGCTTGTCGCAGCCGGGATGACCCACCACCCGGGCTGGCACGCCCACGACCGTGGTATGGGGCGGCACATTCTCGAGCACCACACTGCCACCGCCCACCTTGGCGCCGGCACCCACTTCGATGTTGCCGAAAATCTTGGCACCGGCCGCAATCAGTACACCCTCGCGAATCTTGGGATGACGGTCGCCGCTTTCCTTGCCGGTACCGCCAAGGGTCACGTTCTGCAGGATGGACACATCATTCTCAACCACGCTGGTTTCACCAATCACGATGCCGGTGGCGTGGTCGAACATGACACCGTGCCCAATGCGGGCCGCGGGATGAATATCCACCTGCATCACGGAACTGACGCGGCTTTGGAAATACAGCGCCAGGGCACGACGCCCCTGTTTCCACAGGTAATGGGACACGCGATGGGTTTGCAGCGCGTGGAATCCCTTCAGGTACAAGAGCACGGTACACAGGCTGTCGACCGCAGGGTCTCGGGTTTTCACAGCCATCAGATCAAGGCAGGCGCAGTGAATAATGGCCGGATCCTGGGCGTAGGCCTCTTCTATCATCTCGCGCAGCGAGACCGCCGACATCACCTCATCAGCGAGCCTTGAGGCCAGCAGAAATGACAGTGCCGAGGAAAGATCCCTGTGACTGATAATCGCGGCATGGTAGAAACTTGCCAGAAAGGGCTCACGCTCCACTTCCACCCGTGCTTCCTGCTGAAGACGGGCCCAGAGCGCGGCGGGTTCTGTGGCGACAGAGTTCATAGCTCCCCCTTGAATGCAAACACGGGCGCCGGTCAGGCGCCCGGTTTGATCAGGTCATGTCTTCGAAGAACTGCTTCACAGAATCGAAGAACGAATGTTTTTTCGGGCTGTGCTTTTGCTTGCCGCCTTCGGTTTCCTGCTGAAATTCCTTCAGCAACTCCTTTTGACGACTGGTCAGGCTTACCGGTGTTTCCAGCACCACCCGAACCAGCAGATCACCCACCGGACCACCACGCACCGGGGTTACACCCTTGCCACGCAGGCGGAACAGCTTGCCGGTCTGCGTTTCCGCCGGCACCCGCAGCTTGACCCGACCGTTCAGGGTCGGCACTTCGAGCTCTCCGCCCAATGCTGCATCCACGAAGCTGATCGGTATCTCGCAGTATAGATCGCGCCCGTCGCGCTCGAAGATCGGATGCTGGCGCACGTTGACCTGCACGTACAGATCCCCGGCCGGCCCGCCATGGCTGCCGGCTTCGCCCTCACCCGAGAGACGGATGCGGTCGCCAGTATCCACCCCAGGCGGGATCTTGACCGACAGGGTTTTAACCTGCTCAACCCGGCCCTGGCCACGGCAGCTGCTGCACGGCTCGGAAATCACCTTGCCTTCGCCGCGACAGGTCGGACAGGTCTGCTGCACAGAGAAAAAGCCCTGCTGCATGCGCACCTGGCCATTACCGCCACAGGTACCGCACACCTTGGCACTGGTACCTGGCTTGGCGCCGGAGCCATGACAGGGCTCGCAGCCGACCAGCGTGGGCACACGAATGGATTTTTCCACGCCGCGCACGGCATCTTCGAGGCTCAGATCCAGGTTGTAGCGCAGATCCGCGCCGCGCTGTACGGAGCTGCGGCGACGGCCACCGCCGCCTCCGCCAAAAATGTCGCCAAAGACATCGCCGAAAATATCGGAGAAACCGCCGTCAAAACCACCGTGCCCGCCGGCACCCTGCTCGACACCGGCATGGCCATACTGGTCGTAGGCGGCTTTTTTCTGCGCATCGGACAGCACTTCGTAGGCCTCGTTGACCTCCTTGAACTTGTCTTCGGATTCAGCGTCGCCGGGGTTGCGGTCCGGGTGATACTTCATCGCCATGCGCCGATAGGCTTTCTTGATATCGCGGTCAGCCGTGTCTCGCGACACGCCCAACACTTCGTAATAATCTCGTTTGGACATAAGCGGGTCTGTCATGTTGCAGCGGTTGGCTCCACCGGGAGCCGGACACGACAACGCGGGCTATTGCCCGCGCTGCCACATTTCAGAGTATCTCAAAGCAATTCAACGACTTACTTCTTGTCGTCTTTGACCTCTTCAAACTCTGCATCGACAGCATCATCGCCGGGCTTGCCGGTCGACGCTTCACCTGCCTGCTCGCCTTCCGCCTGTGCAGCGGCATCGGCATACATCTTCTGGGCCACACCGGAGATGGCTTCGGTCAGGGCAGCGACCTTGGCATCGATCTCTTCCTTGCTGTCAGCCTTGAGGGCTTCTTCCAGCTCGGAAATGGCTTTCTCGACCTGCTCTTTCTCTTCTGCTGTCGCCTTGTCGCCGGCTTCAGTCAGCGTCTTGCGAGCCGAGTGAACCATGGCGTCGCCCTGGTTACGGGCCTGCGCCAGCTCTTCAAACTTGCGGTCTTCATCAGCGTGGGACTCTGCGTCCGCAACCATCTGATCGATTTCGTCATCCGACAGACCGGAAGACGCCTTGATCACGATGGACTGCTGCTTGCCGGTTGCCTTGTCCTTGGCGGACACGTTGAGGATACCGTTGGCATCGAGGTCGAAGGTGACTTCGATCTGCGGTACGCCACGCGGCGCCATCGGGATATCGGCCAGATCGAAACGGCCCAGCGACTTGTTGTGGCTCGCCTGCTTGCGCTCACCCTGAACCACGTGAATGGTCACGGCGCTCTGGTTGTCGTCCGCGGTGGAGAACACCTGCGACTTCTTGGTCGGGATGGTGGTGTTCTTCTCGATCAGCGGTGTAGCCACGCCACCCATGGTTTCGATACCCAGGGTCAGCGGGGTTACGTCCAGCAGCAGTACGTCTTTTACGTCACCGGACAGTACGGCACCCTGAATGGCAGCGCCAATGGCAACGGCTTCATCGGGGTTCACATCCTTGCGCGGTTCCTTGCCGAAGAACTCGGCAACGGATTTCTGCACCATCGGCATGCGGGTCTGACCGCCCACCAGGATGATTTCGTCAATGTCAGAGGCTTTCAGGTCAGCATCTTTCAGTGCGATGCGGCACGGATCCATCGTACGCTTGACCAGCTCTTCGACCAGGGACTCCAGCTTGGAGCGGGTCACCTTGACGTTAAGGTGCTTCGGACCTGTGGCATCAGCCGTGATGTACGGCAGGTTGACGTCGGTCTGCTGTGAAGATGACAGTTCAACCTTGGCTTTTTCGGCCGCTTCTTTCAGGCGCTGCAGCGCCAGCGGGTCGTTGTGCAGATCGATGCCGGACTCTTTCTTGAATTCGTCCGCCAGGTAGTTGATCAGCTTAAGGTCGAAATCTTCACCACCGAGGAAGGTATCACCGTTGGTCGCCAGTACTTCGAACTGGTGCTCACCGTCAACATCGGCGATTTCAATGATGGAAACGTCGAAGGTACCACCACCCAGGTCGTATACGGCGATGGTGCGATCGCCCTTGCCCTTGTCCAGACCGTAGGCCAGTGCAGCGGCGGTCGGCTCGTTGATGATGCGCTTGACGTCCAGACCGGCGATACGGCCCGCATCCTTGGTCGCCTGACGCTGAGCATCGTTGAAGTAGGCCGGCACGGTGATAACAGCTTCAGTGACCGGCTCGCCCAGGTAATCCTCGGCGGTCTTCTTCATTTTTTTCAGAACTTCGGCCGACACCTGGGGTGCCGCCATTTTCTTGCCCTTTACCGCAACCCAGGCGTCACCGTTGTCAGCTTCGACAATGGAGTACGGCACCATCTTGATGTCTTTCTGTACGACTTCGTCCTTGAAGCGGCGGCCGATAAGGCGCTTGATGGCAAACAGGGTATTGGCCGGATTGGTCACTGCCTGGCGCTTGGCCGGCTGTCCTACCAGGATCTCGCCATCTTCGCTGTAGGCGATGATGGACGGCGTGGTGCGGTCGCCTTCGGCGTTTTCCAGTACCCGAGTCTTGTCGCCATCCAGGATTGCCACACAGGAGTTGGTGGTTCCCAGGTCGATACCAATGATTTTACCCATGCGTCTGTGCTCCAGTTCTGCAGTGCCTGTATCACCAGGCACGAAATCCGATTAACTTGCTTGCAATTCTATATAGGGCCGAATGTCGCCGTTTCAAGCGTCAGGGCCACAAAGTCTTTGCTTAACTTTTCGATACCATGACCATCGCCGGGCGCAACAGGCGTCCGTTGAGGGTGTAGCCTTTCTGTACTACGGCAACCACGGTGTTGGGCGCCGTGTCCGGCGCATCCACCAGCGACATGGCCTGATGCAGAGCCGGATCGAAGGCCGCGCCCTGCGGGTCGACAGCTTCAACCTTGAACTTGTTCAGTCCCGACACCAGCATGCCCAGCGTCAGCTCGACACCCTCGCGAATGGCCTTGGTTGCTGCGTCATCACTGTCGCAGGCCGCAACGGCCCGTTCCAGGCTGTCCACCACTGGCAGCATTTCGTTGGCGAACTTCTCAACGCCAAACTTGTGCGCCTTTTCAACATCCTGCTCGGCACGACGACGAACATTCATGAAGTCGGCCTGAGTGCGCAGCAACTGATCACGCAGCTCATCCATTTCAGCGGTGACAGTCTCGAGTTCCTGAGCCAGTGTCTGGGCATCGGGCAGGTCTGCAGCGCTGGCTGCTTCTGCTTGTGCGTCGATCACCTGTTCATCTGCCGGCGTTTCCAGGATTTCCTCCGCCGGATTTTTCTCTTGCTCTGCCATTCCTGCTACCCACCTCAATGCAAAGATGCTTGAAAACATTACTGCTGCTGTATATGGGGTTATTCACCGGTGATTCAACCGTTGCCACACAAAAAAATTGCAACCTGATGCGGTCGTGATTGCAACGGCAATGGAAATGGCCTATACAGTAAAAACACTGTATGAAAACACAGGTAATACACCGCCATGCTCAGTCAGCTGACGATCCGCAACTTTGCCATTGTCGAAAGCCTGGACCTTGAACTTGCCGCCGGCATGACCGTTGTCAGCGGCGAAACCGGGGCCGGCAAGTCCATCATGCTTGATGCCCTGGCCCTGGCCCTGGGCGATCGCGCCGAAACCGGCGTCGTGCGCGCCGGCGCCGAGCGCGCCGAGATCGTCGCCAGCTTCAATATCAGCGGCCTGCCGGATGCCACCGCCTGGCTGCAGGAGCAGGACCTCGATCAGGACGGCGACTGCATCCTGCGGCGGGTCATCACGCGCGAAGGACGCTCGCGCTCCTACATCAATGGCCAGCCCTGTCCGGTCACGGCCGTTCGCACTCTGGCGGACCACCTGGTGGATATTCACGGCCAGCACGAGCACCAGCGCCTGCTCAAACGCGATTATCACCGCACGCTGCTGGATGAACACGCAGGCCAAAGCAGGCAGGCCGAGCAGGTACGCGATTCCTACCAGCGCTGGCGCCGGCTGGATCAGGAACTGACCAGCCTGACCGAACAGAGCGCAGAGCAGGCGGCCCGCATCCAGCTGCTGAGCTACCAGACCGAGGAACTCGACCAGCTTGCGCTGCAGGAAAGCGAACTCGACGCCCTGGAAGAAGAACAGAAAACGCTGACCAACGCCGACGACATCCTGCACACAGGCCACCAGCTGCTGGAACTGACCGCCGACGCCGAACAGGCAAACTGCCTGAGCCTGCTGGCACACTGCGAACAGCTGCTGCACTCACTGGACATCCAGTCGCCCGCACTGCAACAGGCCGCGGAAATGCTCGGATCCGCGCAGATACAAATCGATGAAGCCAGCCAGGAAATACGCCATTACCTGGATCGCATCGAGATCAACCCGCAACGCCAGCAGGAAGTCGAAGAGCGCCTGAGCAGCATTTACGACATTGCCCGCAAACACCGCATCAAGCCCAACGACCTGGTCGGCTTCCACGCCAGCCTGAAACAGGAACTAAACTCGCTGAGCCGTTCCGATGAAGAGCTCGACCTGCTGGCCAAGGCGGTCGCCGCCGCACGCGAATCGTACAGCAAGGCGGCAGCTCGACTCAGCCGCGCCCGGCAAAAGGCAGCACGCCAGCTTGGCAAGGCCGTGGACGCCCAGCTGCACGCCCTGGGCATGAATGCAGCCCGGTTTGAAGTCAGCCTGAGCCCGCTCCCCGAAGACCGCCAGGGCCCTCACGGCCTGGAAGAAGTCGAATTTCTGATCAGCGCCAACCGCGGCCAGCCCGCCCGCCCGCTTGCCAAAGTGGCATCAGGCGGCGAGCTGTCACGTATCAGCCTGGCCATTCAGGTTATTACGGCCCAGACCTCCGCCACCCCCACATTAATATTCGATGAAGTTGATGTCGGCATTGGTGGCGCCATTGCCGAGGTGGTCGGCCGCATGCTGCGCCAGCTCGGCGAACGCGCCCAGATACTCTGCGTGACCCACCAGCCGCAGGTCGCCTCCCAGGGGCATCAGCACCTGTTCGTCAGCAAGATTGCCGGCGATGTGCATACCCACACGCGCATTCGCAACCTGGACGAAGGTGACCGCGTACAGGAAATAGCCCGCATGCTGGGTGGCATCGACATTACCGAACGTTCCGTCGCCCATGCCCGGGAAATGCTCGGGTTCGGTTAGGCTTTTTACTCCAGACACAAGAAAGCCGGCGTGAGCCGGCTTTCGTCGCATCTACGCCCCACAAAAGGCGTTAGCGTTTTTCGCAACCATCCTTGCACAGGCCGTACAGGTACAGGGTGCGATCTGTCAGGCGAAAGCCCAACGAGTCGGCGATCGCATTCTGGCGCGCCACCAGCTCAGGATCGGAAAACTCCCGCACCCGGCCACAACGCACACAGACCACATGATCGTGCTGCTGCTCACTCGCCAGTTCGAACACCGAATGCCCGCCTTCGAAGTGATGACGCGACACAAGACCGGCTGTTTCGAACTGGGTCAGCACCCGGTAAACGGTAGCCAAACCAACGTCTTCACCCTGATCAATCAACAACTTGTAGATATCTTCAGCGCTAAAGTGATCCCCTTCACCTGCACGCTCGAGAATCTGGTAGATCTTGACCCTGGGCAGGGTGACTTTCAGTCCCGCCTTGCGCAGTTCCTGATTTTCAAGCGCCATAATCTTTCTCTATGCTGTTCGCGATATGGAATGTTAGACTCCATTATCTTTGTTTATGCACCATAGTGGAAGTTTAATGCAGATACGGAAGTTTCTTATCGGCATCACCGCCAGCATTCTAATCACCGGCTGTTCCGAATTCCCAGGCGTACACAAGATTGATATCCCCCAGGGTAACGTTGTTACTCAGGAGATGGTCGATCAGCTCAAGCCCGGCATGACCCGCAACCAGGTGCGCTTTGTAATGGGCACACCGCTGATCACGGACACCTTCAGTCCGGATCGCTGGGACTACATCTATAGCATGCAAAAGGGCGGCGAAGCCCGCACGCAGGAAGGTGTATCACTGTACTTCAGCGGCGATCAGCTGATCCGCATCAGCGGCGACTACCGCCCCAGCAGCGCGCAGTAATCGCTTAGCACCTGCATTCCCACGGCAGTGACGCCCGTCCCTGCCGGTATGTCTACCACCATCCGATACCCTAGCCGCAGGACTATTCCTGGCCGGCGTCTTTCTGCGCCTTCATTTTTGCGGCCCGCTTGGCACGGGCTTCCTTGGGATCGGCAATCAGCGGCCGGTAAATCTCTACCCGGTCGCCATCACGCATCACATACTCCTGGGGATTGCGAATCGCCTTGCCGAAAACGCCCATGGGTGCGTGATCGGGATCTATCTGTGGGAACAGCGCCACGATGCCGGACTTGATCACCGCATCATGGGCCGTGCAGTCATCCTCCACCTGCAGCGATATGATTTTCTGTTCCTTGGGAAGCGCAAAGGCAACCTCGACTGTAATCATCTGTGTTATGTCCTTTAATTAGCCGTAGACCTTGTCGGCCCGGTTCACAAAAGCCTCCACCAGGGTCGTCGCCACCTGGCTAAACACCTTGGACATGGCCATGCCGGTAAGCTTTCCGCCAAAATCAAAGCTCAGATCAAGATGCACCTTGCACGCCTCATCACTGAGCCGCGTGAAGGTCCAGACACCACTGAGCGATGCAAAGGGTCCTTCCACCAGCTCAATGGTCATTTTCGTGGGGCGCTCGAGCCGGTTGCGGGTGGTAAAGCTGTATTTGAGACCCGCCTTAGCCAGGTGCAGCGTGGCCACCAGCTCATCCTCCGACGACCTGATCAGCTCAGTGGAGGCACACCAGGGCAGAAACTGCGGGTAGGCCCCGACATCATTGATAAGATCAAACATTTGCTCGGCGGTATGCAACACCAGGGCACTGCGCTCGACACGGGTCATCGGATAAGCGTCCTTCAGGCCAGTTTCTGATACAGATTAAGCGCGAATATAATCGCCACCGCAACCGGCGCCACAAAACGCAGCACGCCGTACCACAGCTGGAAATGCAGTTTATGCTTCATAGCAAGCTCGTCCATGACGGCAGAGCGCTGCATGAACCAGCCAACATAGATCGAAAGAAATAGTCCGCCCAGCGGCAGCATGATGTTGGCCGTCACGAAATCGAGGAAATCAAAGGTTGTCATGCCCAACAGCGTGAAATCGGCCATCACATTGAACGATGCCAGGCTTGCGATACCCATCGCCCAGCCGGCAGCCCCCAGGATCAGACAGGCGGGCAGGCGCTCCAGCTTGAGCCGCTCCACCATCCAGGCCGTCGCCGGCTCCATCAGTGAAATCGCCGAGGTCCAGGCGGCAACCCCCACCAGCAGGAAGAACAGGAAGCCAAACAGCTGCCCGCCGGGCATCTGACCAAAGGCAACCGGCAGGGTAATGAACATCAGCCCGGGGCCTGCGCCGGGATCCAGCTCATTGGCGAACACGATCGGGAAAATCGCCATACCCGCCGCCAGGGCAACAACCGTATCCAGCAAGGCAATCGTCATCACCGTGCCGCCGATCGAGGCCTGCTTGGGCATATAGGAGCCGTACGCCAGAATGGCACCCATTCCCAGGGACAGGGTAAAGAACGAATGCCCCAGGGCCACCAGCACGCTGTCCCAGGTCAGTTCTTCGGGCGCAAAATGAAACAGGAATTCAAGGCCTTGGGTGAAATGACCGGTCGTCAGGGCGTAGCCCAGCAGCAGCGTCAGCAGGGCGAAGAGCGCAGGCATCATGATGCGGGTGGCGCGTTCGATCCCCTTGTTGACGCCTCCGACAACCACCAGCATCACCAGCACCACGAACACCGAATGCCAGACGAGCATCAGCTTGGGGTCCGCCAGCAACTGGTCGAACTGGGCCGCCGCCTGATCCCGCCCTATGTCTATGTAGTCGCCGCGAACCATGCCGGAGATGTAGTTCAGCACCCAGCCGGCCACGACCGAATAGAAGCTGAAAATAAGGAAACCCGACAGCGCCGCCATCCAGCCGATCGCCTGCCAACCGGTCGACAGACCGGATTCACTGGCCGTGTATTTCATTGAATTAACCGGGTTGCAGCGGCCACGGCGACCGACCAGCGCCTCCCCCATCATGATGGGCACGCCAACCAGCAGAATGCACACCAGGTAGACCAGCACGAAGGCTCCGCCACCGTTTTCCCCGGTGATATAGGGAAACTTCCAGATATTGCCCAGACCGACAGCCGAGCCGGTCGCCGCCAGGATAAAGATCCAGCGGCTGGCCCAGGTACCTTGTGACGAGTGCCGTTCCTGCATATTGTCCTCTATACAAAACATCAATCAGCGTTATCAGTGAACGCCGCTGTGCAATAAAGCACCAAAGCGAGACGCGCAGTCGCCGCTTCACAACGCAAAACGGGGCATTCTTCCTATTTTGCCGAGCACAGGCAACCGTTTTGCCCCACACTGGCTGTTTTTTTGCTTCCAGCAGCCGCGAAACACAACGCGCAGCTTTCCACCCCGACAGTGCATGGATATAATCGCCCACCATGGCAACCAAGAAATCAAAGAACAACAGCTCTACGATCTGTCTCAACAAAAAGGCACGGCACGAATTCAGCATCGAAGAAAAATTCGAAGCGGGTGTTGTGCTCACCGGTTGGGAAGTCAAGAGTCTGCGCGACGGCCGCGCTCAACTGGTCGACTCCTACGTCATCCTCAAGAACGATGAGGCCTGGCTCGTGGGCGCACACTTCACGCCGCTGATCAGCGCCTGCACCCACGTGGTGGCAGACCCTCGGCGCGACCGCAAACTGCTGCTGCACCGGCGTCAGATCGACAAGCTCGCGGCAGCCACCCAGGCCAAGGGCTATACCAGCGTGGCACTCGCCCTCTACTGGAAAGGCGGCCGGGTAAAATGCGAGATTGCCCTTGTTAAAGGCAAGAAGCTGCACGACAAGCGCGCCGCAGAGAAGGATCGCGAAGGCGAACGCGAGAAACAGCGCGCCCTGGCAACACGCTAAGGCGCCTGCCCTGACACATCCTTACTGCGCAGGCATTGCCCGGTGCAGCCTGTACAATGTGTGCAGTGCAAAAAGATTTTACTGTCGCCACAAAAGAAGTATACTGGCGACATCTACACGGGGGTGACTTGGCTTCGACGCTGATTACGAACCCTTGGGTGCATGTCGAGTTCGTAGTGAATCTCGTAAATCCGTCACTACACAGTTATAGTTGCTAACGACGATAACTACGCTCTAGCAGCTTAAGGCCGCTAGCGCCGCTCTCTAAGGTGTCTGTAACTCAGAGGTTTTGCGGTGTCATTGGAGACAGAATCGCCTGGATGCTTTGTCTCAAGCTGAACGGTTAAAACTAAAGAGGCTCGCCCACAGCACCCTGGCTCTCGGGTCGCGACGGGTTAATCTAGTAGAGAAGCCTAAACATGTAGATCTTAAGGCAGAGGATTGGCGGACGCGGGTTCGAAACCCGCCACCTCCACCACACATCGCAACTTGTTGATCTGCAACGGGTTGCTTCAAGAAAGCGCATTGAGCCTGAGGGTGTGACACTAACATGTGCCATCCGGGGGTCCAATGCGCTCTTCTGTTCCCTACACCTACCGCCGTCGTGACGGCACCTACTACGCCCGCTTTGTCCTTCCGCAGACACTGCTGACCCGTTTCGGCGAGACTCGCCGTGATATCCGTTTTTCGCTCAAGACCCGGAATCCCGCTACCGCCCGATGTGCGGTGATGCGCCATGCGGCCCGCTTTCATCAAATGGTTGACCGTCTCAAAAACGCGACATATACTGTATATATATCCATGCATAAGGATGTCATGGAGTATGTCAAGTCAGACAAAAACCAACCTTCAAGGAAGAACACCATGGCCCTCATCGCGCCGCTTAATCGTCGTCACGCACAGCCCCAGCTATCTCCGGTATTGCCCGGCCAGGACCTGATTAAATTTCACTGTGACCCGGCGCCCCGGTCGAAGAAGCAACGCAAAGCCCCGCAGATCAAAACCTTCGACTGCCCTCAAGCGGCCCAGTCGCCACGCAACGCGTTCGAGATTCAGGTACCGCAAGGCCCGTCCATCATCATCAACCACAACGGCGACCGCGAGGCCGAATGGACAGATTTCCTGCGCGCGACCGAGCATTTGGGCTTGAACTCGCCGCAGACCGGCAGCGGAACCGGCGGTAGCGGCCCCGGCACTTCGACGGGGCTCTCTGTCCGGGAGGTGGTGAACGAATTCATCCAGAGCAAGATAACCGCCGAGGACTGGAAGGACCAAAACACCCAGGCACATGAAGTCTCCCGGATCGAACATATGCTGTCGCTGCTCGACGTCGACCGACCGTTCAACCAGCTCACCCGCGCGGACGCCCGCGCACTGAAGAAGCAGCTGCCCGCACTTAAGGATCGACGCCATGGCAGCACCAACAGCAAACCGATCGCCATCCAGACGGCACAGAAGCATTTTATTCTGTTCAAGGCCATCTGCCGGTATGCCTACATCGAGGAACATCACACGATCGACATTGCCAGCGGCATCGACTTCAAGGTACCTCGAAAGACAGCCAACAAACGACTCGACTTTACCCAGAGCGACGTCGACAAGCTGTTGAATGGTTACCACTACCGCTGCACCCCGCTGCCCCGTCGCCGCACCCTGTTTGACTTTCACTTCTGGATTCCGCTGATCGGGCTGTACAGCGGTGCGCGCCTGAACGAAATCTGCCAGCTCCGTATCTGTGATATCGAACAGGTTCAAGGCATCTGGTGCTTCGCTTTTCGGGACGAGGATTCAAGGCAGTCGATCAAAAACCGGTCATCCATCCGGCACACGCCGATTCACTCGTTCCTCCTGCAACTTGGGTTTATTGACTTTCTTCAGAGCCGCCAGCAGGAAGCCTCGGCCAGTGACCAGCTATTCACCGGCTTGAACTGGGATCCCAAAAACCGCTGGGGCAAAAAGATGTCCGACTGGTTCAACGGCAACGGCAAGATGGTGAGCTACCTGGATCAATGTGCGCTGCACAGCCGGGCAAACAAAGCCTTTCACTCGACCCGCCACACGGTCGTACAGAACCTGCGTAACCAGGGCGTCGACGAGCCGCATATTGCAGCCCTGGTCGGTCACGAGGTTCAGTCCACTACGAGCCGCTACGGCAGTGGCATCGGCCTTGCCGCGCTCCAAACCGTGGTTAATCGGATTAATTACGGCCTCAACCTGAGCCATCTGTCTTTTACGGCTTTCTGTGCCTACCGGGATGCCCGGGGCAAACCGGCGCAATGACCGGGCGCGTGCCCGTCTGAACGCGCGTGAAGCGCGGAGAGCTTGCTAATGACCACCTGTGGTCTCAGTACGCTCTCCGCGCTGCCCGAACCCGTTCAGAGCCAACCACTCCCAAGGGAAACCAGAGGCGCAATCGATGGTTCTTTCCGATCGACAGCAAGCGGCCCTGTTAGGCATCGTAGAGGCATTAAAAGCCGGCGATGATCGTGACCTGAAACCCTTCACCTGGCGGTTTCCGACGGACGAATTCGCCTGCTGCACCACCGCATTCCTCAAACCGGGCGGCAAGACCACCAGGGCCCTGCCGAACCATAAAAAGACCATCACACACAGGTGCCACAAGGCCGGCGTGCCCCATCTCGAGGTCATTGCCCGGTTTCTCATCCGGCTGGTCAACGGCGGCACGCCAGCGGAAGCCGCGTTGCGCCGTGTCGCCAGCAATGCCGGACTGCAAGACAAGCACCGGGCCGCATTGCGCTATGACATGCTCGGCGACGTCGATCTCGCGCTGATCTCCGATGACGACCTGGCCCTGCTCCTGTCTCTGACACTTGAAAGACAGAACACCGGTCTGATCATGCATCACGGTATTTTCCTGCATACGAAGCGGGACGATATGCTTCGCCTGGCCGCCCTGAGTCCTGAATTTGTCGCACGCAACGCGCCCCTGTATGCGGTCGACCGGTATTTCAATGCGACCGAAGGTGACATCCGGTTTTTTGAGCAGCTGCCGGATCTTAACCGCGACCTGTCCCGTTTTTATCGCGAGCTGGTCGAAACATATCTGAAGGCCCGGAACCAGTCGCACCCCTGCCCCACTGGTGACGCCAGTACATCGATGGATGACATGAGCGCCGATGTTCTGTGAGCCCCGGGCAAGACGTCAGTGGCCAGCCGGAACGCCCTCAGCGAGAGTCGGTACCGCCAGGTTGCCACCGCGACACTGAAGCCCAGTCGCTGTTACGAGGCGGCCCGGGGACACAGAATTGAGCGCTGCGCCAGAACTGCGCAGTTTGTATCTATACTCCCGGCAAGCCTTGAATCCAAGGCGAGCCAGCAAGGGTTTCAGGCGCCGTGGCGCCTGAAACAACCAGGCCGCCCGGCGTCCTGTTTCGCTGGCTCCGCCGATCCGGGATGCGCACCTGCGTTTGCATCCCGGGCGGAGACCGGCCGGGTGCGCACTGTGTTTGCACCCTCTTTCATCAACACTGTCGAGGTATCACGGATGAACACATGGACAGTACGAACAGCAAGACCGCACGCATCAATCTGGCGCTCACTCCGGGTGACAAGAAGCGCCTGAAACGCCTGGCGCTTGAGGCCGACCTGACACCCTCCGAACTGGTCTCCGGCATGCTGGATCGCCTGGTCATTCAGCGGGTCCAGCCGCGTGCCCATCTGGATGACGAGGGACTGCGCGAGCTGCGGCGCATCGGCACCAATCTCAACCAGGTTGCCCATCAACTCAACATCAGGTCTGACGCCGATGTCCGCGCCAGCCTGGCGGACCTTCAGCAGGCGTTCACGCGACTCTACCAGCGGGTGCTGACATGATCGTGAACTGCCAGCGCCTGCCGGCGGCAGTGAACGTCGCGGGCAAGACCGCCTACATCCTCAACCCTGAGGCCCACAAGCACGATCCAGCCTACCGCCCCGGTGAGCGGATCGGTCTGGTCGACACGGAACACGTGATGCCGGTGCAGACCGGGGTTCATCATGACTGCGCCGCCGAGCTGTTTGCCCGGGAGCTGGAACGCTGGTGTCTCGACAAGCGCGGTGACCGGCCGGCACCGGCCGAAGTGGCGGTTGACCTCGCGCTGTCGTTCAGCGACCGGGACGAGCTGACGCCCGAGCAGGCCTTGTTTCTGGCCCGGGAGCTGATGGCCGACGTCATGCCGGGCGAGGCGCCCACGCTGTACGCGGTACATACCGACTCGAACTGTCTGCATGTGCATATCATAAAGTGCACGGTGGATGCGACCGGCCGGATCTGGAACCCTCACCGGGACTACCGCCTGTGGGAAGCCGCCTGTGACCGGATCGAGGACCGCTACGGGCTGGTGAAACCCGATCAGCGCATCGCCACCCAGGGCCGGCCGCAGACAAAGGCCCCGACAGCGGGTGAATGGCAAAAAGCGATGCGTACCGGCGAACCCTCTACCCGCATGCTGATGCAAGCCATTCTCAAGGATGCCCTGGCCGGTTGCCCGGACCCGCAGACCTTCGCAGCGCGGCTGTCCGTGTCGGGGCTCAAGATGAACCCCACTCTTCAGCCCGACGGACAATGTCGCGCCGTCGTCTTTTCCCTCGACGGAAAAGCGATGAAAGGCAGCGATCTCGGCCGGGCCTTTACCGGCGGTCGCATCATGGCGGCCATCGGCTATGTCCCGGGCAATCCCGGGCATGTCAGCATTCTGAAAACGATGAAGGACGAGTTTATACAGGAGCAACATCATGGCACGGACGCCAGACACCCGAAGCCGGGCGCAGGCCCTGACCGAATCACACATCCAGGCACGGATGCGGAAGACCGCATCGAACGCGCAGCAGGCACTCGACGAAATCCACGCGATCCAGATCCATCAGGCCAGCTCGGTTCAGGACATTATGAATCCCCTGTTGAAGTCGACCGGCACGCTGCACGCCGAGATTCTGAATGCGAGCCGGCTCAATACCCAGATTCTGTCAGCGATATCGGGACGGCTGGACGCGGTGGAGTCTCGCCTGAACCGGCTGGACGCACAGCTGTCACGGAGTATCAAACTGCACCTCCCGAAGCCGCCAGCGGACCCGAAAGCACCGACAGCGGTGCATACACAACAGAATCAGCGATGGCCGCCAGTGACGACCTGCCTGCTCACGGCACTCATGGCGTCGACTCTGACCGTTCTGGCCTCGCATCTGCTCCGGTAGCATTGCCGGGCATGGACTGCGGCGGCACTGTCGCCAGTGGTGCGGCGACAACGGATCCGCTTACGGTCGGTGCGCAGCAGGTCAGCGAACATGAAACCGGCTATGCACGTGACAAACGCTTGGGCGCCATCCACAAACGCGCGGCGCAGAAAAACGAGGCCGATCTCCAGGCTGCCCAGGCAGTACTGGAAGCCAATAAAAAGCAGCGCCGGGCGCCAGTAGCCCTGCCCCCGTTTCTGTACGAGGATGAACCAACGGTTAGGCACGGCGGCTTGACCGGCAAAACACTGAAGTAACATGACCACGATGTTCAGCCAAGGCTGGACGTCCGGTCGGTATCGATGCCAATGGGTTGAGGGAATCCCTCCTGGACTTAATGGCATCACAACTGCTCTTGAACTTTGGCTCACCGATGAGCTGACAGGGACAGTGCAATGGCGCGGTCACGGATAGACCGCATACATGAAAACGCTTCTTTGCCTTGATCCTCAAAGATCCGACAGAGAAGTGGTGAGTTCGAGGCACGATTATCATGCGAAAAAGGGAAGTTTTTACTCGCCTTCTGCATAACCATCTCGGCCTGCGTCGCGCAGGAGGGATGCCATGCAGCAGTCATTTCCGTCCGTAAACCAATCAAACCAGGCGGCATACCGGCTTTTAAAGGGCCTGTCGGACTCAGCCGCTATCGAGGCAGCCAGCAACCTGCGTTCCCTGCATGTGGAACAAAACCAGATTCACATTTACCGTGGGCAGTTTCTTGCGCCCGAGCCCTGTACCATTAACGTTCAATGGTCACTGAGCAGCCAAGGGGGAAAGGCGCTTGTCGAATCCCACCGTATGAAGCTGCGTGCCTACCTGATCCGACACTTTGACCTAAAGCGGTGGAGTACAAAGTACGAGGAATGCCTCGATTACCTTTTGGCTAACCTGTTGAGTGCTGCCCGTACCAATACCCAACTACTCTACAGTAGGAACAATACCGGCAATCCTCACCACATTCTGATGCGTGTGATTGCGTACCTCGAGACAGAACAACTTGTTGTGAATGTTATCGGAAAAGCCAACGAGTTCCAGGCCAATTGCTCTTGGCTAATCCCGACGAATACGCTGACAGTGCAGCTTGATGCAGCCAAGGCCTACGTGAAGCTGTCCAAGAACTCATCATTAATCATAATGCGATGCGAGGATGGTAGAGATGCCAATTTTGACCAGATCGATAATACGGCTGCGCAGACCGCGAGGCGTCTCGGACGACGTGTGCAGAACTATAACGACCTATGGCTGAGACACTCGATAACTTATCTCGACAAGCCACTCGTACCCTTCTGTCGCCGTATTTTCAATCGTTCACTCAAGCTGGGCGGGAGGTTTTATGGTAGCAGCGTTCAAACCATGCCGAAGGTTGAGCGCCAGAGAATTCTGATTGATGGTGAGGCTACGGTCGAGCCGGACTTCAAGTCGCTACATTACTGTTTGCTCTATGCCTGGGAGAGTATTGAGCTCAACCCATTGCTTGACGACCCCTATCGGATCAACGGATTTAGCCGAGATACTGTCAAGCTGGCTTCGCTGGTTTTAATGAACAGCGAAGACATAAAATCGTTCAAAGCCTGTATTACCCGGTCAGGGAATCCGGTAGTAAAGGCTGCCATGGCGCAGTACAGAGCCGACTATGAGGCGTTCCTGAGGCAACGTTGCGAAGGGTTACCGGCCCGCGAACCCCGCAAGCCAATTTTTGCCAAGGGGTATATTACAGGTATACCCGACGGTACCAAGGGTGATGAACTGTACGAATCCATTACCCGGCGGCACGCCGCAATCGAGAAATACTTTGGCACAAAGGATATCGGCCTGCGACTCCAGTACCACGACTCCCGTATTATGTCAGAAGTACTAAGGCGACTGGTGAAAGCCGGAATACCGGTTGTTCCAATTCACGATTCCCTGCGCTGCCGGGTCAGTGACCGTGAGGCGGTTGTTGAGTTGATGAAGTCAGGATATAAATCCATCACCGGATTTACGCCAGCCATTGAATAACAATAAATAACTACAGGCCACGAAATACGTGGCCTGTAGCCTTATATGACTTATAATGGTATTGGAAACAACTCTTCCATGTATAGGTATAAGTTCTGTCTAAGAGATTCAGTATAGAAAAACAGAAGCAATAATCCTAACTGTTAATAAGCGGATATATCGTAAAGGTAGTTCACCTTGCCGCTCACCGCATACAACGAACTCCTGTCAGATCCTGCTAGCCCAAAACTATAAATTATTGATTCAATCTAAGACTCTGGTTTTTATCGACGACGCACGCTTCTCGATACAATACAATGCACTGTATTCAAATCTGATTATTGGTTATGTGAAACGTCTGGACAGGACTCGAACCTTTCTTGCAACCATGAATATGTGTAACTAAATATTCCTATCTATTCATAGGAATATTACATCATACACAGGCGCCAGATAAAAATAGGAACTATTTATATTTTACTCCACCAGCACATTAGCCAATTCATTCTTCAGAATCTTCAAAGAGCATTTTAACGGGCTAAAAGATCTGATGATGAAGCCCATCACAGAGTCCGTCGTCGCACTTGAAACTAGAGATTTTAGCAAAACCTAGAAACTTCTATGCTTGGTAACCGGGTGGCCGAGTGCGTATCCCTTCGGTGAGGCAACGTATCGTTTTGGCCGCTAACAGCCACTGCGCGGCTTCAGGCATAGTGCATACCGTAAAGCCAATATCTGATCATTCTTCTGGAGTGTGCGTATTGGCGGCTTCTTCCATTACCTTAAGGCCTTCGACGGGATCACAACCCAACACCTTACAGTACTGCCAGTACTCAAAGACACCGAGCTTCCTCTCCCGTGACTCAATCTTCACAACAAATGGATGAGGCTCATCTAAGAGGGCTTCTAGGGCGCGCACAGTCAACTCCTGCTCAATTCGAACAGTTTTTAACCAGTCAACTAACGCTTTGTATCTAGGATCGTACACATGTTTGATCATTGCCCCAAATATTGGGCCATGCTACGATGGTTCCAAATCAGAACCAGCGACAGAATGACAATCATTATCATTTACGTCGGTGACAAATCGCTTAACAGCTGAGTAGAGAAGAGAGGTAGCGTGGCTAGAGGAGCCATAAAGATTGATCTGTACCTTTACGAGGTTCTTGTCGAAAAGAACTTTGACTGTTTTACGATGTCGGAGTTACGTGATGCGTACATGCAAGAAAGTGATATATACACAATAGCAGACCGAGAATCGCTAAAGAATTGGCTTTATGGACAATTAAATCGATTAATCAAGAACAGAATCGTTGTGAAGTTAAATGAGCACAGTATTGAACGTCCCATCTATGTTAAGACCGATCTATTTTATTACACAACATTTAATATTGATGGACACATAATCAACCCAATTAAAGCCGTCAAGATAATAGATAAAACGATAGCAAAACAGAGTGCTATCGATGAATTAAAGAACTGTGCCAAACAGTATCGTGTAGACTTTATGACAAGTCTAGCGGAGTCTGAAGAATATATGCGTATTATTAAGACCTTTCCAGACTTGACACCGAGACTGAAGGAGCAATATCACCGTTCTAGAGTAAACAGCACAAAATTGCTGGGTAAACTAAAGGCTGTAGAAGTGCTCTTGACCGAATGGAGCTGCTATGAAGCTTAGGCAATGGCAGGCTGAGTGTGTTGATACAGCCGTTAAGTATTACAAGACTCATAGCCATTTTTTATGCTTAGCTACCCCTGGAGCCGGTAAAAGCAGCATGGCGGCGGAAGTAGCTGCGCGACTATTAGAAAAAAATTTGATCGATTATGTTTTGTGCTTTTCACCATCTATATCAGTTGCCGAGGGGTTACGTTTAGTTTTCTCCACCCGATTGCAGAGAAGACTTGACGGTTTAATAGGTGCTATTGGCTGCTCGTACACTTATCAAAGTATGTACCACCTACCCACGGATTATTGGGACATATTAGCCCACAGCCGTGTATTAGTAATTTTCGACGAGATCCATCACTGTGCTGGTACAGTATCGGCTAATGCAAATGTTTGGGGTGAAGAAATCCTTCTAAATATACAAGACAAAGCCGCCTATACTTTATCTCTTACAGGCACTCCATGGAGATCAGACCGCTTACCAATTGCAATGGCTCGGTATACAAATTCGGAAAATAAAATTATATGTAACTATACGTATGGACTCAAGGAGGCTGTACGTGACGGCGTATGTCGCAAGCCAAAAATAGTACTAGTAGACAATGAGCATGTGGAGTTAATTGAAGATCATAACAATGTACGAAGATTTAACGACTTATCGGAGCTTTTTCGTGATACATCAATCCCATATCGAACTCTAATTTCGAATGAAGAGGCGATAAAACATATTCTAAGCCAAGCTTGTTACAAACTGTCCGAGATTAGACTTGACAACCCAAAGGCAGGCGGACTTGTTGTGGCAGCCTCAGTAGCACATGCTAAAAAAATAGCTGATATTCTTCGCTATAATATGCATAAGACAGTTGTAGTTGCCACCTATAAAACAGCCAATGCCGCCAGTACTATTAATGATTTTAGGGACAATGACGTCGAGTGGATCGTTAGTGTGGGCATGATTAGTGAAGGGACCGACATTCCAAGACTTCAAGTTTGCTGCCATCTCAGTAGTGTTAAAACAGAGCTATACTTTCGTCAAGTTCTTGGACGAATTCTGAGGATCAACAAATATTCAAATCAAGCTGCATGGCTTTATACATTTGCCGAGCCTAGCCTGACTAAATATGCAGAACGTGTCGACGAAGAGCTTCCTGATTATGACGTCGTAATTCACAAAACTCATTCAAGTAGAGAAACAAATGATCAATTTTATAATGATTTTACTGCGAAACCTTTTGTCGAACTAGAAAATAATAAGTTTGAGTTACATGGCAACTGGGAGTTGAGCATTAGTTCTCGGTCATTATCTACAGAAGGATGGAGTAATGGGCTTGATATTCAGCTATTAGGAAGTTTCAGAGATCGTGTAATTTCTTTATTCGACTAAAGTAAACATAGCACTGTTACTATCGACGAGCCTGTGTAACACCAATCTATCTTCCTCCCCTTCAATTGACGGGAAGGTAACTGCATCCGGAGGCAGTGATGAGCAACGTTGAAATAAAGCAAACCCTAACGGCGTGGGCTCTGATCGAGCTCCAAGACGAATGTGGCCAGACACTCGAGCTGCTTATCTGGGGCGAGCCGGAAGACCGGCCCGATAGATTTAAGCTCACATCACCGGTCAAAAAGATCGTTGACGAAGTAAAAGGCAAAACTACCTTGGTACACACCGTAAACAGCTTGTACCGATTGAAAGGGAATGGCCTTCACTATCGCTTTCCGGTAGCCGCGTACAACATGCTCTCCGCTGGCCACAACCCAGATGACGTGGCCCATTTTTACCGATCAGCTAATCCATACCGTACAGTTGGAAAGCGGCCAAGCCAACCGCCTCGGGGTACCCGATAATTGATTCAAGTAAATATCGAATAACAAAAGCTCGATAAAGAGTCTTCGCGATGACTATCTTGGATAGTAGAACGCGACTAACGGCTTGCACAGTGTGCATTTCGCGCACGAAATGTCTGCTACAGAAAGCATCGAGCATAGCATGCCGAACCTTAAGGGGAAGTAAGTTCGGATTTTATGGGGGCTTGAGTAATATCAAAGTCGACACTGCGATAGCCCATATTATAATCGCTTAAAACCCGAATTACCGAATGCCGTTTTGGCGGAACTATAATAAAGTCGTGGCGTAACCTTTGGCATCCTGTCAGCATTCGAGCGCGCAGTGGAGGTTTTCTAAAGCCGACCAGTCTCATTGGTTTGCCTATCATCAATTTTGACATACCACTTACCCAATTTTAATCATATCTACCGAGCCAAGTCCTATTATTTAAATAACTTATCAAATAATAAGAAACATAAGCTTCAAACATTTAAAAGTATCCATCAACATAAAACCCAAAAAAACAAGACACAAATACTACAGTGTTTTTTTCATCCACAAATGAGACGCTACTAGTTTTGAAATAGCATCGTCGATTAGAGCAGTAATTGCTTGCTCTTTAGAGCCAACTTCCACACATGCATTAAAGGAAACCTTGTGATGAAGCTCAAAACGAAAGTTACTTGACTGCGAGGTTTGATATATTAACACAGCTTGAAGCCGCTTCATCGTTAACTTTGCTGTGTGAGATTTTAGCGATAGATCCAGCAGCCTAGTTGAAAACATCCAATTACCTGAATGATTTACCTGCCTCAACTCGAAAATACACTTTCGAGGCAACCCTTGTGCGAATTGTTTCTTCAACACTAAATTTATTCCCTCTTGGGAATAAATTGGTTCCTCGAATTTTTCTAAAGATTTTGCTGCCAAGACAAAATCTTCTATTGATGCTCGGCCCGGCTTGTACTCGTCAACACTTTCTTCTATTTCCTCTGCATTAAATTTCGACTCATCAATAGCAATATTAGCAATTGAAAAACCTCTCCAACCAACCTGGCAGAACGGCTTTTCTACATCGTCAATATAATTCAGCTCTAGACAACTACTGTCTAAACGAGCTTCATTCAAAACCGCAGCCATTAGATCACTAATAAGGAAGTAGCTTCCTGGTGCCTCCTCTTTATCCTTGGCAGTTAGTGGAGCGAAACCGATTCTTGTAGCTGCAAGCAGTTTAGCTAGCTTCACAACCAAAGCACCATGTTTTAAAGGACTTTCAACTACTCGATTTAATGAAACCAAATCAGGATTTAGAAGGTGTAGAAGAATAGCTCGCAATATTATTTGATTTTCATCTGTCAGCTTTTGTAACTCTCGCTCGTGAGAAATAACCTTCTTACTATAATCAAACCATCCTCGTATCACTTCACTGGATTTAGTATCTTCAGTCAGCCTGCTCTCTAACTCGGTAATCAAGTCTAACCTCACCCACCCCTCGTCTAAATCGTGTTCTCCTAATAAATTCAAGTATGAATTGTAAGCAGCATATGAATAATCTGACTCAGAACCTCCAGACATGCCTATCGACTCGTCTAGTAGCAACTCACAAATTTGATCTGGCTTAACGATTTTAGATAACCTTTCAAATAGATCCTTTAGTTTTGCCACTGTCGAAACATTGGAAATAAGCCAGAAAACACCTCCAGCATATACATCTATATGGCGGTAACGTTCTTTAAGCCCCTCTCTATCAATCTTGCTCAGCCTCACAGGCTTCGATAGACTATATCCATCAATGAATAGATCGGGAGAGGCAAGAATAGAAAATAAACCTAACGGTAAATTTTCAAACCCTCTCGATGTAAAATCATGAACAGCTTCAGAGTTGTTAAAATGAACTGCCTTAATCGAAGATACCGGCAGGTAATTATCTTCACACGTATTACCATTTATCTCCAATAAAACTGGCACTTTCGGATAACCATCAATATTTTTGATACTAGATAGCTCGCTTGGTGAAATTTTAAAAATATTTCCATCAATTGTAGTTGCTACAAGTTCCGGGACAATGAGACCAACATCCAAAATTCTCAGCAGATTTCTACTACCTGTTAGAATATAATGCGACATATTCGACTCATTTAAACTATCGTTATTACTCACATTAATTTTAAGCTGATCAACCATTCTTATATTCCAGCAGGCCAGATGACTCGTTTGGTAAACAACCTATAACAGCAGGGAGGCAGTTAGTCTTTGATGAGTACAAGAGATATAGCCCCTCCCTAGCACGTGAACACATCACATACATATTCATCTTGAACGCGTCGAGGTTACTTCCATCTATAAGTATCGACTGTAGCTCCGGTATAAAAACAAAATCAAACTCAAGACCTTTACAGCTATGTCGGTTTAAAATCGACACTGTAGCTGACTTATCAAAGGTTAGCCTATCAATATTATTACTTTCAGAATCTTTCGATGAATAGGTCTGAACTTGATAAAAACCGGATAGCTTTTTCTCTAACCTATTTAAAAACATGCGTCTTAAACTGTCGTTCTGTGTAAAAACACCAACCTCTCCAACAGATTTTGACTTTAAAACCTTTACAATGTATTCGACCTGTTGATCTAGTCCAGTTGTGGCTACAAGTTCTGGTTTATCGCCTTTTCTATGAGGCAATTTCGGTTTTCCTGTCTTGAGACCTACATAGAAGTATGCAGCCAACTCTGCAATTGGCCTTGTGTTTCGATGATTTTCAGTTAAAGAAAACTGTCGCTCACTAGAAATCGAAAGCGCCTTAATTATATCATCAATTGTAGAGTTTTCGTCTTCGCTCAATCGCTGATTTTCATCGGCCAATATTGTAATCGCACCATTCTTCATACTTCCCGCTGCGAAGCGTATAAAGTTATACATCCTTGTTGGAAAGTCTTGTGCTTCATCAATTATTATATGCCCCCAGTCATTGAAAGCCTTTCCGGCAGCGAAATACTCTGCTGAAAGCAATAGAATCTGTTGCCAGTCATACTGATATTGTGCAATCTTTGGTGCATCATAATCCTTTGCTATCCATGGCAAAAAGCCCGTAGTGTTTCGATTATATGCCTCAATTGGAGCATACCACTGCCCTCTTCGACGACGCTTCGGATTATAGTGATTTTTATCCCACCGAGCGCCAATATTTTTAACTTCGTCTTTATTCTCATAAGGACAATCTAGGTATATTTTATCCCCTACTTCCAAAGGGGTTTCTATTTTATGCCGAACCCACCAACTTTTAAACCATCGCAACAAGGTACTTGACGCTAGCTCATTAGATTGGTCATCAACAACATTACTCGTATATTTTTGCAACACCCTGTTATACATCAAAACTTGAACGGAGAGATTCTTTCTTTTTAATACCTGCGCTCTAAGAAATGCTATGACAGTTTTTCCTGTTCCTGGTGGCCCAGTAACAATAATAGCGCCATCCATAGGCGCATCCATATAAATTTCTTCTTGCTCGTCAGTTATCTGCCTAGTATTTGGCATTCTCATAATCGTTTCCTACACACCCGACTTAATAATCGCAAGACTGTCAGAGAATAGGCCGTTACCACTGCTATCGCCAAGAAGTAACTTTCGGTCCAAAAGCAAGTTATTCATCCCACAGCTAGTTTCTGATACAAGAGTGCAAGAATGACACGCGGCCTTGTTTAGACCCATAACCCCCTGAGTTTCCATTTCGCTACAAACAGGATCATTTGAGCACCAACTTGCTTGATCCAATGCAGCTGCGAAAGTTGCCATCAATCTTGCCGCTTCTCCTTGTTGAACAAGTCCTCCCAAACTTCCTTCAGAATCGGAATCGGCTGTATAAATTAAAATACCGACTTGTCCTTCAGCAGCATATATTCGCTCACGGATCGAGCCACTAGAGTAACCACACTCAAAACTTAGCTGTCTAATTAGTAAGTGTGCCATTGTATGTAAAACAACAAGCCTAGCACTAGGCTCTGGAAGGTAGGATAAATCATTTTCACCATACCTTTTGATCAAGAGACCTATTCTAGACTGAATAAAATGAGATGACTTATTTTCCCAAGCTGTTAGTGCTCTATCGGAGAATTCGATAAATATACCTTCTCCAAAGACCTCTATTGCGGGCAACCATTTAATATCTTCATTTTGGCCTGCTGGAGGAATCAATTCATTAGTAGGCTTAACTCGCTCATAACCACAGAAAGCCCTTACCTCACGCAATTTATCTAAAAGCACTACTCGCTCAATTTTTTCAGCGATCTTCCAATAGTCATTCGCGGATAAACTGCTTTCCACTCGCGCAGAAAATTGAGGGTTACTGGAAGTTTCAACATCCGGGGATACCAATACTTTCCATTCAGCCTCCTGAAGCTCTTCTGCACTAGGTGGTGCACCAATCTTTCCTTTATGCTCCTCTAAAGGCTTTAGTACCTCGAACACGTCATCGACAGTGCAATTGTTATCTCCAGCTATTATTATGGCTAACGAACGGGCAGCATCCTCCGACTTTGACTCATATAAGTTCTGGCATGCTGAAAAAAAATTATGGGACCTAATCGCCGCGCTTTTCTCGCCATGTTCCTGTTTTGCTTCAACCACCGGAATATCCAATGCAGATCGTACAACAGGGAAATATAAATTACTTGCTCCGCGCTGCAAAACTACTGGCGACTCTTGACAGCCTTCCTCCCAAGTTTCCCACGGTTGCGAACCGGTACACCTTAGGCCTATGGACTGAATAGCATCTGGGGAGGTAATGTTGCCCAAGTCTCGGTAACTCTTACAATATCGACACTCAACTAAAAGAGCCTCTAAGCCGCTTCCTAACTCGGGCTTAGACGTGAAGTAGAGATTACTTTTTTTGGACGGGCATTTTCTATTACCGTTACTACCTGAGTGTGCCCAATAATCCCAAGGAACGTCACCCATGTGGCCCGACTGACAAGCCATAACGAAACGCATTGGTACCAGAGCTCTTTTTCTGCATTTTAGAATAGAACAAACTGGCTGACCCTCATCCATATGTCCAGATTCAGTTTTCCAGTATTCCATTTTTCGACAACTTGGACAAAACATCCATCGAGGAAAACGAATTGCCGTTACACTCTTGTAATCTACATCTTGACCAAACTCAGGCTTTTCAGGAGGTGACTTTAATGAAGTAACTCCTAACTCACGTGCCAATCGAGGAAGTTTTACATCTATAAGGTTTCGAGGCCACCCTTTTAAGTCTGTTAACAGAAGGGATTCATCGCCAATATCAACAATTGCACCAGGACCATAGGGCGATATAAGCTGCGAACTTCTTACACTTCTTTGATCAGCCATATTTATTCTCCCTTTACCTTAAGTGCGGTCTCTGTATCAACATTACGCATAGAGTTCAAAGTACCCCATTTACCTGAGCTGGAGGCCTTACCAAATACCTTCATCAGTGGATAAAACTGCCGACCACTTTTTTCACTTTCGAAACGATTAACAGATCCATCAAGAGCTGCGGAATGCCAATCATCTACCAAAACGTCTATATGCTCTATTATGTCATCTCGCTCTTGTTGACTCATGTCAATTGATGCAGACATAATACGACTTTTTAAATTTTCAAGAATAGATTGAAAGTCAGTATTACTCTTATCAAAATGACCGGCCATATCATTATCAAGAAGGTATCCGCTAAGCCTTACCAGAATAATAAGAGCAGCATGTAAAGCACGCTCCCTTGCAGGCTTTGCCCAAGGTGTTATGCTAGTTGGTTCGACATGTCTATACAGTGCTTGATGGTATGTCGAAAAAGTCTCGTAATGTGATCTGTCTCGTGGCTTTGAAGGAGAGAACAAGGTTACAATTATTGCTGGAGGCCGTTTTTTATCACGACCGACACGACTTGAAGCTTGAATGTATTCAGCAGTAGTTTTTGGCTGGCCGTTTATCAACATTATACCCAGTCGGCTTATATCGACACCTACAGATATCATGTTTGTACATGGAAGAATATCAATAACGCCTCTATCCTTAACAGATAATTTCAGCTTTTCCAGCACTTCTGGTATTCTCGCCCCCCTTACGTTGGCGGATAGCTCCTCCACTACCTCACATCCGCGTTTAGTCGTTTTATTAGATGAAATCACCTCTATTCGAGCAGGAATATCATCTCGCGCAAGCGTCATTGTTTTACCAAGCTCGCGCCTACTATTATGGTATATCGGTAATGTCCACCAAGTATCTAGTTCATTACCAGACATACTGCTTTCAATTGGCGCCTGGAGCATTGCTGCCGCTGTTTGAACAAGAGCTGTCTGTCCAGTGTGCCCTGATGGCATGACACCCAGATAAAGCCTACCAGGCTTCGTCTTATCTTCCGAAGAGAAAAATGAGTCGCTTTCATCTATACCCGGTGGAGGAAATATCTGAACTTTTCGTCCAAACAACCGGCGATTCTGTTGGTCCGCAGCCCGAATCGTAGCAGTAGCCGCGATTACCTTTGCATGCCCACCTAATTGCCTAATTAATGCATCTATTCCCGCTTCGTACAGTCCGGCAATCGAGCCTAGTGGTCCTGATATCAAATGAAGTTCATCTTGAATAATAAGGCTAGGTGGATTGTACTGAACACCTAAACCGAAAAATGCACGTGTTTCTGACATCCAAGCCAAACGAGCAAACTTATCAACGGTTCCTATTAACATGCTCGGAGGATTTCTGTATAACGCCTCATCTACTACCTGTATAGGCAGATGCTCATTATAGGAACAAGAGTCTGTAGGACAATAAAATTCAAAAGACGCTTCGGAACATCTGATTCCGTAATCGCTATCATCCAAACTTTTTTCATCAGGAACCAACTTTGTACCACACCACGGACAGTGCTGTAGCTGGAAGGGGTTTTCAGGTTTATCTTCCTCTCGCATAAAATTGTACAATTCCAGCGCTGCCGGCTTATCCGTATTTCCAGAAGTAAACCTATTAGGAGCGCTATCTTGCCCCACCCAAAGCCCTAGACTATAAGGTATTTTCCCAAGCAGTGATTCGTTATTTCTTCGCACCATTTCTAGAGCACAAATCATAGTGCCGGCACGCTGAAATTGTTGTGATGTTAAAAGTCGTAATGTATAGCGTTTTATAACCGCAGTACCCGCACCTTTAGGACCATCTTCTAGACGTCTGAAAATCATTTCCCAAGCAGCAACGGCTAGATATGCTTCAGTTTTTCCACCGCCGGTAGGAAACCAAAGCAGATCAACAATATCTCTACTATCTACATAATCACCAGCGTCCGTGAAAACTAAGGACTCAATTACTAGCAATATAAAAGCGAGCTGAAAAGGTCGCCATCTATATTCTTCATATTTATCTGAAAAATAATCTGGGGTATGTATTGTATGGGTGTTCCTCGCATGGACCGATCCACTAAAATCTTCTCCACTGTGAGCCATCTGCATCAACATGACACGATTCGCCAAACGAAAAGAGTTCATCGCATTCGGATACTTTTCAAGCGAATCAATACCCCTACGTATTCTAGACTCAGTTTCGTGCAGTCGTTTCAACACTCTAGTTTTAGAGTCTCGATGGCGGTCCAATACTCCTTCACCTTCTATATTTTCAATCCAAGAACTATATGCACCCAAGAGTTTTCTCAAAGCATAAGTCAAATCATATAATTTTGTATTCTCGTTAGCCAGCCACTGAAGGCTTAATACGTGGCTTGGAACTTCTGGGTACTTTTCAAAATCAATATTTGTGGTAAACCCATATACTTCGCTCGTTGGGATTGAGATACTTTTAATCCATACCGGCACGTCACCATCTCGATCCCAAACGCTGGAACATCCATGTCCAACCGACCAATTTATGCGTTTACGATACAACAGATCTAGTTCTTGCTGCTCCTGATCGAATCGAAAACGATCTGTAGACGGATACTCTGCAAACCTTCCTGATTCAGTCTCACAATATATAGAAGATTGATACAAACATTGTTCTGTTTTCAGAACTTGGGCACTCGAAGCCTCATTGGAAAACGAAACGGTCAGAATAAAACCATCCTTCCAGTTACGTTTTATGACAGTAAACTTACCTCTTCCCTCGAAGATTCTCTCAGAGAAGTCATCTTGTAAACTACAGTTAAAAGTTAATATTTTTTCAAGAGGAGTTCTTCTCCAATGAGTTTTCGACGAATCATCCTCAGGTTTTCCAGACTTGCCTTCGTATATACCGCACCGAATACTAATCTTCACTACTGATGCAGCTGTGACTGCAAATGATAATGCCATAGATGAAGGTTTAAATTCAGAAGCAAGAGAAACTGAGTTATCTATTTCCTCTGGAGTGTTTGAGTCATGCTCATCCTCGATTGCTGCTTTCGGGAACAAAACCCCCATCAAATATCGTTTATGCGGTTTGTCGAGTATTTCCTCTCGTTCTCCTTCAGCAGGACCGACGAGCTCTTTGTTTAAATATTCAACGATCTTTTCCCTATTATCGTCCATATTGATCTTCCTAGTTACACCCAACAAAGCCAATGCTAAATCTGCATATTTACAGCCACCAAAACTCTAATATAATAAAGGTAGCATTAACGTATCAGTTTAACACTTTGTATAGTTTTGTAAATGTGGTTGGATTTGCCGAATTACAAAACGGAATATTCGGAATATTCGGAATATTCGGAATATTCGGAATATTCGGAATATTCGGAGTCATGTGAAGCATCTACTTCGACAACACATCCTTACCACAGGCTATGTTCTAATCAAAAATTTGGACATAAAAATAGCGTTCGCGCTACTTATTGATTTTCATTATATTAATAATAGACCCATGACTATTCTACTACTGGAAGTTGAATTACCGAATTCTTTGCAAAAAGCCAAACGTCAAGCTAAAGGGATGTGAACCCTATGCATAATTGAAAGAAGTGCTTACCCGGCTGCCGATCCAAAAAGCAAGCGACATTGACGATGTTGCTGCCGCACAACTGGCAGCCGACGACAAGACGTGACCTCTTGGCGCTTACCACAGACTATCTACATCAGCGGAACAAATGCTGTTTCGTGTTTTCGGCACCGGCGCCGCCCCCCAAAGTCCCCAATGAGAGGCGCTTATAAGCTGAAATCCATCCAATCACTTGGGCAGCACTGCTTCCATATGTGCTTGGGCGCGGGAAGAACATTCTTTCATCAATTCGTCGGTTCTAGCATCGTCAATGGCCTCACTAAGAACTCCGCCACCATTTCTATTCAGAGCCTTCATGAATTCCCGAAATGCCCGCTCGCTCGAAGTTATCCAAGGGTCGTCGCGCATAGCTCGGATTAAGGCCCTTGCAAGCGGCCTCCGTGTTGCAGTCCCAGTTCGTTCGACGAAGTTACTTCGAATATCAGCGCTCTTTAGTATCAGTCGCAACGCACCTTCCGGATCAGCGGGATCCGCTATGCTGGCAATATGCATATTCCACCAAAGGCGGGAAAGGGCATTGTCGTCCCGGATAGAGGTTAGGCCTGGTGCAAACATGTGCAAGCGGACTTGCTTATCTAGTTCTTCCAAGCTTCCAGCCAGCCACCTATCGCGAGCATAGCGAAGGCACTCTATGTGGGTAAGGCGCACCCATATGCGTTCTTCCAGCGCCATGGCAGGGGTCATTCCCCTCAGAGCTTTGTACAGGCAAAGAGAGTTTTCGATATCAGCACCAGCGCTACGTTTTGTACCGTCAAGCTGTGCAAGCAGATCATAGTCAATAGAGACAGTTGCCGTCTCAATTGACCATCCATTGTCATGCTCAAGATCAAGAAAGTCTCCATTTGCATAACGTTCCAAGTTAGCAGAAATGTTATTTCTAAGTTCAGAAAGCTTGGCCTCAGAAAGAAACTTAAGCGAGAAAGTTCAGGAGTACAGCGCGAGAACATACGAACAAGTCCCTCTACATGGGGGTATCCATGCTCCAATGCTTTGAGGGCTCTTTAACAACCAGAGGATCAGGCTGCCGATCCGTTGACCGAGATGTTTTGTATCTGGGCACTTGAACTGATCGCACGAGCCGTCGAGGCTAAGCTTCAGGTGCTCTTGGATCAGCACGCTCAGCACCGACTCCCGGATAGCCGTCAGGCGGTAGTGCGCAATGGCTATTTGCTTGAGGGTAACGTCCAGACCTGCATCGACAATGTCGAGATCAAAGTACCGAAGGTGCGGGATCGCAGCGGCTCTGGGGTATGCCTCACCAGCGCCTTGTTGCCTTGCCTAAAGCAGGCTCGGAGTGACTAAGAACTCCTGCCGTGGCTGTAACCGAACGGCGTGTCTAGCGGCGACTACTAGGACGCGCTGTCAGCATGGTTCGGTGACCAGTCCAACTGGCTTGCCGGCCAACACGAAGTTGATTGAAGCAGCACCGGGTCGATATGCACTAGGACTGGTGCCAAAGTGACGTGAGTTACAGCCGGTGTGTTTTCTGGTGGGCTGTCGGCGTAGAACTCAGTCTTGCAAATTCAACCGGTGTATCGAGTCAGTCTTCCGCCGGCTCCTGACTCAGTCCATTCCTCGACACTTCGGCACAGCTATTGCCAGAAGTGAGCCAATCAGCAATTCTCTCGATATTGGCCTGAATATCCTTCTCAGGAGCACGAACAGCACATTCCCATACAGTTAGGACTCGCCAGCCTTCAGCCAGAAGGGCATTCCGGACAAAGCGGTCTCGTTCCTCGTTCGCGGCGAACTTTTGCATCCATACACTCTGCCTGGTTTTAGGTGTATATGACATCGAGCAGCCTTTGTGCCGGTGCCAGAAGCAGCCATGCACAAGGATCACGGCTCTATACTTGGGCAGCATCAGATCTGGACTGCCAGTGAGTCTTTTGACGTGCAGTCGAAAACGGAAACCTCTTGCATGCAGCGCCCGCCTGACTGTCATCTCAGGCTTGGTATTCTTGGAGCCGATCTTTGACATAAGCCGGGACCGGGCTTCGCGGGACATCAGGTCTGTCATTTCTCATTTCCTGCAACTGGGTATCCTGGTATCCTGAGCACCAAGCAGGCTCATGTTCCGGTCATTTTTATCATTCAGGTACTAGATTGCATCAGGTCATTCCAACTATCGATATCTTCGCAGGCCCCGGGGGTCTCGCAGAAGGCTTCTCCTGTTACACGACTCAGGACACTGACGAATACCCTTTCAAGGTAGTCATGTCTGCGGAAAAGGAAGACTCTGCGCACGCGACACTCAGGTTGCGAGCATTCCTGCGTTGGTTTATTCATCAGGAGAAGCGCTCAGTCCCTCCAGAGCTCTACATCGAGTATGTTCAGGCCAAGGACGAAGGGAACAAAACCCATCCTGCACTTCTGCTCGGCAGAATACTGAGCCTCGACCCGGATGATGAGCGTTTCATGAGCATCCTGCTTGATCAAAACATTGATGAATTGATAACTGAAATGGAGAGAAACCTCTCCGTCCTCTACGGCCAGTCTTGGTACTTATTCGCTTCTCTGCCGAGTTACAGAAAAGATCGCAGGTCCATTGCCAGAGCACTCTTGTACTCAATCCAGGAGGCTCGAAAAATAGAGCTTGGTGCCCAGTCAGATGAAGAAGCAGTCCTTTTCAAGCCTCTGCGTGATCTTCTTAAAATGCATAAGTCAGAGCACCCTGAATCTAGACATACTGTACTTATCGGCGGCCCACCTTGCCAAGCCTATTCAAATGTAGGCCGAGTCAGACGTTCCAAGGGAAACGTAGTAAACAACATCAAGGAAATTGGTAGCAAGTGGACTCTGAAAGATGACCCAAGGAGCTGGTTGTATATTGAATATTTGAAAATGCTAGACCATATTTCACCTGCAATTTTTGTCATGGAGAATGTACGTGGAATTTTGTCAGCAAAGATAGAAGACGAAAGCGGCCAATCAGAAATGGTATGGCGACGCCTTGTAAAAGATTTGCATTCTCCACAAGAAGCCATATCCAACCACTCTAGAACTGGGTATATTCCGACATCCGACAAAAAGTACATCGTCTGCTCCCTTGTTAACGCAAAAAACTGTCATTACACGGGAAAAGAAGATGAGCTCGATGGCATTAACCCTGCAAGTTTTATTCTTAAGGCTTCTAACTATGGGGTTCCTCAACACCGGGAACGCGTTATTATTCTTGGTATCCGCAAAGACCTTGTGAATGAGGAAAATCTGGATTATTTGCTTTCTTCAATAAAACTGGAGCCCCAAAAAACCAGTCCATGTGTATTCAATGCAATTGGAGACCTCCCACCAAAGTATAGCCACTTGACTGGGTATTTCACTATCGAAAGGTCTCGCCCAATATCAGTCAAAAAAGACCCTGAAAATTATAATAAATGGCTGAATGCGACACAGAATCAGATAAAAAACCTGATAGATCGCGTATCGGAAATAAAAGGGAGACCACATTCAGATCTTTTTGCAGATAAAAAAGGTTTGTATGGGTGGGTTCATGAAACACTAGAGCAAGCACAACACTCAATTGCCAACAATGAAGTATCAAACACATCCAGAAAATACAACTGGATATACGCTCCAGAAAAATTAAAAAGTGATTGTAACCTTGCTGATTGGTACAAAAAAACTTGGAAGTTTAACAAGACGTTAAACCATGAGCCTAGAGGACATATGGATACCGACCTTGGTCGGTACTTATTTGCAACCAGCTATGCTATCGCTAGTCGATTGACTAAGGTAAATTACGACGATTCTGCACGAGATCAGATAAATTTGGACGAACTTGAAAAAGTCGGACTCCTACCTGCACACAAAAATAGAAAATCATTCATTGATCGTTTCAAAGTACAGCGCTCCGAGCATCCGGCCAGTACAATAACCAGTCATATTGCGAAGGATGGCCACTACTATATTCATCCCGACCCAGGTCAATGCCGAAGTTTGACTGTACGAGAAGCAGCTCGCATTCAGACATTCCCAGACGACTATTTTTTTGAAGGTAGCCGGATGCAGCAATACGTACAGGTTGGGAATGCCGTTCCTCCAAGGCTCGCAAACGAAATTGCAGGAATAGTATTTAATGTATGGAGCATGTTAAATAAATAAGTCGAACCTCAGATTGAAGTCGGTACCATCAACAGGGCAAACGTACGAACACTATTTGATCAACCCGAGAAGGTGGAACAGGTCACGGTCACTCCAGCCGCAGTCCTTGCGCTTGCTTTTAACCCCCAGCTTTTCAGTGGTGTCTTGCTTGAGCAGGTTCAGCGCAATCTGACGGGCAGTCGCCAAATTCTCGGCTGCATAGCCCTGCCGGGCTCGGGAGCCGCGTACGGTTATGCCATCAATCGCCACGACGCCTTACAGCGGTGTATCGATCAGGACATATTGGACCCAAGTGTTGAAAAGCTCCCGAAATTGCACAGGGCCGAGCAGGGAGAACACCCGGTTATAAGTGTCGTGTAATGGAATGCCACCGGCTAGCTGCAAATACTGGCGAAACCAGTTCTCACGTTCGTGCGCGAAAAACTCGATGGCGTTCCAATCATCGGCACCGCACAACAGGGCGCAGGTGGTCATGAAAACGACTTCGCCCAAGGCGTGGGGGCACTTGGCGGATTGACGCGGGTCTTTGAGATGCATGGACCAGCGTGGAAATTTCCACTCCTTGTGGCGATTACTCTCAGGTGGCCAAAGTCTCCAAATATTCAACATCTTGCACCAACTTCTTCCAATTTTGCCGATTCAGCGACCCTTCATTCTTGCTGCACCGCAATGTGGCGATCGGATGATATGTCTCCTATAACTATTTTCCTACTGCAACGGAAGGAACACGTGTGCGATCAGATCGCCACGCGAACGCCCCTTCCCGCAGGACGGATACCAATAACAAGCCCGCTCGGGTCAAGACGTCAGTTGAAAAGGAGGCTTCGCCCCATGCCACACTCCAGCTCCCGGCCCTTTGAGCAGTCGCTGTTGCGAGCCATTGACCTCGAAGTCGACCATATCGGCCAGTTTCGCACCTGGGCGCTGCGCCTACGTCCCTTCGACCTGAGCCTGGCCCGGATCCTCGACCTACAAGCCGACGAAATGGACGAGCACAAACGAATGCTGCTCGATTGCTCCAA
>NZ_KB899108.1 GCF_000378045.1 Marinobacterium rhizophilum DSM 18822
CTTGCATGTGTTAGGCCTGCCGCCAGCGTTCAATCTGAGCCATGATCAAACTCTTCAGTTTAAAATCAAGATACCGAAGTATCGATAAATCTGCTCAAGCTAAAACAACTTAAATGAATTCACATGAAGGTTGCTTACCTTGATAAAGCTTTTATGCCTTATCCTGACAAGCGCCCACACGAATTACCTGATCAATTTGTTAAAGAGCGTTTGGACTCAAGGACCGTTACCGCTGATCCCGTGTCTCAAGTGAGGCGCACATTCTAGCGACTCAGTGTTTTAAGTCAACCCTTTTTTTCAACTTTCGTGGCCGAAGCCGCGTGGAAAACAGGGTGACTCACAAGCCGATAACGCCGGTTAACTTTGCAAGAAAATCAACCACTTACTTCCGACTTGCTCGCTCTGCTTGAGGGCCGTTAAAGCCGCTCTCCCTAAGCGAGGTGCACATTCTACATCCCCCCACTGGAGAGTCAACATCCCTATTAAAAATATAGCCAAAAAAGGGAAAAAAGGCAGCTTTCTGGCTACTCCGTGACCAGCCGACCAACAACAAGAACAGTTAACACTCAAAGGTGAACCAAAGTATCGATAACCTGGGTCAACGACCCGCTTCTCAAGGCCCTGCTCGACTGCATAAAGAGCCTAACCAATGAAGAAATTGCCACCATCGTGCAGATCGATGACGCTGACAGCATCGCGACTAGACAGTTATTCATGATGGAGAGCGATACGACGCCGTTATCGAGAATCGACGCAGGCTGGTGCCACCGCACTTACCCGTACACCTTCTCCCGCCAAGGGCACGCGAGCACCGGTGTAAGCGGCGACCCATTTTCTGGTTATCTTGCTGGCGTCTTTCTTGTTTGCTTTGCATCTCCGCCTGTGGCGGCGGACAAAAGCAGTTACATCAACCTCAAAGGTCAAACCCGGAGGGCATGATCACCACATCCCGAATGGTCACGTTGCGCGGTCGTGTCAGCATGAACATCAATGTATCGGCGACCTCAGTGGCCTCGATCAGACTGCCCGACGCCTTCGCGTCCTGCAGTTTATCCTCGGGCCAGTCAGCCAGCAGCGCGCCGATGACAGGTCCGGGCGAAACCGACCCGATGCGAATTCCATGTTTGTTAACCTGGCGGCGGACCGTCTGGACAAAGCAGTGAATCGCCCACTTCGATGATGCATAAACCGGCTCCCACGGTGTGGGGTAGTGCCCTGCCAGTGAACTGGTGACAAGAATGTCGCCGCAACCACGCTCGATCATGTGCGGCAGGACATCATGGACGTTTTTCATCACAACATTGATATTGAGGTTAAGCATGCGGTCGATCGCATCGGTTTCTGCATCGACCAGGTCTCCACCAATATAGAGACCGGCATTGGCATGGAATATATCGAGCTTGCCCGCCTTCTCCAATATTCGTGACATCATGCTGGCGCAGCTCGTCAAGTCGAGCAGATCAATAACCAGCGGGATCGCCGCATCGCCATGCTTCGCGCAGACGGTCTTTAGCGCGGCTTCGTCGCGATCGACAAACACCACACGTGCACCGGCTGCCAACATTGCTTCGGCGCTCGCCAGGCCAATACCGGATGCAGACCCCGTAACGGCAGCAACCTTGCCCTCCAGTTCTCTTGCCACCTCACGTCTCCTTATTATTCTTGGGCGTCCCGAAACGCAGGATATATCGCATACAACGGGTATGCCTTATACAGGCATGGCAGGACCGTTACGTTTCTTTTGGTCTCACCGGGCTCGCTTGAAAAGCGGCCTTGCCCGGCACTTAGGATTTTCCGGTCATGTATGGCTCAATGATGTTGTTCCATCAACTGTTCGAGCATTAGCTGCATCAGGTCCAGCCGCCTGTCCATCTGTCGATACGCCTCCATCATGCCTTCATGAACCAGTGCCTTATGGTCCATCATGCCCATACCACCCGCCATCATTCCCATGCCGCTGCCCTGTTGCTTGTCACGCATCATGTCCATCGCATCGTGCATCTGCTGGCGGGTCTCCTTCATCAGTTCGAGTCGCTTGGCGGGATCTTCCGTTTTCATTATCTCGTCCATCCCTGCCTGCATCTGTTCCATACGCTGCATCATCGGCATCATGCCGGACTGGCCGCCCATCATGCCCATGCCGCTCCCCATCATGCCCATACCACCACCCATCATGCCCATACCGCCCTTACCAGCTGGCATACTGCCCTGCATACCCATACCGCCTGACATCGCGCCCATCATGGACCGGGTGTCATGCATCGTCTGGCGATATTCCTGCATCAGTTCGCGGCGTTTGGCCGGGTCGTCGGTTTCCGCCAGCCGGTCGACGATCGCCTGCATATGATCAAGCCGCTGCTGCATGGGCGACGGCATCGCTGTCGCCTCATCCGTCGCCGCGGCATCTGGATGGTGGGCCTGGTGGTCTTGATCCTGCTCTGCCAGCGCCGGCGGTGCGGCCAGTGACAGGGCCAGCGTAAGAAAAAGTGAAGGTGCTTTCATTTCTTTATGCTCCAAGTGAATATCATAGTTTGCCAACCCGTTTGCGATACCGAGCAGGAACGACGTCCCGGGTCGCAAAGAACACCGCATCAGGCACCGTTTTACTTCCCCGACGGTGCCTTGTTGCAGCAATGGGGCTCGTGTCGGGCATTATCCCGAATGTTCTGATCCGTAAAGCGGTACCAGCTCGCCCTGAGCCGCGCCCACCAGCCCTGATCCGGTTCGATGCCATGCTCGCGCAGCATGTCCGTGAGCTGCCCGAACTGCAGCTTCGATGCGTCGTAGGCGACGTTTAGCCACCGCGCTTCGCCATCAAGTTCCACCGTATCGACGCCATCAAGCTGGCGGATCTGCTCGATGATTACGTGAACCCGGTCATCATTCCGATATTGAAGTTTCAGGTGGCGCTTCACCCGGAAGGCTTCGTGAATACCGGGCTTGTGAATGATTTCGGACATACTCGCCCTCCAATACGTATGACTGGCTAACCTCGCCCCGAAGCTACGCCGCCCTGATTCCGCAGCCGCGGGACAAAGGCCGGCGTTTTGGCCCGATAGCGCCGGTATTCATCGCCGAACTCCTGTATCACCTGCGCCTCTTCACGTTTGGCCAGTCGAGTGTAGACCACCACCAGAACCGGAAACATGATCAAGGTCAGGAGTGTCGGCCATTGCAGCAAAAATCCGAACATCACCAGCATGAAGGCCGCATACTGGGGATGACGCATCCGGGCATACAGGCCGGTCGTGGCGAGACGGTGTTGCTGCTGCGCCCGGTGCAGCACATGCCAGGCCGACGCCAGCATGAAAAAGCCACCGAGAATCATCAGGTTACTGGCTAAATGTAAAACATCGAAGTGCGGATCGCCCTCCATCCCCAGCAGCGTATGCCAGAGGTGACCGCTCTCATGGGAGAAAAGGTCTAGCTCCGGATACAGGCTCTGCAGCCAGCCGGACAGCAGGTAAATGGTCAGCGGAAAACCGTACATCTCGCTAAAGAGCGCCACGACGAAAGCCGAAAAGGCGCCGAGGCTGCGCCAGTCGAGCCGCGTACGCGGTTTGGTGAAACTGAACGCGAAAAAGATAAAGATGGCCGAGTTAAGGACCACCAGCATCCATAATCCATAGGCATCGTGTTCCGTCATCGCTGCGCTCCCCAAATTCAGCTCAGGCCCCTTCAGTCTGGAGCCCTAACGGCCCTCATCGTCGTGACGACGGGGCCTGTGGCCGTGGCCGTGACCGTGATGCATGAAAAGATGCATCAGCGGACACGCCAGCAGTATCAGGTACGGCAGCCACTCCACCAGATGCTGGCGATGCTCCATCACCAGCAGGTAACCGAGGATGGCAATGGCGCCGAGGGCTACAAGCCCACGGCTGCTCATCCAGAATGAAGGGGGTCTTTCATCGGGCATGATTCGCCTCCCTAAGACTCGACGACCAGTTCGCCGCGGTACATTTTCATTTGGCAGGTAAAGGCATAAGTACCCGGCTTATCCACCTTCAGGCTGATCTCCTTGGGTCTGTCGACCGGCAGTTCCTCGCTGATATCAAGATCGTCGAAGATCACCATGGCGGCACAAGGACTTGGGTCCTTGCGCAGGAACCGCAGTGTCACCGGCTCGTTGAGTTTGACGCGAACCCGGCTGGGACTGTAGACGCCATCATCGACGGTGATGGCCACTGCCCCCAGCGCCGCTTCTGCCGCCTGCGGGCGGTACAGCCAGAACCACCAGACGATCAACGCGATCAGTGCCAGCCCGACCAGATTGACGAGAATACTCATTTGGATTCCTCCCGGGGTTTGAACAGGCGCAGACGATTCGCATTGGTCACGACGGTCACGGACGAAAACGCCATTGCCGCACCGGCGATCACGGGGTTGAGCAAAATGCCGGCGAAGGGATAAAGCACACCGGCGGCGAAGGGTATGCCCAGTATGTTGTAGATGAAGGCACCGAACAGGTTCTGCTTGATATTGCGCAGCGTCGCTTTGGAGATCGCGATCGCATCGGCAATGCCGTGCAGGGATCCGCGCATCAGCGTGACGTCGGCACTCTCGATCGCCACGTCGGTACCGGTGCCGATGGCGAAACCAACATCAGCCTGTGCCAGGGCCGGCGCGTCGTTGATGCCATCACCGGTCATGCCGACCAGTTTGCCCTCGTCCTGCAACTGCGCCACCTTTTTCTGCTTGTCATCGGGCAGGACTTCAGCAAAGTAGTGCTTGATACCGACCTTGTCCGCCACGGCCTTCGCCGTGGCCTCATTGTCACCGGTGATCATCACCACATCAAGGCCCAGCCTCTGCAACCGCTTGATGGCTGCGACGGAATCCTCCTTGATCGGGTCCGCCACCGCGATAATCCCCCCTGCCTGACCATCCACCGCCAGATACATCGGCGTACGGGCCTGGGCCGCCAGCTCCTGCGCCTTCGCCTGCAGGTCGCCAAGATCGATATTGTGATCCTGCATCAGCTTGTAATTGCCGAACAGCAACGCTCGGCCCTTCACCGAGCCTTCAACACCATGGCCGGCGATGGCATTGAAGCCCTCAAGCGAATCCAGGGTCAGGTCACGTTCCTGCGCGGATTCGACAATGGCCTGGGCCAGCGGATGTTCGGAACCTGCCTCAAGGCTGGCCGCAAGCTGCAGCAGTTCGCTTTCATCGAAACCATTGCGGGTAATCACCTCCGTTACTTCTGGATGACCGGCGGTGATGGTGCCGGTCTTGTCGAGCACCATGGTGTTCAGCTTGCTGGCCTGCTGCAGTGCCTGGCCGTTTCGAATCAGCACGCCGGCTTCGGCGGCCTTGCCGACACCAACCATCACCGACATCGGTGTCGCCAGCCCCAGCGCACAGGGACAAGCAATGATCAGCACCGTGGTCGCGGTAACCAGCATATAGGCCACCTGGGGCACCGGCCCGAAGTTGTACCAGCCGAGGGCCGCCAGCACTGAAATGATCATCACCACCGGTACGAATACGGATGCGATCGTATCCGCCAGGCGCCCGATCGGCGGGCGGGAGTTCTGTGCCTGCTTCACCATCGCGATGATCTGCGCCAGCGCCGTCTCCTTGCCGACCCGGGTCGCCCGGTAGAGGATCGAGCCGGATTTGTTGAGGGTGCCGCCGACCACCTCGTCGTCGGCGTCTTTCTCGACCGGCATGGGCTCACCGGTCAGCATTGACTCGTCGATGCTGGTATGGCCCTCGGTAACGACACCATCGACTGCAATTTTTTCACCGGGACGGACACGGACAATATCGTCGACCTGCACCGCACCGATCGGTATATCCTGCTCCTTGCCGTCCCGAATAACGCGTGCCGTCTTGGCCCGCAAGCCCAGCAATCGCTTGATCGCCTGGGAGGTGCGCCCCCGCGCCCTGACCTCCAGCGCAAGACCGAGATCAATCAGGCCGATGATCATCGCGGTGGCCTCGAAATAGACATGGCGTGCCAGCTCAGGCACGATACCGGGCGCCACCACGACCACCATCGAGTAAACCCAGGCAGTCCCTGTTCCCAGCGCGATCAAGGTGTCCATGTTGGCGCTGTGTGCCTTGCAGGACTTCCAGGCACCGACATAGAAATGGCGGCCAGCGAACATCATCACCGCCAGCGTCAACAGACCGACCACCAGCCAGACCAGCCGCTCGCCGGTGGTCACGACGTTCATCTCGCCGCCGAGCACACCGTAGGCCATCAGCGGCACGCCCAATGCCAGCGCGACAGTCATCTCCCGCAGCAGCTTGCGGTAGTAGGCCTCGTCGGCCTTCTCCCTATCCTCCGATGCCTGCTCCTCGTCGGTGATTTCAGAGGCGCCGTACCCCGCGGCTTCAACCGCCTGGATCAGCGCACCGGCATCGACCTTGCCCTGCACCACGGCTTCCCGGTCGGCCAGATTGAAGCGCGCGGAATCTACGCCGTTCACGCCCTTCAAAGCCTTCTCGATCTTGCTGACGCAACTGGCGCAGGAGGCGCCGGTCACGGCCAGGTGCACTGCGCTCTCCTGGCTCTCCTGGCTCTCCTGGCTCTCCTGGCTCTCCTGGCTCTCTTGGCTCTCCTGGCTCTCCTGGCTCGCCTTCAGCGACGGGTCGCTGGAGGCCTTGGCCTCATGGCAGGGAGCCTCCTGCGTCATGCTCGAGCCGGACGGCTCCTCGTCGGTCATTTCAGAGGCGCCATACCCCGCGGCCTCGACCGCCTGGATCAGCGCACCCGCATCGACCTCGCCGTTCACTACGGCTTCGCGCTCGGCCAGGTTGAAGCGGGCGGATTCGACACCGTCCACGCCCTGCAGTGCCTTCTCGATCTTGCTGACACAGCCGCCACAGGAGGCGCCGGTTACCGCCAGGTGCACTGCGCTCTCCTGGCTCGCCTCGGGCGACGGGTCGCTGGATGTCTGGGCTTCATGGCAGGAGGCCTCCTGCATCAGTTTCGAGTCGGCCGGCTCCTCGTCGGTCATTTCAGTCGCCCCGTAACCGGCCGCTTCGACGGCCTGGATCAGCGCACCGGCATCGACCTGGCCGCTCACTACGGCTTTGCGCTCCGCCAGATTGAAGCGGGCGGACTCGACGCCGTCCACGCTCTGCAACGCCTTTTCGATCTTTCCGGCGCAGCCGCCACAGGAGGCGCCGGTTAGCGCCAGATGAATACTCTTTTGCGTCCCGCCGTGATCGGTATTGGCCGCATGGCCGGGTTCGTGGCAATGGGATCTGTGCTTCATGCTTGAGGCTCCCTGTTATGGTCGTCGAAACCATTCTCGTTCTTCGGCCGGATCACGGCTGCTGCATTTTCGCCGGCCGGGCTCCAGGATTCGATCAGATGACAGATCATGTCACCGCACGGGGCCTGATCGGGCATCTCGTCCCACTGTTCAAGCGCGCTTTCCATACGCTCGAACAGTGCTTGGGCTTCGCGCAGTTGTTCACGCATCTCATCGACCCGCTGCACGATCAGGCTGCGGACCAGCGGACAGGGTGACTCACCGCTGTCGGCATGCTCGAGCATTTGCTGGATGTCGCGCAGCGTGAAGCCGAGCAGCTTGGCGCGTGATGCGAATCGTAGCCGGGTTTCATCCCGCTCGCTGTAATGGCGGTAGCCGTTGTCGGCTGACTTGCGGGGCTGAAGCAGACCGATGCGGGTGTAATAGCGCACCGTGTCCGGTGCGACTTTCAACTTTCTGGCAAGCTCGTTAACGGTCATAACAGCAATCTCGCTATTCATTTGACCCTAGCTTAAAACCTATGAGCTACTCACAAGTCAAGTGCACTGCTACCAAGATATTAGAATACAGGATGGCCAGCGGATTCCAGGCAGTATCCAACCAACCGGACTCGCGTTGACCCAGATCAGCCTTTCAGCTGCTTGTACCGGTTACACAACGAGGCGGGATTCAGCAGTGCCATGCTGGTTGGCCAGCGGCGGCTAGCCGCCACCGAATCATGGGCATTGACAAGCGTTTTCGAGGCATCCGGGTTACAGCGGGCGTGGCTGCACGGGGCGTTATGCAGGCAGTGCGATCCCGGAACTCAGCGAGACAGGCCCTTGCATTGACCTTCGCCGGCGCGGCTCGATCAAGGTGTGCGCTCAGGCATATCGAACAAGCTGGCAATTTCCACCAGTGTCAGACGCGGCTGGCTTATGTGGCTGGCCATGGCTGTTCCCTGCCCCAGCAGCGCCGCTCCAGTATCGATATAGACACCATTACCCCGCTGTATCACCTGCGGCACGATCACATGGCCATGTACCGTGAGATCAATACCCTTGATGCGACGAGCATAATCAGGTGAATGGATCGGACGGTCCCAGATGATCGCATCACGCAGGGCCTGATCATGCTGCAGCCGCACTTCAAGTTCGAGCCAGTCGTCTACCGGTAAGCTGCTGTGTGAGATACCCAGGCGACGCCCGTCCGCCAGTGTCAGCTCGATCACCCAGGGCATTTCATTCGCCAGTTCGCGGACATAGCCAGCCACATGCGGATTCTGCTGAAAGAAACGCTGTGGATCATCGCCCAGCCAGGCGCGGCCACCGTTGCACAGCCAGATTTCGACATTGCAGCCTGCAGGATCGGATAGCCAGTCGAACAGAAACTGCTCATGATTGCCGCGGGTCGAATGGAACCAGGGCTCGCGGGTCAGCATCAGGCACTCGACCGAGTGGGGGCCGCGGTCGATCAAGTCGCCGACGGCGAAAAGTCGATCCACCGCCGGATCGAAGCCGACAGCCTCCAGCTCAGCCCACAGCGGCTTGAGCCAGCCATGAATATCGCCGACCACGAAATCGCGTCCAACCGGGTTGGCCTTGAAACGTTGAACGAGTGGCATTCTTACTCCCGATTTGTCGCTGGCGCATTAACGCTCATGCCAGGAACTTTAGTGTAAGAGTGACAAAGCAACGGTTTCTCAGCAAGCCAATCGCCAGGCCTGATTCGCGCGGTAACCACGACAAGCGGCGTGAGGTGCCCGCCGGTGGAACCCCGGCCAGAAGAATGGCCGGGGGTATTTAGCGGGCTGTTGAAAAGCGCTGGCGACGCAGCCTAGGCAAGGCAAACATACTCGAAAAGCCGCAGTTTACCGTGTGTAAATGAGGATTTTGAGCGGATTTTTAACGCTGGATTGGCCATGCAGGTCGGTTTGCAACAACCTGCCAAGGCCGAATGTCTCAGCCTTCGTTAACACCCAGGTGACGCTTGACCGCCTCCAGGCCCGGCTTTCCGTCCAGCGTGCTGATGCCGCCGAGCCAGCTGTTAAGTACATCGGGGTTCGCCACCAGCCATTCCCGCGCGGCGACGGGCGCGTCCTTGCCATCGTCCAGAATGCCACTCATCACTGCGCTCTCCATCTCCACCGAGAACTGCAGGTTGTTTAGCAATGCAGCTACGTTCGGGCAGTATTCCCGGTAGCCCTTGCGGGTCAGGGTATGGATGGTGGCGCCACCGTAATCGGGCCCGAAATAGTCATCACCACCCGCGAGGTAGGCCATGTCGACATGCAGGTTCATCGGGTGCGGCGCCCAGCCCAGGTAGACGATGTAATCCTGCTTGCGCACTGCCCGGCGAACCTGGCTCAGCATTGCCTGCTCACCGGATTCAACCAGGCGCCAGCCGTCTAGACCGAACTCGCCGGCATCGATCATCTTCTGAATCAGGCCATTGGCCGGCGCGCCCGGATCGATGCCGTAGATCTTGTGGCTGAACTTGTCGGCATTTTTACCAAGGTCGGCAAAGCTCTGCACACCGGCGTCATAGGCATACTTGGGTACTGCCAGTGTGAACTTGGCGCCTTCGAGGTTGGCGCGGATGTTGTCAACATCGCTGCCGTACTTGTCGATGAACGCCTGCTGCGCCGGCATCCAGTTGCCCAGAAAGACGTCGATCTCGTTCTTCTTCAGGCTCTCGAAACCGATCGGCACCGCCAGCAGGTCGACGGAGGTCTGGTAACCCAGCCCGTCGAGTACCGTGGATGCCAGCGCGTTGGTCACGCTGATATCGGTCCAGCCGGGGTCGGTAAAGCGCACCAGCTTGCACTGCTCGGCATCACCCGCCTGGGCTGAGGCGGCGACAACCAGGGAGGCCGCCAGGACGGCGCTCCCCAGACAGGATTTCATGTTAGTGTGCATCGTTTGAGTCCTCTTAGATTTCGTATTGAGGTGCTGCCCGTTATTGCTCAGTCGCTGACCCGGGGAAAACGCGAGCGCGCTTCGAGATCATCCAGGTCAATGGTGTTGCGCATGTACTGCTGGCTGGCGTCGACGAACGGCTGAAAATCCCAGGACGTAACCTTGCCCTTCATCAATGACCGGGCCACCAGGCGGCGGCGACGCTGACTCCAGAGCACATCCTCGGTCACTTTGTCGAAATCCCAGCGCGCGGCTGCTTCCTGGCGGAACTTTTCCGCCAGATCGGCATATTCAGGGTCATCCACCAGGTTGCTGAGTTCCTGCGGGTCTCGGCTCAGGTCGAAAAGCTGATCGGGATCAGCCGGCGAATGCACGAACTTCAGGTCGCCGCGGCGAATCATCACCAGCGGTGCAATCGCGCCTTCGCCCATGTACTCGCCGATGACTTCATCGTGCCCCTGTCCGCCAGTCAGGTGGGGAAGCAGACTGCGTCCCTCGACCGGAGTGACGGTTTGCGCCGCCTTGCCACCCTGGGCCAGTTCGATGAAGGTCGGCAGCAGGTCCATCGTCGAGACACTGGCGCTGACCCGGCCCGGTGCGAAGCGCTCCGGAGCATGCACGATCATGGGTACGCGGGCGGACGACTCGAACCAGCTCATCTTGTACCAGAGGCCCCGCTCACCCAGCATGTCGCCATGGTCGCCGGAAAACACAATGATCGTATTCTGGTCCAGCCCGGTTTCCTTCAGTGTTTTCAGCAGCTCGCCGATTTTGTCGTCGACGTAGCTGATGTTGCCGTAGTAGGCCCGACGGGCGTTACGAATCTGCGCCTCGGTCACCTCGGTCTTGTCGGCCTCGTAAACGAACTGCAGGCGTTTGGAGTGCGGGTCCTGATCCTTCGGCGCGATCGCTACCGAGGGCATATCGATGTCGACATCCTCGTAGCGGTCCCAGTATTCCTGGGTGCAGGCGTACGGATCGTGGGGATGGGTCATGGACACGGTCAGGCAGAACGGGCGCGGGTCACTGCCGCGAACGTGGTCGAACAGGTAACGCTTGGCGTTGAACACCACCTCGTCGTCAAAATCCAGCTGGTTGCTGCGCACGCAGGTGCCGGCATCAGTGATCGATGACATGTTGTGGTAGTAGCTCGGGCGCTTGTCGAATTCGTCCCAGTTCACGAACCAGCCGAAATCCGCCGGGTAGATATCGCTGGTCAGACGTTCCTCAAAACCGTGCAGCTGGTCCGGGCCACAAAAGTGCATCTTGCCGGACAGCGCCGTGCGGTAGCCGCCATCCCTCAAATAATGGGCAAAGGTTGGAATATCGGCCGGCAGTTCCGCCGCATTGTCGTATGCACCTATCTTGGACGGCAGGCGGCCGGTCATCAGAACAAAGCGCGACGGGGCGCAGAGCGGGCTGTTGCAGTAGGCCGAATCAAACACCACACCCTGCTCAGCCAGCGCATTCAGGTGAGGCGTTTTGACGACCGATTGCGGATTGTAGATTGGCAGTACTGGCGCTGCCAGCTGGTCAGCCATGATGAAAAGAATGTTGGGCTGGGTGCTGCTCATAGGGACTCCTGCAAAGACTTCGGGCGGGCATAAACCTTAAAATTTTTAATGTCAGTTACCCGCGTTTCATCCCGATACTGCCCGGCATCACTGATGCTGTAAACTAGCTCCACACTAATGCCAGACATTAGAATTTCTTATGCCAACAAGAAAAGCACAGCCGCTGCTGGCAACATGGCAGGCGTTCGAAGCGTGCGTTAGACCGAATCCAGGCAGCGCGGATTGAAAATCTCGACGGGGACGTACCCGAATGGCGAGAGGTGATAGGTGAGAGGCGAAAGGCGAAAGGTGAAAGGTGAAAGGTGAAAGGTATTGCTGCAGCGCGACAAGCCCCCAGCAACGCGAGGATGAATGAGGCCGCGGCCTGCGTTTCCCCGCCGCTCGGGATGACGCAATGCCCACTCGGCATTGACATATCGGTGGCCACGGTTCAGCCGCGTATCACCCAGAATCAGGTGAGCTGCATCTCCTGTAAAAACCACTCCTCAAAGACGGCCGCAGACTTGGACAGCGGTCGGCTATCGCTGTAGATCAGGTAATAGTTGTCTGGCGTTTCGACGCTGATATCAAAAGGCGCCGCCAAATAGTTGTTGAAACGCGTGGCAGCGATGAAATCCTCGTAGCCCAGGAACACGCCCAGCCCCGACTGCGCCATCTGAATCGCCATCGCGACGCTATCGACCTTGTGCTTGAGCACCGTGCCGGGGTCTGCGATGCCAGCACACTCGAACCAGTCCTTCCAGCTTCGTCGAGTGCCGATCACTTCGATCAGCGGCAGTGACAGCAGATCGACGGGCTCCTGAATCAGCCGCGCCAGTTGCGAACCACAATAGGGTTTCAACTGCGGCCTCAGCAGTGGCCGGGTAACATAGCCGGGCCAATCACCATCACCGTGCCGAATGGCGATGTCGATGCCCTGGCTGCCCCAATCACGCTCCCAGTTTGAATGGTACAGCTGAACCCCCAGGCCCGGATAGCGGCTGCAAAAGCCATTCAGCCTCGGCGCCAGCCAGCCCCAGGCGAACGCCATGTTCACTTCGAGCACCAGTTGGCCTTTCGAGATCGGCGCGAAGATATCGACGGTACTGCGCTGCAGCCGCTCAATGGCACTCTGAACCACCGGCAGGTAGGCCATGCCGCTGTTGGTGAGGGTTACACGACGGTGCTGGCGATTGAACAGCGGTTCGCCGAGATGATGCTCCAGCAGGCGAATCTGCTGGCTGACCGCGGACTGCGTCATATTCAGCTCCCGACCCGCCGCACTAAAATTGAGCAGCCGTGCGGCAACTTCGAATGTTTTGAGCCAGTTCAGCGGAGGCAGGTCGGACTTCATGCTATGTATTAGCTCTGCTTATCAAGATTGCTAAAATAAGTCGCTTGAATAACATAAACGCACAACCTAGCATGCGTTTTCTACAAAGACCATCCGAACGCGAGCCGTTTTGATACCACCCCCCGACGGCTGAGGGTCCGTGTAATTGCCCCCAACGCTGCAACACATCAGCGGTTAAAAAAGAACAACAGCGACACCGCCAACAAGAACAAAACTTTCAGGACCGAATTGATCAATTATCAATTAAGGAAAAAGCATGCTTTCAGATGAAAAAATCGACGAACTTATCGAACAAAGAGGTGTATTGAAGGGGCTTAATTCGACCCTCGGCATCACCGCCATTACCATGACCCTGTTCTTTATTCTGTACGCGGTGTTGCTCGGCAAGGCCGCCAGTGAACAGTTTCTGGGGCTGAAGGGCTGGATCGAAAGTACCCTGGGCTGGTATTACGTTCTGATGATGTTTCTGGCCTTTCTGGTCTGCATGTACGTGACCTTCTCGCGAGCCGGCCGCATTCGGCTCGGGCGCGACGACGACAGACCCGAGTTCAGCAATTTTGCGTGGTTTTCCATGCTCTTCGGCTGCGGCACAGGCGCTGGCATGCTGTTCTTTTCAATGTCCGAGCCGATGATTCATTTCGCCAGTCCCTGGAGTGGCGGCAACCCTTTCCTCAGCCATGAGGTCAAGACTGCCGTCGCGGCCTTCTTCGAGGCGAAAAAGACGGCACTGGAAGCCGGTTTGCGGCCCGGTGATGCGGGCTTCCCGATTCCCAGCGACCTGGTCGCCGAAGCCGCCGCGGGCGGTCTCAAGCTGACGATTTTCCACTGGGGTACCGTCGCCTGGGCCATGTACGGTGTCGTGGGCCTGTCGCTGGCGTACTTCGCGTTCCGCAAGGGCCTGCCGCTGTCGATGCGCTCCGCGCTCTACCCGCTGATTGGTAACAAGATCTACGGCCCTATCGGTCATACCGTCGACATTCTGACCGTGTTCGGCACCATCTTCGGTATCGCCACAACCCTTGGCCTTGGCGTGGAGCAGATCGGATCCGGCCTGGTCTCGCTGGGCGTGCTGGCGGAAAAATCCCAGACCGTCACCATTCTCTCGATCACCTTCATCACCATCATCGCTACTGCCTCGGCAACCAGCGGTGTTGCCAAGGGTATCAAGCGGCTGTCGACACTGAACACCTGGATCTGTATCGCGATCCTGTCCTACTTCCTGCTGGCCGGTAACACCAACTACATGATTGCCAGCACGATCACCGCGCTGGGCGACTACGTCTCCGATGCCGTCTCGATGACACTCTGGACCGCACGCAGCCCCGAGGAGCGCGTATGGCAGGGCGGCTGGACCATATTCTACTGGGGCTGGTGGATCGCCTGGGCCGGCTTCGTCGGCATGTTCATCGCGCGCATCTCCCGTGGCCGCACCATTCGCGAATTCATGCTCGGTGTCATGTTCATCCCGTCGATCGTCGCACTGGTCTGGTTCGGAGTGATTGGCTCCGCCGGCATTCACGAGTCGATCTACGGGGACGACATGCTGATCTACGACACCGCGGTCAACAACTGGGACTACGCCGGCACACTCTATAACGCCTTCGACGTACTGACGCCCGGTACCACCGCAACGCTGGCAAAGATTGCCGCCCTGGTGGTGGTGGTCATTTTCTTCGTCACATCCGCCGACTCGGGCACACTGGTACTGGGACGCCTGCTGGCATTCGGCCGCCGTCCCCCGGTGCAGCAGCGTATTATCTGGGGCACGGTACTGGGTGCCGTCACGCTGATCGTGTTGCTGCTCGGCGGTGACGAAGCGCTGCGCTCGCTGCAGGCGGCGTCGATCGCCGGCGCCCTGCCCTTCAGCTTCGTATTGCTGGCCATGATGGTGGGACTGCTGAAATCGCTGCGTGAGGACGGTGAAACCACCATCGAAAACGAGGCACATATCAAGCGCATGATCGAACGGGAAATCTCCGATATGTCGTAGATCGCCCCGCCGGGTGATCGCCCCCCGTGTCAGTCGTCCGCATTCGCTGTATCAAGCTGGTGGCGCAACAGTTCGCACGCCTCGGACCAACGTTCGAAAGCGCCACTGTCATTAAGATGATCGAGCCCGAGCCGGGTCAGGGTATTGGGCGTGGCGATTCCGGCGCTGAGCTCGTGCAGGCTCGGCGCGACCTTGCCCATACCGAGTGCCGCCGCGCCAGCGCTGGCACTCAGCGTCAAGGCGCGAGCCTTTTCTGGCGCCATTCCCTGCTGTTCCAGCCAGTCACTCACCGTCGCGAAGAGATCAATCAACCAGCCGTTGTAGCAGGCGGCGATGGTCGCCAGCTCGTACTGCTCCTCACTATCAAGCGCGATCACCGAACCCAGGCAACCGAACAGCCCTTCGACCTCGGTGCTGGGAGGAAATACCGGGACGGCACCGGCACCGAACTCGGCACAGGACAGCGGCATCGCGCGAACCAGGCGTATGGAAAGGCCTGCGAACCGCTCGCTGCCAACGCCGGCGATACAGGAAATGACCAGCTGATCGGCACGAAAGTCGCACTCGTCAAGCACCGCATCAAGGAACTCGGGACGCACGGCGAGCAGTATCCAGTCAGCGCTGTCGATCACCGCCTGGTTGGATGGCATTACCTCGCAGTCGTATTCGCGCCCGAGGCGGGCCGCAACCTCGCGGTTGCGAGGCGAAACGACGATGCGGCGCTTGTCGCCGCCATTACGCAGCCCGGCGACGGTGTAACTGGCGAGATGACCGGCGCCGATAATACCCAGGGTTGCAGCCATGTTTCATAGTCCTTTGATGCGAAGTAGGAAGAAGTCGAGGATTAAACATCCAGCGTTCCTGCATGGGAGCAGTATATTGTAGCGAACCACGCCGACAGCGAATCCTGCCCCCGCCATTCCCGAATATTTACAGCGCCAGCCAGCCGTTGTCCGCAGACAACACACGCATTTTAGTATGCTGTAAGACACATCCTGCCCGCCGCTCTTTGGAGAAAATCAACACGATGAGCTTTCATAGTCCAGTTCAATGTACTCGAATATCTGTCGGCGCAAGGCTTCGCGTGCAACCATCAACCTATCTGTTCGATGAGACTCCTCCAAATAGCCCTTAACGGGCAATCACAGGAGCCTGAACGGCACCACTGGAGCACGTCTTCACGGGCGGAGGCGGTCATCCGATGGCAGCGTGGCCGGAACGGATTGTTGACGGGACCAGGAGTGGAGAAAAACCGATGGGCATGGATTACGGGCTTGAAAACTCGCATCTGGTGTTTCCGTTACGGGCCGGCTGACGGGCGATCTCAGCACGGTTGTTCAAGTCCTTGTGCTGGCAGTACGTTGCGATCGGCATCAGCTCCCTACGGGCGAGACACCCAGGGGCCGTCCGCGGTGTTGCATTTTCTCGACATAGGCCCACTATATCGTCAAAACTGCGCCTTGTAGCCAGCCCCTTAGCGACTCGCTATATGCACCTTCAAGAGCGAAACAGCACACTGCCGACAGCTGCCAGGTTGTTGACGAATACAACAATAGACTGGATATAACGATGCCATTTGATATTAGCGCTGCGGTGAACATGATGAGCTTGGCTGCTGTAGCAGTTTTTGCCATTTCCGGTGCTCTTGATGCGGCCCGCCACAGAATGGATATCCTCGGCTTTATGCTGATCGGCACGGCGACGGGGATCGGCGGTGGTACGCTTCGAGATGTACTGCTGGGAGACGTACCGGTATTCTGGATTCGCGAGCCCGTCTGGATACTGGTCTGCCTGGTCTCCTCAGCGGCGACCTACTTCGTGGCGCCCAAGCTGGCCTCGCTATCGCGTGCGCTGGTCTGGATGGATGCAGTCGGATTGGCGCTGTTTTCGGTGGTTGGAATAAAAATCGCGCTGGATTTTGGCACATCGCCACTGATTGCCATCTGCATGGGGGTCATGACGGCGACTTTTGGCGGCATCGCACGCGATGTGCTCTGCGGCAGCAACCTGACACTGATGAACGAAGAGCTTTATATCACCACAGCACTGGCCGGCTCAGTTGCGTATCTCAGTCTCAACTACCTGAGTCTTCCCGAGAATTTTGACTTGCTCGGCGGATTCCTGGTCGCTTTTGTACTACGCGCCCTGGCGATTCAGTTCAATATCAAGCTACCCAACCCCTATAAAAAGGCCTGATGGGCTTTTCTGGCCACGATTTTGCCCCCGCAAGATTAGGCGTGTCTATTGCATTGATCCACAAGGTTCATCCCCCAGGGTTTATTTCCCAAGGTACAGGGGAAGATGCGAGATTACAGGTTCATTGCAATTCCTACTCGATACTCATCGCGCCACTGCCGCTTTCGCGACCATATCTGATCGGCCCGCTCCAACGGAACGATGCCGAGCCTTGAATCATCGTGCTTGCCATGTGGCATTGATGCAAAATCACCAAAGCCTATCCTGTATGGGCTTCACTGATAATCCAGTCGCAAAATGCCGAAAGTTTTGGCAAGCTGACAAGCAATTCAACTCGCCGTAACGTCCTAAGAAAGGTACGAGGATGGAATTGGTAATCGGACTTCAGGATCTGAACAATCTGTGACTCGGTGATGCGTGACTTCCGCATCGTGTGTTCTCCATCAGCATTGTTGAAGTATGCCGGAGAACTCTAGCTTTGGCTGGTCCGATTTTAAGGGAGGGTTACACCACGTTGAGCTAGTCATGGTGTCAAGCGGGAAGATGACCTTCCCGCTGCGCTAGGCGAGGCTCACCGGCGTTATACACATCATGTGCATTTTCAGCAGGGTTGGTGGGGCACTGTGGCAGGATCGATTGCACTCATTCGTCATGGACAAACAGTACTTGCTGGCAACTGTACGCAACGTTGAGCGTAATCCAATTATGGCGCGGTTGTGTCGGCAACCGGCCGACTGGAAGTCGTCCAGTGTTTATGCACACTTGGCGGTTCAGGACGACGGATTCGTTCGAGTAAATCCGATGCTTGATCGGCGGAATTACAGCTCATTATGCTTTTGATATCGAGTGTACTTTTGCGCACTCCCTTTCACTTGCTCTGCGGGGTATTTTTCTGCGTTTTTTTCCATTTTATCCCAACAAGCCTGTTCAATATCTACGTTCAGCTTTCCAGCTAGCCGAATCAAGTAGAGCTGGACATCGGCAATCTCGTCACGGACGGCGGATAACTGCTTCTCGTCCAGCTCTTTCGATTGCTCCTCAGTGAGCCACTGAAAGCACTCTTGTAGCTCTGCCGCCTCTACCGTCAGTGCCATGGCGAGGTTCTTGGGCGAATGGAACTGATCCCAGTCTCGCTCGTTGGCGAACTGGTCCATGGCGTCGTGAAGCTGCTTGAACGGATCTGACATAACGGACTCACTTGGTTCGGTTGTATCGAATTGCTGTGAGCATGCCTGCTCTGCTACTTAGTATCCAGCCTGAATCCAACTGAATCACTCAGCGAGGCCAGAGGGTCTTACAGCACGGAGAGAAATTCACCGATGACTTTCAGATCCTCCAACTCGTCTTCGAGCACTATGTCCCGGTAGCCGAAGGCATTGGTTTGGGGCTTCAGTACGATGCGCTGATTGACGTACTCGCCGTATTCTTCGATCTTCTCGCTCTGGTACAGCTTGACCGTGAAACTACCGCCATGGTCCGGGTCCTCGATGGATCGATGCTGTACCACAACGATCTTTCCTTGCCGCGTGCCGCCAGGATTTGCGCGGAACAGACACCAGGCGCCGTTGGGGATGCGCCGGTTCATTGACTCACCTACTACCCGGCTGACGAACAGGCCTGGGCTTGCCCGCATGAAGTCCGGCAGTTCGACCCAGTGCTCGGCTTCAGCGACCTGCATCTCGCTGAAATCACCAGCGGCAATGCTCAGGTCGTACACCGGCACATGACGCTCAAATGGCTCTGCCTGTTCCCGCGACACGATGGGGAGGTTCAGGCCATTCAGAGATCCACTTTTCTCGCTTACGACTGGACGCTCGACCTCTGCCCGGGAGCGGACAAAGTCCGCGAAGTACTTACGTGTTTCGGGATCGGTTGCGTAGACGTAACAGCCCTTCTGTCCACGAGTCATCAGCGTACGGTAGGTGTTCTTGATGATCTGGTCGGCCAGGGCTCTAGCATGCGCAGGCTCGTTCTTGTGCATTATCTTGTAGCCATGAACAGACCGGTCCTGCCGTGCACGCTTCTCCGCATTGGTCACCACGCGGCCATCTCGAATCACGAAGTCGTCTCCAATAATGACGCCGACGTAGTCGAACTCCAGGCCCTGACAGGTGTGGATGCAACCTATCTGTTCGACTGATTGATCGGCGATGGCCCAGAGCATGCCATCGTCATCCAGGTTCCACTGGGCAGCGAAGCCATGATCGGGAAAGACAATGTCCATGGCCTGCTTGTCCTTCTTGCTCGCCCAGGGCCAGCAGTACCCCGCCACCATACGTGCCTTGTTGGCCGTGCGGTTCTTTTCAAGAATGGCTCGCCGCAAAGCGCTGGGATCGTCAAATACCCGAAAGTCGTAATCGATGTCGTCAAGGTCGGTGTTGGCCGTGGTGCGAACCTGGAGCGCGTGATCAAGCCAGGCCAGGTAGCCATCGGAGCCGTTGCAGCGAAACTGGGAAACCAGATCAAGTTCTTGCACATCGGCCCCGCATTCCTCTGCTCGACGTCTGATTTCTTCGACCGTGCCCACATCTTTCATGGTCACCCGCTGCGCTTCATCAATGAAAAAAATTGAAAAACGTGACGCCAAGATCACCTCCTTGATCTGGCTCTCCCCCATGTTCTGGTACATGCCGGACTTTTCATTCAGTCGGTGCGCTTCGTCCACGATAAGAGCGTGGAAGGTATCAGGCGCCGCATTCACATAGCTTCCCGAGCCCTTAAACAGATTATCGATGTGTGTCTTCTTGCGGCTGCCCGTCAGCTTCTTCTTGAAGACCTCACGTGGGGCGGAGTTGCGTGACACGTACTGTGTCATCATCTCCCGGCTGGTCAGCTCTACCAGCAGGTTGATAGCCACCACAGACTTACCGGTTCCAGGCCCACCCTTGACGACAAGGCACTGTTTGTTGCCATTGGTCGCTCGGTGGGCAAGGTCAATCGCGGTTTCATAAACCAGTTTCTGGTCATCAATCATCACAAACTCGCCATTACCCTGCATCATCGACACCAGAGCATCCGCCAGATTTTTGCTCGGTTTGATCACACCATGCTCGATGCGATACATGATGTTGCTACTGTCACCGTACTTGATATGCTGGCTCAGGAACTCGGAAAGCAGCATCGCATCGCGGGAAATGAAAACCGGGGCACGGCGGGTATGGTGTTCGTAGAAGGGGTCATTGATGGCATCTGCCTGCTTCATGTTGTGAAGGTAGGCACAGGGCACAAGGCGGATTGACTCGGAGCGCACTGTCTCGTTGTAATCTTCGATTAGCGCCGCATAGGACCACGCCTGATAGGAGGGATGGTTGGTTTCGCGAATACCGGAACCCAACTGAGTACGCACAATGGCATCTTTTTTCGTCACCTCAACGGACTGCCATTGTTTCAATTCCACAATGACAGCGGAATCGTCACGCTGGTGATTCTTGCCGGTGAGGATGAAGTCTACACGGCGGTTAGTCAGCGGAATATTGTACTCGATAGCCACCCCTGCCGATGCGGGAATCCCCTCATCAAGCAGCACGCTCATCATGAAGCGAAGGGAGTTCTCCCAAGACGTCACCTCATTGCGAGGAGAGTTGCGGTTCAACTTGCGCGCAACCTCATTCTCTATGGCGTCGGTGATGATGTTGGCTCGCACGTCATCAATGAATTGCTGTTTGGTGGCGTTGTAGACCAGCATATATTCGAAAGTTCCCTTTTCGTATCAGCCGTTTATGGAGTGCTAGTGTGAATGCAGCTGACAATTATGCACGCTAGTTACCGCGATAGCATAGATCAGTAACGAAAAGGGCTGAGAGGGCGTTGGGCTGTACGTAACGGACTTGGGGAACCTGAACTCAGTCTATATTTTTGCTGTATCTCGCAATCGCAGTAATTGGAACACGAATTCGGCCGTCAGTCGCTGTTTGTAAGGTCTACAGCTACCTTTTTAGGCAGGTGTCAGATTAAGTCTGAACTAATACAGCTATCAGCTGACCCTACTCTTGCGGTCAAGTCTATTAAAAATAAGACGGTATTTCGGGGACAGATATTTCGGGGGCAGGTCAAGTATACCTATTTATCTGCTGATCAATGTCTGTTTTGTGGCGTTCGCGTTCCTCATATTCCTAGGCGTTCTCTCGCCTAATTTCTTCCCGATGTTTACGCTTCATCTCTTCGCAGTGCTGGCGATCTTTGCGCTCTACTTATCCCGTAATTGATGGTGAAATTGCCGCCCCACTCACCGTCAGCTTATCCATCATTTTGAGCTCGGTGTGCACTTCAGATCGCCATTTGGCGATCTGCTAATACATCGTATTGATCAATTATCGATATAGGCTTTAACCGCGCGTCCTTCAAAGTACATCTTCCCTTTCGTCACACGATTCAGGGCCGGCGGATTCTTCCCCTTCAGCGGCAGGTTGTGCTGCACCGCATGCTTCAACTCTGTGATCCTGACACCCAGGACACAGGCAACCTCTTCGATAGACAGCATACGATCCCAGTAGCTTGATGCCTGACTGTTATGCCATCCAACGCTACCAGGGACGGCACATGACTTCGACGATGTATCCTTTGCCATGTCAATTTCCTGTGACCAGATGGTTAAGCATCATTGTACCTACCGCAGGTGTGGTATCCAGGCCCAGAAGTGGAACTAGCTGGCTATCGTTGCAGCAGGAATCGATGCACACAGTGCGTGTCGCACGGCACACGGCACACGGCCCAGGTATCAAGAGTGGAAGTTACATAGGCGAGTAGGTTATCGACAGAATGAAACAAGCAATCAGAATTGCGGTGATGCAGTGGCTGTATGGTCAAGGAATTGCTTAGGATGATCTATCGCAGGGGTCTTGATAAAGCGGTATACAGCCAAGACCACCAAAGCGTTTAGCAAATCTCAATTAGGCACGAATTAGGCACGAGAAACACCAAACCCCAGAAACAACAAAGGCCGGTTGCTTTCGCAAACCGGCCTCTGCCTTTTGAATAATGGTCGGGACGAAAGGATTTGAACCTTCGACCCCTTGCACCCCATACATGCACTCTTCTCTACCTAAGAGTTTGATTTAAAATGGTTTTATGGAGAATCACAACATGTTTGGATCGGACTTTTGATACCCTTGCAAATCAATGAATTACGTAGCCATTTTGGATGCATCGAGAGCGTATAGAGTGATGGGCTCAACCAGGGTAGCCAGGTGAGAGGGAAGCACCGACACCTTATTCGGTGAACGCCTACTTCGAGACTACCTCGGTATCCATGCCGTGAGCCTCCATCAGTAAATATGAGGCCGGATATATGGGAGCAATGACTAAGCTGCCGATCGATCATTTTCTTGCAATACGGGGGAAGGTCCATATATGCATGCAGTGAATTCGCAGCATGGTGGACAGGGGGTACGGTCGACGGCCATTGCCGGTCTTGGGATAGTGAGGCTCGATGACGTCTTCGAGACGTGCCCATGGGATCAGCGTGTCCATTCGGCCCAGGAACTTTTCCTTGCGGGTCTGACGGCGTTTATTGCTGAACTCGCTGTCCGCGAATGTGAGTTGCTGATCCATCTCTTCGTCCTCGATCGTGTGCAGGGAACATTATCTCATGCGGCAGACTTGATCACAGCTTCCCTAACTGAAACGCGATTGGCTACACTCGCCAAGGCACGTGATGGATTATCAGGGAGCACGCATGACCGCAGCACAGGACACCGATACATTCACGCCCACCATGCGCTGTCTGCGCGCCTTGGTCGCCGTGGCCGATACCGGCGCCGTGCTGCGCGCGGCAGAGGCGCTGAACTTGTCCCAACCTGCCGTATCCCGCGCCATTCACGACCTGGAACAGGCGCTTGATATGCCATTATTTGAACGCCATCACGGCGGTATGCTCAGCACACGGGCTGGCGACATTGTCAGCCATCGATTTCGCCGCGCACTGACACAACTCACCCAGGCGCAAGAGCAGCTGGCGCATCTGGAACCCGCCGGGCATTTCCAGCGCCTGTCACTTCGGCTGTCGTACCGCAATCTCAAGGTGCTGGTCGAAATCGCCAGAAGCGGCAGCGAAATGCGTGCCGCCCGGCAGCTGGGGCTGACCCAGCCGACAGTGAGTGCCGGCCTGCGCGACCTGGAAACCAAACTGGGCGTACCACTTTTCCAGCGTACTCCAAGGGGGATGATTACAACTCTCTGCGGCATGGAGCTGATACGCCATGTCAAGATCGCCATGCGTGAACTTGCCCTGGTGCAGCAGGACCTGTCGGCCTGGCGTGGGAAAATCAGCGGCCGTGTGATTATAGGTGCCCTGCCCCTGACCAGCTCACTGCTGGTGCCTCAGGCAGTCGATACGCTGTTGCGCGAGTTACCGGGCCTGAGCATCGCCATTTATGAAGGCTCCTATGACACATTGTTTGAACTGCTACGCAGCGGTGAAATCGACATGCTGGTCGGCGTCTTACGCCCGCTGGACCGCAAAGAAAACATGACTCAGAAAACCCTATTTTATGACCGTCTCAGCACCATCGTGCGTCCCGACCACCCGTTGCTGCAGCGCGCGAACCTCAGCCTCGGTGAGCTGCTCAATGCCGACTGGATTGCGCCGCCCCAGGGCACTCCTGCACGCCACAGCTTTGATCAGCAGTTTCATGCCGCCGACCTGGTGCCTCCCACGCCTGTGATCGAAGCCGGCAACCTGAGTCTCTTGCGGGCATTGCTTTTGAATAGTGACCGGATTGCTATGGTATCGCCCTGCCAGATGCGCTTTGAGATCGAGAGTGCTCAACTGGCTCAGCTTCCGGTTCCACTCGAAGGCCCACCCCGCGCAATTGGCATCCTGATGCGCGAAGACAGCGCACCCACCGAGGCGATTCAGGCGCTTTGCCGCACCCTTGAAGAGGCCAGCCTGCAACTAGGCCTATAGAAAAAACACATACACCCTGTCCCCATTAGAATTAGCCAGCCATTGCGCGAGCGCAGTAGCATGGATCCAAGGGTTAAAACAGACAGCGATACGCCATCCCTGAGAATGTATAAGGGTTCGTACTTTTCGTTTACCTACGCCCGCCGCTAAAAGCTGCAACGGCCCCCATGACAACTCGGCATCTGCCTGTCACAGTCGGCCAAATATAATAACAACGAGTCCCGGAGGACCCGATGAAACTAACAACCAGTCTATTAGCTTGCGCCATTACAACCCACCTTGCCTTGACCGCTCCGCTGATCCAGGCGCAAACGCTGCGTGCCGAAAGCGGTAATCCTGCTACTTTCAATTCCCAGCTGGCCACCATGATGAGCAAGTACGCCAGCCAGGAGCATGGCATGAGCATCCAGCTCAATACCGGACAGGCGCTGTCGATGACCGGCGTCAAAGTCGGCAGCGGCCGCATCGATCTGACCATGATACCCACCGAACTCTATACCTATATGGGCGAAGGCAGCCAGATGTATGCGGGCATGGGCGATCAGGCGGTTAAGGCGGCTGAGAACATTCGCTCTCTGTTCGGTTATGTACACGGCGCCTACCATATCTTCACCTGGGCCGACAGCGGCATCACGAACTGGAGCGATATCGCCGGTAAAAATGTCTATATCGGCCCCTCGTCCAGTGCCTCAAGCCTGGCTATAGAACAAGTGATCAAGGCCAATACCGGCATGTCCCCGGGTGAAGGCTACAACGCGATCACCATGGGCTGGGGCGCCTCAGGCCAAGCCTTTTCCGACGGCCAGATAGATGTGCTGGTCAGCGGAGCGCAAATCGGCTCGTCCTCCATCGAGCAGTATTCGCTGGTCAAACCCATTCGTTTTCTCGGTGTCACCGAGGCTGGCAAAGCGTCCGAAAGCTGGCAGACGCTAATAGCGTCACCCGCCATGCAGGCACTGGAGATAAATAAAGATACTTATGCGAATACCGTCAATAATGATGACGCCATCACCCTGCTGGCATTCACCATGATGACGATCGTCAATCGCACGCTGTCCGACGAAGATGCCTATCAGCTGACCCAGTCGTTTTGGGACAATGCCGCCGAGATTCGCGGCTCAGGCCCTACCTTCAAGAGCATTTTAATCGACAATGCCTTTGTCGGTGTCAACGCACCACTGCACCAAGGTGCGTACCGCTACTACTTGGAACAGGGTATCGACGTGCCCGAGCACCTGCGTCCCCGCGCCGAATAAGCCCTTGCACGCACCGCTGCGCTGCGGTTTCTGGCTTGCGCAGCGCACTGACACGACAACGGACCTACCCATGACCCGATTATTCTCTCAGTTTAACGAGGCGAATATCCGCACCCAGCTGTCACTGGCGGTTGGACTGCTGATCGCCCTTCTTGGCATCATCAACAGCATGCCAAACTTTTCCTTTGTGCCGCGCCTGGGCCCTTTCGACTACGAATACATGCACCCCGGCATGCTTGGCCTCGCGGCCCTGGCGGTACTTAGTCGCACACCGTTGCTCCAGGCATCTCCGGATTCCCCGCTCCTGCTGCGTCTGGGTAGTCTGCTGCTCGACATTCTGGTCATGGTCGGACTGGGGTACGCACTCTACAGCTACTTCCTGACGATGGAACAACTCAAGGGTGGCCTGTTCTTCTTTGAAAATGCCCACGCTTGGACCGCCTTACTGGGCACCGGCGCCATTTTGCTCATCTGCCTGAGATTCTGGGGCCCGGCACTGACCGGCGTCGCCATCGTGGCACTGCTGTACTTTTACACCGGCCACCACTGGCCCGGTGTTTTTGGCATCGCGCCGATAAACTTTATCGACTCCACCGCCGACACTCTCTGGTACAACAGCGCCAACGGCGTGCTGGGCACCCTGCTGGGAATTGTCATCAATACCATCCTGCCCTTTATCCTGCTGGGGGCCCTGCTGGAGGGCAGTGGTGCCGGCGGTTCGCTGATCAAGACGTCCCTGTATGCCTTTCGACATGCTCGCGGCGGCCCCGCCCACGCGGCCATACTGTCGTCGGGCCTGTTCGGCTCAGTATCCGGCAGCGCTGTCGCCAATGTTGTCGGGACCGGGGTAATCACCATACCAATGATTCGCCGCCGGGGCTTCAGTCCCACCTTCGCTGGCGCCGTCGAAGCCACCGCGTCCAGTGGCGGACAGATCATGCCCCCCATCATGGGTGCCGCCGCCCTGGTCATGGCGGACTTTACCGGCGTGTCCTATCTGAATATCGTTATTGCAGCCCTGATACCGGCGCTGTTCTACTACGGCTCGCTATTCGCCGCCGTCGTGTATGAAGCGCGACGCCTGGGCATAGAAAACCAGCCTTCAGGCATTGAGGCTGTCGCAGTACCGACACGGCAGGACTACATTAACCTGATTATGGTTTTCGTACCTCTGTCTATCGTCGTGGGGGCACTGATCGCGGGCTTCTCCCCGGCCGGCGCCGGTGTCATGGCGCTGTTCTCGGTAATGCCACTGAGTCTGACACTGAACGCAGCAATTCGCCGGCGCCCACTTACCCTGATCCGCTCGCTAGCGGCGGGTGGCCAGAGCTTTTCCACGCTGCTGATTGCCGTTAGCGTCGTCGGGATCATCGTCGGGGTGCTGTCCGCCACGGGACTGCCAATCAAGTTCGCACAACTCATCAGCGAGTCCGCCGATGGAAATCTGCTGCAATCGCTGTTGCTGGCTATGGCCGCCGCCCTGGTACTAGGCATGGGCATGCCGACCCTGCCCGCTTATCTGACCATCATCCTGATCATGGGACCGGCCATGTTGCGTCTTGGACTCGAGCCCCTGGTCGCCCACATGTTCGTGTTCTATTTTGGTGTAGCTTCGGCCATCACACCTCCGGTGGCTGTTGCTGCCTTTGCCGCTGCCGCCATCAGTCAGGCCTCGCCGCTGAAAACAGCCTTTGAGGCAACGCGCATCGGTCTGGTGATCTTTATTCTGCCCTTCACCTTTGCATTTTATCCGCAGCTGCTGCTAATCCCCGAAGCCGGCGGTTCGGACTCCCTGTTCGATCTTGTCTCCATCATCCTGCGGTTGGGGCTGGCCATCCTGCTGATTTCATCCGCATTGGCCCGTTTTGATCACTCCAGGCTCAACCTGGCGGCAGTCCTGAGCCGCATCGCCATTGCCCTGGCCATGCTGATTACCCTGCCCCTGATTCACTGGAGTGCCTTCGCCGCGGGAATCGCCATACTCATTATTCACCGTCAACAGAGCCTTAAAAAGGAAGCCCTGGCATGAGCAAGCGCCCGAACTTTCTGTTCATCATCACCGACCAACAGCGCGCTGACTATCTCGGCTGTATGGGGCACGCACAACTAAAAACCCCGAATATTGACAGCTTGGCCGCTCGCGGCCTTTTGTTCGACGAGTTTCACACTGCAAGCCCCGTGTGCATGCCCAACCGCGCCTCGATACTCACCGGGCGCTACCCGTCCACCCACGGCCTGCGCAAAAATGGTCTGCACCTGCCTCTGCACAACAGCACCTTTGTCGAGGCGCTGCGCCAGGACGGCTACAACACCGCGATGATCGGAAAGTCACATCTGCAACCCTTTACCGGCCGTGAGATTCCACAGCAGAACCCCGCTGCCCACGCCCGGATTCCCGATGCGCACCAGGAATGCCCGGACGACTGGACGCAGGAAGAGCCGGCGCGCTGGCAAGGCCAGACGCCCTACCGGGTCGAGCTGCCCTACTACGGCTTTGAGCAGGTCAAGATTGTGACCCAGCATGGTGATAACTGTGGTGGACACTACTATCAGTGGCTCTGCGAGCAAGTGGAGGACCCAGCAGCGCTTCGCGGGCCCGCCAACCAGTTGCCCCATGACTATATCTGTCCCCAGGCGTTCCGCACCGCTATGCCCGAATCCCTGCATCCCACCAGCTATATCGCGCAGCAAGCCCGTGAGTATCTGCAAACGCAAACCGAGGAAGATACGCCCTTTTTCGCCTTTGTATCCTTTCCCGATCCTCACCACCCCTTTGCGCCACCGGGCAAATACTGGGGTCGGCACAACCCTGAAGACTTCGAGGTTCGTACCCCCTACAGCAAACACCGCAACCCGCCCGCACACCTCCAGTTTGTCGCCAAGCAGTTTCGCGATGGCCTGCGCAACACCGCCACGGAAAAGGCCTTCATGGCCAGCGATCGAGAAATCCGCGAAGCCATGGCGCTGACATGCGACATGATCAGCATGATTGACGACGCCGTAGGCACCCTGCTCGATACCTTGAAAGCGACCGGACTGGAAAACAATACAATCGTTATTTTCACCAGCGACCACGGCGACTATATGGGTGATTTCAACCTGCTGCTTAAGGGGCCCGCGCCACTGCGCAGCATCACCCGAGTGCCGATGATCTGGGCCGAACCGGGCCAGCACAGGCCACAACGAACCTCGGCGCTCGCATCAGCCATCGACTTCGCCCCCAGCATATTGGAACGCGCCGGCATAACGCCCTACCATGGCATTCAGGGCAGTTCCCTGCTGCCGCTCCTGGGTGGTGACGCCCGGCTTCGAGATTCGCTGCTTATCGAGCATGAAGACAATATCGCCCACTGGGGTTTTGAAACTCCTGCACATTCACGCACGCTGTTGCACGATGGATACCGACTGACGCTGTATCAGGGCCAAACATGGGGCGAACTATACGCTCTCGAGGATGATCCCCATGAATGTCACAACCTCTGGGACTCTGCAGAACGTCGCGAACTGCGTTTCGAGCTGACCGAGCGCCTGTTGCGACAGGTGATCGCAGCGGATGACCGCAGCCCCTGGCCCAAACGCCTGGCTTAGTCTTCACACCCGAGTACCCGGCCATACAAGGCCGGGGCTGATCGGATAGCCCCACAGCTCGCGCCAAACTTTCACGACAAGCTGATCAAGCCAAGTGGACATGATTCGGATCGGACCAGCCAAAACTAAAGTTCTCCGGCATACTTCAACGATGCTGATGGAGAACTTTAGTTTTGGCTGGTTCGATTTTAAGGGATGGTTACAAAAACAGCTCTTGACCGAAATATAAAATCCGAATATAGAAAGTTCGCGCAAGCTACAAAATGTCAAAATTCAAATAAACTATCTTTCAAATAGAGCAGTTCTTTATCATTTGGATCTCCAAAAAAGCTTGACACCTCAACAACTCTATCCCTTATATCCACCAACTGAGGGCGATCTGTAATGATCCAGAGATCATTGATAAAAACATGACACCGCTCTGATAAATACCCAAGATATTTCATCGGCCCTTTATCGGTTTGGACACATTGATCTAGAGACCAAGCGAACACATCAAGATCACAACTAAACGTTTCTAAGTTACAGGAATCATCAACACCAAGGTAGTAATTCGACAAGGTAGACATTACCTTATCTACATCTGATACTTTCATATCTGTGTAAATAATTGGACTGGCGTATCTTTCCAACTCTGAAAATAATTCGATAAGCCCAGGCCTTGGTATAATTATTAGATCGCTATCCGATCCTAGACTATCAACTTCAAGATTGATACCGTTTATTAACCACTGTGGATTGATATACTCAGGGATATCTTTTAAGTCTACTATCCGGAATAGCGTACCATCTCAGTCAAGGCACACACAAAAAGCGAGAGAGTCGAAAACTCTCTCTTCCTTAGTTATCTTTGGCAAAGAGTAACGGCCAATGAAGTGGGGTCGCAGTCACACATATACACAACAGTCTCCTTTTTGGCTGGCGTGGTTTTTTGGGGTGGAAAAAAAGGGGAGGCACTCATACAGCGCATGCAGGGTAGTATTTTCAGTGCCGACGGGGTCAAGAGTGCCCCACCGGCTCAAATACAAGTCACCATCAAAAGAATGCTTGTAAGCCCGTCTGTGCCCTCCCCAGGATCAGCGCATGGATATCGTGGGTGCCTTCGTAGGTGTTGACCACTTCAAGGTTGACGAGATGGCGTGCGACGCCGAATTCGTCACTGATGCCGTTGCCGCCGAGCATGTCGCGCGCCAGGCGGGCGATATCCAGCGCCTTGCCGCAGCTGTTGCGCTTCATGATCGAGGTGATTTCGACCGCCGCGGTGCCCTCGTCCTTCATCCGTCCCAGGCGCAGGCACCCCTGCAGCGCCAGACAGATCTCGGTCTGCATGTCGGCCAGTTTCTTTTGGATCAGCTGGTTCTGCGCCAGCGGGCGTCCGAACTGCTTGCGGTCCAGCGTGTACTGGCGCGCGGTATGCCAGCAGTCTTCGGCGGCGCCAAGCGCCCCCCAGCTGATACCGTAGCGGGCCGAATTCAGACAGGTAAAGGGCCCCTTAAGTCCGCGCACGTCAGGGAAGGCGTTTTCCTCCGGCACGAAGACGTTGTCCATCACGATTTCCCCGGTAATGGATGCACGCAGACCGACCTTGCCGTGGATCGCCGGAGCGGACAGGCCATCCCAGCCCTTTTCCAGCACAAAGCCGCGAATCTCGCCAGCATCATCCTTGCCCCAGACCACGAAAACGTCGGCAATGGGGCTATTGGTGATCCACATTTTATTGCCGGTCAGGCGATAGCCACCCTCAACCTTGCGCGCGCGGGTGATCATCGAGCCCGGATCTGAGCCGTGATTCGGCTCGGTCAGGCCAAAGCAGCCTATCCACTCGCCGCTGGCCAGCTTCGGCAGATATTTCTGCCGGGTTGCCTCGTTGCCGAACTCATGGATCGGCACCATCACCAGCGAGGACTGTACGCTCATCATCGAGCGATAGCCGGAATCGATGCGTTCGACTTCACGTGCAATCAGCCCGTAGCAGACGTAGTTCAGCCCGCTACCACCGTATTCTGCCGGAATGGTCGCGCCCAACAGCCCTGTTTCGCCCATTTCGCGAAAAATCGCCGGATCCGTGTACTCGTTGCGAAATGCCTCCAGGACCCGCGGCGCCAGCTTGTCCGTGGCAACCTGCCGTGCCGTGTTGCACACCATGCGCTCTTCGTCGGTCAACTGCTGATCGAGCAGCAATGGATCTTCCCAGTTGAAGCTTGCGTTGTTAGCCATGATTCATGTCTCCGGATAGAAAATTGTTATTGTGTTTCAGACCTGACGTTCAAGAATGCAGGCGATGCCCTGTCCGAGCCCGATACAGAGGCTCACCAAGGCGTAGCGCCCGCTACGTTGTTCCAGTTGCCGCGTGGCGGTCAGCACCAACCGCGCCCCGGATGCCCCAAGCGGATGTCCCATGGCGATGGCGCCGCCATTCCAATTGAGCCGGCTGTCGTCGAACGCCAGCCCAAGCTGACGGGCGCAACCGAGCACCTGGGTCGCAAAAGCTTCATTGATTTCGATGACATCCATATCGGCCAGCGTCAGTCCCGTCCGCTGCAGGACCTTCTGAATGGCTGGCACAGGCCCAAGCCCCATAAGCCTGGGTTCCACGCCCGCGACGGCCCCGGCCAGGATCCGCGCCCGCGGTCGGATGCCGCATCGTTCGCCAATCGCCTGCGACCCGATCACCAGTGCTGCCGCACCGTCGTTGATCCCGGAGGCATTGCCGGCCGTCACCACCCCGTCTGGGAACAGGGGTCTGAGCCGCGCCAGTGTCTCCAGGCTGGTGTCGGGGCGCGGATGCTCATCGACGGCAATCGCCAAAGGCGGCGCCTCGCGTGCGCGGGGCACCTCAATCGGCAGCAGTTCATCGGCATAAAAACCCTGTTTGAGTGCCGCATCGAACAGCAACTGGCTTCGCAGAGCATAGCGATCCGCCTCTTCGCGGCTGATGCCCAGTTCACGGGCAACATTGTCCGCGGTCTGGGGCATCGAGTCGGCACCATAGTCCGCCTCCACCCGGGGGTTGGGAAAACGCGAGCCGATGGTACTGTCGAAGATCCTCAAGTCACGATCATAGGCCCGCTCGGCCTTGCCCATGACAAAGGGCGCCCGGCTCATACTCTCGGCCCCGCCAGCGATGAACAGCTCACCTTCACCGGCACGCACCGCCTGGGCCGCACCAAGCACGGACGCGAGGCCGGAGCCGCAAAGCCGGTTCAACGTCACGCCGGCCACAACTGTAGGCAGTCCGGCCAACAGCGCGGCGTGACGAGCCAGGTTGCGCGCGTCCTCGCCAGCCTGGTTAGAACAGCCGGCGATCAGATCCTCGTAGGCACCTGGCGCAAAAGGATTACGGGCTACCAGCGCCCGCACCACGTCGGCCAGCAGATCATCAGGTCGTACAGCGGCCAGCGCTCCGCCATGACGCCCAAAGGGGCTTCGCAGACCGTCATAGATACAGGCATTCATGCTTGCACCTCCTGTTCTTCCGGGGTTACCAACGGCAGGCCTAGCTGAATCCGCCGACGCAGCCAGGGACTGGTGCGATAGCGGGGTTCCTGATACAGGTCATGCAGATGATGCAGAATCCGCGCTATACGTTCCGGTCCGACACTGTCGCCGAAGCTGAGTGGCCCTTTCGGGTAGCCCAGCGCCAGTTCAACCGCACGGTCCAGCGTTGCCGGCGTGGCGATGCGCCGCTGGGCAATCTCGCACCCCAGATTGACGATTCCCGCCAGCACGCGCTGGGCGATGAAGCCTGGCGAATCGTTGATCACCTCGACCGGTACGGCGTCTGCGCCAAAGGCCTGCCGCGCCTGTGCCAGTATCCCTGGCTCCAGCGCCGGCTGACGCATCAGCACGCGGCACCGATCGAAGCCGGCAAAGGTTTCCAGCGCCAGCGTTCGCCGGGCAGGCAATCCCTTGCGGGCAATCAGGCTGCAGGTGTCTTCGCCCAGGGGTGTCAGTACGCAGATCGCCTGCGGGGAGGGCGTTGCACCCGATTCAAGCACAGCGCCCGCGGCGCCGAGCACGGCGGCAATTTGCTCCCGCATCTCAGCATCCTCGCAGTCGAGCCAGAAGGGTTGCTCAATTGTCACCGGCTCAATCTCGGCAACCGGCTCCGCTTGTGGCTTGTCGTCGATATAGCGGTAGAACCCCTGGCCGGTCTTGCGGCCCAGCAGGCCCGCGGCCAGACGCGGCGGCACCAGTGCAGAAGGTGCATAACGCGGATCCTGGTAAAACTGATCGTGCACCGATTCCATCACCGCGTGGGACACATCCAGCCCCATCAGGTCGAAGAGTTCGAAGGGACCCATCCGGAACCCCAGACTGTCACGCAGGATCCGGTCGATCTGCGCAGGCGTGGCGATCCCTTCGGCGAGAATTCGCAGCGCCTCCGGCCCGTAGGCTCGGCCAGCATGATTGACCAGAAAGCCCGGAGAGTCCGGCACCCGCGCGGCGAGATGACCGGCCTGTTCGACCAGCGCCGTCAGCCGCTCCAGCACCTCAGGCGCGGTACGCTCTGCACGCACCACCTCGACAATTTTCATCAGCGTTACCGGATTGAAGAAATGCAGACCCGCCACCCGCTCGGGATAACGACAGGCACTGGCGATGCGCGATACCGACAGTGACGAGGTATTGCTGGCCAAAACCGCCATCGGGCTGACGTGGGTTTCAAGTTCACGCAACAGCGCCTGTTTGGCATCAAGGTTCTCGACGATCGCCTCGATCACCAGATCGCAGTCCGCCAGATCACTCAGTGCCGGCGCCGGCGCCATGCAAGCAAGCGCTCTTTCCAGCGTCCCTGCATCGAGCTTGCCCCGCGCATGGGCCCGTTCCAGCAGGCCGCGGTTGTAGGCCAGCGCCTCGTCGATTGAGCCGGGCCGGTTGTCGTGAAGAAGCACCTCGATGCCACTGGTCGCAAACAGTTGCACGATGCCGCGCCCCATGGCGCCAGCACCGACAACGCCGATTCGTTTGAATGCTTTCACTCGCATGTCCTCCAACGTCAGGCCGTTTGCATCAGCTGTGCATAAACACCGAGATGATGATCGTCGTCACCGAACTGATGACTCAGCATCACCAGCCGCTTGGCATGATGGGACAGACTGTACTCCCAGGTCATGCCGATACCGCCATGCAGCTGAATGGCCTGTTCGGCGACAAAGCGCGCCGCCCGGGCAACAATGTACTTCGCGGCCGTCAGGCGCCGGCTGCGGTCGTCACTGTCTGGCTCGTCGGCCACGCAGGCCGCCATGATCGCCATTGAGCGGGCCTGCTCCAGCTCGCTGCAGATATCCGCCATGCGGTGCTGCAGTACCTGGAACTCCCCGATCGGCCGGCCGAACTGCTTGCGCGTTTTCAGATAATCCAGCGTCAGCGAAAAGACTTCCTCCATGCTGCCGAGGGCTTCCGCGCACTGGGCGGCAATGGCGCGGCCTTGCTGATAGCGCAGCGCACCCAGAGCCTGTCCTTCTTCCCCAAGCATCGCGCCAGACGGAACGAATACCTTTTCCAGGAGGAGATCAAAGGCCCGTGGACCGTCGATGCAGGGATAGCCGCTACGGCTGACACCCTCGGCGGCGGGGTCCAGAACAAAGAGGCTGATGCCGCTGTCGTCGCGCTGCTCGCCGAAGGTTCTTGCCGACACCAGAATCCGGTCGGCGCTGTCACCACCGATTACGACACTCTTGCGACCGCTGATTCGCCAGCCGCCCTCGACCGCCTCAGCACGGCAGGCGACATCGTTAAGCCGGTAATGGCTTTGCGGCTCTTCGAATGCCACCGCAAGCTGCAACTCGCCACTGACCACCTGCGGCAACAGGGTCTGCTGCTGATCGGGATTGGCGAGCTGCTGCAGCAGGCCACCGCCGAATATCTGGCTATGGAGAAAGGGCTCCAGGCAGAGGCCTCGGCCAAGCTCTGTCATGATCACCAGGTTGTCGACACAGCCCCCGCCAAATCCACCTAGCGCCTCATCAAAGGGCACCGCGGTCAGGCCCAGCTCCGACAGTTGCTGCCAGAACGCGGTACTGAAACCGACCTCGCTCCTGTAGAAACCTTCGCGAGCCTCGAAGCCGTACTGCTCACGTACCAGACGGGCGACGGTATCCTGCAGCATCTGCTGCTCTTCGGTTAGATTGAAGTCCATAAGTCTGACCTCCCGTTACAGCTCGAGCATCATCTTGGCGATGATGTTCTTCTGGATTTCGTTGGAACCGCCATAGATCGACAGCTTGCGCAGATTGAAATACTCACTGGCCGGTGCGGAACTGTAATCGGCGTGACGCGGCTCGCCAGCAAAGGCCGGATTCAGCTCAGCTTCTACAAAGGGCAGTGCATGGGGGCCCAGCACCTTGCGCATCAGATGGCTGATGGCCTGGCGAATTTCTGAGCCCTTTATTTTCAGGATCGAGCTTTCGGCTCCAGGCACGCCTCCGGCCTGGGCGGCGGCCAGAATTCGCAGGGTGCTCATTTCGATCGCCATCAGCTGCATCTCGATGTCGGCAATCTGGGCACGCAGCAGCGGATCCTCGATCAGCGGCCGGCCGTCGCAGGTCTCCTGCGCGGCCACCTGTTTCAGATGCGCCAGGGCCGCCTTGGAGGTACCGATACCGGCCTGGCCGGTACGCTCATGCGTCAGCAGATATTTGGCACAGGTCCAGCCCCGGTTCTCCTCGCCGATCCGGTTTTGCACCGGCACCCGGACGTTGTCGAAAAAGACTTCGTTGACCTCATGCTCACCATCGAGGGTAATGATCGGACGTACGCTGATACCCGGGGAGTCCATGTCGATCAGCAGAAAGGAGATACCCTGCTGGGGGCGGGCATCCGTATCGGTGCGCACCAGGCAAAATATGCGATTGGCATACTGCCCCAGCGTGGTCCAGGTCTTTTGCCCATTGACCACATAGTGTTCGCCGTCGCGTACCGCACGGGTCTTCAGCGATGCGAGGTCCGAGCCCGCGCCCGGCTCCGAATACCCCTGGCACCACCAGTCCTCGCCGGACAGAATGCGCGGCAGGTAACAGGCCTTCTGCTGCTCGGTGCCGAATTTGATGATGACCGGCGCCACCATATTGACACCGAAGGAGATCAGGCGCGGCGCGCCCAAAGCCGCACACTCCTCCTGGAAAATATGTTTCTGCACCACCGTCCAGCCGGTGCCGCCATGCTCCACCGGCCAGTTGGCGGCGTACCAGCCCTTCGTCGAAAGGATACGTTGCCAGCGCTGGTGCTGCTCTTTGTTCAGGTGCTTTCCAAGTCGGACGCTGGTCGCAATATCGGCAGGCAAGGATTGCCGCACAAAAGCACGCACCTCGTCGCGAAAGGCAAGTTCATCAGCGGTATATCGGATATTCATGCAAAGTCCTCGATCAGTTTTGGGCGTTCAGGTCGGCGAAGGACCGGCCGTCACTAACCAGCTGTCGCAACAGGGGGGCCGGCGTCCAGCGATCGCCCAGGCGTCGTTGCCAGTATTCGATGCGCTCCAGCACCCGCCCCAGCCCAAGCTGGTCGGCACAGAACATCGGACCGCCGCGCTGGGGCGCAAAACCGCCATTTCTCGTCAGGATCACGTCGATATCACCGGGTCGGCGCACAACGGCCTCGGCGAGCAGACGCGCGCCCTCGTTGATCAGTACCAGCAGCGGTCGCTCAAGCAGCCAGCCCTCTCCGAGCAGAAGTGCCCCCCTCGATTCGTCGATCTTCTCTGGCAGCGCTGCGTCGCCTTCCACCAGGCAGCATCCCGGGGCCTCACGCAGGGGCCCAATAGACATGTCAAACGCCGTCTGGACAGCATCCAGCTGGCGCTCAGCGACCCCTTCGACAACCAGCTGTTCCAGCTCCTGGCGATACCGCTGCGCCAGGCGCTCCAAGACTGCATCGGCCGCTTCCTGGCCTGGCTCCCGGGCATAACGCCGTTCAGCCATAAAGCGGTGGATCAGGGCCGCGCGCTGGGGCGAAGCCATGCATTGTAGAAACAGCTCCCGCTCCCGCTGCAGTCCTTCGGCCAGCGGCAGACGCAGCGCCGCTTCAATCGCATCAATGCAGCGCTGCGGCGAATGGAAACCCGGCAGCCGTTGTGCCAGTTCACGGCGCCTGGCTTCGAGCAGCGCTTCACCATCGATAGCGCAGTCGAGGTGAGCATTCTGTTCACCCGTGCGGCGCGGCCCCGCGTTGCGTGCCAGCAGTGAGCGCGCAAAGACCAGGCCTGCATCTTCCAGGTCACCGTCGAACAGCTCATCGACGATTCCGCACCGCTGGGCCTCGGCCGCCTTGACCGGCTCGCCACCGACAATCATCTCGAGTGCCTTGGCGACCCCGGCCAGCCGCGGCAGCCTCTGAGTACCACCGGCACCCGGCAGCAGACCCAGCCGGACCTCCGGCAGCCCGAGCCGGGCATCGATGCGGGCGATGCGGTAGTGACACCCCAGCGCCAGCTCCAGCCCGCCCCCCAGCGCGGAACCGTGGATCACAGCCACCGAGGGTTTATGGCCACTTTCAAATTGGCTTACCAGGTCCGGCAGCAGGGGTGGCTGGGGCGTCTTGCCGAACTCCTTGATATCGGCACCGGCGATAAATGTCTTGCCCTCGCAGAGCAACACCAGGGCCCGGACCGCCGGATCGGCTTCCGCCGTTTCGAAAGCATGCAGCAGGCCGGCGCGCAGCCGCTGGCTCAGCGCATTGACCGGCGGGTTATTGACACGCATTACGCAGATATCGTCGACGCGGGATACTCGTACCGGATCGGACATCGGAACCTCCTTCAGGCCAAAGCCCTGCATTTCTTCTTGTTAGCGCAGCCTGGCTTCAGCGGTCCTGCCAGCGGGGCTGGCGTTTTTCCAGGAAGGCCTGCATGCCCTCCTTCTGGTCGGCGCTCGCGAAGCTGGCATACAGCAGGTGTCGTTCGAACCGCACGCCTTCGGCCAGCGATGTCTCAAAGGCACTATTGACGGCTTCCTTGTTGAGCCGCACCGCCATACCGGAATAGGCCGCAATCTGCCGCGCCGCCTGCAACGCTTCGTCGAGCAGCGAAGTGGTCGGCACGACACGAGCCACCAGCCCACTGCGCTCAGCTTCGTCTGCATCCATCAGCCGTCCGGTCAGACAGAGATCCATGGCTTTGGCCTTGCCAACGGCGCGGGCCAGTCGCTGGGTGCCACCTGCCCCAGGCAGGGTACCCACCTTGACTTCGGGTTGTCCGAAACGGGCGTTGTCAGCCGCGATAATGAAGTCGCACATCATCGCCAGTTCACAACCGCCCCCCAGTGCCAGTCCGGCAACGGCGGCGATCACCGGCTTGCGACAGCGGGTTACGTGCTCCCAGTCTGCCGTAACGAAATTTTCCAGGTAGAGATCGGAAAAACCCCGGGAATGAATTTCCGCGATGTCAGCACCCGCCGCAAACGCCCGGTCACTGCCGGTGATGACGATCGCCCGGACGGCGTGGTCGGCCTCCAGCACCTGTAGCGCGGCGCCCAGTTCACGCATCAACGCCGCATTCAGTGCGTTCAGTACCGCGGGTCGGTCGAGCCGGATCAGGCCCACCCCATCGCATAGCTCAACCCGAATATTGCTGTAAGACATGGCCCCTCCCACTAAACGCCTGCGATAACACCGGAATCGGTCAACACTGCCCGCTACCGGCTTCGATGAGTTGAGACCAGTCTAGCCAGAATAAAATTTAAAGACAATATATTGACATATTATTTTATCAGGGCGTATTGTTCCAACATCACCGAGGCGTCACAAGCAGTCTATAAAAACAACTTAAACAGACGGAAAACGTATGATAACTCCGACTTACTCAGTCCAGAGTCGCCGCGAAAGCATGATCGAGTCCGGCGCATGGAATAACAATACAATTACATATTATTTCGACCTGACGGTCGCATCGACGCCGGACAAGCCAGCGATCATCGGCTATCAGGTCGAACAGAATGAACGCAAAACAATCAGTTACGGCGAACTCGACCGCATCGTTACCCGGATGGCCGCCGGACTGGCCGCACTCGGCATCGAGAAAGGCGAGGTGGTGTCCTGCCAGCTTCCCAACTGGTGGCAGACCACCGCACTTTTTCTGGCCTGCGTGCGCATCGGCGCCATACTCAACCCGCTGATGCCAATCTTTCGCGAACGTGAACTGCGCTTCATGCTACGCCATGCCCAGAGCCGAATTCTGGTCATACCGCAACGCTTCCGCGGCTTCGACTATGCCGCGATGATCGAAGGGCTGCGGGCTGAATTGCCGGATCTGAAGCAGGTTCTGACCATTGGCAGCCATGATGAGAACAGCTTCGAGACGCAGCTGCTCGAACGCGCCTGGGAACGCGAAACCGATACACAAGCGCTCTTTGCCGAGCGCCTGATCGGCGGTGACGACGTAGTGCAGCTGCTCTATACGTCCGGCACGACCGGCGAACCCAAGGGCGTGCTCCACACCTGCAACACCCTGTTCGCCAATGCCCGCCCCTACAGCGAACGCCTGCAACTGAGCGCCGACGATATCGTATGGATGGCTTCGCCACTGGCCCACCAAACCGGTTTTCTCTACGGAATGATGATGCCGATCTACCTGCAGGGCACGGCAGTGCTGCAGGACATCTGGGACCTCGACTACGCGCTCCGGGTGATCAAGGCGGAGCAGCCGACCTTCACCATGGCCTCGACACCGTTCCTTGCCGACCTGGTGGAAGCCGCAAGTCAGCACCCCGGGGAACTGGACTCACTGAAGATCTTTGTTGCCGCCGGCGCACCGATTCCCGGCGCCCTGGTGGAAAAGGCGGCAACACGGTTGAAGACGCAGATCGTCTCGGCCTGGGGCATGACTGAAACCGGCGCCGTGACCATGACCCGGCCCGAGGACGACACCTCTGTCGCCAGCCACACCGATGGTGTTGCCCTGCCCTATATGGAAGTTCTCGTCATCGACGCTGAGGGGCAGCCGCTGCCAGCAGGCGAAGAAGGCTATCTGATGGTACGCGGCGCCAGCCTTTTCATCGGCTATCTGAAGCGCCCGGAACTTTACGGCGTTGACGCTGACGGCTGGTTCCCGACGGGTGATCTCGCCCGCATGGATGACAACGGCTACATCCGCATCACCGGTCGCAGCAAGGACGTGGTTGTTCGTGGCGGCGAAAACATCCCGGTCATCGAAATCGAAAACCTGCTCTACAAACACCCGGCCATCGCCTCGGCAGCCCTGGTCGGATGCCCGGACGACCGGCTCGGCGAGCGCCTTTGTGCCTACGTCACCCTGCATCCGGGCTACGAAACCCTGACATTGAATGACGTTGTCGACTACCTGCTCGAGCAGCAGATCAGCAAAACCTACCTGCCGGAGTATGTCGAGGTCATGCCGGGAATGCCGCAGACCCCGTCCGGCAAGATCCAGAAATTCAAGTTACGCGAGCGTGCCAGCCGGATACGTCTGGCGCCGGCAAAACACCGCTGAGATTTCCTCCCACCCATTTACAACCACAACAAGAGACCCAGCATATGAAAGGATTGGATAGCAAAGTCGTCATCGTTACGGGCGGCGGCGGCGGCATCGGCCGCGCCATCTGCCAGCGCTTCGCCACCGAAGGCAGCAAGGTCGCGGTCCTGGACCGCGATCAGGCCGCAGCGCAGGCCACTGTCGACAAGATCGTCGGCGCCGGCGGCACAGCGATCGCCTACACCGCCGATATCACCAATTATCAAGCGATTGCCGACACCGCCGAAGCCATCACCAACGATCTCGGCCTGCCGACAGTACTGGTAAACAATGCGGCCTTCGACCGCTTCATGCCATTTTTGAAAACCGAGCCCTCTCAGTGGGATCAGCTGATCGCCGTCAACCTGACCGGCGCACTCAACATGCACCATGTGGTGCTGCCCCTGATGATCGAAGCCGGTGGCGGCAAGGTCATCAACATCGCTTCTGACGCCGCCCGCGTCGGCTCATCCGGCGAAGCCGTCTATGCCGCCTGCAAGGCTGGCCTGGTAGGCCTGAGCAAGACCCTGGCGCGGGAACTGGCTGGCAAGGGCGTCAACGTCAACGTGGTCTGTCCGGGGCCGACCGACACCGCCCTGCTCAAGGATGTCGCCTCCACCGCCAGCAACCCGGACAAGCTCGTCGAAGCCTTCAGACGCGCCATTCCACTGGGCCGTATCGCCCAGCCCGACGACTACCCGGGCATCATCGCCATGCTCGCCAGCGACGACGCAAACTTCATTACAGGCCAGGTGATCAGCGTATCCGGCGGCCTGACCATGGCCGGCTAACAAGGAGCCCAAGACAATGCATTATGAAGATATCCTCTACGACGAAAAAAACGGTGTTGCCACCATCACTATCAACCGCCCGGATCGATACAACGCCTTTCGCGGCCAGACCTGCATGGAACTGCTGGATGCCTTCCACCGCGCCGGCTGGAACAAGGACGTCGGGGTTATCGTGTTCACCGGCGCCGGTGACAAGGCATTCTGTACCGGCGGTGACCAGGGTGCTCACGAAGGCCAGTATGACGGCCGCGGTCTGATCGGGCTGCCGGTGGAAGAGCTGCAGCGTGTAATCCGCGAGGTACCCAAACCCGTCATCGCCCGGGTACAGGGTTTCGCCGTCGGCGGTGGTCACGTGCTGGCACTGATCTGCGACCTGACAATCGCCTCCGACAAAGCCCAGTTCGGCCAGGTGGGTCCCAAGGTCGGTTCCGTCGATCCGGGCTTCGGCACCGCCTACATGGCCCGCGTACTCGGCGAAAAACGCGCCCGTGAAATCTGGTACCTGTGCCGTCGCTACAGCGCCCAGCAAGCATTGGAGTGGGGCCTGTGCAATGCCGTGGTTCCGCACGACGAACTTGATGCTGAAGTGCAGCAATGGTGCGACGAGATTCTCGAGAAAAGCCCCACGGCCCTGGCCATCGCCAAGCGCTCTTTCAATGCCGACAGCGAAAATATCGCCGGTATCGGCGCCCTCGGTATGCAGGCCCTGAGCCTGTACTACAACACCGAGGAGTCGCAGGAGGGCGTCAACGCCTTCAAGGAAAAGCGCAAGCCGGAATTCCGTAAATTCTACAAATAAGGCCTTGCCGCCGGCAGCCTCAGCGCTGCCGGCCAACACCTCACAAACAGCTCGGAGATCAAGATGAACTTTGCATTTACTGAGGAACAGAACGCGATCCGCGAAAGCGTAGCGAGACTCAGCACCGAAGTCCTGGCCCCGCGCTACGCCCAGCGCGACCGGGAGGGGCAGATCGAGAGGTCCACAGCAGAGCTGCTGGGCGAAATGGGACTCCTGGGCGGTGAGTTGCCGGAGCAGTTCGGCGGCAGCGGACTGGACTGCGTCACCAGCGGCATCATCATCGAGGAGATTTCGCGGGGCGACTTCAACGTCGGCTACCTGCCACTGCTCTGCTCGCTCAACGGCCAGATCATCGCCAACTTTGCCAAACCGGAACTGGCACAGGAATGGCTGCCGCAGATCATCGCCGGTCGCAAGCTGGTGTGTATTGCGCTGACAGAACCCCACGGCGGTTCCGATGCGGCCAGCCTGCGCCTCAAGGCCGAACGCCGCGGCGACACCTATGTACTCAACGGCGAAAAGACCTCGATCTCGATTGCCGATCAGGCCGACGTTGCCGTGGTATTCGCCCGCACCGGCACCCAGGAGTCCCGCGCCAGCGGCATCAGCGCCTTTCTGGTCCCGATGAACCTGCCGGGCATCTCCACGACACGCTTTGAGGATCTCGGGCAGCGGGCCATCGGCCGCGGCTCGATTTTCTTCGATTCGGTGGAACTTCCGACCAGCCACCTGCTGGGCAATGAGGGCAGCGGTTTCAAACAGGTGATGCAGGGCTTCGACTACAGCCGTGCACTGATCGGACTGCAATGCCTGGCTGTTGCACAACAGTCGCTGGACGAGACCTGGCAGTGGCTTACCGAGCGCCATGCCTTCGATCAGCCGCTGTCGGCATTCCAGGGCCTGACTCACCCGCTGGCCGAACTGCAGACCTATGTCAGTGCGGCCAGGCTGCAGTGCTATTACTCGCTATGGCTGAAAGATAGCGGCCTGCCACACAATAGCGAAGCGGCGATGAACAAGTGGTGGGCGCCGAAACTGGCGTTCGACGTCGTCAAGCAGTGTCTGCTGGCTCACGGCCACACCGGCTATGGCGAAGATTTCCCCATGGCACAGCGACTGCGTGACGTGCTGGGGCTACAAATAGGTGACGGCACGGCCCAGATCATGAAGAATATCATCGCTCGAGAAGCAACCCGGGAGTAGCTGCCGCACTTCCCCGGATTAGGGGGGGGGATACAGCAGCTCACCCGTTAAACGGACATACAAGGATCTGCGATGACCCAACAGGATTCCGGAGGCATCCCCAACCGGCTGTTTTTCCGTCTTTTTCAAACCGGAAACGTACTGCAACGCCAGGTACAGAAAGAGATGGGCATCAGCACTGTGCAATGGGCCGTACTCGGAGCCCTGTCACGCACAGGACATGAAGAAGGAGTCTCGTTCAATGAGCTGACCGACTATCTGGTGGTCAGTCGCCAGAATCTCGACGGCGTCCTCAAGCGGATGGAACGGGACGACCATGTCGTGCGTGTCCCCCATCCCGAGGACGGCCGGGCCAGACTGGTGAGACTGACCGAAACCGGCCAGACCTACTGGAACAGTCTGCAGGCACGGATCCAGGAGTTTTATCGTCAGGGACTGCACGGCTTCAGCTTCGACGACACGGTCAGCCTGCTGCATTATCTCAACAAGCTGCAGGATACCCTGGCCGACATTACGCTTGAGCCAACCAAAGCCCTCGAGCCCGAATAGGACAGTACCATGCATATCGACAATGCCATTCGCACCCGCAAGTCGGTGCGCCGTTTTCGCCCCGACAGCATCCCGAAAGAGGTGATCGAGCATATTCTGGAGCTGGCCGCCCGCGCGCCGAGCGGCAACAATGTGCAACCCTGGCATGTCCACGTGATCACCGGCATAGCCAAGCTCGAACTGTGCAGCGACATCCTCGCCGCTGCACGCGAGGATGCCAGCACGCACGAACCCGAATATGCCTATTACCCGACCGAATGGTTCGAGCCTTACCAAGGCAGGCGGCGCGAAGTGGGCTTCTCGCTTTACAACCGGTTGGGTATCGGTCGCGATGACAGGGATGCCCGCGATACCCAGATGCTGCGAAACTTCCAGTTCTTTGACGCACCAGTAGGGCTGCTGATCAGCCTGGACCGGCGACTCAGTACCGGCAGCTATATCGACCTGGGGATGTTTATCCAGAACATCCTTCTGGCCGCCCGCGGCCAGGGCCTTCACACCTGCGCCCAGGCGGCCTTCGCAGGCTACCACCGGGTGATCCGCGACCACCTCCCCCTGGCCGAGCAGGACATCCTGGTCTGCGGCATTGCACTGGGGTACGAAGACCCCGAGGCCCCCGAGAACGGTCTGATTACCGGGCGCGCCCCCGTATCGGATTTTGCAGCCTTTCACGGCTTCGAGGACTGAGTTGACTGTCAGATCAGCCAGGTCGTTTTCAGCACCGACCAATACCGAACTGATGACAGCACTTGGCTAGACACTCGAAGCATCGACACTTCTGCATCACAACAGCAGACTCGACCAGCATAAGAATGCTTGCAGCAGACTCCGGACCATTCTGACAACCGCCAGGCAACGCTCCGATAAACAGGAGATCTCGGGGAGCCGCCTGCGACCGAAGATATGACCATTCCCGGACGACAGTGCGCGATCGGTCACGACCTGATACATCGCCACAATCGACCACCCCTCAACCGTTACAGTAGCGGCGCGGCCCTGCATAGCCGAAGCAGGCTGGCCGCCCGGCACTGACTGACGACCACACCACGCGGCCGGCGAGGACAGCCGACGCAGTCGGCCACCAAAGAGCCCTCAATTGAAATTAAGCAAATAAATTGTCATTTAAGACAAAGAGCAATCTTTTATTAAGACGACATGAAACGATAGGTTCGCATTAAAAACCATAAAAAACGCACAAAATCGCTTAATTAAAGGATATAAAACACATTCCGAGCACAGAAGAAAGAAGGCTATAATATATTTAGGTAAACTTATTGTCTTAATTTTTCTTTGACAGTACACTGAATTCAGTTCCGATATGCGCACCCAGCTTCGACGAACTCATCTGCGCGAACTGTTCGCACAGAAACCAGAGCCATAACAAAAAAAGAAGGAGGCTTTATGCAACGGGATCTGATCCTGGAGACCAAGCATCTTGTAAAAGAGTTTAAGGGTTTTACCGCCGTTGACGACGTCAACCTTAAGGTCGAGCGCGGAACCATTCATGCCTTGATTGGCCCCAACGGGGCCGGGAAGACAACCGTATTCAATCTGCTGACCAAGTTTCTGACTCCGACCCGGGGAAGCTTGCTGTTCAACGGGCAAGACATCACCAGAGAAAACCCAGCCTCGATAGCCCGCATGGGAGTGATCCGCTCTTTCCAGATATCTGCTGTGTTTGCGAACCTGTCTGTACTGGAAAACGTACGAGTGGCATTACAACGCAAACGCGGCGACAGCTTTGTGTTCTGGCGTTCGGAAAAGACGCTGGATAGGCTCAACGAGCGTGCCCTGGAACTACTGGAATCAGTCGGCCTGCGCGACTTTTCCAAAGTGCGAGCCGTCGACCTGCCTTATGGCCGCAAGCGTTCACTGGAGATCGCTACCACACTGGCGCTGGATCCTGAGCTTCTGTTGCTCGACGAACCAACCCAGGGTATGGGACACGAGGATGTCAGCGTCATCACCGAGCTGATCAGGGAAGTAGCCAAGGATCGCACCATCCTGATGGTCGAGCACAACCTCAAGGTGGTAGCCAACCTGTCAGACCGTATCACCGTACTGCAGCGAGGCGCCATTCTCACCGAGGGTAACTACCAAGCCGTATCCGCCGACCTGCGGGTACGCGAGGCCTACATGGGCGTCGAAGCGGATCCGTCGACGGCGCAGAACACTATCGACGACAGCGACCTGGAGGCTACTGCATGACTGCAGTGATGAATGCCCAGTCACAGCGCGAAAAGCTGCGCATTAACGACCTGCACGCTTTCTACGGCGAGTCCCACATCCTGCATGGCATCGATCTGTCGATCAAACAGGGAGAACTGGTCACCCTGCTGGGTCGCAACGGTTCCGGCCGCACCACCACCTTGCGTGCGATCATGAACATGGTGGGCAAGCGATCAGGATCGATCAATATCAACGGGCACGAGACCATCGACATGCCCGGCCACCGTATCGCTCACCTGGGCCTGGGTTACTGCCCGGAAGAAAGGGGCATTTTTTCCAGTCTCAACGTCGAAGAGAACCTCATGCTCCCTCCCAGCGTGCGCTCCGACGGCATGTCGGTGGAGGAGATCTATGCCATGTTTCCCAACCTGGCCGAACGTCGCAAGAGCCAGGGCACACGCCTCTCTGGCGGCGAACAGCAGATGCTGGCCATGGCCCGTATCCTGCGTACCGGCGCCAACATCCTGTTGCTCGACGAGATCACCGAGGGCCTGGCACCGGTGATCGTGCAGACGCTTGCCAAGGTGCTCACCCAGCTCAAGCAGCGGGGCCTGACCATCCTTCTGGTGGAGCAGAACTTCCGTTTCGCCGCCCCCATAGCCGATCGCCATTACGTGATGGAGCACGGCCACATCGTCGAGGAAATTCACGCCAGCGAGCTGGAAGCCAAGACCGAGTTGCTGAACATCTACCTCGGTGTGTAACCGATTTTCGCAGGACGCGAAAAACCGAAGCAGAACGTAATACAACAATAACGCTTGGAGAACAATATGAACCTGATATCTAAAATACTGCTGGCCTCTGCCCTGGTTGCCAGCACCAGCGCGGCCCAGGCCAACATCTCAGACGGAAAGGTCAAGATAGGGGTAATGGGCGACATGGGTGGTGTCTATGCAGAGATTTGCGGCCGAGGCTGTGTCGAGGCTGTGCAAATGGCGGTCGATGATTTCGGCGGCAAGGTGCTTGGCAGCCCCATCGAAGTCATCAGCGCAGACGATCAGAACAAGCCCGACCTTGGGTCCACGATCGCGCGCAAGTGGATTGAGACCGAGCAGGTCGATGTTATTAACGGGTCAGTCGCCAGCTCCGTAACGGGAGCGATTACGAAATTAATGACTGAGCACGAAAAGATTACCCTCATTTCCGCTTCTGCCAGCCATGCGTTTACCACCAAGTCCTGCTCCCCATTTAACGCCCAGTGGACGTACGATGTCGTGGCCATGGCCAACGGCACCGTCAAGCCGATGGTTCAGAGCGGCAAGAAGAAGTGGTTCTTTGTCACCGCCGACTATGCCTTCGGCCATGCGCTGGAAAGCGTTGCCACAGACGTAATCCAAGCCAACGGCGGTGAGGTGGTTGGTGCCGTCCGGGCACCGCTGGGCACGACCGATTTTTCCTCCTATATCCTTCAGGCTCAGTCTTCCGGCGCCGACGTCATTGCACTCGCCAATGCGGGGAATGACATGGTCAATTCGCTCAAGACCGCCGCCGAATTCGGCGTCACCGACATGATGGACATCGCCGGCCTGATGGTGTTTACCCAGAACGCCCAGGCTCTGGATCCAGCCATCGCAGGCGGCATGAAGCTGACCATAGGCTTCTACTGGGATATGGATGAGCAAACCCGTGAATGGTCCAAACGGTACATGGCCCGCATGGGGGGCGCTATTCCGTCGATGATACACGCCGGCACCTACTCCTCGACCATGCACTACCTAAAGGCAGTGGAAGCTGCCGGCACCGACGAGTCCAGGGCCGTGATGGCCAAGATGAAGGAAATGCCGGTGGAGGACTTCTTCTCCCGCAACGGTTTCCTGCGCAAGGACGGCCGCATGGTTCACGACATGCTGCAGGTCCGCATCAAGAAGGCAGATGAACGCCGTGACGGCAACGACATTTTCGCCATCGAGAATGTGATTCCCGGCAAAGATGCCTACCTGCCCCTGGACAAGGGCGGTTGCGACTTCGCACTGAGCCAGAACTGACGGGCGCGCATCGGGGCAGACGGACGTCTGCCCCTTTCGATAACAACAATAAAAGGAAGCTAAGGCTTTCCGCTGAGCATTATCAGGTGTGGTTATGGCGACTCTCTTCGATATCAATCTCTTTGCCCTGTCGGGCCAGTTGCTGATCGGCCTGATCAACGGCTCCTTCTACGCACTGCTGGCGCTGGGCCTGGCGATCATCTTCGGCCTGCTGAAGATTATCAATTTCTCCCACGGAGCCTTGTACATGCTGGGCGCTTTTTCAGCCTGGATCGGCCTGGAATACCTGCAACTCAACTACTGGTGGGCGCTTGTGCTGGTGCCGCTCGGCATCGGCGTTTTCGGCATCCTGCTGGAACGTACCCTGATCCGCCCCATCGCCCACGAGGATCACCTCTACAGCCTGCTGCTGACCTTCGGCATCGCCCTGATTCTGCAGGGCCTGTTTACACACTGGTTCGGCTCTTCCGGCCTGCCCTACGCCATTCCCGAGGAGCTGCAAGGCGGCACCAGGCTGCCGTTTATGTACCTGCCCAACTACCGCGCCTGGATCATCATGTTCTCCCTCGTGGTCTGTGCCGGCACCTGGTATCTGATTGAGAAGACCAAGCTCGGTGCCTACCTGCGTGCCGGTACCGAGAACCCGCAGTTAATGCAGGCCTTTGGCATCAACGTGCCGCTCATCGTCACCCTGACCTATGGCTTCGGTGCCGGTCTGGCCGGATTGGCCGGCGTGCTTGCAGCCCCGATTTACTCCGTCGCGCCGGAAATGGGCTCCAATATCCTGATCGTGGTCTTCGCCATCGTCGTCATCGGTGGCATGGGTTCCATCGGCGGCGCCATCCTCACCGGCCTGGCCATGGGTGTTGTCGAAGGACTGACCAAGTACTTCTATCCCGAAGCCTCCAACACTGTGATCTTCCTGGTCATGGTACTGGTGCTGCTGACCAAGCCCGCCGGCCTGTTCGGTAAAGAAGCATAGCCGGCGTACGACGGCACGCACTCACCGCTTGATGTTTTTGAGGTCGCAATAATGAATAACAAAATGCTCAATCTGCTACTGCTGGGTCTGGCGCTGGTAGCCCCCTTGGCGCTCTACCCGGTTTTCCTGATGAAAGCGCTCTGCTTCGCGCTCTTTGCCTGCGCCTTCAACCTGTTACTGGGGTTTGCCGGGTTGCTCTCGTTCGGTCATGCGGTGTTTCTCGGCACCGGCGCCTACGTCACTGGTTACCTGATGGTTACCTACGGCTTGACGCCCGAAGTCGGTATCCTGGCCGGCGTGGGTGCCTCAGCCCTGCTGGGCTTCATCTACGGCACACTGGCTGTCAAACGGGAAGGAATCTACTTCGCCATGGTCACGCTGGCGCTGGCCCAGCTGGCGTTTTTCTTCTACCTGCAAGCGCCCTTCACCGGTGGCGAGGACGGCCTTCAGGGTGTACCGCGCGGCAAGCTCTTCGGACTGGTCGATCTGTCCGACAACCTCAACATGTACTACTTCGTCCTGGCGATCTTTATCGCCGGCTTTGGCCTGATCCGCCGTACCGTCCACAGCCCCTTCGGCCAAGTGATGAAGGCGATTCGGGAAAACGAGCCCCGCGCCATCTCCCTGGGCTACAAGGTCAATCAATACAAGCTGCTGGCGTTCGTGCTCTCCGCAACTTTGGCAGGGCTTGCTGGATCCACCAAAGCACTGGTATTCCAGCTGGCCTCCCTCAATGACGTACACTGGTTCATGTCAGGCGAAGTGGTGCTGATGACCCTGCTGGGTGGAATGGGCACCCTCTGGGGCCCCGTCCTCGGGGCAGGTACCATCATTGCCATACAGAACGTCCTGGCTTCGGGCCCCCTGGCCAACTACATTCATGTGATCATGGGTATTGTATTTGTGCTCTGTGTCCTCGCCTTCCGCAATGGTCTTGTTGGAGAACTGCAGAAGCTGATCAGGAAAAACTTTAACTAATCTTGCCGCAAGGTAATGTCGCTCAAGAATATATCGGTATTCAGACATGCCGAAAGAATTAACTCACCGATATTTCACGAGAGCAGACCGAGGATCATGGCCAAATTCATCACTTTCGTTCTGAGTGGCATTCTGTACTATCCCCGAGTGTAGCTAAGGAGCCAGCACGCGTGCGACCGATTAGAGGTATCAGCCCCAATACTGATACTTCAGCAGTACCATTACCTGTCCGGTAAAGAAGGCCCGCACGCACGCAACACTTATCAGTTGATCGAGGTTGTTTTGAGTGTTTACTTACTTCGAGGTGGCCGGATATGGGTCGAGGTAAGATGAGAGTGCTTTAGTTGCCTACTGCCACCGAAGCATCAGAGCTGCTCTTGCCCCCCCTCAGCAGCCGACGAGCACCGGGATTATGTTCAGATAAGACCCGGGAGGAAGCCCGGGCGGATATCGCCCGCTACATCACAATGTTTTATAACAGCCACCGGTTACATTCCTATCTGGGTTACCAGAGTCCGAATGAATTTGAACGAAAGGGCCTGTTGGCCAACGCCGCTTAACTGGGGTGTCCGTTATGACTTGACCACGTCATTGTCTCCCTCTTCACCTTGAAGGCAGGACGTCCGGAGTAACATTCCGCTAGGCACTGTAGCCGAAGACCGGCTGATGTGGGTGCATTCTTCAAGGTAAAGCGCTTTGGTTACTTTTCTTTGCCAGTAACGCGCCAGCTAGGCGCAACAGGAGCGATCAAACCGCTCCGATACCCCAGCCTGCACAGACTCCAACACGATCACCTTAATCTCGCCTCAACTCTCGCAATGGGTCGATACAAGATGAAAGTGCTCTAGGCTAATGCTCCTGCTTCATCCAGCCTGTAACTCCATCTGCACGTCGGACAGGCGGCAAAACCGCTTGAGCAACAGAATCTACACCATCGTTTCCGCTGTTCAGGATGGCCGATCGGCCTTAGCTTCACCCCGTGGTCTCTCGTGCCGCTTGAGTCGCACCACCTGCCCGGATACAAAGCTTTCGACCTTGAAAACAAAAAAGCCCCGCAGGCAAAGGTGCCGGCGGGGCGTGAAAAGGAAAATCGTCAGCTGGCCATTAGGCTCGGCAGCCAGAGCGAAATGGCCGGGAACAACGCGATGATCAGCATGCAGGCGAACATCGACAGCAGGAACGGCACCATGGCGCGGAACAGTGCACCCATCGGCAGGTTGGCCGCGGTCATGGCGATATAGAGGCCAGGCCCGACCGGCGGTGTCACCAGCCCCACCAGGGTTGCTAGACTGATCATGACGCCAAAGTGAATGGGATCGATGCCAAAGGACAGCGCCGCCGGCAGGATAATGGGCACGATCACGATCATCACGCTGATGCTTTCAAGGAACATTCCCAGCACAATCACCAGCGCATACACCAGCATCAGGAAGACGATCGGCGAGGTGGTAATGCCGCTGATCCATTCCACCAGCATGTCTGGCACCGCTTCAAATGACAGCGCCCAGCCAAATACCGAGGCGGTGGCAATCAGACCGGTGATGGTGGCGGTATTCAGCGCCACCGAGGCAAAGACGGCGCCCAGGTCCTTGATGCGAATCGCCTTGTAGGCCCCGGCGCCGATCGCAAACGCCATGATGGAAGCTACGGCGCCGGCTTCGGTGGGTGTCATGACACCGGCAATGATGCAGACGATCACCACCAGCGGTATGGTGGCCGGCAGCAGACCGGCAAGCAGATCCTTGCGCACGCGGCTGCTCTGGTGACGTTCGCCACTGGGCAGGCCCTTGACCAGACCGGTGATAAAGATCACCAGCGCAAAGCCGGCCACGATCAGCAGTCCCGGCAGAATGCCGGCGATAAACAGCGCCGAAATAGGCTGATAGGCCACCACGCCGTAGATGATCATCAGCATGGACGGCGGAATGATGGGCCCCAGCAGACCACCGGCCATGGTCACGGCAGCGGAGAATTCCTTGTTGTAGCCCTTTTCCACCATGGCCGGGATCATCAGCCGGCTCATGACGGCGATCTGCGCGGTGGCCGACCCCAGAATGGAGGCCGCCATGGCATTGGTCAGCAGGTTGACGTAGGCCAGCCCGCCCCTGAAGCCACCGACGAACACATCGGCGGCATTCATCAGCCTTGTGGTCAGGCCGCCGCGGTTCATCAGTTCACCCACCAGCATGAACAGCGGAATAGCCAGCAGGCCGTTCTGGTTCAGCGACCCGTACAGCTGGATCGGCAGGGATGTCATCAGCACCGCTAGGTCAGCCTGCAGTAGGAACACCAGGGTGCCCAGCAGCAGGGTTATAAAGATCGGTAGTCCAGCCAGCAGGCTGACAAAAAATACAGCGGACGTCATCATGCGGCAGCCTCCACCAGTGCAGGTTTAGCCTGGAAAAATGAGCACAGCAGCCGGACCAGCTGGTGCCAGCTCATGCAGTAGAATGCCGCCACCAGCACGCCGTAGTTGTACCAGCGCGGCAAACCGGTGGTGGGCGACACATCGGCCTTGATTTCGGGGCGCAGGATCCAGTCGGTGGCGTAATAACAGAACACCAGCAGGGTGGCCAGCACGACCAGGTTCAGCAGCCGCTCCATCCACAGCGCCGCCGCCCCTCTCAGGCCCGCGAGCAGCAGGTCCACCCGCACCAGCTGATTGGTGTAGAGCAAATAGCTGACGCCAATAAAGGTGGCCGAGATCAGGATTTGCACCGCCACTTCCTCGGCCCAGAACAGCGGGCTGCTGAAGAAATAGCGCAGCACCACCTGGGCCGACAGAATCAGCGTCAGGCCGGCGGTCAGGCCAATCAGCAGCGCGTATTCTATCTTGCCGACAAGCCGGTCGATCGTTGTTATTAAACCAGACATAAGCACCTCGCCTGGCAGAGGCGCACCCCTGCCCTGTTCATTATTTACCGCGTCTGCTCATAAAAGCTTTTGATGGCAGGGTTGCCCGCGGTGTAGGTGTCGACGATGCGCTGGGCCACCGGCGCCAGCTGTGCGCGGTCAAATTCGGTGACGGTGACACCCTCGGCCTTCAGCCGTTCCAGGTTGCTGACCTCGGCTTCGGCCTGCTGCTTGAAGCCCCAGGCTTCAGCTTCGCGGAAGGCCTTCAGCACCTGGTTCTGCTTTTCTTCACCCAGCTTGTTCCACCAGACTTCAGAGGCCACCACTACGCCCGGAAACGCCATGTGGTTGGTCAGGGTCAGGTAGGGCGCCTGCTGGTACATTTTCAGGCCGACGACGATATCCAGGTCCACATCTACGGCATCAAGCAGGTTGGTGGTCAGGGCCGGCGATACATCGCTGATGGCAAGCGCTGTGGGTGCGGCACCCAGCTGGCTCCACCAGTCGTTGAACAGTTTGTTGGGAAAGGCGCGGATCTTCTTGTTGGCGAAGTCGTCCACGCTGCTGATCGGCTTGGACGAAATGACATGGCGCATGCCCGCCAGGGTATAGCCCAGGCCCACCAGCTTGTGCTGTTTCAGATCGGCCAACATCTGCTGGGCCGCGGGTGCCTGTGTGGCTGCGGCGGCATCACTGACGTTGTCAAAGGCAAAGGGCAGGAACCAGCCGTTGAACTCGTCGGCACGGTTGGAAAGACTGCCGGCCGTGAGTATGGCCAGCTGCATGCCGCCGCTTTGCAGCAGATCGATCATCTGGTCATCGCCGCCGAGCTTGGACAGCGGGAAGATCATCAGCGAGTCCTTGCCGCCGCTCTCCTGCTTGAGATTGTCATTGAAGCGTTCGGCCACCTTGTGCCAGATATGGCTCGGCGGTGTGACGTGGCCCAGGCGCATGCGTTCTGCACTGGCCGACAGGCTGAGAGTCAGGGCTGTTGCGGCAACGACTGGGGCAATGGCACAGGCAATCAGTTTTTTGATGGTCATCATTGGGTGAAGCTCCACTTTTATAGTTATTGCATACCTGCACCGGCAGGTACCGGCGCAGACAAACCCTGAGCCCTGCATCAAGTGTTAAAGCGATTCAGGAAGGATTGGCGGCCACCAACGGCGACCGCCAAGCATGCGTCTTGCTCGCAGGCTATTTCTTGATCGTCAGCTCGATATCGCCGACCTTTTCCACCGAACCGGTGATCTTGTCGCCGGGGACAACCGCGCCGACACCCTCGGGCGTGCCGGTGAAGATCAGGTCGCCGGGCTGCAGGTGATAGAATTTCGACAGGTGCGCGATAATTTCTGGCACGTTCCAGATCAGCTTGTCGAGATCAGACTGCTGCTTCACTTCACCGTTAACGGCCAGCTCGATCTTGCCGGACTCGATGGTGCCGGTAACTTCTTTGGGCACGATGGCGCTGATAATGGCGGACTCTTCGAAGTCCTTGCCCAGATCCCAGGGACGGTTGGTGGCGCGCGCCTTGAGCTGCAGATCGCGGCGGGTCATGTCCAGACCGCTGGCATAGCCGAAGATGATGTCGTTGGCATCGCTCTCGGCCACTTCAAAGCCTTCCTTGCCGATCGCCACGACCAGTTCCATTTCGTAATGGTAGTTTTCAGTTTGCGGCGGATAGGCGATTTCACTGCCTGAGGGCAGCAGGCTGCTCGGATGCTTGGTGAAGTAGAAGGGTTCCTGCTCGGACTTGTCTACGCTCACACCCATTTCAGCAGCGTGGGCATGGTAGTTGCGACCCACGCAGAAGATACGGTGCACAGGGAAGAGTGCATCAGAGCCTGCCACGGTGGCCAGGGGCTGCTTTTTGGCCGGGAATAAGAGCTGTTCAGACATTATCGTGTTCTCCAAAAATCGTCGTCATGAATAGTGGGGCTGATCAATAAATACCGAGGTACTGATGCAGCGGGCCTTCGTCCGCCGTGATCAGGAACGCCGGCTGATCCGATGACCGGTTGGTCAGGGTGATATCGCTGTAGCCAGGGGCGGACAGCGTGTCCTTTTCCACCCAGCTCAGCTCGTCTGCGCCATCGACGCTGATCGCGCCCTCGCCTTCCACCACATGAAACACGCAGGCGGTGGTGCGTTTTGGCAGGCGGATGCTTTCGCCCGGGCGCAACATCAGTGCGCCAAAGCCGATGCTCGGGAACAGGCTGGCGCCGTTTTCGGGATTCACGTAGCTGATCCGCAGCAGGCCTTCGCTGTAATGGCTGGCCATTTCCACCAGGCAGGCGCGGGTCTTGCTCCAGGGATAGCGCAGCTGCGGCGAATCCTGGGCGGCACGTTCGAAATTGATGTTCGGCACCACGCCGGCAGCGCTGTATTCGGCAAAGGACTTGTCCTGTTCCCGGTTGTCCAGCTGCGGTGTGCCCTCGATCGCCCAGGAGCCTTCGAGCTGATAGACCAGCGGCAGGTCGAGCACATCCAGCCACATGATGGGGCCATCGCCCCCGTGTTGATGTTCATGCCATTTACCAGACGGCGTCAGGATCAGGTCGCCCCGCTCCATGCGACAGACTTCGCCGTCCACAGTGGTGGAGGCACCCTCGCCTTCGATGATGATGCGCACCGCGTTGGGGGTGTGGCGATGATTGGGCGCCGACTCACCCGGCAGGATCAGCTGTATGCCCAGATAGATGCTGGGAGTGGCCTGCATGTTGTTGAGACCGTGACCCGGATTGGCCAGCACCAGTACGCGGCGCTCGGCCTTTTCCATGGGGGTCAGTTCACCGGCCTGCAGCAGCAGCGGGCGCACGCTGGCATAGTCCCAGCGCAGGGTCTGGGTCTTGCGGCTCGGCACATGCGGCGGCAGTACCGCGCGCATGTTGGGCCACAGCGGCACCAGGTTTTGCGCCGTCAGCTCGTCGCGGTAGCTTTGCGGCAGGTCTTCCAGGGTTCCAAGAGCTTGCATCGGTCTTCTCCTCATCAATTGGGTGCGCGCTTACTTCTCGCCGGGGTGCTTGAGGCAGTTTTCAACGTTCCAGCTGTACAGCCATTCGATGGCGTCGTAGAAGCGCTCCTGGCTGCGGCCGGCCCATAGGGCGTTGCGGACCTGACGCTCGACACCCTTGGCGTGGTACAACCGGCCCATTTCGCGGGCGGACCAGACGACACGGGCGGTGCGCGGAATACGAATTTCCTCGTACAGACGGAAGGCTTTTTCCAGATCGTTGTCGCAGACCCGGATCGCCTCGCCCAGGGTTACGGCATCTTCCAGCGCCATGCAGGCGCCCTGGGCCAAATACTGGGTCATGGGATGCGCGGCATCACCGAGGATGGTGGCACGGCCCTCACCCCAGCTTTCGACCGGTTCGCGGTCGGCGGTGGCCCAGCGTTTCCAGGACTTGGGCAGCGACAGCAGGCGATGCGGACGCTCGTCGATACCCTGAAAGTAGGACAGCACCTCTTCCTGGCTGCCTTCGCGCACGCCCCACTCTTCTTCCTCGCGGCTGTGAAAGGTCACCACCAGGTTGTACTGTTCGCCGCCACGCAGCGGGTAATGCACCAGGTGGCAGCGCGGACCGGCCCAGAGTACCGGCGAGTTGATGCGCAAATCTTCCGGCATTTCCTCGGCTTCAACCACGGCGCGGTAAACGACGTGACCGGTGACACGGGGGGCGTCGCCAACCAGCTGTTCGCGCACCACCGACTTGACGCCGTCGCAGCCCACCAGGGCATCGGCCTTGAACTGGTTGCCGTTGGTGTCGGTAACGACCACACCGTCGTCGTTGATCTCGACATTGTCGATTCGGGTCGAGGTGTGGAAGCTGATCAGCGGATGCTCTTGCACCGCTTCCAGGATCGACAGGTGAATGTCGGCACGGTGAATAACGCCGTACGGGTTGCCGAAACGCTTGCGGAACGACTCACCGACATCAATGCGACCCACTTCGCTGGCATCAACCGCATCCATCATCACCAGGTGATCGGTGAACACGGAGCGGTTACGCGCGGCCTCGCCGACGCCCAGCGCATCGAGGGCGGAATAGGCATTGGGCCCCAGCTGAATGCCGGCACCGATTTCGGCGATCTTGTCGGCCTGTTCCAGCAGCTGAACTTCAATTCCCTGACGGGTCAGAGACATGGCGGCAGCCAGGCCACCGATGCCACCACCGACGACGATCACTTTTTGCTGTGCGTTGTTGTTGTTCATAGCAGTACTCCGTAAACAAGGTTGTGCTGTCGTAATCAGGGAATCAATCAGACTTGAAAATCAGGCTGTGCGCTCGGCGCCGCCTGCTCAAAAGCACTCTGGCGCTGGCAGTGCTCGTATACCGCCATGACCCGCGGGTAAGGCGCCATGTCAAAGCCCATGCGCAGCACATTGGCCACCTGGGGCACCAGGCAGACATCGGCCAGGGTCGGTGTCTGGCCGAAGCAGTAAGGCGCATCGCCGTAGCGCTGCAGCAGGGTTTCCAGCGCATTGAAGCCTTCGCGGGCCCAGTGGGCATACCAGGCGTCTTTCTGGGCATCGGTCACACCCAGTTCGTTCTTCAGGTAACCCAGCACCCGCAGGTTGTTCAGCGGATGCATGTCACAGGCAATACCGTTGGCCACTTCCAGCACCCGGGCACGCAGCTCAGGTTCTTCAGGGATCAGGCGGGGCTCCGGAAAGCGGGCATCCAGATAATCGATAATGGCCACAGACTGGCTCAGCGTGGTGCCGTTATCGTCGACCAGCAGCGGCACGCCCCTGGACGGATTCAGCGCCGCGTAATCGGCGAAACGTTGCTCGCCCACACGGATATTGACGCCATGATAAGTGTAGTGAACGTCCTTGAGCGCCAGCGCGATTCGCACGCGGTAGGACGTCGAGCTGTTAAAGAAACTGTATAGCTGCATCAAACCAACCTCTTGTTTTAGCGGTACCCGGCCTGTCGACGACAGAAGCCTCAGCCAGTCTGTCAACGACCGTTGGTGAGCGATGTCGTTGTGATGACCTTGTGTGGAGTGATTATTGACCAGACGCCCCATAGTGAATAATGATATGTTGCGATACATCCATACTATTTAGGGTATACCTCGATGAACTGGACCCGGCGTCTTCGGCTCAACCACCTGCACCTGCTGATTACCCTGCACGAAACCGGCAGCCTGAGTGACGCCGCCCGGGCGTCGCATAGCACCCAGCCGGGGCTGTCGAAATGGCTCAGGGAACTGGAAGAGGATGTCGGCGGGCCGCTGTTCGAGCGCCATGCGCGCGGGCTCACCGCCACGCCCATGGGCTTGCTGCTGATCGGCCATGCCAGGCGCATGGTGACCGAAATGTCCCGCGCCCAGCACAATCTGGAAGCCCTGCAGGAAGGCAGCTCGCGCACCTTTGCCGTGGGCACGTCGCCGGCCTCGGCCCCCAGCTTCGTACCGGCAGCCATCATGAAATTCCTTGAACGTCATCCCAAGGCACGCATGGAACTGCAGGAAAGCACCATGAACGATCTGCTGGAAAAGCTGCAGCTGGGCAAGCTGGATCTGGTGGTCGGACGGCTGGACAATTACCAGCCGCAGCCAAACCTGCGCAGCGAACGGCTTTATGACGAGCCACTGCGCATCATGGCCCGCCCCGACCATCCGCTGGCCAAGCGCCGCAACCTTGGCTGGGAGGATGTTTATGCCTACGACTGGATCGTATGGCCTCGCGGCACCCCCATTCGCAGCAAACTGGAGGTGGCACTGACCCGCGCAGGCCTCAAGCCGCCGCCCTACCGGGTGGAGTCTTCCTCGCAGGTGGGCAACCTCTGGCTGCTGCAGTACAGCGACATGCTGGCGGTGGGATCGGAACGGGTGGCGCGGCATTTCACCGGCCGCGGCCTGGTGGTGCCGCTGGATATCAAAATCGATACGGTGGAGGGTTTTGTCGGCATGTGCTGGCGCGACGAGGCCAGCGAGGACAGCGCGATCAACGACCTGCTGGAATGCTTTCGAAGCTCCAGGTCGATTGACTGACCCTGCCAGGTTTTTGCCGGAACCCCGGCAAACGGCTGGTCTCGGAACGTACCGATACCTAGGCCCTGCCCAGATGGACTGTTGAATATGCGCGGCTTTGAATTCGAGCAGTCGTTCCCGTTGACGCAAATAGGCACGCAATGCCGCAATGTCCTGATGGGGGCGGAAACTGGCGCGGAGCAAGCCAAAATGATGCAGCCACTGAGCGTCGTTGATATCCGTCTTGCGGCTCGGAGCATTATTCGCGTCGCGAGCGTTGACCAGATAGCCCTCAAAGCCATGGCGCTCCAGAATTTCAAAAGCGGGTATCCAGTATATGCGTTACAGCGCCATCAGTTCCGGATCCACAGCAGTCCCTGGGCCATGTTTTTAGTTCTTGGGTGCGTTGCTGTTCTGGTATAACCGCTTTGGCTTTGGACATAGTGCCGCCCCTCTCACCCTGAAGTTCCTGAACCCAAGAGCGTAGCGCTGTGCCACTCACCCGCAGTGGGCGGCAGGGCAGGCCTCGGCAATGGAATATCCCTGATCCAAAACGAGACAGGCAGCCTCGTGCTTGAACTCAGTTGAAAACAATCGACGTTGTCTTGTCATAGAACACCTCATCTGCGGTGGAGAATGTACCAACTAAATCAGTGTCCGAAATCAGTGTCCCACTACATATTGGTCCGTTTTTTTAAAGGAGCTAGGGAGGGCAACCTTGAATCGCTCCTCCCCTTATTTGCACCTTAAGCTCCAAAAAATTGAGAGTCACCGGACCCTATAGATCTTCCCTGCCCGCATCCTGCGCCAGATTCGACGTTGGAACGCGATGAAATTCATCTGTGGCCCCGTCATAGCTCCAGCTATAGCCCACACTGGTCGCCAGATAGTTGTCGCCATTGAGGGTAACGACCTCTTCCTGCCGATAACGCGGCAATACCCAGAGCTTCATCAGCACGTAATAGAGCACCATGCCAGCGACGAAACCGACCACAAATGCCCAACTGCCGGAGAAAAACGCCAGCCCGCCGGCGGCCAGCCAGGCAACAATGCCGGCCAGGTTAAATCCCTGGCTATAGCGGAACTGACCGTCTACACGGTAGAGGTCCGGTACATTGAGTCGACGACCACGGATCAGGTAATAATCGGCGATCATGATGCCGCCGATGGCCGACAGGAACGCACCGTACGAGAACAGGAAGGCAAACAGGTTATCCAGAATGGCCCACGGCATGGCCAGGGTGCCAACGATACCGGCGATCGCCACTGCCACCGAATACTTGATGTGCGGCGCACCGGCGTTGACGAAGGTCAGCGCCGCCGGAATCAGGTTGGCGGCGTTATTGGTGGACCACTGAGCCAGCAGCACCAACGCCAGCAGTACCACCAGGCTGAAGCCTTCGCTCTGTCCCTGGATAACCGTGACCGGGTTCCAGTCGCCAGCGGCGATAAAAGACGCCGCGCCGATGACGGCGATCCAGGTTTGGGTCAGCGGCAGCGCCAGTAGCTGGGCAGCGAAGATGTTCTTGTTACGGCGCACGAAACTTCGGGCCCCCGACTCGGTTTTGACGAAGCGGGTGATGTTGGGAATGTCGATGGCCAGTGTTGACCAGAAGGCGACGTTGGCCAGGAACAGCGTCAGCGGCTGGATATCTTCCTGACCGACAAAGGTCCAGATGTTGACGCCGTTGGTTTCGGCCAGCACGTCGAGGGTGAAGTACATCCAGGTCGAAATGGCGATGATCGCCGGTGCAGCAATAGACGCCAGTACCTCGACGGCCCGAATGCCGAGCGCAGTGTTGCCAATCTGTACCACGGCAAACACCGCGTACCAGACCGGCCAGCTATCAAAACCGGTGAGGTATTCGACGATACCGTTCAGCGCCAGAGCCCCAAGATAGGTCTGGATACCGAACCAGATCGCCGCGATCACCCCACGGAAAAGCGACGGCAGATGGGTGCCATAGATACCAAAAGGTGCACGCAGGTAGACGGCAAATGACAGGCCGTGCTCGGTGCCAATGTCTGCCGTCAGCGTCATCAACACTGCCAGTACCAGGTTAGCAGCCAGGATGATGGCCACCACCTGCGGCAACGGAAGACCGGCGACGCCACTAGCGCCAAGCTGGAAGGTCGCGATGATTACAGCAATACCGATCCAGATCCAGACAAATCCCAACGCGCTGATCGGGCGTTGTCTGATGTTGACCGGCAGGATGGATTCTTCGAGCAAATGGTTAACGGCGGCTTTCTCTAGACGAGTGTTTACCGCCGATGTCGTATCGGAACTCATGATGTTTATCCCCTGATTTATGTAAGGGAGCGCAGACCGCTCCCGAAGTCAGTACCTTGTCAGGATGCTGGAGTACGACGCCCACGCAGCTCTGCGCGCTGGACTGCCGTTGCATCCCGGTCAATCGTCAGAGCATCGTCGAGCACGACGCCATAGACGTCCCGCGCATGCTCAAGCGTGCAGAAGTCATCCAGCACATCCTCGCGTACTTGTTCGGCTGTGCGTTCCAGCGGATCACCATAGCCACCGCCGCAGGGCGAGTAGTAAGCCATCACGTCGCCGGCCTGAGTGGCATGGCCAGAGAATTTCGACGGCATCAGGGTAAGTTCTTCAGGCGTTGCCTGGTTGTAGATTTCTGTACGCCCGACCACGCCATCGGTCCCACCGAAAATCCCCCAGGGCACGTCGTAATGCCGTTCGCTCTCGTGGGTGATAAAGCCCGGTGTCAGCACCCGTTGCGCCTTAACCACACCAATGCCGCCACGGTGCTTGCCGGCGCCGGGCATGACATCGTCACGCAACTCGTAACGATCGCAGATCATCGGCAGATGCATACCGAGGTCCTCGATCGGGTTATTGCGGGTGTTAGCCATCAGGTTATCGATGCTGTCCGGGCCGTCGGATCGAGGCCGCCCACCGTACGCCCCTTCATTGACCTCGAGGAATACCCAGTAATCGCCGTTCTCCTTGAGGCCGGAATAGGAAGCAAAAGAGATCGACGCTGAGCTGCCTGCGATGATGCGATCCGGCAATACCGGTGCCAGGGCGCGGATAATCAGGTCAATCATGCGGTTGCACTGGGTAAACCGCGCTTCAGCCGCAGCCGGGAAGATAGGGTTGAAGATCGAGCCCTCGGGCGCAATTACCTTGATCGGCTTGAACGAGCCTTCGTTGGACGGTACGGGCGTCTCGGTCGTATAGCTGTCCAGCAGAATTTTGCGAAAGGCAGCATAGGCCGCGACCTTGCAGGAACCTTCAAACGGCACGTTGTAGGCCGTGGGCGTCTGATCAGCCGAACCGGTCAGATCCACCGTCACGGAGTCGCCTTCCACCTTCACGGTCACAACGATCGGTAAACGCGTCTCGCGATTGCGGCCATCGTCGTCGAGGAAGCCCTCTGCGCGGTATTCGCCATCGGGAATCTCGGCAATGCGCTGGCGCAGCATGGTTTCGGAGTAATCGATCAGCTGACCGATAGCAGCGAAGGTGATTTCCCGGCCGTAACGTTCAAGCAGCTCCTTGAAGCGCTTCACGCCGAGCTGGGCCGACGCCACCTGGGCTTCGATATCGCGCAGCAGCTGGTTCGAGGTCCGGCTGTTATGGACAAACATCTGCGCAAGACCTTCATTGCGCTTGCCCTTTTCATACAGCTTCAGGCCGGCCATCAGCATACCCTCGGCATAGACATCGCCAACATCGATGATCAGCCCCGGCGTTGCAGCACCGATATCAATATGATGCGCCGTGTTACCGGAGAAAGCGATCAGCTCCCCCTCGTGGAAGATCGGAATGATCACTGCCAAATCCGGGCTATGGCTGGAGCCGTAGTAGGGATGGTTGTGTACCACCACATCGCCTTCGTGCCACTCTCCCCCCTGCAGGGTCTTTTCGATGCCACGCAGGTACGCCGGAATCGAACCGATATGCATCGGCGTCGACTCGGATTCACAAATTGTCTGGTAATTCAGGTCGAACAGGCCAGCGCCCAAATCCTGCGATTCACGAATGATCGAGGAAAAGGACATTCGGTAAAGCACATGCCCCATCTCTTCGGCGATGGTGTCGAGTGCGCCACTGATTACCTGTAGCGTAATCGGATCCACTTTTTTGTTGCTCATGGCTTTTGCTCTCTCGCTTACTGTTTGGAGATGATGACATTGCCGTGGGGCGTCACTTTCGCGATCCACCCAGGCGGCACCATTGAGGTGGAGTCATGCTGCATCAGCATCGCCGGCCCTTCGATCACCGCGTTGGCACGCAGCTTGGTCCGGTCGTAACGCGGAGTTATAAGGGCCACGCCGTCGTCGAACACCGTTTCGCGCTCGTAGAGCCGCGCCTCGTCGATATCGTCTGACCGCCCAGCTTCCAGCGGCGCCCATACCAGCTTTTGCGACTGAGCGTTGCCAATTACCCGCAGCGTTACCAACTCGACCACAGCATCACGGAAGTCGTAGCCATAATCCTGCTTATGCTGACAATGGAAAGATTCGATGACCTGCTTCACCGCCGCATGATCGATGGGCCCTACCGGGAACTCGGCGCGCAGTTCAAAGCCCTGGCCGTAGTAACGGCATTCAGCAATCCGGGTAATGCACATCTGCTCCGGCGCCACGTCATCAACATCGACGCGCTGTTCATCAAGTATGCCCAGCATTACTTCGCCAGGACCGAGCCTAAGGCGTGGGAAGTCATCGTGCAGATAGAGGCGAGACTCAACGACCGGACGATTCCGCGCAACATGATAGGACGGGAGAAGCGCGTGATTGCACTCGAACAATACCTGGGTCAGGTGCGGAACTACGACCCGGTACTCGATGGCTTGCGCTCGGCGGTGCGTTACGACCGCACCTACTTCGACAAGATCGTCGCCTCCCTGCTGCCGCTACTGGAAAAGCTCACCAGCGGCAAGATCGCCCAGCTGCTGGCACCGAACTACGCGGATCTGACGGACCCAAGGCCGATCTTCGACTGGATGCAGATCATCCGTAAGCGCGCCGTGGTTTACGTTGGCCTGGATGCACTGTCTGATGCCGAAGTGGCCGCGGCTGTCGGTAACTCGATGTTCAGTGACCTGGTGTCGGTCGCCGGGCACATCTACAAGTTCGGTATCGATGATGGCTTGCCTGAAGCCAAGGCCGACGCCAAGGTACCGATCAACGTCCATGCCGACGAGTTCAACGAACTCATGGGGGACGAGTTCATCCCGATGATCAACAAAGGCGGCGGCGCCGGTATCCAGGTCACCGCCTACACCCAGACCCTCAGTGACATCGAGGCGCGCATCGGCAATCGGGCCAAGGCGGGTCAGGTGGTGGGCAACTTCAATAATCTCTTCATGCTGCGGGTACGCGAGACCGCCACCGCCGAATTGCTCACGCGGCAGTTACCCAAGGTCGAGGTTTACACCACAACGGTGGTCAGCGGCGCCACCGACAGTTCGGACATCCATGGTTCGACCGACTTCACCTCCAACACCCAGGACCGCATCAGCATGTCGAGCGTACCGATGATTGAGCCTTCGCATGTGGTCGGCCTTCCCAAGGGCCAGTGCTTCGCGCTGCTAGAGGGTGGCAATCTCTGGAAAATCCGCATGCCGTTGCCGGCCCCCGATCCGGACGAGGCCATGCCCGAGGATCTGCAGCAGCTCGCGGGCTACATGCGCCAGCGCTATACCGAAGCCGGACAGTGGTGGGAGAACCTGGGCGCGCCCGGCTTACAGGATCAACCCTTGCCGGACGACCTGCTCGACGACCCGACCCATGACGACACCGGGCAGGCTGAAGCACCGTCATGAGCGATCCCGCCGCCACCGCCCAGCGTCAGCAAGCCCGCCGTCAGGGCCTGCTTGGCGGTATTATCACCTTGCCATTTCGGATGATGGGCGTACTGGTCGGCTCCTTGCTGATCTCGATCCTGATCGAGTGCGTGGGTATGCACCTGGTCTGGCGCGACCAGGGCTGGCGGCATTCGCAGGCCATGCTGCAGGATGAGCTGGGGCATCTGTCGAGCCACTTCACGCGCAGCGCCCTGGTACAGGAGCCGGGACGCACGGCGCACCAGCTGGTGAAAACCGGCTTTGACTGGATCTTTATCAAGACAGGGCTGTTGCAGCGGATGGGCAACACCGCTGAGCGGGCCCGAACACCCAGCCAGGGAAGCACACGAAATGTCCGCTATTACATCAGCCAGGCCTATGTCTGGGCCGAGCGCTACCTGATCGCCGCCGCGTTCACGACCCTGACCTTTGGGGTGCGGCTGCTTGTGCTGACGCTAACCCTGCCGCTATTCCTGATGGCGGCCTTCGTCGGCTGCGTCGATGGCCTGGTACGGCGCGATGTGCGCAAGTTCGGCGCCGGCAGAGAGTCCGGCTTTGTCTATCACCGTGCCAAGGCGTCGCTGATACCGCTGGTCGTACTGCCCTGGGTGGTCTATTTGATGTTACCGGTGTCGCTGCATCCGCTGCTGATCCTGCTCCCCAGCGCGGCACTGCTGGGGCTGGCGGTGAATCTCACCGCTGGGAGCTTCAAGAAGTATTTGTAACGCCTTTGTTGGGGCGGTTCTGTGGATTGAACGGACGGGTTGGGCGGGATTTACCCGAGCTCTATGGGCATTGGCACCGTTTTTACGTCCGCTACAACCGCTAGTCGCAGCAGGGTATCTGGCTGAAGGTCATGGAGCCGTTGTCAGAGGACGCTGACTTTGAACAGCTGATGGCTGCATTGTGCGAGTCCATCAGCACCGAGCCGCAAAAAAGCGGAGCAAGACGCCGAAGCCATGGGGGGAAGACCCGAGGCGGACTGAGCACCAAAATCAATGCGGCTGTAGATGCCCTGGGCAACCCGGTACGACTGCTGCTAACACCTGGGCCGGCATCGGAATACGGGCAAGCGGAGGCGCTATTGGATGGGTTTACGCCCGACCGGGTACTGGCAGACAAAGGATATGATTCAGATGCCTTAATTGCGGCTTTCCAGCGCACTGGCGCGAACGCGGTAATCCCATCAAGACGGAACCGCCAACACCCGAGGCCGTTGGATCTACATAGCTACAAAGGTCGCAACTTGGTAGAACGTATTTTCCTGAAGTTAAAACAATTTCGCCGGATAGCGACGCGATACGAACGACTGGCGAGAAGCTACCTGTCGATGTTGAGTCTCGTATCGGCCGTTATCTGGCTGGCCTAGATTAGAACGGCCCCTAGTTCAGCTTGATGTAATCCTGCATATTTTGAGGTGTGACCAGCTTGAACGGTACCCAGACTTTCTGATCGACATCCTCGCCCTTGGCCAGCTTGATGGCTGCATCAATGGCGCCGCTGCCCTGACCGGCAGCATCCTGGAAGACGGTGACGTCCAGGTCGCCTTCCTTCATGGCCTGCAGGGCATCCTGGGTGGCATCAATGCCGGCGACCACGATTTTGTCCATGTCGGTGCCGATGGCTTTCATTGCCTGGATGGCGCCGATGGCCATCTCATCGTTGTTGGCGATCACCGCGTCGTATTCGATACCGGCGGACAGCCAGTTGGTCATGATGTTATTCGCCAGGTTACGCTGCCACTTGCCGGATTCCTCGGCGACAACTTCCATGCCCGAGCACTCTGGAGTGGCGATGACGTCATGGATGTCCTTGGTGCGCTGGATGCCGGCCTGATCGGTCAGCGCGCCCATCAGTACCAGCACCTTGCCCTTGCCGTTGAGCAGGCGGCAAACTTCCTTGGTTTGCAGCGTGCCGGAATCGACCTCGTTGGAGGCGATAAAGGCCTGGTTGTCCGGCAGCATGTCGACGTTGATCGGCTGACGGTTGACGTACACCAGCGGAATGCCGGCGGCCGCGGCATCATCGCTCATCGCCACGGTCGCATCGGTGTCCACCGGGTTGATGATGATGGCATCGACGCCGGAGGCAATGAAGTTTTGAATTTGGTTCAGCTGGGTGCCAACCTCGTTCTTGCCGTCTTCGATCTGCAGGGAAACGTCGGCGTCCTTGGCATGCTTTTCCATGCCGGTACGCAGCACCGTCAGGAAGTTGTCATCGAAGGTCGACATTGCGACGCCGATATTCAGGTTGGCGGCAGAAACAGAACCGGAAAGCATGCAGGCGGCCAGGGTTGTGAGCGTAAATTTTTTCATCTTATTGTTTTCCTTATATGAAATATTGTGCCAATGGCACAGGGTTGAATCGCCTTGCTACGTCATTGTAGATATGACCGGTCAGGCATCTGCGCCTGCCGGTCAATCATTCCTGTGTTACTTGCTGATAGTCTGCTTCAACGCATCGATCGAGGACTGGATGCCCGCTTCGGTCGACATGGTGAAGTCTTCCATCTCGAGGCTGACCCAGTCGTTATAGCCCTGCATGCGCACAACGGAGAAGAATTCCTTCCACCACTGCAGGTCGCGGCCGGCGCCGACCGCCACGTAGTTCCAGCTGCGGTTGGCGACGTCGGTAACGTCCTTCAGTTCCAGCAGACCGTTCACATCGGCCAGGCCGCGTTCGATACGGGTGTCCTTGCCGTGCACGTGGTGGATGGCATCGCCCAGTGCGCGCGCGGACGCGATCGGCTCGGCGCCCATCCACATCAGGTGCGACGGGTCGAGGTTCATGCCGACCGTCGGGCCGACCTCGTCACGCAGGCGGAACAGGGTCTCGGGGTTCCAGACGAGCATGGCCGAGAAGTTTTCCAGCGCGTATTTCTCAACGCCGACGTCTTTGGCAAGCTTCACCAGATCGTGCCACAGCGGGAAAGCACGGTCTTCCCACTGGTAGCGGTCACGCTCGGGCATCTCGTTCGGCCAGCTTTTGGTGTAGACCAGCCAGTTGGGCACTAAGTCGCCCGGTGCCGCTTCCGGCAGACCGGACATGGTGACGATCTTCTTGACGCCGATTTCACCGGCCAGGCGGATGGTGTCTTCCATCTCCTTGCGGTGGCGCTTGCCCATGCCGCTCGGGTCGAGCGGGTTGGCCGAGCAGTTCAGCGCGGCGATCTCGAGCCCGCGGGCTTCGATTTCATTCAGCTTTTTCTTCAGCAGAGCCTTGTCGGCCAGCAGTTCGTCGGCGCGAAAGTGTGGACCGCGAGACCAGCCACCGCCGGTCATCTCGATACCTTCGACCCCAAGGGCGACGCACTTGTCGAGCATCTCGGTGAACGCAAGATCAGCCATTACATCGGTGCAGATGGACAGTTTCATTATTATGGTTTCCTGATTCGTAAGGGTGTTAACGGCTGAAATCTTATTGGTAATCGACCCACGCAGAGCCTGCGTCCGCTGAGCGCACACAGTTCTCGAGCCAGCGCACGCCTTCGGTGCCGGCCTCGATGCCGGGGTAATGGTGGGTTTTTAGGAAGGCTTCGTCGCCGCGCAACTTCGCGTCGATAGCCTGGGCAATCCACAGATAGATGTTGGCCCAGCTGTCACCAAGGCCTTCGGTGTGCAGCGCGCCCATGCGGTCAACTGCGAGGCTTTCCTCCTCGAGGTAGGGCATGCCGTGGTGCAAGGTGCGGTTCGGCTCACCCTGTACTTCATAGATCAACTGGTCGGGATGGGCATCGGACCACTCGATGGAGGCTTTTGAACCGACGAAACGATAGCGCTGGGAACCCATGTTGCCGGCGTTCACCGACGATGCCCAGAGACGGCCGCGGGCGCCGTTATCGTAGTGCATGAGCACGGTCGCATGGTCTTCCAGCGGCGTACGGGTCGCAATGAAGGCCTTGCGGTCGCAGAGGAGTTTTTCGATCTTCATGTGCGGCAGCACCACCTCAGACAGGTAGTAGACGTGCGTGCCGATATCGCCCAGAACAAAGGTTGAACCCGCAGTTTTGGGGTTGGTGCGCCATTTCACGGCTTCACCTGCCCCCACATCGTCACCCGAGTTGAAGCCGTGGGTATATTGCATGTCGACGATGCGGATGTCGCCCAGCATGCCTTTCTTGACCATGGCGGCCATCTGGTGAACCAGCGGATGACCGGTGAAACCGTAGGTCACGCCCACGATCAGGCCCTTGTCCGCGGCCAGTGCCGCGACCTCATCGCACTCGGCGACAGTGAAGAACAGCGGCTTTTCGCAGATCACATGCAAACCCGCTTCCAGGCAGGCCTTGGTGATCTCAAAGTGGGTAAAGTTGGGCGTTGCAATCGACACAACATCGACGCCATCTTCGCGAGCGGTTTCGCCGGCAATGAAATCCTGATAAGTCGCGTAGCAGCGGTCCTCGGCTACACCGAGGTTGATGCCAAAATCGCGACCACGCGCTGCGTCAAGATCGAACGCGCCGGCGACCAGCTGGTAGGTGCCGTCGCGCAGGGCGCCGGTGCGGTGCTTGTAGCCCACCTGGCCGGTGCGGCCGCCTCCCACCATGCCCCAGCGCAGCGGGCGTGCAATTTTCTTTTCGCCGTTCAACATCTCTATACCCTCTTATCTTTATATCACTTCTGTTTTTATGTAAGAGCCTTGCTCTGTAAGGGGCAAGACCCTGAATTCATCCTTTGCACCCGGTTGCAACTGTGAGCCTAAAAAATCCGGGGGGCTTGCGCCGCCCCGGGCCGGAATTACACCCGGTTGCAAGTCAGGAGATTAAAAATGCTCGAGTGCAGAGTTCGAACATTTGCAACCGGGTGCAATCATTGGCGAAGAAAAAGGTGCGATTGCACCCGGTTGCAAGTAAACTACGACAGCTATCCAATGGTTGTCAACGGTGCATTTTGAAAATGACAAAAAATAATTCCACGTCGATCGAGCGCAAAGTGACCGCCAGCGATGTTGCGCAGCGGGCGGGCGTCTCCAAATGGACCGTATCCAGAGCTTTTACCGAAGGTGCGTCCATATCGCCGAACGCCCTGGCGCGCGTGCTCAAGGCCGCGGATGAACTGGGCTACAGGCCCAATCTGCTGGCGCGCAGCCTGTCAAAAAAGCGCACCAATATGGTTGGCCTTGTTGTGGACGAACTGGATAACCCGAACATCTTCCTGGTGCTGGACGAGATGACACGTCAGCTGCAGCGCCGGGGCTATATGTCGATGCTGTTGAATATTACCGCTGAGCACAGTTACGGGTCTGCACTGTCACTCGCTGATCAGTTTCAGGTCGACGGGCTGATATTTCTCGGCACCGTGCTGACCGATGAGCTGGTACGGCTGGCCCAGGAAATTCGTCATATTCCACTTATAGTCATGTACCGCAATAGCGATAATCCTGATATTCAGGTCGTGTCGACCGATGGCCATCGGGCAGGGCGGGAGATCGCCAATCTCTTTGTTGAACAGGGATTCCGGCGTATTGGATACATGCTCGGACCCTCCTCCGAGTCGACACAGCTGAAGCGCCTTGATGGATTTCGTGACGGCTTGGGTGAACACGGACTGAGCGTTTGCACGCTACTCCCAGCGGGGCACTACCGGCGTGACTGCGGATTTGCTGCACTGAACCATTACCTCGATTCGACGCCAGAGCAGGACCGGATCGAAGCACTGTTTTGCGAAAACGATATCCTGGCGATTGGTGCCCTTGATGCGCTACGAAAGCGTAGCGAGACCGTCCAGCTGGCCATAGTGGGTTTTGATGATATCGAACTGGCGGCATCGCCCAGTTATGAACTGACAACCTACCGTCAACCGCTTGAAACACTGGTAACAGAGGTGATTCGCAGGCTTACCGGCCAGAATGCTGGCGACATGCGACGCTTCCTGGTACCAGGAAAGCTGATCCTAAGATCCTCTCACCTGCGGCGCGAGTAGGCGTCCAAAGTGGCGCTGATCAAAATAACGCAGCAGCGCCTTCGAGGCTCAGTTTCAGGCCGGTAAGCAGCAAAAGACCATAACAAGCAGGTAAAACCCGGTGTCATGCATGCGCCGGTGCGGTGCAGATACAGACCCACACAGATGCAGATAGAGGCCAGGATCATAAAGCTGGGCGAGATCAAGGATTCGCGCTGTCGAGAAAACCAAGCCGGGCGTAAGGCTTGAGTTTGACGTGATTGACCACGCTGAAGAAGGTGACCGTGCTACCCACAAAGCGGGTTTTGTCCATGTGCTGTGGCAGCAGATACTGAGATTGAAGGTATCACCTCCAAAACGGAATCTTCGTTTTAACCAAATAGCTGGAAGCTGAGTCAACTAGTCTAGATATCCGTCTAGGCCTAGTTGCTCTCTCAAGAAACCTTAAGATTTGGCACCATGATCCCGAGTACCATTCATTTTGTGCTTCAGTGGGAAAAATCGATTATTTGGGCGTTCTGACGAAACAAACGAACACACTAATAATTAGACGTGCAGCCTAACGTTGCAGGGATCGCCACACAATTATTGGAGTGTCAGCGCTATGTTCACTGGTAAACTACATTCCGCCTAGAGCTTGCCTACTCCCACAAATCCGGAACTCCCCGGGTTCTTATTGTTTGCAGCCTAAACGCACTTCCGAGACCAGCATTACGCCATTGCTGATCTGACGAAGGAATGCGCGATGGTGCTTTCATCTCGATCGCGCGCCGTTCACGGCTGCGCACTGCTTTCCCTGGTCGCCCTGATGGGGGCCATGCCGAAGGCCTGCGCGGAAGATGTACCGCTGCAGCGCCAGGCACTGGCCGTCGCGTTGCGCCAGCTTGACGCCCTGGAGCGCCTTGTCGAACAGAGTGCAGCATCCACCCCCTTCACGGCCGGCAATCGTTACCACTTCGACTATCCGCGCCTGCGCGCAGATCTGACACGGGTGCGCGCCGGTATCCAGGACTACCTCGCCCCGTCCCGTGCCCAGCCCAGAGACCCCACCGAGCTGAGTGGTCAGTATCGCGCCGGGGCCTCTGCGGAGGATCCGCCATGACCGCCGCACAGCTCTCCGCCTTCCAGGCCAGCAGCGGCATCACGCCAGCACTGATGGCCACCGTCCTGGTGGGCACGGTATTCGCCGTGCTGCTGCTGTGGGGCGCTTGGGCCATCCGCACGGCCTATGTCGGCTGGGCTGAAAGCCGTATCAACCAGCGTCAGTTCCTCGGTGTCGTAGTGCGCTTTGGCGCCTTGTACCTGGTACTGACGTTTTTCCTGCTCTCGTGACCCGAAGGTGCTCGAACATGAAACCTCACTACATCCTTCCCCGTTTGGTTTATCGCTCAATCATTGCCTTGAACACCGTCGCGCTGTCTGTGCCGTCCTTCGCGCTGGGCCTGCCCACGCTGGAGAACCCGTCCCGGGGTACCGGCAGTGGCATCATGGAGACACTGCGTAATTACGGCTATGACATCGTGCTGCTGGTCGCGCTACTGGTCGTCGCGTCGATGTTCGTCGGGGTGTGCTACCACGCCTATACCAGCTATGCCGAGATACATACCGGCCGTAAAACCTGGGGCCAGTTCGGTTTGACCGTAGCAGTCGGCGCCCTGCTGCTGGTGATCGGTATCTGGCTGCTCACCGAAGCCACCGGCATCCTGTAGGAGACCCGCGCCATGTCCAGTGCGCAGCTTATCCAGGCAGACGGTACCGTGGCGTTTCTTCCGCATCGGCTCAACCGCCATCCGGTGGTGGTGCGAGGCCTGAGCGCGGATGAGCTGTGGATCTGCTGCGGCCTGTCTGCTGCCCTGGGGCTGACCGTCGGGGTGCCCCTGGCCTCGCTGTTGTCGACCGTCGCCTTGGTGCCGACCTGCATCGTCGCGGCAATCGCTCTCGGGGTATATGTCGGTGGCGGTGTCCTGCGCCGTCACAAGCGGGGCCGGCCGGACACCTGGCTGTACCGGTACCTGCAATGGTGGCTGGCGTCGCATTATCCCCTGCTGGCCGGGTGGGTTGGCGGGCACACACTGATCACGCGTTCGGGTGCCTGGTCAGTGCGACGGGAGGCCCGATGAGCCGGTTCAAGAACGAAGTCGCCCACCTGCAATCGCATATCCGTACCCTGCGCATTGGCGTAGCGGCCTTGTTGCTGCTGGCCCTTGTCATGGGGGGCGGTTGGTGGAGTACGCCGCGGGATCTCACCATCCATGTGCCGCCGGACCTGCGCTCAGGCAGCTCCAGGAAGTGGTGGGAGGTGCCCCCCGCGTCCGTCTACGCCTTCACCTTCTATGTGTTCCAGCAGCTCAACCGCTGGCCGTCGAATGGCGAAGCGGACTATGCGCGCAACCTTCATGCCCTGTCGCCCTACTTCACGCCCGCCTGCCGCGCCTTCCTCCAGGCCGACTACGACTACCGCCGCAGTACCGGCGAGCTGCGCCAACGCGTGCGCGGCATCTACGAGATTCCCGGCCGCGGCTACGGCGACAACCCCAGCGCACGCGTGCAGGTGGTGTCGGACCGAGACTGGGTGGTCAGGCTCGATATCAGCGCGGACGAGTATCACGGTTCAGAGCAGGTCAAGCGCGCCCTGGTGCGCTACCCGATCAAGGTCGTGCGTCTGGATGTCGACCCGACGCGCAACCCGTTCGGTTTGGCACTCGACTGCTACGACGGCGCGCCACAACGCATCAATGTGCCGACGGACGAACCACCCGGGAATGCTGGCCTGAACCTGCAAGGAGTAACGCCATGAATCGTCGAGCTTCCACCTGGTGGATGGTCATGCTAGCCCTGGTGGCCGTGCCGGCGCAGGCCGTGGAGATACTGCGCTGGGAGCGCCTGCCGCTCGCGGTGCCGTTGGTGGTGGGCCAGGAGCGCATCGTCTTCATCGACCGCAACGTCCGGGTTGGGTTTCCCGCCCGGGTGGGCGAGCGGCTGCGGGTCCAGAGTGCGGGCGGCGCGGTCTATCTGCGCGCCAGCGAGCCGATCGAGCCGACCCGGTTACAGCTGCAGGATGCCGATACCGGTGCCCTGATCCTGCTCGACATCGCCGCCACACCCGCTCAAGCGGGCGAGCCGCCACTGGAGCCAGTGCGCATCGTCGAGGGCACTACCCTACCCTCACGTTATGGTGAGCCCGTAACCGCGGCTGATAGCTCACCAGGTATCCCACCTGAAACGCCCCGACACGAGACCCCATTACCGGTGGTGCTGACGCGTTTCGCCGCGCAGAACCTCTATGCCCCACTGCGCACGGTGGAACCGCTGGCGGGAATTCAACGCGTCAACCTGCGCCACGACCTGTCGCTCGATACCCTGCTGCCCACCGAGCCGATCCATGCCAAGGCACTGGTTGCCTGGCGTCTGGCCGATCAGTGGGTCACCGCGGTGCGACTGACCAACACCAGCGAGCGCTGGATCGGGCTCGATCCCCGGGCACTGCAGGGTGACTTTATGACGGCCAGCTTCCAGCACCCTGACCTGGGCCCGCGCGGCATGGCGGAGGATACCACCGTGCTGTACCTGGTCACGCGCGGCCATGGCCTCGCGCAATCACTGCTGCCCGCCATCAACCGCATCGATCCGGCGCTTAACCTGCCACGCCCTGCAAATATCCCGGAAGGAGCCAAACATGCGCAGTAACGGCTTGCTCAAGTGGCTGATGATCCCGGTGGCGCTGTTACTACTGTTCATGGGTATCCGGCTGTTTTCCGGGGACGGAGCCCGGACGCCGCCTTCACCCGTTGCCGGCAGCGCACTGACCCCCGAGGAGATGCAGGCGCTCGGTATCGAGGGCGACACTCCGCGCGACACCGTGGCCACGCTGGTCGCACAGGTCAAGCAACTGCGCACCGAGCTGCAGACGGCCTTGAGCGACAACGACGCCCAGCGCGCCGAGAACGCACGTCTGCGCCAGCGCGAGAGCGCAATCGACCAACGCATCAGTACCGCCCTGGCATCCGAGCGCGCCAACCTGCAACAGGAGCAGAATCGTGTCGCCGGCGAGCGACAGCAGACCGAGGGACTACTGCAGGAGCTGCAGCGGCAGCTTGCAGACTTGAGCGACACCGGCGGCCATGCCGAACTGCCGGTGGGCCTGGGACTGCGCGAGGGCGATGGCGACGGCTTTAGCACCGGTCTGCAGTGGATCGAACCCGATGACGCCCTGCCTGCCGATAGCCGTAACAGCGCGAGCGACAGCTTCAGCTTCCCGAGCCGTTTTGGCCCGGCACTGCGCCCGGAAGAAACCACGAGCACCAGCCTCACCATTGGTGATGCCCAAGCGGCAGCTTCCAAGGCCGCAACGCCGGTCTATACGCTGCCGGCCAATGCCACCCTGATGGGCTCGGTGGCGATGACGGCGCTGATCGGTCGCGTCCCCATCGATGGTACCGTGAACGATCCGTACCCGTTCAAGGTCCTGGTCGGTCCAGACAACCTCACCGCCAACGGCATCGATCTTCCCGGTGTGGCCGGTGCCGTGTTCAGCGGTACGGCCTCCGGCGACTGGACCCTGTCGTGCGTGCGTGGCCAGGTGCGCAGTATCACCTTCGTGTTTCATGACGGCACCATCAGTACCCTGCCCGCAGACAGCGAGCGCGGGAACCCGGCCAGCAACCAGGACGGTCTTGGCTGGATCAGCGATCCCTATGGCATCCCCTGCGTCAGCGGTGAGCGCCGCAGCAATGCACAGCAGTACCTTGGTACTCAGTCACTGATCACCGCCGCCGGTGCCGGCGCGGCGTCGCTGATCGACGCCGAGAACGGTCAGCTGTCGTACGTCGGCGCCGACGGCTCGCTCGGTAGCGTCGGTATCAGCAGCAACGAGGCAATGGGCCGCATCCTCGCCGGCGGCGTGCAGGACATGTCGTCCTGGGTCAACAAGCTCTATGGCCAGGCCTTCGCCGCCGTGTACGTGCAGCCTGGCGCCCAGGTCGCCATCCACCTCGAGCAATCGCTCGCCATCGACTATGCCCCCGACGGGCGCAAGGTCGACCATCGCACAGGAGGTAGCTATGCACGGGATCTCGACTAAGCCCCTGGTACTGGCGCTGGTGGTGACGCTGCTCGCCGGCTGCGCCACCCACAAGGACAAGCTGCTACCCCATGGCGATCGCAGCATGCAGGAGCTCTGGCAGCAGCACGCCGGTGACGGCGGCTCGGGCCAGGCCGCCACGCGGCGGCTACTCGACGCCCGCCAGGGCCTGCGCCGGCCGCTGACCGAAACGAATATTAAGGCCGCGCCGGCCATCAATAGCCACTACACCCGCACGGCGCACAACGAGATCACCCGGCAGTTCCACCGCCTGCCAAACCCGGACCTGATCATGTATGTGTTCCCGCACCTGGCCGGAACTGACCCGGTACCGGTGCCGGGCTATAGCACGGTCTTTCCGCTGTATCAGCGCGTGCAGTATGCAATGCCCGGTGAACGTCTGGAGGACTATTGATGGCCTGGACATGGAACTGGAGATGGCCGTGGCTACACTGTGTTGAGGATAGAGACGACAGCGCCCAGGACCCGCCCGATGGCTGGCAGCGTCACGTTCAGGCATTGCAGGACGCGGGTCTTCCGGCGCCCGGCGCGGCGGTGCACGGCAGCCGGCCGGCGACGCTGGCCGACGAGCAGGCGCTGTACGACCGGGCTCCGTCCTTTGTCGAGCTGCTGCCCTGGGTCGAGTACCTGCCCGACACCCAGTGCATGCTGCTCGAGGACGGTCTATCCGTCGCTGCCTTTTTCGAGCTGCAGCCGCTGGGCACCGAAGGCCGGGAAGCCGCCTGGCTGGCACAGGCTCGGGATGCCCTGGAAAACGCTCTGCAGGACAGCTTCGACGAGTTGGACGACAACCCCTGGGTGCTGCAGCTCTACGCCCAGGACGAGGCCAACTTCGATGCGTACCTGGCTCGGTTGCAAAGGTACCTGCAGCCCCGCGCCCAGGGCACCGCCTTCAGCGAATGCTACTTGACGTCCATTGCCCACCACCTGAGGGCTGTGGCCAAGCCCGGCGGGTTGTTCGAGGATACCGCCATCAGCCGCCTGCGTTGGCGCGGCCAGTGCCGGCGGGTGCGCATGGTGGTCTACCGGCGCCTGAACGGCCAGGCCTCGCGGCGCGGGCAATCCCCGGAACAGGCATTGAATATCGTCTGCGACCGTCTGCTGGGCGGTTTGGCCAACGCCGGTATTGAGGCCCAGCGCCTGGACGCGGCACAGATCCATGACTGGCTGCTGCGCTGGTTCAATCCCAGGCCATCGCTGCTGGGGCCCGCCCCCGAGGACCGTGAACGCTTCTACCGCCAGGCGGCCTACCCGAAGGCTGTCGATGCCGACGAGACCGCCCCCGATGAGATCGAGCTGGCCAGCGGCCAGGATTTCAGTCAGCGATTGTTCTTCGGCCAGCCCCGTTCCGACGCCCGGCAAGGGCTGTGGTATTTCGACGGCATGCCCCACCGGGTGCTGGTGTCGGACCGCCTGCGCACGCCGCCCGCCACTGGCCACCTGACCGGTGAGACCCGCAAGGGCGACGCCATTAACACCCTGTTCGATCAGATGCCCGACGACACCCTGATGTGCCTGACCCTGGTGGTCACGCCGCAGGATGTGCTGGAAGCTCACCTGAATAAGCTGGCGAGAAAGGCGGTCGGCGACACCCTGGCGTCGGAGCAGACACTCAGCGACGTGCACGAGGCCCGGTCACTGATCGGCAGTGCGCACAAGCTGTACCGCGGCAGCCTCGCCTTTTACCTGCGTGGCCAGGACGAGGCCGAACTCGAAAGCCGAGGGCTGCAGCTGGCAAATGTCATGCTTAATGCCGGCCTGCAGCCGGTGCGGGAGAACGACGAGGTCGCGCCGCTCAACAGCTATCTGCGTTGGCTCCCCGGCCTCTACAACCCGGGGCAGGACCGCCGCCAGTGGTACACGCAGCTGATGTTCACCCAGCATGCGGCGAACCTCGCGCCAGTCTGGGGGCGCAGCCAGGGCACCGGCCACCCCGGCATCACTTTTTTCAACCGCGGCGGCGGCACTATCACCTTCGACCCGCTGAACCGTCTCGATCGGCAGATGAACGCGCATCTGTTCCTGTTCGGTCCCACCGGTTCTGGCAAGAGCGCCACGCTCAACAATATCCTCAACCAGGTCACGGCGATCTACCGGCCACGCCTGTTCATCGTCGAGGCCGGCAACAGCTTCGGGCTGTTCGGTGAGTTTGCCCAGCGACTGGGAATGACACTGAACCGGGTCAGGCTGGCGCCCGGTGCCGGTGTGAGCCTGGCACCCTTCGCAGACGCCCGCCGCCTGGTCGAGACACCTGGCCATGTACAGACGCTGGATGCCGACGCCCTCGACGACGCCTCTTGCGCAGCCCCTGCAGCGGCGGACATCGACGAGCAGCGCGACGTGCTTGGCGAGCTGGAGATCACCGCGCGACTGATGATCACCGGTGGCGAAGAGCGCGAAGAGGCGCGCATGACCCGCGCCGACCGCAGTCTGATCCGCCAGTGCATTCTCGATGCCGCGCGGCACTGCGTGGCGGCACAACGCACCGTGCTGACCCGCGACCTGCGCGATGCGCTACGCGGGCGCGCCGGTGACACAACCCTGCCGGAGACGCGCCGGGCACGCCTGCTGGAGATGGCCGATGCCATGGACATGTTCTGCCAGGGGGTTGATGGCGAGATGTTTGACCGCCCCGGCACCCCCTGGCCCGAAGCGGACATTACCGTCATTGACCTGGCGACCTTTGCGCGCGAGGGCTACAACGCCCAGCTTTCCATCGCCTATATCAGCCTGATCAATACCGTGAACAACCTGGCAGAACGCGACCAGTTCCTGGGCCGGCCCATCATCAATGTCACCGACGAAGGCCACATCATCACCAAGAACCCGCTGCTCGCCCCCTATGTGGTGAAGATCACCAAGATGTGGCGAAAACTCGGCGCCTGGTACTGGCTGGCGACGCAGAACATCGACGATCTGCCCAAGGCGGCGGAGCCAATGCTGAACATGATCGAATGGTGGATCTGCCTGTCCATGCCACCGGACGAGGTTGAGAAGATCGCCCGCTTTCGCGAGCTGTCACCGGCGCAAAAGGCACTGATGCTGTCCGCGCGCAAGGAGGCCGGCAAGTTCTCCGAAGGCGTGGTGCTGTCGAAGTCGATGGACCTGCTGTTCCGCGCGGTGCCACCGAGCCTTCACCTGGCGCTGGCGCAGACCGAGCCAGAGGAAAAAGCCGAGCGCTACCAGCTGATGCAGCAACAGGGCATCGATGAGCTGGAGGCCGCCTTCAAGGTGGCCGAAAACATCGACCGCGCACGCGGCATCGCCCCCCTGGCCTATGCCGACCTCTTGGCGGCTCCCGCCACTCGCTGCAACAGTTCCGAATTGTCCGCTGACGTTGTCAGCGACATGCCCAGGTAGCCGGCGATCCTCAAGGCTACGGGCGCGGTGTTGCCGCGCTGATCGCAAACACCGTCCGCTTCGCATCCCTTGCGCGGATGACCGCCGGTTGTATGACGGTGGATGCGACATTGATCACAGACCCTGGAGGGCTCGCCCTCCAGGGCCGGCGCCTCCTCATTTGTCCGCAAATCCCCAGGAGGCATCCCATGACAACATCCGTTGCCATCAACGACAGCGCACGCCTGTCCATCCCGCTGGATAGCCAGCATGAAGACTGGATCATCGCCCGCGCCATTGAGATCACCGAGCGACGCGTCTTCCAACGCAGCGACACCTTGCAGAACCCGACGGAGGTGCGGGACTACCTGCGCATGAAACTGGCGAGCGAGCGCAACGAAGTGTTCTCGGTGGTGTTCCTCGATAACCGCCATCGCGTCATCGCCTTCGACGTCCTGTTCAAGGGCACGATCGATGCGTCATCGGTGTATCCGAGGGTCGTGCTGTCCAGGGCGCTGGAGCATAACGCGGCGGCGGTCATCTTCGCTCACAATCATCCCTCAGGCGTAACCGAACCCAGCCTGGCCGACAAGGCCATCACTGAACGGTTGGCGTCACTCTTGACGGCGGTGGATATCCGCGTGCTGGATCACTTCATTATCGGCGAGGGGAAGCCCTTTTCCTTTGCGGAGATGGGGCTGTTATAACCTTGCTCTCTCCTCCCGCGGTAGCGACTGCGTCCCTTCGGGCGCGGCTCGCTGCCACTCCCCCCTCAAAATAGGGATGCACCGCGGTGCCCATTGTTGGTGGAGCAAAGCTCCGTTTTCGATTGCACTGGTAACCTCATCAACCCACCGGGGAACACGCATGCAACAGCTTCATGGCTCGTACAGGCCCAGCCTGGCCATCCTCGCTCTGCTGCTTCTCAGCGGCAGCGCCACTGCGACGGAGGTCTGGGTGATCAGCGATAGCCATAACCCCGTGACCGGTACACATGCCCCCGACCGCGTCATCGAACTGGACGCACCATCGCGTCTTGAGGCACAGCTGTCCGCCCGGCTACCCAAGGACCCACAGCAGGCCAGCCAGCGCATGCAGCAACGACTGGCACAGGGTGGCCAGCAGCTGCACCGGCGCCTGCAGAACGCCTACCAGGGCGTGACCGATGCCTGGAGTCTGGGTATCACCGCGATTCCAGCGGTCGTGGTGGACCGGCGCTATGTCGTCTATGGCGAGGCCGACCTCGACCAGGCACTGGATCGCGTGGCGCAGTATCGCCAGGAACAGCCATGAGGATCCGACAGCGTCTGCGACTCGGGTCCGCCATCGCGCTGCTCGGTACGGCAACACCGGGCGCCGCCCTCACGACCACCACCATTCTGCAATCGGCCTTGTCACCGAACTGCCTTGAATACCGGATCGTGGGCATCTGCTACTGGCTGCACTGCTCGTGGAGCGGCTGTACGGTACGCACCTCGGTCAAGGTGCGCCATTATGTGCCCGATGCCGTGGTATCGAGCTACAGCAACACCGGAGAAACCCCCTGGGTCGACGTGCGGGCGATGAGCCAGCCCAACCCGACGGCACAGGCGGGTGGCGATGGCACCACCCACGAGGACCATGAAAACAACCTCGCCAAATTCAAGAACGCCGACGTCATCGGCCACCCGGGTGCCAAACTGTTCAGCCAGTTCGCCGCCGGCTTCGGTTACCGTTGCGACGGCGCCGCTACGGCGTTCATGCCTTATCTGCTCAGCACCCTCGATACGGTCGCCTGGCGTTACAATCTGCCCGAGGCCGTCTATCCGGAAGCCCTGACACCCGGCATGCGCGAGATCGGCACCCGCAGCGCACTGAACCTCTGGGGCAACGTCTATCCCCGCGGCGGTTTCCTGCACCAGAGCGACGACCACAAGGCCGGTGCCGTCGTCGCCCAGCGCGCGGGCGATATCGTCACGCGGCGCGGCCAGCTGCATGTCTACCAGCCGCTGCTGGCGAATTCACGGGACGGCTACTGGCCGGCCGGGGCGCTGATGGAAAGCGACGCGTCGACTGGCAAATGGCAGGAACTGACACCGCGACTGTCCACCTCCTGCGCGGTGTTCCCCCACAGTGATCCGCGACTCCAGGCCCGGCAGGGCGACTATGCCTGGGCGCTGTGGCGGCCGTACAGCTGCTGCCAGCGCCGGGGCCAGCGCTTTCTCGGCAGCGTGGACTTCGACTGAGGACACAAGGATGTACCCTGCATGCGACATGAACACATCAAGCCGCTTACTGCGCCGCTGCTGGTGTCCGGCATTACTGGCAGGCACCTTTGTGCTGGCTGGCAGCTTGGCAGCGGCGCAGACCACGATCAGCAGCAACGGCTTTCAGACCAGCGGCAGCGTCATCGGCGACGAGGTGATGTACTCCATCGGCGGCGGCAACGCCGTCTCCATGAGCGGTGCCGCCAGCATGCGCTCCCTCGGGGTCGGCGCCGGCTGGAACAGCAATCTGGTCTGCGGCGACCTGTCGATCTCGACCACCATCCAGAACCAGCTCAACGGCCTGACCGACGGCTTCCAGACCCTGATGTCGTCGGTGATCCAGAATGCCACCAGCGCTGTTGCCTCGTTGCCGGCGCTGATCATCCAGCGCGCCGACCCTGGCCTCTACAACCTGCTGACCAATGGTATTCTGCAGGCCCGGCTCGACTTCGACCGCTCCAAGCTGACCTGCCGGGCGATGGCTAACCGCATGGCCGAAATGGCCGGCGGCCAACGAGGCTGGAGCCAGCTGTCCGAAGGCATGGTGCTGCAGCAAGCCGTGGCCAGCACCGATGCGGTCTCCGCCATCGAAGAGGCCGAGACCAGCAAGGGCAATGAGGGCGTGCCCTGGGTCGGCGGTAGCAATGCCGGCGGTACCGGGCAGCCTTCGATAAAGGTGGTGAGCGACGTCACCCGCGCCGGTTACAACCTGGTCAATGGCCGCACAGTATCCGATACCTCATCCATCGATCCGGCCAGCTGCAACAGCCTGGCCTGCCAGACCTGGACTTCGCCACAGGCCGCCGTGGCATGGGCCACCCGTGTACTGGGCGAACAGGAGCAGCGTACCTGCGAGCACTGCACCAAAACCGAGACCACCCCCGGGGTCGGGCTGACACCGCTGATCCAGGACGAATACGACAGTAAACTGCAGGCCCTGCAGCAGCTGATCACTGGGGCGCGCGCCACCACGTTCGACAACCTGCGTGAAGCGGGTAGCGCCTCGCTGCCGATCACGCGCGGTGTTATCGAGGCGCTGCGCGACGAGCCCGATCAGGCCATTCTGGCCCGCCGTCTGGCCTCCGAGGTGGCACTGTCCTCGGTGCTGGAGAAGGCCCTGCTGCTGCAGCGCACACTGCTGACCGGCATGAAGGAGCCCAATGTTGCAGCCAATCAGTTGGCTGTCGACGCTGTCGATCACGAAAGCAACCTGCTCGACCGGGAGATCCTCAACCTCAAGACCGAACTGGAACTGCGCCGGGAACTGGCCAACAACTCGCCCATGGCGATCATCCAGCGCTTTCGTACACGTGCCGCCGGCTCCCGCGGCATCTACGAGGGCGACCCGGTGCCGGATCGCCTTGAGCAGCTGCAGCGCCCCTTGAACGGCGCTTCGCCATGAGTCCCGCCTGGCGGCGCGTTCGCAAAGGGTTCGGCCGGCGTACGGCAAAGGCGCTGTTGTGGGTGTCAGTGCTGATGGTGGCCGCCCTAGCGGCCAACCTTATCGGCATACCGGTTCGGCAGTATCGACGGCTGGGCACGCTGGATGGCGGCAGCATCCTGGTATTTTCTGCTGTGGCGACTCTGCCTCTATGCAGTAACGGCCGTTGGCTGGCGATGGATGCGCCGACGTTTGCTTGCGCGCGAGCCCGATGGGGCTTCACGCCGGCGCCTGGTCCGTGCCGAAATTGCCGGCGTGCTGGCAATCGCCGCGCTGGAGTGCAGCCTGTTGCTGCAGGTCGGTTAACGGAGAACCCGGCATGACGCTCTATACCACCGATTACCTGGAGTACTACCTCACCCTCGTGGGCTGGATCGTCCACAACGGCATCTGGTCCGTACTGGTCGCAAGTGGTGTGTTCGCCCTGCCCTTCGTTGCCATCATCCTCCAGGAATGGCTCAAGGCACGCAGCGAAGGCGCCGATGAAGGCAACAAGGGCGTACTGTCCGCGATGCGCATCGAGAACCGGGTCTGGGTGGCTATCGTGGTGATCCTGTTCGCCGGCATCCCTTTTATCGACGTCGACCTCAACACGATCCGCTTCGACGATTCGCGCTCCCGCCAGTGCCAGGTCCAGGTACCCGCCCCCAGCGATACCGGCTGGAGCCAGTCGTTCACCACCCTCAATCACCAGAGTGCCAAGGTACCGGTCTGGTGGGCCTTCATGCATGCACTGTCCCGTGCGGTCACCGGTGCCTCGGTGGCAGCCATCCCCTGCGGCAGCGACCTGCGACAGCTGCGCATGGAGATCGACGCCACCCGCATCGACGACCCATTGCTGGCCCAGGAGGTGGCGGATTTTACCCATGACTGTTACGGACCGGCGCGCGCCAAACTGTTCATGACCCGGCCACAGCTCGACGAAGCCCAGATGCACGACGTCAGCTGGATCGGGGCGCGCTACTTCATCAATACCGGCAGCTACTACGACAGCTACCACGCGAGCACGCCACGCGATGGCTGGCCTTACGACAGCAGCCGCGATGCCGGCCTGGCCCAGGTGTCGAGCGGCGCCGGCTATCCGACCTGTCGGCAGTGGTGGAGCGATGGCGACATCGGCCTGCGTGCCCGCCTGCTGACTGAGGTCGATCCCGGCCTGTTAACCCGGCTGGCCAACTGGGCCGGCTTCCTCAACCGCACGGCGGTGGATGACGCGGTGATCCGTGCGATCGCCGCCCCCCGCCAGCAGAAACTCAACCGGGGTGCCATCTACACCGATTACGGCGGCCAGATCGACAAGACGCTGTCGAATATCGTCACCCGAGCGGCGGGCGATATCGGCATGACCATTGGGGCCCTGGGTCTATTCCCAGCGATGGACGTGATGCGGCAGGCGCTGCCGATGGTACTGTCGTTTTTAAAGATGGCCCTGGTCATCTGCATCCCGCTGGTGCTGGTCATCGGCACCTACGACCTCAAATCGCTGGTGACGATCAGCATCGTGCAGTTTGCGTTCTTCTTCGTCGATTTCTGGTTCCAGCTCGCCCGCTGGATCGACTCGACCATCCTTGACGCGCTCTATGGCTGGGGGTGGGGATGGAATCGACCGCACGCCAACTTCGATCCGGTGATGGGCTTGAACAACGCCTTCGGCGATATGCTGCTGAACTTCGTGATGGCGACAATGTTCCTGGTTCTGCCAGCGTTCTGGGTTACCGCTTTAGCGTGGGCTGGAGTCAGGGCGGGAAATGCACTTCAAGGACTGGCAAATGGCACGAGGGATGCTGGTCAAGCCGGTGGCAAAGGCTCAAATCTTATGATCAGCGGGGCTAAGAAGAAGTAGGTACCAGTTCGCTTCAATCGTCATCAAAACGAGGATCAGGATCATCATTGAAACACGACGGATGATAGAAGAGGCTCTCACGATGATCTCTTTCTTCAGCCTCGCGACCTAGGAAATCAGCTTCATCCGTCGTCTTATTTTGAAACATCAACACGACAGCGGTAACAGCCACAATCAGCAACGCCAACCAGAACGCGGTATAAAACATCACGCCCAGCATGATGAACTTGGCGATCCACAACAGCGCTGTAGCAGCTACAGCAGGCACACCCTGCGCACTCAGCCAGCCTGATACCTGCCGCTCGCGGTGCAGGCAACCGCGCCATCCCCGGCCGAGCCAGTTGCCAAATCGCTCTGCAGTGCTGATATGGGTTTTCGTGTTCATGGTAGTCACCTACTGTCGTCCTTACAGTGTTAACCAGTGCTCCAATCCTCGTGGCTGGAGGCTTTCAAGGCCTCCCAATCTGTGGGCGGATGGCCGCGACCCAACATCTTCTCGAAGACCGCGTACGGATCGGACTTGCTGCCCGCTGACCGCAGCGTCTGCTCATCATTGACCCAGGCAAAGATGATGACTTTCGCCTTCGAATCATAGCGGAAGAACAGCCGAAAGCGCCTCCCGATCTTGGCCCGGCGCCAATGTCGATGGGCTGACCCCAGAGTATTGCCCTGACGGTACTCGTCCCGAGCAGGATCACTCGGTACCACTTCCATTATCAGCAGGCTTAGCGCCCGGAACAGTTTAACGTTCGCATTGGCCTCAAAGCCTGTTGGATCGTTCTGCTCGGCACGCTTCGCCGCCACATGCAGCTTCTGCAATTGTTCAACCACACAGTCGTGGAATAACAGCGTCCATCCCTGTTGCTGCATCAGATCAACACGTCACCCTGAATCTCCTCATCCAGATCGACGCCACGGCCGGCCTGTGCCAACATCGCCTGCGCCAGTTCCTCCGGCAGTGTTCGTACATGACGGCCGGCCTGGATGTCGCTGGCCAGCAGGTCAAGGAAGGCACCAATGGCTGGATCTTCGTGCTCGGCGCCCGCACGAGTGACCACAACCTGTCCGTTTTCCCCGAGATCGAAGGCAACCTTGCTTCCGGCACCAAGCCCCAGTGCCTGTCGGATCGGCTTGGGCAACGTAATCTGCCCCTTGGACGTCAGTGTAGCCACTTCATGGATACCAGGCATGATTGTGCTCCTGTAGGTATTTTGCACGCCCAAAGGGTAAGAAAAATTCCTTACACTGTCAATTCGACCTCGATCCAGTCCGTCGTGTTGCTGCATATCGGTATCCAAGCTGCCGTGAAAGACCGCATCCTATCCCTGAAACAGCCTGCCTTCTGCTCGTAATACGGCGTGATGCAAAACCCATTGATCATGGCCGAGCGCCCCAGCGTTGCCCTATAGCAAAGGGCTTAGCCAGGCAAAATGGTAAAGGGATCTGAATGGATAATGGAATGGGGGCAAGGGGAAAGGCCCTACCCGAAAAGGCCAAAAGGCTCCCCTGTTGGTCTGACGATTGGAGGGACAGATGCTCTCGATGCTGCAACGTAAAAGGCCTCTTCCGCCTGCCGATCCACCGCTTACCTCGCTCCCTGAATTGCCCAATGGGCTGACCCAGCCGCAATCGGCGGCCTCGTTGCTGGCCACGCCACGCCGCGAGAGGTTGCTGGAACATATCTGGCAGCGTACCGCCCTGTCACACCAGCAGTTCGCCTGGCTCTACCGCGCGCCTCTCGAGCGCTACGCCGAGCTGGTACAGCAGTTCCCCGCCTCTGAAAGTCATCACCATGCCTACCACGGCGGCATGCTCGACCACGGTCTGGAGATCGTCGCCTATGCGCTCAAACTGCGGCAGTCCTACCTGCTGCCCGCGGGCGCGACGCCGGAAGACCAGGCCGCCCAGTCCGAAGCCTGGACAGCCGCCACGGCGTACGCGGCGCTGCTGCACGATATCGGCAAGATTGCCGTCGATCTGCACGTCGAATATGAGGACGGAGCCCGCTGGCATCCCTGGCACGGTCCGCTGCTACACCCGTATCGTTTCCGTTACCGCGATGATCGGGCGTACCGCCTGCACAGTGCAGCCGCCGGGCTGCTCTACCACCAGCTGCTCGATCGGCACATCCTCGACTGGCTCAGTGACTATCCGGCCCTCTGGTCTGCGCTGCTCTATGTCCTGGCCGGCCAATACGAACATGCGGGCGTACTGGGAGACCTGGTCAGCCAGGCCGACCGCGCTTCGGTAGCCCAGGAGCTGGGGGGCGACCCGGCCAAGGCCATGACAGCGCCGAAACACTCGCTCCAGCGCAAACTGCTCGATGGCCTGCGCTACCTGCTCAAGGAAGAGCTGAAACTGAACCAACCCCAGGCCTCGGATGGCTGGCTGACCCAGGACTCCCTCTGGCTGGTCAGCAAGACGGTGTCCGACAAGCTGCGGGCCCACCTACTGTCACAGGGCATAGACGGCATACCGGCGAACAACTCGGCAGTATTTGATGTGCTGCAGGATCACGCCATCTTGCAACCGACGCCTGAGGGCAAAGCGATCTGGAAAGCCACCATCACCAGCGAAACCGGCTGGTCGCATAGCTTCACGCTGTTGCGGCTGGCGCCGTCCCTGATCTGGGAGGCGAACGAACGGCCGGAGCCGTTCACCGGCACCGTAACAGTGGAGACACCGACCGCCGAGACGACCCATACAGGCGATGCCGTTCCCAATATTGACCCCGTTGTTGGTACAGCCGCCACCGCCCCACCCGGTACACCATCTGAACAGGATTCCAAGCCGCAGCTTACGAACGAGACGACGCCAGATTCAACCCAGAATCCAGGTGGTCAACCCAACGTGATTGAGGATCTGCTCTCAATGCTCGATATGCCCGACCTGGGCTCCGCGACCACATCACTTGCGAAGCCAGCTGATTCAACGACTACGGTGCCCAACGCGGACGCGCTGGCACCAATGCCGCCGTCCGCATCACCTTCCTCACCTAAAACTGCAATAGAGCAGCCTTCAGGCGAGCATTTCATTGTCTGGCTGAAACAGGGCATCCAGTCGCGAAAACTGATCATCAACGATGCAAAAGCCCTGGTACATACTGTAGCCGACACCGTGTTTCTGGTCAGCCCGGGCGTGTTCCAACGCTATGCACAGGAACATCCACAGATCGCCGCAAACGCCAAGAAAGATAATCAGCAGGATTGGCAGTGGATACAGAAACGCTTCGAGAAACTGCAACTACACCGCAAGCAGCCCAACGGGCTAAATATCTGGGCCTGTGAAGTGACGGGGCCACGCAAGTCACGCCGTTTGCATGGGTACATGCTGGAGTCGCCAAGTCATCTGTTCGATGAAACTCTGTCGAACAACCCTTACCTAAAAGTTAGCGCACACTGAGCTACTACGGCCTCGGTTTCAGAGATTACATGTTACCGTAGGTGTCTGGCGCCCCTAGGGCACTTCAGATTCGGCCTGCGACCAGGAAGATGCTTCCATTCGAGCAAGCCATTGTTGCCTAACGGTTATCTTGAGCCAGCCACCCATCTTGGTATGCCACCTCATGCAGACTCCAGCATGTCTAGCAATTAAAATTGATAATTTAAATTGACTTGCAATTATTATTGCAATAGATTCTTTAAGTATCGGGTTCATCTACGCAAGCCGGTAGCGCAGAGTCTGGCAGGCTGATGCAGTGCACCGAATCTCGCACTACGGCCTTGTTTCACGAATGGCAAGCACTGCTCTTAAATAAGCGGCGAGCTTTTGCAAGTGAGGCAATCTGCAGGCAGCTACTGAATACAGTGATAAGACTGGAGGAGTGCTGATGCAAACTGTCAACTCGACCCTTGCTCCGCGCACCCTACAGGCCGCAGAAAACCTTTTAGCAGCTGACTTTGCCCAATTTTTCACTGTGCCTGCCTCCCCATATCGAGAACCCTGAAGCACTCCAAACGAGCGAGGCAAAGCTACGTATGCTCCCGAAAGTATGGGGCGCCAATTGCAAAAACCGAACATCCCCGAGCAGCGATTATGAGCGGCTTTTGAACGTTATGCTCGTGCCAGAACAATCAAACCGCTGGCAGTCAGGCATTGGCGAGCGTACTAGACGCAATGATGTGGGCATTACCGGAAGGATGGGTGCCCAACGGACTTCAGGCACGCCCGCCGCCGACTCCAGAAGTGAACTCCTAGATAGTTCTAAAAACAATATTTGAAAGCAGGACAAGACAATGAACACTAATTCCGGAGTGGAAAGTCTCGGTCGCCGTTTACGACTGGGTGTTGTAGGTGGAGGCCCCGGTTCCTTTATCGGATCGGTTCACCGAAGTGCGGCTTTGATGAGCGAAAAATACGAGATAGTGGCCGCCGTACTTTCGTCAAACCCTGAACGCTCAATCTCAGCTGCAGCTGAATTAGGAATTCCGCGGAGCTACCGCTCAGCCCGGGAAATGATCGAGTCTGAAGCCGCTCTGGTAGAAGGTATTGATATAATTTCAATTATGACTCCGAATGACAGCCACTATGAGATTGCCTGCCAGGCTCTGGAAGCGGGCATGCACGTTATTTGCGAAAAGCCCCTCACAACCCACTACCATCAGGCAAAAAGTCTTGAAGCTCGTGCAGAAAAATCCGGTCTACATTTTTGTGTAGCCTATGCATACACCGGGTACCCCATGGTTCGTCAGGCGAAGGCGATGGTTGAAGCGGGTGATCTTGGCGAGATTAGAATGGTCCAGTGCAATTATGTTCAGGGGCATCTGGCGGAAATAAGTGAAACTGAGCGCAGTGGAAAAAACTGGCACATGCTCCCGGACATCGCCGGTGATGATCTTGTCGTCGCCGATATTGGCACCCACTGCTACCACTTATGTTCCTTTGTAACAGGCGCCCTGCCCGAACAACTCAGCGCCGACAGCTGCACGACAGTGCCGGGCCGCAAGGCAACCGACTATGCGAGTATTCAGTTGCGATATTGCAGCGGCGCCCGTGGTTCATTATGGATCACTCAGGCTGCTGCAGGTGCAGAGCACGGGCTTTACCTTCGCGTATTTGGCAGCAAAGGCGGTATTGAGTGGCATCAGGAATATCCCAACGAACTACTATTCCGGAGCCTGGGGCGTCCCGCTCAGTTGTTTACCAAGGGCGGACCTGGTTTGTACGACATTGCAAACCAGGCGACCGCGGTCCCCCTCGGTCACCCCGAGGGGTACCGAGAAGCCTTCGCCACACTCTATAATGATTTTGCCAACGCCGTCATCAATACAATAAAGACAACACAACAACTCCAAGCCTCTCCTTATCCGCATATAAAGGACGGTGTCCAAGGTGTAAGATTTATTGAGGCAGCATTCGAGTCGAATCGAGGCAATGGTATGTGGGTCGATATAGAACCCAAAATTACAGCATGTTACTAACCGGAAAGCTATTAATCCCGCGGGTTAGTATATGAAGCATGGACGCTTTATCATTGGCCGCGGGCTAATACGAACGCCAGAAAAACCTGCATGTCCACGCACCTGCACCCGTTTTAATGGCGTGGCGGACAAATAGGGAGGGAACCTATTTGTCTGCCAGATTAATTGCTTAACACAATGGTTGACAGGGGCAGGTCACACAGACTATGCCAACCATATGCCGCCAACCTTGACCACCCAAATCATATTACCGAGAAAATAACAATCAAACCCGAATCATAGCTACCGTTCTGCTTCATCTCTGTCCTCAGGATTATTAGCCCTGCGAAGAATCCTGTTCCTTTCCTTACACATTTTTACTCACAGCAAAACGACACAGGAGGCCAGACAAACTGTTTTTATACAGTTTAGACTAAATCGTGGCCACAAATAAATTCTCCATTTTCATTTACTGCCTCACCAGACTAATAGAAAGAACACTAATCAGTGCAATTTCATTTTTGGCCTGACAACCTTGGAAAGTCTATTTATCAAAACAATCAGTAAACCCCGTATACCCCCATGTATCGACAACTGGTGCATGCGGTACAACGAAACGTAGCACCATCTTGCCAAGCGGCCTTCGACGAACATGCTGCGGTTGCGCAGATTCCCCATGAGATTACCGACGGCGCCATAACGGCTCAAGCTGACAAGCGATCCATAATCTTTGTATCGATACTCTTTGAACTCATGCCCTTTGAGTTTTCTCAGTATATTCGTGAAAACAGTTGAAGCCATCTGGTGAGCCGCTTGCGCCCTCGGTGGAACGACCTTCCCATCATCCTGAGTAAAGGAACAGCAGTCACCGATGACCCATATATTACTGCAACCACTTGCATTGAGCGTTTTATCGACAACGACCTGATTGCTTCGATTCGTCGTCAAGCCTGCGATTCTGGAAACGAAGTCAGGGGCTTTAACTCCGGCGGCCCAGACGATCAAATCCGCAGCAATAAATTCGCCTTCTCGGGTATGAAGCCCCTCTCTCGTAGCCGAATTCACCGCTACAGACGGGCGTAATCTGACCCCAAGCCCCTCCAGCTCTCGCGCGACGGCTGCCGAAATGCGCTCGGGCAGCGCCGGCAGCATCCTCGGGCCGGCCTCGATAAGCGTAATATCCAGTTGGTCTCGAGACATTCCAGGCATACCGTGACTCTTGAGCAAGTCGGTGACGTGGTAAAGTTCGGCAGCCAGCTCCACACCGGTCGCCCCGGCGCCGACGATGGCTATCCTCAGGCGCCCCTTGCTACCGAGCTGGTGAATTGCCGTGAACTTGTTGATGAGGGTATTTTGAAACCTTTCGGCCTGCCGGTACGAATCCAGAAAGTAACAGTTCTCCTGGACGCCCTGGATGCCAAAGTCGTTCGAGGTGCTACCGATGGCAAGCACCAATGTATCGTACTTTATTGTCCGCTCATTCAATAGCTGGTTGCCGCTGGCATCGAAGGCTGCGCCAAGGTGTAGGATACGCGCGGAAGTGTCGGCAGCAGTCAGCTCACCCAGTTCAAACCTGTATCCATTTCTCGCGGCATGGGCATGGTACACCACGCTTTCCGCCCCTGGGTCCAATGTTCCCGTCGCCAGCTCGTGCAATAGCGGCTTCCATATATGGATACGATTGCGGTCGATCAAAGTCACCGAATATTTTTTTGAGCGTCGAAATTTTTTTCCGAGGTTTGTTACCAGCTCAAGTCCGCCGGCGCCACCGCCTACCACGACAATATGGTGCAATTCAGTCTTGTCATCTTTATTCATTGCGCTCATATAAACTTCCAGTCTTAAAATTATGTAAGTTCGTCAATACCAAAGGTACAGCAGATGAATTCAGACACAGAACACGAATTAGGCCGGGAAGATACAGTTGCCTACTTTAAATCAACTAAAGTGTAACAAACCCATCGTATAACAGTTTTAACCCTGTCAAAACGAGGAATACGTTGAATACCCCATAGAACAGAGATACCGATATCCTTTTATGCAGGTAATAACCAATACCTATGCCGATCGGGGCCAACGGTAATAAGATCAGCGACGTCATCAGATTGTCCATATTCAGCTGGCCCAACCAAAAATACGGGATAAGCTTGGCGTAGTTGATAACGGCAAATAACAGTGCGCTGGTGCCGAGAAACAGGGTTGGCGGCAACCGTTGCGGAACAAGATAGGCACTGGCCGGCGGCCCCCCTGCGTGTATGCCAAAACTGGTAAAACCTGCCAGGAGTGACCAGAACCACCCTTTGAGTCGGCAAGGCGCTGCAGCCGCACGTTTCGAGGTACCGAGCCAGTAGTTCAGGGCAAATATCAGCGCTAGAACTCCAATCAGCAGGCGTACATGGGCTTCAGAGATGTATTTGAAGGTCAACGCCCCCAGCACGACGCCCACCAGCGCGGCAGGCAGCATGATCCGTAGATTTTCGCGGTGCCATTGTCCCCGGAATTTATATACGGCTAGCACATCCATGACGCAGAGGATCGGCAACAGAATAGCCGCGGCCTTGGCGGGACTTACCGCAAGCGCCATAAGCGGTACGCTGACGATACCGATAATGCCGCCAAACCCGCCTTTAGCCACACCAAAAATCAGTACTGCTGGTATGGCGCAAAGGAAGAAAAACAGTTCATTGATCATTATCGTATAGGCCACCTAGTCAATAAAAAATGCCACCGACGTAGCCGATGGCACGAATCCAGCCAGGGCATTGCTGGGGCAGGTGCAGAACCACAACCATTCAAGTTTGGCAGTTGCTTCATTGATCAATGCGGCCTCAGCCAAATACTTCCGCTTGATCAAGCAGCCTAACGGATCCATGTAGGCCTAGGTTAGCAAAGCAAAACAAGCTATGCAACAATAATTGCAAGTATACACATTTAGCAAAAATACGATAAATCCAATTATGGCAATGCAATATTGGCTGGTGATTATTAAATCGTACTGGGTTCCACAGATGCAATTACTGAAGCAAAACACACCAACGGGATCGTTACCGGTTTCGATGCCGTACTGGCCGTTCGAGAAGGCCGCTTGCATGCGACCGTCGACCAAGCCCCGAAACGGTAAGCCGGCGCCATGCAGCTAATGGTCAGACACCTCGAGTCTGGGGTCTCCTTCCCCAGGCGCGGCTGTTGGACAGCACCCACTTGATCACAATTGCAAACGTTACTGACGATCAGTAGGAATTGCAGGTCAATCGTTAACACAGCGAGGCCATATATGGGCTCCACCCAATCCCTCTATTGGCCCGAACTGATTTTATAAGCGTTGCGCAGCCTCCAGTCCTGTTAACGTGGCACAAAAAACGGGCTTAACAGCCACTGTGGCGCCGCGGGTCTATTTCCGCCACGCGGAGTCGGCCTCGGAACCAACACCAAATACGAGCCGGGACAGTGCGTCCATCTGTTCAAGGTTATCCTTGTCGACCAGTACGGGGCCGGTAATGATGTCGGACTGGGGCTTGTAACCCATCTCGTGATACCAGTAGAGCCACTCCATTGGAATATATCCCTGCAACCAGAAACCCTGTTCAGATGCTACCAGCAGATGACCGTTCTTAACGCCAGAAAGGCCGATAGGCCCCACATCGACGGTTAGCAACGTCATTCCCTTGGTGTCCACGTCAGGCTCCAGGCCCAGTTCGTTCGCCACGTGCCAAGACCAGGCTGCGGTAAAATCGGCCAGGTTGAAAATGTAGTTGGTGTCAGTGTTTGACGATAGATAAGCTTTCAGGTTTTGGCTAAAAGTGGCCTGAGTGATACCGGTAACCAGATATTCCACAGAAGCGCCGACTTTCCTGAAAGCGTCCTCAATCCCTCGACAGCGCTCCCGAAGTCCCGCATGGTCAGCCGTATGCAGAGAACAGGCGACCTTCTTGGGTATTGGCACAATTCCAGCTTCCGCTTTTTCGAGCGCATAGAGTCCAATTTTGTAGCCTGTCAGATACTCATCACCTCCGACGTAGGTCAGGTACGGGATACGCTGCCCGGGTGGCCGGCGATCCGGAATATTGAACGCCACCACCGGAATACCCATCGCCAGCGCCTTTCGAATGGGACCCTCAAGGGCGTTGGCATCGAGGATCGGCACTGCGATACCGTCTGGACGAGAGGCAATCGTCTCTTCCAAATTACGTACCAACTCGTCGACGCCGGGCGTCACCCCCCCAACATACTCAGTGAAAACATTCGGATAGCGCTTCTCGAATTCGACCAAAGACAACGTCAGCCAATTCATATTCGGGTCCTGAACCCCTATGTGGGACACCATCACGAACCGGTAGTCCTTTGCCGCAGCGGCTATTGGAACCGACAGCATGAACATGCTGATCAAAAGGGGCACTAACCGTTTGAGAACCATCATTATCTAATCCCCGCTCGCTACCTGGTACACAGCGAGCACAATGATGCTCTCTGAGCCGCTACTTGCGCTGCCTTGTACAGCCGTAGTACCACAGGCACTCCCGTCATAGATTGTTTAAATGCCAGTGCCTCTAACCTCTAGCATAGATGCTCCCGAGAGACAGGCAGTCTCAAATTTAGGTGTTCATTCAGGTACTCATCCCTGAACCAACCATTGCAGCTTTCAATACCGCTCTTCTGAGTCGGTTTGCCGGATTGCCGTAACAAAGATATAAAGCAGAGCAAGGTCAATCTTTCTTCATTCACATAAATGAAAACCGCGAACAGTGTCGCGGTTATTTTGACAGCAGCGTTACTGTCTTCACAAAGATTATGCCGCCAGACGCTGATTTTGGCTCAGAATTACGTGGCCGATCGGGTTCCTCTCAATCGGCCACTCAACGACTTTAGTTCTTCGCTTTGAACTGGTCGATGTTCTCCTTGGTGACCAGCTCAAACGGAACGACGTTTTTAGCCTCAACCGCCTCGTTGCGTGCCAGTTTCAGCACGGTATCAATGGCGCCGACACCCTGGCCTTTGGCAGACTGATAAACTGTCACATCCAGGTCTCCGGCTTCAAGTGCAGCCAAAGCATCCTGGGTCGCATCCACACCGCCGATGACGACATTATCCATCGACACACCAGACGCCTTCAGCGCCTGAATCGCACCGAGTGCCATTTCGTCGTTATTGGCGATAACGCCCTTAGGCTCAATGCCCGCGCTGATCCAGTTGGTCATCAGGTCCATTGCCGGTGTACGCATCCAGTTTGCGGTTTGCTCGTCGACGACTTTGATGTTCTTGCATTCATCAGAAGCCAGTACATCGTGTGTCGCCGCGGTACGGCCACGCTGGCCGGTCGTGCCAAGCTGGCCCATCAGGATTACCGCTTCACCTTTGCCACCCATCTGCTTGCACATTTCGGTGGTCTGCAGAAAACCGGCCTGATACTCGTCCGAACCCACCCAGGCTTGCTTGGCCGGGAAGGTATCCATGTTCGCAGGCAGCATGTTAACGAAAACGAGCGGCACACCCGCCTCATCCGCAACACTCGATATATTGATGCCCGAGTCCGCATCGACCAGCATCACGACAATCCCGTCAACGCCTGCGGCAATGAAGTTCTCAACCTGAGACTGCTGACGCGAAATATCGCCCTGCCCATCTTCAATCTGAAGTTCCACGCCATCAAGTTTTTCGGCATGCGCCGTCATGTTCTGACGCAGCACGGTAAGGAAATTGTCGTCAAAGAGTGACATGGCAACACCGATAGTCTCGGCTTGAGCCACGGTTCCCATCAGAGCGCTGCTCAAAATCACTGTGCTCAGTAGCTTCTTCATATTTATTATCCTCTACTAGTAATTACGGCAGATAGACCACCGTGGTTCGTCGCGGATTATTCCTCGATTAAGGTATTGCGCCGCGAATTCAATATAATGGTCTCCCTAGACCATCAGGTACAGCCCACCGAAGCACAATATTTATGTGCTGGGCGTTTTATAAAAAATCATGTAAAAAATGCCAAAATATCTATTTAACAATCAATCTGAAAATTAAACTGACGTCCCTGTCGATGCAATCACTGCCCGCTAAAACCAAGCGATAACTTTATGTAACGCTTAGTTATAGGTAGCGCACATTGGTCGATAATGATATTAAGACACCAAGCATATTCAATCCGAATTAATAGTCAGGAGCTGCCGATTTCTCGTCTAACTTTCGACTACCACGGCAGGCCTTCTAACCCCCTAACAGATAAAAATCAACCAGGTATCAGTTCCTACCCAAAATCGGCGCAAACTGCCCACCTGCCGAATCCATCCGGTCGACAGCGATCAAACCGCTATCGGAGTAAGCCATGGCTGATCTGTGGCCTCATGGCTATCAACGACGGCATCAACGAAAGCAACCCCCTTGAGACCATCGTAGACCGTGGGCAAATTTTGGCCGATCGCGGATGGTTCCCGCCCAGACCGACGTGCGCGGATTGCTTCGGCAAACCCGGCGTAAAGGTTAGCGAAGGCTTCCAGGTATCCCTCTGGATGACCCGGCGGCGTGCGCGTACGTACTTTGGCGTCCTCGGACAGGTCTTCAGCCCCGCGCTTAATAATCTCCGTGCGGCCATTGAGCGGTGCCAACACCAGCTCGTTAGGCTGCTCCTGAAACCACGAAAGCGAACCCGTTTCACCGAAGACCCGAAGCCGAACGCCATTGGAATTACCCAACGCGACCTGCGAGGACCACAGCAGGCCACGCGCTCCCCCTTGGTAACGCAACATGACATGGGCGTTATCATCCAGTGCACGCCCCTCTACGAAGGTCGCTAGATCAGCGGTCAGCGACTCGAGCTTAAGCCCCGTCACGAAACCGGCGAGGTGATAGGCATGGGTGCCAATATCGCCGATCGAGCCACCGCGACCATTCTTTTTGGGATCCGTGCGCCATGAGGCCTGTGCATTACCCTGTTGTTCGATCGCGGTCGCCATCCATTCCAGCGGATACTCGACCTGTACGCTACGGACTTTCCCAATTTCCCCCGCGGCCACACGAACGCGCGCCTCATGGACCATGGGATAACCGCTATAGGTGTAGGTCACGCCGACAAATCGTCCGCTCTCGCGCGTAAGCTTCTCAAGCGCTACTGCATCTTCAAGCGTTGCCGTGATCGGCTTCTCGCAGATCACGTCAAAACCAGCCTCAAGGAAGGCACGCGCAATCGGATAGTGGGTGAAGTTCGGAGTGCAGATCGCCACTGCGTCGATTCGATCCGCACGCGCGAGCTCAGCGGCGATCATCTCCTTGTAGTCGCCATAGCTGCGGTCTGAGTCGATGCCCTGGGTCAGAGCAAAAGCCCGGCCACGCTCGGCATCCACATCGAAGGCACCCGCTACGAGCTGCCAGGCACCATCAAGACGCGACGATATGCGATGTATGTTGCCTATATAGGCACCCTGACCTCCGCCAACCATGCCAAGACGAAGGGGTCGTTGATAGCTCATTTGTCCTCCAGCCCGAGCATTGCCCGGTTCGCGCTACGATTAGCGCCAGATTTTACGAAGTCGTCAAAAGCACGATCCGAGACCTTGATGATGTGGTTGTCTATGAATCGCGCGCCCTCGGATGCTCCATCTTCGGGGTTTTTAAGGAAGCATTCCCACTCGAGCACTGCCCAGCCGTCGTAGTCGTAAGTGGCAAACTTCGAAAAAATCGCTCCAAAGTCAACCTGCCCGTCACCCAGGGAACGAAAACGCCCTGCACGTTTCGACCAGTGCTGATAGCCTCCATAGACACCCGACTTCCCATCAGGGCGGAACTCGGCATCCTTGACATGGAAGCATTTGATCCGGTCATGGTAGTGGTCGATAAAGGCCAGATAATCGAGTTGCTGCAACACGAAGTGCGACGGATCGTAAAGCATGTTTGCGCGCGGATGCTCTTTCACATGGTCGAGGAACATTTCCCAGGAATGACCGTCATGGAGGTCTTCGCACGGGTGAATCTCGTAGCAGACATCCACACCGTGAGCGTCGAAGTCGTCCAGGATCGGTGTCCAGCGATTGGCGAGTTCACCGAAAGCTTCATCTACCAAACCTTCCGGCCACTGCGGATAAGGATACAGATAGGGCCACAGAAGCGAGCCAGAAAAGGTCACATGCCGATCAATACCAAGGCGTTTAGACGCACGCGCGGCAAAGCGTAACTGCTCCTCCGCCCAAGCGCGGCGCGCCCCAGGATTTCCACGCACGAACTCAGGAGCAAAGCTGTCCATAATCTGGTCATGAGCCGGGTGCACGGCAACAAGCTGTCCTGTTATATGCGACGCAAGTTCAGTGATCTCAAGACCGTGATCGGCTAAAAGACCTTTCATTTCATCACAATAGGTCTCGCTCTGCGCTGCCTGTTTCATGTCAATCAGGCGCGTATCCCAAGTGGGGATCTGCACCCCCTTGAATCCCTTGTCCGCGGCCCATTTAGCCAGCGTCGGCAATGAATTATAAGGCGCGTCATCAGCGGCGAATTGCGCGAGAAAAACACCGGGGCCCTTAATGGTCTTCATTTTAAACCTCCAACGCAGTGGACGGCACGGGCGCGTCGTCATAACCGCCATAGACCGACTGATCAAACGGAATCACAGCGCCCGTCATCATGCCGCTATCGTCAGATGCCATCCACAGAACCGCGCGGGCGACTTCGTCGGGATCGAGGATGCGACCAAAAGGCTTCTTGGCTGCCTCGCGATCAAGAAAATCCGGATCCCCAGTTTCCATGGCGACAAGCTTGCGCTCATGGTCCGAGTTCATCCACCCAATGTCCAACTGGTTGACGTGGATACGGTTGCGCATCAAAGCGAAAGCCGCGTTTCGCGTCAGCGTGGTCAGCGCGCCTTTTGACGTGGCATAGGGCGACAGGAATGGCTGTCCTGCAAGTTCAGACATTGAACCGATGTTTACAATGCGGCCTTCAATCCCTTCCCGGATCATGACCTTGGCCGCGTCCTGAATCAGAAAGAACGGCGCGCGTGTATTCACAGCTATCATCTTGTCGAACAAGTCGGGTGTGGTGTTAAGAATATTGCCCCGATCCGTCAAGCCAGCGGCGTTCACAAGGATATCCACCCGCCCGAAGTGCTTGTCAGTCTGCGCGATCACATTACGGCAATCCTCTACAACACCGAGATCCGCCTGTACGAACTGAACCTCGACACCGGTCTCCTCGCTGATTGAGGAGGCGACAGCCTTACCCTTGTCAGCACCGCGGCCACAGACGACAATGCCCGCGGCACCCGCGTGCGCGAAGAGACGGGCAATCGCCGCGCCAAGCCCCTGAGTGCCGCCTGTCACGACACAGATTTTTCCGTCAATAGCGTTCATTATTGTTGTACCTCATAACCTGCGGCCGTCATGACACGCATGAGTTCTTGATGTCCCTTCTTCGCCATTGCCAACGGCGGGTTGGCAATGGGGTCCTGCTCCGCCTCAACCACGAACCAGCCTTCATACCCATGATGTGCCAACGCCTTAACAAGGCTCTCGAAATCCAGAGCACCATCGCCAGGCACCGTAAACGCCCCCTTCACGACCGCATCCAGGAAGCTCTCAGCAGTGCGGTCTAGCCCCTTTAGCACATCCGCCCGTACATCCTTGCAGTGAACCTGGATAATGCGCTTGTGATGCTTCTCAATAACACGCAGCAGATCGCCCCCCGCAAATTCCATATGGCCTGTATCGAACAGCAGGGGAACACTGGAATGCTTCATGAAGAGGTCGAGTTCAGCCTCCGTCTCGATCACCGCGCCCATATGGTGATGGTAGGCGATTGGCATCCCCTGCACCTCACACCATTCGGCAAAGTCCGACACCTTGCGCGCATAGGCGGCAATCTCTGCCTCGGTGAGTTTCGGTTTAGTGCCTAACGGGGCCGAACCCACCCCCTGAATCGAGCGCGCGGTTTCACCATAGACGATACACGGCGCCTGGGCGGCCTTGAAAAAGGCCAGTTGTTCGGCGATGCGTGTTTTTTCCACCTCAATCTCACCATCGAGCAGGAGACCCGAGAACCAGCCACCGCAAACAGACATTCCGAAATCGCTGAGGATAGGCCCAAGTTCTTTCATATTCATCGGGAACCGACGGCCGGTCTCCATGCCAGTGAAACCAGCTACCGAAGCCTGCCGCAGGCATTCCTCAAGACTGACATCATCCGAGAGTTCCGCCAGGTCATCGTTCCACCAGGCGATAGGGGCAATTCCCAGCTTGGCTTTCAACATGCTTTAAACTCCAATCCGCTGGTTCGAGCGAATGACGTCCTGGGACTCGCGAGCCTTACGAACGCTCTCATGTGCCGACACTTCAGGCACGCCGACATCCCAATCCGCATCCCCTGGCACCCAGGCATGAGCGTCGGAGACGATGGTGAGCACCGTGGTGCGATCATTGTTTTGCGCCCATGTCATTGCCTCTTCCAGTTCTTCGAGGCTTTCGCATTTGCGCGCATAAGCGCCCATGGACTCTGCGTGTTTGACGAAGTCGACATGCAGCGGGTTTTCAGGGTTCTGGATCCGGCAATCCTTAAGCAGGTTATTGAAGCCAGGCACACCCTTGAACTGCTGAAGGCGGTTGATGACCGCATAACCACCATTGTCGCAAACGACGACAATCATTTTGTGGCCCGTTAAAACAGCCGAATAAATATCCGAGTTCATCATCATGTAAGTGCCATCGCCGAGCATGACAATGGGCGTACCACCGGTCGCACCCGGGCCTTCCTGCGCCATGGCGCACCCCCAGCCAGCGGCAATTTCATAGCCCATGCAGCTAAAGCCAAACTCGCAGTCAAAGGTGTTAGGATTCTTGACCCTCCAGCCCTTGGTAATCTCGCCAGGTGTACCACCCGCCGCGCCGATCAGTGTATCGTTCGGGCCGGCCACCTTGTTGAGCACCCCGATCACCTGCGCATAGGAGGGAATCGCCGCATCGGAAGGTGCCTGATGCCCATCCAGGAGCGCATTCCACTCATCAAATAGCCCTTTCGCCTTGGCCATATGGCTGCCCGGTATCGCAAAGTCGCCCAATGCGGCGTCGATTTCGGTAACCGTCTCAAGCGCATCCCCGACAACGGCAATCGCTCGGTGTTTAGTCGCATCCCAGCGGGCTGTGTTAATAGAGATGAACTTCGCGTCCTTGGCGAATGCAGTCCAGGAACCGGTTGTGAAGTCTTGCAGTCGCGTGCCGATGGCCAGGATCACATCGGCTTCAGCCGCGAGCGCATTGGCCGAGGTCGAGCCGACAATCCCAATGGGGCCGGCATGAACCGGATGGTCATGAGTCAAACCACCCTTGCCCGCAATTGTTTCTACCACTGGAATTCCGCGTTTCGCCGCAAAGGCCGCAACCTCATTCTCGGCGACGGAATAGCGCACCCCACCACCCGAAATGATCAGCGGCTTTTTGGCCGTTCTGAGAAGCGCTACGGCCTCTTCCACAGCCTTGCGGTCCGGTCGCGGACGCGGGATAGACCAAACCTTCGGTGCGAAAAACTCCTCAGGGTAATCGAATGCTTTCTCCTGAGTATCCTGTGCAAGGCCAATGAATGCCGGGCCACAATCAGCCGGGTCGAGCATCGTGGCGATGGCTTGCGGCAATGAGGTGATAATCTGTTCGGGGTGTGTGATCCGATCCCAGAAGCGCACCACCGACTTGAAACTATCATTAACAGTCATGGTCGGGTCGTTGAAATGTTCAACCTGCTGCAACACAGGATCAGGCAACCGATTGGCAAAGGTATCGCCTGCAAGGAGCAGTACAGGCAAGCGGTTCGCCATCGCCGTACCCGCCGCCGTCACCATGTTGGTGGCGCCCGGGCCGATCGAACTGGCTGCAATCATCAACTGACGACGACGCTTGGCCTTGGCGAAGCCAACAGCGGCGAGCGCCATCGATTGCTCATTCTGCCCACGCCAGGTCGGCAACTGATCCTGTACAGCCTCAAGTGCTTCTGACAGACAGGTCACATTGCCGTGACCGAAGATGCCGAATACCCCGGCAAACAGGGGTAGCCGCTCGCCTTCGATCTCGACGAACTGGTTGCAAAGATAACGAACGAGCGCCTGAGCCATAGTGCATCTAACGGTAGACATAGCTTCTCCTCTCACATTCTGCTACGCGCTATAGCGATCGTAGGCTTGTTATTGTCGCCATCAACAATATTGCAATAACAAATACTATGCAATATTTATTGCAAAGAATATCTGAAAACTTTTCTGAATGCCTCAGCCGCAAATTTTACGGTCAAGAAAGGGGGGGTGCTGTTAACGCAGGGCTTGTGAAAGCGTGAGGGCGCTTTCGCAACTTTAGGGGCGAACAGGAAGGAAGCTGCACCCAGGCATGGACTACCCTGATGCCTTTTCATAACACGAGGAAAACTCTCCCGTTCGCTGCCAGAATGGTTGCATTCAAGAGGCCCGAACGAATCGCCTTAGTCACCCAAGTCAAGCGCCATGAACCAGCCTGAATTTGAAATCTACAGGATCACAGGGGCATTGACCCGCGGCGACAGCGGAAGCCCGGCGATAGCACGGGAAGCCGATAAAGCGCGGGAGCATCTGTGATGCGCCACATGAAATTCCGGAATGGTGGACAACTACAGGCCCTTCGATAACAGACAGAGACTGAGGAAATCCGCTCGCGCGAACATCAACGCCAGGGAGCTAAGGTGAAAATACCTCAGCATGGATAACATGCTGAGGCACTATCGCTTCACAATTGCCCGCAAAGCGGTGCCGTAGTCTTGGGCCTGCGACAGCCTAGATCTTTGTCGTCCGGCTGCTGCGCGCACGCTTGCGCTCGTTCCCTGTGACCGTTGCAATACGGGGTTCCTCGTCTGGCTGAAGAAGAGAAGCCACCGCAATGGCAATGCTCTGTGAAAGGCACATCGGTGCCGCCAATGAGCGGGAGAAACTGTATTCCTCCTCCGGGATGGTGAAAAGTACCGTTGAATCCTTGGCCAAGGGCGATAACTGACTGTCGGTAATGCCGATGATTGGCGTTTCGGACTTGGTCGCTATGTCTGCAATACTGATGGTCTCTTTGGCATAGTGGCGAAACGCTATGGCAATCAGCACGTCATCCGACCGCATTGTCCGAGCCATTTCCGGTGCAAGACCGCCTGCGGGATCGAGCAGGATGACCCGTCGCTTCAACATCGTAAGCAAATAGCGCAGGAAAATTGCAATGGATTCCGAACGCAGTTGCCCTACGATGTAGATGGTTTGAGCATCTTTCAGGAGTAATGCAGCACGCTGCAGGTTCTCCTCAGTGACGAGACTGAGCAAGTCCTGCAATGTCGCGATATCACGGACCACCAGATCTTGCATGAAGCCGACGATACCGTGTTCTCGACTTTTTTGGATATCAGACTTAAGCGCACTGACACGCTCGTTGAAGCCAGGGGCCGCTGTCGCAAGGCGCGACCTAAATACCGTCTGCATCTGCTTGAAGCCCGAGTATCCAAAGTTCTGTGCAAAACGGACCAGTACTGATGGATGCACTCCACACTTCGTCGCGACCGAGTTCACGGACTCCATGGCAACATTGTTAGGATTCTGGGTGACGTACCGAGCGACCTGCTTGTAGCGTTCCGACAGGTTTTCGTATTGGTTGGCGATCTCGTCGACGACCTGCTCATAGTGGTCCGGCGGGGCTTGCCGATTCGCATCAGAATTCTTGTTTTCAGTCATCGGGAAGAATCCACTACCTATTGTTCCTTGTACTCCATTGATACCGCGAAGCGCCGGCCATTAGCCATGAAACCTAGCCGTCCAGCCCTCGGCAACCAAACACAAGTAGCCGCGGCACCAAAGATGCCGACCATTACTGGCCTTCACTATACCAGAGCGCAACTCCGACAGGCTAACCCGTATACTGCAGCGCAAATACGAAAGCCGGAATATTTTATTTTAAAATTCAGAAACTTATATAAAAACAAACTATCCAGGTTTACCCCCATCAAAATGAGGCCAATTCCGAAGCGGGGAAACCTGACCGCTCTCGCCGTTGTGCCACCGCAATGCGCGATCTAGAACTGGCCACGCCAGTTACACACTATGCGGGTTCAAACGCGACGCAACCGGGCCGACTGCAGGAGGAGACTGTCCTCACTCACGTCCGCCTAACGAACGACGGCGTGAGATTCTTGCGAGCACGCAGACTACGACCCACAAACTTTGCAGCGAGCACGGTAACCAGACCAGGTCCGAGTGTCTCTGCATGGCTGGTAGCACAATAAGCCGGGCGCAGTGTTACTTCAGCCCGGACAACCTATAGGCCGGTGGGTTCACTCACGTTCAGGTCAGTCGTCACGGATCGAATGATTGGACATGTGTTCGAGCCCCTTGATCATTGCTGAGTGATCCCAACCCGCACCACCGAGGGCCACGCAAGTGCTGAAGATCTGTTGCGTGGCGGCGGTATTGGGCAAATTCAGCGCCAACTCCCTGGCGCCGGCTAGCGCCAGGTTCAGGTCCTTCTGGTGCAGGCCAATGCGAAATCCCGGGTCGAAAGTACCCTTGACCATCCGCTCGCCATGGACCTCGAGGATCTTCGACGATGCGAAACCGCCCATCAGAGCCTCGCGCACGCGGGCCGGATCAGCACCGGCCTTCGACGCAAAGAGCAGTGCCTCTGAGACCGCTTCGATGTTCAGCGCAACGATGATCTGGTTAGCGACCTTGGCGGTTTGACCATCGCCGTTACCACCGACCAGGGTGATATTCTTGCCCATGATCTCGAACAGCGGCTGAGCGCGAACGAAGGTGTTTTCGTTGCCGCCGACCATGATCGACAGGGTGCCGGCCTTGGCGCCAACTTCACCACCGGAGACGGGGGCGTCCAGATACTCAGCGCCGCATTCATTAATGCGTTTGGCAAAGGCCTTGGTATCCAACGGTGAGATCGAACTCATGTCAATCACAACCTTGCCCTCTCCGAGGCCCTGGGCGACGCCGTTCTCGCCAAACAGTACCTCTTCAACCTGGGGAGTGTCTGGTACCATCAGAATGATGAACTCCGATGCCCTGGCAACCTCTGCAGGAGTTGAACAGCCGTCGGCGCCCTTTAAGGTCGCCGGGACCGGGCTGCGGTGCGTGGACACGAACAGCTGATGGCCGGCATTAAGCAGGTTCTGCGCCATTGGCAGACCCATGATGCCAGTACCGATAAATCCGATTTTGGCCATTCTATGTTTCCTTCCGTTAGAGAGCGCCGTCAGTGTTACGGCACTTGCTCAGAATGAATTACACGTAATGGATTATATCCAGTCACAACGCGTTGGTCGTAACCCATTTAAATAAGTAGCCAGCCGTGCATACAGTATCGCACCAAAGTTCACGTCCAGTGCCAGGCAGATGCCATTCTCAACGACCGACACGGGCACCGTACTCCAACGCCAAAGTGTCGCAGCTCAGCTGCTCTCGGGTACGCCACCGCGCACCCAAGTTGATGACCGGGAAACCCGGATCATTGCGACTGAGCCGGTTACCCTCTGGCTATGACAAAAAACAGAAGGACCAACTCAGGGCACTGACATCCAGCAACGCTCTTTCGATGACAACACGGCAGTATCGATAACCTTCTGAATTTCCCAGGCTTCCCTGAAATCCGGTCCTGAGGGCGCCTCACCACGGGCGATCGCCTGCAGGAACTCTGCGACTTCAATCGTCTTGAGGTCGTTGAACCCGAGCTGGTGGCCCGGAGCTTTACAAAAGTGGCCATAGGGATCGTGCTGGGGACCGGCCTCTATTCGCTGATATCCGGAAAACCTAGGATCGTTGCCGGCCTTAAAGTAGAGCAGCTCGTTAAAGCGCTCTTGAGTGAAAGATAACGATCCTTTTGATCCGACCAGTTCGAAGCCCAACTGCATTTTACGACCGGTTGCAACCCAACTTGCTTCAATTGAGCCTTTGCACCCCCTGGCAAACTGCACGGTCAGTCTGGCGATGTCATCCAATTCTACCGCGCGCATTGTAGTCGCACCGGGCGCACTTGGACGCTGCCTGATCACCGTTTCCAGATCCGCATTAAGGTCTGTGATTGGTCCCAGCAGAAACCGCGCCATTCCGACAATATGGCTACCGAGGTCTGCGATCACTCCGGCGCCACCAGCGGGATCGAAGCGCCAGCTGTATGGCAATTGCGGATCGGCCATATAGTCCTCGGCATGGATGCCGCGAAAACTGGTGATCTCGCCCAACTCACCCGATTCAATCATCTGACGCGCAAGTTTGAGCAATGGATTTTTGATATAGTTATAGCCTACCTGGGTCGTCACGCCGGCAGCCTCGGCCGCCTTCATCATTACCAGCGCATCGGCTGCGTTTGGCGCGATCGGCTTTTCACAGTGAACATGTTTGCCGGCCGCGATCGCCGCGAGTGCCTGCTCCCGGTGCAGCGTATTAGGCGTGGTAATAGAGACGATCTCCACATCAGGATCGGCTACCAGCGCCGTCCAATCAGTGGTGCTGCGGTTAAAACCATACTGTGCACGCGCACGCTCCAGAGCATCCTCATTTATATCCGCGATCGCGACAAGAACCGGATTGAGGCTTCCTGGATAAATGCCAGCTGCAGCACGATAGGCCAGGGCATGCGACTGGCCCATAAAACCAGTGCCAATAATACCTACACCAATATCACGCATTTTCGAATTCCTAGGTGGATTATTAATATTACCAGTGAGGCTTAGCAAACCCGCAAACAAGTTCGTGCATCCCGCATTCTGCGAGAAACATGTATTTTTAGGTCAACGGTTTATTAATTTCGCTCGCTTACACTGGGAATAACCAGGTCCCAAATCTCAGGATTTCTCTGAGCAGGAGTAACCGATTTCACTGGCATTAACGACCAAAGCCGGATCCAGACTTGCAGAAAAGCAGTTCAGAATATTTTCAACCGCCGAAACCGACATGCGCATCGCCGCTTCCTGGGTGAGGCCTGCAACATGGGGGCTGAGCAGAACGCGTGGACAACTTAAAAGAGGATCGTCAGCAGCCGGGGGCTCATTTACCATTACATCCAGGCCCGCGCCGCCAAGTCTACCCTCCTGCAATGCAGCACAGAGCGCCTGTTCATCAATGATGCCACCGCGGGACGTATTCACGACGATCGCTGTAGACTTCATCAAAGCCAGCTCGTCCTTGCCGATCAAAGCCTTGCCATCGATGAGGGGCATATGCACCGACAGGAAATCCGCTTCGGGCAGCATTTCGGTAATACTGGAAACTGGAATACATCCTTTATCCCGAATGAAATCCTCAGTGTGGTAGGGATCATAGACCATAACCTGCATCCCGAAGGGTAGCGCCAGTTGAGCCACGCACTGACCAATGCGACCAAAGCCCAGCAGCAGTAGCGTGTGCCCTGAAAGTTCCACAGCAGAAAATGCGTTCCGGCAACCCCAGTTACCCTGGCGAATGCTGGCATCATGATGCAGTGCCTGCTTGGCGACGGCCATCATCATCATCAGCGTATGCTCCGCCACTGAACGTGAATTGACATCGCCCACGACAGCCAGAGGAATTCCACGCTCGTTCAGCGCCTTTACGTCCACCGAGTCATATCCGACACCATGCCGGGATACAATCTTCAGGCTTTTCGCCAGGGCGATCTCTTTCGCCGTCATTGGCTGGGTACGAATCAGCAGCCCATCGGCCTTTTCGAGTAACGGCGAATAACTCTCAGTAGTGACTTCCTCTACCAGATCGAATGTAACGCCAGGTGCATTACGCAATCGTTCCAACCCGGCTTCGTGAATTTTTCCGGCGACGAGAATATGCGGCATATTAATACCCTCCTGCAGATGCTACTGATGAAGCACTGGAACCACCTCGTAGCTCGCGCAGTTTATCGACACTGTCTTTAGCCGCACCGGCCAGTAACCGCACATCATTGGACACGGTAACCAAGTCGAAGCCCCACTCCAGCGCTCGCGCAGCATACTCCGGCGATCCATTATGCAGGCAGGCACGCAATCCGGCCCTGTGGGCCCGATCCAGGACATGCTTGATCGCATCAATCATTTCCGGCTCTTCCCGATCAAAACCCGTACGATACTTTTTGCCAGTCAGGCCCAGCGTAAGGTCGGCCGGCCCAATGTAAATACCATCCAGTCCGGGAGTCGCCACGATATCATCGATATTTTTCACGGCCTCCGAGGTTTCAATCATCGCAAAACAGAGCATCTCATCATCCGCATGCTGACCATAATCAGCGCCAGCGGCAAAGTTCACCCGAGTCGGCCCAAAGCTGCGATTGCCTATCGGCGGATAACGCATATAGGACACCAGTCGAGCCGCTTCTTCAGCCGTATTGATCATGGGACAGATAATGCCGTAGGCTCCGGCATCCAGCGCTTTCATCACTGCACCGGGATCCAGCCAAGGCACGCGTACCATCGGCGTCACGCCACTGGCACGCATTGCCTGCAGCATGGCGGTACCAACTTCATAGCCTACAAACCCGTGCTGCATATCGATGGTGATCGAGTCATAACCCTGCTCTGCCATGATTTCCGCGCTGAAGGGACAAGCCATCGAAAGCCAGCCGTTGACAGCCTGCCCACCCTCTGCCCAGATTTTTTTTATTCCATTAGGAATCATAAGACCTACCTCTTAAACCGTTACTTGAGCGAGCTTGACGTTGGTGTAGTCATGAATGCCCTCACTGCCGCCTTCACGCCCCATCCCGCTGTCCTTAATACCGCCAAAAGGCGCTTCGGCAGCCGCCAGTGCAAAGCTGTTAACGCCGACCATGCCCGCTTCAAGACGGGCAACGACTTCACGAATACGGGCGGGATCCCGGGTAAAGGCATATGCCGACAGACCGAACGGCAACGCATTGGCGCGCTCGTACATCTGCTCGATATCGTCAAATGAGGTGATAGCTGCAATCGGACCAAAGTTTTCATCCGCCATCGCCCGGGCATCGTCCGGCACATCAGCCAGCACCGTGGGCTCAAAGAAGAAGCCGCGCTCAAAACTCTCAGGGCGTTTGCCTCCGGTCACCAGGCGCGCGCCACTTTGCAACGCATCGGCCACCACACTTTCGATAGCATCCAGACGCCGCTTGTTGACCAGCGGCCCCATCTGGGTGTTTTCGTCAAGCCCGCTACCCAGTTTCAGCGCCTGTGCTCGCTGAGCGAATCCCTCAACAAAGCGTGCGTAGAGGCTTCGATGAACATAGAAACGGTCTGCGGTGACGCAGACTTGACCCGCATTGGCGTATTTGGTTGCGACACACAGATCCAGGGCTTTCTCCAGATCCGCATCTTCAAAGATCACCACCGGCGCATTGCCACCAAGCTCCATGCTGACGCGCTTCATGGTATCCGCAGAGTCACGTATCATCTGCTGACCGATCTGCGTCGACCCGGTGAGGGAAATTTTACGCACCACCGCCGAGGCCAGCATCGGGTCGTACGTATTTTGCGTAGGACCAATGACGAGATTCACGACACCTTTAGGAATACCGGCCTTGCGCAGACATTCGAACATGACCATTGCCGTGCCGGGTACTTCACTGGACGGACGTACAATAACCGAGCAGCCAGCAGCCAGCGCCGGCGCCACTTTACGGGCAATGAGCACCGCCGGAAAATTCCAGGCCGTAAAGGCACCAACCACACCGACGGGTTCGTGGTGCACTTCGATACGACCACCTGGCACCCGGCTTTCCACAATGCGACCGTACATACGTCGTGCTTCTTCAGCGTACCAACGGAACTGATCTACAGAGAGTTCCCACTCACGCGCTGCCTGTGCCAGTGGCTTGCCTGTTTCCAGGGTGATGCAACGCGCAGCCTCACCGCTTGCGGCCCGCATTTCATCGGCGACCGCATGCAGGACATCCGCTCGAGCCCAACCCGTAAACCCACGCCAGATTTTGAACCCGGCAGCCGCCGCGTCGATAGCGGCCTGGGTATCTTCTACCGAAGCTGCCGGCACTTCACCGATCACTTCTTCGGTGGCAGGATTCAGTACCTTGATGACAGCATCAGAACGCCCTTGGCGCCATTCGCCGTCGATGAAAAGTCCATAATTCTTATACATAGTGTTGAGACTCTCCTGACATGATGTATGTGCAGTCGTATGGACGACTGCCCTTGGATTTCGATCGCCTACAAATATCGTGGGCCTGCCTCCACAGAGAGCGCAAACCCTCCGCAGGCAGTGTGACAATGTCTGCACGATACCTTCATAGCAACATTAATTGCAATAATTTTTTTTAAGCAAAATTGATTTCAAATTCGTATGATCCAAGTCCAGCGTCAACCAAACCCATTGAGTCTCGGTCGTTAAGTACGGCCTCTTCAACCTGCCCATGGCGTTGCTTGCGTATGCTGCGTGCCCTATACATAGAGGCCACGAAAATTCCGCTACATCGGCCATCGCCGAACTCATTACCGGAATGCGACCTCCTGGCCTGAATCAACAATCAACAATAATTTCACTTATACTATTATTGCAATTATAATTGCACCCCTTCCATGCAGTAAACGCCACCAGATCCTGCAGAGACTTCGAACACATTGCGATCAAGCCATGTCCAAATGCCTGCCTGCGAAGTGAAGGTCCGGTACACCCATAAAACCAAGATCAACGCGACTGAGGGTTTCATATGCCACGCATCATTCACCATTTCATCAACGGACAGGAAATCGCCGGGCAAGGAACACGCCGCGCCCAGGTATTCAATCCGGCCAACGGCGAGCAGACCGCCACGGTGACGCTGGCCACCCGTAATGAGGTCAGGGATGTCGTCGCCACGGCAAAGCAGGCCTTCCCCTCCTGGTCGACGACGCCGCCATTGCGCCGTGCCCGCATTCTCAACCGCTTCCTGCGCATCCTGGAAGAGCGGACTGACGAACTGGCCGCCGTGGTGACATCGGAACACGGCAAAGTGCTGTCCGACGCCAAGGGCGAAATCCAGCGCGGCATGGAAGTGGTCGAATTTGCCGTCGGCGCACCCCAGCTGCTCAAGGGCGACGTCACCGAGAATGTCGGTACCCGGGTCGACAGCCACGCATTGCGCCAGCCGCTGGGCATCGTTGCGGGCATCACGCCTTTTAACTTTCCGGTCATGGTGCCGATGTGGATGTTCCCGGTCGCGCTGGCCTGCGGTAACTGCTTCATCCTCAAACCTTCCGAGCGCGACCCCTCCGCCTCCCTGCTGATGGCAAAATGGCTCAAGGAAGCCGGACTGCCTGACGGTGTTTTCAGTGTGATACAGGGTGACAAGGAATCCGTTGATGCGCTCCTGGACGATCCGGACGTCAGCGCCGTCAGCTTCGTGGGCTCAACCCCCATTGCCCGCTACATTTACGAAACAGCGGCGCGCAGTGGCAAGCGCTGCCAGGCACTGGGCGGCGCCAAGAACCACATGATCATCATGCCTGACGCCGATCTCGACCAGGCCGTCGATGCCCTGATGGGCGCGGCCTATGGCTCCGCCGGTGAGCGCTGCATGGCGATCTCCGTCGCCGTTCCCGTGGGTCAAAAGACAGCCGATGCCCTGGTGAAAAAACTCGAGGCCAAGGTACGCGAACTCTACGTCGGCCCGGGCACGGACCCCAAAGCCGAAATGGGTCCGCTGGTGACGCGGGAACACGCAGACCGGGTACGCCGCTATATCGATTCCGGCGTCGAACAGGGTGCCAAGCTGGTCGTCGATGGACGGGATCTCAAGGTCAAGGGGTATGAGAACGGCTACTTCGTCGGCGGTACCCTGTTCGATAACGTGACCACGGACATGACGATCTACAAGGAAGAGATCTTCGGCCCGGTGCTTGCTGTCGCCCGCGCCGACTCCTACGAAACCGCGGCCCGCTGGATCAATGAGCACGAATTCGGCAACGGCACCGCGATCTTCACCCGCGACGGT
>NZ_KB899109.1 GCF_000378045.1 Marinobacterium rhizophilum DSM 18822
GCATGGGCATGGGCATGGGCATGGGCGTAAAGCGTCGGGCTCGCTCTTCATAAGGGCAGCGAAGGTCATAGGTTCAAATCCTGTCCCCGCTACCATATTTAAGAGGAAAGCCTGATACTGAAAAGTGTCAGGCTTTTTTCGTTTCTGAGCAGTGAGCAGCATGAGCGTAAAGCGTCGGGCTCGCTCTTCACAAGGGCAGCGAAGGTCATGGATTCATAAGCCTGTCACTGCTACCACATTCAAGAATTGGTAATCGAAAGTTACCGGTTCTGCAGAAAAGGTCCGAAGTCGAAAGATTTCGGGCCTTTTTCGTTTCTGAGTAGCATGGGTGTAAAGCGTCGGGCTCGCTTCTCATAACGGCAGCGAAGGTCATAGACTGACAAGGGGGGCGAAGGCTATAGCCTCGCCGGCCGCGGTCATAGCCTGCCTCCGCTATCACATTCAAGAGGAAAGCCAGGTGGTTTTTGTCATGGGGTGCTGTGATGGCTGCGGTTTTGGTTGCTGCGGCACAATCTAGATGTCTATCACGCCGCTGAGGCTGGTAAGATAGTCAGCCTTGAGTTGTGCGCCAACGTATAGCGATGGAAAGAGAATAGTAATGAAAGACAAACCCGCTTATATCCTCAGGGTCTCCTGCCCCGGTCGTGTCGGCATCGTTGCCGCTATTGGCAATTTCATGGCAGATCGCGGCTGCTTTATCAAGGAGCTGCATCAGTATGATGATCTCGATACCGGGCGTTTTTTCTCGACGATCGAGTTTGTTTTCGAAGGTAACCAGAAACCCAGTGTCGGGCAGCTAAAAGCCGCATTTGAGGTGACGGCATTGCGCTTCGATATGGAGTGGGAAATCCACGACGCAACCGAGCCTGCGAAAGTGCTGATCATGGTTTCCAAGTATGATCACTGTCTGCGTGATCTGCTCTACCGCCGCGCGACTGGCGAGCTGAACATCGAGATTACAGCGGTGGTGTCCAATCATGAAGATTTGCGTTACATGGCTGAGCGTGAAGGTATTCGATATGTGTACCTGCCGGTAACCAAGGAAACCAAGGCTGAACAGGAAGCCGCACTGCTGCAGCTGATCGATGAAACCAGCAGCGAGCTGGTAGTACTGGCGCGTTACATGCAGGTGCTGAGTGATACGATGTCTAATGCGCTGACAGGCCGCTGCATCAATATCCACCATTCATTCCTGCCAGGCTTCAAGGGTGCCAAGCCCTATTATCAAGCCTACGCGCGCGGTGTGAAACTGATTGGTGCCACGGCCCATTATGTGACCGGAGACCTGGATGAGGGGCCGATTATCGAGCAGATGGTGGAGCGTGTGGACCATGCCCATGACCCTCAGCACCTGACCCAGGTCGGTCGTGATATGGAAGCCCAGACGCTGGCCCGCGCCGTGAAGTATCATGTACGCCGCCGCGTGTTTGAGAACGGACTGCGCACTGTCGTTTTTTAGACGGGGATTGCAAAAACGTTGGGGCGTTATCAGTGCAAGCGACTAACACCTCTCAAAGCTTACTAAAAAGTGCACGTTGCATCGTGCAGATGTGGTTTTAAGTGGGCGATTAACACTCCACTTGCCTGCAGGCAGGCTTTGAGGCCGCCTGTGGCAACAGAGTCGGGGTGCTGCAGGTCCTCTGCCGGCCTGTAACTTTCCATAGAATAAAGGAACAACAGATGAGCGAACGCGCAGAGCATCCAACCCCGTCGTCGGCCGCCCTGATTGATGGCAAGGCCTTTGCGGCACGGGTGCGCGAGGAGGTCAAAACCATGGCGCAGGACTTTGCAGCCAGCCATGGCCGGCAACCCGGACTTGCGGTGGTGCTGGTGGGCTCAGATGCCGCCAGTCAGGTGTATGTGCGTACCAAGGTGCGCCAGGCCGGCGAAGCCGGTATTGCCTCTTTTCCACATTTGCTGGATGCCGATACGACCCAGGCACAGTTGCTGGCGCTGATTGAGTCGTTGAATGCGGATGATCGCGTTGACGGTATTCTGGTGCAGTTGCCGCTGCCGGCGGGACTGGACGAGTCGGCGGTGATCGAGGCAATTGATCCCGGCAAGGATGTGGATGGATTCCATCCCATTAATGTCGGGCGCCTGAGTGCAGGCCAGCCGTCTCTGGTGCCGTGCACGCCGCTGGGCTGCCTGCTGTTGCTGCAGGACCGCCTTGGTGACCTGTCTGGCCTCAAGGCCGTGGTGGTGGGGCGGTCCAACATTGTTGGAAAGCCCATGGGGCAGCTGCTGCTCAACGCCAACTGCACGGTAACGACGGTGCATTCGCGCAGCCGTAACCTTGCCGAAGAATGCCGCCAGGCGGATATTCTGGTCGTGGCCGTGGGCCGCCCCGGCATAATCGGGGCTGATTACATCAAGCCGGGCGCTACCGTCCTGGATGTCGGTATCAACCGGGTAGTGGACGATGCCGGCAACGCCCGCCTGGTGGGTGATGTTGATTTTGCTGCCGCCAGCCAGGTAGCCGGTGCCCTGACCCCGGTGCCGGGTGGCATTGGCCCCATGACCGTGGCCTGCCTGCTGCGCAATACCCTGACTGCAGCACGGTTACGCAGCCAGGCGGGTTAGACGGGCGCCGGGCCTGAAAACAGGCGCCCCCAACTTTACGCAATATCCTGCACTCGAGGCACTATATTTAAAGGTGTCACTCAGCTGTTTTAGTGACTGAAACTGTGCAGGATATTGCTGATGAAAACGCTGGATGTTGACTTCGTCCTGGAATGGCTCAGTCGAGCCTGCCTGCACGAACTCTCCACCTTTGGTGCCCTGTCCGAGGAATGTCTGTGCTTTCTGCTGACCAACGGGCGCTTGCTGCAACTGCACCGTGGTGATCTGCTGTATCGGGCCGGTGATGCCGCAGACGGGTTCTATGTGGTTTTGCAGGGTGAGCTGGGCTTCTACAAGCAATCCGAGGGCCTGGATGTACTGACGCGCCATTTTGGGCGCGGCGAGCAGGTGGGTTTTGATGGCATGATTGGTCTGCACCCACGTTCCGGCACCGCGGTTGCACGTGGGGATGTGGTGGTGCTGGAAATTAGCAGCATGCTGTTTTTTGATTTGCATATGCAGTATCCGGCGGACTTTGGCCTGATGATGATCAACCTGTCCCGCGAGATGTCGCGGGAAATTGCGCTGCTTGAGAACGTCATTGGCCAGAGTGTTGGCTGGAAACCCCAATAGGCTAACCGTATCCTGCGAAGGTCCTGGGGCTGCGGATTTCTGGTCTACCTGCCGGCCCGCAGCGGTTATCATGGCAGGCTCAATTAGTTCTTCATTCTCCAGCAGGCCGGCACCATGAAGCATCGCTCCTACAATCCGGACGCGGATGATTCGACCATCAATCTGCAAACCCTCAAGGCGCTGATCCCGTATCTGCTCGAATACCGCAGCCGCATCCTGCTGGCGCTGGGGTGTCTGGTGGCGGCCAAAGTTGCCAGCGTAGGCATGCCCTTTATTCTCAAGCATATCGTCGATGCGATGGATGCCAGTAGCGGCACGATGGTGGCGCTGCCGCTGGGACTGCTGCTGGCGTATGGCTCGGTACGTTTCGTTAATGTGCTGTTTGGCGAGATCCGCGATACGCTGTTCGGCCGTGTCACTGAGCGCGCCATGCGCCGCATTGGCCTGGCGGTGTTCAATCATCTGCATGCGCTGGAGCTGGATTTTCACCTTAATCGCAGTACCGGGGGCCTGTCGCGGGATATTGAGCGTGGTGTATCGGGGGTCAGCTTCCTGATGCGTTTCATGGTTTTTAACATCGTACCGACCCTGCTGGAGATTGCGCTGGTTATCGGCTTGCTGCTGGTCAACTACTCGGCCTGGTTTGCGCTGATCACGCTCATTGCAGTGGTGGTTTATGTGGCCTATTCGGTGGTGGCGACGGACTGGCGCACGGGTTACGTGCGGGCCGCCAACAAGGCCGATTCGCAGAGCAACTCCCGCGCCGTGGACAGCCTGCTGAACTATGAAACAGTGAAGTATTTCACCAACGAACGTTATGAAGCCCGCCGCTACGACAGGGATCTCGAGGAGTGGGAACTCGCCCGGCGCAAGAACCGTCTCACGCTGTTTGCGCTCAATGGCGGTCAGGCCCTGATCATTGGTCTGGCGATGACCGCCATGATGCTGCTGGCCGGGCGCAACGTGGTGGCTGGCAGCATGACGCTGGGGGACTTTGTGCTGATCAATGCGTTCATGATGCAACTTTTCATGCCGCTGAACTTTCTCGGCTTTGTCTACCGGGAAATGAAGGGCTCCCTGGCCAATATCGAACGTATGTTCGCACTGATGCGACGAACACCCGCGATCAGGGATGCGCCCGATGCCAGGACGCTGCAAATCAGCCGGGGAGAGATCGAATTTCGCGATGTGGATTTTGGTTATGGTCCCGATCGGCAAATTCTTCACGGCGTGAGCCTGCGGGTGCGGCCGCGCCAGAAAGTGGCCGTGGTGGGGGCCAGCGGCTCCGGCAAGTCGACGCTGGTGAAGTTGTTGTTCCGGTTTTACGACGTCGATGCAGGTGCCGTACTGATCGACGGCCAGGACATTCGTTCGGTGAGTCAGGAATCGCTGCGCCGCGCTATTGGTATCGTGCCCCAGGATACGGTGCTGTTTAACGCCTCGATCTATGAAAACATTCGCTATGGCCGCATCGATGCCAGTGATGCTGACGTTGAGGAGGCCATTCGGCTGGCCCATCTGGACGATTTCATTGCCCGTTTGCCTGATGGCCATGACACCCTGGTGGGCGAGCGCGGGCTCAAGCTCAGCGGCGGCGAAAAGCAGCGTGTGGCCATCGCCCGCACGATTCTCAAGCGCCCGCCCATTCTGGTATTTGATGAGGCAACCTCATCACTGGACAGCCGTTCGGAACGCAGTATTCTGCAGGCCATTCGCGAGGTATCCAGGGGGCAGACCAGCCTGGTGATTGCCCACCGTTTGTCCACCATCGTGGATGCCGACCATATCCTGGTGATGCAGGAAGGACGCATCGTTGAGCAGGGCAATCATCAGGCGCTGCTGGACAAAGGCGGCAGCTACGCGCATTTGTGGCGTATTCAGCAACAGCAGAAGCAGCAGGAGCCCGCAGCAGATGCACAGGTAGCGGACTAACCGTATCCGTGTTGAGCTGATGCCGACAGGGGGCAGTGGGCTGCGCCTGTGCTCAGGGCGTGCCAGGCCTGGTAGGTGCTGAGGAAAATGCGCCCAGTCAGGTGATCCAAAAAGTCGCTGTTACGCAGCGCATCCATGACCGGACCCTTAACCTCGCTCAGATGCAGCTGAATACCGGCGTCCCGCAGGCGGGCATTTATGGCTTCCAGGGCTTCCAGCGCCGACGCATCGATGTGATTCACCGCGGGACACATCAGCACCAGGTGCTGGAGCTTCTGCTGCGAAGCCATCTGGGCGTACACGCGATCCTCCAGGAAACGGGCATTGGCAAAATACAGCCCTTCGTCGATTCTGAGAATACAGAGCGCCGGGTCCGTTTCGACCAGGTGACGCTCGATGTTGCGAAAGTGTTCGGTGTGCGGTACCCGTCCGACAATGGCGCTGTGGGGGCGGCTGGTTCGGTGCAGGTAGAGCAGCAGTGACAACACGACGCCGGTCAGTATTCCGGTGGTCACGCCGGCTGTCAGGGTGACTGTGAGGGTGGCGATCAGTGCCAGGGCATCGTGGCGGGAATAGCGCCAGGTTTTCGGTATGGCCCGCAGATCCACCAGGCTGAGGACCGCGACGATAATGGTCGCCCCCAAAACGCTGAGTGGCAGATAGAAAATAAACGGTGTCAGGAATAGCGTGGCCAGTGCGATACCAACCGCGGTAAAAGCCCCGGCTGCGGGGGTGGCGGCGCCGGCATCGAAATTGACCACCGAGCGTGAAAACCCGCCGGTCACCGGAAACCCGCCCGATACCGACGAGACGATATTGCAGCTGCCCAGCCCGATGAGCTCCTGGTCCGGATCGATCCGCTGGCGGCGTTTGGCGGCCAGTGCCTGTGCCACCGACACTGATTCCACGAAACCGATGGTGCTGATCAGCAGAGCCGGCATCCACAGCTGTTCCAGCAGCGGCAGAGACAGGCTCGGCAGTGTCAGGGCCGGCAAGCCCGCCGGTACCAGGCCCAGAATGCGCAAGCCCTGGCTGTTCAGGTCCAGCGCTGCGGCGATCAGCGTGGCAATGACCACGGCCAGTACGGGGCCCGCCTTGGCACAAAGATCGGCCATGCGGGGAGAGTAGCCCGCGCGCAGTAGCCAGGGTTTGAGATAGCGTCGTATCAGTAGCAGAAACAGCAGGCTGCCGGTGCCCAGTGCCAGGCTGATGCCATGAATGCCGCCGCGATGCGCCCACAGGCTTTGCACCAGCTGCCACAGTGTATGTCCGGATGCATCGATGCCCAGCAAGTGCTTGAGCTGGCTGATGGCAATGATCAGCCCCGACGCCGAGATAAACCCGGTCATGACCGGATGACTCAGGAAGTTGGCCAGAAAGCCAAGGCGCAGTACGCCCATGGCGAGCAGCATCACACCGCTCATCAGCGCCAGCATCACTGCCGCATTGAGATAGCCGATGCTGCCCTGCACAGCCACCTGGCCGACGGCCGTGGCTGTCATTAGCGAAACCACGGCGACGGGCCCCACGGCCAGGGTGCTGCTGGTGCCGAAAATGGCATAGGCGACCAGTGGCAGAATGCTGGCGTACAGACCCGCTTCGGGGGGGAGTCCGGCCAGCAGGGCGTAGGCCAGGGATTGCGGGATCAGCATGACCGTTACGATGACCGCCGCCAGCAGGTCATCTGCCAGGTGACCCGACCGATACGCCGGCAACCACGTCAGGATGGGGAAATACTGTTTCATCGCGGCCGGGCTCCTGGGTCAAGGGGCTTCACAGGGCCCGTGCAGTCGTGGGTATTGTCGCCACTGGGCGGATTGTTTGGGGGCAGTGTCAAAACAGGTTCAGGGGGATCTTCAGGTAGTGGGTGCCATTGTCTTCGGGTGGAGGCATATGGCCTGCACGCATATTGATCTGCACCGAAGGCAGAATCAGCTGTGGCATGCTCAGCGTGGCGTCACGTGCGGTGCGCATGCGCACGAAATCATCCTCACAGATATCCGTTTTAACGTGGATGTTGTTGGCCCGCTGCTCGGCGACGCTGCTTTCGTACTCGTATGTATCGCGCCCGTCTGCCTTGTAATCGTGACACATGAAGACTCTTGTCGATGGCGGCAGTGCGAGTACCTTCTGGATGGAGCGGTACAGCGTGCGGGCGTCCCCTCCCGGGAAGTCGCAGCGCGCCGTACCGTAATCCGGCATGAACAGGGTGTCGCCGACAAAGGCGGCATCGCCGATCACGTAGGTGAGGCATGCCGGTGTGTGGCCCGGTGTGTGCATCACACGCCCCGTCAGGCTGCCCAGGGCAAAGGTGTCGTCGTCCCTGAAGAGGCGGTCGAACTGGCTGCCATCGCGGCGAAAATCCTGGCCGGCATTGAAAACCTTGCCGAAAATGTCCTGCACCTGGGTGATTTTTTCACCAATACCGGTGCGGCCGCCCAGCGTTTCATGCAGGTAGGATGCCCCCGAGACATGATCTGCATGTACATGGGTTTCGAGTATCCATTCGACTTTCAGCTGCTCTGCCTGAATAAAAGCGATGATGGCATCGGCAGGGGCGGTACTGGTTCGGCCCGATGCATAATCCAGAGCAAGCACCGAGTCGATGATGGCGCAGGCCGCAGAGGCCGGATCCCGAATCACATAGCTAAAGGTGTTGGTGGTTTGGTCAAAAAAACTTTTGATCTGTGGGAGGTTCATAGCGCACGCCTTTGCTCAGGTCATTGGCATAGTATAAGAACTTTCTAATATTCTTTAAAGGTATAACTATATATCAAAAAGAAATAAGGTTTCTGTTCTTTTAGCGGGTCTCGCCCTTAAGGGCTGGCTGACGGTGAGCCGAGCCCTGGCTATAGCCTCTTGCCGGGTGTGGGAAGCGGATGCGGTCCGCCGTTATCAAATCCGTGGTGCGGAGCCTGTCATGCGTATCAAACAATAGCGTGTTGATCCATTGATACAAGACACGAAAACAGGGGCGTAATGATGCCTGATCTGTGTTCCTGTACTGTGCTTTTCGATCTTTATCCTATGCTTATAAACTGATTAAAAATTCAATTTCCTTATCTGTATCTATGCCGGGGCTGGCGTGCGTTTCCGCTGACAGGAGAAAGAGAATGGGTACCCGTTTTGATAGCATTCTAGGCACGATTGGCCGCACTCCGGTGGTTAGGATCAACAAGTTGGCCCCTGCGGGGGTAAATCTTTTCGTCAAGCTCGAAGCCTTCAACCCGATGGGATCGGTCAAGGATCGCCTTGCTCTGGGGGTTATCGAGGATGCTGAGAAGCGAGGGCTACTCAAACCGGGGCAGACGGTGATCGAGGCGACCAGCGGCAATACCGGTATCGGCCTGGCGATGGTCTGTGCCCAGAAAGGCTACCCGCTGGTGTTGACCATGGCCGAGAATTTCAGTGTTGAGCGCAGGCGCATGATGCGCTTTCTGGGGGCCCAGGTAATCCTGACACCGGCTGCCGAAAAAGGCAGTGGCATGCTGGCCAAAGCCGTGGAGCTGGCCGAGGCGCATGGCTGGTTTCTATGTCGCCAGTTCGAAAACGAAGCCAACGCCGACTTCCACTCCCGCACCACTGCGCCGGAAATCCTTGAGGATTTCGCCGACGTGCAGCTTGACTACTGGGTCACGGGTTTTGGCACGGGGGGAACCCTGAAGGGGGTGGCACGGGTGCTGCGCGAGAAGAGCCCGCAGACCCGTATCCTGGTCTGTGAGCCGGATAATTCACCCTTGCTGGGCAGCGGCGTGAGACAGGTGCGTGCGCCGGATGGCGCACCGGCGGGCAGCCATCCAAGTTTCAGGCCCCATCTGATGCAAGGCTGGACGCCGGACTTTATTTCCAAGCTGACGGAAGACGCTGTTGCGCAAGGGCTCATCGACCAGATCATGCCGATTCCGGGAGACGAGGCGCTGTGCCTGTCCAGGGAGCTGGCGCGAAAAGAAGGGATTTTCTGCGGTATCACGGCCGGCGCGACGCTGGCGGGTGGACTGCGCATCTGCCGAAGCAGCCCGGCGGGGACCAACGTGCTGTGCATGTTGCCCGATACTGGGGAGCGCTACCTTAGCACGCCGCTGTTTGCGGACATCGAAACGGAGATGACGGCTGAGGAGCTGGAGGTCTCACGCTCGACGCCCGGCTATCGCTTTGATCGTCCTTCGGCAGCCCCTGCGGCCAGTGCGGCGGTGAATATCACCCCCGATGCCGAAACCTTTGTGGCGCAGGCGCTGTCGGATCCTGCCCACCCGGTGGTGATGTTTGCGCTGGAGTGGTGCGAGTTCTGCTGGTCGCTGCGCAAGCTGTTTGCCAAGTGCGGTATCGATTACCGTTCGGTCGACCTGGACAGTGCCCAGTATCAGCAGGACAACCTCGGGGGGGCGATACGCGCCGCCCTGAACGCCCATACGGGCTGCATTACGATTCCACAGATTTTTGTGGCAGGGGAGTTTATTGGTGGCTGCACCGAAGTGTTCGATGAATTCAAGTCAGGTCGTCTGCAGCAGCGGCTGGAGCAGGCCGGAGTGGTCTATGACAAGAAGGTCACGATCGATCCCTATTCATTACTGCCCTCCTGGCTGCATCCGCGCCAAAGCAGCTGAGAAACCTGTTCACAGGCTCTCGAACGCTTGATCAGCCCTTGAACAGGTCTTCGCCCAGCTGGTCGATGACGGTTTTGGCTTTTTGCAGGGTAATTTCGTTGCACTGCTCCCGGCTCGGCACCTGATCTGCGCGGATGAGTACATGTTCGCGGATTTCGCCATCCACGGACTTGCGAATCAGGCCGCCGACGCCAAACTGGCCGCCGAGCGAACGGGGTTGGAGAAATATCTGGTATCCCTTGTATTCAATCGGCTCGCCGAGTTTCTCGGCTTTCTTGCCGGGTTCGCTGTCGTGCGCACCAAATACCTTTTTAAGTAATGTACCCAGACCCATCGGGATCTCCTGTTCGGTTTCTGTCGACCACAATGATGAGTGGCACCTGCTTTTCGGGCCATGCCCAGGAGGAGCCGCAGCCGAGTTCTCGCTGACGGTCCCGGTCAGACGGTATCCTTTGGCATTACTTGGGGCAAGGGAATTTGCAACCTCAACGCCTGAGTTCGTCGTCACGATAATGGGAATCCGTCCAGCAGCGGGGCAGGTCTTCGCCGGAAAGGAATACGAGATCGTCCTTGGCAAAGTCTTCGGGGTCCTGCGCTTCCTCGCCATGATTGTAACGGCCTGATATCTGTGCGGAAAAAGGGTTGAACAGGTCTGTCAGTGCAAGAACCTCCACCATATGGCCGCTGGACTTTTGTTTCAGAAACATGGAAAACGCCCCCTTATCGTTATGTGCGCAAATTACTGCCCGTCAATGCCATACCGTGTTAACGGCACGTTGATCGTTTATTTCCAGTTTGGGTCTGTAACACAGCATAGGTGATGTTGAATTGACGCGCCGTACCGGGTTGGCGTAGCCGCACGTCACGGCAACCATCACATTCGTGCGGGGTTCTGGTGGCGGGAAATTTTTTCCTAATGGTGCTGGTTTTTATGCACGTTATTCATGTTATTTCGGGGTTACTGCCAGTGGTTTCTGCTACGCCTCTCCATCATTTTTTGCCGTTAACTGTATGAAATAAAAATATTAAGAAGGTGTTTGCAGCTGCGGTTGATGCCTTGGTGTCGCTAATGTACTGGATATTCTGCTCAAAACAAAATTGTTAACAATAATGTTTTTAATGTTGTGCGCTTCATTGTTTTTTTGTACAAAGATATAAGCGTCCCAACCAAGCGAGAGAGTGAATATGCAGATTCACGTGATAAATCCGAATACAACGGCGAGCATGACCGAAAAAATTGGTGAGGCAGCGCAGCGTATTGCGGCGCCAGATACCCGGGTTATTGCTACAAATCCGCGCAGTGGTCCGGTGTCGATAGAAAGCCACTTTGACGAGGCCATCAGTGCCGTAGGCGTGCTGGAGGAAATACGTGCAGGCGAGCGGGAGCGGGCCGATGCCTACATCATTGCCTGCTTTGGCGATCCGGGTCTGCTTGCCGCCAGAGAACTGACTCGGGCGCCCGTAATCGGTATCGCCGAGGCGGCGTTTCACATGGCCACCCTGATCAGTACCCGTTTTTCAATTGTGACGACCCTGGGTCGTACCGGCATCATCGCTGAGCACTTGCTGCAATCCTATGGATTTGCACACCACTGCCGGCGGGTTCGGGCGGCGGAGATCCCGGTGCTGGATCTGGAAGACAGTGGCGATGCCGCGCTGGAGCGCATTATCGAGGAATGCCGGCGGGCGCGTGATCAGGACAACATTGGCGCCATCGTACTGGGTTGTGGCGGCATGGCGGATCTCAGGGAAAAGATCAGTGAGGAGGTCGGCCTGCCGGTCGTTGAGGGGGTCACCGCTGCGATGAAGCTGGCGGAGTCCCTGGTCAGCCTGGGGCTGGGCACCAGCAAGTACGGTGACTTGGCTTTTCCGCGGCCCAAGGCCTTTAGTGGCCAGTTTGAGCATCTCTCGGGTCGCGGGTAAACGCATTTGCAGGAGTAACGCCGTGGGCCTGGTGCAGCCCTGTGGGGACGCCAAGTCGCAATATAATAACAATACGGGCTTGAGACCCGTTGTGTGAGGAATCATCATGCAGAATCAGCAAGTGTTAACAGGGGCCGCCGTGATAGATGAGCCCGTCCAGACCAAGGCCGCCGGCGAAGAGTCGCTGGCGCCGCAACAAACACGAATCATGGGGCGGGTATCCTACCTGCTGGCCTGGTTCGGCGGCTGTGTATCCATCGGCACCTTTGCGATGGGGTCCAGTATCGTGGGTACGCTCAACCTGCTGCAGGCCTGTGTGGCCATTGCCATCGGCTGTTTCGTCATTGGTATCGCGCTGGCCTTCAACGGCGCAGCGGGTTACAAGTACGGCATTCCCTTTATGGTGCAGGCACGCAGCGCCTTCGGTTTCGCCGGCACCCGCTTTCCGGGCCTGGTGCGGGCGGTGCCCGCCATCGTCTGGTACGGCTTTCAGAGCTGGATCGGCGCCGGCGCCATCAACGCGGTATCGGCCAGCCTGTTCGGCTTCGACAACCTGGTGTTCTTCTTTGTTGTCTTCCAGCTGCTGCAGATCGGCCTGTCGATGTTTGGTTTCCAGGGCATCAAGTGGCTGGAAAACTTCGGCAGTGTCTTCATTTTGCTGTCGCTGGTCTACATGTTCTACAGCGTGATCAATCGCTACGGTGACGAGATTACCACCAACCTGGTGAATATCGAGGGGACCTGGGGCATGCCGTTCTGGGGCGCCACCATGCTGTTCCTCGGCATTTACAGCACCATGATGCTGAACGTTAGTGACTATTCCCGTGAACTTAAAAAGGGTAGCGGCCCGGGCCTGCTGACCACGCTCTACGCCATGTCCATTCTGCCCTGCACCCTGTTCATGGGCCTGATCGGCCTGATGGTGTCCGGCGCCACCGGCGTGTCCGATCCGATCCAGGTGTTTGCCAGCGCGGTGGACAACCAACTGCTGCTGGTCACCACCCTGCTGTTTATCGCCTTTGCCCAGGTCACGACCAACGTGCTGAACAATGTGGTGCCGCCGACCTACATCCTGATGGATGTGTTCAAGCTGAAATTCCGCACCGCCACCATCCTGGTGGGGCTGGCGGCCTTTGGCACCTTCCCCTGGGAGTTGGTGAAGGAAGAGTCCTCGGCGGGGCTGCAACTGTTCGTGCAGACATACTCGGCCTTCCTGGGCCCGATCTTCGCCGTGCTGGTGGTGGACTACTTCATCATCCGCCGTCGCACCCTGGATATCTCCAAGCTCTATGATGAGAGCGGTCCCTACCGTGGCGTGAACTATGCCGCAATCATCGCGTCCCTCATCGGTGCGGCCGTTGCGCTGACCTTCTCGTCGGTGTCCTGGTATGCGAGCCTGATTCCGGCCGGGGTCAGCTACTACCTGCTGATGAACAACTGGTCGGCCTGCGCGCGGTTCCGTAACTAAAACGGCCGGATTTGAAACCATATACAAAAAGCCCGAGCGGCATGCCGTTCGGGCTTTTTGTATTTGGCGGTGGGTTAGCCCGCCTTCAACTTGGCGATCGCCTGCTGCTGCGCCTCGCGCAGCGCCTTGCTGTGATCACGTTCGCTGGCTTTTTGCAACCAGGCGGCCAGTTCTGGCTCGTCGGCCAGTGGGTCCCACTGATAGACGGCACCGACCATGCCCAGCATGAGGTTAACGCAGTGCATCAGCACGATATCGGCATAGCTGAAGTCGGGGCCGGCGACCCAGGGTTCGTAGCGGGCAATCCGCTTGAGACCGGCCAGTCCACGTTCGATGGCGGGACGGACTTCGGCGAGGGCGTCCTGGGAGAGCGGGGCGCCAAACAATACATGACCCAGCAAGCGGCGTGCTGGCGCATCAATATAGAGTTCGGCGTACTTGATAATCTCGCGTGTCTTGGCGCGCTGATAGGCGCCGGTCGGGAACAGGGGCGGAGTCGGCTGAGTCTCTTCCAGGTATTCAATAATGGCCAGTGACTCTGACAGGAAGCCTTCCGGCGTTTCGAGGCAGGGGATCTTTCCCATCGGACTTTTGGCCAGATAGCCTGCGTCCTGTGACGGGGGGGCGCTGACTTCTTCAAACGCCACGCCTTTTTCCAGCATGGCTTGCTTGACGATGTTGTAATAGTTGCTGAGTGCAACGCCGTAGAGTTTCAGCATGATTCAGGTTCCTTGTCTGGTGGGTGCATATCCGTTTCTGAGCCCGGGTCGGGTCACAGGTTCCCAGATAGTGCCGCAGTAATCCGGCGCTGGCCAGCATCAATGTATCCTTCATGCGCGGTTCATCCTCGCTGGTGTCTCATAGGCACTATCAGGAGAGGCAGAGACGTGTTGCCTGTCAGCGCAAGGAGAATCCCATGAAAAAATTCATAATGGCTTTATTGTTTGCATCATTGTTGCCGGTTACGGCGATGGCCAGAGACCTGACCACCGATTCCGCGATCGGTGGCGCCCTGGGGGGCGCGATTGGTGGTGCCCTGGGTGCTGAAATGGGCGGACGTGACGGCGCCGTGCTGGGTTCCGGTCTTGGGGCTGTCGTCGGAACTGCAATCAATACGCGGGATTATCGCAGAGAGCCGCAGCGGGATTACCGGGTGGTCGAGCGTCACGCGGTGGTTGAGCAGCATTACTATCCGGTTGAGCGCCACTACTACGAGAAGCGCCACTACGGCCACAAGAAACATCACCATGGTCACAACAAACATCATCATGGTCACAAGAAGTATCGCCATGAAGGTCACTGGCGCCATTAAGGCGACCTGAATCCGTTAAGCGTTGCCCGCCGAGCTGAACCTGTACGGGCGCTATACCCAACATTGAAAAACTGCTGTGGCCCGGATCTACGGGACGCAGAGGAGGAAACTGCTGTGAAAAAATCGACTATTGCCGTTGCCCTGCTGGCGCTACTGCCAGCCATCTCATTCGCCGGTGACCTGACTGTTGACTCCGCCATCGGCGGGGCCCTGGGGGGCGCTGTTGGTGGGGCTCTGGGTGCCGAACTGGGTGGTCGCGACGGCGCGGTGGTTGGCTCTGGTATCGGTGCTGCGGTCGGTACGGCCGTCAACACCAAGGACCACCGCTCCGAGTATCGGGACGAGCGCAATTACCGCGAGGTGCGCAGGGAGGAGCATCACTACCGCGATGATCACCATAACAACGCCAGCTTCTGCCCGCCGGGACAGCGCAAGAAAGGTAATTGCTGACAGTACGATTAAAAAGGCCGGGAAGGGCAAGCTTCCCGGCCTTTTTAATGGGTTGGCGCAATGAATTTCCAGTTGCGCGCTCAGGTGGTCAGGTCTTCCAGTATTGCCTCGAGTTCGGCAACCTTGGCTTTGAGCTCTGTCACTTCCCGTTCCAGCTGTTCAATCCGGCCCGGGTCTTCGGGTTCCCGGGCGGCGCGTGGTTCTGCCAGTGGCGGGGGCGCCGCCTGACCCGGTTCAATATCGCCACTGAACAGGTGGGCGTAGCGCGACTCCCGTTTGCCCGGTTCCCTGGCGAGCTTGACGATAAAGGGCCCGTCGTCACGGGTCATCAGCCTGTACAGTACTTTCTCAACTTTCAGCACATCGTCGAAACTGCACAGCCGGTTGGTACGTGTGCGCAACTCGCCGGGTGTCTGGGGGCCGCGCAGGAACATGACGCACAGGATACCCAGTTCCTGTTCGCTAAACTGCAGTTCACCGAACTCGGTATTGCAGAAGCGGTGCTTGTATTTTTGTACGCGGCTGCCGAAACCTGATTCTTCCTTGATCAGGCGCAACTGGGCGAGTTCATCCAGCGTTTGCTGCACTGTGCTTTCGTCCAGATCCAGCACCGGGTCGCGGTTGCTTTTCTGATTGCATGCCAGGGTTAATGCATTCAGTGACAGAGGGTACTGATCCGGTGTGGTGATCTCCTTCTCGATCAGCGCGCCGATGACTCGGGTCTGGTAGAGCGACAGATTCAGGTCCATGGGTACTCCTTATTCAACCGCAGACGGATAGTGCTTGAGAGTAAAGTTAAACGTCGTCTTTGGCTAGCCGCATTGGTGCCCGTCCATGTGCAGGACGCGATGGGCTGCTATGGTTTTGGCAGCAGCACCTTTCCCTGAATTCGCTTGAGCGGGAGTACATCATGGACAATGCTTTTCTGGCCCACTTGCAGAACCGGCTGGACACTCTGACAGACGAGGGTTTTTTCAAGACAGAGCGGGTGATCAACAGTGCGCAATCGCCGCTGATCCGCCTTGAAGGCGGAGAGCAGGTGCTTAACTTTTGCGCCAACAACTACCTTGGGCTGGCCAATGATGTGCGGCTGGTGGAAGCCGCTGTCCAGGGGTTGGAGCGCCAGGGCTTTGGCATGGCCTCGGTGCGCTTTATCTGTGGAACCCAGCAGTTGCACAAGGAATTGGAGGCGGCGCTGTCGACCTTTCTGCGCACCGAGGACACCATTCTTTATTCGAGCTGCTTCGATGCCAATGGGGGGCTGTTTGAAACCCTGCTCGATGCCGAGGATGCCGTCATCTCCGATGCGCTCAACCATGCCTCCATCATTGACGGCGTGCGCCTGTGCAAGGCCCGCCGCTACCGCTATCGCAACAATGACATGGCGGATCTCGAGGTGCAGCTGCAGGCCGCCGACGCCGCGGGTGCCCGTTTCAAGCTGATTGCCACCGACGGCGTGTTTTCCATGGATGGTGTGATCGCCGATTTGCGCAGCATCTGCGACCTCGCCGAGCGGTACAACGCCCAGGTAATGGTGGACGATTCCCATGCGGTGGGTTTTGTAGGCCCTGGCGGCCGGGGGACGGTGGAGCACTGCGGCGTCGAGGGCCGGGTGGACATCATCACCGGTACGCTGGGCAAGGCGCTTGGCGGTGCCTCGGGGGGATTTACCTCCGGGCGGCGCGAAATTGTGGCGTTGCTGCGTCAGCTGTCACGTCCTTATCTGTTTTCCAACAGCCTGGCGCCCAGTATCGCCAGCGCCTCCCTGCGGGTGCTGCAGCTGCTCGACAGCGCTGAAGGCGCTGCACTGCGGGTCCGCCTGCAGCGCAACACGGCACGGTTTCGCCAAGGCCTGCAGGCGGCGGGGTTTACCCTTGCGGGGGGAGCCCATCCGATTATTCCGGTTATGCTGGGCGATGCGGCTTTGGCAACCCGCATGGCCGATGCGCTGCTGCTGGAGGGCGTCTACGTGATTGGCTTCAGTTTCCCGGTGGTGCCCCGAGGTCAGGCACGCATTCGTACCCAGATGAGTGCCGCCCATACCGACAGCCAGATTGATGCTGCGGTGGCAGCCTTTACCCGGGTGGGGCATGCTCTTGGAACGCTGTCATGAAGGCGCTGGCCAAGCAGGAGGCGGGGCTCGGGCTCAGCCTGATTCGTACCCGCATGCCCAAGGTCGGGCATAACGACGTGATGATCAAGATCCGCAAGACCGCCATCTGCGGTACGGACATGCATATCTGGAACTGGGATGAGTGGGCGCAGAAAACGATCCCGGTGCCCATGCATGTGGGGCATGAATATGTGGGGGAGATCGTAAAAATTGGGCAGGAAGTTCGCGGCTTTGAGATTGGCGATCGGGTATCCGGCGAGGGGCACATTACCTGCGGGGCCTGTCGCAACTGCCGCGCTGGCCGGCGGCATCTGTGTCGCAATTCGGTGGGTGTCGGGGTAAACCGCGAGGGTGCTTTTGCCGAGTACCTGGTGATTCCCGCCTTCAACGCGTTTCGCATCCCGCCCGATGTGTCCGACGATCTGGCCGCCATCTTCGATCCTTTTGGTAATGCCACGCATACGGCATTGAGCTTTAACCTGGTGGGGGAGGACGTGCTGATTACCGGAGCCGGTCCCATCGGCATTATGGCCGTTGCTATCGCACGCCATGTCGGCGCGCGTACCGTGGTGATCACCGATGTGAACGATTATCGGCTGGGGCTGGCCACGCAAATGGGCGCCACGCGGGCTGTCAATGTACAGCGTCAGTCGCTGAGTAATGTGATGCAGGACCTGCATATGGTGGAAGGCTTTGACGTGGGGCTGGAGATGTCCGGCGTACCCGCGGCCTTTACGGACATGCTGGCCCACATGAATCATGGCGGCAAGATTGCACTGCTGGGTATCCCGCCCGGCAATACCGCGATTGACTGGAACCAGGTGATTTTCAAGGGGCTGGAAATCAAGGGCATCTATGGTCGCGAGATGTTTGAAACCTGGTACAAGATGGTGGCCATGCTGCAAAGCGGACTTAACCTGGCGCCGGTCATTACCCATCACTTCAAGGTGGACGACTTCGAGGCAGGTTTCGCTGCCATGCAGTCTGGCCAGAGTGGCAAGGTCATCCTTGACTGGACGTCCTGACGGGGTGTTCGGGCTGGCTCGCCTGAGGCGTTTGCGCCGGCGACCGGTAGCGTTCAGGTGGGAGCTGCGATACTGTGCAGCACGCGCTGCCCTTGGGTAGTTACTGTAAGAAACAAGCTGGAGATTCAAACGATGCTGACCCTGAAACGGGCACTGCTGGTGTTGTGCGTACTGATGCTGGCCGGCTGTGCGACCGTGCAGCCTGATTTTGAAAAGCCCGAGGTGTCCGTGACATCGTTCAGGGCGCTGCCCTCCGAGGGCATGGCGCCGCGTTTTCTGATCGGGCTGCATATCATCAATCCCAACCGTGAGGCCATCAGCCTGCAGGGTATCACGTACCGGGTATCGCTGGAGGGCCGCAAGCTGCTGAACGGTGTGGCGAACGACCTGCCGAAGGTTCCGGCCTATGGCGAGGTCGATTTCAGCGTGACCGCCACGGCGGATCTGCTGGGTGGCTTCAGGCTGTTGACTGATCTGCTGCAGACAAGGCGAGAGAGCGTCACCTATGAGCTGAGCGCGCGGCTGGATCTGGGCAATTATCTGCCCTATGTCAATGTGGTGGAAACCGGCGAGTTGAATATCGGCGCGCTTTGATCGGCCAGGCATTCGCCGGCAGGTCATGGCTTATCGGATTCGAGCAGTTGAAAGTCCTGTGCGGGGATGCTGGATGATATGAGGGCCCTGAGGCCTGATGTGTAGCGGGTGAAAGTAACGCGAAGTAACAACGTTGCCGGGCGGCGCCAGAAGGCGCAACCCGGCATAGCCAAGCGAGAGCTTACTTGGCGGCTTCGTAGGCGGCAGCGGCCTGTACGATGGCAGCGCGAGCGGCATCGGCATTCGCCCAGCCTTCAACCTTGACCCATTTGCCTTTTTCGAGGGTTTTGTAGTTCTCGAAGAAGTGGGAAATCTGGTCCAGCAGCAGCTTGGGCAGGTCTTCAACGTCCTTGACGTCGTTGTATGCCTGGCTCAGCTTTTCATGCGGCACGGCGATCAGCTTGGCATCTTCGCCGGCTTCGTCGGTCATGTTCAGGACGCCAACCGGGCGGCAGCGAATCACGGAACCGGTAACCACCGGGTGCGGCGTCAGCACCAGCACGTCCAGTGCATCGCCGTCGTCGGCCAGGGTGTTGTTCACGTAGCCGTAGTTGGCCGGGTAAAACATGGGGGCGGCCATGAAGCGGTCAACAAAGATGGCATCGGCGTCTTTGTCGATCTCGTATTTGACCGGGGAGCTTTCCGCCGGAATTTCGATGATCACATACAAGTCGTTCGGCAGGTCTTTACCGGCAGGCACTTTAGCGAAGCTCATGCGTGTCTTCCTGTTTTCAGTTTAAAGGTCGGGTCTGGATTCAGTGACGGATTATAGTCACAGGCGGCCCTTCAGTTGTATACGACTTATGGCCGCCTGGCCGTTTGCATCCGGGGTCACTTACTTTTCGGTGTTGTGGTAGCTCAGCAGGATTTCCACTTCCTCACGCGAACCCAGGGCGACGGAGACACGCTCATGTATCTCCGCGGGCTGGACGTCCATGATCGGAGCGTAACAGGTGCTGGCGATGCCGTCGGCCTGTTCAATCAGGAAACTCATCGGGTTGCCTTCGTACATCAGGCGCAGCTTGCCGGGCTTGGCCGGTTCACGGGCATCCCAGGGGTAGCTGAAAATGCCGCCGCGGGTCAGAACGCGGTGTACTTCGGCCACCATGGAGGCGATCCAGCGCATGTTGTAGTTCTTGCCGCGGGGGCCGTCGCTGCCCAGCAGCAGGTCACCGACATAGCTCTTCATGGCCGGTTCCCAGTGACGCTGATTCGACATGTTGATGGCGAATTCGCGGGTCTGGGTCGGGATCTTGATGTTTTCACGGGTGAGGATGAAGTCACCGGTGTGGGCCAGGGTAAAGAAGTTCACGCCCCGCCCGGTGGTCAGCGCCAGTACCGCTGAGGGGCCGTAGAGCACGTAGCCCGCGGCGACCTGGCGTCGGCCATTCTGCAGGTAGGTGGCGTGCAGGGCCGGGTCTTCGCCGGGGGTGCGTTCCAGTACCGAGAAAATGGTACCCACGGACACATTGATGTCGATGTTGGATGAGCCGTCGAGCGGGTCGAAGGTCACCAGGAAGCGGCCATCGGGGTTTCCGGGAACAGGGTCGTCTTCCTCTTCAGAGGCCAGACCCGCCACCAGGGGGTTGTCCAGCAGAAGCTTTTTCAGCACGTCGTTGGCGATAACGTCGAGCTTTTTCTGGGTTTCGCCTTGCACATTGGTGTTACTGGTGGTGCCCAAAACGCCGGCCAGTTCACCTTCACGCAGCTGCAGTGCAATTTCCTTGCATGCGACCATTAGCGTGGCGATCAAATCGACCAATTGTTCGTCAGTCTTCTGGTGTTTCAGGAACTGGCTCAGGAGCTGCATTGTTCTGCTTAAACCTTTTGGGTTCTGGTAGGGGAGTTTCGGGGCGCAATTGTAAGCCAATTGACAGCCGAATGCATGGTTTGACACCCATGAATTGTAGAATAATCGTGCAGTTGCAGCGAATTCGCGAAGCTTGGAATGTGTTCAGCCAGGCTTCATCGCAGTGCCCGAGAATGTCCGGTTACCGTGCAGGTTCCTGCCGGGAAATCGCAGCCTGCGAGGTTCGCAATGGTGCGGTCTTGCGGTGAAAACGGGTATCATGCCCCAAACCGATGTAGAACAGGATTCTGTTGCGTGCATATCCATATACTGGGCATTTGCGGCACCTTTATGGGGTCGCTGGCCATCCTGGCCAAGGAGCTGGGGCACCGTGTAACGGGCTCCGATGCCAATGTGTACCCGCCCATGAGCACCCAGCTGGAACAGCAGGGTATCGAGCTGACCCCGGGTTTTGATCCCGCGCAGCTGGAGCCTGCGCCGGACATGGTGATCGTCGGCAATGCCATGTCCCGCGGCAATCCCTGTGTTGAATATGTGCTCAATCGCGGGCTGCGCTACCAGTCGGGGCCGCAGTGGCTGTCGGAAAACCTGCTGCACGAGCGCTGGGTGCTGGCGGTGGCCGGCACGCATGGCAAGACCACCACGGCCACCATGCTGGCCTGGGTGCTTGAACACACCGGCATGGCGCCGGGCTTTCTGATTGGTGGCGTGCCGCAGGATTTCCCGGTATCGGCACGGCTTGGGGCCTCACCCTTTTTCGTAATCGAAGCGGATGAATACGACACGGCCTTCTTCGACAAGCGGTCAAAGTTTGTGCATTACCATCCGCGCACGCTGATCCTGAACAACCTGGAATACGATCACGCCGATATCTTCCCGGACCTGGCGGCGATTCAGCGGCAGTTTCACCACCTCGTGCGTATCGTGCCAGGGAATGGTCAGCTGGTGGTGCCTGAGGATCAACCGGCACTGGATGCGGTGTTAGCAATAGGATGCTGGTCTGAACTGGTGCGTACAGGTGTGGGCGAGGAGGCCAGTGCGGCCTGGCAGGCGCGGTTGCTGAGCGAGGATGGCAGCCGGTTCGAGGTCTGGTTCGAAGGCCAGTGTCAGGGCATCGTGGACTGGTCCCACACCGGGCGCCACAACGTCAGTAATGCGCTGGCGGCACTGGTGGCGGCGCGCCATGTTGGCGTGCGGCCTTTGCATGGCATCGAGGCGCTGTGTCGCTTTGGTGGCGTCAAAAGACGCATGGAGCTGGTGGGCGAGGTCGCCGGCGTCTCGGTGTACGACGATTTTGCACACCATCCCACGGCTATCGCAACCACGCTGGCGGGGTTGCGCGCCCAGGTGGGGGATGCACCCATCATTGCGGTGGTGGAGCCGCGCTCCAATACCATGCGACTGGGCGCGCACCGGGACGCGCTCGCGCCTTCGGTCGAGGCTGCCAGTCAAGTGTACTGGTATCAGCCCGAAGGGCTGGACTGGTCGCTGGATGAGGTGGTGGCTCAGTCGCCCGTGCCCGCGGTGCTGGCACGCAATACCGCGGTGCTCATCGAGGATCTGGTGAGTGCGGCCCGTGCCGGTAGCCATATCCTGATCATGAGCAATGGCGGCTTCGACGGCATTCATCAGCGGCTCGTGCAGGCGCTGCACGCGCGGGAGGAGCGGACATGAGCCATGTCGAGCCGCGTCGGGTCACATTGGCCATAACTGGCGCTTCCGGGGCTCAGTACGGCCTGCGTCTTTTGCAGTGTCTGGTGGCGGCGGACATTCAGGTCATGGTGATGATTTCCAAAGCCGCCCAGGTGGTGATTGCCACCGAAACCGATCTTGCACTGCCCGGCCGGCCGGAAGAGCAGGAGACTTACCTCAGTGCCCTTTATGGCGCAGCTTGCGGTCAGATTCGCGTGTTCGGGCGCGAGCAGTGGATGGCGCCGGTAGCTTCCGGCTCCGGTGCGCCTGCATCCATGGTGGTGTGCCCCTGCAGTACCGGCTGCCTGTCGGCCATTGCCACCGGCGCCAGCAACAACCTGATTGAGCGCGCCGCCGATGTTGCTCTCAAGGAGCGGCGCCAGCTGATTCTGGTGCCGCGTGAGGCACCTTACTCGGAAATCCACCTGGAGCACATGCTCAAGCTGACGCGCATGGGGGTGGTGGTGGTGCCGGCGAGCCCGGGCTTTTATCACCGCCCGCAGTCAGTGGAAGACATGGTCGACTTTATTGTGGCGCGCATTCTCAATCAGCTGGGGGTGGAGCAGAACCTGTTACCGCGCTGGGGTGATGGTTTGCTGTCGTCCCCGCGCTGATCGACAGGCGGTAATGCAATGAAATAGCGCCGGGGGTAGAATGCCGGCTGTCTTTACGTCAGGGGCGTTGGCGTCGATGTGTCGATCCCGGCTGCCGCCTCCTGTTATGTGCTTTAGAAGGTAGTAATGAGCAAGATTCTCGCACTGGATACCTCCACCGACGCCTGTTCCGTTGCCCTTTGGCAGGACGGTGAGGTGATGGAAGATTTTCGCGTCGTGCCGCGCAAGCATATACAGCTGCTGCTGCCCATGGCCGAAGCGCTGCTGCGCGAGGCGGGGCTGAGTGTCGGCGATCTGGATGCGGTGGCATTTGGGCGTGGCCCTGGCTCCTTTACCGGCATTCGCATCGCCACGGGCATCGCCCAGGGACTGGCGTTTGCTGCGGATGTGCCGGTGTTACCGATTTCGACGCTGGCTGCCATGGCGCTGGAACAGGGCCGGGCGCTGGGCCATGACCGGGTGATCGCGGCGCTGGACGCGCGCATGAATGAAATTTACTGGTGCGCATACCGGCTGGAAAACGGCCTGCCCGAAGCCCTACTCGATGAGCAGGTCTGCGCTGCGGGCGACGTGCGTCTGCTGGAAGAGGCGCGCTGGCTGGGCGTCGGCCCCGGTTTCAATTACCGGGCAGACATGTCTGCCGCTGTGCAGGCGGCCATTACGGCGCCAGTGCTGGAAGTGTATCCACGTGCCAGTGCGATGCTGCCCATTGCGGCGAGCGACCTGGCGCGTGGGCGTGGGCTGGCACCCGAGGACGGGTTGCCGGTATATATTCGTGAAGGTGGTTGGAAGAAAAAGGAACAGCAGTGATCATCGATGTTTTTCAGGCCATTGTGCTGGCCGTTATTCAGGGATTGACCGAGTTTTTGCCGATCTCCAGTTCGGCCCATCTCATTCTGCCATCACAGCTATTTGGCTGGCCGGACCAGGGGCTGGCGTTTGACGTCGGCGTGCATGTCGGCACTCTGGTGGCGGTGATGTTTTATTTTCGCCATGACCTGGCCCGCTTGCTGGTTGCCTGGTGCCGGTCCCTGGCCGGAACGCGCTCGGCGGATTCGGCGCTGTCCTGGTACCTGCTGGTGGCAACGGTACCCGCGGTGCTGGCTGGATTTTTTCTCAGTGGCATGATTGAGCACCTTGCCCGTTCCATTCTGGTGATCGCCGGCACAACACTCATCTTCGGCGCCTTACTGGGGTGGGCGGACCGCCGACGCAGCGAGATGCGCGAACTGGTCCATTTGGGGCCGCGGGATGCGCTCTGGATTGGCCTGGCCCAGGCCATGGCACTGATTCCGGGAACCTCCCGTTCCGGCATTACCATGACGGCGGGCCTGATGCTGGGTTTCAATCGTGATGCGGCGGCGCGCTTTTCCTTCCTGCTCTCCATCCCGGTGATCGTGGGGGCCGGTGTCTTTAAGGGGCTGGATCTGCTGCAATCCGGCACTGCCGCGAACTGGGAGCTGGTCGGCCTGGGGGCGGTGCTGGCGGCGCTCAGTGCCTGGGCCTGTATCTGGCTGTTTCTGAGCTGGCTGAACCGTATTGGCATGCTGCCGTTCGTTATTTACCGGCTGCTGCTGGGCGTTGCGTTGCTGGGCGTGTATTTCGCAGGCTAGGAAGGCCTCATGGCGCAGGGATACTGCTCTTGTGCATGTATTTCTGGCGCCCGATTGGCGATACTGAAATCATCAGTATCCCGACAGGCTTGATGTATGCAAACACTACAAATAGCCCCCAGATTCAGTCGCCTGCCGTCACCGCGCGCGGCTCACAAGCGCACAGCCTCTGACCCCGGTGCCGGGGTGCACGAAGCCGTGCGTGAGGGAGAGTGGGAGCCGCGCCCGGTGAATCCAGGCCCGGGTGCGCGGCGCCAGTCTGATGCCCAGGCCAATGCCAGCTTCGCTGCGCTGGATTACCGCAGTCGGCGCGCTCTGCTGGCCTATGGCGTGATCCAGTCTCACAGTGCGTCGGGTCAGCCGGAGCCGGCCTGGGTTGATGTACTGATTTAACGCCTCACTTTTTCATTTGCAGTTTTGTTTCTCAACCTGGCTGCCCGTAGACAGATATTTTCATGACAGAATCCGCCCGCCTGGCCGTTGAGTACGACACCCCCGAACATCTTGCGCGCGCGCAGTCGCTGGCCGAACAGCTGGGGCTGGAAGTGCTTTTTCGCGCAGACCTTGGTCGCTGTGATTACGCATCGCTGTTGCGCGTGACCGCCACCGGTCTGCAGTTGCAACCCACGGGGCGCAAGGCGCCAGGCCCGGTATGGGTGGATTTCGTCGGCGGTGCCGTAGCCCATCGGCGGCTGCACGGTGGCGGTGCGGGTCAGCTGATCGCCAAGGCCGTGGGCATGCGGCAGGGCGTTCGGCCCAGGGTGGCCGATGTGACGGCGGGTCTTGGGCGGGACAGCTTTGTGCTGGCGAGTCTGGGGTGCGAGGTGCAGATGATTGAGCGGGTGCCGGTGATTCAGCTGCTGCTGGCCGATGGCCTGGCCAGGGCGCAGCAGGATTTCGAGGTCGCCGGCATTGTCGAGCACATGCAGCTGATCGAGGCCGACAGCATTGCCTGGCTGGCCGAGCAGGCCGGGCGCGACGACCGGCCCCAGGTGGTGTATGTGGACCCGATGTTCCCGCACTCGGACAAGAGCGCACTGGTCAAAAAGGAAATGCGCCTGTTTCGCGATCTGGTGGGTGATGATGCCGATGCGGGCCTGCTGCTGGAGGCTGCGCTCGGTGCAGCGGCCAACCGGGTCGTGGTCAAGCGTCCGCGCAAGGCGCCGGTGATCCCGGGCCCCGCGCCCAGTGTTCAGTTGGCGGGCAAGTCGAGCCGTTACGATATCTATGCGCTGAAAAAGCTTTCCCAGGCCTGAGCGGGCGGCCGGTTCGGCTCAGTCGTTCAGCTGCTGATCGACGAAGCTCAGCAGGCGCTGTGTCAGTATGCTGCGCGCCTGTTTCATCAGCGCATCCAGCGAAACCCGTGCCTGAATCCGTCTGTCGCTGCGTTGCAGAATGCCGCGATCAAGCAGCTGCTCCACAAATCCATTCAAGACCCGTTGGTCGGCATACTCTGGCGAATCAAAGCCGAATTCCCGCTGCAGATTTGCCGCCAGCTGCAGAGCCTTTTCAATCAGCACGTCCTGATTCAGTGCCCTGTAGCGCTGCAGTAATCTGCACAGCAGGTAGTAGCGCAGCAAAACGGGCTCGGCGTTGCGCATCAGGCACAGGGCGGTGTCACCGTCGCTGGCGCGTAGCTGTTTGCCATCGCGTGTCAGCAGGCCCTGATCAAGCAAAATCTGGCGCAGCTTTGCCGCAATGGCGCTGAAGTTCTGCTCTGGCCACGGCAGGAACAGTTCAGCCTGCAGGTAAGGGTAGAGTACCCGCAGCATGCGGGTAATCAGCTGTGGCAGGGGATTCGTGCTGCGCCGGACCAGCAGCAGGCAAAGCCCCGGCAGGACAAAAAGATGCATCATGTTGTTGCGATAAAACGTCATTTCCCGCGCCTGAGCCGGCTGCAGCTGCACCTGGTTGTGCGTCTGTTCAAGCTGCCTGCGCGTCTTGGCGCGCGTGATCCAGTTGTCTGGGGGCTCAGGCGGCACGCTCGCCGGCGCATTGGGCAGGGCCTGGGCCAGCTGCAGCAGTTGCCCGCACTGTGTGGCCAGGCTGTTGGCTTCAAGCTGCAGCTGGGGCTGGCCCAGCATTACGGTGGCGATGACGCCGGTTTCGGTCAGGGCTGCGGCGCGATTCATCCGTTCCAGCAGTTGCTGGCCGATGGCGTTGGCCTGGGGGCGGATCGGCCGGTGAGGGTCGACCACTTCCGCCAGGGCAATGGGCTCGCCGATACTCAGGGACACCCGGCCAAAGCGCTGGCGCAGCACTTGCCAGGCAGTTTTCAGGCTGTCGAGGGGCCCGAGGTGGCGGTCGCGGCTGTCGCCGCCCAGTTCGCGCTGATAGCTGTGCGCTTCGACGACCCGATCATAGCCAATCCAGATGGGTACCAGGGCGACGGGCCGCTCCGGGTTGGCGCACCAGGCTTCCAGTGTCATGTTCAGCAGTCCGGTACGCGCCGGCAGTAGCCGGCCGGTGCGGCTGCGGCCCCCTTCAATGAAATATTCCAGTGCGTGGCCGTGGCGGGCCATCGAGGCCAGGTATTGCTGGTAGAGGGTGCGGTAGAGCGGATCGCTCTGAAAGCTGCGGCGCATGAAAATGGCGCCGCCGCGCTTGAGGATCGGACCTATGATCGGCATGTCCAGATTGTCGCCTGCGGCGACGTGGGGCAGCATCAGGCCGTGACGGTACAGCGCCCAGGACATCAGCAGATAGTCCATATGGCTGCGATGGCAAGGCAGGTAGACAAGCTGGTGATCCAGAGCACGCTCGCGCAACCGGTCGAGTCCCAGTATTTCGACGTCGTCGTAGAGACGGCGCCAGGTGGCGTTGAGCAGCGGATGCAGCAGGCGGGCGGTAACCGGGCTGAAATTGGCGGCGATTTTGTGCAGTTCGCGCCTGGCATAGCGACGCGCTGCGTGAAGGTTCTCGCGCTTTTCCCGCGCACGCGTAGCAATCGCCTGTTCTACGCTGGGGTGCTGCAAGATCATCGACATCAGGGTGCGGCGGTGGGACAGGTCGGGCCCTACCACAGCGCGGCGCCGGGTCTGAAAGTGCTGCAGCAGCAACAGGCTTGCCCTGCGGGTCAGGGCGGTGGCATTCGGCGCAGAGCGGGCCAGGTCCTGCAGCTTCAAGGGCGGGTCAATCTGAATCAGGGTCTGGCGGCCATTGACCAGGAGTTGCATCAGACGGCCAATGCGGCCGCCCTGGTCCCAGGCTTCGGCGTACAGCAGATTGAGCCACGAGGTTTCGCGAATGGGCAGGCGACCATGAAAGATGGACACCGGGATCAGTTCAACCTTGTATTGGGGGTCCTGCAGGCAGTGCTGGCAGAGTTCGCCCAGGTGCTGTTGCAGTACCCGCTGGCCATTGCTGCGGCTAAACAGTATTTGTTCGGGTTTAAGATGCACGCCTGCGCGGCGGGCCTGGTCGAGCAGCAGCTGCACATGGCTCCAGCGGTCACTTTCCAGGACATAGCGTATCTGCCGGCCGCCATGCAGGTGTTCGGTGCCCAGCACAGTGGCGGAGATGCTCCAGGACAGCAGCGGGCGGCTAATCAGCTCCAGCAGGCCCATATCAGTAATGCGGTGGTGGTGGCTCGTCGGCCAGTTCGTCGCCGGCGCCCGGGGCCAGTTGCTTGATCTGGCCGTTGAGGGCCTTGACCATGCTGGTCAGGCGCTGAATCTCAATATCCTGGCGCGCCACGATGGCGTTCAGGGTGTCCAGGGTGTGTTCCTGAAAGGCGATTCGGGACTCCAGATCGTCCAGTCGTTGAGTGTCGCTCATGTGCAGTGGGTCCGGTGCATGATTGAAAGTTGTAGTCTAAACAACCGCAATTCTACAGAGAATAGCTTATTAAAAGACTTAAGCTGTTGAAAAAATACGCAAAATTCGCTATATGTTGCGATCGTCCACTGTTCCATTGGTGCTGGTGGGCTTTTTTTGATGTAAATGAATCAATACAAGAGATAATTACATGAGTGGTAATCAACTGATACGCGTTCTTGTTGTCAGTGCTTTAGCTGCAGTTTTGATTCCTATTTTGTTGGCAGCTGTTGCCAAGGTAGAAGTAGCGCTGAGTGTTCCGGTACTGGCGGTAGTGTTTGTGGTTGTTCTGGCGGCTTCAATTGCGTCAGGCTGGGGAGTCAAGTCCCAGGCGCAACCTGCCGAAATGGATATGGGTGAAGAGGAGTATGATGACGAAAATGATGCCCGGGAAGTCGGTCAGGTAAAGTGGTTTAATGTATCCAAGGGGTTTGGTTTTATCACCCGTGAGAATGGCGATGATGTATTTGTGCATTTTCGCAACATTCGTGGTCGCGGGCATCGTTCGCTGACAGAAGGTCAGCAGGTGCGTTTCAATGTACGCGAAAGCGACAAAGGGTTGCAGGCGGAAGACGTTTCAGTCTCCCGTAGCTAACCGCCTGGGGGGAGCTCAATGCTCCCCCGTTAATTTCTCCAGCTGCGCAATAATGCCGTCGGCCTGACGGTAACCTGTACTGAGCCAGTGCAACTCCTCGCCTTTTTGCAGCAGCAGTGTCGGAAATCCCTGTACCCCCAGACTCCCCTTGATAGCCAGGTGCTGTTGCAGCATGCCCTGGGTCATTTCATCCCCCAGATACTGGCTGAACAGTGCGTCATCCAGGCCAATCTGTTGCGCCAGCTCGATCAGCACCTGCCTGTCGGACGGGTTCTTGGCCTGCAGGTAATAAGCCCGCTGTATCGCATCGATCATGGGTTCCTGGGCGTCCGGGCGGATGCGTGTTGCGGCGATCACGGCACGACAGGCATCGTACGTTGCGCGCCTTGGGCTGTTCAGGGTCCAGAAGTCGTGGTTGAAGGCGGTGCCCGTGCGGGCTTCTATCTGTCGCCAGGTCGACTGAATCTGCTGCGCCAGGGCGTCTGGCATGGGCTCTGTACTGTCGGGTGCAAGGCCGCCCATGATGAAGCTGACCGGCATATTCGCAAAGCGGGCACGCACGGTCTGCAGTTCGGGGGCGAAAGCCCAGCACCAGCTGCACATGGGATCCATGATATAAAGCAGAGCATTCATCAGAACAGCGTCTCCTGTTGTCGCACGGTTTCGTTCCAGGGCGTCAGTCCCTGAGCGGCGGGGCACACTGTGACCAACTCCCGGGCAAAGTGCTGTGCCAGCAAGGGTGATTCGCGGTTATCCGGTGTATGAAAGAACAGATAGGGCTGCCGCCCTTCATTCAGCCAGCTTGCAACTTTGCCCACCCAGGGGGCCAGCCAAGGGTCTGCGCTGCGATAATTCAGCGGGCTGATGAAGCGTACCATCGGAGCCTGCCCGGTGGCGATGACATGCAGCGGCACGCGTGGCTTTTTCTGCCATGCATCCTGGGTCGCTGGATCCTGCGCCGGCAGCGCAAAAAGGGCGCGGGTATCGAACAAAGTGCGGTTGATGCCCCGCTCCATGAGCAGTCGGTTGAGTGCGCGCTCACCATCGCCCTTGGCAAAGAACTCGGGGTGACGTACTTCCAGCGTATAGCTGAATGCGTTCGGCAGCTGGGCGATAAACTGCGCCAGGGTATCCAGTGAGTCGGGACCAAAGCGCGCCGGCAATTGAATGAACAACTGACCAAGCTTGTCCTGCAGCGGGCTGATGCAGTCGATGAAGTGGTGCAGTTCCGCCTGACAATGACGCAGTTGCAGGCGGTGGGTGATCTGTTGTGGCAACTTGAGGCAGAACCGGAAATGCTCCGGTGTGTCCTGTCGCCAGCGTTGTACCGTGTAGGCGTTTGGCAATGCATAGAAGGTTGAGTTGCCTTCTACCGATGAAAAGTGGGAGGCATAGCGCTGTAGCGTAGACTGCGCATGCGGGCCGCTCAGGGCGCTGGCGCCCCAGTCGGGGTGATTCCACTGGGGGAGGCCGATGTAGTAGCGTTTGGGCACCTGAAAGTCCGTCGTTCCGCCTGGCTTGCGAGGCTTAAGTATACCGTTGATACGCGGTTGATTGGTGCGCGCATTTGGCTTTCGGCGTTTTATAAAAAGTATTTGCGCTCAAGGGGTTGTGCAATCTGAAAAGTGCGCGTAATATTCGCTCCACGTTGATGCGGGGTGGAGCAGTCTGGTAGCTCGTCGGGCTCATAACCCGAAGGTCATAGGTTCAAATCCTGTCCCCGCTACCACATTCAAGAATTGGTAATCGAAAGTTACCGGTTCTGCGGAAAGGCCCGAAGTCGAAAGATTTCGGGCCTTCTTCGTTTCTTAGTAGCATGGGCATGGGAATAAAGCGTCGGGCTCGCTCTTCATAAGGGCAGCGAAGGTCATGGATTCATAACCAGTATCCGCTACCATATTCAAGAATTGGTAATCGAAAGTTACCGGTTCTGCGGAAAAGGTCCGAAGTCGAAAGATTTCGGGCCTTTTTCGTTTTTGAGTCGTCTAACGGCACGGGGCATAGTGGCGGGCTCGCTGTTCATAACGGCAGCGAAGGTCACAGATTACAATTCTGTCCCCGCTACGCTATTAAAGATGAAAGCCTGGTGCTGAAAAGCGCCAGGCTTTTTTCGTTTCTGAGCAGTGGGCAGTGGGCAGTGAGCAGCAAGAGCGTAAAGCGTCGGGCTCGCTCTTCACAACTGCAGCGAAGGTCACAGATTATAATTCTGTCCCCGCTACCCTATTTAAGAAGAAAGCCTGATACTGAAAAGCGTCAGGCTTTTTTTCGTTTCTGAGCAGCGAGCAGCAAGAGCGTAAAGCGTCGGGCTCGCTCTTTATACGGGCAGCGAAGGTCATGGATTCATAACCAGTATCCGCTACCATATTCAAGAATTGGTAGTCGAAAGTTACCGGCTCTGCGGAAGAGGCCTGAAGTCGAAAGATTTCGGGCCTTTTTCGTTTTTGAGTCGTCTAACGGCACAGGGCATAGTGGCGGGCTCGCTGTTCATAACGGCAGCGAAGGTCACAGATTACAATTCTGTCCCCGCTACCCTATTAAAGATGAAAGCCTGGTGCTGAAAAGCGTCAGGCTTTTTTCGTTTCTGAGCAGTGAGCAGCAGGACTGTTGGGGTGCTCCGTGCCAGATATCCAGATCGATCTGGCCTGCACGGCGTTGAAGATAAGGCAGAAGTATATAATCCGCGAAACCGGGAAGATTGCGCCAGCTCAGGCTCTTTCAGGTCTTGGCGAAATAGAAAGCCGGGCCGCTGGCCGGACTGGGTATGTCGGCGGTATTGCTGCGTGGTCGGCTGTTACCTTTCAGGTTGGGTTTCAGGTTGGGGCGTGCGGCGCGAGTGTGGGGAAGCTGGGGCTCCCCCGTTTTGTTTGAATTACTGGTACTGCTTGAGAATATCCCGGGCGATCACGATGCGCTGCACTTCGCTGGTGCCCTCGTAGATGGTGGTAATGCGGGCATCCCGGGTCAGGCGTTCAAGCGGATACTCGCGCATGTAACCGTAGCCGCCGAGCAGTTGCAGCGCGCTGTAGCAGGCCTGGTTGGCTTTTTCGCTGGCAAACAGCTTGGCCATGGAGGCTTCCCGGGTGAAACTCAGTCCCTTGTCCTTCCGGTCGGCCGCACTCATCAGTAGCAGTCGTGCGGCTTCGAGTTCTGTCGCACGGTCGGCGATGATCCATTGCAGGCCCTGAAAGTCAGCGATGGCGTGGCCGAACTGCTTGCGCTCGGTGGCATAGCGGGTGGCGTAGTCCATTGCGGCCAGGCCAACACCGAGTGCCAGAGAGCCAATGCCGATGCGCCCGCCGGCGAGTTCGGATACGGCGATGCGAAAGCCGTCGTTGAGTTTTCCCAGTAGTGCACTGTCCGGGATATCGACCTGGTCAAAGTGCACTTCATTGGTCGGGGAGCCGCACTGTCCCATCTTGTGTTCGGCCGGCCCGACGCTGATACCCGGTATGGCGGCTTCCACTAGAAAGCAGCTGATGCCTTTGCCCTTTGGCGCAAGTGGGTCCGTGACGGCCCAGACGACAAAAATGCCGGCAAACTCCGCACTGGTTATCCACTGCTTGGTGCCGGTGAGTCGCCAGCCACTGGGCGTTTTTTCGGCGCGAGTGCGCATGGAGGCGGGGTCGGAGCCTGCGCCGGCTTCAGTCAGGCAAAAGCTGCCGCTGAGATATTCTCCACTGCATAGCCTGGCCAGATAATCTGCTTTCTGTGTTTCGTTACCGACGGCCTGAATCACCTCCGCTACCATGTTGGTGACCGACATGGTGACGGCCGTGGCGGCGCAGGCCCTGGCGATTTCCGTAATGGCCAGGCTGAATGCCACCACACCGGCTTCGGTGCCGCCGTACTGGCTGTCGATGTTAAGGCCCATGAAGCCCAGCTCTGCGAGCTTGGCGCAATGCTGTTGAAGCAGCGCGTGGTTGGCGCTACGGTCTAGCTCGGCGGCGACGGGCGCCAGTTCAGTTTCGGCAAAACGGCGGGCCGTTGCCTGAATCAGGTGTTGTTCTTCGGTCAGTGAAAGATCCACGGCGGGTTCCAGAAGTAAGGGAATATACCTATTTATACTTTAGCTTTACCTTAACGTAAAGTTTGCTTTTTGTGGTGTTGCTGCATGCTTGACAGCATTGGCTATCAGCCGCAAGGTGAGTTATCAGCTGTAAACGGACAGACGCAATGGCAAGACGCGAAGAAGGGCCCGCTATGGTTCCCCGACTCAGCAATGCGGCAGAGCTTGATATTCCCTGGTCCACGCTCGAGACCCTGATTGGTGGGCGCTCTGTGGTGGATTTGCAGCAGCTACCCATGGCTGATGACAGATCCGTTACCCGTTTCCTGCAGGCCTATGGCTTCGATCCCACGGACCCTGCCGATTGTCGCGCCATGGAGTTGATTCATGCCCGCGCCTTGCGTTATCTGGATGAAACGGTATTGCCCTGGCAAGGGATTGATGCCGTACCGGAACCCTTTCGCAGCATGCCAATCGAGGATCTGCTGTCGGCCGCCGCACGCCCTCCGACCGGCGAATGGCCCAACTGGCCCTGTGTGCTGCTCAAGGTGCTGCATTGTGCGACCCATGCGTTGTTCAGCCAGGATACCGCGGTGCACCAGGCCGCCTTGCAGAGTGTACGGGCGCGGTTTTTGCCTTTTTTGTTTGAGCAGGCCGGTCAGCAATGGATCGGCGATGAGCATTGCAAGATTCCGCTGGTGAATTTTCGTATCAAGGAGGAAAAGCCGTTCGAGCGCATCATGACCAAGTTGCTGCACAAGCCCGGCAACATGGCGATAGATGTGTTTGATCGTCTGGGAGTGAGGCTGGTCACGCATGATATATTTTCGGCTGTGCTGCTGATTCAGTTTTTGCGCAGTCGCAACATCATCATGTTTGCCAACCAGCTGCCGGAACGCAGCCGCAATTCGCTCGCCGAGCTGGATGAGATTCATCGCTTGTATGGTGTCAGCGCACCGCCCTTTATCGTCGAGCAGCCAGCCGGGGCCATGCTGCCGTCGCCGGATCTGTCCGGCGACAACCCCTTCAGCGACCGCGCCTTTCGCATGTTCAAATTTGTCGAGCGGCTCATCGTAAAGCTGCCGGATGGCCGACGCAGTATTTACCCCTACGAGATTCAGTTACTCGACTGCAACGCCTGGGAAGCATCCTTCAGCGGTGATGCGACGCATTCGGCCTATGAAGCGCGGCAGTTGAAGCGGGTCCGACAGCGTCTGTTTGGCCACTCCGTACGCGGTGTCTGATGACGGTTGAGTCGCCGAACCGTCCGGGCTGCTTGAGTCATGCGGGTTGCTGGTATAAGGTCGCGAATCTGCGCGGGTACCAGTCTCTTCAAAGGCTGTTGCCTGGCATTTTTTATCTGATGACAGGGGTGGGGTGTGAAACTGGATGCGCTGATTCTGGCCGGTGGTGAAGGCCGACGAATGGGGGGCAGGGACAAGGGGCTGCTCAGTCTTGCCGGGCGTCCAATGATCGACCACCTTGCAGCGCGGCTGCGCGGCTGCGCGCAGCATGTCTGGATCAGTTGCCGCCCGGATCAGGCGGTGGACTACACAGGTGCAGCCGATGGTCTTTTGCTGGACGAGGGCGATAGCCTCGGTCCGCTCAGTGGCATCAGTCGGGCGCTGCAGGGGCTGGAGTGCAGCCATCTGCTTGTTACACCCTGTGATACGCCGTTGGTTTCGCCCGCCAGCTTCAAAAAAATGATTGATCACAGTCTCGCTGCGCCGGATCAGATCATTGTGGTGAATGATGGTGACTATCTGCAGACGCTGCATCTGGTCGTGCCGGTGGCGGCGGCCGCGTCGCTGGATCGTTTTCGTGCCACGGGTCGCCGGGCGGTACGTGGCTGGCTGGAGCAGGCGGGGTACGTCGAGTGTCGCTGTGATAATGCTGCGGAGTTCATGAACATCAATACGCCTGAAGCACTGGCCGAGGCCCGTACCCTGTTGCAGGGGGACTGATGGTCAGGATAGTGCAGACCCAGGCTGAGTAGCCGCCTTGGTTGTTTCTGCCGATTGCAGCTGAATAAAATGCCAAACGCCGGGGATATTCCCGGCGTTTGGCATGGATGCGTGGCTATTTTTAACCTAGTTGAGCATCCAGAGTGCGGTTTGTGGCCAGGCCAGCAACAGGGCCAGTACACAGAGCTGCAGTGCGATAAACGGCAGCACGGCAATGAAGATATCCTTCAGGCTGACTTCGGGCGGCGCCACGCCTTTTAGGTAGAAGGCGGCCGGACCGAAGGGCGGCGACAGGAAAGACACCTGCATGTTTACGGCGAACAGGATGCCAAACCATACGGGATCAAAGCCCAGCTGAACCACGATGGGTACAAAGATCGGCAGGGCCAGCATAGCGATGCCGATCCAGTCGAGGAACAGTCCCAGCACCAGCAGGATCGCCATCATCACCAGAATGATGATGATCGGCGCTACATCCAGCCCCTGAATCATGCCCGAGACGAAACGGTTGCCCCCCATCAGGTTATAGACCCCGACCAGAGCGGCAGCGCCGATACCGATCCAGATAATCATGCCGCAGGTGATCATTGTCTGCCCAAGGCTGATGTGCATCACCTTGAGGGAAAACTCGCCGCGCAGCACGATGGCCAGCAGTACGCCGAACACGCCCATGGCCGCCGCTTCGGTGACCGAGGCGATACCGCCGTAGATGGTGCCCAGTACCAGGCCTGCAATCATGCCCGGGACAATAATCGCTTTCAGGGCGTCGCGTTTGTTGTTGAAGCCGGTCGTGTTGTCTTCCGGGCGCAGTGGCGGGCCCATGCTGGGGTTGCGTATGCAGCGCACCAGTACATAGGCGATATAGGACGCCATGAGAATAACCGCCGGTGTAATCGCGGCGGTAAAGAGATCGGCAATCGACACGCTGGCGATCATGCCGTAGATGATCAGGACGATTGAGGGCGGCATCATGGTACCCAGGGCACCGCCGGCGCAGACGACACCAATGGACAGATGCTTGTCGTAGCCCAGGCGCAGCATCTGCGGCAGGGCGAGAATACCCAGTAGCACGATTTCGCCGCCGATAATGCCGGACAGCGCCGCCAGGAAAAAGGCCACGACGATGGTCTGTACTGCGACGCCGCCGGGTAGCCGGCCGGCGAAGAGGCGCATGGCGTTAAACAGGTCCTTGGCAATGCCGGAGCGGTCCAGCAACGATGCCATAAGGACAAACATCGGCACGGCCACCAGCGAGTATTCGGTGACAAAACCATAGACCCGGCTGGTGACCAGTGGCAGCGCATTGCTGCCGAACCAGCCAAAGGTAAAGGCCATGGCAATCAGGCCGGTAATAAAGGCCAATGGCAGGCCGGTCACCAGCAGGGCGAAAATCAGCCCGACCATCAGGAAGGTGGCGTTAGCGATATCCATTAGCGGAGCTCCTTGTTACCGGGCGCACGCTGGCAGGACTGGATCAGGTGCAGCAGTGCCTGCAGCGTCATCAGGGCCAGGGCAAACAGGATAATGCCCTTGGTCAGGGCTGGCATCGGCGGGTTCCAGGATGTGCCCGAGCGCTCCAGCTGCCATTCGCCCATGGGGTTGTGAGATGCGCGCCAGAACATGTGGAAGGCCGCATAGGACATGGCGATGCAAAAGCCCAGGGTCACCAGGTCATTAAAACGGTCAAACCAGATGCGAAACCCCGGCTTGACGCTGTCGTACAGGACCCGTACGCGGATATGGCGGTTTTTGGCCAGGGTGGCGGGGCCGCCCAGCGCAAAACTCATGGCGACCAGAAAGATCACGCTTTCGTGTACCCAGGAGGTAGGGGAGTCAAAGGCATAGCGCATGATAACTTCGAATACGCTGATGCCCATGGCGAGAAAGACCAGCCAGGCTGCCGCGGCGCCGAAGCGCGAGATGACCCGGTCCAGGCCATTGCGCTCGCCACCGACCATGGAGTCGTGGGCGGGGCTGTCCTCGGCGGGTGTCGGGGTGTTGGAAAGGGTAGACATGAAGCCTCCGCACGGGCTGCAGGGCAGCCCGTCATTCGGATTGAAAACGAAACGGGCTTTAAGGCCCGCGGGATTACATCAGGTTGCGGTCAGACAGGAAGGCAACCACGGAGTCGTAGATTTTCTGGTTCAGCTCGCTTTTGGTCGCCCAGACTTTCCACTCTTCCTTGGCGATGTTGCGAAACTTCGCGCGTTCTTCCGGTGCCATGTCGATCACGGTAATGGAGGCATCATCGCGGGCCTTCTTCACCGCGACCAGATCGCGTGCCTTGAGCGTGGCGACCATTTCGTAGGCCATCGAATCCACCGCGGTTTCCAGAATGGCTTTCAGGTCCGCCGGCAGGCCATCCCAGATGTCCTTGTTCAGCGACACCGATACCATGGGCAGCGAATGGAATCCCGGGTAGTTGGGGTATTTGGCGAAGCTGTGCAGGCCCTGGTCGTGGTTGGTGGAGAATACGGTGTAGTCAGCCGCGTCGATAACACCCTTTTCCAGTGCGGTATAGACTTCGGAGCCCGGCAGGTTCACCGGGGTTGCGCCGGCTTTCTCGAAGATGTTGTACACCATGCCTTCAGGCGCACGCAGCTTCAGGCCCTTCATGTCCGCCACCGTGTGGATCGGTTTCTTGGATACGAAGGCTTCGAGGCCGGTGGCTGCGGCGCCGATCAGATGCACGCCGTAGGGCTCAACCAGCTCGTTGTAAATCTCTTCACCGCCGTTGTATTTCATGTACTCGAGGAATTCCAGTGGATCACCCCAGGCGCCGACCAGGTTGCCCAGCATGCCGAAGGCCGGATCGCGGCCCGAAAAATAGCTCGGATCGGTCATGTGGCCCTGCAGAATGCCGGAGCTGACGGCATCCAGAGTCTGGTTGGCCTGCACCACGGCGTTTACCGGCAGGATCTCGATTTCGATTCGACCGCTGGACATGGTCTTGACGTTTTCAGCCCACTTTTTCTTGATTTCAAACTGCGGCTCACCGGTATTTTCCGACGTCTGGAAGGTCCAGTTGAACTCGGCCGCCTGGGCGCTGCCCATCAGTAGGCCCGCGCTGATAATGGCGCTGGTCAGCAGGCGTTTGGAGGACGTCAGGAGTGGTGTTGTTATTTTCATGCTTCACCTTTATTAGTGGTTTTCAGGTTGAAAGCCCGTTCATCGACTCGCGAAAGCGTAGCCCATGACAGGGTTGGGGTTATCATTCAGGTAGTTTTTCGAGAATTTCCTGCACGATTTGCGGCACGCTCTGCAGTACCGACACACGGATGCAGGTTTCATCTGCGCCGGGTTCCTGCAGCGTCTCGAACTGGCTGGCCACCAGGGTTGCCACCATGAAATGGTCCTGGCGCAATGACATACGTCGCTCGATTTCGGCGCGGTCGGCCTGCAGGTAGACAAACGTGAGCGGGCCGCTGCTGGCCAGCGTCTGGCGGTAGCTTTTTTTCAGTGCCGAGCAGGACAGCACGGCGCGCGTGCCCTGAGCACTGGTGGCGCTCAGCTCGTCACGCAGGCGTTCGAGCCAGGGCTGCCGGTCGGCGTCGGTGAGGGGGATGCCGGTGGACATGCGTTTTACGCTTTCCGGGCTGTGGAAGCTGTCACCTTCGATAAAGCGAGCGCCCAGTTCATCGGCCAGCAGTTTGCCGATGGTGCTTTTTCCGCTGCCGCATACGCCCATGATTACTAGATTCATATTCTTTTATTCATGTTGTGAAAATGATTTTAGCGCTAACATGGCAAGACTTAAAAAAACCGCACTTATGCGGATACTTGCGAGGTAAATTAGACTATCACTGACGGTGAGAGCGGGTCAATATAAATTTTAGCGCTAACATTACGCCGTGTTTTCGCTGGATAAATGCTGCTAGAATGGCGCCTTCTTGAGTGCTGGAGCGGTAATGATGACCACCAGGCAAAATCAGCCCGGCAGTCGTAGCAAGGGGCGCGTAACCCTGAGTGATGTGGCGCGGATGTCGGGTGTCAGTGCGATGACAGTATCGCGGGCGCTGAATGAGCCGCAGCGCGTCTCGGAGCAGGTGCGCGAGCGGGTAGCGCAGGCCGTCGATGCGCTGGGCTATGTTCCCAACCGGGCTGCGCGATCCCTGGCAGGTAATCGCAGTTATACCATTGCCGTGGTGATTCCGTCGGTATCCAATGCGGTGTTCAACAATGTCATCCGCGGTATTTATGATGTTTGTGCGCCGGCGGGTTACGAGATGCTGATGGGTAATACTTATTACTCGGTACAGCAGGAATCCAGTCTTATTTCCAAGTTTCTGACCCATCATCCCGATGGCATGATCGTAACCGGACTGGACATGGCCGAGAGTACCCGGCGCCAGCTTGAGGCTGCCGCGATTCCGGTAGTGCAGATCATGGAAGTGGGTGGTTCGGCGCCTTTGGACATGAATGTCGGCATTTCCCACAGTGAGGCAGGTGCGGCCATGGCGCGCTATATGCTTGAGCGGGGGTACCGGCGTATCGGCGTGCTTGGCGCCCAGATGGACTATCGTTCCCAGCGCCGTATTCAGGGCTTCATCGATGTGCTGATGGGGGCCGGACGGGCCGACGACAAGCGTGTCCTGACGACATCCGAGCCCTCGACGGTGTGTCTGGGCGGGCAGTTGCTGGCGGATTTGCTGCTGCGTAACCCGGATCTCGATGCTGTCTTCTGTTGCAACGATGACCTGGCGTATGGCGCCATCTATGAGTGCCAGCGTCGGCATATACGCGTTCCGCAGCAGCTGGCCATCGCCGGCTTCAACGACCTCGAAGGGTCGGCCTGTATCAACCCGTCCCTGACCTCGATCCAGACGCCGCTGTACGACATCGGCAAAACCGCAGCGCAGATGATGATGCGTCGTCTCGCCGGTGAGGTGCTGCAGCAGCCGGTAGTGGATCTTGGTTTTCGGTTGCAGGCACGCGATAGCGCCTGAGAATGGGGATTGCGCAAATAACCGGTGCCTGCGTGAGTGTGCGCGTGTTGCTGCGCGGTGCACAACCCGGTTAATCGGGACTTGGCATAACGCGGCGGCGCTTCACGTGGTATAGTGCGCCGGAAAATTTTATACCCGGACAAAATGCATGACTATTGAACAGCAACTTTTGGAGCGCAGCGGCGGTAAATGCGAGCTGTGTGGCAGTGAGCAGAACCTGACGGTGAGTGACGTTTCCTACGCCCCCGCCGGTGCGGATAGCCAGGCTGTGCTCTGTGATACCTGCAGCGCGCAGATTGATAACCCGCAGGATGTTCACCACTGGCGCTGCCTGGGTGAAAGCATGTGGAGCCAGGTGCCTGCAATTCAGGTTCTGGCCTGGCGTCAGCTTAAGCGCTTGTCGGTTGAGCCCTGGGCGCAGGACCTGCTGGACATGCTCTACCTGGAGCCGGAGCTTGAAAGCTGGGCCCAGGCGGCGATTCCCGATGAAGACGACGACCGCGAGCCGACCCTGGACAGCAACGGTACCCGTCTGCAGGAAGGTGATTCGGTCACGTTGATCAAGGACCTGGATGTGAAGGGCGCCGGTTTTACCGCCAAGCGCGGCACTGCAGTGCGTGATATTCGCCTCACCTCCAACCCCAAGCACATCGAGGGCAAGGTCAACGGCGTGCAGATCGTGCTGGTGGCAGCCTTCCTCAAAAAGGCCTAAGAGCCTCTTTTTGTATCCTGGCGTAAAGCTTGTGCATGTGGCTGTCGACAGCCTTGGGTCTGGCGCCGCTGCACAGGCTTAAGCAAGGCGCTGGTTACCAGTGTCTTGCGTCAGTGCAGAATGACACGCCACTGCTCGAGCTTTTGCTCCAGCGGCAGTCCGGCATTGGCCGGGCTGGTGGAGGGCAGGCGGTTCATCGCGAGATTATCGGGCAGCGGGGTGCCGCCACGGATCACGTGGCGTTTGAACAGGGTCTCGGCGGCGGTGCCGTTGAAGAATACGGCCCGTACCTGCGGGTGTTCCCGAAAGAACGTTGCGAAATCATTGGCCTCGACGCTGTCACCCGCGATGTGCTGGTCCAGGCTTCCGGGGCGGTGGCAGCGGTGTACCACGTCCCAGAGGGCAATGCCCGCCCGTTTCAGGTGTTCCAGGCGTTCGGTGTAGGGTCGGGCCGGATCGAAACCCAGCAGCTGTGCCATGATCGGCCAGAAGCCGTTGCGCGGGTGCGCGTAATACTGCGCCTCCTGCAATGACTTCACACCCGGGATCGAGCCCAGGATCAGGATTCGGGCGTCGGGTGCGGCGATACAGTCAAAGCTTTGGATGTCTGCCATTGCTGGGCAATGCTCGTGCTGTAGGGTGGAATTCGCGAAGCGAATGCCACCCTACGGTAAACAGCTTCGGCTCAGTCGCAGAGCGCATCCAGTTTCTGTTTCAGGATGCCGGTCACGGCGCCCGGATTGGCTTTGCCGCCGCTGGCCTTCATCACCTGTCCCATAAAGAAGCCCAGCATCTTGCCGCGCTTGTCGGGCTCGGCTGCCTGGTACTGCTCAACCTGCTTGGTGTTATTGGCAATCACCTGGTCGACGATCTGTTCGATCGCGCCGCTGTCGGTGACCTGCTTCAGACCTTTGGCTTCGATGATCTCATCGGCACTGCCGCCATCCTGCCACATGATTTCAAACACCTTCTTGGCGATGTTGCCCGAGAGGGTGTTGTCCTTGATACGCTCCAGCAGGCCGCCGAGCTGCTCGGCACTGACCGGCGAGGCCTGGATGTCGGTGTCGTGCTGGTTCAGGTGTTTGGCAAGCTCGCCCATGACCCAGTTAGCCGCCAGCTTGCCATCGCCACAGGCTTTGGCGACCTGGTCAAAATAGGCCGCCTGCACGTTGTTGGATGACAGTACGCTGGCGTCGTAGTCCGACAGGCCGTATTGCTCAACGAACGTCGCTTTCCACTGTGCCGGCAGGATCGGCAGGGTGGCCCGCACCGCCTCTACATAGGCGTCATCGATCACGATTGGCAGCAGGTCCGGGCAGGGGAAGTAGCGGTAGTCGTTCGCCTCTTCCTTGCTGCGCATGGCGCGGGCAACCTTGGTGTCGCCGTTGTAAAGACGGGTTTCCTGGCGGATCTCGCCGCCGCTTTCCAGCACATCGATCTGCCGTTCGACTTCGAGCTCAATGGCTTCTTCCATGAAGCGGAAGGAGTTGAGGTTCTTGGTCTCGGTGCGGGTGCCCAGGGTCTCGGTGCCTTTGGGGCGTACGGAGACGTTGACGTCAAAACGCAGAGAGCCTTCGGCCATGTTGCCATCACAGATGCCAAGCGACGTTACCAGCGAGTGCAGGGTGCGGGCAAAGGCAACGGCCTCGTCGGCGCTGCGCATGTCGGGTTCGGTGACGATCTCGATCAGCGGTGTGCCGGCGCGGTTAAGGTCGATGCCGGTCATGCCGTGGAAGTCTTCGTGCAGCGACTTGCCGGCGTCTTCTTCCAGGTGGGCGTGGTGGATGCGTACACGGTGGGTACTGCCATCGGCGCGCTCTATGTCCACATGTCCGCGGCCCACGACAGGCTCGGCCAGCTGAGTGGTCTGGTAGCCCTTGGGCAGGTCGGGGTAGAAGTAGTTCTTGCGCTCAAATACCGAGCGCTTGCCGATCTCGGCGTCGATGGCCAGGCCAAACATCACCGCCATGCGCAGGGCGTTTTCATTGAACACCGGCAGAGTGCCCGGCAGCGCCAGGTCGACGGCGCAGGCCTGGGTGTTGGGCTCGGCACCAAAGGCGGTGCTGGAGCCGGAAAAAATCTTGGTCTTGGTGGCGAGCTGAACATGAATTTCCAGCCCGATTACTGTTTCCCATTCCATCGTGCCTTACCCCTTGATGCTCGCAGGTGCCTGTGTGTGCCAGTCGGTCGCCTGCTGGAAGCGGTGCGCGACATTAAGCAATTTCGCCTCGGCAAAGTAGTTGCCGATAATCTGCAGTCCGACCGGCAGACCCTGGGCCTGGCCGCAGGGCACGGACATGCCGGGCAGACCGGCCAGGTTCAGTGCCAGTGTGTAGATATCTTCCATGTACATTTGCACCGGATCCGACGACTTTTCGCCAATCCGGAAGGCAGGCTGCGGAGTGGTCGGGCCCATGATGACATCGACCTCGGCCAGTGCCTTGACGAAGTCCTGCTGGATCAGGCGGCGTGCCTGCTGCGCCTTGCGGTAGTAGGCGTCGTAGTAGCCGGCGGACAGGGCATAGGTGCCCACCATGATGCGGCGCTTGACCTCGTCCCCAAAGCCTTCGCCGCGGGTACGCTTGTACAGGTCTTCCAGGTCCACCGGATTGTCGCAGCGGTAGCCGTAGCGCACACCGTCAAAGCGGGACAGGTTGGTGGACGCCTCGGCCGGCGCGATGATGTAGTACGCGGGTACTGCCAGCGCGGTATTGGGCAGGCTGATCTCCTTCACCGTGGCGCCGAGCTTTTCGAATTCACGAATCGCGTTCTGTACCTGTTCGGCAATGGCCGGGTTCAGGTTGTCTGCGAAGTACTCTTTGGGCAGGCCAATGCGCAGGCCTTCGAGGCTGTCATTCAGGCTGGCGCTGTAGTCCGGTACTTCACGCTCTACACAGGTCGAGTCCAGGGGATCAAAACCGGCCATGACATTCAGCATCAGGGCGGCATCTTCGGCGGTGCGGGCCATGGGGCCTGCCTGGTCCAGTGACGAGGCGAACGCGATCATGCCGTAGCGCGATACCCGGCCATAGGTGGGCTTGAGGCCGGTGATGCCGCACAGTGCAGCGGGCTGGCGGATGGAGCCGCCGGTGTCGGTGCCGGTGGCGGCGGGTACCAGGCGGGCAGCGATGGCAGCGGCCGAACCGCCGGAGGATCCTCCCGGTACACGCTCGGTATCCCAGGGGTTGCGGGCCGGGCCATAGAAGCTCGACTCGTTGGACGAGCCCATGGCGAATTCGTCCATGTTGGTTTTGCCCAGTGTGACCGCACCCGCTTCGTTGAACTTACGTATCAGGGTGGCGTCATAGGGTGCGATGAAATTGTCGAGCATGCGCGAGGCGCAGCTGGTACGAACGCCCTGGGTGCAGAAGATATCCTTGTGGGCCATGGGCAGGCCGGTGAAGATGCCGGCCTTGCCGGAGGCGCGCAGGCTGTCTGCCGCCCGTGCCTGGTTCAGGGCCAGCTCTTCGGTAACGGTAATAAAGCTGTTGTAGGCTGCGTCCTGGGTCTTGATGCGGTTCAGGCAGGATTCGGTCAGCTCGAGGCTGCTGAAGTCGCCTGCGGCCAGTCCGCCGGCCAGTTCGGCCAGTGTCTTGTCAAACATGGGTTGGGTATCCTTCACAAATTCGGAACGTGGCGGTAGTTACTCGATAACCTTGGGGACCAGGAACAGGCCGTTTTCCACCGCTGGCGCGACGCTCTGCAGCAGTTCGCGCTGATTGTCTTCGCTGACGACGTCGGCACGCAGGCGCTGGACCGCATCCAGCGGGTGGGCCATGGGCTCCACATCGGCGGTATCGGCGGCCTGCAGCTGATCGACCAGCGCGAGAATGTCGGATAGCGTCTGGGTGTAGCCCTCAACTTCGTCTTCACGGAGTTGCAGCCGCGCCAGGTGGGCGATTTTTTCCACGTCGGAACGCTCTAGAGCCATGTTGCATTTCTCAATGATTTTTTTAAGGTTTTCGGCACTCGGCGGTGCTGGGGAAGAGGGCTAAGTTAACATATTTGTTCCTTGCTCTAAATCCCTGCCATTGCTAGAGTTACGTGTTTTCAGAATCAGCGCGTCGCGCGGCATCTGTTTAGGTACCCCACTCCCATGTTCAAGAAAATCCGAGGTCTTTTTTCCAGCGATCTGTCCATAGACCTGGGCACGGCGAACACGCTTATTTACGTTCGTGATAAAGATATAGTGCTGAATGAACCTTCTGTTGTCGCCATTCGGCATAACGGTAATCACAAGTCAGTTGCCGCAGTGGGGATGGATGCCAAGCGCATGCTCGGGAAGACTCCCGGAAACATCACCGCGATTCGACCGATGAAAGACGGCGTTATCGCCGACTTTCACGTCACCGAAAAAATGCTGCAGTACTTTATCGCCAAGGTGCACGAGGGCAACTTCCTGACGCCGAGCCCCCGCGTGCTGGTCTGTGTACCCTGCAAGTCGACCCAGGTCGAGCGTCGCGCCATCAAGGAATCGGCACTGGGTGCCGGTGCCCGTGAAGTCTACCTGATCGAAGAACCCATGGCCGCAGCCATCGGCGCCGGTCTGCCGGTGGACGAAGCCCGGGGCTCCATGGTGGTGGATATCGGCGGCGGCACCACGGAAATCGCTGTGATTTCGCTTAACGGCATCGTTTATGCCGAGTCCGTGCGGGTTGGCGGTGACCGTTTCGATGAGGCCATCGTGACCTATGTGCGCCGCAACTACGGATCCCTCATCGGTGATGCAACGGCTGAGCGCATCAAGCAGGAAGTCGGTACGGCGTACCCCACCTCCGAGGTGCTTGAGATTGACGTGCGTGGCCGCAACCTGGCAGAGGGCATTCCGCGTCGATTCACCCTCAACAGCAACGAAATTCTCGAAGCCCTGCAGGAGCCGCTGGCGGCGATCGTGCAGGCGGTTAAAAGCGCCCTTGAGCAGTGCCCGCCGGAGCTGGCGGCCGACATCGCCGAGTTCGGTATCGTGATTACCGGTGGCGGTGCGCTGCTGCGTAATATCGACCGACTGATCAGTGAAGAGTCTGGCCTGCCCGTGATTATTGCCGAGGATCCGCTGACCTGTGTGGCCCGTGGTGGTGGCAAGGCGCTGGAAATGCTCGACAATCGTGCCTTTGAGTTACTCTCCTACGAATAGTGGTTTGATGGTTTGTCTGGCAGGCTGTCAGACTTAGCACTGATCTACTGCGGAAAAGCCGAGTTTGGCCACTTTATGCACTCTTTATTGTTAAATAGAACCACTATTCGCCTCAAGAGAGCTCAAAAACTGCCGCAAATCGGTCTTTCCTCGCTACGATCGGCCAAGTCCGACAGGCTGCCAGCCTGTTCAACCCGACCGGGACACGGTGGCGCCAGCTGCGAGGTGTCCCATTAAACTGATCTTCAAGGGCGGTTCGCCCCGCGCGCTCTTTGTTGTGCTGGTGCTGATGGCGCTGTTGCTCATCATCGCCGATCTCAACTGGTCAAAGATGCGCGATACGCGCGGTTACCTTTCGCTTCTGGTTACGCCTCTGCAATGGCTCGTCGACGTGCCAGGGCGCGTGGCGGATGATCTGTCCGGCGTGCTGGTGGATCGTACGACCCTGCTCAAGGAAAACGAGCGTCTCAAGTCCGAGGCTCTGCTGCTGGAGCGCAAGGTACAGCAGATTGCTGCCCTGACGGCTGAAAACCTGCGTCTGCGTGAATTGCTCGATGGCAAGGCTCGGGTCGAAGACGAAGTCATGCTGGCGGAGCTGATCGGCGTCAATCCCGACCCCTTCCTGCATCAGGTGATCGTCAACCGCGGTGCCGAGGACAGTGCCTATATCGGCCAGGCCGTGCTGGATGCCGGCGGCGTGATCGGCCAGGTGGTCGAGGCCAGCCACTATACCAGTCGCGTCATGATGATTACCGATGCCCGTCACGCCATTCCGGTGGAGATCAATCGTAACGGCTTGCGTGCCATTGCGCTCGGCAAGGGTGTGTACGACGAGATCGAACTTGAGCATGTGCCCGACACCGCCGATGTGCGTGAAGGCGACCTTCTGATCAGCTCGGGTCTGGGCGGGCGTTTTCCCCGTGGCTACCCGGTGGCTGTTGTTACCGGTGTCGTGCGCGATCCTGGCCGGCCCTTTTCGCTGGTGACTGCCAAGCCCACCGCGAGACTCGACAAGAGCCGTCACCTGTTGCTGGTGCGCGGGGCAAGTGAGCTGCCGGCTGCGCCCCCGGTGGCCGAGGTGGTTAATGAGTGAGGTGCGTCCGGGCGGGTTCCTGATCATTATCGGAACTTTCCTCGTGGGGCTTACCCTGAGCCAGCTGCCGCTGCCAGTCCAGTTCGAGTGGGTGCGCCCGGAGTGGGTTCCCATGATCCTGATTTACTGGGTGCTGGCGCTGCCGCACCGGGTCAGTATCGGCACGGCCTGGATGCTCGGTCTGACGCTGGATCTGCTCAAGGGCAGTGCGCTGGGGCTCAATGCCCTGGCTCTGACGCTGATTGCCTTTCTGACATTGCTGATTCATCAGCGTTTGCGCATGTTTCCGTTATGGAAGCAGGCCCTGATGGTGCTGGTGCTGGTGGGTATCAATCAGCTGACCTTCCACTGGATGCAATCCATTGCCGGTAATGTTCGCGACAGTCTGATGTTCATGCTGCCTTCCCTGGTGAGCGCGTTGCTATGGCCATGCGTCTTTGTTCTGCTGCGTAGCATTCGGCGTACCTTCCGGGTAACCTGACCGCACGGGGCCGGGCGCCGCACTGCTGTTGCGCAGCCGTGTTGCCCCGATCGGCTTTCGATGCGGTTTTCGTGCCTTTTTGTGTGCCATTTGCGGTGAGTATCTCGCGATGTAGGCACTGCGCCCTGATTACGGCAGGCCGGTATGACCGCGCACCGGACGACATTCAAAGGAACTCGACTTTACGATGACAACCCTGATACTGGCTTCTGCGTCGCCCCGCAGGCGTGAACTGCTGACTCAGATCGGTGTGGCCTTTGAGGCCTGCGCGCCGGATCTGCCCGAGCAGCGTCTGCCGGGGGAAGCTGCCCAGAGTTACGTGCGCCGGCTGGCGCTTGAAAAGGCGCGCGCGGGATTTGAACAGGGTGCAGCACGATATCCTGCGCTTGGGTCCGATACGGCGGTGATCTACGGCGATGAAATCCTCGGCAAGCCCCGTGACGAAGACGATGCGATACGCATGCTGATGCTGTTATCGGGTCGTCGGCACCAGGTCATGACCGGTGTGGCGGTGGTGGATGCGCAGAGGGCCGAAGCAAGGGTCGTAACCACCGAGGTGGAGTTCCGCGTGCTGGACGAAGCGCTTTGCCGGCGCTACTGGGCCAGCGGTGAGCCCGTGGATAAGGCCGGTGCCTACGCCATTCAGGGGTTGGGCGCCGTTTTTGTTACTTCGATTAGCGGCAGTTACTCGTCCGTGGTGGGGTTGCCCCTGGCCGAGACGGCGCAGTTGCTGACACAGTTTGGTGTGCCGCTCTGGTACAGTGCTGAATAACACTAATATGCTCGCGCAGCTTTTAGCGGCTGTGCGCGACAAGGGCCACAAAGGCCCGGCCGTGCATTTAAACGGATCTGGAGATCGGTTTGGCGGTCAGCTTAAATGAGAGTCGAAGGAGCAGGCGGTAAGCGATGGGCGAAGAAATTCTGATCAACTTTACGCCGATGGAGACCCGCGTAGCGGTGATCGAAAACGGTGTACCCCAGGAAATTTATATCGAGCGGGCCAAGCGCCGCGGTCTCGTGGGCAACATTTATAACGGCAAGGTGGTCCGCGTATTGCCGGGCATGCAGGCGGCGTTTGTTGATATCGGTCTCGAACGTGCCGCCTTCATACATGTTGAGGAAGTGCTGGGGCAATCCGCCACGGCGGAGGAGCGCAGTACTACCTCCATCGCGCAGGTGCTGCGTGAAGGTCAGGGGCTGCTGGTGCAGGTCACCAAGGACCCGATAGGTACCAAGGGCGCACGCCTGACTACGCACCTTTCCATTCCGTCGCGTTACCTGGTGTATATGCCCGGCAATGAGCACATCGGTGTCTCTCAGCGTATCGAGGACAGTGATGAGCGTGACCGTCTGCGCAGCCTGATTGAGTCTCTGGCCGAAGAGGCGGGTGAGGAAAACCGCGGCGGATTCATTCTGCGTACGGTCGCCGAAGGTGCCAACGAAACCGAATTGCGCGCCGACCTGCTGTTCCTGTACCGGTTGTGGGGCGCCATTCAGTGCAAGATCGAGGGTGCCGGTCTGCCGGAAATTGTCTACGAAGACCTGCCGCTGAACATGCGGGCGCTGCGTGACATGGCGCATGCCGGTGTTGAGCGTATCCGTATTGACTCGCGCGAAACCTTTCAGAAGGCGCAGGAGTTTGTGCAGGCGCTGGTGCCGGAGATTCAGCAGAAGCTGGAATATTACCCGGGCGAGCGGCCGATCTTTGACCTGTTCAATGTGGAAGAGGAGATCAAGCGTGGGCTTGGGCGCAAGGTCGAGCTTAAATCCGGTGGCTACCTGATTTTTGACCAGACCGAGGCCATGACCACGGTGGATATCAATACCGGTGCCTTTGTCGGTCATCGCAACCTGGAAGAAACGATCTTCAAGACCAACCTCGAGGCGGCCACGGCCATCGGACGCCAGCTGCGTCTGCGTAACCTCGGCGGCATCATCATCATCGACTTTATCGATATGGAAGACCCCGATCATCAGCGCCAGGTGCTGCGTACACTGGAACGTGTCCTGGAAAAGGATCATGCCAAGTGCAAGGTTACCGGTGTATCGGAGCTCGGCCTGGTGGAGATGACCCGCAAGCGTACCCGGGAAAGCCTCGAGCAAGTTTTGTGCGATGCCTGTTCCCAGTGCGAGGGGCGCGGCACAATAAAGACGCCGGAGACCGTTTGCTACGAAATTTTCCGTGAGATTTTGCGCCAGCACCGCGCCTACGATACCGACTCCTACCTGGTGCTGGGTGCCCAGTCGGTGGTGGACTATCTGTTGGATGATGCGTCCGAGCACCTGGCTGAGCTTGAGGCCTTTATTGGCAAAACCATTCGGTTTCAGGTCGAAACGCTCTACAGCCCTGAGCAGTTCGACGTCGTGTTGCGCTAACCGGAGCCCGGCATGAACATCAGGCTGGGGCGGGTGCTGGGTGGACTGGGCTGGTTCTGCGCCGGCTTGCTGCTGCTCATCGCCCTGCTGGTGACGCTTTTGCGCCAGTTCCTGCCTGCGGTTAGCGAATATCGAGAAGAGTTGACCGCGATGCTCAGTGAGCAGCTCGGCGTGCCGCTGGATATTGAAGCTGTGCATGCCCAGTGGCGCGGCAGTTGGCCGGTGCTTTCGGTGAGCGGGGTGCGTGTTTTTGCCAGCACGGACTCGGGACCCGAACTGCGCGCCCGGATTCATCATCTCAGTGTCGAGTTAGACCTGCCGGCGACCCTGGTCAACAGGGTCCCGGTGTTTCGTCAGGTAGAGCTGAGCGGGCTGCAGCTGACCTGGCGCGAGCGGGACGGGCGCTGGATGCATCGTCCCGGAGCGGGCGAAGGCGGGAGCGGCCTCAAGGCCGATGCCTGGAACCGGATGCTCGGGCTGGCCATGATCCAGCCGGCGGTGTCCATTTCTGATGTACAGCTTACCCTCGTGCCGGAGCTGGGCGTGCCTCGGGTGCTCAGCGTGCCGCAACTGACGTTGCAAAACAGCCTGCAGGAACATCAGCTGGGCGGTACCCTGTTGCTGCCGGCGGCCGGCGATGCGGGGGCCGTGCGCTTTGCCATCGAAACCCGCGGTGCTGCCCAAGACCTGTTGCAGGCACAGTATGATTTTTACCTGTCGCTGGATGACCTGGGCCCTGATCTACTGAATCTGGAGCTGCTGCCCTTTAAGATCGACCGGCTGCGCGCCAGCACCGAGTTTTGGGGGCGCATTTCAGACGGTCAGCTGGATCGTCTGCAGGGTTCCCTCGCGGTGGCGGAGTTCTCCGCCGCATCGCCCGATCTGCCCGATATTACTGACGCCCTTACAGACTTTGCGTTACTGCGCAGCGGTGACCGCTATCAGTTACAGCTGAACCAGCTGGCACTGAACAGTGCCGGAGCGGGGCTTGTGGTGCCGCAAATACTGCTAGAGGCGGTGTGGAACAAGGGTGAGCTGAAGCCCGGCCAGATTGCCGGTTCCGGGATCGACATGGCACCGTTGGCGCACTGGCTGCAGCGCCAGCCATTTCTGCCCCAGGGGTTGAAGCACGCATTGCAGCCCTTGGCGCCAACGGGGCAGCTGACACGCTTTCGCGCAAACTGGCCTGAAAATGATGACTGGAGCGCTTTTGAGCTCCAGGCCGATCTCGACCGCCTGTCGAGCGAGGCGGCCTGGGGGGCTCCGCGAGTCAGTGGTGTCAGCGGCCGACTGGAGGCGAACCTGCGCGGTGGGCGTATTCACCTGGCCACCACCGATTTCGAGCTGTTCTTTCCCGATCTCTATGACAAGGGCTGGCACTACGACCAGGCCGGTGGCGTCGTGCGCTGGTCACTGGAGCCGGACGCCGTTGTCATCGGCAGCGAGCTGCTGCATCTGACCAATGAGTCGGTATCGGCGGCAGGGCGTTTCAGCATGCGACTGCCCTATGCCAGTGAAGAGCAGACCGAGCTGACCCTGATGATCGGCATGACCGACAGTGACGCGCTGCAAACGGCCAACTATGTGCCGCCGGAGGCGGTGGGGCGCGGCCTTTACGACTGGCTGGCCGGTGCGATTCGCGCCGGCCGGGTACGCCAGGGCGGGTTTCTGTTGCATGGAGGTACCCGCAGGCTGGAAGCACGCGTAGCGCCCACCGTGCAGATGTTCTTTGACGTGGAACAGGCTGATATGGCCTACCAGTCGGGTTGGCCCGCAGTGAAGGATGGCCAGGTCTTTGTGATGCTGCGTGATCGCGCCCTGTTGGTGGAGGTCGAAGACGGTCAGCTGATGGACTCGCGGGTTGAGCATGCGCGTGTCTATCTGCAGGGGCCGGATGCACCTCTGCAGATCGACGGGCAGCTCAGCGGCGATGCCGGCGATATTCATCGTCTGCTGATGGAATCCCCGTTGCGCCCGCTTGTCGGTGATGAGCTGGCGCAGTGGACACTGAGCGGCAAGGTACAGAGTGCGCTGCGGCTGGCGATTCCGCTCGACGGCAAGCGTCAGCCCAGTGTTGCCGTTGCAACGCGCCTGGCCAGCGGCACGCTGGCGTCCGAATCACTGCGACTGGCATTTTCTGATCTGCGCGGTGATCTGCATTACAGCACGGCAAAAGGGCTGCGCAGTGAACGGCTGGATGGCAAGATGCTGGGTCAGCCGGTGCGGGCTCAGATCAGCACGCCGGGCACGGTACCCTGGCGTACCCGGATCAGTCTTGCCGGTGAACTGCCCATGGCGCAGCTGGCAGACTGGAGCGAGCTGGATATTCTGCGAGATCTCACGGGCAGGACCGGCTATAACGCCCGGCTGGATTTGTGCAGCGGTGCCGAGGACTGTAACAGGCTGGTGATTACCAGTGACCTGGCCGGTGTGGCCGTGCCCTGGCCCGGGTTTTTGGGCAAACCGGCGACCGAACCCCGCGCATTGTCCGTGGTGCTGGGGCTGAATGAGGGGACGCTGCGGCTGAATTATGATGAGCGACTCAGGGCAATATTCGGTATCGCACCGTCGGTGGCGGGACGCGGCCGCATCATGTTCGGCGGCGCACGACCGGAGTTGCCGTTGCTGGCCGGGCTCTGGGTCGACGGGCGCATCGAGTCTGTGAATACCGACCAGCTGGAGGCGTTTCTGCAAGCGCAGGGCTGGCTCGGCGGCGCTGAGGGCGGCTCTGGCAGTGGTACCGAAAGCCGGGCGGGAGCCGGCGCAGCAGGGGCCGGCAGCACCCTGGTGCTGCGTGCGGTGAACGTCCAGGTGGGGCAACTGGATGTGCGCGGCATGAAGTTCGCCCAGGCCAAGGTGCATTTGGCGACGGCGCCCTGGCAGCTGACGCTGGAGACCGCAGCACTGGATGCCACCCTGAGCTGGCCTGTACAGCCGGGGCAACCCTACCGGCTGCAGATCGATACGCTGCACTTGCCTGAGCCCGACACTGCGCCAGCGCAGCAAAGTCGCGACACGGTTGGTGCGCCTGAGCCGATTGACCTTGGTGGGGTCCCTGCGGTGGATGTCAGCGTCAGTAGCTTGAGCCTGGGGGCGCGGGATCTCGGACGCTGGCAGTTTTCGCTGCGCCCGCAAGGTGAGTGGCTGGCTGTTGAGGCAATCGAGGGACGCATCGGCAGCCTGGATGTGCTCGGCGAGGGGAGTTGGCGCGAATTGCCCGCCAGCAGTACGGAGCTGACGCTCAAGATTAACGGGGGCGATATAGGCGCCGTGCTCGAGGCCCTGGGCAGTGGTCGGGCGCTCAGTTCCGAACATACCGATGCCTACCTGCAGCTGGGGTGGTTGAGCCGGCCCTGGGATATTTCACTGGCCAGCGCGCAGGGTGAGCTGGCATTCAGGCTCAAGGACGGGCGCATCATCGAAAGCGGCGGCGCGAGCAATATCCTGCGTATTTTCGGTATTCTGAATCTCAACAGCCTGGCGCGGCGGCTCAAACTGGACTTCTCCGACCTGTTAAAAAGTGGCCTGGCCTTCGATAGCCTGTCGGGACGTTATGCCTTTGAGCGCGGCATGGCACGAACGCTTGAGCCGCTAAGGCTGCAAGGCCCTTCGGCCAACATGACCATGACCGGCAGCCTTGACCTGCAGGCCGAGACGGTCGAGCAGGAAATGGAGGTGATTCTGCCGCTCACCAGCAATATTCCGCTTGCCGCGGTTTTGCTGGGAGCTCCCCAGGTCGCTGGCGCGGTGTTTCTGATCGACAAGCTGATCGGCGACAAGCTGGAAAAGGTCACCTCGATTCGCTATCGCGTGTCCGGCGGATGGGATGATCCGGAGGTGTCGATTATGCGTTCAGAGGCGCCGCAGTAAGCTTGCCCGGCGTGCCCTTTGGGCAGGCCCCGGGGCGGCGGCGGAACGGCACAAAACGTGAGAGGTGGAAATGTCGCGTTGCGCAGTGGTACAGATGGTGTCCGGGCCGGATTTTTCGGCCAACCTGGGGACGGCGGAGCGCCTGGTGCGCGGAGCTGCGGCCGACGGTGCGCAGCTGGTGCTGTTGCCGGAAAATTTTGCCCTGTTTGACTCGTCCGGCCTGCGCACGTTGGCGCAAGGGCAGGGGCGGGGGGAATTGCAGCAGCGCCTGGGTGCACTTGCCGCAGACGCGGGTGTCTGGCTGGTGGCAGGTTCCGTGCCGCTGATGCTGCTGGATAATGGCAGCGAAGTCGCGGCGGGACGGGTGCGTTCAGCCAGTCTGGTGTTTGATGATCAGGGTCGGCAGCGGGCGCGCTATGACAAGCGTCATCTGTTTGATGTCGATGTGGCGGATACGAAGGGGTGTTATCGCGAATCCGATTATATCGAACCCGGCACTCAGATCGTGCTGGTCGATACGCCCTGTGGGCGCCTTGGGCTGAGTATCTGCTATGACCTGCGTTTTGCCGATCATTATCAGCGCTTGCGCGATGCCGGCGCAGAGCTTGTTAGCGTACCTTCGGCTTTTACCGCTGTTACCGGCGCCGCGCACTGGGAGTTGCTGTTGCGCGCCCGGGCGGTGGAGTTCCAGTGCTATGTGCTGGGGGCTAATCAGGGTGGGCTGCACGGCAATGGCCGCGAGACCTGGGGCCATTCCATGATCGTCGATCCTTGGGGCAAGGTTGTCGCCCAGCTCGGGTTTGGTGAAGGCTGGTGCGCGAGTGAGATCGACGTGCAGGAATTGCAGCGCATACGCCAGAACATGCGAGTCGGCGAGCATCGGCGCAGGGCGGCTATCGAATAAGCACTTTAGCGGGCATTTGCACTAAAGCCGGAACTGCTGCCCGCAGCTCCGGCTTTTTCGTTTACGCAGGTATGGAGCAATGCAGGCTCCGGGGTCAGCTCGGCTCTTCTGCCAGTTCGCGCAGGTATTTGAACAGTTTGCGCGAACTTGCCGGTGGCTTCTGTTGCTGTGCCTCGCGCTGTGCGTTGCGTATCAGTTGGCGCAGGTGCTGGATATCGGCGTGGGGGAAGGCGGCGACGTAGTCGGTCAGGTCGTCCGGCGTGCCGTTGATCAGGCGATCGCGCCAGCGCTCCAGGCGGTGAAAGTGGGCGTCGTGGGCCTGTTTGCCGGCCTCGAAACTGTCGAGGGTCTGGCTGATGGCTTCGCTGTCGGCCTGGCGCATCAGGCGGCCAATGTACTGCAACTGGCGGCGGATGGCCTCGCCTTTTTTCAATCGGCGGCACTCGTCGATCGCTTCGCGCAGGGTCTCGTCCATTGGCACCTTGGCCAGCTGATCCTTGTTCAGGGCAACCAGCTTTTTGCCGAGGTCCTGCAGCGCATTCATCTCACGCTTGATCTGGCTTTTACTGACCCACTCTTCTTCCTGGTCGGCGGGGTCAATGTTTTCGAAATCGTCTTCGTTATTCATAGTTCGGTTCTTTAACTGTAAAAATAGGTGGCCAGTCCGAGGAAGGCGAGGAAGCCAACGACGTCGGTAATGGTGGTGAGCAGAACGCTACCGGCCAGAGCCGGGTCTATGCCGGCAGCCTTGAGGCCGATGGGCAACAGTGTGCCGGCCAGGGCGCCGGCAATCAGGTTGATAACGATGGCCGCCGCGATAATGCCACCAATATGGATATCCTGAAACCAGATGATCGCCACGGCGGCGACCACGGACGCCCAGAGCAGTCCGTTCAGTGCGCCTGCGGCCAGCTCGCGGTTGAGCAGCCAGCCGACGTTGGAGCGTTCCAGGTGCCCGAGTGCCTGGCCGCGAATGACAAGCGTCAGCGTCTGGCTGCCGGCGATGCCGCCCATGGAAGCGACAATGGGCATCAGCACGGCGAGTGCGACGACCTTTTCGATGGTCTCTTCAAACATGCCGATGACCGCCGAGGCAATGAAGGCGGTGAGCAGGTTGACGCCCAGCCAGATGGCCCGGTTACGCGTCGTTCTCATTAGGGGTGCGAAGGTGTCGGCGTCTTCTCCCAGGCCCGCCATGCTCATCAGAGAGTGGTCGGCATCTTCACGGATGACATCGACCACGTCATCGATGGTAATACGCCCGAGCAGTTTGCCATCCTCGTCTACCACCGGAGCTGATACCAGGTCGTGCTGCTCAAACAGCTGTGCGACCTCGCTGTCCGTCATCGTCGCCTCGATGGGCTCGATGTCGGTGCTCATGATTTCGCGCACCATGATGTCCGGGTCTGATACCAGCAGTTTGGTCAGGGGCAGAATGCCAATGTAGACGTCCCGGCGGCTGACCACGAACAGGCTGTCCGTCATCTCCGGTATTTCCTTGTGGCGGCGAATATAACGCAGCGCCGTTTCCACCGTGATGTCCGGCCGGATCGTCACGGTATCCGTGTTCATCAGGCCGCCGGCGGTGTCCTCGTCATAGGACAGGACCTGTTCTACCCGGGTGCGGTTCTGGATGTCCATGGTCTGCAGCAGTTCGCGCATGATGCGCTCAGGCAGCTGCTGCAGCAGGTCGGCCATGTCGTCTATATCCAGGCCTTCGGTGATCTCGAGGACTTCCCGGGCTTCCATGCGGCTTAGAATCTCGGCCTGGACGTCATAGCCCAGGTGCTGCAGAACGTCGCCTTCCAGATCCTTGTTGACCAGTCCCCAGAGCAGCTGGCGTTCCTTTGGCGGGGACTTGTCCAGCAGGTGTGCGATCTCCACCGGGCGCATGCTGTTGTTCAGCGTATGACGCACCTGACGTAGCTCACCGCTGTCCATGGCGGCGTTCAGTCGTTCGATCGGAGAGAGTGGCTCTTTACTGCTCATGAAATCCTTGTGCTGACCAACGGCTGCTGAGGCAGGGGGAACTGAATTGGGTTGCCCCTGATATCGGGTTCGGCGGCTCTGGCTTGGCAGGTGCGCCGGGGAGGTCAGTATACCGGAATCGGCCAGCGGGTATCAGCGGGGTCAAGGGTTGGGCAGGGGGCAAAAACGGGTTTTTTATTCGCCTTCGCCGAAATAGTCTTCAATCAGCGCGGTTATGGCGTCCATGGCGGCCTGTTCGTCCTCGCCTTCGGCACGAATCAGCAATTCGGTACCCTTGCTGGCGGCAAGCATCATGACGGACATGATGCTTTTGCCATCGACTTCGCGCCCGTCCTTGTTGATGCGGATCTGGCTGGAAAACTTTCCGGTGGTGCTGATCAGTTTGGCAGCTGCGCGGGCGTGAAGTCCCAGCTTATTTATAATTGTGATGTGCTTTTCGATCATGCCGGGGCGTATCCTCGATCAATAAATCCATGGGTCCGGCGTTTAATTCAGTTCGCGATGACGGACATGCACATTATCCACAGACCGCCGGAAATGGCCAGCGAGTTGCTCTGCGATAAAGACCGAGCGGTGCTGTCCGCCGGTACAGCCGATGCCAATGGTGATATAGCTGCGGTTGTTGCTCTTGAAGTGAGGCAGCCATTTTTCGATAAAGTTGCGGATGTCGCTGATCATTTCAGCCACTTCCGGGGACTGCTCAAGAAAACCGATGACGGGGTCGTCCATGCCGGTAAAGCCGCGCAGCTCCGGAATCCAGAACGGGTTGGGCAATACCCGGACGTCGAAAGTGAAATCGACATCCAGAGGTACCCCGTGCTTGAAGCCAAAGGATTCAAACTGCAGTGAGATCTGCTGCTCGGTGCGCTGGGATACGCGCAGCTTGATGCTGTCGCGCAGGTCATACAGCTTGAGGCGGGTTGTATCGATGCGCAGGTCCGCCAGGGTGGCGATGGGCTCAAGCAGGGCTCGCTCGTTTTCAATCGCCTGCTGCAAGCCTGTGTTCTCGCCGGAGAGGGGATGCTTGCGGCGCGTGGCGCTGTAGCGCTTGAGCAGCGTCGGATCCGACGCATCCAGATACAGTACTTCGGTGTTTACCTCGGCATAGCGGGTGCGCAAATTATTGAGCAGCTTGGGAAACTGTCGCAGGTTGCTCAAAAGGTTGCGGGCATCGATGCTGACAGCCAGTTTTTCCGGCGGCATCGAGTCCTTCAGCATTTGCTCGATCAGGCTGGGCAGCAGCAGGGCGGGAAGGTTGTCGATACAGTAAAAGCCGACGTCTTCCAGTACCTGCAGCGCGGTACTTTTACCGGATCCGGACAGGCCACTGATGACAACCAGTTTCATACCCATGCCACCAAAGTGGATGTTGCAGGGGCGAATGCCGGGGAGTTGGACATGGCGTTTAGCTGCTCAGTGCGAGGCCAGATGCAGTGTCGTGTCGAAAAGCTGCTGGTCAGAGGTGGTGTCGCGAAGTGCCGCCAGTACTTCTGCGCGGCTGAAGAGTTCGGCCAGCATGGCCAGGGTTTGCAGGTGATCATCGGTAGCCTCTGAGGGCACCAGAAGTACGAAAATGAGGTCAACCGGCTGGTTGTCGATGGCGTCAAAATCAATCGGCTCGGCGAGCTTGATCATCATGCCGCTGGCCTTGGTGGCGTTTTCGAGCCGGCAGTGGGGAATGGCGATGCCGCTGCCGATACCGGTGCTACCAAGCCGCTCGCGGCCGATCAGGCCGCTGAAGATTTCTTCAGCGGCCAGCCCTTGTACCTGTTCGGCGATCAATTTACTGGCCGTTTCCAGTACGCGTTTTTTGCTGCCCCCATCCAGGTTGCAGAATGTAAGGGCGGGGGTCAGCAGTTCATGCAGATACATGGGCGTATTCGTTTACCGTTATTTGTGGTTTTTGGTTTTTTCTTTGTGCTTGATAATCTGACGATCAAGCTTGTCGGTCAGGCCATCGATGGCGGCATACATGTCTTCGTGTTCGTGAGTCGCAAACAACTTGCCTCCTGCAAGGTGGACATCGGCTTCTGCCTGTTGGCGCAGTTTTTCTACACTCAGGGTAACCTGGACATTGGTGATGTTGTCGAAATGCCGCTCAAGTTTACCGAATTTGCTGTGTACATACTCGTGCAGTGCATCGGTGAGTTCGACGTGATGTCCTGTGATGTTGATCTGCATAGTTATCTCCTAGTCAACAGCGGCGAAAGATCGCCTTGTTTGCATCTCAATTAAACCAGACGCTTGCGCTCATTAGAAGGTGCAATGTTCATTGCTTCACGGTATTTCGCCACTGTGCGCCGGGCGACCTTGAATCCCTGCTCATCCAGCAGCTGGGCGATCTTGCTGTCACTCAGTGGTTTGGTGCTGCTTTCGGCCGCCACCAGGCGCTTTATCAGGGCGCGGATGGCCGTAGATGAGGCTGCGCCACCGTCGTTGGTGCCAACGTGGCTCGAGAAAAAGTACTTCAGTTCGAAGATGCCCCTTGGGGTATGCATGTACTTTTGCGTTGTGACACGGGAGATGGTCGATTCATGCATCTCGACAGCTTCGGCAATGTCGTGCAATACCAGCGGCTGCATGGCTTCTTCGCCCTGTTCCAGGAAGCCTTCCTGGCGCGCGACGATTTCCCGCGATACCTTGAGCAGGGTTTCGTTGCGGCTTTGCAGGCTCTTGATAAACCAGCGGGCTTCCTGCAGGTGGTTTTTCAGGTAGGTATTGTCAGAGCTGTTGTCGGCGCGCCGGATCAGGTCCGAATACTGGGTGTTGATGCGCAGGCGCGGTGCCGTGTCCGGGTTGAGCGTGACGGTCCAGAATCCCTTGACCTTGCTGACCACGACATCGGGTATGACATATTCTGCGGTGCTTGCCGTGATGCTGGCGCCGGGCTGGGGGTTCAGGCTCTGAATCAGCAGGATAACTTCCTGTAACTGCTGTTCCTTGAGGCGTGTGCGCCGGAGCAGCTGTTTGTAGTCTCGGCTGCCCAGCAGCTGGATGAACTCGCTGACGACGCGAATGGCTTCCTTGCGCCACGGGGTCGAGTCCGGCATCTGGCGCAGCTGAATGGCAAGGCATTCGCCCAGGTCCCGTCCGCCGACGCCGGCCGGGTCAAATTGCTGGATGCGGTGCAATACGGCTTCGATATCTTCGGGTTCAATGTCTTCGAAGTCTGCTGGGTTCTCTTGTTTGAAGTGTTCCAGCAATTCATCCAGTGAGATGCGCAGATAACCATTGGAATCGATACCGTCGACAATGCCTGTCGCAATAAGGCGATCAATGTCGCTCATGGGTGTCAGGTTGAGCTGCCATTCCAGATGATCCTGCAGCGTTTCCTCGGCGGTGTCGTTGGACTCCATGGTGCCGTCGTCATCGCGGGCAGGGCCGCTGGGCTGGTTGCTCTGGAAGGTATCGTCCCACGAGCTGTCGGTGCCGAGCTCTTCCGGGATGTCATCATTCCACTTGTCTTCGGCCTGGGGGCTGTCGTCAGCGCTTTCCGCATTGTTGCGTTCGCGCTCGGCCTCGCTGGTTTTTTGCGGGGCTTCGGAATTCTGGTGCTCGTTGTAGTCGGCATCCGGCGCTTCGTCGTGCTCATCGTCCGAGGATTCGAGCATGGGGTTGTTTTCGAGCGCTTCCTGGATTTCCTGTTGAAGGTCGAGTGTCGACAGCTGAAGCAGGCGTATGGCCTGCTGCAGCTGCGGCGTCATGGTCAGGTGCTGACCAATTTTTAGATGGAGCCCTTGCTTCATAGAAATACTGCGTTATCTGTGAGAGTGGGTCGAGTTGCTGTGCATTATATGCCTAACCGTGACCTGCGTGCGTCGTCTATCTGTCTAACGGGCCACTGAAAGTCTGCTCGGGTGCAAATACCTTGGTTAATCCGTGCCGGTCACAAGGCCTGCGCCGATCCTTTGCCGGGTATGCCGGGCTAAAGTCTGAATTGTTCACCCAGGTACGCGGCCTTGACCTGCTCATTGGCGATAATGTCCGCGGGTGTACCCTCGGCCAGAATGCCGCCTTCGCTGACTATATAGGCGCGCTCGCAGATATCCAGGGTTTCGCGCACGTTGTGGTCGGTGATCAGTATGCCGATGCCCTTGGTCTGCAGGTGCCGGATGGTGTTCTTGATATCGTTGACCGAAATCGGATCCACGCCGGCAAAGGGTTCGTCGAGCAGAATAAAGGTCGGCTCGGTAGCGAGGCAGCGGGCGATTTCAACACGGCGGCGCTCCCCGCCGGACAGGGCCATGCCGAGGCTGTTGCGAATATGCACGATGTGGAATTCTTCCAGCAGCTGCTCTAGCCGCCGCTCGCGGCCGGCACGATCCAGGTCGCGGCGGGTTTCAAGAATGGCCATCAGGTTGTCGCGTACGCTGAGCTTGCGAAATATCGACGCTTCCTGGGGCAGGTAGCCGAGCCCCTGGCGTGCGCGGCCGTGCATCGGCAGCGCGGTGATGTCGGTGTCGTTGAGCAGGACCTGGCCATGATCGGCATTGACCAGGCCGACGATCATGTAAAAGCAGGTGGTCTTGCCGGCGCCATTGGGGCCCAGCAGGCCCGTGATCTGACCGCTTTTCAGGTGCAGTGAAACGTCCCGCACGACTTCGCGTCCCTTGTAGCTCTTTGCCAGTTGGCGCGCTTCCAGTGTGCTGGTCATTGATCAGCCCCTTTGGGCTGTATGACCATCTGCACGCGGCCCTGGCCATCGTCGCCGCTAAAGGCATTAACCAGTGACTTTTCCAGGTTGTAAACGATCTTCTGCCCGGTGAAGGTGTCTTTTTGCTGCACCACCCGGGCATTGCCGGTGATGGTTATTTCCTGGCGGTTGACCTGGTAGTCCATACGTTCGCCATAGGCATTGGTGAGCGGCTTGTCGCTGGCCGCCTGCTGCTGGAATTTGACGTTACCTGTGGCCAGAATGCGGCTGACTCCGGAGGCATTGCGGTGCAGGTCGACGTTGCGGGCGTTGATTTTAAGCGTGCCCTGGGCGATTTCGACATTGCCGGAATAAGTCGTGATGCCGGTGTTGTCATCGATGGTGGCCGTGTCGGCGCTGATGTGGATCGGCTGGTTGCGATCCGTCGGCAGGGCCAGGCTGGTGCCGGAAATACTCAGTGCCAGCAGGGCTGCCAGCCAGAGGCGGGTGTTATTTGGTTTCATAGCGTCCCTCGACATCGGACATTAGCTCGACTTGGCGGGTGTTCAGGTTGGCCTTCATGCCGTTGGCCCGGGTTTCCCCATCCTGGCTGAACAGCGTGACGGCAGTGTCGGTTTCAATCAGTTGCTGCGACGGCGTCAGGGTTAGCGTCTGGGCCTCCAGTCGCAGCGGTGTGCTGTTGGCGGAGCTGCTCAGTACGCTGACGCTGCCGCTGAGCGTGACCTGCTCGCTGCTGTCCTGCATTCGGCCGTGCTCGGCGCTGATCAGAACCTCGTCCCGGGACTCGTTGCGAAATAAAACAATATCCGGGGTCAGGGCCTTGAGTTCGCCGTGGCTCGGGTAGTGCTCCAGCTGCGGGGAGCGCAGCTCCTGATGCAGTTGCCCCTGGCTATCAAACTGACGAATGGTGGCGTCGCGCAGATAATAGTCAGTATCTGCACGACCGGGGGCCAGTTCAGGCGCCGCTGTTTCCGTCGGCGCCCGGTCGGCGCCCCAGTACAACAGTATCGGCGCCAGCAGGGCAGTGGCAAGGATCAGGCGCGTCCGGCTGCTCAGCATGGTTTACAGGTACTCGCCGAGAAGTGACTCGAGTTGTCCTCGGGCACTGAGTATCTGTTCGCAGAATTCGCGTCCGGCGCCGGCGCCGCCAGCCCTCTGGGTGCACCAGTGAGCATATTCGAGCATCAGCGGGTGGCCGTTGGGCACCGTGGCGCCAAAGGCGACGGCGCGGATGGCGCCGAGATCCGGCCAGTCATCGCCGATGTAAGCCGTGGTGTCACTGCCGTGTTCCGACTGGGCCCAGACTTCCTTGAGGGCGACCAGTTTGTCTTCGCGGCCCTGGATCAGGTAGGTAATGCCCAGCGCCTTGGCACGCAATTCCACCTGTGGGGAGCATCTTCCGGTAATGATGGCTGTTTCGATGCCGGCTTGCTGCAGCAGCTTGATGCCCAGGCCGTCGAGCGTATTGAAGCTCTTTACTTCGGTGCCGTCGGGAAGAAAGTTGAGGTGGCCATCAGTCAGGACACCGTCAACGTCAAATACGGCCAGGGTTACCTTGCGCAGGCGTTCAACCAGTTCGGCGGAAAGCGGTGCGGATGTGTTGAAAAAACTCATCAGATAACTCCAGCTTTGAGCATGTCGTGCATGTTCAGGGCCCCTACGGGACGGCGGTTGTCATCCACCACCAGCAACGCATTAATCTGCTGCGACTGCATGATCTGCAGGGCCTCGGCGGCGAGGATGCCGGCAGGGACGGTGGTGCAGTCCGGCGTCATGACCTCGCTGATGGCGGTGTTCTTCAGGTCGAGGTCCCGGTCCAGCGTACGGCGCAGGTCACCGTCGGTAAACAGGCCGCACAGGCGTCCTTCGCTGTCGGTCACGGCGGTCATGCCCAGGCGCTTGCGGGTCACTTCCAGCAGCGCCTGGTTAATGGATGTATCGCTACTGACGCAGGGGATATCGGCGCCGGTATGCATCAGGTCGCTAACCTTGAGCAGCAGGCGGCGGCCCAGGCTTCCGCCCGGATGGGAAAATGCAAAATCCTCGGCGCTGAAGCCGCGGGCTTCCAGCAGGGCGATGGCCAGCGCATCGCCCATGACCAGTTGCGCCGTGGTGCTGGACGTGGGGGCCAGGCCCAGCGGGCACGCTTCACGCTCGACACCGATGTGCAGGCTGGCATCTGAGGCCTGGGCCATGGTGGAATTGGGATTGGCCGTAATGCTGATCAGCGGTGCATTCATGCGCTTGATCAGTGGCAGGATGGTGACGACTTCAGAGGTTTCGCCCGAGTTGGACAGGGCAATGACCACGTCCTTGGACGTAATCATCCCCATGTCGCCGTGGCTGGCTTCACCGGGGTGGACAAAAAAGGCCGGCGTGCCGGTGCTGGCGAGTGTCGCTGCGATCTTGTTGCCAATATGGCCGGACTTGCCCATGCCGGTGACGATAACGCGCCCCTCGCAGGACATCAGCAGGTCACACGCGCGGGTAAAGTCGCCGTTCAGGTGGTTAAGAAGGTCGGATACAGCATCACGCTCCAGTTCGATGGTGCGGCGTGCGGTGCTGAGATAGTCGAAGGTTTCGCTCATCTAAATTCGGCCTTGAGGGTTATTAAGAGATCATGGCTATTTAAGTACGCACAGTGTACAGCAGCACCGGATTTTCGGCACAGTGAACTGCTATTGACCGTCGTTGGCGACGCTGCTGTGCCGCCTCGGCGGCACTGCATATGCGGGTCGCGGGCCGCGCAGGGAGACTATTAGAACAGAATGGGAAGTCGGTGCAAACTTGGTGCCGGAATTCAGCTGCCGTGAATGCCCGGCGCCAACTAAGATTTCCGGTTTGTGCGCTGCAATGATATATTTCAGCCTTTTAATCTGCCAAGGCGAAGACTACAGCGGGCTCATGGTCGACCTGCTGCTTCATATATGGAAAACATCGAAGATTTCATAATCAATATCAGTGACTTGAGCTTTTCCCGTGGCGACCGCACCATCTTCCGCGATCTGAACATGCAGATACCGCGCGGCAAGATAACTGCGATCATGGGACCCTCGGGCACCGGTAAAACCACTCTTCTCAAGCTGATTGGCGGTCAGCTGCTGCCTGACACCGGGCGCATTGAGGTTGAGGGGAGCAATATACCCACTCTGTCGCGCTCGGATCTGTTTGAAGTGCGCGCCCGCATGGGCATGCTGTTCCAGAGCGGGGCGCTGTTCACCGACATGTCCGTCTTCGAGAACGTCGCATTTCCGCTGCGGGTGCATACCGACTTGCCGCAGGACATGATCCGGGATGTGGTGCTCATGAAGTTGCAGGCCGTTGGGCTGCGCGGTGCACGGCACCTCATGCCGAGTGAACTGTCCGGCGGCATGTCGCGGCGCGTGGCGCTGGCGCGTGCCATCGTGCTGGATCCCCATATTGTCATGTATGACGAGCCTTTTACCGGGCAGGATCCCATTGCCATGGGGGTGCTGGTCAATCTGATTCGCCGCCTGAACCAGGCACTGGGGCACACCAGCATTATTGTTTCACATGACATTCAGGAAACCCTTGGTATAGCTGATTACATCTACCTCGTATCGGGTGGTTCGGTGATTGCCCGCGGCACCCCGGCCGAACTCAGGGCCGACGAGTCGGAACAGGTGAAGCAGTTTATGCACGGGCTGCCTGATGGCCCAGTCGCGTTCCATTTTCCGGCTGATGACTATCAGACCGAACTGATGAAAGGGTTGTAAAGGATGCTGGATCGCCTTCAGGCGCTGGGCCATATCGGGCTGGAAGGGTTGTCTGCCCTTGGCCGCTCCGGGTCGTTGCTGGCGCATGCACTTATCGCGCGGCCCCAGCCGATGCTGATGTTTCCGCTGTTGCTGAAGCAGATCTACTTCGTGGGTGTGCTGTCGCTGGTTATCATTCTGGTGTCGGGCACCTTTATCGGCATGGTGCTGGGCCTGCAGGGCTACACCATCCTGGTCAGCTATGGCTCCGAGCAGGCCGTTGGTCAGATGGTGGCGCTGAGCCTGGTGCGTGAGCTTGGGCCCGTGGTAACGGCCCTGCTGTTTGCCGGTCGAGCCGGCTCCGCGCTGACCGCTGAAATTGGCCTGATGAAGGCCACCGAGCAATTGTCCAGCATGGAGATGATTGGGGTTGATCCCTATCGGCGCATTATTGCACCGCGTTTCTGGGCCGGGTTTATCTGTCTGCCAATCCTGGCAGCCATTTTCTCAACGGTTGGTGTCTGGGGCGGAGCCCTGGTCAGCATTGACTGGCTGGGAATCTATGAGGGTTCTTTCTGGGCCAATATGCAGCATTCCGTGGACTTCTATGATGATGTCCTTAACGGCCTGATCAAGGCGGTGTCGTTTGGTTTCGTGGTGACCTGGGTTGCGGTATACCAGGGTTATGACTGCGTGCCGACCTCCGAGGGGATCAGTCAGGCGACAACGCGTACCGTGGTGTATGCGTCGTTATGGGTGCTGGGGCTGGACTTTATTCTCACCGCTTTGATGTTTGGAGATCTGTAAAATGCGTACGAGGGTGGTTGAGATCAGTGTCGGCGGCTTCATGCTGACAGGGATCCTGGCATTGATTCTGCTGGCACTGAATGTCAGCGGTCTGAAAATGTCTGATAGCGGGAGCAGCTATCGCGTGTTGGCACGGTTTGAAAACATTGGTGGGCTTGCGCCCAGGGCAAAGGTAACGCTGTCTGGTGTCCAGATTGGTCAGGTACGGTCAATTACGATTGACGATCGTCTGCTGATGGCGGTGGTGGAGATGGATATCAACGATTCGGTGGACTATCTGAGTCGTGACAGCTCGGCACAGATTCTTACCGCGGGTCTTTTGGGCGAACAGTATATCGGCATTACGCCCGGCGCCGATGAGGAAATGCTCGAAGACGGCGATGCGCTTGAAAATACCCAGTCGGCGCTGGTGCTGGAAAACCTGGTAAGCAAGTTTCTTTTCAACAAGGTTAGTGAGTGAGGTCTGTCATGAAACGATTGCTAACAAGCGTTGCGTTGATGTGTTCGCTGCTGCTGTCGGCATTGCCGGCGCAGGCCAGCTGGGAAGCGGCCAGTGATGTGGTTGAGAAAGTGACCAATGATATGGTGGCGCTGCTGGAAGAGGGCGTGGATATCAATGACGAGGCGTCGCTCAGTGCTGCCATGGGGCGGGTTGAGAAGCGTCTGGACGGGGTGATTGATTTTAACTACATCTCGCAGCGCGTGATGGGCAAGTTCTATCGTCGCGCGAATGATGCCGAACGGGCCCACTTTGCGGCAGTTTTCAAGCACACAATGGTCAAGACCTACACCAAGGCGCTGGCCGGGTTTGAAATCAACCGTGTTGAGGTTGCCGCGCAAGGTCCCGAGAGCCCCGAGCCGGACAAGCAGGTTGTCACGCTGGATGTTTACTCCGGTGCCGGCACCAAGTACAGCCTGGTCAATTACATGCTGGAACGCGACGGTACCTGGCAGCTGGTCAACGTGATCCTTGACGGCATCAACCTGCGTCTGACGTTTACCAATCAGTTTGCCGACCTGGCCGAGCGCAATAACGGTAATATCCAGCGGGTAATTGATAGCTGGGAGGGTCAGGTTGACAGTCAGGCAGGCAATCAGGTGACCAAATCCGAGGGTAGCTGATGCAGGCCTCTGTCGAAGTGCGCGCTGCCGATGAGGTGGCGCTGAGCGGTGACCTGCGTTTCTCCACGGTATCGGCGGTGCGCGAGCGCCTCGAGCGATTGATAGCGACGGGTGAGTCGCTCTGTGTGGTCGATTTTGCTGCCGTTGCCAGCGTCGACAGCGCCGCGTTGTCGCTCTGGCTGTGCTGCCTGCGCGAAGCGCAGGAGCACAATGTCAGCCTGCAGGCCCGCAATGTGCCTGATGATTTGCTGTCAATTGCCCGTCTTGTCGGCCTGAGTCACCTGTTCAGCGAATAACGTACAGTGACTGTTGTTTAAGAGGCTTGGGCCAGCCTCCTTGCCCGGCGTCGCGTTTTGGCTCTCATTCGGCTATTATTCTGCGCCTTGTTTTGATTTGAAGAATGAGTGTTGGAGAGCGGTATGCAAGCGCAAGAAGTAAAGCAGATTATTGAATCTCAGCTTGAGGGCTGCAGTGTTTATCCCGCTGGTGAGGGTTGTGACTTCCAGGTGACCGTGGTGGGTGACCTGTTTGCCGGCCTGACACCGGTCAAAAAGCAGCAGCTTGTATACCAGTGCCTGCAGCAGCATATCGCCAGTGGCGCCATTCATGCGCTGACCATCAAGACCTACACTCCGGAACAGTGGCAAGCGCTGCAATCCTAAGCCGCGTTTAACGACAGGATCCCTGATGGAAAAGTTCAAGATTGAAGGCGGCGTCACCCTTAACGGTGAGGTCAGCATTTCGGGTGCAAAAAACGCTGCCCTGCCGATTCTGGCTTCAGCTTTGCTGGCCGACGGGCCGGTTCATATCAGCAATCTGCCTCACCTGAATGACGTCACCACGATGCTTGAGTTGTTGCGTCGCATGGGCGTTGAGGTGGTGGCCGATGAAAACCTGAATGTACAGATTGATGCGCGCACGATTCGCGAGTATCACGCCCCCTACGACCTGGTGAAAACCATGCGCGCCTCGATCCTGGTGCTGGGTCCTTTGCTGGCGCATTTTGGCGAGGCTCAGGTATCCCTGCCGGGCGGTTGTGCCATTGGCAGCCGGCCGGTGGATCAGCACATTCGAGGCCTGCAGGCCATGGGTGCCGAAGTGCTGGTGGAGGAAGGCTATATCCATGCACGCAGCAACGGGCGCCTGAAGGGCGCGCGGGTATTCTTTGACATGGTCACGGTGACCGGCACCGAGAATATCCTCATGGCGGCAGTACTGGCCGATGGCGAAACCGTGCTTGAAAACGCCGCCCGTGAACCCGAAGTGGTGGATCTGGCCAACTGCCTGATCGCCATGGGGGCAAAAATCAGCGGTCACGGCACCGATACCATTCGTGTGCAGGGCGTAGAGTCGCTGGCGGGTGGCCATTATTCGGTACTGCCGGATCGCATTGAAACCGGTACCTTCCTGGTGGCGGCAGCCGCGACGGGGGGCCGAGTGCGCTGCACCAATACGCGGCCGGATATTCTGGATGCCGTGTTGCAGAAGCTCACCGAAGCCGGGGCCGAAATCACCACCGGCGACGACTGGATCGAACTGGACATGAAAGGCCGCCGGCCCAAGGCCGTGAGCATTACCACGGCGCCGTATCCGGCCTTTCCGACCGACATGCAGGCACAGTTTGCCGCCATGAACGTCGTGTCACAGGGTGTTAGCCAGATTCGCGAAACCGTATTTGAAAACCGTTTCATGCACATGCAGGAAATGATGCGCATGGGCGCCCAGATCACCATCGACGGACACCATGCGACGATCGAGGGCGTCGAGAAACTGCAGGCCGCACCGGTGATGGCAACAGACCTGCGGGCCTCGGCCAGCCTGGTCATTGCCGCGCTGACGGCGACTGGCGACACGCTGATCGATCGCATCTATCACATCGACCGTGGCTACGAGCACATCGAAGAAAAGATGCGGCTGCTCGGTGCACACATCGTTCGCATGCCGGGTTGACAGGGGGCACCACAGACCAATGACACAACCGTTGACCATTGCGCTTTCCAAGGGGCGCATTCTGAAGGAAACCCTGCCTCTGCTGGAGGCGGCGGGCATCGTGCCGGCTGAGGATATTTTCAGCAGCCGCAAGCTGATTTTCGATACCAACCAGGATCATGTAAAGCTGGTGGTTATTCGCGCCACGGACGTGCCGACCTACGTTGAGTATGGTGGTGCGGACATGGGTATCTCCGGTAAGGATGTACTGCTGGAACACGGCGGCGAAGGGCTTTACGAGCCGCTGGATCTGGAGATCGCCGTTTGCAAGCTGATGACGGCGGGCCTGGTCAAGGCGGCTCCGGTGAAGGGCCGCCTGCGCATTGCCACCAAGTTCGTTAACCTGACCCGCGAGTACTTCGCGCGCCAGGGGCTGCAGGTCGATATCATCAAGCTCTATGGCGCCATGGAACTGGCGCCGATCATGGGGCTGGCCGATCAGATTGTGGACATCGTCGATACCGGCAATACGCTACGGGCAAACGGTCTCGAGCCGCTGGAGCTGATCGCCCCTATCAGCTCGCGACTGGTGGTTGGCCAGGCCTCGATGAAAATGAAATACGACCTGATACAGCCGATCGTCGACAGCATGGCCCAGGCCGTTGCGGCGCGGCGCGGAGGTTAAGCAATGTCAGAACTGAATATTCAGCGCCTGGATGCCACCGCAGCGGACTTCGATGCCTCCCTGCAGCAGTTACTGGCCTGGGAGTCGGTGTCCGATGCCGGCGTTAACGCGATCGTGGATGAAATTCTTGCGCGCGTACGCCGCGAGGGTGATGCCGCGGTAGTGGAGTACAGCAAGCGCTTCGACCGTCTGGATGTCAGCACCATGGCTGAGCTGGAGCTGAGCCGTGAACGTCTGGAGCAGGCGCTGGAACAGCTGCCCAAGGCACAGCGCAGCGCACTGGAAGAGGCGGCGACACGTGTACGCGAATACCACGAGCGCCAGAAAAGCGACTCCTGGAGCTACACCGAAGCCGATGGCACCATGCTGGGCCAGAAAGTCACGCCTATGGACCGGGTGGGCATTTATGTGCCCGGTGGCAAGGCGTCCTATCCGTCGTCGGTACTGATGAATGCCTTGCCGGCCAAGGTGGCCGGTGTCGGCGAGATCATCATGGTCGTGCCGACTCCGGGTGGTGAACTGAACGAGCTGGTGCTGGCAGCGGCGGCCCTGGCCGGGGTTGACCGGGTGTTCTGCATCGGCGGCGCCCAGGCCGTGGCGGCGCTGGCCTATGGCACAGAAACGGTACCGCGAGTCGACAAGATCGTGGGCCCTGGCAACATTTTTGTCGCGACGGCCAAGCGTGCGGTCTTTGGTGTTGTCGGTATCGACATGATTGCCGGGCCTTCCGAGATCCTGGTGCTCTGTGATGGCAGCACCGATCCGGACTGGATTGCCATGGACCTGTTTTCTCAGGCCGAGCATGACGAAGACGCGCAGTCGATCCTGGTGAGCCCGAATGCCGATTATCTGGATCGGGTCGAGCAGAGCATATTGCGCCTGCTGCCCACCATGGAAAGGCGCGAGATTATTGAAGCCTCGCTGCGTAACCGTGCGGCACTGATCCGTGTGGAAGATATGGCACAGGCCGTCGACGTGGCCAACCGTATCGCGCCGGAGCATCTGGAGCTGGCGGTGGATAATCCCGAGGCGCTGGTACCTGACATCCGTCATGCCGGTGCCATTTTCATGGGGCATTACACGGCAGAGGCACTGGGCGATTACTGCGCCGGTCCGAACCACGTACTGCCGACATCCGGTACAGCGCGTTTTTCGTCACCGCTGGGTGTGTATGATTTTCAGAAGCGCTCGTCGCTGATTCAATTCTCCGCCGACGGTGCGTCGAAGATGGGTGAAGTCGCGTCCATTCTGGCGCGTGGTGAAGGTCTTACGGCCCATGCCCGCTCAGCTGAATACCGTATCAAGCCAGACTGATACTCAACACGGCTGCAGCACCGCGGGTGCTGACAGCCGTTTTTATTCCTTCCTGTCTTAACGTTCGCCTTCCTGCGGACGCTCTCCTATCTGCACCTCAAGCTGCATTGGTGTGCCGTTGCGCAGAATGTCGATGCTGGTCGATTGGCCGGGCTTGAACGTTGCTATGCGGTTCATGGCTGTACGACTGTCGCTGATCGGGTCTTGGTTAATCGCCGTCATGATATCGCCTGGCTGCAGGCCAGCCATGTGGGCAGGGCCATTGCGAAAGATACCGGCGATGACCAGCCCCTGGGCGTTGTCGAGGCCAAAGCTTTCGGCCAGGCGCGGCGTCAGCTCCTGAACCTCTACCCCTATCCAGCCCCGAATAACCCGCTGGTGCTCGATCAGGTCCTGCATGACCTGGCGTGCCAGGTTGGAAGGAATGGCGAAGCCGATGCCCTGGGAACCCCCGGACTTGGAAAAGATGGCCGAGTTTATGCCGATCAGGTTACCGTAGGCGTCGATCAGGGCACCGCCGGAGTTGCCTGGATTGATGGCTGCATCGGTCTGAATGAAGTCTTCGTAGGTATTGAGTCCCAGGCTGTTGCGCCCGGTTGCGCTGATAATGCCCATGGTGACCGTTTGGCCGACGCCGTAGGGGTTGCCTATGGCGAGGACTACATCGCCGATGCGTTTGGCCTCAGAAGAGGTGAGGGAGATGCTGGGCAGGTCGGGCAGCTGTATTTTAAGGACGGCAAGGTCCGTTTCCGGATCTGTGCCGATAACCTGTGCCGGGGCTTCGCGCCCGTCGCGCAGGGCAACCAGCACGCTGTCGGCATTGGCGATGACATGATTATTGGTGACGATAAAACCCTGGGCGCTGAGAATGACACCGGAGCCGAGGCTGGATTCGATCCGGTCACGCTGCGGCTGGTTGCCTGAACCAAAAAAGTTGCGAAAGAAGGGGTCGGCGCTCAGTGCATTCTCCTGGGGCTTTACCAGGGTGCGGGTGTAGATGTTAACGACGGCCGGTGCCGCCGTGGCAACGGCGTCGGCATAGGACACCGGGCCATTGCCTGGACCGGCGGATTCTGCCTTGGGGGGCTGGGCTTCACGGATTTCGACGGTCGTTACCGGCGGGCTGAGCAAGTCGGGAAAGAGCTGCAGGATCACTACCGCCGCCAGTATGCCGGTAATGATTGGCCAGATCAGATAGGAAGTCTTTCGCATGGGCAGCTCGGGTGATTGTGCTATGAAATCATGCAATTATACGGCTAGAGCTTGGCTGTTGTGAAATATGGAATCATAAGTGTATGTCTATCGAACTGAATGAGCTGGTGCGTTACTGCGATACGTTGCTGCAAAGCAACAGCATTTCCGATTACTGCCCCAATGGGCTTCAGGTGGAAGGGCGTTCCCAGGTAAAACGCATCCTCTGTGGTGTCACGGCCAGTCAGGCCCTGCTGGATGAGGCTGTCGCCTGGCAGGCTGACCTGGTACTGGTACACCATGGCTATTTCTGGAAAGGCGAGGACAGCCGTATTCGCGGTGTCAAAAAGCGCCGACTTGCGACCTTGCTAAAACATGATATCAGTCTGCTGGCTTACCATCTGCCGCTGGATGTGCACCCGGTTTATGGCAATAACGTGCAACTGGCAGCACGACTGGGTCTGGCGATCGAAGGCTCACTGGAGCCTGGCAATCCGCGTGCGGTCGGGTTGGCCGGGCGGCTGGATACCCCGCTGACGCTCACCGAGTTTGCCGCCCGCATCGAGGCTGTATTGGGCCGGGAGCCGCTGTGTATCAAGGGGGGGGAGCAGCCGGTCGAGCGGATTGGCTGGTGCACCGGCGCTGCCCAGGGGTATATCGAGCAGGCCGCCGAACTGGGGCTCGATGCCTATCTTTCAGGGGAAATTTCGGAGCCTACGGTACACAGTGCGCGGGAGCATGGCGTGCATTACATCGCCGCCGGACATCACGCAACAGAACGTTACGGCGTGCAGTCGCTGGGGGAGCATCTGGCGCAGCATTTTGGTTTGCAGTGGCGCTTTGCCGATATCGACAATCCGGTTTGACACTCGTCGGCCGAACAGCCATTCCCCTGCCGGTGTTGTGTGCGGCATCTTTGCAGTATAGGCGCGGCGCTACGATTGCCGTAGGTGCCGCGCAGCGGTTCAGGCGTCGGTACTGGCCGGTTTGGCCTGCACTTTTTCTTTCTCTTGTGCCTTAGCCTTTTCTTTCTCTTGTGCCTTAGCCTTTTCTTTCTCTTTCAGCGCGGCGAGGTCAGCCGGGTTGGTCACTGGCTCCTCTCCGTTGTCGTCAACCTCGACATCAAGGCCGTAGGCCTCAGACAGCATGCCTTTCTCGTTGCCTGACTTGGCGGCGTAGTCCCTTGGCGGTTCAGGAATCTTTTCCGCTTCCTCGTTAGGAACAACATCGGTGACGACTGGAATAGGGGCGTCCGACGCTTCCGGTGCGGCTGTTAGCCTGGCTTGCGCGCTTTCTTTCAGCGCGAGGCTCGCGGTGTCGCTGTCACAGAGTGACTGGGCGCCGCTGGCCAGGTGCTGGTGCACTTCCCTGTAGGTGTTGGTGAGCTGATTAACCAGTTCAGCGGTTTTCTCAAAGTGCTCGGTGACGTCCTGCTTGTAGGTCGTCAGTTCCGCTTTGGTTTCATCAAGTTGATCGCTCAGAGTCTGGCGCTGATTTGCATCAGAGCCCGAGCGTCCCAGCAGATAACCGATCAGGCCGCCTGCCGCCAGCGCGACGGCGCCAATGATCCATATACTGTTTTCTTCCACAGTCAATCCTCACCTGGAATTTGAACCGAAATCGTAGGATAAAACAATCGCTGGCCCAAGCCTACCGGCAGCATGGCGGTGGATGCAAGCTTCAGTGGCTGTTGCCGGCCGGGGTCATGCTGTCAGTGCCGAGATGCTGACGCAGGTCATTGAGTTGCTCGGTGACAATGGCACAGGCGGCATCGGCATCACGGCTTTCGAGCGCATCAATCAGGCGCTGGTGCTGCCGGCTTACATGGGTCCGGTCGCGAAAGCGATGCGCCACCATGTTCGTGACCGGCTGCAGCGCCTCGATGACTGAATACATCACGAAGCCGAGCAGGCGGTTACCGCTTGCATCGACCAGGGTGCGGTGCAGCGCCACATCGGAGGCGCAAAAGTCCTCGGCACTGAGGTTGCTGTCCCGCTGGATTTCCAGCTGCTGTCGCATGCGGGCCAGCTGTTCCTCGGTGCGGTTGAGCGCTGCCAGTCGACAGCACTGGCTTTCCAGCAGCTCGCGCGCCTGTAGCACCTCGTCCATATTGAAAGCGTCCATGCCGACCAGCAGGGTGGTCGCGCAGGTAAGGGATTCACTCAGGTCCTTGACGCTGGGGCAGTTGATAAAGGTGCCGCCGGTGGGGCCGCGCTTTGAGCGGATCAGGTTCTGGGCCGCGAGGATCTTCAGGGCTTCGCGGATGGTGGGTCGTGATACGCCAAAGCGCAGTGCCAGTTCGTCTTCGGTGGGCAGGCGGTCATCGGCACGCAGCTCGCCCTCCACGATGGCACGGCGCAACTGGTCGGCGATCTGGCGAGAAAGGTTGTCCCGTTTTACTGGCGCGAAGGTAGAAGTTGTCATCTGGTCTCCCTGTTGTGGGGCTAGTATTCCACAGTGGGGGCGATTTGTTAATTCGCTTTACAAATAGACAAATGGGTCTTAATGTTAATTCGTCTTACAAATTAACGACAGGGTATTCGGAGGCGATATGTTTAGGGCACTGGTACTGGATCAGCAGGACGGCAAGACACAGGCGCAGGTCAAAACACTGCAGGAGTCGGAGCTTCCCGATGAGGGCGTGCTGGTGGCGGTGGATTACTCGTCGCTGAACTTCAAGGATGGCCTGGCAATCACCGGCAGCGGAAAAATCGTCAACCAGTTCCCGATGGTGCCGGGCATCGACCTGGCCGGGCGGGTGCTGGAATCTGCCGATGCTGCGTTTGCTCCGGGCGATGCGGTGGTGCTCACCGGCTGGGGGGTGGGAGAGCGTTACTGGGGCGGCATGGCCGAAAAGGCTCGTCTTAAAGCCGACTGGCTGGTGCCTATGCCTGAGGGATTGGATGCCCGCGCCGCGATGATGATCGGCACCGCAGGCCTCACCGCCATGCTATGCGTCATGGCGCTGGAAGAAGGCGGCGTGACACCGGCGCAGGGGCCCGTGCTGGTGACCGGGGCCGCCGGCGGTGTCGGCAGTGTGGCGGTGGCCATTCTGGCAGGGCTTGGCTACGAGGTGTATGCCGTAACCGGTCGCCCGGAAACCGAGGCCTACCTCAAAGGGCTGGGTGCCAGCGCACTGGTGAGCCGCGAGACTATGCTGGTCAAGCCCCGGGCGCTGGAGGCGCAACGCTGGGCCGGTGCCATTGATACCGTGGGTGATACCATCCTGGCCAAGGTGCTGGCGGAGACCTGTTACGGTGGCACGGTCGCGGCCTGTGGTCTTGCCGCCGGGTTCAATCTGCCCACCACGGTGATGCCGTTTATTCTGCGCAATGTTCGGCTGCAGGGGGTGGACTCGGTCATGTGCCCGTTGCTGCGTCGCCAGCAGGCCTGGCAGCGCCTGGCACAGGAGCTGCCAGCAGCGGCACTGGGGGACATCGGTCACAGCATCGGTCTGGACGAGGTGCCGGATTATGCCCAGCGCATCGTGAACGGCCAGGTGCGCGGACGTGTAATCGTCGATATGTCACGCTAAGGCACCTCGAAAAACCGTTACGAGCAGACTTAGCTGCAAGGCGCACGGCGCGCAGGAACCGCAGTGTATGGGGTATACATGAGGATTCCGAGCACCGCGTAACGCAGCAGATGAGGCGCGCAGTAGGTTTTTCGATGTGACCGCTAAGCGTTGCTGCCGTGTGCGCAGATATCCTGCGGCTCTTATCCGTAGAGCCCGTCCACGCGGGGGCGGATCAGAATCCGACTGTAGTGCAGTAAGAACAGCAGCCAGGCCAGTACCCAGAGGCTGCCGGCCGTGTAGATGGCAAACGCATAGGGCAGGGATGCCAGTGGCAGCAATACTCGAGACAGGCCGGCCAGTAGCATCAACGCGAAGGCCAGCCGGATTGATCCCGGGATTTCAAGTGGCCGGCCGGTATGCCCCAGCGATACGCGTGCCATCATGCCCAGGGTCAGGCTGCCAATGGCACCGGCGCCAAACGCGTGCAGTGCCAGCGATGCTGGCAGCCAGCCCAGCGCGCTAAAGCACTGCAGGGCAAAGCCCAGCGTCATGAACAGGTAACCCAGATGCAGTATCCACAGCAGGGGAACCCGGGCAATGCGCGGGCTGAGCCAGCCGCTTTGACGGACCAGGTGTGCTGCAAAGTTCAGCGCCGCCGTCAGCAGGGCGGTGCGCGGCCACTGCAATGCCCAGCTCAGTGCCCAGAGTAACGCCAGCGGTATGATCAGCCGCTCCAGCCAGGGTCTGCGCTTGGCCGTGAATGTGCCAAGGCCGCGTTCGGTAAAGAACGGAATGACCCTGCCGCCCATGATGAGCATCATCAACACCACCAGATAAAGTGCGCCGTGCAGCCCGTCAAGGGCTGTGCGGGTCAGCCCCAGTTGTTGCAGATGCACCAGCAGGTTGGCGATAAAGAAGCCACACAGCAGCGCCAGAAAAACGAGATTGCGGTAATTGCGCGAGCGCACCAGTGGCCAGGCCAGCGCCATGCCCAGCAGTGGCAGGAATGCCAGGTCGGTCAGTGCGACCGCGATAGCGGGTATGGGCAAGAAGGGCACAATACGTCCTGCCAGCCAGACCAGGGCCAGTGACGCCAGCCAGAAGCCGCTCAGCGTTTGAATCGAGGTCCAGGTGCGTACCGCGGTTAGCAGAAAGCCGGCAATGACGGCGATAGCGAAACCAAACAGCATTTCGTGACCATGCCAAAGCAGGCCGTTGCCATAGTAGGTGCTTATTGTGGCGCTGGTATAGATATACAGCCAGAGCCCAATCAGCAGGGCGCCCGCGGCACCGGCCAGGAGAAAGAAGGGCCGGAAGGCAAGATTGAACAGGGAAAACTCGGCTGGAACGCGCCTTTCCTGCAGCGGTATCATGGGCACCTCCTGATGGTGTCGGTATACTGTCGGCTTTGCGGTTTGCGTTATTATGTACTCAAGATACATTTTTATAAAGTTAATCTGGCTGTTGCTGGTGTTACCCGCCCAGGCGGCGGTCACCGTCATCGACAACTCCGGTCACAGCGTCACCCTGGAGCAACCGGCACAGCGCATTCTTGCGCTGGCGCCCCATATCACCGAAAACCTGTTCGCCATGGGCGCTGGTGATCGTATTGTCGGCACTGTCGCTTTCAGCGATTACCCGCCGCGTGCCCGGGCGATTCCCCGTGTCGGCAGTTTTGGCCAGCTGAACCTGGAGCAGGTGCTGGCATTGCAGCCCGATCTGGTGGTGGCCTGGCCGGGCGGAAACCCGCCTGCACAGCTGGCGCGTCTGCGCCAGTTCGGCATTGCGGTGTTTGAGTCCGACCCCCGCAGTTTTGCCGCCATTGCCGCCAATCTGCGGCTGTATGGCCAGCTCACCGGGCTGCAGGTCAATGCGGATGCCGCGGCGTCCGCGCTGGAGCAGCGGGTGAATCGGCTGCGCGTGCGCTACCAGGGAGCGGCACCGGTACGGGTGTTTTACCAGCTCTGGCATGAGCCGCTGATGACCGTGAACCGTACCCTGCTGGTGGATCAGATGCTGCATCTGTGTGGCGGCGAAAATCCCTTTGCGGACCGGCCCGAGGCGGTGCCTCAGCTCGGCGTGGAGTCGGTGCTGGCAGTGCGGCCCGAGGTTATCATCACCACAACCGAAGAAGCGCCCCACGACTGGATTGCACGCTGGCAGCGGTGGCCCGAGTTGCCGGCGGTAAGGAATAACCTGTTTTATCAGCTCAACGCCGACTGGATGCACCGTGCCACCTCGCGGGCATTATCCGGTGCCGAGCAACTGTGCGCCCACCTGGACGATGCCAGACACAAGCTCGGGCGCAGCAACTAAATTGAAAACGGAGATGTACGTGAAACAACTGATACTCGGTGGTGCCCGGTCCGGCAAAAGCCGGCTGGCAGAGCAGCGCGCCCAGGCGAGCGGCTTGCCGGTGGCGCTGGTGGTCACCATGGTGCCGGGGGATGACGCGGAGCTGGCCGAGCGGGTTCGGCGTCACCAGGCAGAGCGTCCTGAGGACTGGCGCCTGGTCGAAGCGCCCACGGCGCTGGCCGGTGCGCTTGAACCCCTGCTGGAACAGGGCTATTGCGTGCTGGTGGACTGCCTGACCCTGTGGCTGACCAACCTGTTGCTGCTGGACTGCGAAGAAACCCTGCAGGCCGAACTGGATGCGCTGGACCGGCTGTTAAGCCGCTGTGATGGCAGCCTCATTATGGTCAGCAACGAAGTGGGGATGGGAATCGTGCCGATGGGTGAACTCAGCCGGCGATTTCAGGATCAAGCCGGCTGGCTGCATCAGCGCATGGCGGGGTTCTGTGACCGGGTCACGCTGAGTGTGGCGGGCTTGCCGCTGGAGGTGAAATGACAGACGTCGGTATACCGCACAACTGGCTTGAGCAGCCCATACAGCGTCCCAGTGCCCAGGTTGAGGCGAAGGCCCGCGCGCATCAGCTGCAGCTGACCAAGCCCGCCGGGGCACTGGGTGAGCTGGAGCAGCTGGCGATTCGCCTGGCCGGGTTGCAGGGCCGTGTCGATCCACGCATTGAGCATTGCCATATCAGCCTGTTTGCCGCCGATCATGGCATCGCTGCGGCCGGGGTGTCGGCCTATCCCCAGGCCGTGACGGGTCAGATGGTGGCCAATTTTGCCGCCGGCGGTGCGGCGGTGTCGGTGCTGGCAAGGCTTGCCGGTGCCCATTTCGATGTGGTGAACCTCGGGACGCTGCAACGCCCCGCGCCCGACCCGCGGGTGCTGGATCGCTGGCTGGGTCCGGGAACCGCCGATTTCACCCAGCAGGCCGCGATGACGGCCGAACAGCGTGACGCGGCACTGCTGGCCGGCGCGGAGCGTCTGGCAGAGGCCAAGGCGGCGGGTTGCGATCTGTTCGTGGCCGGTGAGATGGGCATCGGCAACACCAGTGCTGCGACGGCACTGGGCGCCGCGTTGCTGGGGCTCGATCCGCAGCTACTGGCGGGTCCGGGCACCGGTGTCGGGACGGCAGTGCTGGCACAGAAGGTGACGCTGATCCGCCAGGCACTGCAGCGACACACAGCCGATATGCCGGATCTGGCCAGCGGGCCCGAGGCACTTCAAGAGCACAGGGTACTTGAGCTGCTGCGCTGCCTGGGCGGATTTGAAATCGTTGCGATGGTCGGTGCTTATCTGCATGCGGGCCAGCGGGCGGTACCTGTGCTGGTGGATGGGTTTATCAGCACGCTGGCTGCGCTGGTGGCCGTGCGACTCAAACCCGACCTGGCAGCCTGGCTGATCTATGGTCACCGCTCGGCCGAACCCGGTCACGGGCTTCTGCTCGAAGCGTTGCAGGCGCGACCCCTGCTGTCACTGGATATGCGACTGGGTGAAGGCAGCGGGGCCGCACTGGCGGTACAGATCGTACGCAGTGCCTGTGCGCTGCACAGTGACATGGCGACATTTGCCGGGGCCGGTGTGGCGGGGCCGGGCGCTTGAGCGTACTGACGCTGGATTTGCTGCGTCACGGCGATGCCGAAAATGCGGCCTGTTACCGGGGCCGCACGGACTCGGCACTGACCCCGCTGGGATGGCGGCAGATGCAGGCGTATGCGCACCGTAATCCAGGCTGGCAGCAGCTGATGTGCTCGCCGTTACGGCGTTGTGCCGAGCCGGGCACATATATTGCGGAGCAATTGCAGCTGCCCGTGGTCACGGATGATCGCTTGCTGGAGCTTGACTTCGGTGACTGGGAGGGGCGCTCTTACGAGGACGTCTGGCAGCAGGACCGGGATGCCGTGATGGCCTTCTGGCAGGATCCGAATGCGAGTCCGCCGCCGGGTGGTGAAAGCCTGGCGGCATTTTGTGCGCGGTTACAGGCGCTTGAGGATCATTTGATGCATCTTCCGGCGCTGGCGCAGGGCAGTGCGCATGTTTTGCTGCTTACGCATGGTGGCGTCATTCGAGGGCTGCTGGGTCGGCAGCTGGAGCTGGCCGGGAACAAGTGGTCGCAGCTGCGCATCGATACCGGTTCCCTGAGCCGATTGAAAATCGGTTATGATCGGCAACAGCAGTGGTGCGAGCTGTCATTCATGAACTGGCAGCCTGGCCTCGACAGTTTTGGCTGAGTCGGTGGTACCTTATTTCAAGGGAAGGAGCTGTTTGCAGTGAAGTATCAGCAGACCATCAATGCAGTCTATAGTCGGCTCGACCGATTGGGTGATCTTCCCATTTTCAGTGCGACGGTCAACCGTATTCAGCAGATCAGCAGTTCCCAGGAGTCCGATGCGATGGCCCTGGCGATGGCGGTGATGAAAGACGCCAACCTCTCGATCAAGTTGCTCAAGCTCGCCAATACGCCGGGATACAACCGGGGCCAGGGGCCGATCAAGGTCGTGTCCAGAGCGGTGGTATTACTCGGCTTTGATCGCATCAAGAGCCTGACGGTCACGCTTAAACTGATCGAAACCCTGGGCCAGAACCGACCGGAGGCCGATATCGGCTCGTTGCAGATGCGCGCCTTTCTCAGTGGTGCGCTGGCCCGGGAACTGGCGCAGCGCTGCGGTGTGCGGGATGTTGAACAGACCTACTTGTGCGGCTTGCTGCATAACCTGGGCGAGACGGCGCTGGCATATACCCAGCCTGATCTGTACAAGAAGATGTTGCAGTTGCGTCAGGGTAGCGGCGAGAGCTGGGAAGCCTTGCAACTGCGCGTTCTGGGTGGAAATTTCAGTGACATCGGACAGGATCTGGCGACCAGCTGGGGGTTTCCCAAGGCCATGGTTCTGACCATGGATGCGCTGACCGCCGAGCAGCTGCGCGGAGACGACCGGCTGGGCTACCACCTGGTGAGCCTGTCGAGCCAGTTGCTGGAGCTGTTGCATGCCAAGGGGACCCACGGCGGCCCCGGTTATGCCCAGTTACTGAAGGATATCTCGAGCGAAACCGGGATCGACCGCGATGCCATCGAGCAAAGTATCAGTCATGCCTACAAGCTGGTGTGTGATCTGGCGCTGGAATATGAAGTGCCGCCCCGCCCCTTGGTGCCACCGCTCGACAGCACGGACCCGGATGTTGCCGAGTTGAACCGGCGCACGGCCTATTACATTCACTCCCGCCTCGAGGCGCATGACACGCCGCCGTCACCAGAACAGCCTGCACCGGCCGAGATTCAGCGGACAGTGGACAGCGGGCAGTCCCTGCAGCTGGATTACCTGCAGGCCCTGAGTGAACTGCTCAGCGCTTCAGCGCCGCCGCAAGAGGTGTTGCAGAAGGTTATCGAGGCCATTATCAAAAGCACCGGGTGCGACCGGGCGGCGCTTTGCCTGCTGGATCGTGACGGTCAGCAGCTGGCGGTTCGCATAATTGGCGGTGAGAGCCAGGCACCACTGCGTGATTACCTGAAATTCAATCGTGGACAGGGGGAGGGCGACTTCTTCTTTCGATTGCTGGGGCAGGGCAGCAGCCTGTTTGTTTCAGACATCGATCAGGATGACTGGCGCAGGCGGCTTCCCTCTGCATTTGTGGCGGCCGTGTTGCCGCAGGGGTTTGTGCTTTCGCCCCTGCAGGTGGGTAGCCGGACAATCGGATTTCTCTATGCGGATCGGTTGCGTGGACACGGAGCTGTCAGCGAGGATGATTTTCGCGGCTTCAATCGCTTTTTTCTGCAGGCCCGGCTGGCGTTTTCCCATGCCGGTGCAAAAGGCAAACGGGCCAGCTGAGGTTGTTGAACCCTGTCGCTCAGGGTTCGCTGATGCCCTTGATAAAGGACTTGGTACCTTCCCAGGCATCCTTGCTGGCTTCCACCGCCGCATCGGCACCTTCCTTGCCCAGCTCTACGGCCGTTTCTGCGCCCTTGCCCGTCGAACAAATGGCCCGCTGAACCGAGCAGCGTGCCTTGCAACCCGTCACTGCCGCCTCGTCAGTGAAATGTCGTACTTCGCATTCGGTACGGCAAAATTGCTGATCCAGGGCACAGTCGGCCAGTGCAAGCTGGGGCAGCCAGGCAAGCATCAGTACGGGTAAGATTCTTTTCATTTTTATCCTCCTTGGCTGGGGTTAAGTATAACTGATGCGGTGCCGGGTCGCGGCCCCGAGCCGCTTAACGCTTGTTGCGCGCCTGCCAGTACACCTCCTGACCGCCATCGCGGCGCGCCAGAACCCGGGCACAGACAAACAGCAGGTCGGACAGGCGGTTAATGTAGCCCAGCGCATGGGGATTGACCGCCTCAGTCTGTGCCAGCTCAACCAGGCGACGCTCGGCGCGCCGGCACAAGCTGCGGCTTTGCTGACACAGGGCGCTGGGGCGGTTTCCCCCCGGGAGAATAAATTCACGCAGTGCCGGCAAACCGGCGTTGAGACGGTCCAGCTGTTGCTCCAGCGTGCTGATGGCAGCAGCGTCCAGAACCCAGTATTGCGCCTCGACCATGGCCAGCTCCCCACCCAGATCAAACAGGTCGTGCTGCAGCGGGGGCAGGATGTCTGACAGGGCATCGCCGGGTGCGAGGTCGGCAATCAGCACGCCCAGGCTTGAGTTCAGCTCGTCGATATCCCCCAGAGCCTCGATGCGCGGATGGTATTTCTCGACCCGGCTACCATCGGCAAGGCCGGTGGTCCCGTTGTCGCCGCTGCGGGTGTAAATTCGATTGAGACGATCCGGCATGTTGTGCTCCGTGAAGTTCAGTACTTGTCCTGATTCGGCAGGGGGGACAGTGGCGTTGTGGTTATTTTGGGGCTTGAAACGATGCGCCGGTCCAGCTGCAGTAGTGTCAGGTCCCGGTCGGGGTAGTCGTAAAGGCTTAACAGGTAGCGAATGGCATTTACACGCGCCCGCTTCTTGTCATTCGAGCGGATCTGGACCCAGGGGGCTTCAGTCGTGCTGGTGTGCTGAAACATTGCCTCTTTGGCATGGGTATAGTCGCGCCAGCGTCGCTGCGCTTCCAAATCGATTGGACTGAGTTTCCAGCGGCGTAGCGGATCCGTTTCCCGTCGGTGGAAGCGCCTGCGCTGCTCTTTCTTGCTGACCGAAAACCAGAGTTTTACCAGCCGCAGACCGGAGTTGACCAGCATCTGTTCCAGCGCAGGTGCCGACTGCATGAACGCATCGACCTGGGCCTGGCTGCAGAATCCCATCACCCGCTCAACACCGGCACGGTTGTACCAGGAACGGTCGAACAACACGATTTCCCCTGCGTTGGGCAGGTGCTTGATGTAGCGCTGGAAATACCATTGCCCCTGTTCCTGCTCAGTGGGTTTTTCCAGCGCGACGACCCGGTAACCCCGCGGGTTCAGATGCTCGATCAGGCGCTTGATCGTGCCGCCTTTGCCGGCGGCGTCACGGCCCTCGAACAACACGCAAATGCGGATGCCGTTCTCGCGTACCCAGCGCTGAAATTTTTGCAGTTCGATCTGCAGCGCATGCATGTCCCTGCGGTATTCCTTCGCGCTCATCCTGGGTGTTTTCCTGCGCCGCTCGTTGAGGTTGGCCGGGCGCCAGTTCGGTTCTTCGTCCTGGGCGCTTTGCACGTCAATCGCAAGCATCTCAGGACGCGTATCAGGACTCATGCTGCCTACTCCGGAATGTCGCTGTCTCGAGCTGGCGAACCTGCTCCAGCAAGGCGCGGTGATGTGGTACGTCGATACCAAGAAGATCCGCCTGATGGCACAGGAAGCCCGTAATCTGCTCGATTTCGGTAGGGCGCTTGTGGCGAATATCCTGCAACATCGATGAATAGTTGTCGCCGGTGTTGCGGGCCACCTGTAGTGCCTGTTCCTGCAGCGGGCGATCGAACAGAACGATGCCGCGGGCGCGGGCCACGGCTTCGAACTCAGTACACAGGATTCCAAGCGCTTGAGTATAGGCCGGGACTGTGGCCAGCTCGCCGTTGCGACAGTCATGCACTGCCGTCAGGGGGTTGATGGCGCAATTAATGGCCAGCTTGCGCCATAAGGTCGCCTCGATGTTCGGGTCCTGGCGCAGCTGCAGGCCAAATCCGGGACCTAAATCCGGTAGTCTCGCCGCAGCGCAGCCGAGCTGCCCGATCGCGGTCTCACCGTGCCCGGCATGGACGACTTCAAAGGGCGCGCGCAAATAGGCGCCATCGGTGGTGGATCCGATCAGAACGCGCGCTTTTCCAGCGCGAGCTGCGATTTGCTGCTGCGTGCCCAAGCCATTTTGCAATACCAGAATGCGACTGTCGGTGCTGAGCCGGTGCCACACGGACTCCAGTGCCGCCAGGCTGTCGTAGGCCTTGGTGCACAGCAGCAGTTGTCGAATGGGGGTCTGTGCCGCTGCCAGTGTGGCGGGCATCGGGCAGAAGGTTTCACCTGTCCCGTCAATCAGGGTAATACCTCCCTTTGCCTGGTATTGCGCAAAGCGGGCAGGGCTGCGCAATACCAGGCTGACCGGTACGCCAGCCCGCTGCAGTTGCGCCGCCCACAGGCAGCCTATGGCGCCGGCACCCAGAATAGTCCAGTGCATGAGAACTCCGTCGTTGCTGCTTAACCGGGTGAACATTCAGCTTCCCTGGGCTGCGTGCCCGGTTGTCGGTGGCTCCCGTAACATCAGCGGCTCGCACGCGCAAAGGCCGGCTTTCGCTGAGTTTACATGGAGCTGCGTCATCATTGCCTCGCCAGGTTGATGACAAGGCTTATGATAACCAGAGTGAGCAATGGGTGAAATGGCCACGGGCCTTCGCTAAAATGCCACCACTTCGGCCCGCCCCCGTGTTTTGTACCCAGGTGTTGACGGGCCGCTTCAATCTAGAGGAGATCGGGTAATGCCGTCATTTGACATAGTGTCCGAGCTGGACATGCATGAAGTAACCAATGCGGTGGATCAGGCCAATCGCGAAATCCAGAACCGCTACGACTTTAAGGGTATCGATGCGCGGTTTGAGCAGGGCGAAGATCATGTGATGCTCTGGGCCGAAGTGGACTTCCAGCTGCAGCAGATGCTGGAAGTACTGCGTGCCAAGCTGACCAGTCGCAAGATCGATATTCGCTGCATGGAAGTGAAGGATCCGGAAAAAGCCAATATGCGCGCCCGCCAGCAGGTGGTACTGAAGCAGGGGCTCGATCAGGCGCTGGCCAAGAAAATCGTCAAGCTGATCAAGGATGCCAAGCTCAAGGTACAAACCCAGGTACAGGGTGAGCAGGTCCGTGTGACCGGCAAGAAGCGTGATGACCTGCAGGGCGTAATGGCTATGCTGCGGGCGGCTGAGCTTGAGTTGCCGCTGCAGTTCAACAACTTTCGCGACTAGCAATCTGCAAAATAGCATCGGCCCGCAAGGGGCCGGTGTTGGCATACTCGAAACCGCGAGCGGCGCTGCGATTGACTAAAATCAGAAACGCAGCGCGGCTATTGCCAGTGAGTGCGCTCTCCAGTCAATGCGTTTCGCTGCCATCGCTGCGGCAGTGGCAGCGCCCCCCTTCCAGGCACGCCAGTACAAACAGCTCCTGTACCAGTTCCTTGCTGCAGCATTGCGATTGCTGCAGATCCTGAGGGCAAATGACCCCCTGTTCCAGCAGGGCGACGACTTTTTCGTTGCGCCATTCAATGACACGAATGCCGGTATGGCGATGAGTAATGCGCAGGTATGGATCCGGCCGCTCCAGCCAGGCGTCGATGATATAGCTCATAACAGTCCCTTTCCTTGAGTGGTCTCGGAACTTTATGATATTGGTTATCACATGTAAATGATAATTATTACTATTTGATGGTTGCCTGGTCAGGTGTATGCCGTGCCGCCAGCCATACCAGTGCCAGTACCGGCAGGCCGAGCACTGCGGTGAAGACAAAGAACAGCGGGTAGCCCAGCATATTCACCGCATCGCCGGAGAAGCCGGCCAGAAATTTTGGCATTAGCAGCATGACGGAGCTGAAAAGTGCGTATTGCGTTGCGGTATAGCTGATGCTGGTCAGGCTCGACAGATAGGCGATAAAGGCCGCCGTGGCGATACCTGCGCTGAAGTTGTCCAGGGAGATGGTCACGATCAGAAAGCTAACGCTGTGTCCGGTCACGGCGAGGGCCGAGAACAGCAGGTTGGTAGCCGCCGCCAGCAGAGCGCCGATAAACAGAATACGCATCACGCCAAAGCGATACACCAGCAGGCCGCCCACAAGGGAACCGAAAATGGTCATCAGGGTGCCGAACAGCTTGGTGATTTCTGCCACTTCAACCTTGGTGAACCCCATGTCGACGTAGAACACATTGGCAATAATGCCCATGACAACGTCGGCGATGCGGTAGCTGCCGATCAGCGCCAGGATCAGCAGCGCAGGCTTGCCATAGCGGCTGATGAAGTCAGCAAAAGGGCAGTAGGCCGCGACGTAAAACCAGCCCAGCAGCTTTGCCAGCGGGTGTGGCAGATGCTGGCGCTGTTCCATGAAGGCTTCTATATCCTGTCGTTTTTGCTCCGCTGCTGCACCATTGGGCTTGGGTTCCGGGGCGCACAATGTTGTCACGATGCCGACCCCCATCAGGGCAGCCATGGCCCAGTAAGCCATCTGCCAGGATTCGCGGTTATAGCTGTCGGCGCCCGGATCGTGCCAGGCTGCAATCAGCAGGGCGCCGGTGGTGGCCAGAATCATGGCCAGACGGTAACCCAGCATGTAGGTCGCGGCCATGGCGGCCTGGATCCTGGGTTCTGCCGATTCGATACGATAGGCGTCGATGGAGATGTCCTGGGTGGCGGAGCAGAACGCGACGGCGAGGGCGAAGAGGGCCATCAATTCCAGGTTTTGCTGCGGATCGGAAGCGGCCAGTCCAACCAGACTCAGGGCTATCAGAAGCTGTGCCGTGAGCATCCAGCTACGTCGTCGCCCCAGCCAGCGAGACAGCAGGGGTATGGGCATGCGGTCGATAATGGGCGACCATACCCACTTAAAGGCGTAGGCCAGTGCAACCCATGAAAAATAGGTGATGGTGCCGCGGTCTATACCAGCTTCCCGCAGCCAGTAGGACAGGGTGGAAAACACCAGCATCAAGGGTAGCCCGGCGGAAAAACCAAGGAATAACAGCGTGATGGGCCTGGGTTGCAGATAGACACGGGCGCTTTGCAGCCATTGTTTCCAGCTCTGGGCCTGCTCGGCGTTTTCGATTTGCATGATTGAGTTGAGTTCCCTGGATATCCTTGAGCAAACATTGTGTCCATCGCTTGCCGGCTTGTAAACGCCCGCGGTGCCCGCGCATCGGGTAATGAGCCTTTATGGTTGTAGGGGCTGGTGTTGCAATCGATGGATATGGCATAAAAAAACCGGCGTGGGCGCCGGTTTTGAAAGGTGAATCACTGTTTTTTCAAGTGCAACATCAGATGCGCAGGGCGCCGTCGACTTCGATGCAGCGGCCGCTGATGTAGTCATTCTCAAGAATGAAGCTAACGGTACGGGCGATTTCCTCAGGCTGTCCGAGGCGCTTGGCCGGAATGCCTGCGGCCATTTTTTCCAGTGCTTCGGGTTTCATTGCCATGACCATGTCGGTGGCGATAAAGCCAGGAGCGATGGAGGCTGCGCGAATACCGTAGCGTGCCAGCTCCTTGGCCCAGGTCACGGCCATGGCCTCTGCACCGGCCTTGGTGGCGGTGTAGTTGGTCTGGCCCATGTTGCCGGAGCGGGAGATGGATGAAATGTTGATGATGCAGCCAGGGTTGCCCAGTTCGATCATTTTGCAGGCCGCTTCACGGGCACAGAGGAAGGTGCCGGTGAGGTTTACATTCATGACCAGGTTCCAGTTCTCCAGCGTCATTTTGGAGACAACCTGACCATCCTTGGCCTTTACCAGCAGCGCATCACGGGTTACGCCGGCGTTGTTGACCAGGCCGTTGATGGCGCCAAAATCAGTGGCGATATCGGCAAACAGCTGCTCGACCGCGATTTCCTCGGTGACGTTGCAGATATAGCAGCGCGCCTCAGCGCCTTTCTCCATGCACAGACCTGCGGTGGTATCGAGATCATCACCGTTCATGTCGACCAGGGCCAGGCGTGCACCCTTGCCGGCCAGCTCGAGGGCCATGGCACGACCCAGGCCGCGGCCGCCGCCGGTGATTACGATTACCTTGTCTTTAATATCCATAGTGTTCACCTAGTCCAAGTGTGGTTCTTGTCTGTTTTTATTTTGTGGTGCAGTTAGCCGGGGTGTCGCTTGTATGATGCTATGCAGTATGTTGCATTGCACAAAGCTATAACGCTTGTGCACAAAAGTCTACCGGGTTCATGCAACTGTCACTAAGCTGTTACAGATTAGGGCTATAGGTTTCCATTTTTTCTGAATTTAACCTTCTGTTTTTTATAGTGTTTATTTTGCGACCGATTTGCGGCAAAAAGTTTCTTATACTTTGGTCTAATGTGGCTGCAGCATTTCACTCCGAAGCCTTCCTGGCGTCGTTTCGGCACCACCAGAGCCTTTGGCAGGGGCATTTATGTTGCGGATTCGGCGAGCATCTGGTGTGATGAGGGAAATTCTTCTGGACTATGGCAATGCGGTTTCTCTTTCTGCTTTTTATCGTTATTCCAATCATTGAAATTTCTCTGCTGATCAACGTGGGTCAGGCCATTGGTGCCTGGTATACGGTGGGCCTGGTGCTGCTGTCAGCCTTTATCGGTGTCAATATGCTGCGCCATCAGGGCCTGTCGACCCTGGCGCGGGCGCAGCAGCGCCTGGATGCCGGCGAGATTCCGGCCGGTGAAATGGTTGAGGGTATCGTGCTGGCCGTGGGGGGCGCCCTGCTGATAACACCGGGCTTTGTTACCGATGTGATCGGCTTTTGCTGTTTGGTACCCTATACCCGCCAACTGCTGGCAAAAGCGCTGGTGAGCCGGTTTACCATAGTGGCGGCGTCCCACCGTCGTACCACCTTTGTAGATCCGGACTTCCAGCCCGGCCCCAGCGCCCGTCGCCCGGATCCCCGCGTTGATGGCAAGGGCGATACCATCGATGGCGAATATCGCCGCGAAGATGATTAAGCCACACCCTGTGCAATAGCCTGTTATCCGTTCAGTTTGTAGTGCCTGACCGCTATGTCGCAGCAGTGTACGGTTGCACCCTCTATGAAGCTTATAACGGCCTCTTTTTTCCGCCATCCTGCGTTGTTCGTTGTCGCCATAGCCCCACTATGACTCTGCCTCACGCCTTGACTGGCGAAAAATTGAGCGCGTTCTACAGCACCACCAAGAGTGCAGCAATACACTAGCCGCCGGCGCGGTCTTGTTGCGCGACGTGCCTGTTCGGCGGATTCAGTAACGCGGGCAGTGAAACGGTTGCTGACAAGGACAGAATTTTTTCAAATTTTTTTGTCGGGGCTGTTGAAATGCATTTCCCCGCCCCCATTAACCTGAACATCCAGTATTTGGGGCAGCAGAGGGTCTGTTGTCCTTTCTCTGTAAACAATGGCTTTGGATCCTAATAAGATCAGGAGAGTAAAACAGATGAAAATTCGTCCGCTTCACGATCGGGTTGTCGTTCGTCGCAGTGAAGAAGAAACCACTACCGCTGGCGGCATCGTTCTGCCGGGTTCTGCTGCAGAAAAGCCGAATCGCGGCACTGTCGTAGCCGTTGGTGAAGGGCGTACGCTGAACAATGGTGATGTAAAGCCTCTGACCGTTAAAGAAGGTGACGTCGTTCTGTTTGGCCAGTACTCCGGTAGCAATGTTGTCAAGATTGACGGCGAAGAACTGCTGATCATGAACGAAAGCGAAATCTTTGGTGTGGTTGAAGGCTGATCGGCCTGTCCGACCCCGTTGATTTCCGATTTATAACGCTTTGTATAGGATTGACTGACAATGGCTGCTAAAGACGTACGTTTTGGTGATGATGCGCGCAAACGCATGCTCGCGGGTGTAAACATCCTGGCTGACGCTGTAAAAACTACCCTGGGCCCCAAAGGCCGTAACGTAGTACTGGAAAAATCCTTTGGTTCACCGCTGGTAACCAAGGACGGCGTTTCCGTTGCCAAAGAAATCGAGCTGAAAGACCGCTTCGAAAACATGGGCGCTCAGATGGTCAAGGAAGTTGCTTCCCAGGCCAGCGATGTTGCCGGTGACGGCACCACGACTGCAACCGTTCTGGCTCAGGCTATCGTTAACGAAGGTCTGAAATCCGTGGCTGCCGGCATGAACCCGATGGACCTGAAGCGCGGCATCGACAAGGCGACTACCGCCGTCGTTGAAGAACTGCGCAAAATGGCTGTGCCCTGCACCGATTCCAAAGCCATTTCCCAGGTGGGCTCTATCTCTGCAAACTCCGATACTGATATTGGCGACCTGATTGCCAAGGCCATGGAGCGCGTGGGCAAGGAAGGCGTCATTACTGTAGAAGAAGGCACCAGCCTGCAGAATGAACTGGACGTTGTTGAAGGCATGCAGTTTGACCGCGGTTACCTGTCGCCGTACTTCATCAACAACCAGGAAAACATGTCTGTTGAACTGGATCACCCGTACATCCTGCTGTTCGACAAGAAGATCTCCAACATCCGTGATCTGCTGCCGACCCTCGAGCAGGTTGCCAAGTCTTCCCGTCCGCTGCTGATCGTTGCTGAAGACGTTGAAGGCGAAGCGCTGGCAACCCTGGTTGTCAACAACATGCGCGGTATCGTCAAGGTTGCTGCCGTCAAGGCACCGGGCTTTGGTGACCGTCGCAAGGCCATGCTGGAAGACATCGCTGTCCTGACTGGCGCTACCGTGATCGCTGAAGAAGTGGGTCTGAGCCTTGAAACCGCCACGCTGGAACAGCTGGGTCAGGCCAAGAAGATCAACATCACCAAGGAAAACACCGTCATCGTTGACGGCATTGGTGAAGCGACCGCCATCCAGGCTCGCGTACAGCAGATCCGCGCTCAGATCGAAGAAACTTCTTCTGATTACGACCGCGAAAAACTGCAGGAACGTGTTGCCAAGCTGGCCGGCGGCGTAGCCGTTATCAAGGTCGGTGCTGCAACCGAAACCGAAATGAAAGAGAAGAAAGCCCGCGTTGAAGACGCCCTGCATGCAACCCGTGCAGCCGTTGAAGAAGGCGTGGTTCCTGGCGGTGGTGTTGCACTGATCCGCGCTCTGTCCAATGTACAGGGCCTGGAAGGCATCAACCACGATCAGACCGTTGGTATCGAACTGGCCTTCCGTGCCATGGAAGCACCGATGCGTCAGATCGTTCAGAACGCAGGTGAAGAAGGTTCCGTGGTTGTCTCCAATGTTCGCGCAGGCTCTGGTGCATACGGCTACAACGCCGGCACTGGCGAATACGGCGACATGCTGGAAATGGGTATCCTGGATCCGGCCAAGGTGACACGTTCTGCCCTGCAGGCAGCTGCGTCTGTTGCTGGCCTGATGATCACCACCGAAGCAATGGTTGCTGATCACCCGGAAGACAAGCCGGCCATGCCTGACATGGGTGGCATGGGTGGCATGGGTGGCATGGGCGGCATGATGTAAGCTCAGCCCTCCCGGCAAACCTTAAAACCCTGGCCTCGCGGCCGGGGTTTTTTCGTTTAGGGTGGTTATAACCTGGCAGACGAGCAGCCGGGTTTCCGTCACTCCCTATCAGCGGGCGCGCACGGATGCGCCTTGAATGCCTCCCGCTGTCGTCCGCGGCCCATGATGACGCATCCTCTGCATACTCATGCGTCTGCTTGCCGTCTTGCCTGTTCACGCAGTACGCCACACCCCATTGTCCTGATTCTTAACGCCCGTATCGATGTGCCGTTTTCTGCGGGCTATACGCCATTCGCATACTCATGCGTATGGCGTATAGGGCTAGTCGGTATTTCGATTGGTCGAGCGCAGCCGATCATCTAGTCTGGGAGGCGTTAACAGCTTTATAAAAAACAATAATTGCAGGACACACGATGAAAAAGACCGTTTCGATTCTGGCCGGCGCCATGTTTAGTCTAGGGCTGGTGAGCGCGCAGGCCGCGACCCTCAAAATGGCGTACGACGCCGACCCGGTGTCGCTGGATCCGCATGAACAGCTGTCCGGTGGCACCCTGCAGCTTTCCCACATGACGTTCGATCCGCTGGTGCGCTGGTCCAGGGACCTGGGCTTTGAGGCACGCCTGGCCGAGAGCTGGGAACGTGTTGACGACCTGACAATGCGCTTTCATCTGCGCCAGGGCGTGAAATTCCACAGCGGCAACGCGATGACCGCCAAGGACGTGGTCTTTACCTTCAATCGCCTGAAAGAGTCGGCCGACTTCAAAAGCATCTTTGCGCCGTTCAAGGAAGTGAAGGTGGTGGATGACTACACCGTCGACCTGGTGACCAACGAGCCCTTCCCGCTGGTGCTGAACAACGCCACCTACCTGTTTCCGATGGACAGCGCCTTTTACAGCGGTACCGATGAGAAAGGCAATCCCAAGGATCTGCTGGTCAAGCACGGTGACTCCTTTGCATCCAGCCACCTGTCCGGCACCGGCCCCTATACCATCACCAGCCGGGAGCAGGGCGTCAAGGTCGAGTTTAGCCGCAACCCCGACTACTGGGACAAGCAGTCGCCGGGCAATGTCGACAGCATTGTGCTGACCCCGATCAAGGAGGCGCCCACCCGTGTCGCTGCGCTGTTGTCCGGCGATGTCGATTTTATCGCGCCGGTGCCCCCCACGGACCTGGATCGCATCGAAAAGAGCGACAGGGTCGACCTGGTCGCCATGGGCGGCACTCGAATCATTACCTTTCAGCTGAACCAGGCACGGGTCGAGGCCTTTAAGGATGTACGTGTTCGCCAGGCGGTGAACTATGCCATCAACCAGCAGGGCATCGTCGACAAGATCATGAAGGGCTTTGCCACTACCGCGGCACAGTTGAGCCCCGAAGGTTACCTGGGCCACAACCCGGCCCTGAAACCGCGCTATGACGTGGAGAAAGCCAAGCAGCTGATGCAGGAGGCCGGTTACGAAAACGGCTTTACCGTGACCATGATGGCGCCCAACAACCGTTATGTGAATGATGCCAAGATCGCCCAGGCGGTGGCCTCGATGCTGGCCCGCATCAACATCACGGTCGACCTGAAAACCGTGCCCAAGGCGCAGTACTGGCCGGCATTCGATGTCCGTGAAGCCGACATCATGATGATTGGCTGGCATGCGGATACCGAGGATTCGAACAACTTCTACGAGTTCCTGACCCAGTGCCCGAACGTCGATACCGGTGCCGGCCAGTACAACAGCGGCAACTACTGCAACCCGGCCATCGACAAGCTGGTGCTCCAGGCGAACAGCGAGACCGACGTTCAGACGCGTGCCGAAATCATGCAGACCGTCGAGCAGATGCTCTACGACGACGCTGCCTTCGTACCGCTGCACTGGCAGAACCTGGCGTGGGCCGCCAACAAGAAGGTCGATATCGCGCCGGTGCTCAATGTGATGAACTTCCCGTATTTGGGTGACCTGGTCATCAAGGAGTAAGCCGGTCGCTGCCGGCTGTCCCGCGACGGCCGGCAGCGCCGACTGCTGTCCCCCTTTTATCAGGCGTCCCGGCCCTGTCGTTCCGGGCGCCTATTTTCATTGTCAAACCAGAGTGCGCTGCAGGGACCGCGGTGAGACTCGAGGCGTAAACCATGATTGCTTTTTTGATCAAACGCGTCGTGCAGGCGATTATCGTGATGTTCGTCATCAGCCTGGTCAGTTTCTCGATACAGGACAACCTGGGCGATCCGCTGCGCGAGCTGGTGGGTCAGTCGGTATCGGAAGCGGAACGCCAGGAACTGCGCGACGAAATGGGGCTCAATGACCCCTTCCTGGTGCAGTATGCGCGCTTTGCCAAAAATGCCCTGCAGGGCGACCTCGGCACCTCCTACTTCTTTAAGGAACCGGCGCTGGAGGTCATTCTCAAGAAGTTGCCGGCCACGCTGGAACTGGTGCTCGGCGCCACACTGATCATCATGCTGCTGTCGGTGCCGCTGGGGGTCTACTCGGCGATAAAGCCCTACAGCCTGTTTTCCCGCGCCGTTATGGGGTTCAGTATCATTGGCATTTCGGTGCCCGTGTTCCTGACAGCCATTGGCCTGATCTACCTGTTTTCCATCGAGCTCGGCTGGATGCCATCGTTCGGGCGTGGCGAAACCACGCAGATCTTAGGCTTCTGGGGCAGCGGTTTCTTTACCGCCGACGGCCTGGCGCACCTGGTGCTGCCCTGTATTTCGCTGGCATCGATCATGCTGCCGCTGTTCATTCGCCTCATCCGTGCCGAGATGATGGAGGTGCTGCAGTCTGAATACGTCAAGTTTGCCTGGGCCAAGGGCCTGTCGCCGCGGCGCATCTATTTTCTTCACGCGCTTAAAAACACCATGCTGCCGGTCATTACCGTCGGCGGTGTGCAGATCGGCACCATGGTGGCCTACACCATCCTGACCGAAACGGTGTTCCAGTGGCCCGGCATGGGGTTCCTCTTCCTCGAGGCGGTGAACCGTGTCGATACGCCGCTGATCGTGGCCTACCTTATCGTCGTCGGCGCTATCTTCGTGGTGACCAATACGCTCGTCGACCTGATCTACGGCCTCGTGAATCCAACCGTGAAGCTGGCAGGTAAGAAGTGATGATGTCGCGCTGCAGTCTTGCAGATTTCCTGACAGAAACGGCCGTTAAAGAGAATGGCCTTGTGAATCCTCCAGTCTCGCTTAAAAAGACGGCAGGTAAAAAATAATGAACGATCACGTACAGACCCTGGATGCGCCGCCGAGTGCCTGGCAGCGTTTTCTCGACAGCCACCTGTGGCACAGCTTTACCAGGGACCGGGTCGCGCAGTTCAGTCTGCTGGTTTTTGTCGCCTATGGACTCATGGCACTGCTGGCGCCGCTGATCGCGCCCTACAATCCCTATGACCCGGCCCAGATCGACATCCTCAATGCCGAGATGCCGCCCAGCTGGGAGGCAGGGTCGGACCCTGCGTTCTGGCTCGGCACCGACGCCCAGGGTCGCGACCTCTGGTCGACCATTCTCTATGGCACCCGGGTGTCGCTGGCGATCGGCCTGTGTGCGGTGGCGCTGCAGGCGGTGATCGGCATCGTTATCGGCCTGCTGGCAGGGTACCGCGGTGGCCGTGTTGACAGCCTGCTGATGCGTTTTGCCGATGTGCAGCTGTCGTTCTCGACCATGATGGTGGCCATCGTGGTACTGGCGGTGTTCCAGGCGACTTTCGGCACCGAGCTGTACCAGGAACTGGCGATGGTGATGCTGATCCTGGTGATCGGCATTGCCGAATGGCCCCAGTATGCCCGCACCATTCGTGCATCCGTGCTGGCCGAGAAGAAGAAGGAATACGTCGATGCGGCCCGGGTGATCGGCTTCAAGGCGCCGCGCATCATGTTCCGCCACATCCTGCCCAATACGCTCTCGCCCATTCTGGTGATCTCGACGGTGCAGGTCGCGAACGCCATTATCGCGGAGGCCTCGCTGTCGTTCCTCGGCCTCGGTATGCCGGTGTCCGAGCCGTCGCTGGGCTCGCTCATCTCCAGCGGCTTCGAGTACATTTTCTCCGGCTCCTGGTGGATCACCGTGATCCCGGGCGCAGTGCTGATCAGCCTGGTTCTGGTGATGAACCTGCTGGGTGACTGGCTGCGCGATGTTCTCAATCCGAAACTCTACAAGGGGTAATCTCATGGCGCTTCTAGAAGTCAGAAACCTCGACGTCCGTTTCGGCCTGCGCAGTGGCGAGGTCCAGGCCCTGCGGGACATCAATTTCAGTCTCGAGCGCGGCGAGCGCCTTGGCGTTGTCGGCGAATCCGGCGCCGGCAAGTCGGTGCTCGGCTTTTCTATCCTCAACCTGCTGTCACAGCCGGGCTACATCGCCGGCGGCGAGATCCTGTTTGAGGGGCAGAACCTCGCGGCGATGTCGCCCAAACAGCTGCGCTCGATTCGCGGCAACCGCATCTCGATGATCTTCCAGGACCCGATGATGACGCTGAACCCGGTGCTGACCATCGGCCAGCAGATGGTCGAGTGCCTGCTGGCCCACCGCAAGATCAGTCGCAAGGATGCGAGGCGCATCGCGTTGCAAAAGCTCAAGCAGGTGCAGATTCCGTCGCCCGAGACGCGCATCGACCAGTATCCGCACGAGTTGTCCGGCGGCATGCGCCAGCGCATTGTCATTGCCATCGGCCTGCTGATGGACCCAGACATCATCATCGCCGATGAGCCGACCACGGCACTGGACGTGACCATCCAGGCCGAGATCATGGACCTGATGCTGGAGCTGTGCGAGCGCAACAGCGTGGCACTGATACTCATTACCCATGACCTGGGCATCGTGTCGCAGGTGACCCGGCGGGCGATGGTGATGTATGCCGGGCGCATCATCGAGCAGGGGCCGACCCGGGAAATCATCAACGATGCCCAGCATCCCTATACCCAGGGGCTGATGAACGCGCTGCCGCAGATGGCCATTCCGGGACAGCGGCTGAACCAGATCCGCGGCTCCATGCCGCCGTTGCAGAATATCCCCACCGGCTGCGCCTTCAATCCGCGCTGCGATTACGTTCTGGACGTCTGCCACAGGGAGTTGCCGGGCTTTACCCGTTCCGGCGGCTGCAAGGTTGCCTGCCATATGGTGGCGCAGATGAAACTCGAGGAAGAGGCGGCTGTGCACGCCCTGGAGGTGAAGTAACATGAGCGCCCAAACCGAACCCCTGGTCCAGATTAAGGACCTGCACAAGCGCTTCTCGATCTCCGGCGATTTCCTCGACCAGCTCAAGTTTCGCGGCGGCAAGCTGGTGCGCGAGCGGGAGGTCGTGCACGCGATCAACGGCGTCAGCCTCGATGTGCAGCGCGGTGAAGCGCTCTGCGTGGTCGGCGAGTCCGGCTGTGGCAAGTCCACCGTCGCCCGTACCGTGATGGGGCTGCTGAGCCCCAGTGCCGGCACCATCAGCTACGGTGGCGAGCGTATCGACAATCTGAGCGACCGTCAGATACTGCCGTATCGGCGCAAGATGCAGATGATCTTCCAGAACCCCTATGCGTCGCTGAACCCGCGCATGACCATTGCGCAGACGCTGGAGGAGCCGGTCAGGTTTCATAATCCCAAGGCGCCGGCCAGCGAGGTGCGCGACAAGGTGCACGAGGTGATGCAGTCAGTCGGCATCGACCCGACCTGGGGCAAGCGCTTCTCCCACGAGTTCTCCGGCGGCCAGCGCCAGCGCATCAGCATCGCCCGCGCGCTGGCGGTGGATCCGGAGTTCATCGTTGCCGACGAGCCGATCTCGGCGCTTGATGTGTCGATCCAGGCCCAGGTGTTGAACCTGATGATGGATGCCCAGGCAAGCCGCAACCTGACCTACCTGTTCATTACCCACGATCTGTCGGTGGTCGAGCACTTCGGCACCCGGGTGGCGGTGATGTACCTCGGCACCCTGTGCGAGCTGGCCCCGACCAAAACGCTGTTTGCAACGCCGCGTCATCCCTATACCCAGGCGTTGCTGTCGGCGATCCCGCGACTCGAAACCGGCCGGCCGGCCCACATCAGGCTGCAGGGCGAGGTGTCGACACCGGTGAACCTGCCGACGGGCTGCGTGTTCCATGGCCGTTGCCCCCATGCCAACGAGCGCTGCTCGCGGGACATCCCCAGGCTAATAGCCACCGGTGACGGCGGACAGGTCGCCTGTCATGCGGTTGAAGAGGGGCGCATCTGAGATGACGAACATCCATATCAGCTCGAGTTTCGACAGTGGCAATATCGAGGTCGTTGAGGCCCGCCGGGCCGACGATATCCAGTTGCGGATCCGCCAGGATAACGCCTCAGAGTTCTATCAGTGGTTTCATTACCGGGTGCAGGGTGCCCGCGGGAAAGCGTTGCGCATGCGCCTGCTCAATGCCGCCGGCGCCTCCTACCCGGATGGCTGGGAAGACTACCGGGCAGTGGCATCCTATGACCGCCAGCACTGGTTCCGGGTGCCGACGCGCTACGCCGGGGGCGAACTGGTGATCGAGCATGAGCCAGTGCAGGACAGCCTCTACTATGCTTGTTTTGCGCCCTACAGTTTCGAGCGGCACCTGGATCTGATCGCCCGGGCCGGGCAGTCGGAGCGGGTATGCTGCGAGCACCTGGGCACGACCCTGGATGGCCGCGACCTGGATTTGCTGCGCATTGGAACGCCGGCCGCGGGTCGCAAAACGATCTGGGTGACCGCGCGCCAGCATCCGGGCGAAACCATGGCCCAGTGGTGCGCCGAGGGGCTGATCGAGCGGCTGCTGGACCGGCACGATGCCCAGGCGGCCCGCATTCTGGAGGCGGCGGTTATCTACCTGGTACCGAACATGAATCCCGATGGTGCGGTGCGCGGTCATCTGCGCACCAATGCGCTGGGCGTGAACCTGAACCGCGAATGGGATACACCCAGCCTCGAGCGCAGCCCCGAGGTTTTCCGCGTACGTGAGCGCATGGAACAGACCGGGGTCGATCTGCATCTCGACCTGCATGGCGACGAAGGGTTGCCGTGCAACTTCATCGCCGGGCAGGAGGGCCTGCCCTGGGTCGAGGCGGCGTTACTCGAACAGGAGCAGCAGTTCGAACATGATCTTGCAGCGGCCAATGCCGACTTTCAGCTCGAGCGCGGTTATCCGCCCAACAAGTACGGCGCCGAGTCCATCACCATTGCCAGCAACTGGGTCGGCAAGCGCTTTCAGTGCCCGGCGATGACGCTGGAAATGCCGTTCAAGGACTACGATCTGCGGCCGGACCCGCTGCAGGGCTGGTCGCCCGAGCGCTCGGCGCGCCTCGGTGCGTCGTTACTGGATCCGCTGCTGGCCTGGCTCGCGCGTCAGACCTGAGGAGTGCTGGATGGAAGTCAGATGGCTGGACGATTTCATCGCGTTGGCGAAAACGCGGCACTTCTCCCGCGCAGCCGACGAGCGCAACGTCACGCAGCCGACCCTGAGCCGCCGCATCAAGCTGCTCGAGGACGAGATGGGCGTGACCCTGATCGACCGCAACACCCTGCCGCTGTCGCTGACGCCGGCCGGCGAGGTTTTTCTGGCCGGCGTCGAACAGATTAGCCGTATTGCCCGCGAGACCAAGGCACGCTGCAACGAGATACGCGAGCAGGAGAGTAACCGGCTTTACTTTGCCACCACCCAGACACTCTACCTGTGCTTTTACAACGACTGGATCCAGCCGTACTCCAGCCAGCCCGGCTTTGACATCGAGCTCAACCTCAAGTCCACTGCCTGGGTTGGCGCCGACTTCGTTAACGCCCTGGCCCAGGGCGACTGCGACCTGGTGCTGTGTTACTGGCACCCGACCATCGAGTTCATGGGGGCGCTGGATGATGACCGCTTTGAACACCTGACGGTGACCGATGAAGTGCTGGTGCCGATCACGGCGCTGGACGATGAACAGCAGCCGATCTATACGCTGTCGGGCAGCGGCCGGGAGCCGATACCCTATATCGGCTACCATGAGGGCGCCTTTGCGCGTCCGGTGATACAGCAGTTCATGCAGCAGCAGTTACGTCCGCCGCAGCTGGTCACCATGAACGAGAACGTGCATGCCATCAGTGTCAAGGCCATGGTCAAGGAGGGCTTTGGGCTGGGCTGGGTACCGCACCGCCTTATCGACGATAGCCTGCGATACGGCCAGCTGGCGCTGGCCGGTGACGAACACTGGCACATTCCGTTACAGATCCGTCTTTATCGGCGCCGGCACGACCACAATGCCAACCTTGAAACGTTCTGGTCCATGCTGGCCGAGCGCTTTGAGCGGCCGTCCAACGTCTTACCCTGATTCAGGCCCCCGCAGCCGGAGTAAATTTAATGCACACACTGTTTGCACACCACATCGAAACGCTCAGGGCGCGCTTTGACCGCAGCCTGGCCGAAACCGGCTTTGATGCACTGCTGCTCGGCTCCGGCACCGCGCCGCGCCGTTTCCTTGACGATACCCAGTATCCGTTTCGTGCCCATCCGCCCTTCGTGCAGTGGCTGCCGTACCTGACCGAGCAGCCCGGCAGCTGGCTGCTGCTGCGCCCAGGGCAGGTGCCGCTGCTCTACCTGTACTGCCCGGACGACTTCTGGCACCAGACACCCGAAGTACCCAGCAGCGACTGGACCGCTCTGTTCGAGATCGAGTGCTTCGCCGATGCCGGCGCACTGAAAGCGCTCTGTGCCGGCCTTGGCCACACCGCCGTGATTGCTGCGGCGCAGCCGGACTTTGCCCGCGATGACTGGGCACACAACCCCCGGGACCTGATGGCCCGGCTTGATTTCGAGCGGGCGCTGAAGACCGACTGGGAACTGCATTGTCTGCGCCGCGCCAACCGCGTGGCGGCGCAGGGTCATATTGCCGCCGAACAGCTGTTCCATGTCGGCGCCAGCGAATACCGTATCCACCAGGGCTATCTGGCTGCCATCGATCATAACGAGCGGGACTTGCCCTACGACAATATCGTGGCCCTGAACCGTCATGCGGCGGTGCTGCACTACCAGTTTCAGCAGCGCGAGGCGCCGGCTGAGCGACACACGCTGCTGATCGACGCCGGTGCCACCCATCATGGCTATGCCGCCGATATTACCCGCACCCATGCGGCCGATCGGGAGTCGGCCTTCGCCGGCCTGATCGCGGCGCTCGACAGTGCACAAAAATTCTTGCTGCACTCGGTGGTCCCCGGTGCCAGCTTTGTTGAGCTGCACCAGCAGATGCACGCCGCGCTGGCGCAGCTCCTTCGCGACAGCGGCCTGGTCAATGCCAGCGTCGAGGCGCAGCTGGAGCAGGGTATTACCCGTACCTTCTTCCCCCACGGCCTCGGCCACCTGCTGGGCCTGCAGGTACACGATGTGGGCGGCTGGCAGCAGGACGCCGCCGGCAGCCTGCGCGAGCCGCCTGCGGAGCACCCGTTCCTGCGCCTGACCCGAACACTGCAGCCGGGATTCGTCATCACCATCGAACCGGGGCTCTATTTCATACCCTCGCTGCTCGACCGGCTGCGCCAGAGTCCGGCTGGCGAGACGGTGAACTGGACGCAGGTGGAAGCCCTGATGCCCTTCGGCGGCATCCGCATCGAGGACAATATCGCCGTCACCGCCGAGGGCTGCGAGAACCTGACCCGCGATGCCTTTGCGGCGGCGGGAAGGGCAGACTTCTGAAACAGTGTCCCGGCACCCTGTGCCGGGACGTTTGGCCTGACGCCCAACCCTCGGTTCCGAGTAGCGCCACGATACTCCTGCGGCTGGCCGAGGCTAACCCGCTTCGTAGGATGTGGCGCAGCGCAGCGAAGCCCATCACAACCTTCGGACTGTCAGCCCGCTATGTACTCGCCCGCAGGCCTTATCGGTCGGGCTGCCATTCGGCGTAGCGGGGTATATCTTCGGCATCCTGCAGCCAGGGTACGTCATTCGAGCACCAGATATGCATGGCGGGCGTCATGCCTGGATCCTCGTCCAGTGTCGCAACTCGCAGCACCAGGTGCGGTTTCCCGGGGCGTTCTGCAACAAGGTGGGTGCCGCAGTTGCCGCAGAAACGCCTTAGCTTGCCGGGGGATGACTCAAAGGCGCGGAGCGAGTCCTCACCCTTGAGCCAGCGGAAGTGCGCGCGTAACACGCCGGCCACCGGCGCGAAGGCAGCCGCCTGCGCCTTGCGACAGGTACGGCAATGACAGTGGGTGATGGGCATCTCGAGTTGCGTGACCTCGTATTCGACAGCCCCGCACAGACAGCTTCCTTGCATACGTATACGTTTCTTTTTGAACTGTTTTTTAAGCACTCAAGCGGTTGTCTTGAGTGCGGCACTTTATTGCCAGCATCATTCTAACCTCAATCCTGTTTGGCTTCTGCCGATGGCCCGCAGCATTCGAAATGCTGCCTGTTGAGTCGTCGCTGCTGCACGCCGGGTTTGCAGCCGCCGGGCGGGACGGGGTCTAATACCCTTTTGCAAATCCCCGGGGAGCCCATGGTTATGAGCGTCGCACTGGAAATACTGAAAACGACCTTTGGCCTGGAAGCGTTTCGCGACGGCCAGCAAGCCGCCATCGACAAGCTGCTCGCCGGTGAGTCGGTACTGACGGTCTTTCCCACCGGGGGCGGCAAGAGCCTGTGCTACCAGCTGCCGGCGCTGCTGATCGAGGGCCTGACGCTGGTGGTGTCGCCGCTGATCGCGCTGATGCAGGACCAGGTGGCGGCGCTGCACGCTCGCGGTATCGCCGCGGCGCGGCTGGACTCCAGCCGCACGGGGGATGAGGTGCGCGAGATCTACCGGCAGTTGCGCAGGGGGGAGCTCAAGCTGCTGTATGTGGCGCCGGAGCGGCTGCAGAACGAGCGCTTTCTGTCGCTGCTCAAGGACCTGCGGATTGCGCTGCTGGCCGTGGACGAAGCCCACTGCATCTCGGAATGGGGCCACAACTTTCGCCCCGACTACCTGAAGCTGGCGCAGCTCGCGCAAACTCTAAGGGCGCAGCGCGTACTGGCGCTGACCGCCACCGCGACGCCCTCGGTGGCCGAGGATATCTGCCGCCAGTTTGGCATTCCGGCGGCCAACCACATCCACACCGGCTTTTACCGGCCCAACCTGGCGCTGGGCGTAACGCCCTGTCGTGACGACGACAAACTGCCGCAGCTGCTGCGCGCATTGCAGGCCGCGGCCGGTGAAGCCTCCATTATCTACGTGACGCTGCAGCAGCAGGCGGAGCAGGTGGCGGCGCAGCTGCAGCGCGCCGGCATTCGTGCGCAGGCCTACCATGCCGGCATGAAGCCGGAGGTGCGCGAGTCGATCCAGAATGCCTTTATGGCGGGGGAGGCCGATACCGTAGTGGCTACCATCGCCTTTGGCATGGGCATCGACAAGGCCGATATCCGTGCCGTTTACCACTACAACCTGCCCAAGTCGCTGGAAAACTACATGCAGGAGATCGGCCGCGCCGGGCGAGATGGCGGGGCGTCGCGCTGCGTGCTCTTCGCCTGCCCGGACGATATCCGCGTGCTGGAAAACTTCACCTACGGCGATACGCCGGTGCCGGAGCATTTGGACGCCCTCATCGGCCATCTGCTGTCGCTGGGGGATACGTTCGATATCGCGGTGTACGATCTGTCGAACCGCTTCGATATTCGCCCGCTGGTGATCAATACGGTGCTCACCTACCTGGAGCTCGAAGGCGTTATTGCCGGCACCGGGCCTTTCTACAGCACCTACCAGATTCGCTTCGAGGTGCCTCAGGCGCAGCTGCTGGCGGGGTTCGATGCGGCCCGCGCCGATTTTCTGCAGCGCATGTTTTCCACCGGCAAGCAGGGCCGGATCTGGCTGACGCTGGATGTCACCGAGGCGGCCGAGGCGCTGGGCGAGCCGCGCGAACGCCTGCTCAAGGCGCTGCAGTACCTGGAACAGCAGGGCAGCATCAGTACCCAGGTGAAGGGCGTACGCCAGCAGTACCGCCGCCTGCAGACGCCGGATATGGCCGAGCTCTGCGCGCGGCTGGGCCAGCTCTTCACCCGGCGCGAACAGCAGAGCCTTTCCCGGCTGCAACAGGTACTGGATTACGCCGAGGACGGCAACTGCCTGCCGGCCCAGCTGTGTGGCTACTTCGGCGATCAGCTGAGCGAACCCTGCGGCCAGTGCAGCAGTTGTGTTGAGCAGGGTGCACGCACCTTGCCGGCGCTGGCCGATACGCCACTGTCTGGTGCGCAGCAACAGAGTATCGAAGCGCTGATCGCGGAACGCCAGGAGGCACTGCGCCACCCGCGCCAGCTCGCCCGTTTCCTCTGTGGCCTGTCGAGCCCGGCGACCTTTCGGCTGCGCAAGCATGCGGCTTACGGCTGCCTGGCAGAGCAGCCGTTCCAGCGGGTACTGGCGCAGCTGGAGCAGCGCCTGGGCACCTGAGACGGCCAACCGTGTAGTACATCACCATGAAAGGCATTGGATTGGCGCTTTGCGGCCGCGAAAGCCCATCACAACACGAGGGTCGAACCCCTTTGCGGTCCGGCGGTCCGGCGGTTCTTCGGCGAAACGGCAGATTGGGCTGTATACTCTTAACTCGGCGGACAAATAGGTTCCCTCCCTGTTTGTCCGTCACGCCATCAAAACGGGCGCAGGTACCTGGGCATGCTGGCGTTCGCATTGGCCTGCGGCCAATGATGAAGCATAAACGCTTCATGTATTAATCCTTCGGGTTAATAATGAGCCTCGTTGCGACTCCGATGCTTCGATTCGAAGTTCCCATTCAACCCACAGTGCATGGAAGGAATCATGAACCAGCGGCAATTCGACAAAATGCGTGGCGATGACGGCTTTATCGCCGCACTCGATCAGAGCGGCGGCAGTACACCCAAGGCGCTGCGTCTTTACGGCATTCCCGAGACCGACTACGCCGGCGACGATGAAATGTTCGACAAGGTCCACCAGATGCGCAGCAGGATCATCACCAGCCCGGCGTTCGCCGGCAACCGCATCCTGGGCGCGATCCTGTTCGAGAACACGATGGAGCGCCAGATCGGCGGCAAACCGACGGCGCAATACCTGTGGGAGGAAAAGCAGGTTGTGCCTTTTCTCAAGGTCGACAAGGGCCTGGCGGCGGAGGAGAGCGGCGTTCAGCTCATGAAGCCGATGCCTGATCTCGATACCCTGCTCGATCGCGCCGTGGCGCAGGGTATCTTCGGCACCAAGATGCGCTCGGTCATCAAGCTGGCGCACGAAGCGGGCATCCGCGCACTCCTCGACCAGCAGTTCGACATCGCAAAACGCATTCTTGCCACAGGACTGGTACCGATCATCGAACCGGAAGTCGATATTCACAGTCCCGAAAAGGCGCATGCCGAGACCATGCTGAAAGACGGTATCCTTGCGCACCTGAATGCGCTTGCGCCGGATCAGAAAGTCATGCTCAAGCTGACGCTGCCGGAACAGGCCGATCTGTACAAGGACTGTATTGAGCATCCCAATGTCGTGCGGGTCGTTGCGCTATCGGGCGGTTATTCGAGGGAGCAGGCGAATGAACGGCTTGCGCAGAACCACGGCATGATCGCGAGCTTCTCGCGTGCGTTGAGCGAGGGCCTGTCGGCACAACAGTCCGACGATGCGTTCAACACGATGCTCGATGCATCCATTCAGGGTATCTTCGAGGCATCGAAGACCTGACCGGTCGTTTTCCATCAGCCTTATCTGGTGAACTAAGAAAAAGCCCCTCGACCAGGGGCTTTTTGATGATAAGGGAGGCGCAGTGTTGTGCACTGATGGGCAGTATTGATTGCGTATAAATGAATGAACCGGTATGCCCTGTGCTGCCGGTGGAACAGAGCTGAGGTGGGAAATGGGTATAGGGTCCCCGGAATTCCTATGGTGGTGAAGAGTTCGTGATCATCCTGCCGGATAGTGACTGCAACACCGCAACCCGGGTCGCGAACCGGCTGGTTTCATCGCTGCGTAAATCACCGCTGCTGACCGACAGCGGGGTGAGTATTTTCATTACCGCCCCGGCGGGCGTTGCGACCCACAATGACAAGTACCGTTGCGAGGACGCCAAGAGCCTGATGCGCGCAGCAGACCAGGTGATGTACCTGGCGAAAACCACGGGCCGGGATCGGTTCGGGGTGTACTCCAGGTGCGAGTGATAGACGCCGGGCGCCCGCGCCGGACAGGCTTTATCCGTAATCCGGCGCCCGGCTATGGTAGTATGTACTTTCACCCCACCGCTTAGTGGGGACCTCTTGTTGACATCCGACCCAGGTCGGCACGATCCAACTGCCCTCCTGAGCCTCCGTCAAGCCGAGGTTATCCCATGTCTGACATTCCGCAATCGCCCCCGCTGGCCCGCTTCTATTCACCCCAGGGTCCACCGGCCGCAGGTGATCAAGCCCTGGCCACCCCAAGGCCCGCTTTACCGCTTCCCCCCTTGCAAGATACACCGCGTTCCAACGCGATCCCGAGCGACAGCCTGCTTTCCCCGCTTCAAGCCACACCCGGCGCCCTGATCTCCCCCAGCACCGGCACCTTTGAGCCTGCAGCGCCCGCGCAATCACTCAATAAACCCCAACGTCTCACGACGGCCATTGTCTATTGCGAAGCAAACTTCGGCGCCATCGACGGTAAAACCGCCAACGGCCTCGTGCGACACTCGGAAAAATACGAGATCCTGTCAATCATTGACAGCCAGAAGGCCGGTCAGGATGCCGGCATGGTGCTTGATGGCGTCGCAAACGCCATCCCTGTCTGCCGCGACCTGGCCGATGCCCTGTCACGGACCGAAACGCTACCCGACTTTTTCATCTTCGGGATGGCACCGTCCAGCGGCATGCTGTCGGCCGCCGAGCGCAGCCTGGTGCTCGATGCCATTGGTCTGGGCATGAATATCGTCAACGGCCTGCATGAATTTCTGAACGACGACCCTGAGTTTGTCGCGGCAAGCAGCGCCAGGGGCGTAACGATACTGGATATCCGCCGCCCCCGCGCGAGTAAAGACCTGCGGATGTTCAGCGGCCGCATCGCACAGGTAACCTGCCCGCGCATCGCCGTACTGGGCACAGATTGCGCCATTGGCAAACGCACCACGGCGACCATCCTCACCCGCGCCCTGCGGGATCGCGGCCTGAACGTGGTAATGATCGGCACAGGGCAAACCGGCTTGATCCAGGGAGCACGCTACGGTATCGCGCTGGACGCAGTGCCTTCGCAGTTTTGCGCCGGCGAGCTGGAAGCCATCATCTTTGATGCCTTCGAGACAGAGCAGCCCGATGTGATCATCATTGAAGGGCAGGGGGCGCTGAGCCACCCTGCATTTTCCACCACCTCGTTTATCCTGCGCGGCAGCTGCCCCACCGGCGTCATCCTGCAACATGCGCCGGGCCGCACCTACCGCTGCGACTTCGACCGGATGCCCATGCCGCTGCCGGCCGCCGAGATTAACCTGATCCAGACATTTTCCGACACCCGGGTCATTGGATTGACCCTCAATCACGAAAACATGACCGATGCTGAAGTCAGCACGGCCGTCGATGCCTACGAACTTGAGCTCGGCATACCGACCACCGATGCGCTGACCCGCTCACCGGATCGCCTTGTGGACATCGTACTGGGGGCCTTTCCCGAACTTGGGGAAAAGCTCACCGCGACCGCGCATTGAGTGCGCCGCGCCTCGACGTCGACCTCGACAAGATTCATCACAACGCCCGCACACTGGTCACCCGGCTAGCCGCCCGCGGTATCTCGGTGACGGCGGTTACGAAAGCCAGTCTCGGCTCACCGGACATCGCCCGCACTCTGCTGCGGGCGGGTGTAAGCATGATCGCCGACTCGCGCATGGAGAATATCGAAGCGATGTGCCGCGCAGGCATCAGGGCTCCGATGATGCTGATACGTGCCCCCATGATCAGCGATGTGCCGCGGGTGGTTCAGTACGCCGACATAAGCCTCAACAGCGAACTCGAGGTGATCCGTCAACTCTCAGACGCAGCCAAAGCTGTCGGAAAGACACACGCGGTCGTGCTGATGGTGGAACTTGGCGACCTGCGCGAAGGGATTATGCCCGCCGACCTTTTACACACCGCGGGCCTGGTACTTGCTATGCCGAATATCACGCTAAAGGGCATAGGCGCCAACCTGGCGTGCCACTGCGGTGTGTCGCCGGACAGCCGCAATATGGATCAGCTGTCCGCCCAGGCTTGCTCGGTGGAAGCCGCCTTCGGCGTGACCCTGGATATAGTGACGGGCGGCAACTCGGCCAATCTGAACTGGGCGTTCAGCGGTGCGGACACCGGCCGCATCAACAACCTGCGCCTGGGTGAGTCCATTCTGCTGGGGTGCGAGCCCCTGCACCGCCAGCCGATTGATGGCCTCTATACCGACGCCATTACCCTGGTCGCCGAAGTGATCGAATCGAAGATCAAGCCAACGCAACCCTGGGGAGAAATCGGCCAAACCGCGTTCGGCGAAAAGGCGCCGCCGGCGGATCGGGGTGACATCGCCCAGGCAATCCTGGCCATCGGTCGCCAGGATGTGGACCCCGACGGCCTCAGCTGCCCCGCGGGGATCGACATTATCGATGCCAGCAGTGATCACCTGATCATTGACTGCGGCGGGCATCCCCTGGCCGTTGGGGCCGAAGTACGCTTTCAGCTCAATTACAGCGCGACGGTGCGCAGCATGACCTCACCCTTCGTCACCAAGGTACTGCACGCATCGCGCCCAGGCGACACTGCGATCCCTCTGGCAGCACCGGCGGCGGCTAGCCCCCGGATCAATAACCCACGGAAAACCGCATGAGTTTCAACGTTCTTTCGGCCGAATTTTCCCACGAAACCAACTCCTTCAGCCGGTATAAAACCGACAGAGAGGCCTTCATGGCCCGCTATGTGCTGATGGGCGAAGCTGCCCTACGCGAGCGCGGCGATGAAAATACCGAACTTGCCGGCTTTCTCGACACCGGGCGGGCGCACCACTGGCAGCTGGATCATGTGCTGAGCGCGGCGGCAGGCCCGAGCGGCAAAGTCAGGCGCCAGGCGTTTGACTGGCTCTGTGAACCCATACTCGCGGCCATCAGACTCAAGCGCTTCGACGGCATTCTGCTCGGGCTCCACGGTGCCATGGGACTCGATTTCTGCGAAGACGGTGAAGGCGAACTGCTTGCACGTATCCGCACCCTGGTCGGCCCGGACCTGCCCATCGCCATCACCCTGGATCCACACGCCAATGTCAGCCGGCAGATGTGTGCGCTTGCCGATATTATTGTGTCCTTCAAAACCTACCCGCATATTGATATGCGCAAAGCCGGTCGCCATGCCGGCGAAATTCTGCAACGTACCATGGCCGGCGAGATCCACCCCCGCACGATCCGCGTGAGCCGACCTATGCTGGAGGAGGTCAACGGCGGGCGCACCGATATCGGCCCGATGATCGAGCGCATCGCAATTGCCCGGGCCTATGAAGAGGTGGACGATGTTTTCGCCGTCAGCATTAATGCAGGTTTTGCCAGCGCCGATGTGGCGGAGGTCGGGCCCACGGTGCTGGTGACGGCGCAGGGCGACTTCAGCGCCCATCGCGCTTTCGCCGAAACCCTCGTCGATGATATCTGGAACCGCCGCTTCGAAGTGCTGAACAATTACCTCAGCGTGGCAGACGCCGCAACCCTCGCGGCCCGCTATATCCCCACAGAGGGTCCCCTGGTGATCGCCGACTATGCCGATAACCCGGGCGCCGGCGGCTACGGCGATGCCACCGCGCTGCTGCGGGCACTGCTGGACGCGGGTGTCGGCAACGCCTGTTTTGGTCCCCTGGTGGATGCCAGCGCCGTGCAAACGCTGCGCAACGCTGTGGTCGGTCAATCCGTTCAGATCAGTCTTGGGGGCGCTACCGACCCACGCTTCGGTGGCGGTCCACTGCCCCTGGAAGGCCAGCTGCTGTCCATCAGCGATGGGCATTTTATCGGCGATGGTCCCATGATCCATGGACTGCACGGCAGTTTCGGCCCCAGTGCCGTGCTGCGGGTAGCGGGAATCGAGATACTGGTGGTCAGCATCGCCCGGCAGATCCTC
>NZ_KB899110.1 GCF_000378045.1 Marinobacterium rhizophilum DSM 18822
GCCGAATTTTTGCTCTCCTTTTGCAGTGCGTCGCCCTTCGGGTGACGGTATCTGTGTTTCTATCAGCTCTATTACTCGGTACAAACCATTGCTGACAACTGCGAATATCACCATGCAGTTTGGCGCCAAGCCGCTGTTTGAAAATGTCTCCGTCAAATTTGGCGACGGCAATCGCTACGGCCTGATTGGCGCCAACGGCTGTGGCAAGTCCACCTTCATGAAAATCCTGGGTGGCGATCTGGACGCGTCCAGCGGTAACGTCTCCAAGGATCCGAATGAGCGCATCGGCAAGCTGCGTCAGGATCAGTTCGCCTACGAAGAGTTCAGCGTGGTGGACACCGTGATCATGGGTCACGAGGACCTGTGGAAGATCAAGGCGGCGCGTGATGCCATCTATGCCAAGCCCGAAATGACCGAGGAAGACGGCATCATGGCCGGTCACCTTGAAGCGGATTTTGCCGAAATGGATGGCTACACCGCCGAGTCGCGCGCCGGCGAACTGCTGCTGGGTGTGGGTATACCGGTGGAACAGCACTTTGGCCCTATGAGCGAAATCGCGCCGGGCTGGAAGCTGCGTGTACTGCTGGCGCAGGTCCTGTTCTCGGATCCCGACATCATGCTGCTCGACGAGCCGACCAACAACCTGGATATCAACACGATCCGCTGGCTGGAAACGGTGCTCAACGAGCGTAACTGCACGATGATCATCATTTCCCATGACCGTCACTTCCTGAACAGCGTCTGCACCCACATGGCCGACCTGGACTACGGCGAGCTGCGTCTGTACCCCGGCACCTATGACGAGTACATGACCGCCGCGACCCAGGTGCGTGAGCGCCAGCAGAGCGACAACGCCAAGAAAAAGGCCCAGATTGCCGACCTCAAGGCGTTTGTCAGCCGCTTCTCGGCCAACGCCTCCAAGTCAAAGCAGGCGACTTCCCGCGCCAAGCAGATCGACAAGATCAAGATCGAGGAAATCAAGCCTTCCAGCCGGCAGAACCCGTACATCATCTTTGATCAGGACAAGAAGCTGCACCGCAGTGCGCTGGAAGTGGAAGGTCTGGCCAAGCATTTTGACGAAGAACTGTTCTCGGGCTTCAACCTGCAGGTCAGCGTGGGTGAGCGTATTGCGATCATCGGCCCCAACGGTATCGGCAAGTCGACGTTGCTGAAGTGTCTGATGGGCGAGCTGGAACCTAACGCCGGCACGATCAAATGGTCCGAAAACAGTCTGCTGGGTTACTACGCCCAGGATCATGCGGCGGATTTCGAAAAGAAACTCACGCTGTTTGACTGGATGTCGCAGTGGGGCCAGAAAGGCGATGACGAGCAGATTATTCGCGGCACCCTGGGGCGTCTGCTGTTCTCGCAGAATGATATCAACAAGAGCGTAAAGGTCATCTCCGGTGGAGAGCAGGGCCGTATGCTGTTCGGCAAGCTGATGCTGCAGCGCCCCAATATCATGCTGCTCGACGAGCCGACCAACCACCTGGACATGGAGTCCATCGAGTCGCTCAACCTGGCGCTGGAAAATTATCCCGGCACCTTGCTGTTTGTCAGCCATGACCGGGAGTTCGTCTCCTCGCTGGCTACGCGTATCATCGAGCTGACGCCGACCGGCATCGTGGACTTCCACGGCAGCTACGAAGATTACCTGCGCAGCCAGGGCATCTGAGGCTTCGGTCACAGGCAGTGACTCCACTGCAGGGAAGGGCCCGGATTTTCGCAAGGAGATCCGGGCCCTTTCGCGTTATGGCTCTGGTATTCTGTGGCCGGGAACGACTGCCGTCTGCGACGGTCATCTGATGAGTACCTGTTGCGCCCCGAATATGCCGGCACTCATCACGTACAGGCAACACCCGTGCTGCTGCCGCAATGCCTGCTGCAGCTGGCAATACAATCTGGAGGTAGCTTTATGACGTTCAACACACTGACACCCGAAGAGCGGCACGTTATTCAGGACAAGGGCACGGAGCGGCCCTTTACCGGCAAATACAACGAGCACTTCGAGAATGGTCTCTACCTGTGCAAGCAGTGTGATGCACCGTTGTATCGCTCGGAACACAAGTTTCCCTCCCACTGTGGTTGGCCGAGCTTTGATGATGAAATTGAAGGTGCCGTGGCGCGCCATGTCGATGCCGACGGGCGTCGCACTGAAATCGTTTGTGCCCACTGCGGCGGACATCTGGGGCACGTATTTGAAGGCGAAATGCAGACTGCGAAAAATATTCGTCACTGTGTGAATTCCATCTCGATGAATTTCGTCAGTGCCGAAGAGCTGGCGCGCGAAAAGGGCACCGAGCTGAAAAAGGCCTATTTTGCCGGCGGCTGCTTCTGGGGGGTTGAACACCTGCTGCAACAGGTGCCAGGGGTGGAATCCGTGGTGTCGGGTTATATGGGCGGGAAGTCCGAGAATCCGACCTACACCCAGGTATGCAGCAAGACCACCGGGCACCTGGAGGTGGTCGAGGTCAGCTATGACCCCGCCGAAGTCAGCTACGAAACCCTGGCCAAGCTGTTTTTCGAAATTCACGACCCGACCCAGCTGGACGGTCAGGGGCCGGATCTGGGCTCGCAGTATGCTTCCGCCATTTTCGTCGCGAACGATCAGGAGCGCGAAACCGCTCAGAAACTGATCGACACGCTCAAGGCCAAGGGCTACGACGTGGTTACCAAACTGCTCCCTATGGCCCCTTTTTGGCGCGCCGAGGAATACCACCAGGACTACTATGCTAAAACGGGCAAGACACCGTATTGCCACCATTATGAAAAGAAATTCTGACCGCCAGTTTCCAGCCCCGGCTATGCCGGGGCCCAGGCCTGGCGTGCAGGTGTCTCGTTGAATAGGGTGTTGGGGGTGAGTGATTAGAGGGGGTTCAAAATAAGCGGTTGACGCCGCAAGGTGGCCATGTATAATACAGCCTTACCTGAAAGTACGACCTATATTTATGCACACATTTTCGATGTCCTGTTTTAGAACTTCGTCCTGTTTTTCATAAGTAATAGCACAACTTTTAGTCCGACGGCCTTGGCAACAAGGCAATTAAATTACTCTTGAATTATCAGGAAATATACTATGTCTACTACTACCGGCACCGTAAAATGGTTCAACGAAGCTAAAGGTTTTGGTTTCATCGAACAGGAATCTGGTCCTGACGTTTTCGCTCACTTCCGTGCGATCACTGGTTCTGGCTTCAAGACTCTGGTCGAAGGCCAGAAAGTCGAGTTCACAGTTACTCAGGGCCAGAAAGGTCCTCAGGCTGAGAACATCGTAATTCTGTAAATTACAGAATCACGACTGGCATCGTAGCAATATGATGTCACCCTCAACTCCCTGGAGTTGAGCGATAAAAAAAGGCGAAACCTTCGGGTGTCGCCTTTTTTTGTGGGCGCAGGAAAAATAATGGCTAATTGGTATCAGCACCGCTCACCCAATTCAACTGCGTACCTATAGCTATTTACGAATTACACATCACGACCTGTCCCTTCGTCGTTTGCGGGCCCGGTGTCGGTGCCGGTAAATGAACTGTGCAGCCATGGGTCGTTGCATGCTCTCCTGTGGGAGCCCGCTCCGCGGGCGAATAGCGCCAGACTCCCGCCCGGTTCGCCCGAAGACCGGTCTCCTGCGCTTTCACCGCACCCTCTTCACCTGGCGACGGTTCGGCTGTGTACCAATAATTTTTTACGAATTACATATCACGACCTGTTCCTCCGTCGTTTGCGGGCCCGGTGTCGGTGCTGGTAAATGAACTGTGCAGCCATGGGTCATTCCATGATCTCCTGTGGGAGCCCGCTCCGCGGGCGAATAGCGCCAGAGTCCCGCCCGGTTCGCCCGAAGACCGGTCTCCTGCGCTTTCATCGCACCATTTTCACCTGGCGACGGTTCGGCTGCGTACCAATAACTATTTACGAGTTACATATCACGCTCTGCCCCTCCGTCGTTCGCGGGCCCGGTGTCGGTGCCGGTAAATGAACCATGCAGCCATGGGGGGTTCCATGCTCTCCTGTGGGAGCCCGCTCCGCGGGCGAATAGCGCCAGACTCCCGCCCGGTTCGCCCGAAGACCGGTCTCCTGCGCTTTCATCGCACCCTCTTCACCTGACGACGGTTCGGCTGCGTACCAATAATTTTTTACGAATTACACATCACGACCTGTCCCTCCGTCGTTTGCGGGCCCGGTGTCGGTGCCGGTAAATGAACTGTGCAGCCATGGGTCGTTACCTGACGACGACACCGGCGTCACAGTCTGAGCCCGCACTGCAAAAAGCCCGCCGAGGCGGGCTTCTGTTCAGGCCTGTGCGCTTGAGCGTCAGCCGTTCATCTTGAGCTCGATCTGCGCCCGTTCCTGCTCTTCATCGGCCAGGGATTTGTGCGGCAGTATCAGGTTCAGCACGATGGATACAAAGGCCGCCACCACGATGGGGGAGCCACCCACCACCAGCTTCAGCATCTGCGGAAACTGCTCGATGGCGTCCGGCACCGCATAGATCCCCATGCTCAGCGCCAGTGACAGGCTGACGATGGTCACGTTGCGCGACGACATCTCTTCCTTGGTAATCAACTTGATGCCGGTCATGGTGATCATGCCAAACACGATGATGGTTGCGCCGCCGAGCACCGGGAACGGAATGGTGGTGATCAGGGCGCCGAATTTGGGAATAAATCCCGCCACCAGCATAAATCCCGCCGCCAGTGCGAGTACAAAGCGGCTAATCACCTTGGTCATGGCCACGATGCCGACATTCTGGCTGTAGGACGCCGTGGGCAGCGCGCCAAAAAACGAACCCAGCATGGTGCAGACGCCATTGCCCAGCAGGCCGCCGGTGAGTTCGCGGTCAGACAGTTCGCGGTTCATGGCCCCGACAGTGGTCGCGGAAAGATCGCCGATGGTCTGCACCGAGTTGATCACGCAGATGATCACCATGGAAATAATGGCTGCGGTATGAAACTCCAGTTCGAATTGCATGGGGCTTGGCGCTGTAAACCAGGGTGCGGCGGCAATAGGGCTGAAGTCGACCAGGCCGCAGAACACGGACAGAACATAACCCACGGCGATGCCGCAGATGATGGAGGCCAGCTGCAGGAAACCCCGGGCGAAGTGGGAGATACCCAGCACCACCAGCAGGGTGGCGATGGCGATACCCCAGTTCAACAGCGAGCCATGGGTGCTGCTGGCAACGCCGCCGGCCATGTAATTGATGGCGATATCGTACAGTGACAGGCCGATCACCAGCACAACGGTGCCGGCCACCACCGGCGTAAAGAGGCCGCGAATGCGCTTGATAAACAGCGCCACCAGCATCATGGCGATACCGCCGGCGACCTGTGCACCAAGAATGCCGCTGATACCGTACTGAGCGCCAATGGCAGTGAGGGTCGGCACATAGGCGAAGCCCACGCCGAAGATGGCGGGCAGGTGCGCGCCCATCTTGCCGATACAGTACAGCTGCAGCAGGGTGGAGATGCCGGAGGCGATCAGCGCGATCTGGATCAGCGCCATCTTTTCATCCAGCGATGCGTTCACTGCGCCCACGATGATGATGGGTACGGTGACAGTGCCCATCATCATGGCCAGTATATGTTGCAGGGAGAGCGGCAGGGCCTTGAGTATGGGCGGCCGGCCGTAGAAGTCGAACAGGGAGGTGTTGCGGGTGCGGGTGTTCATGGCAAGAGCCCCAGAAAGGTCATCGTGATCGAACAGAATTAATGTGACAACGCCGTTGTGGCGGCGCCCGGCTGCTGTAAATCGCGGCTATCTGAGGGGGATGGGCGTCTTGTCATGTCCCTGTTGTGCTCTTTCATGCTGTTCCTCTGGATTCAGGCACGGCTTGAGCGTGCCATTTTTATTGTTCGCGTCCCCGTGTGTGCGGGGTGCTTTGTCATGCCGCCAGATGCGGCCCGGTGAGTTCGCGACGGGATTGTCATAACGAAATCCGCAGCGTTCGCCGGTTGTGCCGGTTGGAGGCCAGAGCAGCCCGTGCCAACGGCATTCGATTGCCTCGAGGCCGTATTGTATACATTTCTGTAACTATTATTTCAAATTAAAAATTAAGTTTTTGTAATTATATTGATGGAATATTGTGTATTTTCTGTGTTGTTTTTTGGATACATGTGAGGGTTTCCGGCCCTGGTCCGGGGGCCAGGACGCAGCTATGGTGCGAGTCTGGCGGCTGTGGCCGGGTCTGTTAAAATAGCGGCCTGTTACGCCCGGGTCGGGCGTGTTGATCAATTGCTGCTGCGAAACCACGATGACACATCCGAAACTCTGTATTGGCCTGAGCAATCCCAAGAGTCCGACCAACGTGGGCGCAGTCATGCGTGCGGCGGGCTGTTTCGGGGTGGATGCGGTGTTCTATACGGGCGAGCGCTATCCGCGGGCCAATAAGTTCAGTACAGACACCAAGCAGGCAAGCCGCAGTATTCCGCTTACGGGTGTGGAGTCGCTGCTGGATGCGGTACCGGAGAACGCAGCAATTGTCTGCGTCGAGCTGGTGGAGGGTGCGCAGCCGCTCAATGCCTTCGAGCATCCGGAAAATGCCTTTTACATCTTTGGTCCGGAAGACGGCACTTTGAGTCAGCAGCTGGTCGACTGTGCCCAGGCCGTGGTTTATATCCCCACGGTGGGGTGCCTGAACCTGGCGGCCACGGTGAATGTGCTGCTGTACGACCGGCTGGCAAAATCCGCCGACGGCATTGCCGACGATGAGCTGATACGTCGCAGCCGTGACAAAAACAATACGGTCAAAGTAAGGCGCGGGCCCTTGTAAGCAAAGGGATTGCAGGTGGGCCATTGTAAATAAAGAGGTTATACACACGACCTCTTTATTCAGTCAGGTTGCAGCAGAAGGTCAGTGGTTCAGATTAATTGAACGTGACGGATCAGGAACCAAAAATATTCTTGGATTCCTTTTTCGAGTGCTTGGCTGCCTTTTTCTCCTTGGGAGACATGGCAGGTTTCTTTTTCGATTCCTTGGAACTGCTTCTTTCTTTGGACATGTCGTGTGCTCCGGCGATCGATGGTTTTCAGGACAATGCGCTATGCATGTCCTGGCTGCTGTCAGGGGGCTGAAAAGACACCTTCCGGCACCCTGGCATTGGGTACACTGCAGATCCTAACGTCTGAAACCTATGCGGGGCCGCTGTTCGGCTATAGATCAGGCCAGCGCCTGCGGTGAAGTCTGATTACACTGTAACACGCCAGCATCACAAGACAGCGGATATAAAATCACCCTCTGGGTGGCGCGTACTTACAGTGCGCTGCACGGGATGGCGCCGGGTGCGCGCCCGGCCGTGCAACGGGCGACATCGAGGCCCGCAATGCAGTAAAATGCCGCCTTTACTATAACCAGGTAACTCCGAAGCCGCCGCTACACCGTTGCGACATCTATGCCCTGTCATGCAGCCGCCGGCTTGTCCGTGCAGGGGCCTGCGGCCAGGCGGATGCCCAGCGGAGTCGATAGCGCGGTTTTCTGTCGTTCGGGAAATTCACATGATACGCCTGACCAATATCAAGCTGCCACTGGATCACGATGAGGCTGCGCTGAAAAACGCCATACTGGCAACGCTGGAAATCACCGCAGCACAGCTGTTGGGATTCGAGATCCATCGGCGCGGCTATGATGCCCGCAAGAAAAGCCAAATCGAGCTGATCTATACCCTGGACGTGCAAACGAGCCAGGATGCGGCCCTGCTGAAAAAATTTGCCGGGCATCAGTTGATCAAGCCAACGCCGGACATGACGTACAAGTTTGTCGCCCAGGCACCGGTACCGCTGGCCGAACGACCGGTAGTGATCGGCTTTGGCCCCTGCGGGCTGCTGGCGGGTCTGCTACTGGCGCAGATGGGCTACAGGCCCATTATCCTGGAGCGTGGCAAGGAAGTGCGCGAGCGCACCAAGGATACCTTCGGCTTCTGGCGCAAGAAGGTGCTGAACACCGAGTCCAATGTACAGTTTGGCGAGGGCGGCGCCGGCACCTTTTCCGATGGCAAGCTCTACAGCCAGGTGAAGGATCCCAAGCACTACAGCCGCAAGGTGCTGAGCGAGTTCGTCGCCGCCGGTGCGCCGGAGGAAATCATGTTCGTCAGCAAGCCCCACATCGGCACCTTCCGGCTGGTGTCCATGGTGGAGAAAATGCGCGCCTTGATCATCGAGCTGGGCGGCGAGATTCGCTTCAGCGCCCGCGTTGATGATCTGCATATCGAAGATGGCCAGATTACCGGCCTGACGCTGGCCAGTGGCGAGCAGATCAAATCGAAGCATATTGCCCTGGCAGTGGGCCACAGTGCCCGCGATACCTTCCAGATGCTGTACGACAAGAATGTCTATATGGAAGCCAAGCCGTTTTCGGTAGGGTTCCGCATAGAGCATCAGCAGTCCATGATCGACGAAGCCCGCTTTGGCGCTAACGCCGGCAACGAAATTCTCGGCGCCGCCGATTACAAGCTGGTGCATCACTGCAAGAACGGCCGTTCCGTCTACAGCTTCTGCATGTGCCCGGGCGGCACCGTGGTGGCGGCGACCTCGGAAGAAAACCGCGTGGTCACCAACGGCATGAGCCAGTATTCGCGCAACGAACGCAATGCCAACAGCGCCGTGGTGGTGGGCATCGAACCCTCCGATTATCCGGGTCATCCGCTGGCCGGCGTGGAATTTCAGCGCCAGCTCGAAAGCCTGGCCTTTGAGCTCGGCGGCGCCAATTATGATGCGCCGGCACAGAAGGTCGGTGATTTCCTCAAGGGACGCTCATCGGAGCAGCTGGGCACGGTGGAACCATCGTTCAAGCCCGGCATCAAGCTGACCGATCTGTCCCAGGCATTACCGGATTTCTGTATCGAGGCCATTCGCGAGGCGATTCCGGCGTTTAATCGCAAGATCCGTGGCTTTGCGCTGGAAGATGCGATTCTCACCGGGGTGGAAACCCGCACCTCGTCGCCGGTCAACATCAAGCGCGGCGACGACCTGCAGAGCCTCAACACCCGCGGGCTTTACCCGGCGGGTGAGGGCGCAGGCTATGCCGGTGGCATCATGTCGGCGGCCATCGATGGAATTCGCATCGCCGAAGCCATGGCTCTCAGCATTAACGAAGAAAGCCGCCGGTAGGCTGGCCGGTAAAGAGGGGCGTGAAAAATGACCACAATCGGCTTTTCCGCCGTAGATCAGTGCTAAGGCCGGGAGGCTGCCAAGATGCAATCCAGGGTTGCTCGCCTCGACCGCTTTATCAGCGTACGCACCGGTATCAACCGCAAGCACGTGCGGCTGATGCTGGCCCAGGGGCGGGTGCAGGTGGATGGTGTACCGGCAACGGACATCCAGCAGCCGGTCGGTGAATTCAGCCGCGTGCTGCTCGATGGCGAGGTGCTGCAGGCCAACACCCCGCGCTATGTCATGCTCCACAAGCCCGTGGGCGTGGTGAGCGCCACGCGGGATACGCTGCATAAAACGGTGATTGATCTTCTGGAGTGTCCGGATGCGGATACGCTGCACATTGTGGGGCGGCTGGATCTGAACTCCTCCGGCCTGCTGTTGCTGACCAACGATGGCCGCTGGTCTCGCGAGCTGACCTCGCCGCAGAGCAAGGTTAGCAAGCAGTACCGGGTTACCCTGGCCAATCCCATCGGTGAGGATTATGTCGCGGCCTTTGCGGGCGGCATGTACTTCGCCTACGAAGACATCACCACCCGGCCCGCAGGGCTGCGTATACTCAGCGAACGGGTGGCGGAAGTCACCCTGGTCGAGGGCCGGTATCACCAGATAAAGCGCATGTTCGGCCGCTTTCGCAATCCGGTACTGGCCCTGCACCGTCATGCCATTGGCAATCTGGCGCTTGATCCGAATCTGGAGCCGGGGCAAAGCCGCGAGCTGACCTGCCAGGAAGTGCGCTCGATCGCGGGCAAGGTGCCCGCAAACTGAATTGACCGAATGGCTGGCCCTCGATGCCTGAACATGCGAACGATGAAATAGTCATACTGGTGCACGGCTTCAACAAGGGATGGCGGGATATGGCCTACCTTGAGGCCGGCCTGCGGCGCGAGGGCTGGAAAACGCTCACCGTGAGCCTGCCGACGCTGTTCGGTGACATGGATGACATGGTCGCCGCCATGGCCGCTCAGCTCAAGGGCATTACGCCGCGCTATCGCCAAGTGCATTATGTTGCCCACAGCCTGGGCGGGTTAATCACCTTTAATTTTATCCGCCGCACACAACAGCAGAATGTCGGGCGCTGCGTGTTTATTGCCACGCCCCACGGCGGCTCGCGCCTGGCTGAGCTCGCCAGCCAGATTCCGTTCTATGCGCGGGTCTTCAAACCCGTCGCAGAGCTTGTGCCCAGCGACGCTTACGACGGCTGCTATGCGGATTCCGGCCTTACGGTGGGTGTGATCGCCGGTTGCAGCAATAGCAGCCTGTTGGGGAAGCTGTTTTTGTCGCCGCACAGTGATGGCCGCGTGGAGGTGGGGTCCGTCCGTCTCGGCGGTGCATCCGATATGATCCTGTTGCCCTATGGTCACAAGGATATTCACCACCAGAAAGAGACCCTGCAGCGGGTACTGGAGTTTCTGAAGCAGGGCGCATTCAGCCGCCAGGCCGAACACTCGCGATAGCCTTGTTCGTGCTTCAATCGCTTGAGAAGACAGTAAATCTATTTATTAATCCGTGCTAATTTGTGTCGTCAGTAGCGGTTTAATAAAGTGGCGCAGGGCACGCCAATATTGGCCAGCGGCCAATGCGAGCCCGGATAAAACCCAGGAACAGGATGTTACATGAACGTTGATATCAGCATTGATGCTAGCCTCGGCGAAACCGAGGTGCTGGAACTGTACCGTGCCAATCATTGGTCCGCCGCCGACAAGCCCGCCGCGCTGATGGCGGCGCTGCACAATTCCCATAGCCTGGTGACCGCCCGCATCGATGGCCGGCTGGTGGGGTTGGGTAACGCCCTGTCCGATGGTCACCTGGTGGTGTACTACCCGCACCTGCTGGTACATCCGGATTTTCAGGGGCAGGGCATTGGGCGTGCGCTGATGCAGGCACTGCAGTCACGCTACGCGGGTTTTCACCAGCAGATGCTCACCGCGGATGGCGGGGCCATCGATTTCTACCGCGCGCTGGGATTTGAGCGCGCCGGCAAGACTGAGCCCATGTGGATCTATGCGGGAACGGATCATTAGGAGCTTCGGCGGTGCAGTTCATACAGATAGGTAACAGCTCAGTTCAAATACATGGGTAACACTTGCAGGCGCTTAGTGCCTTGGCCCATCCACAGGAAGTAACTGAAAGGGCCTTATTTCAGCGGTGCAGACGGGTATATCGAGGCGGTTTGATTGTTTGGATTGCGCCTTGCTGGCGCGTTACTTTCTTTGCACGCGCAAAGAAAGTAACCAAAGAAAGGCGCCCCCGAAGAAGCCTTCCTGCTGCGCTCCGACATCATTGTACGGGCGCAGCTAACGGCACATCCTGTGCCTAATCTGCGGACTCGACAGTCCCTGTCTCCGCCCCTGCGGGCCTGATCGCACAATGACGCCAGTGCTCGCTGGCTTCAAAAGGGGTAACAGGAGCCGTTCTGTTATCCTGGTAGTAGCGTGGAGCACGGCGTCTGCCGATCAGCTGCAATACCGTCGCTGAACGTTCCTTCGCCGGTGTGCTGGATCAGGTCCTGAACGGACCCTATCGCGGGGTCACCTATTAGCTGACGGTTTTCACCAGCAGATGCTCACGGCCCATCGACTTCTACCAGCGCGCTGGGGTTTGAGCGCGCCGGCAAAACTGAGCCCATGTGGATCTATGCCGGCAACGATCATTAGCTTTCGCTTCCTGCGATTCTGCGCTTGGGCAGGACAAGGAAGTTGCTGCTATCGTGTAACCTGTCTGTGTTCGTGCGCAGCTTTAGTGGGTTGCGAACGGAATCTTGGTGCGACTTTCAGGATGTAGGCGCATTGTTAGTCATCATGGATACTCAAGGACTGAGCTATGGATGGTTTCGTGATTGTTTTGCTGCTGGTCGTGGCAGCGCTGCTTTTTCTGCAACTCTTCGCCCGTAATGGTGCAAGGGAAGCCCCTGTCGCCCCGTCGTTTTATCGGCGCCGACAGGCGCTCTTCACTCCCGCGGAACGCTCCTTCGCCGCTGTGCTGGATAAGGTACTGGATGCGCGCTACCGGGTGTATGGCAAGGTTCGGGTGGTGGAGCTTATCGAACCACTGCCCTGCAAAGACCGCCGCATCTGGCAAAAGGCCTTCAACCGCATCAGCACCAGTCATTTTGATTTCGTGATCTGTAACAGCAGCGACCTTGCACCTGTCTGTGTCGTCGAGCTCGATGACAGTGGCTATCAGCAGAGCAAAAAACTGCAGCACGACGAGGTGCTGACCAGAATCTGTTTGCAGGTGAAGCTGCCGCTGGTCCGGGTGCCGGCGAAGAGGGACTACAAGCAGGCGGACGTCGCCGTCATTCTCGAGGCGTTGCGGGATATTGCCGGGCACGCCGCTGCAGAACCTGCTACCCCGAAGGCGCCAATGCGCGCCGTGCGCAACGCCGAGAGCGTTTGAGGCGGTTTTTGAAAACCGTTATCGAGTGCAGGCCTGGCCTGTGCCGGTCACGTTGCACTCGGGCCCGGCCTGGCTTGGCCCGGCCTGGGTGCGTTCAGTCTTGGCTGTCACGGCTCGAATAGTTTCGACTAAGCTGAAGTCTTCAATCGAGCAAGAGGGGCGGGTTGTACGAGAGCCCGCGTGCCTGTGCGGCAGACGCTGACGTTGCCCTGTATCACCCTCGAGTTACAGGGCCGCTAATCGAATGATTTGAATAGGTGTGCAATGAAAGCACGGAAGGCGCTGTCGACACTGCTGTTAATGCTGGCTGTTTGCAGTGCACCGGCATTTGCAGACGAGATGAAATTCCAGGTGTGTGAAAGCACCTATGCCTTATGCACTACCGCCTCGTGTAACGCGAAAAAAGGCACAGACGATGTCGTATCCTGCAAATGCGATGTGAAAACCGGTTATTCGCTCGGCAGTAAAGCGTGCGACAGCGTTCAAGAGCAGGTCGAGGGCGCGTCGATCAGATCCCGCTATTACCCGATCAAGAGTGTCGTCAGCTGTTTAAACGACGAACCCTGGGCGTACTGTCTGGACGCGCAGTGCACTGTTGACGAGAACGGGACCACGGCCCACTGCGATTGCAGCCTTGCTCCCAGTACGACTGCCTACGTCGCGACCACCGATACCTATGACAGCAGTACCTGTACATCCGGACCCATTTCATCGGCAACCTTCGATCAGGTGCTCGAAGCGACCGAATTTCTGAAGACCAGTAAAGAGCTTCTGCCATTCGATATTGAGATTCTGAATGTTCAGAGCCAGTAAGGGGTGTGGGGTTACGTCTTCAAGGCATTCTTGCCTTGAAGAATGCGCCCTCACGATATTCCCAGTACGGCATTCGCGGCTTTCGTAGGGTGCTAATGAGCCTGCGAATTGCACCGTGCGGCGGTCGCTGCTAATTTTCGATGAGATTCAGATGGCTGTGTTTGAGCCTGTGCCTAATCTGCGGCTCGACAATCCCTGTCTTCACCCCTGCGGGCCTGATCGTACAATGACGCCAGTGCTCGCCGGCTTCATAAGGGGGAATCGGAGCTGTTCTGAAATCACGTTAGTGTTGAATTCAGATAGGTCGCCGCTGAAATTGAACCTTGAGACGGGGCTTGGCGCCTGAAAAGGACGCTGAGGGTGTCGGCTTTTCCGCTCTTGTGTGAGGCTTTGATTCGGAGCAAACTGAGCCGCTGTCGCGTCTGCCAAATTAGTGACGCACTCATCATGAATACTCAGGGATTGAGCTATGGATGGTCTTGTAATTGGTGTGCTGCTGTTCGTGGCAGCGCTGGTTTTACTGAAATTCCTCGCTCGTAATCGCGCTCGCACGGCGCCCGCCGAACAGCTGCAATACCGCCGCCGACCAGCACTTTTCACTGCCGCCGAACGTTCCTTTGCCGGCGTACTGGACCAGGTTCTGGATGGGCGCTATCGCATCTACGGCAAGGTCCGCGTCGCCGATCTTATAGAACCGCTGCCCGGCAAAGACCGGCGCATCTGGCAAAAATCCTTCAATCGCATCAGCGCCAAGCATTTCGATTTCGTCATCTGCAACAGTAGCGACCTGGTGCCCCTCGTTGTGATAGAGCTGGACGACAGCAGCCATCAGAAGGCCAAGCGCCAGCAACGCGACGAGATGCTGCAGCAGATCTGTGAACAGGTACAGCTGCCGCTGATCCGGGTGCCGGCGCGCAAAGCGTACAAGCTGGCTGACGTTGAAGCCTACCTGAAGCCGTTGCGGGATCTCGCCGCGCTGGATGGCCCTGAAGCGGACGGCGTGATCACATCGATGCGGGCCACGCGGGATGACAGTGGCTGGGCGGCAGGGATGTAAGCATAGGTGGTGATTTTGTGAGCTTGGCACGATGCTGATTTAAACGGCAACCGCTGGGAATCGATCTAACAGGTTGTTGAAAAGCGTTAGCGAGGCAGCTAGCGCAAGCGGTACGCCGCCCGGACAAGAATCGGCGAAATGAGGGAGTTTATAGCCTATAAATGACCGAATTATTCGCTTCGCTCTCCCCTTCGGGGCCGCACTAAAGTGCGTTCAGGCAAAGCCTGTGAGCCGATTTTTAACGCCGCGATAGCAACGCAGGTAGTTTTTCAACAGCCTGCTAAAGCACAGGCTGCGGGGCCGCTCCGTGACTGCCCCTTGGCCAAAACACTGAAGCGCGTCAATTTACAGAGGGCACGCGGTTTGAGAAAAATAATACTGTTAGCCATTATCGGCTTTGGTTTCTGGAGCTACTACCAGAATGCGCCTCAGTCCATGCCGTCTGGCAAGGGTGGGCAATTTCAAACCGGTTACCACCCGGCAGACCTGGATCGGGCACAACCGGAAACAGACTTTCGCTGCGATGGCCGGCAGTATTGCAGCCAAATGACATCCAGAGCGGAAGCCGAATTTTTTGTCAGGAATTGCCCCAATACCAAAATGGACGGTGACCACGATGGCATCCCCTGTGAGAATGACAGCCGTTTTTAACAGCCTGTTAAGGCGTCGTAACGACCAATGAAACAGGTTGTCGCAGCTTCAATCGTTCATTAAGCTCCGGGTATCGGACGCAACAATCAACACAGAGTGTTATCAATCTCAGATAAAGACTCCCAAGGATGGGATAAGGGGCACAGGGACGGTCATGGCAAAAGTTACAGCGATCAAGTATTCAGGCGTTTTCTATCTCAAAGTCATGCTCATGAGCTTTCTGCTCTGGCTCTGGCTGGAACTGGCCACCGACTGGCGTGTGGATGCGCACGATTTTCTCGTGCCCTTTGCCACCTTTCTGTACCTGTGTATCTGCGCCAGTTACCGCATTACCATCGCCAGCCGGTCGCTGGTTGTCTCGCGCTCGGGCGGCGTGCTGGCACGTATCGCACTCGACAAGCTGACAGACGTCAGGCAGCGCAGGGGCTGGCTGCGACTGTTGCTGTCGGATGATACGCGCTACCGGCTGCCACTTAGCCGCTTCTCGAAAGCCGATCAGGCATTGCTGCAGCAAAGGCTCGATGCCGCGTTGCAGGGCGCCTTGCCTGAATCCGAACTCGCCCCCCAGGACTGGCTCAGCAACCGGGCTGCCAAACGGGAAATCAGGGCCTTGGCGGACAAGGGCGTCAGCCGGCAGGACATGTTCGACCGCCTGTCGGAGCGCGGTATTCCGCTGGGTCATCTGGCGCGCCTGATTGCGGTGACGCCGGACCCGACCCTGTGCCTGCTGCACAATGGCCGGAACAACCTGCTGCTGACGCTGATTTTCGTACAGGGGCTAATCATGTTTGGCTTCCTGTTCCTGCTGGCGTACTTCAGCCGCTACGAGGAGATCACCATCATTGGCGGCGTCGGCATCGTCATTGAAGTGCTGCTGCTGTGGGGCATCTACCGTTATCGCTTCTGGGCCTATAATCTCTGCCTGGTGCTGACGCTGACGAATCTGCCCAAAGCCCTGATGGGCGTAATGCACGATCCTGGCCTGCTGCGTATTTTGAGCATTGCTTTCGCCGTGCTGTGCATTGCACTGGCCTGGCACCTGCGGGTGGCGCTCTATCCGGATCTGGGCTGGTTCCGGGCCGCGAAGAAGGTCGACGGGGAGTACCGGTTCGAGTCGTGAAGGGGGCTGGCTTGCGCAAAGCGGTAACCCGCCTGGCGTTCCAGCAACGCTGTTTATATAAATGACAAAGGATTCCCATGGCGCTCAAGCAACAGCTCGAATTACTGGCCGCGTACAATGCCTGGATGAACGCGAAGGTCTACGGGGCGGCGGCGCGCCTTGATGCGCAGGAGCTTGTCAGGGATCGCGGCGCCTTTTTTGGTTCCGTGCTCGGAACCCTGAATCACCTCGTTGTCGGCGATACGATCTGGCTGCAGCGGTTTGCGACGCACCCGGCATGCGGCCTTTCACTGCGCCAAGTGGTCGAACTGCCGGCGCCGGCATCCCTCGATCAGCAGCTGTTCGCAGACCTGCAAGCCCTGCAAACGCACAGAGCCTGGCTGGATGCGCAGATCACCCAATGGATCGCGGCGCTCACGGAAGGCGACCTGGAGCATGTGCTCCACTACCGCAACACCAGGGGCATTCCCGCCAACAAGCGCTACGCCAGCCTGCTGCTACACTTTTTCAATCATCAGACCCACCACCGGGGCCAGGTATCGACTTTGCTGTCCCAGGCAGGGGTGGATATCGGGGAGACGGATCTGTTGGCGTTAATCCCGGACGAAACGGCGGTCTGACTTTGGGGTTCGGTCCGGCTCCGTCGGATCATGCCCAGGATGCCGTTAGGTGAATAAAAACAGGTGACCCCTTTCCCGACGCTGGACCTGTACAACGGGGTCGTTCATCGTATTCGACGGCTGATCAGCTGTCTTGAACAGGGTGCAGGCCGAGATGGATGCGGGAATGGCGCTTCAGCATCAAGCCTGGAAACAAAACGCGCAGGTGTAATAGTGCAATGACAGACTCAAGCAACCCCCTGTTCTGGCGGGACTCGCGGATGCCGCATCTGGAGCTGCGAAAGGTGAGTGACGGACGCAAGGCCTGCTATGCGCCGCACAGCCATACACACTGGTCCCTGGGCGCTATCACCGAGGGCACGAGCACCTTTTGCTACCGTGATGACCAGCATCAGGTCGGTGCCGGGACCCTCGTGCTGATGAACCCGGACTGGGTCCACGCCTGCAATCCTATCGACAACCAGCCCTGGGCCTACTTGATGCTCTACGTCGACACCGGCTGGCTGACGCAGCTGCGCTACGAAGCCGGGCTGCTGGATGCGCCCCGCTGGCAGGATATCGCGACGGCCGTTATTACGGACGCCGGCTTGTATGAGGGTTACGTTCGCATGGTGGACAGTCTGCTGGACCCGCAGCGGGAGCTGCTGGAAAAGCAGACGCAAGTGGCCGCCTACCTGTCCAGCTTGATGCACGCGCTGGCCGGGCAAACGCTGCCGCCGCTGCCGAGGGCACCGGAAGTCCTGCAGGCAGTGGCGGCTCACCTGGACGAGCGTGCGACAGAGGACGTATCTTTGGATACCTTGTGTGATCGCTCCGGCCTCAGTCCGGGTCATCTCATCCGGGCTTTCAAGCAGCATTTTGGGCTCACGCCGCACGCTTATCAGATCAATCGTCGGATACAGTTCGGCCAGCAAGAGCTGAAAGGTGGCAGGCCTATAGTAGAGGCCGCGTTGAATGCGGGCTTTAACGACCAGCCGCATTTTCAGCGCACCTTCAAGCGGCTGGTTGCCGCGACGCCGGATCAGTACCGCAAGTCCCTAGTCAAGAAGTAGATAGGCACAGCTGGCCGCGAGCAATGCTGCCAGTACCCGGTTGAACGTTGTCAGTAGCGCCGGCCTGTCGAGGTACTGGCGCAGAAAGGCGCCGGCGTAGACCCAACTCCCCAGGGATAACCAGCAGATGGGTAAATAGAGCGCGGCGAATACCGTGAGCTGCCCCAGGTCGTGACCGCTGACGTATGCCCCGATGCCCGAGGCTGAAGCCAGCCAGGCCTTGGGATTGAGCCATTGCATCAAGGCGCCGGTCATGAAGCCCGGTGCCGTTCCGCTTTCTCCTTCCGGCAGACGGCCGTCGTCCCGGACCAGCCTGAAACTCAGGTAAAGCAAAAAGGCGATACCGCCCCAGCGCAGTGCCACGTCCAGTCCCGGCATGAGCGCCAGCACCGAATAGAGCCCAAGCCCCACGGCAACGAACAGGGCGATAAAGCCCAGGGTGGCGCCGGTGACGAAGACCAGCCCCCGGGCAATCGGGTAGCGGGTACCGCAGCTCAGGCACACCAGGTTTACGGGGCCCGGTGAAATGGATGCCGCCAGGGCAAAGGCCGACATCGGCAAAATCATGGAAAGGCTCATCGTCATACTCCTGGGTGATAATGGCCGAAGTGTGCAATGTCGGTTGTTCAAGATATTGAAGAAAATTGCGGTGCTGCCACGGATCCGCGCGTCGACACACAAAGGCCGCCAGCGAGCGGAGGCTGGGGAATACCGGTAACCGTTGCGGGAACTCGCCGTGGATGAAGGTGCAGAAGCGACTGGCGGGGCTGCACCCTTGCGGGGGAGCCGTAAGGGGAAGCGGCGGGCAGGGGACGAGCTGACTCTTTCCCTCGTTGGTGACATAGCTTCGAGCACTGTAGGAGCCGCGCCCCGCGGCGAAGCTTGCGGTCCAGGCTCCAGGTGGCGGGCAGTCCCTGTGTCGGACGCGCCCGAGTGATTTGATGGTTCGTATTGCGCCTTGCTGGCGCGTCACTTTCTTTGCACGTGCAAAAAAGTAACCAAGGCTCTTTACTTTGAAGACTGCGCCCTCACGTTATTTTCAGTACGGAATCAGCGGCTTTTGTAGGGTGCTAATGAGCCTGCGAATTGCACCGTGCGGCGGTCGCTGCTAATTTTCGATGAGATTTAGATGATAGTGTTTGAGCCTGTGCAGGCTGGGGTATCGGAGCGATTTAATGGCTCGTGTTGCGCCTTGCTGGCGCGTTACTTTCTTTGCACGCGCAAAGCAAGTAACCAAGGCTTTTTACCTTGAAGATTGCGCCCCCGATGAAGCATTTTCGCTGCGCTCTGAGCCCATGCGGCGGGCTCCGCTGACGGTAGATCCATGTACCGCATCGGAAGAACAAGCGCCCAACGCGACGAGATGCTGCAGCAGATCTGCGAACAGATACAGCTGCCGCTGATTAGGGTGCCGGCGCGCAAAGCATACAAACTGGCTGGCGTTGAAGCCCACCTGGAGCCGTTGCGGGATCTCGCCGCGCCGGATGGCCAAGAGCCGGACGGTGTGAGCACACCACTGCGGGCACGCGGGATGATAGCGGCTGGGCGGCAGGGGTGTGAGAGGCGTTCGCCGTGCCGTACTTGGGTCGTGATGGGGCTGTCCTGAAGTAGTCACCAGGTTAATTTTGCAGCAATTATGCAAGTGCATGAAAAGGGGTTCCCGTGGCGCTCAAGCAACAGCTCGAATTACTGGCCGCGTACAATGCCTGGATGAATGCGAAGGTCTACGAGGCGGCGGCGCGTCTTGATGAACAGGAGCTCGCCAGGGATCGTGGTGCCTTTTTCGGCTCTGTGCTCGGAACCCTGAATCACCTCGTTGCCGGCGATACCATCTGGCTGCAGCGGTTTTCGACGCACCCGGCATGCGGGGGGGCACTGCGCTAAGTGGCCGATCTGCCGGCGCCAGCATCGCTCGATCAGCAGTTGTTCGCAGATCTGCAAGCTCTGACAACGCACAGAGCCTGGCTGGATGCGCAGATTATCCAATGGATCGCGGCGCTCACGGAAAGCGACCTGGAGCATGTGCTCCACTACCGCAACACCAAGGGCATTCCGGCCACCAAGCGCTATGCCAGCCTGCTGCTCCACTTTTTCAATCACCAGACCCACCACCGGGGCTAGGTTTCGACCTTGCTGCATCAGGCCGGGGAGGACATCGGGGTGACGGATCTGCTGGCGTTGATTCCGGATGAGGCGGTGATATGACTTTGCGGTTCGGTATGGATGGAGGCAGGCGTAGGCAAGGACGTTTGGCTGGCACTGCCCCTGTATCGACCGAGAATGTCTGATCGTACGATGACCTCAATGCTCGCTTGTACCTGTTTTGGCGACTCTCCATGATATTGAGTGAGGTATTCAAGTGAGGCTGGACGAGGCTGGACTGCTGTCTGGGAGAAAGGTACCCACTAAAATCTAGTGGGTACCTTTCTTTAGTCGCGTCGCAGAATCTACCTGCTTACGCCGGCATCGCCTTACCAACAACATCCATCAGCTTGGCGTAGTCGGTGACAACGTCATATTTCACCTTGTCCTGAGTGATCTGCTGGCTGATCTCATCAAAGAACTTTCTCGCGCATTCGATTTTGGTTTTTTCGATCTCGCGCAGCTTCATTGATGACATCGTGCCTTTCGTCTCGGCAACAAAGTAGATATGGCGCACGCTGCCATTGCGGAAAGAGATCGCCCAATCTGGGTTGTAGTCGCCAACCGGGGTGGGGATCAAGAAACCGCGTGGAAGTTTTGCGTAGACCACGACTTCGTTACTGGTATCCAGCTCTTTTACGAACTCACGTTCCACCGCTGAATCGGTGATGGCGTAGTCATATACATGGTTCTTCAACTTGGCAGAAGCGCGTGAGAAGTCTTGGCCGGTCTGGTTGGCCATGAAGATATCGACATCATAGCGTTCGTCTACTTCGTCATAGGCCAGGCGCTCAATGACCATGGCCGCTTTTTGCTCGGTAATTAGTCGGCTGGCTTCCGCTATGAAGTGCTCCGGGTTTTGCTGGAACTGCTTGAAAACCACTGGCTGAATTCCTTTAAGTATCGCTGCTGCTGTTTTGCGGGTCAGTTGGGTGTTTTCTGCCACCTTACCCAACAGGTCGTATTTGACCATTGAGTGAATGGAGTCACCGTACTCTGTAACGGTGTCTTCAACCTTAAAGCCGTCTCCAGTGCGAAGCTGCTCGTCAGTGAGCCCGTCCAGCTGAATGCCCTTGCGCACTGTGTATTGCAGGGGCGTTACCCGCAGCTCTGTATTCAGCGCACTGCTGCACTTGCGGACCAGTTCGTCAGAATCAAAGTCGACCTTGTAAACCGCTTTGCGATTGATTCGCTCCCAGAGTGCCCGAAACTCCTGCTTATTGAAGTTGGCATTGAGCGGGTTAGTTTTCGGCTTGCGGCCGTCATCCACTTTGGGCAACTGCGCATCGCTGAAGACATGATCGATCAGCTCGAATATTTGATCAGCATAGGGTTTAAGATCGTCTGGCAACGCTGCCAGGGTGCCATCTTCCTTGGCCTCGTGGTAAAGGTCAGCGATATGATCCGCATCGTCGGTGTAATCATTCTTCAGCAGATAGCGGTAGATCTGCTTGGCCATGACGGCAGTGACTTCAACATCGCCGTCTTTGGTATTCAGTACCTTGCCGGTAAAGTAGTCTTCATTGGCCTGGTGTGGGCGCGCGGTCAATGTCTCTGCAATTTCCTGCTGCAGGCCAGCCACAAAGTCCTTGTAGCTCTCGCTGGCAATCACCGTCAGTACGTTGATGTCATGTACCACGGCAGGGTGATCCATACGATCACCATGCTGATCTACTGACAGACGCAGGCCGCGCCCGACTTCCTGGCGGCGTGAAATGGTGTTGTCACTGTGCTTGAGCATGCACATGACGAACACATTGGGGTTATCCCAGCCTTCACGCAAAGCAGAGTGTGAGAAGATAAATCTCACTTTTCGCTTTGCACTTGTTTCCGGGTCATCTTTCTTACTGTGAAACGCCAAAAGGCTCTCTTTGTCTTTCAGGATCAGGTCATAAGCATCCACGTCTTGCGAAATGGCAATCTTCTTACCTGTTTCAGAGTCTTTTTCTTGCTTAATCGCCCCCTCAATCTGACGGCCAGTTTTCTTGTCGATGGAGAAATAGCCGTTATGGGTTTCCTTCGCATCGATTTTATCCAAATATTCGCGGTAGGCTTCATTATCGATTGCCAGTTCAGAAAGATACTCATCCTTTAGCAACTGGTACTCTTCCTCAAAGATGCGCGCATATTCACCTTTTTCATCGTCCTGGGCGTAGTCACGGTATTTGGCCACTTCGTCGATGAAGAATAGCGACAACACCTTGATTCCTTGAGCAAAGAGCTGCTTTTCCCGGTCCAGGTGGGCCTTGATGGTCTCGCGGATCTGGATACGGCGTACATCTTGCTCGGAGACATCACCGTTCGCCTCACCGGCCTTCAGCACAATGCCATTGGTGAACTCGACGGTATCGTTGTTGTAGTCGATCTGGCTGATCGTGAAGCCATCCCGGTACTGGTCTAGCTGGCCGGAGGCGTCATAGAGATTTCTGCCAAACTCAATGCGTCGAAGCGCTCGCTTGATTTCGCCACTCTGCAGTTTTACTTCAAGCTCGATCCGGGCCACGGGAGCTTTCTTCGATATATCGATCCCTTCCAAGTACAGGTAAGCGTTGGTTCCGGCCAATCCCCGTGTCTGGATGCCTCGTACAGCAATCTTCTTTACCAGTTTCTGGTTGTAGGCATCCAGAGCGTCCAGCCGGTGTATGCGATTGTGCTGGGTCTTGTGGGTGGCGGAGTAGCGCAGGATCATCAGCGGTTTGAACTGAGGCAAAGCTTCTTGAGTAGCCTTACCTTCCATTTTCTGGGGTTCGTCCAGAATGAGGATCGGTTTATTGGCGGCAATTACGTCAATAGGCTTGCGTGACTGGAAGTCATCTAGGCCCACCAGTTCAGTTTCGCCATTTAGTTTGATGGCAGGCGTGCCATAAATTCGCCGGTTGTCAGCTCCTCGAGAAGCAAATGCCTGAATGTTCATCACCATCACGTTGATCCCGGCATCCGACGAAAAGCTTTCCAGCTCATGCAGGCGCTTGGAGTTGTAGATAAAGAAACGGGCCTTCTTGCCGTAGCCTTCGGTGAAGTGGTCGGCGGTTATCTGCAGCGACTTGTACACGCCTTCACGGATAGCGACAGAAGGCACCATGATGATGAACTTGCTCCAACCATAGCGCTTGTTCATCTCAAAAATGGTCTTAATGTAGCAATAGGTCTTGCCGGTACCGGTTTCCATCTCAACATCGAGATGCAGCTTTGTCGCTGCCAGCGCCTGTTTTCTGTAGTCCGCCTTGACCGGAACCCGGTTGCCTTTGCTGTCGAAGGTGGTGAAGTCGATCAAAGCCTGGGACACAGGCAGATTCTGGTGGCGTTGTACTTTCTGGATGTTTTCCAGCACTTGGGCTTCAGTCAGCGCTAGGTCCGTGTTCTTGAAACCCTCTTCGTAAGCGCTCGTCTGTTTCTTGCTGCCCGGATCAATGCGATAGGTAATGCCATCCTGTTTGGGTTGTCCGGCAAAACACTCCACCACGGACTCAACAGCATTGGTCTGGTAGGCCTGGGTCTTGAATTTGAGCTTCATGGCATTCCTTTCTGCAGTCTTTCTGCATTTCTTTCTGCAAAAACTCTCTCTGTATTTTTGCAGAAAGATCTAACTGTTTGTTATCTATGATGTTTTTGTTATGCTACTGTCTTTTTCATTCTGCAAGCGTCCATAGAGGCTTGCCACGGGAGCCTACATTACGAATGCGCCCATGGCGTCGAAGCTTGGTCAGCAAGTTGCCGATTTTGTTACGTTTTTGCTCTGCCGACAGCCCATCACTCAGCTTATCCATCAACAACTTGTCGATCTCGTCCCTGCTGGCCTGGCCAAACTTTTGCAGATAGTCCGTCAGTAGCTTGGCGTAGAACTCATCATCCTGGGCGCGAGTGCGGATGTAGTCGGCCTTGTCTGACGTTGCCTTGGCGACCTTCGCTGAGACATACAGGTTTGGCTTGCGGCCCTCGATCAGGCCGGTGCGCCGTAGCCGGGTTACGGCCTCATCGGGAATCGGTAGTTTTTTCTGCACGCGGTCCAGTGCCAGAATATCGGCCAGCGGGAGGTCTGTTTTCTGGATGAGCAAGCGGCTGTATGCAGGATCAACCACCCCGCCGTAGATGGTCAGTTTTACCGCCCCCGTTTCGTTCAGGTCATAGTCCGGCATGGGAAAATAGCGTTTAGCCTGGCGTGCATACATGTCGTGAATTCCGTACCCCATGGTGTCGATCATGTTGAGCTCTGCCATAGCCTGAGCCAGGAAGGGGTTCCTGTAACGGCGCGGGACCCGGTTGCCTTCCAGGTAGTCGCCGGGCTCTCCTTCAAAAAAGATGCCTTCGTTCTCGAAGATCAACCGATCAGGCTGCTCGACGACGATAACACGGGCATTACGGGTGTAGTCCTGATGCGCAATGCAGTTGTGCAGGGCTTCCAGTACGATCTTCTGGTCGTACTTGGAGACTTCGATAGGAAGCAGCTCATCCTGTGGTAGCAGGCGCAACTGGATGTTGCGAATGCGCTGATAAAGTTGAGAAGTGTTCAGTAGCAGGGGCAATGAAAAGTGCTCATAGGCCCGCTCCGGCCCTTCCAGCTTCCAGGTCATCTGGGCCGGGTGGGGGGACAACTTCCAGGCCGACTCCGCTTTGCCCAACAACAAAAGCGCAGCGCGGGTGATGTGACCGTTTTGAGTGATACGGGCGCGATCCAGGAAAGTGGTTAGCGGCCAGCTCTCTACTTCTTCCGCAGTGAAGCGGTTGGCGTATTTCTGTGCAAAGGCTTCCCGCGCCTTGCGCAGTGCCGCCGGATCGAGATCATCCAGCGTTGCATTCGGTACCAGCTGGGCACTCCAGTCCTCAGCGAAGGTTTGCTGTCGGATCTCATCCTGCTTACCGAGTCCCAAGGGTGTGAGACTCTCTCCCGCTCGGGCGTAGTAGTGTCCCTTCCACGAGATCGGGATACCACGCGGGGCTGCCGGTATTTCAAACAGTACCACACGGCCTGCAGGGTCTTGCAGAACATGGATATTGCGAAAGGTCACGCTGGGCTCGGTGCATTGGGCAATCTGTTGCTTCAGCCCGTGCAGGCGTTCAGGTGCCTCGCGGTAGCGGGTGCCCGCGATACTGCGTGTCTTGTTGTTAATGCCAAATATCAGCCAGGCACTTTCCATCCCCCTCAGGTTGGCTTCGTTACTCAGCGCAGAGAAGTACTCACCAATCTTGTCGGTTTTGTAGTCTTCATCAGCCTGCTTGAACTCCACCACCTCGTTTTCCCAGGTGCTGATCAGTTGCTCCAGCAGGGCGCTTAGCTTGGTTGGCTGCATGCGCTGACCTCAAATCGCCTTGACTTCAGTGGTGGGTGAAAGCTGGCGGAAGATCTGCTCGACATTGATCTTCACTGCGTCCGACTCGAAGCCGTGATCACGGAACACTACGCGCAGCGGCTCGGACCTGGCCAGTTCCTTGACCAGCGTTTCGCTGACACCCTGGTCGAAGCAGGCCACCAGTGCATTTTCATCGACAAAGAAGATGGTCTTGTCCTGAATCGTTTCGCGGCGAATCGGCAGGGTCAGGTCCACACCCCAGTCAATCAGTACCTGGAACAACAGGTCTTCCGCAGTGCGGTCCGGTTTGACATTATCAACGGCATCCAGCAGGTCGCCTTGAGTGAGCTGATCAGGGCGGTAGTACACATCTTTCATATTTGAGGTATCTACCTTGAGCACTCGGAAACCGAAATCTCCGCCATCATCTTCTTGGTCACATTGGCTTTTTCCTGCCCGCCGAATGCGTTCTTTTGAAATTTCTGCAATTGTTTCAAATCCAGCCTTTCGTGCTGCTGACTCCTTCGGTGTCTCTTCGGGTATTTGAGCAAGAATAAACTTTACATGATCACGAATGGGTTTAGGCAAGCTGAAACATGCCTCTGCGGTAGTTGCACTTCCTGCAAAGAAATCGAGCACTATTGCATTAGGATCGTTTGAAGTGGCAATTTGGATGAATTGTCGAATAAGTCGTACCGGTTTGGGAAATTGAACAACAACAGCCTCGGGGAAATGGTTGCTCAAATCTGAAGTTCCATGCTGGGTATAAATTCCGTCGATTACACTGAAAGCCTTTTCGCCACGCTCGACACCGTTCTCGTCACGCAGGTATTGCTTATAATTTAAAGTTGTCTTTCCATTGTTACGTACAACTATTACATGGTTTTTTTTGAGAGCTTCCTCTACACGCTCTTTTCCCCATAACCATTGGCGTTGTGGTCGAATAATTTCTCCAGTTTCAAGTTTTATGTCATACACAAGATTTGGACGTGCATCCATACTCTTTGTCGCTTCAAGAGGCTTTAAACGGTATGGACCCCGTATAGGGAAGTACTCATCTTTACCCTTGTAATAGCGATCTACCTTCTGCGGGTCATATGGTAAAGAAAACGGTTGGAAGTTTTCTTTACTCTTGGCATACATAAGGATATATTCATGCTGCGTAACGGCGTACTTTTCCTTTGGCCCACCACCGTAGCTCTTTTTCCAAACAAAACACTCGATAAAATTAGAACGTCCAAAAATCTCATCGCATAGTAAACGAAGGGGAGATTGCTCGTTATCATCGATACTGATGAAGATCATACCACCTTCTGACATCAGTGAGCGCGCTATTTTAAGACGTGGGTACATCATTGAGAGCCAGTCTGAATGGAATCGACCATTTGAGTCAGTATTTGCAATAAGACGATTTCCATATTCGTCTTTTTGCATTGATTTCAACATAAACTCGTCCGAGCCTTCTGCAAAATCATCATCATATACGAAGTCAGCACCGGTATTATATGGCGGGTCAATATAGATGATTTTGACTTGGCCTAAATAGGACTCCTGAAGAAGCTTTAAAACTTCAAGGTTATCCCCCTCTATAAATAAATTTTTCGTTGTATCAAAGCTTTCACTCTCTTCCCGGTAGGGGCGTAGAGTTTTTGCTATTGGACCATTCGCAATAGCTAGTGCTTCCCGCTTACCCGGCCAGTCCAGCCGATACCGCTCCTGTGGCCCTTCCACTATATGGTCACTAAGTTCTTGTTTTAGCTGGTCAAAATCGACAGTCAGGCGCAGTTCGCCGGTCGATTCATCCCGCGCTTCCGTTACGCAGCCGGGGAACAGCTCGCGAATCCTGGCGATATTATCCTGACTCAAGTCAGGGCTGTGCATTTTCAATTTGTCCATTATGACTCTCTAAACACTCAGTGGCTCACAATCGCGGGCTGCCTGGCCTGCAGCCGCGCCAACTGTTGTTTGGCTTCACGCAGCTCGCTGTTGATGGCGACGCGCCTGTTAAATTGTTTCTCGCGCTTCAACCGCGATTGAATTTGGTCGATCTCTTTCTGTTTGGCGTCAATGGCTTCCGCCAGAGCGATCCGCTGTTCTAACGAAACTGCTGACCGATCGTTGTTGTATTGGGGGCTTGGTTTGATGTCCCTCTGGCCAGAGATGTCATAGTTAGCGGGCGCATCCTGAACACCTTCGAGTGTCGGTGGTACGGTCTGTACACTGTTGCTTGCATCGACCAACGGGGTCAGCAGCTGCTCATAGAGCACCGATAAATTCAGTGCCATTGGCAATGGCTCGCGCTGCGCATCTTCCGGTTGCCAGCCGCTCTCAAAGTAGCGCCCCACTACCCAGCGGTTGCCGTCCGTTTCATGAGGGCGCTTATAGGCAGCCGCCAGCCTCACTTGGCCGCGGTAGGATAACTCAAACAGGAGGGGAAAGGGGATCGCCTTGTCGATGGCTTGAAGCACCTTGTCATCAAGCCCTGAGGTTTTCAGCTTGATCTGAAACACCTGGATCTCGCTGACCGATCTCGTCGCCGGGATGTTGATAGTTTCCGGGGCCAGCTTGTAGGCCCAGGTTATCTGATCAACGTCCTGTACGAACAGATCTTTGAGTGCCGTTTTGGCATCTGCATGGTCGTAGATCTTGCGTTTGGGGATAGCGCGGCCAAAGGCAGCGGCTTTGGGCCAGGCTAAGAGTTTCATTCCGTGGCACCTGTGCTGCTGTGTTCATTGACGCTCTCAGTGGTTCTCTCAAGTGCTCTCTCGACTACCAAGAAGGCAATCAGCTCGAAGTCATCCAGACCTTTGATGGTAGTGGTCAGTGCAGTGGTACGGCCACCACTGAACAGGCTGTCGATATCATTTTCTTCCTTCACTTCGATCATGGAACGAATCACTTCACTCAACAGATCGGAGTAGGCATCCATCTGGCGGCCATCCTGGGTGCGCTCGTTGAAGGTGCGGTATACGGCCTGAACGGTCTCTGATTTGCCTTTGCAGCTGGACCGGATCAGATCCAGAAGGCGCTTAACCTCGGTATGATCCGCGACAATCTCGCCATCTTCTGCGATATACACCAAATAATAGGGGTGCAATCGGTTCTGCTGGTTGACGTTGACACTATCGTGGATGTTTCTCAGTGCGAAGATAACGCCAGGCTGTAAACCCCTGTCCGGCTGGGCGGGCACCACGGCGTGCATGCCCAAAGGCATCGAATCCAGCTCGCCATGCTCCTTGACGTAGTTGAGCAGGTCCATGCGAAAGTCATTCAACCCCAGGTCGGTAATGGATATACCGGCTTTAACGTCTTCCAGCTCGATGACGTCGTCCTGCAGCCGCTTGAGTTGTTCCTTGCGGTAGGCGATATCGCTGGATTTGGCGGTTAGCACGTTATCGTCACCGGTGGCGGTGATATCGGTGATCACCATGCGGTTTTCGACGCGCTCTTTGAGGTTGATGTATTCATCCAGGGTGATATCGGGCCAGTAGTTGACCAGCTGGATCTGGCTGTTGGGCGAGCCGATACGGTCGATACGGCCAAAGCGCTGGATGATGCGCACCGGGTTCCAGTGGATGTCATAGTTGATCAGGTAGTCGCAGTCCTGCAGGTTCTGGCCTTCAGAGATGCAGTCTGTGCCAATCAGTATGTCCAGCTCCGCTGTTTCGTTCGGCAGGGCTATGGCCTTTTCCTTGGAACGGGGCGAAAATAGCGTCAACAGACTTTGGTAGTCATAGGCTTTCTTCAGCGTGGATTTAGGGGCATCAGAGCCGGTCACCTTACCCATGTTGAGGTCCAGTTGATTTGCCAGTGAAGCCAGGTTTTCGTAGAGATAATGGGCGGTATCCGCAAACGCTGTGAAGATCAGCACCTTTCGATTGCCTGGATTAATAGGCTGTTCGATTTTCTGGCGGATCTGTTGCAGCAGGTGCTGCAGCTTGGCATCGTCTTCTGGTGTGACCTTGTTGATCGTTTCCAATAAAGCGTTGATCAGCTCCAGGTCGGTTGAGAGTTCGTGCCGCCATGAGGGCAGGTCCATATCGGCCAGGCTGATCTTGATCTTCTTGCCAACGGTGAAATCATTGAGACCGGATAGGTCCTCGTCGTCCGGGTCGAAGGCGCTGAAGTCGGCCAGGTCTTCACTTATGTCGCTGCTGAGCCCGCTGCGTTCAAAGGTATCAATTGCCTCCAAGGTGCGCAGGATGTTGCTCTGCAGGACGCCCAGGGTCTTTCTGAAGGCGAAAATGGAGCTCTCTAGTCGTTTGAGCAAGTTGGTGGTCATCAAGGCTTGCAGGCTACGTTCACGGTCTGCTTGTCTCAGCTTGCCTCTGCCGCCTTCCACCTGGGTGTCGTACATCTCTTCGTACTTGCGCAATCGGCTTGGTAGGATGTAGCTGATCGGCGCATAGACCGCTAGTTTGAGCAAGGAAAGTTGGCCAAAAATCGTATTCAGATCTGAGACGTCGTCCCGATTGGTGATTGGGCAATGGAACGATAGTGGCTTACGGCGCTCCGGGAATGGACCAATATCGCTGGTGTCGTAAAAGGTTTGAATATGCCTGCGCGAGCGGGCAATGGTTACGGCGTCCAGCAGCTCGAAGAAGTCGAAGTCCAGGGCCTTCAGAATGGATGCTGCGGTGCGCTCTTCAGGCGGCAAGGCGGACCATTCGTTGAAGACCTTTTGCGCCCTGCGGAAGATCTCTTCCACGCTGGTATTGGCCTTGAGATGTTGCCCAAGTGCATCAGAGTCCCCTTCATACGCCAGAGCCAGCTGGTTACGCAAATCGGCAAAGCGGTTATTGACTGGGGTGGCCGACAGCATCAGTACCTTGGTTTTGACGCCAGCCTGAATCACCTTGTGCATCAGCTTCTGATAGCGGGTTTCCCGATCGCGATAGACATCATTGTTGCGGAAGTTGTGGGACTCATCGATGACTACCAGGTCGTAGTTGCCCCAGTTCACCCGGTTGATCGGGATGCCAAAGGATTCGCCAGAGGTGCGCGACAGATCGGTATGGCAGAGCACGTCATAGTTGAAACGGTCTTTGGCGAAAATGTTGGTGGTCAGGTTGCTGTTGTAGTTACGCCAGTTGTCCGCCAGCTTTTTGGGGCAGAGCACCAGCACTGCCCGGTTGCGTAGCTCGTAGTACTTGATGACAGCGAGGGCAGTGAAGGTCTTACCCAGGCCCACGCTGTCAGCCAAGATACAGCCATTATGAGTTTCCAGCTTGTTGATAATTCCGGTAGTGGCGTCTTTCTGGTAGTTGAACAGCTTGTTCCATACCAGGGTGTCGCGATATCCGGTGAGGTCCTTGGGCAGCACATCTTCGTCAACGTCTTCCAGGAAGTCATGGAAGATGTTGTAGAGCATGGTGAAGTAGATACGCTCTGGCGAATTTTCCTGGTACACGGACTCGATATGGTCGCAAATAGCGGCCGTTACATCCTGAACCTTCTCTGGGTCGGACCAGATCTGATCGAACAGTTGCAGGTACATTTTTGCGTGTGCCGGATCATCCATTCTGTTGACGAAATTGGATACGGCGTCACTCTGCTGATAGCCTAGGTCCACTGCGGTGAAGCCATTGACCGGCATGTAGGCGGTGCCTTCACCTTGGTGCTCGACATGCACGAAGGGCTGCATGGGGGCCTTGGTTTTGTTGGAGCGGAAGGTGGCTTTTTTGCGTATCCAGGCGGCGCATTCCCGTGCTACTGCCCGTTGTGTGAGCTTGTTGCGCAGCTGGATCTCGAATTCAGTGCCATAGAGTCCAGTTTCTCTTTGGGTCTTGGGGATGAAGAACTCGCGGCGCTCCTTCTTCATGCGATCCGTCACTTCGTTCGGGACGAAGGTGGGGGCGGTGAAGATGAATTCCAGGCTGTCGATATTTGAAAGCTCGGATTTCAGGGCCTCAAAGGCATAGATCGAGAAACAGGAGGCTGCAATTTTCAGCCTGGATCCCGGTGTGACTGCTTCCTTCAGATCGTCACCGAGCAAACGGTTGATGTTGTCGATCATCTCCAAAATCGGCCCTCCTATGGGCATGCCAGCTTGGCTCTACACTTCAACGGCGGGAGCTCTCGGACTTACCTGTTCATGGCATACGTGTGGTGCTATTACTCGTCGATCGCCAGATTGGTAGTGCCCTGAGTTCTCCCAGGTGGTGCAAGGAAATCGGTTTTTTCGGGCAGCACGGCAGACTTCAGAATGTCACGTACCTCTGGCCGCAGGGTCATGCCTTTTGCCCTTCAGATTAGAGACTAAAGTAAAAGACTTGGCCCTGCTATTCTTGAGTCCGGAAGACTTTAAGTACCGCGAAGTCGCGTAACACCATGGCCATGACTGCTGGATAAAATCATAGCCAATAGCCAATAGCCAATAGCCAATAGCCAATAGCCAACTCCCGCACCAAAAAGCCGCTACCCCACATCCCCCATCGTACTGCGAATCAACCAGATCACCCCCAAGTGCAGGGGGTAGTAGGCGTAGAAGGCCCAGCGCAGGCGGGGCACTCGCAGGTTGAGGCGCGTAGCGGCCAGGATCAGCGGTACTGAGGCCAGCGCCCAGAGGTTGCCATTGGTGAACCAGAGGCCCACGCAGGCGAGTAGCGCGACAGCGGCGGCGGGCAGCGATGGCTGTTTGCAGTGCGTCCAGATGGCCAGGCCGAGGGTGAGACCCAGCCAGCCGTACTCCACCAGGCTGCCACCCACCAGGAACAGGATGCCGGCGGCCAGCAGGTCGTCGCGTTCGACCAGGTAGAGCGTGGTGGTGAGAACCAGCAGCGAAAACAGAACGTTCAGCCCATCATCCCGCGTGTAGCAGGTCTCCCAGGGCAATGAAGGGCGCCGATGCAAGGACGCCGAATACCGCCAGACGTATTATCGTGCGCGGGTAGGTGCCCCGCTCGAGCTGCCCCGGTCGGGCCAGGTTGTAGGCCAGCACTAATCGAAGTCGGCGTAGCAGCGAATCCGCTCGATAGGCGCTTGCGAAGCGGCAAAGGCTGTGATAGTTTTTCATGAAATGTAGACGTTAACATTTTTTGCTGACGCCGATCATGCCATGGCAATCGGCGTTTTTTAGGCATTAAGTATGTAAACGTTAACATTATTGGTGCCGGCAATTCGAAGGGCGCTTCAACAACAAGAATGCCTTGCAGAGCGGGGCGATTATTAGAATAAGGAACAAGACAATGGCACAAGAATTGGCAGGTAAGGTTGCTGCGGTGACCGGTGCGGCATCAGGTATCGGGCTGGCCGCCGTTGAGGCGATGATCGGGGCGGGCGCGCGCGTGGTACTGGTCGATCGTGACGAAGCGGCGCTTAGTGCGGCCTGTGAAAAACTTGGCGATGCCGCGATTCCGCTGGTCATCGATCTGCTTAATCCGCAAAGCTGCGCGACGTTGCTGTCTGGGGTGCTGGAGAAGGCCGGACAACTCGACATTCTTTATGCCAACGCGGGAAGCTATATCGGCGGTGATTTGATCGAAGCCGATTCGGCGGTGATCGACCGCATGCTGAATCTCAACGTCAATGCCGTCATGAAGAATGTCCACGACGTACTGCCGCACATGATCGAGCGTGGCACGGGGGACATCATTGTAACAGGCTCAGTGGCGGGTCATTTCCCTGTGCCCTGGGAACCGGTTTATGCGGCGTCCAAGTGGGCTATCAACTGCTTTGTCCAGACCACGCGTCGGCAGGTCAACAAGCATGGCATCCGTATGGGTGCGGTGTCGCCTGGACCTGTCGTCAGCGCGCTTCTTGCCGACTGGCCGGAGGAAAACCTGAAAAAGGCGAAAGAGAGCGGCAGCCTGATCGAACCGACCGAAGTGGCAGCTGCGGTTATGTTTATGCTGACGCGCCCGCGTAACGTGACCATTCGCGACATGATCGTTCTGCCTTCCGCATTCGATATGTAAGCAACCCGTGTCCTGATAACCCGGCATACGAGTACCGGGTTATCAGACGCTTCCCCCTGCTTTAAAACCGCATTGAACCCGCTGCGCATTCACCGCGAAGCGCCATTGCGGCTCCTCCCATCCCATTTCCCTGGTTTAAAGTATCAGCTCACCTTTAATGATCTCGTCAGTCGGATCGTACTGCGGATCATCGATTTTTCTCAGCAGCATGTTTATGGCGGTCAGGCCCAGCTGATAGGTGTTGTGGCTGAAGCAGGGAACCGGTTGGCCGAAAATGTCGGCGTAGGGGACCTGGTCGATACTGAATACCTCGATGTCGTCCCGACTCATACCTTGTGCTCGAATGGCCTCGAGACTACCCAGTGTGATCAGAATGTTGAGCCCGAATATGGCGTCCGGACGCTTACCGCTGGCCAGGTAGGTATTAACGGCCTCTCGGGCGGGTGCCTGCGTATAGTCGCCATACAGCACATCCAGCTGTGTCGGTTCGGGGCATTCGTCGAGCGCGCGGCGGATCCCCTCGAGCCGGGATATGGTGATGTTGGACTTTTCCGGGCCGCCTACCACCAGAAAGTGCCTATGCCCCTGTTCGACCAGGGTATGCATACCCTGGTAGCCACTCTCCCAGTTTTCCAGGTAAACACCGGCAAAAGGAGCCTCAGCAAGCTTGCGGTCGATCTGGATCACCGGGATGCGGGTTAGTTCCAGCTTGGGCAGGTAAGCCGGATGGTAGTCGTCATCATCGGAGACTACCGACAGGATGATTCCGGCGACCTGGTAGCTGAGCAGTGTATCGACAGCGCGTTCTTCGAGTTCGGGCGAGCCGTCTGTGTCGAAAAGCAGCAGCGAATAATCCTTCTTCTTGGCTTCGCGGGAGATCGCCTTGATGATTTTGGCGTAGAAGGGGTTATCGAGGCTGGCGGTGATCAGGCCGATCAGGCGGCTCTCGCGACTCTTGAGGTTGCGCGCGAAGGCATTGGGCACGTAATTGAGTTCGCGCGCGACTTCCAGTATCCGCGCCAGCGTTTCCTTCTTGACCTTTTCTGGCCGGTTGAGGGCGCGCGAGACGGTGACTGTCGTCATGTTGACGCGTTTGGCAATGTCGGTAATGGTGGCTTTGTCGGGTTTTGTCATGGGTTAACCTGTCACTGCGGGGTAGGCGCTGGCGCAGCATATCAGCTTTTCGAAGGGCAGGGCGAAGCGCGTGTGGATTTGCCCGTTGAGGGTGTTGCCAAGCTGAATTTGCTGTGTTAGTTTGTGTTTTATGTAGACGTTAACATTTACCTGGGCGCGCTGACAGATCAAACGGTCAGCTTTTTTCAGTAAACAAAATGTAAACGTTAACATTTGTGCTGGTGGATTCGAGTTTAAGATTTGTCAAAACCTGTCTCTTATGGACGGGTTTAGTTTTAGACTGGAATGTAAACGTCAACATTAAAAACTCTATAACAATAATGAAGGATAAATCCATGAATGCTTTTAAGAAGAATAAGCTGACTTCTCTCCTTGCCGGTGTTTGCTGCATGGCCGGGCTCGCCGGAACCGCACACGCGGACAGTCTCAAGATCGGCATGTCCTTTCAGGAGCTCAATAATCCCTATTTCGTAACCATGAAAGAAGCGTTGGAAGACGCTGCGAAATCCGTCGGTGCCGAAGTGATCTTTACTGATGCCCGTCATGATGTCTCCAAGCAAATCAGCGATGTCGAGGACATGTTGCAGCGTGGCGTCGATATTATTCTGCTTAACCCCACCGATTCCGTAGGCGTTCAGTCCGCGGTGATTACAGCGAAGGAAGCCGGTGTCGTAACCGTGGCAATTGATGCCCAGGCCGAAGGTCCGCTGGACTCGTTCGTCGGCTCGAAAAACTACGATGCCGGTCTCCTGGCTTGCAAATACCTGGCTGAAAATATTGGCGGCAAAGGAGAAGTCGCGATTCTGGACGGTATCCCGGTCGTGCCGATCCTGGAACGCGTACGCGGCTGCAACGATGCGCTTGGCGAGTTCCCGGATATCAAAATTGTCGCCAAGCAGAACGGCAAGCAGGAACGCGACATGGCGATGAATGTCACCGAGAACATGCTGCAGGCCAACCCGAATCTGGCGGGTGTCTTCAGCGTCAACGATACCGGTGCCCTGGGCGCGCTGACTGCCATCGAGTCCAGCGGTCTGGACGTCAAACTGGTCAGTGTCGACGGTGCTCCAGAAGCTATCGCTGCGATGCAGAAGCCAGGCTCCAAGTTTATCGCCACCTCCGCCCAGTATCCCCGTGATCAGATCCGCCTGGGCCTGGGTATCGCCTTGGCCAAGCACTGGGGTGCCAATGTACCGGCTACGGTTCCGGTCGACGTTACCTTGATTGATAAGGAAAAAGCCCCCGGCTTCAGCTGGTAGGCATTTTTCCGTCGCGTCCGCGGGAGCCCCTCAGGCCCCGTGGACGTGGTCAAACGATCAAAAAGGTACAAGGCCATGTCCAGTCTCCTTTCGCTCGAACATATTTCCAAGAGCTTTCCCGGGGTTAAGGCGCTGACCGATATCAGCCTACGGCTCGAGGAAGGGGAAATTCATGCGCTGCTCGGCGAAAACGGCGCCGGCAAGTCCACCTTGATGAAGATCCTTTGCGGTATCCACAATCCCGATACCGGCACGATTACCATCAACGGCGAGCAGATGCATTTTTACAACTACCACAACGCTATCGATGCTGGCGTGGGTATCATTTTTCAAGAATTCAGTCTGATTCCCTATCTCAATGCCTTCGAGAATATTTTCCTGGGCCGTGAGCTGACCAATCGATTCGGTATGCTCGATCGCGCCTCTATGCGTAAAAAAGCAGAGGCGCTTTTCCAGCGACTCAGTGTCGATATCGATCTGACCGTACCGGTCCATCACCTCAGCGTCGCCGAGCAGCAGTTTGTAGAAATTGCCAAGGCGCTGTCGCTGGATGCGCGCATCCTGGTGCTCGACGAACCGACGGCGACGCTGACGCCCAACGAGGCGGACCACCTGTTCAGAATCATGCGCGAGCTGAAATCCCAGGGTGTCGGGATGATCTTCATCTCCCATCACATGGAAGAGATCTATGAAGTCTGTGACCGGATCACCGTGCTGCGTGACGGTTGCAAGGTTGGCGAGTGTGCTGTCCAGACGACCGATGTTGATGACTTGGTAGAGCTGATGGTCGGTCGCAAGATCGAGAATAACTTTCCGCCCAAGGTAACTCATGCTGACGGGCATGAGGTGGTGATCGATGTCCGCTCCATCCAGCTAACCAAGGATGCGCCGGTCAACAGTTTCCAGCTGCAAAAGGGCGAGATTCTCGGCTTCGCAGGTCTGGTGGGTTCCGGGCGTACTGAACTGGCGATGGGGCTGCTCGGGGCGACCCCGGTCTATCGTAAGGAAGTGGTGGTAAACGGCCGGCCCGAGACCCTGAAGTCGCCTGCCGATGCGCTTAACTGCGGTATCGGGTTGCTGCCGGAGAGTCGCAAGACCGAAGGGCTGGTGCTGCCATTCTCTATTCGAGAAAACATCACGCTCAACAACCTGGCCAAGCATTGCGGCAAGGGCTTCATCATTGATCGTCGTGACGAAGGGCAGGTGGTAGACGAACTGATGCGCAAGGTGCGGGTCAAGGCGCCTGACCACGAAACGCCGGTGGGCAACCTTAGCGGCGGCAACCAGCAGAAAGTCGTTATCGCACGCTGGCTCAATCACGAGTGCAAGGTACTGATTTTCGATGAGCCGACACGCGGGATCGATGTCGGCGCGAAACACGAGATCTATCGGTTGATGCGGGCGCTTACGGCCCTGGGTATATCGATCATCATGATCTCGTCCGAATTGCCCGAAGTCGTGGGCGTAAGCGACCGCGTCGCTGTTTTCCGCCAGGGGCGTATTGTCAAAACCCTGGCAGGCGATGCCGTGAATTCCAACGAAATAATGCGTCATGCGACTGGGGGTGCCCGCGATGAGTAACTTGACTGAGACCAAGGTTCAAAACCAGGGGCATTCCGTGATGAGTCTGCAGCTGAGCAAATGGCGCAAATCGCCGGTTTTCTATCCGCTGGTGGGTTTCATCGTGATTTTCGTCGCGATGGCCTTCGTCAACGAGAACTTCCTGACCACCAATAACCTGAGCAACGTGGCACGTCAGGTGTCGATCAACGCCATCATCGCCGTGGGGATGACCTGCGCGATTCTGACCGGGGGGATCGATCTGTCGGTCGGGGCTGTCATGGCACTGGCCGGTACTGTGACTGCGGGCCTGATGGCCGCCGGAATGCCGCCGGAAGCCGCCGTACTGGCCGGTTTGATGGTTGGGGCCCTGTTCGGTGCCGGTAACGGTGCTTTTGTCGCCTACGCCAAGATGCCGCCGATTATCGTGACACTGGCGACCATGGGTATTGCCCGGGGTCTTGCGCTGATCTACACCGGCGGCTACCCGGTCTCCGGTCTGCCGGATAGCTTTGCCTTCCTGGGACGTGGTGAGCTCTTTGGTTTGCAGCTGCCGATACTGGTCATGCTGGTAGTGTTTGCACTGGCGTATATCCTGCTGAACAAAACCCCGATCGGTCGTTACATCTATGCCATCGGCGGCAACGAGGAGGCGGCACGCCTCAGCGGTGTCCGCGTATCACGCTACAAGCTGATGGTGTACACCCTCAGCGGCACCACCGCAGCCATTGCCGGTATCGTGCTGACTTCGCGCCTGATGAGCGGCCAGCCGAACTCGGGTATCGGCTTCGAACTGGATGCGATTGCCGCCGTGGTACTTGGCGGTACCGCAATCGCCGGCGGACGCGGCGCCATCATCGGTACCCTGGTCGGTGCGATGATGCTGGGTGTACTCAACAATGGACTCAACCTGATGGGCGTTTCGCCCTATGTCCAGAACGTAATCAAGGGCGGGATCATACTGCTGGCGATCTACATCGGTCGTACCCGCGGCAAGTAATAAAAAAACTCCCAACCAGCGGTTTCGTAGTGGAGCTCCCTGGCGGGAGCCCGCCACGGCGCCACTGTGTCCAGGGGGCTTTCTGTTAGGAGTATTCTCATGAGCTACGTTATCGGGGTCGATATCGGTACGCAAAGTACCAAGGCATTGCTGATGTCGACCGATGGCTCCATCGTCGCCCAGGCATCAGCCGCCTATCAGGTCGATCAGCCGCGCCCCATGTGGGCGGAGCAGTGGCCCGATGTCTGGCTGGAAGCGGTATACGAGGCAGCTGCCAGCGTGGTTGCAAAAAGCAAGGTGTCGGCCGATGAGATCAGTGCCATCTGCGTCAGTAGCCTGTACGGCGGCTCGGGTATCCCTGTCGACAGCGACATCAAGCCGCTGCATCCCTGCCTGATCTGGATGGACCGACGCGCCAACGATGAAGTCGAGTGGGTGCGCCAGAATCTCGATATGGAACAGTTGCAGAAGATTACCGGCAACGCTGTCGACAGCTACTACGGTTTCACCAAAATGCTCTGGCTTAAAAACAACAGGCCGGATGTCTGGGCGCGGACGCGCTATCTGCTGCCGCCCAACAGCTATGTCCAGTATCACCTCACCGGCGAACTGGCGGTTGATCACAGTTCGGCCGGCAATATCGGCGGTGTCTATGATATCGATGCGCGTAACTGGTCGGTCACGTTGCTGGACGCGCTTGGAATCAACCCCGAGCTGATGCCGGCGCGGCTGGTGGAGTCCAGCGACGTGGTCGGCGGCCTGCTGCCAGAGTCCGCCCGGCGGCTCGGGCTGAATCCGGGGACGCCGGTGGTGGCCGGGGGCGTCGATGCCGCCATGGCCACCCTGGCTGCAGGCGTTATCGAACCCGGCAATCATGTGGCGATGATCGGTACCAGTATGTGCTGGGGCTTTATCAACCAGCGCACCGATGCCGGCTACGGCCTGATCAGCATGCCTTACGTGCATAACGCTGGCGAGGATATCTACATCTTCGGCGGGGCCATTACCGCCGGAGCCTCAGTTAGCTGGTTCCGGGACCAGTTCTGCACGCAAGAGAAGCAGGCGGCAGCGCTGCTTCCCGGCGTCGATGTTCACGAGCTGATGGAGCTGGAAGCCGCCAAAACCCCGGCCGGCGCCGACGGTCTGGTGTTTCTGCCTTACCTGATGGGCGAGCGCAGCCCGGTCTGGGATGCCAAGGCTTCGGGCGCCTATGTTGGCCTGACGCTGTACCACAGCAAGGCCCACCTTTACCGCGCGGTGCTGGAAGGTCTGGCTTTCGCGTTGCGCCACAACATGGAATGTGGCCAGCAGGGTGCGGTGCGGCTCGATCCCGAGCTGATCGTGGTCGGGGGGGCCGCGGCATCAGATCTCTGGATGCAGATCATCGCCGATATCACCGGCTATCCGGTGCTGACCATCGAGCAGCAGGTGGAAGCGCCACTCGGCGGCGCCATGCTGGCGGCGCTGGCGGTGGGCGAGATCGACAGCCTTGCCCAGGTACGCGACTGGCGTACATTGCGCGCGCGTGCGCAGCCGGATCCTGCGAACAGGGCGACCTACGACCGCATGTTCGAGCAGTACTGCGACATCTACCTGGCGCTGAAACCCTGCATGCATGCGCTAAACAGGCACTGACCGGCTGGCCGAGGGGCTGACTTTCCGGGCCATTCGCCCGGTCTCCCAGGGGAATGGCAACACCCCCGGTTTGTCTGCGTCGGCGCAGGCTCTGCCTGCGACTAATCGCTATCCCACAGCAACGGCAGGGGAAGGTATATGCAGTACGCAATCTTCGATATGGACGGCCTGCTGATCGACTCGGAGCCGGTCTGGCGAGAGGTACAGTGCGCGTTGATGCGTGACCTGTACGGTGTGGACCTGGGTGAGGCCGAGTGGCGTTACTTCCAGGGGCGCAGCAGCCGGTCGTTCTGTCAGGGCATGGCGCATCGGTATGCCGACCGGGGTGTCGATGCAGGCGCACTGCTTGACCGGCTGCTTGACCGGATGCAGGTGGCTATCACCGACGCGCCGTTGATGCCTGGAGCACGCGAGCTGGTCGACTGGCTTCACGAGCAAGATGTACCGATCGTCATAGCCTCGTCGTCCCCGCTCGGCTTCATCGAGGCGGTCGTCGAGCACCACGCGCTGCCGATCCGGGTGTTGGTCTCGGGTACTGAGGTGCCGCGTTCCAAGCCCCATCCGGCCGTTTTCGAGCGGGCTGCCAAGCGTATTGCGGCCGACCCGTCTCGATGCCGGGTGTGGGAGGATTCAGTCAACGGTGTCATTGCCGCGCGGGCCGCCGGTATGGTCGTAACCGCAGTGCCGGACACCAATCACCCCACGCCACAACAATTCAGCATTGCTGATCAGATACACCTCAATCTATACGACAGTTTGGCTGAACTGCAGGCCAAGTCGGCACGAACAGAATAACAGGAGACATCAATGTCCAATTCGCTAGCACAACTCAAACAACTGAGTACTGTCGTTGCCGACACCGGTGACCTCGATGCTATCCGCCGCTTTGCGCCTCAGGATGCGACCACCAACCCGTCGCTGATTCTCAAGGCGGTGCAGTCGGGCAAGTACGACACACTGTTCGACGAGATCGTCACCGCAGCACGGGAGCACAATGGCAGCGTTGAGGACGCCATAGACGAGGCCTGCGACCGGCTGGTGGTAGCCATGGGCAGCCTTATACTCAACCATGTTCCGGGCCGTGTCTCGACCGAGGTCAACGCTCGACTGTCTTTTGACAAAAAGGCCAGCATCGCCAAGGCGCGCCAGCTGGTGGCACTGTACGAAGAGGCTGGCATCAGCCGAGATCGCATCCTGATCAAACTCGCCGCTACCTGGGAGGGGATTTGCGCCGCCGAAGTGCTGGAGCGCGAGGGCATCGAGTGCAACCTGACGCTGATCTTCAGCTTCGCCCAGGCCCGCGCCTGTGCTGAAGCGGGTGCCTTCCTTATCTCGCCGTTCGTCGGCCGTATCCTTGACTGGCACCGCAAGGCCAATCCCGGCACTGACTATGCGCCCGACGAGGAGCCGGGTGTACTGCAAGTGCGTGAGGTTTATCGCTATTTTCGCCGGCATCAGTATCCGACCGTGGTGATGGGGGCGAGTTTTCGCAACGCCGGCGAGATCCTTGCCCTGGCCGGCTGCGACCGCCTGACCATCAGCCCGCAGCTGCTTGAGGAACTGGCCGGCAGTGAAGCCAGTGTCGAGCGGGTGCTGGATGACAACGGCGAGCGTGCCGAATGGCCGGCGCCGATCTCGGAAGCCGAGTTCCGCTGGCAGTTCAATGAGGATGCCATGGCAACCGAGAAACTGGCCGAAGGCATCCGCGGCTTTGAGGCGGATCAGCTGAAGCTCGAAGCGCTGCTGCGCGAGCGTTTGTCCAGAGGTGCCGCATGAATGCCCCTGAGTTAAAAATTCCGAACCGTACCCTGGCCAACGCCGTCCGGGCCTTGAGCATGGACGCCGTACAGCAAGCCAACTCCGGCCACCCCGGCGCGCCGATGGGAATGGCCGATATCGCCGAGGTACTCTGGCGCGGCCACCTGCGCCACAACCCGGCCAACCCGGGCTGGCCCGACCGCGACCGCTTCGTACTGTCTAATGGCCACGGTTCGATGCTGCTCTATAGCTTGCTGCACCTGAGCGGCTACGATCTGCCGCTCAACGAGCTCAAGCGCTTCCGTCAGTTGCACTCGAAGACGCCGGGACATCCCGAATACGGCTACGCACCCGGTGTCGAGACCACTACGGGACCGCTGGGCCAGGGGCTGGCCAATGCCGTCGGCCTGGCGCTGGCCGAAAAGACGCTGGCGGCGCAGTTCAACCGCCCGGATCACGCCATCGTCGATCATCACACCTACGTTTTCGCTGGCGACGGCTGCCTGATGGAGGGAATCTCCCACGAAGTCTGCTCGCTTGCGGGTACCTTAGGGTTAGGGAAGCTGATCCTGTGCTACGACGACAACGGCATCTCCATCGACGGCGAAGTCGAGGGCTGGTTCAGCGACGATACCCCAGCGCGTTTTCGCGCCTACGGCTGGCAGGTGATCGAGGCGGTAGATGGCCACGACGCCGCCGCCATTGATGCGGCATTGCGTGAGGCCAAGGCCGACCTGCAACGCCCGACTCTGATCTGCTGCAAGACCACCATCGGCTTCGGTTCGCCCAATAAGGCCGGCAGCCACGAATGCCACGGGGCGCCGCTGGGCGACGACGAGATTGCTGTGACCCGCGATGCGCTGGACTGGCCGCATGCGCCATTCGAAGTACCCGACGCGATCCGTGCGGCTTGGGACGCAAGCGATTCCGGTGCCGAACGCGAGGGCGGCTGGCAACAGCAGTTCGAGAGCTATCGTGCTGCGTATCCGGCGCTGGCCGCCGGGTTCGAACGGCGCCTGGCCGGCGAACTGCCGCCGAACTGGGCGATGGTGAAAAAGGAACTGCTACAGAACTGCCAGCAGCAAAGCCGCACCTTGGCCAGCCGCAAGAGCTCGCAGCAGGTGTTGGAAGCCCTGGGCCCCGTACTGCCGGAACTGCTTGGTGGCTCGGCGGACCTGGCGCCGTCCAACCTGACGCAATGGTCCGGTTCGCAGTCCGTCTCGGCCGGGGCTGCGGACGGCAACTACATCCATTACGGCGTACGCGAGTTCGGTATGAGTGCCATCATGAACGGCCTGGCGCTGCACGGCGGCTTTATTCCGTATGGCGGCACCTTCCTTATGTTCATGGAATACGCCCGCAATGCCGTACGTATGGCCGCGCTGATGGGGATTCGCAACATCTTCGTCTATACCCACGACTCCATCGGCCTCGGCGAGGACGGTCCAACCCATCAGCCGATCGAGCAGATAGCGAGTTTGCGTCAGACGCCGAACATGGAGACCTGGCGTCCCTGCGACGAGACCGAAACCGCAGCCGCCTGGTGCGCCGCGCTTGAGCGCACTGACGGCCCCAGTGCACTGATCTTTTCCCGGCAGAACCTGCCTGCGCAGGCACGGGACGACAAGCAGCTCAGTGACATCGACCGCGGCGGCTACATCCTGCGCGACTGTGCCGGCACGCCGCAGCTGATCCTGATGGCGACCGGTTCCGAAGTGGTGCTGGCGCAGGCCGCAGCTGAACGGCTCGAAGCGTCGGGCCTGTCGGTACGGGTGCTGTCGCTGCCCTGTGTCGAGCGTTTCGCCAAGCAGGATCAGGTGTATCGCGACGCTGTGCTGCCGCCGGCGGTACGGGCGCGGGTTGCGATCGAAATGGCGCAGCCGGACGGCTGGTACCGCTGGGTCGGTCTCGACGGTGCCGTAATCGGCATGCGCACCTTCGGTGAATCGGCACCGGCCGCCGACCTGCTGGAACATTTTGGTTTCACCGCCGAGCGAATCGAAACTGAGGCGCAGGCGGTACTGGCGCGCCTGAGCGGGGGGAACTGACCATGTATCTGGGTGTAGATTGTGGGACCCAGGGCACCAAGGTGGTGATCCTGGACCCGGATCTCGGGGCGTTGAGAGGCGAGGGCTATGCGACCCACGAGCTGATCAGCGAAGCCAACGGGCGCCGCGAACAGGAACCGAGCTGGTGGGTCGACGCGTTCCGGCGCGCCTACCGTATGGCGCTGGCACAGGCCGGTATCGACAGCCGGGCGATCCGGGCCGTCGGTGTCTCCGGTCAGCAGCACGGCCTGGTGGCACTGGATTCGGCCGGGCAGGTGATCCGGCCGGCAAAACTCTGGTGTGACACCGAAACGGCACCACAAAACGCCGAGCTGCTCGAACGACTGGGTGGAGAGCAGGGCTCGATGGAGCAGCTCGGGCTGGTGCTGGCGACTGGCTATACGTTGTCGAAGCTGCTCTGGCTCAAGCAGAATGAGTCGGAGAATTTCGACCGTATTGCCCATATCCTGTTGCCGCACGACTACCTCAACTACTGGCTCAGCGGCGAGATCGCCACCGAGTGCGGCGACGCCTCCGGCACCGGCTACTTCGATATCCGAAGCCGCAAGTGGGCGCCGCAGGTGCTCGGCCTGGTTGACTCGACCGGGCGTCTGGAAAACGCGCTGCCGCCGTTACTGGAAGCACAGCAGGCGGTCGGCCGGGTGCGGCCTGAGATCGCGCGGGAACTGGGCCTGGGCAACGACGTTCTGGTGGCCAGCGGTGGCGGCGACAACATGATGGGCGCCATCGGCACCGGCAACATTCGGGATGGCGTCGTGACGCTGAGCCTAGGTACCTCTGGCACCCTGTACGCCTGTTCCGACCGGGCCCCGCAGCAACTGCATCCGCAGTTGGCGCCGTTCTGCTCGTCGAGTGGCGGCTGGCTGGGGCTGATCTGCACGCTGAACCTGACCGGCGCAGCCAACGCGGTACGCGAGATGTTCGGGCTCGACCTGGCACAGTTCAACGCCGAGGCGGCGCGGGCGCCGATCGGTGCCGGCGGCATCACTATGCTGCCGTTCCTCAGCGGCGAGCGTGTGCCGGCACTGCCCGAGGCTACCGGTAGCTTGCTCGGGCTCAACATGCAGAACCTGAGCGCCGCCAACTTCTGTCGCGCCGTGCTGGAAGGCACCACCTTCGGCCTGCGCTACGGCCTCGACCTGCTTCGCAACGCCGGTATCGAAAGCCGCGATATTCGGCTAATCGGTGGTGGCGCCAAGAGTCCGCTGTGGCGACAGATGGTAGCGGACGTGATGAATGCGCGCGTCCTGTGTCCGGAGATCGGCGAGGCGGCGGCGCTGGGCGGCGCCATCCAGGCGGCCTGGTGCGATCTCAACCGGGCGGGACAAAACACTTCGCTCGAGTCGCTGTGCGACCGCTTCGTGGCGTTTGACGACGCGGGTGCCGTCGAGCCCGTCGCAAAAGACGTACAAGCCTATGAGGCGGCATACAACATTTACCGCCGGCACCTGCAGGCGCTATACCAGCTGAGCTGACACGCAAGGCGGTGGCGGGTAAACACCAAAATACCAGTCTCTTGGGACGCGTCAGGTTCGGAGTGACCGGTGATAACCGAATTCGGGAGCATAAAATGTTTAACGACCTGAAAAATAAATCAATCGTGGTCACTGGCGCCAGTAGCGGCATCGGCTGGTACTGTGTTGAAGCTCTGTGCGCCGAAGGCGCCCGGGTTCTGGCCATTGGCCGCAATGAAGCGCAACTGCGGGCACTAAAGGATAAAACCGCCTGCGATATCGTGGTGGCGGACCTGGCCCAGCAGGCCGGTCTGGACTTGGTCGAGCGCGAACTCGGCGAAGTCGATGGTCTGGTCAACTGCGCGGGTCTGGCACTGCTCGAACCCGCGACCGAGGTGACAGCTGACGCCTTCGACCAGATGATGGCGGTGAATGCCCGGGCAGCGGCGCTGATGAGCCGGATCGTGGCACGGCGGATGATCGACCAGGGCCGGGGCGGCGCCATCGTTAACGTTTCGAGCCAGGCGTCGCTGGCTTCGCTGAACGATCACCTGGGGTACTCTGCATCGAAAGCGGCCATGGATGCGATGACGCGCGTGCAATGCGCTGAATGGGGCCCGCATAACATTCGCGTCAACAGCGTGAACCCGACAGTGACCCTGACACCGATGGCCAAGGTGGGCTGGAGCGATCCGGTCAAGGCCGAAGGCATGTTGAGCAGGATTCCGCTCCACCGTTTTGCCGAACCCGAAGAAGTGGTGCAGCCGATCCTGTTCCTGTTGAGCCAGGCGTCCTCGATGATCTCGGGCATCGTATTGCCGATCGATGGTGGCTTTACTGCTGGTTAAAAGGGAAACTCCACTGCTTCTGGCTGCCAAGCCAGATTTTTTAGTCGGACAGCTGTAGCGGTTAAGATAGTGAATGTGGTTCTCGGATGTTACCGGCTCGAATGGTTCCCATGTCTCACGGACGACGGCATCAACTTCGGCGAGCCTGACAGCCACCCACGGCTGCCTCACCCTGCGCGACGACATTCTGGTAGGCGGTCACGTCTAGATTACCGGGTTCCATGACCGCTAGCGCATAGGGTGTGGCATCGATACCAGCGATCACGACCCTGCCTACGTTGCCCTCTGCGCCTTCAGTGCCGCGATGGCACTAAGGGCCACCTCGTCGTTGTTGGCGATGACGGTATCGAAGTCAAAGCCGATGACCTCCTTTAGGCCATCAGCTCCTGGTCCCGTGAGCAACGTCAGTCGGCAGGCGGTTCGGCGACCACCTCCATGCCTGAACATTCTGGAGAGCACAGCACATCGGAACGTATCGGGTGCACTGAATTGTGTCCTGATTTTGCAGCATCCATCATCACAACAACTTGGCCCTTGCCACCGAGGAGCCTGCAGGCTTCCCGGATTTGCAGGGTGCTGGACTCGATTTAATAGAGACTGACAAACACTTGGTTGGCGGGCAACGGGTTGAGATTGACGGGCTGACGGTTGACGAAGACGGTTCTGTTGCGAAAAGGCAATGATCGGGATGTTGGCAGGGCTGGTCACGCAGCCGATTTCTCGATTGCGTTCTTGGGATATTCGAGTGTTTCCGTCAGCATATCCGTTCCGATGCCAAACGCGCACTCGATAAGGCGTACTCCACCTATCTATGACCTTCCGCTGGATTTGAAAGGCAGCTGCCTGTCGTTTTTTCAGCGCCCGCATGACCTCGAAAACCTTTGCCGCCAGCGAGTATTTGGCGAAGTGTTTTTCAGGGCACCGGCGCGGGTGATCTTGCCGCGCTGGGTTTGAGGCCGCTTGGTCGGAGTGACTTCGCTCAATTATCACGCCAGGGTATCCGCAAAGGTGCGACGCTCGGCAGGAGCTCTCTGGATGTAGATGCCCCTGACCATCTCGTCCTCGATCCGGCGCACCCAGCCTTCGGCGCCGCGCTTGGGGCGAAAAGTTTTCGAGGTAGTGCGGTAACCTGTCTTTCTGACGACCGCTTTCCAGATCCTTGAAGAGGACTTGACGATGGTAGCCATGGGACCTTGCTTCACGTTACTTGTACGTTGACTGTACCGAATGTGTACCGTAACACCATCTCATGTGAACACAGGAAGGGCGTGCTACATCGTATGATTCTTAATGCCATGATTTATACGTATTTTTCAGGCTTTAATTGGCGGCCCGGCAGGACTTGAACCTGATTATGAGTCCACTTCTTTATGTGTCTAACCCGAATGTTTCATCCGGTCCTCGAGTGGAGGGCCCAATGGCTCAGTTCTGTCCGATTTGAGGAGCACGCTCCAACGAACTGTTTGTTTTTTGATCAAATGGTACGATGAGAGCGCAACCTCCCTTTACCCCATTGTTTATTCCGTGCCGGGAACAGCACCGCTGGCGCTACCCCGGCGCCAGCTTGGCGGCTATCTTCTGGAACAGCTCCTGGTCCGGATAAGTGCTACTCATCATGATGCGGATCCGGCGAGTGTTGCGGGTGATGACGGCACCGATTTTCAATAGCCGGGTACGCAGCGTGGTCACTTGGGCGCGGGCATAGCGGGTGCCACGCAGATAGCCACTGCGCAGCCTTTCCATCAGGACGTAGGCCAGACCGGACAGCAGCAGACGATATTGATTGGGCCACCAGTCGTGGCAGCTGGTTCTGTCCGAGAACAGCCACTGCTGTTCCTTGATCCGGTTCTCCATATCGCCCCGCAGACAGTAGCGCCGGTCATAGAGCCACTTGGCAGAGCCCGGCAGGTTGGTGACGATATAGCGGTTGTTGTCACCCTGATAGCTGAACTCCGCTTTGACGATCACTTTGCGCACGCGTTTCTTCCAGCTCCGGGCCGAGTACCAGAGCGTCGCAAAGCAGCGCTGCTTTACCCGAGTGGCCTCGAACGCCACAGCGGCGCGGTAACGGGTATCCAGTGCCAGCTGTTCTAGCTTGGAGTTCTTGCCGATGCCGACGACATAACCGACATCGTGGCGCTCACACCAGGTCAGCAGCCGTGGTCGGCAGAAGCCGCTGTCGCCCCGGAAGATGATCTGCACCTGCGGCCACTCGGCTCGAAGCCGCCTGACCAGCAGGGCCAGAACGGCCCAGGCATGCTTGGCAGCGTCAACATAGGCAGGGCGCAGATAGCTCACCAAGAGCTTCTGCCCGCAGAAAACGAAAAGCGGCAAGAAACAGTAACTTCTGTAGTAACCACTGAAATAGCGGCCCACCTGCTCCCCATGCACCGTATCGTCAGTCGCGTCGAAATCGAGAATCAGCCGCTTCGGTGGCTTCCTGTACGAGCGAATGAACTGCTCAACCAGTTCTTCATGCATGGCCACGGCCCAGGCCCGATTAGCGTTGAGTTCGAACCGGCACAATGTGGACTGACTGGCCAGTTCAGCATCGCTATCGACGGCAGTCTGAAGCGCCAGGTCATGCCTCAGTGTCTTGTGATCGTTGAGGTCTTCGTAACCCAGCGCCAGTCCGAAAACGCGTTGTCGGATCATGGTCTGCGCCTGGTGCCGGCAATGGGAGGGGCTGCGCGGATCCGTAATCTTGCGGGCGATCGAACGGGTCAGGCCCAGCTCCCGGTCGAGCTGTCGGAGCAGTAGCACACCGGCATCGGACGTGATGTCGCCCCCTTCGAAATTGGTCTCGATTTTACGACCTTTACAGCGTGGAAATAGGTCCTGTGTAACAGTACAATGTGTCATGGGCGACCGGGTTGTTATATTCGACTTAAGTGATTGAATTATAACACAAAACCAGGTCGCCCTTCTTGTTTATGCTGCAACATCCGGGCTAAGCCGCTGGCAGTGGCTTATAGACATGCCTGGAAATCGGTCACCAAGCCGTAAAGCGTAAACATCCCGAACCGAAAAAAAGCTATGCGGCGACCCCCACCACACTGCGAATCAACCAGATCACGCCGAGGTGCAGGGGGTAGTAGGCGTAAAAGGCCCAGCGCAGGCGGGGCACGTGCAGGTTGACGCGCGTGGCGGCGAGGATCAGCGGTACAGCGGCCAGCGCCCAGAAGTTGTCATTGGTTAACCAGAGGCCCGCACAGGCGAGTAATGCCACACCCGCTGCGGGCAGCGATGGCTGTTTGCAGTACGTCCAGATGGCCAGGCCGAGGGTGAGCCCCAGCCAGCCGTACTCAACCAGACTGCCACCCACCAGGAACAGGATGCCGGCGGCCAGCAGGTCGTCGCGTTCGACCAGGTAGAGCGTGGTGGTGAGAACCAGCAGCGAGAACAGAACGTTCAGCGGCCACCATCCCGCGTGTAGCAGGTCCCCCAGGGCAATGAAGGGCACCGATGCAAGGGCGCCGAATACCGCCAGGCGTTTCATCGTGCGCGGGTAGGTGCCCCGCTCGAGCTGCCCCGGGCGGGCCAGGTTGTACGCGAGCACGAAAACGAAGATCGGCAGCGCGAGTCTGCCCAGCCCGAACAGGTACGCGACCGTTCCGTTAAACAGGAACCGGTTGACGTGATCGCCCGTCATCAGGATCAGCGCGAGCCACTTCAGGGCTTCGATCGTACCACCGGCCATGACAAGGGACGGCAGGGCGCATTTGGCGCTGTGCTTTGTGGAACTGCCGGTTATTGCCCCGTCGGGACGCCTGACTTTTAACTCTGAGCTCATTTCAATCCTGCTTGCGGAGCCTGTGCCTGTGGGGTGAAACAGTACCCGTTTTTGCGTTCAGGCGCCCGGCACGCGGCTTTTAATGTCATTCGAACGCAGCACAGGCGACATTATCATGTTGCCTAAAAAAGGTTCTTCGCACTTTAGCGGGAAAGAATATTTTACCATCGGGCTCCGTAATCGAAGCGCACTGCGCCGCTTGGACATTTCGTGCGAACCGAATCATCTTCGCTTCCGACTAAGCCTCCTTTTCGCCTCCAGGCGACTTACTTTTCTTTGCTCGTGCGAAAGAAAAAGTAAGCAAAAGAAAGCACGCCCGAAGAAGCCGGCCCAAGGGCTACGCTGCGCCCCGAGAGTATTTTTCGGGCGCAGCTGACGTCACATCCCTGTACCGCATCTGCAGCTCGGCATCCATGCCTCGCCCCTGATGGGCCTGATCAAAAAATACTCCCAGTGCTCGCCGGCTCCTAACGGGTCCCAGTCGCCACCTCCGGCTCTCTGGAAGTGCACCGGAATCCCCGCTGGTGCTGTTGGAGCTCAAAAGCGGCAAAATAGAAATTAGTGAGGAAAAGGCCAAAGATTCCCGCAAATCTGCGAAGAACCAAAAAATCTACTATAGCGCTTTTGGAGCGGCTGTCGGTTCAGACCCTGCGCTCTGTCGATGCGGTGCCTGCTGGCGAAAGTGTATCAACAGGTGGCCGACGGTTTCTTCATCAATGGATCTCATTCAGCCTTTACGGGGTGGCGAAGAGGTTCAACGTCGCCGGGTCAAAATCCTCAGCTTTGCTGCATTTTCCGGTGCGCGCCGCCTCGGTGAACGACTGGGGCTGTTTTGCCTGGGTCGTCGCGCATCCATGGGGTCTGCGGCAACGGCATAGGCGACTGTGCAGTACACCGTGCGCAGGGCCCCGCAGCACGGTGCTACAGCTTTGGGATTCGAGCCTTCAGTTGGTCTGCGTATTGCACTGTGAAGCAGCCATTCTCAGTTGATATTATTTTGTAAAATAAATAATTAAGTAATAAAAATAAACTTAATAAATATATAGAGCCATAGCACACTGACCCTCTCACCTGAAGGCGCTAAAGTTATTAATAGCAGGCACCTCTCGGGCAAAACAATAAGAGGAGGTTGTGGTATGAACGGGCAATTATGGCAACCGAGCGCTGCGCAGATCGAGCGGAGCAATCTGTATCAGTTCATGCAGCAGGCGGGCGAGCGGGCCGGGAAAAGCTTTGCGACCTACGACGATCTGTATCAGTGGTCTATTGAACAGCCGGAGGCGTTCTGGACGCTGGTGTGGGATTTCGGCGGGGTGCGCGCAAGCAGGCGTGGTGAGCGCGTGCTGGTGGATGCCGACCGAATGCCGGGCGCGCGCTGGTTCCCGGAGGCGCAGCTGAACTACGCCGAGAACCTGCTGCGCTACCGGGACGACCGGCCGGCACTGGTGTTTCACAACGAGGCGGGAAAACGCGAGAGCCTGAGCTGTGGCGAGCTCTATACGCGGGTGGCACAGGTGGCGGGGGGCCTGCGCCGGGCTGGCGTGATTCAGGCCGATGTCGTCGCGGGCTTTGTGCCCAATGTGATCGATACGGTGGTGGTGATGCTGGCCACGGCGAGCCTGGGTGCAATCTGGACGGCCTGTTCGCCCGACTTCGGTACCCATGGTGTGCTCGACCGCTTTGGCCAGACGAAGCCCAAGGTTCTCTTCACCACCGACGGCTACCTCTATAACGGCAAGACCTTTGACTCGCTGGAGCGCCTCGCTGGCGTGCTGCCGCAGTTGCCGGACATCGCCCGGGTCGTGGTGATGCCCTATCTCGAGGCCAGCCCGGACCTGAGCCGGCTGCCGGGGGCGGTACTGCTCGCTGATTTCGTTGACGCCCATGCAACGGAGCTTGAATTTACCCAGGTGCATTTCGACAGCCCGTTGTGCATTCTGTATTCCTCCGGAACGACCGGCGTGCCCAAGTGCATCGTACACAGTGTTGGCGGCGCGCTGCTGCAGCATATCAAGGAACATCAGCTGCACACCGACCTCAGGCGTGGGGATTCGCTGTTCTACTACACCACCTGCGGCTGGATGATGTGGAACTGGATGGTCAGTGCCCTGGCCACCGGCAGCACCCTGGTGCTGTTCGATGGCTCGCCCTTCACGCCAACGCCAGAGGTGCTCTGGGATATCGTCGAGCAGGAAGGAGTGACGGTGTTCGGCACGAGCGCCAAATACCTCGCGGCGCAGGAAAAGGCCGGCATCCAGCCGGGTGCCAGCCACAGCCTGGATGCGCTCAAGACGATCCTGTCCACCGGTTCTGCGTTGCCCCCCGAGGGCTTCGAGTACGTCTACCGCGATATCAAGGCGGACCTGTGCCTGTCGTCGATCTCGGGCGGCACCGATATTCTGTCCTGCTTTGCACTGGGCTGCCCGATCCTGCCGGTCAATTCCGGTGAGCTGCAGTGCCGGGGGCTTGGCATGGCTGTCGAGATCTGGGGTGATGACGGCAAGCCTGTCGAGAGCGGCAAGGGCGAGCTGGTCTGTGTCCACCCGTTCCCGGCGATGCCGATCGGTTTCTGGAATGACCCGGACGGCGAGAAATACCACAATGCCTACTTCGCGACCTTCGACAATGTCTGGGCGCACGGCGACTATGCCGAGCTGATGCCCAGCGGCGGGGTGGTGATCCATGGCCGCTCCGATGCCGTGCTCAACCCCGGCGGGGTGCGCATCGGCACCGCCGAGATTTATCGTCAGGTCGAGAAGGTCGAAGCGGTGCAGGAGGCCATCGCCATCGGTCAGCAGTGGCAGGGCGATGTGCGGGTGGTGTTGTTTGTGCGGCTCAGGGAGGGGGAGAGCCTTGATGCTGCTCTGGAGCAGGAGATCCGCACGACCATTCGTGACAATACCTCGCCGCGCCATGTGCCGAGCAAGATTATCCAGGTCGCCGATATTCCCCGCACGCTAACCGGCAAGATCGTCGAACTGGCGGTGCGCAGCGTGGTGGAGGGACGACCGGTTAAGAACATGGACGCGCTGGCCAACCCCGAGGCGCTGGAACTGTTCCGCGACCTGCCGCAGTTGCAGAGTTAAGGCAAGGCCCGGCATATTCGCACGCGTCAATAAACGCTAGTCATTAAAGGCACTGAACTCGGTGCCTTTAATGTCTCCGCTTTTTACCAGGTGGCGCATCACGCTGAATACCTCGGGGTGAAACTTGAAGGTTTCCTGCTGCATGATCGCGATCGCATCTTCAAAGCTGTAGGCCCTGCGATAGGGGCGCACCCCGGCGATGGCTTCCAGGCAGTCGGCTACCGTGACGATGGCAACGCCAAGGGGAATTTCGTCTTTCTGCAGGCCATAGGGATAACCGGACCCGTCCTGGTTTTCGTGGTGCAGCAGTACGATGTCCTTGACCAGCTTTTCGCAATTGACGCCGGCAATAATCTTGTACCCTTTGATGGGATGCTGTTTAACAACCTCCCATTCATAGGGTTCCAGCTTGCTGGGCTTGTTCAGTATCTCGATCGGGACTGAAATCTTGCCGATGTCATGCAGGCTGGCGCCAAGCGAAATCAGGTCGGTGGTGTGCTGATCCAGCTGCATGAGCCGTGCAATCTTGATCGATAGCTGTGTCGTACGCGACATGTGGCCGTTGGTGTACGGATCCCGCTGTTCTATGGCGCATGTGAGGGCGCTGGCGGTGTCGTGAAACATGGCCGTCTGTGCCTGCTGATAGTTGACGATATCCGTCTGGTCGATGAACTCGGCAAGCCTGAACTTTGTACCATTGGCCGAGAATATGCGCGGTGAAATAATGACATGCCTCAGCGTACCGGATTTGGTCATCAATTGAGAGTTGTAGCGTTCAGTGACATCCGTCGATAAACGGTTATGCAGGTCGGATCGAAAATCCTCGGCGATCAAGTCGCGTGCATTCATGCTGTAAAGCTCTGTGCGCGCGTAGCCGGTCATCTCTGCGAAACTGTGACTGCACGCGATCACTTTTCCTTCGCAGGTTAATACGAAAGAACCGAACAGGAATGACAGGCAATTGATTACGCCTTCTGCACCCTCGCAGACAAGCAGCTTTTGCAGAAAAGACTCGAACTGGTCTGAGTTCCGTTCAGTAGCTAATTCCATTAGATAAGCGCTCGTGTATTAAGTATTTATAAATTAGATTCAGGTGTATTAGTGTTTCTTTTATTAGTTATTGTTATTAACCGAGTATCTTTAACTTGAGCATCGGTTGACCGTTCTGAGGACAGTGAAGCAGACAGCCTGTGTGTATCTTGAGTGGTATCGTAGCGACGAGTTGCCCGAAAGGCAGTTCGAGCATTATAGGGACTAAGCCCCCAGGTTAGAAGCAGGGCTGCATCGGCCCGCCCATAGATCGGTCCGTTCATAGAGGCAGGCGCGCGCCTGCTTGGCATCACTATTCAGGTTAAACTGTGAGTAACCCTGAACATTACCCCCGACAGGCACCATGGCAATGAACGATCCCTGGAACGAGGGCCGCAGCTCACCCTTGAACGATGCGCCACAGGCCCCGTCTGAGGCGCTGTCGAATGAGGCTCTCTCGCCTGAGCAGGCGGACGAGCCTGTGAGCCCGTTGCCGCGGGCTTCGGAGCAGGCGGCGTTGCAAGACACTCCCGAGCAGGGCGTCTTCGCCGCGCTTGGGCGCAACCTGGCTGCCGGCTACCGTCTGGTCATGGGGCGGGCGCTGAACGCTGATGCTGTCGCCTGCACACTGGGGCAGATCGTCGCACTGTTGTTATTGCTGTTGCTGGTCAATGCCGGATTCTCCTTTGTCACGACCGAGGCTCCGGTGCAGTTTGATGCTTACGGGCTGAATTATCTGGGGGCGACCAGCCTATTCAGCCTGCTGGTTCTGATGCTGGCCAGCCGAATGGCCGGCGGCAATACGGCCCGTTTTGTCCCGTTACTGACGGCCTTTCTCGCAGCCTCGGTGCTGATCTCGCTGCTGTCACAGCTGCTGTGGCTGTCGGTGGATAGTTTCGACGTGTCGGCATTGACGGCCTGGAGCCTGCTTGCAGGGCTGTTGTTGTGGCAGGTCCTGGTCGTCATGCGCCTGTTGCACATCTTTATCGGGGCGCCTGCCCAGCGCGCGCTGTTACTCGGTGGGCTCTACGGGCTGATGCTGCTCGCCAGCCTGTGGATTTTCCCCCGCACCCCGCTCTGGTATACCGACACACCCCAGGAAAGCGCTCAGGTGCGGTACGCGCCACTGGATGTTGAATCGATCTTCTACGCACAGCACCAGCTGATGCGTAACAGCCTTGCACAGCTTGAAGCCCAGCGCCCGGGGGTTACGGATCTCTATCTGATGGCGGTGGGCGGTTATGGTCTGGAGGATGTCTTTCTCAAGGAAGTTGAGTTTGTGCGCGAGCAGTTTGACCGCCAGTACGCGACCCGCGGGCGTTCCCTGATACTGGCCAACAACCCGGCGACGGTGGACAAGTACCCGCTGGCGAACCGGCATAACCTGGCGCTTGGGCTGGACAGCGTGGCGCAAAAAATGGATACGGAAGAGGACGTGCTGTTTTTGTTCATGACCTCCCATGGCAGCCGTGACCACCGCTTTTCGCTGGAGTTTGGCGCCGTGGAGCTGAATGACCTGACGCCGGAGCAGCTGCGTCAGGCGCTGGATGACGCGGGTATCCGCTGGCGCGTGATTCTGGTGTCGAGCTGCTTTTCCGGTGGTTTCATTGACGCACTGCAAAGCCCTGAAACCCTGGTGATCACCGCAGCAGCAGCGGATCGCACCTCCTTTGGCTGTGGCGTGGACAGCGACTTCACCTATTTTGGCACCGCGTATTTCAAGCAGGCCCTGCAACAGCAGCCCCGTTTCATTCAGGCCTTTGATATCGCGAACCAATGGGTCAGCGAGCGTGAAGCGCGCGAGCAGATTGGTGCCTCGCAGCCCCAGTTGTCCGTTGGGGAGTCGATTGCCGGCAAGCTGAGCGAGCTGTACCGCGAGCCCGGGATCCAGGCCGCTTTTGCCGGTTCCGATGCTGCCCGGGATCAGTGCCCGGAGCTGACCTGCACCCGTTAGCTACAGCAGCCTGTCGGACTTACCACTGATCTACTGCGGAAAAGCCGATTCTTTCCGGTAAAGAGGGGGCATTTTATGTGCTCTTTTTTGTTAAATAGAACCACTATTCGCCTCAAAAGAGCTCAAAAACTGCCGCAAATCGGTCTTTCCCTCGCTACGATCGGCCAAGCCCGACAGGCTGCGAGGAAAGACTGAGCCTGCTGCGGACCGTCTGATTCTTTATTAACCCGCGGGTTATTGATTCCGACGGGAGAGGCCCGTGATGAGGGGCGAGCGCGGCGAAACGGCCGCCCTGACGACTATACTCCGATACAGGCGCGCTACCTGCAGGCGCCCTGTGGCGCCTGCTGCAATGCACTACCGTCTTCGAGGGACAGGCATGCTCCGGACAACTGCACACTTTGGCTATCTGGGAAAAAATTGGGGCTGGGTCCTGGCACTGGGCATTCTGCTGCTCGTTGCCGGTGTCATCGGGCTTGGCATGACCGTGACGCTGGGGCTGGTCAGCATGCTGTACTTCGGCTTTCTGATGCTGCTGGGCGCTGTTTTCCAACTGGTCGCGGTATTCCAAAGCCCGGACTGGCGCCGTCATCGCTGGAGTCTGCTGATTGCGCTGTTGTACCTGGCCGCCGGCTTGATCATGATCTTCGATCCGGTGCTGGCATCGGCCACTCTGACCCTGCTGATCGGTGCCAGTCTGGTCGCCATCGGCGTGCTCCGTCTGTTGATGGCCTTCCAGTTCAGAGGGACTTACGGCTGGGGCTGGACGCTGATCGGCGGCATTCTGACCCTGGTGTTGGGTCTCGTCATCTTCCTGGGTTGGCCGGTTTCCGGGCTCTGGATTATCGGTCTGATCATCGCGATTGAACTGATCCTGGCCGGCGTTTCCTTTATCACGCTGGCGCTGGCTGCACGCGAATTTCGCAACTTGCAGTGACGCGCACGGGCATTCATTCGCCATGCTCCGCGTCGCTGGCGATCTCTTTCAGGCTCCGTCCGGTTGCCACGGAGTCCGGTTCGCTCGAGACCGGGTTGCGGCGTGCATCCGCGTCGTCGTCATCCATCTTGATCAGGAGCCAGTGGCCCTTGTCGGCGTCGATACGCTGCAGTGCATAGCCGCCAGTGAGCTTTTGGCCCTCGAGCCGCACCAGCGCATGTCCTTCCTCGAGCGCCTGTTTCAGGGGGCGCAGGCTCTGGTCCTTTTGGGTGATGTTGCGGTAGGTGCCGCGATCCCAGATCAGCACCGTGCCCCCGCCGTATTGCCCCTGCGGAATAACCCCCTCGAAATCGGCGTAATCCAGCGGGTGGTCTTCGGTCTCGATCGCCAGGCGCTTTTTCGACGGGTCGGTCGAAGGACCTTTGGGCACGGCCCAGCTCTTCAGCACGCCGTCGACCTCGAGGCGGAAATCGTAGTGCAGCGAGCGGGCATCGTGCTTTTGAATGACAAACAGGGGGGCTGCGCCGAAGGACTTCGAGGTGCCCGCCGGCTCGCCACTTTTTGCCAGGTTCCGCTTGCGTCGATATTCCCTGGTCGTCATGTTCGACCACCTCCGTTTTTGACCTTAGCAAGGCACCGGCATCGGGTCCAATGGCGCGGAGGTGACTCGGGTGTTCGAACAGCCGCGTCCAGAAAAACGGCAGGCGTTGTGCAGATTAGCCCGGCAGGACATATCCGCAAACGGCAACAGCCCCTGGCGAAAGTGGCATAACGGTCTGCGGTCAACTAGTCTGCCGCTCGATAACCTTCGCAGCACCGGGCAGGTTCCCGGCAGGAGGAAACCACATCAAGGGGCCTGAAGCGGAACCACCAAAGTTTCCCGACGAGCCTATCGAGACGATCATCCAGCCGTTTCAGAAATTCGTCGCAACCGAGGTGTCGGGTGGTCTGCTGTTGCTGGCGGCGGCCACGCTTGCGCTTGTCCTGGCCAACACGGGGCTGGGGCAGTGGATGGAGCGGTTCTGGACAACCGAAGCCGGTCTGCTGGTGGCCGACCGGCAATTGCTCCTGTCGCTGCGTCACTGGATCAACGACGGATTGCTGACGATCTTCTTTTTCGTTGTCGGGCTTGAGATCAAGCGCGAGCTCACGGATGGAGAGCTCAACACCCCTGCTGCGGCTGCGCTGCCTTTTGCTGCGGCGCTCGGGGGCATGGCGGTGCCGGCGGTGGTGTATCTGGTGCTGGTGCCGGGAGCTGAAGCGGCGAAGGGCTGGGGTATCGTCATGGCCACGGATATCGCGTTTGTGGTCGGTTGCCTTGCACTGCTGGGATCCCGGGTCCCGGCGGCACTGCGGGTGTTTCTGCTGGCGCTCGCGATCATCGACGATATTGGCGCCGTGGTCGTTATCGCGGTGGGCTACTCACAGGGTTTTGACGGGCAGATGTTTCTGGCTGCTGTCATTGGGCTGGTGATCGTCTTCTGCATGCAATATCTCGGGGTGCGCACGGTCATTGCGTACTGGTTGGCCGGCATCCTGATCTGGGCCGCGATGTATGCTAGCGGGCTGCATCCGACCCTGACCGGGGTGGCGCTTGGTCTGATGACGCCGACCGGGCCCTGGGTCAGTCCGTTGCGGCTGCAACGGTTTATCGACTGGTCGAGCCCCTTCGTCGCCCGCGCGCAGCGCCGGGGGGATCGGGAAGCCCCCAAGGCCGTGGGCCAGCGTCTCAAGAAAGCGGCGCGCGAAAGCGTGCCGCCCCAGCAGCGGCTGGAAGACGCGGTGCACCCCTGGTCGGCCTTCCTGATCCTGCCACTATTTGCGCTTGCCAACGCCGGCACCCCACTGCCTGCCACGCTGAACCTGGATCCCGTCTCACTTGCCGTGACGGCGGGGCTGGCAGTCGGCAAGCCGCTGGGCATCGTCAGCTTTGCATGGATCGCGGTACGGCTGGGGCTGGCAAACAAGCCCGCGGAGGTTAGCTGGACCATGCTGCTAGGGGCAGGGATGCTCTCCGGCATCGGCTTCACCATGTCCATCTTCATTGGGGAGCTGGCATTTGACGGCGCGCTGCTGGCCGATGCGAAGCTCGGCGTGATTCTGGCCTCACTGCTGTCCGGTGCGGTGGGTCTGGCCTGGCTCTGGGTTGTGTTGCCGAAATCCACGCAAGCAAGCTGACGAACGAAAAAGGCGCCTTGCGGGCGAGCAAAGGAGGTCTGCAATGGACACATCCCTGGTTTACCAACCGATTGCCGGGATACTGGCGTTGCTGCTATTGGCACTCTGCTGGCCCATTGCCCAGGCGCTGCGGCATGAACGGCTGCGTCCGCTGGCAGCCTACCTGCTCTTCGTCTCGGTGCTGGCGCTGACGGTCGCACTGAGCTTCAGGTTGCTGCTCTGGGTTGCAGTCCTGCTACTGCCGCCGGACAGGCTGGAGAGCGTGGGGGCCGCCATTGTGCTGGGGATACTGTCGTTGATGCTGGGGCTGGCAGCGGCGTGCTGGGTCGTGCGTCGCCCACAGCGGCGTCGTATGCCACGATGATCGCCGGACCGGAGTTGCCGATGCAAAGAAGGCGTGCGGGGTGACTGGCGCCTCGCAGCCACACATCTTTGTTGGCAATACGATCATGCAAAAGCCGGATACCCTTTACCAAGAACTTCGCCTGCAGGTCGCCCTCCGCCGCGCCAAACCGGACAGCGCCGGCCTGTAACGAGGCAATCACCACTTGCCAGCCCTGATTTACAGGGGCAGGGCATGCGTGCCACAAAACATTCACCATAGTGTTGTGTTGCGTTCATCTGCTGAATTTATCGTTATCGATTTGTGCCACAGGGATAGATCGATGAAAAGACGTAACTTTCTTCAGGGTACCGCGCTGTTCGGCTGTGGCCTGCTGCTGAATTCGGCACAGGTTTCTGCAAAGGATTCCCGCCCGTTGCTGGAGCAGGGCATTCAGGTGGGTGATGTGCTCAGCGACCGCGCCATTGTGTGGGGGCGCAGTGACCGGCCCGCGCGCATGTGGGTCGAGTGGGCCACCCGTGAGGATTTCTCCGGCGCGGTTACCGTGCGTGGACCCTGGGCCTTGCCGCAGGGTGACTTTACCAGCCGGGTGGAACTCGTCGGTCTGCCGGCCGGCGAGCAGATTTTTGTACGGGTCGGCTATCGCGACGCCGAGGACGATCAGCCATCCGAGTGGGTCAGCGGCCACTTCATGACGGCGCCGCTGGCGGCGGCCCCGGTGCGTTTTCTCTGGTCCGGCGATACAGCGGGGCAGGGGTTCGGCATCAACCCTGAATTTGGCGGCATGAAAATCTACCGCACCATGGCGGATCAGGCGCCGGATTTCTTCGTACACAGCGGCGATACCATTTACGCCGACGGCCCCATTGCCGAGTCGGTCGAGGTGGAAGACGGCAAGATCTGGAAAAACCTGGTGACGCCGGAAGTGAGCAAGGTGGCTGAAACCCTGAATGAGTTCCGCGGCCGCTACCGTTACAACCTGCTGGATGAGAATGTCCGCTACTTCAACAGCCGGGTTGCCCAGTTGTGGCAGTGGGACGATCACGAGGTGGTAAACAACTATTCCGCCTCCAAGGATCTGTCGGCCGATGGCCGTTACCAGGTGAAGAGCGTGGGCCTGCTGCAGGCCAGGGCGAGCCGTGCCTTTTTCGATTATGCGCCGCTACGCCAGACGGGCCCCGAGGGCAGCGACCGGGTATACCGCGCGCTGCCCTTTGGCCCCCTGCTGGACAGGTTCATGCTGGACCTGCGGTCCTACCGTGGGCCCAACACTGACAACCTGCAGATTGCCGCCGGGGCGGATACACAGTTGCTGGGACAGGATCAGCTGAAGTGGCTGCTGGACGAACTGAAGGCGTCCAAAGCGACATGGAAGGCGGTGTTCTGTGACATGCCGCTGGGCCTGCATGTCCGCGATGGCGACAACTGGGAAGCCGTGGCCAACGGCGACAACGGTGCCGCCCGCGGGCGTGAACTGGAAATTGCATGGCTGCTGAAGGAGATCAAGGCGGCCGGCATCGAAAACGTGGTCTGGTTTACCGCTGACGTGCATTACACCGCGGCACACTACTATGATCCGGCCAAGGCCCGCTTCGATGACTTTAAGCCCTTCTGGGAGTTCGTATCCGGGCCCCTCAATGCCGGCTCATTCGGGCCGAACGCGTCGGACGACACTTTTGGCCTGCAGGTGAAATACCAGAAAGCGCCGGACAAGCCGAACATGTCACCCTTCGCCGGGCTGCAGTTTTTCGGCCAGGTCGACATCGACCCGCAGGATCGCACCCTGACGGTCACCCTCAAGGATCTGGACAACCAGGCACTGTTTACCCAGGTGCTGACGCCGGCCTGATCGGCGTTGTTAACCTCGCGCCGGGCAGGCTCTCTGTCCGGCGTATTCGGCAGGCGCAGGATCGCCGCAATCGGCATATAATGCGGGCGCATTCCGCCTTCTTGTCCCGGTTACCGGAGTCCTGAGCCTTGGCCGCCATCCAGCAGTTTTTGCGTGAACTCTTCGTTGAAATCCGCACGGTTTCGTTCACGTTGTTCAAAATCATGATCCCGGTAATCATCGCAGTGAAAGTACTGGAGCTGCTCGGCGGCGTCGAGCTGCTGGGCCAGGTACTCGGACCGCTGATGGGGCTGGTCGGGTTGCCGGAAAGCATGGGGCTGGTGTGGGCCGCGACGATGGCCAGCAACATCTATGCAGGCATGGTGGTGTTCTTCACCCAGCCCCAGCAGGAGGCGCTGACGGTGGCGCAGGTCACGGTGCTGGCCGGGCTGATGCTGATGGCCCACGGGCTGCCCATAGAGGCCCGCATTGCCCAGAAGGCCGGGGTACGCCTGGGGCCGACCCTGCTGTTGCGCATCGGCGGTGGGCTGCTGTTCGGTTGGTTGCTGCACCTCATCTATGGCCAGGGTGGCTGGCTGGCGCAACCCAACGAACTGATCTGGCGACCTGAAGCGGTGGATACCAGTCTCTCCGGCTGGCTGCTGATGCAGGCCAAGAGCTTGCTGATGGTGCAGCTGGTGATCGTCGCGTTGCTGACGGCGCTGAAGATCCTGCGCCTGCTCGGCGTCGAGCGACTGATGTTCTGGCTGCTGCAGCCGCTGCTGAAGCTGCTCGGCATCGGCCACCAGGCCACCACCATCACCATCGTCGGTGTCACCCTGGGGCTGTCGTTTGGCGGCGGGCTGCTGATCAAGGAAGCCCAGGCCGGTCATATTTCCAAGCGCGACATCTTCGCGTCGATGGCCTTCCTCGGGCTCTGTCACAGCCTGATCGAGGATACGCTGCTGGTGATGCTGCTCGGCGCCCACCTGTCCGGTATCCTCTGGGCGCGTCTCGCCTTCACGCTGCTGGTCATCGCCCTGATAACCCGCTGGATGGACTGCCGCAGCGACGCCTTTCATCAGCGGTTTCTGGTTAATCGGTAAAAAGCGTGCATCGCACTTTGACAGGGCATTGGCGTTGGGTGCCGGTGACCACCATGGACGGCGGAAGGCCGCCCCGCGGAAATGCTGTAAACGCAGCAGCGGTTGACAGTAAAGCGAAGCGCACCGCTGCTTTTCGTTACCCGGCCGAAGCTACGTATAAGGAAATAGGTAAACGGTCCCCGGCATTCCTGACCCCGGAGTTCTGCCAGTCTGCCCGCAGACTTATTCACATCTTCCCTTACCACCCCAGCCATTCGGGCCGGCGTGGGATATCGGCGCTGAAGATACGCTCCATCCGGATTACGCCATTCTCGATCAGTTCGGGCACCGGATCATCGGTCGGTCCGGTGATTTGGCTGCGATACACCAGGACTCGGGTCACGCCACGGTGGTCCTCAGGCGTCCAGGTCGCTGGCGAACAGACCCCATCGAGCCCAACCGGCACCCAGTCCTGCTGCTGGTAGATAGCATTGCGGACACTGGGCCCGCTGATTTCGCCGTTTCTATCGGCATACTCCAGTGCTTCTTTGAGAAAGAATATAGTGCAGACGCCGCGAAGATACTGGACCGGCCGATAAACCCGACCGTCCGGGGCCGACATCTTGGATATCTCCTGAACCGTATACATGCCAGGTACTTCGTCTCCCCATTTGGCGGCGCCCATCACCCAGACGACGCCGTCGGCGGCACTGCCGGCCTGTTTCATCACATTTTCGTCGAATCCCCAGATGTTGACCATAAACTGGGTGTTGACCCCCGCCGCCTGACAATCCTTGAGCAGATCGGCCGTGGCGGCGGCGGTGTTGCCCAGGAAAGCATAATCCGCCTGATGCGACCGCAGCTGGGCGCAGTGGCTGCTGAAGTCCCCGGGAATCATCGGAACCCGCAGGGCCGGCAGGATCTCGAAACCGAGCTCCTCGGCATAGGCCCGGCACGCTTTCCTGGGCGCGTTGGGAAAGGGATGGTTCTCGCCCAGATGCACGAAACGGGGCGCCCGGTCTTCGCCCCGGGCCTTCCAGTCGGTGGCGGCCCACTGCACCAGTCCGCGACAGCCATCGGAGTAGGAGGGGCCGTAGAAAAAAACATAAGGCGCCGCCCGGTCGCCGCCCGGCCCGTTGCCGGTGGGATCGGTTAGCGAAGCGGCATAGGAGGAGGTAAACATGGGGATTTCATCAGCCGTTGCAAAGTCGACAAGCGCCTCGGTGGCAGGTGTCCCCCAGCCCAGGATTGCCACCACCCCCTGGGATGCCCATTTGCGATAGGCAGCCATAGCACGCGGTACCAGATAGGAGGTATCGACAAAGTCCAGATCGATCAGCTTGCCGTTGATACCGCCGTTTGCATTGATCCAGTTGCTGGCATCGATGATCGCCTGGCCATAGATCCGGCCATTGGACGCGGAAGCGCCACTGATATCGGCAAGTTGACCCACCAGCAGAAAGTCGCTGGCCGGGGGCGCGGGTGCCTTGACTTCGGAACTGGGTTGAATAGCAGCGGTTTCTGGCGACGGGCGCCGCTCGATTGCGAGCCAGGCCGCGAGACCGATGAGGGCCACCCCGAGAGCGAGTGTCAGGACAGCGATATAGCCGCCGGAAATCTGCACGGTTTTGCGAATCGGTGCAGCGATATCGGAGGCCCGCACCCGGTAGACGTTGACCGGCTTGGTGATGTTCTTGACCTTCTGTTCGCCGAGAAAGTCGTAGCCGAAATGCACCTTGCCTTCGACTGCATCATAGACTGAGCTCGAGATGCAGATGCCACCCGGCTCGGCCAGCGATTCCATCCGCGCAGCGATATTGACACCGTCGCCGAAGATAATGCCATCCTCGTCCTCAATCACATCGCCGAGGTTGACGCCGATTCGAAATTCCATGCGTCGCTCGGACGGCAGCTCCAGGTTGCGTCCCTCGAGTACCTTCTGAATCTCCACGGCACCATTGACCGCCTCGACGGCACTGGGAAACTCCGCCAGGATATTGTCGCCGGGAGCATCGACAATATGGCCCTGGTGGCGTTCGATCACCCGGTCGATCGCCTTCTGATACTGTTTGAGGGTGTCGATGGTCGTCTGCTCGTCCTCACCCATGAGGCGCGAATAACCGACCACATCGGCGCTCAGTATGGCGGCCAGCTTGCGCTGGCCCTGGGACTGGGTCATGGGTTGTCTCACCTTCGTGATTGTCGATGCCTGCGTACCGTTCAGCGCGGGATCATCTATTTGTAGTGTAGACAACGGTCAACGCGGCCCAGAGTGGGTGAATCAAGTAAGGGTGGGTGAAACAGCAATGACACATGACTAAAAAATTCGGCGTCGACAAGGCACGCGAAGCACTTCGCTACGGTAAGGAGCTGACCGGCACGGACGGTGTTCTCACCCCGTTGGAAATTCCGGGTGCCGTCTACCTGTTACCCAGCTCATCAATGTCGGCTTTGCCCGAAAGCCGACTATCGCTGCATACTGCTGTTCTGTCCGGCCGCTCGACATACCCCATGCCCAAACTTCTGCTGATCTACGATAAACAGTGCCCCTTCTGCGACCGCTATGCCCGGCTGGCGCGGATTCGCGACTCGGTGGGGGAACTGCGTCTGGTGAACGCGCGCGAGCCCGGGGCGGCGATGGACGAGGTGACGGCGGCGGGGCTCGATATCGACCAGGGGCTGGTGCTGAAGATGGGGGAGCGGCTCTATTACGGCGCCGCGGCGATGCAGGTGCTGGCGTTGCTGAGTACCCGGTCGGGGGGCTTCAACCGGTTCAATTACTGGCTGTTCCGCTCGAAGTGGGTATCGGCGCTTTTGTATCCGCTGCTGCGGGCCTGCCGCAATCGGGCACTGAAACTGATGGGCAGGACCCGGATCGACAATCTCAATCGAATGGATAACGACAGCTTCTGAGCGACGGAGGGCCGATGCTCTACAGCCTGGCAGTCACCTCGGTACTGATCCTGCACCTGCTGTTCATCGTCTTCGTGCTGGTGGGCGGCCTGCTGTTGCTGTGGCGGCGTGCGCTGGCACTGCTGCACCTGCCGGCGGTGGTTTGGGCGGTGCTGCTGCAGCTGAATGGCTGGATCTGCCCACTGACACCGCTGGAAAACCGGCTGCGGTCCGCTGCGGGGCAGGCGGAATACGAGGGCGGTTTCATCGAGCACTATCTGCTGGCGGTGGTTTATCCACAGGGGCTGACGCCGGAGATCCAGCAGGGGCTGGGGATACTGGTGCTGGTACTGAACTTGGCGCTGTACGGCTGGGTGTTTCTGGGACACAAACGGCGTTGATTCGCCACGGGAGCAAGTTGGCAGCGCATTTTGCGGGCATCGGAACCAAGAGCATTCGCACCGGGGCGGCGCTCCTACGATTTTCGCCTAACGCCTAACAAAAAGGCCCGTCGTTGGACGGGCCAGTGGGGGGGATCGCTCGGACGCGGCTTTCGCTGCCGAGGGGGCAGCGGCGACAGCTGTACGGTAGCGATATCCAATGGCAAGAGGGTGACAGCCTCCCGGCATCCGCACGGCGCGCGCGCGGGGAACAGGAATTGTCGGCATGACAATTAAGGCGCCAACCATCCGGTGCTTGCCTGCTACACTTGGTGACCGAATTCGGGCGATCCCCGAAACCTTTCAAGCCAGGTCCGAGAAAACCATGAACCCGACTGCCAAAAGCGGTGCCTTATATGCCATTACGGCCTACAGCCTCTGGGGGATCGCCCCCATGTACTTCAAGCTGCTGCAGAATGTGCCGGCAACCGAGATCCTGGCGCACCGGGTGCTATGGTCCTTCGTGCTCACGCTCGGGCTGATCTACCTGTTCCGAAAGAGCGATGAGCTGATGAACGCCTTGCGTTCGCGGCGGGCGCTGCTTGCGCTGCTGGCCTCGACAACCCTGATTGGCCTGAACTGGGGCATCTTCATCTGGGCGGTCAATCACAATTACATGCTCAGTGCGAGTCTGGGTTACTACATCAACCCGCTGCTCAATATTCTGCTTGGCATGTTGTTTTTCAGCGAGCGGCTGGACCGCGTGCGCACCATTGCAGCCGGTCTTTGCCTGCTGGCAGTGCTGTTCGAGCTGGTGCAATTTGGCCGTTTGCCCTGGATCGCGCTCGTGCTGGCCTGTTCTTTTGGCCTCTATGGCCTGGTGCGCAAGAAGCTGGGCGTCGACAGCTTTACCGGCATGGCGCTGGAAACCGGAATGATGCTTCCGCTGGCCGCCGGGTATCTGCTGTTCACAGCCAGCCCGAGCTCGGATCTGACCGCCAACCCGGCCTGGGTCAACCTGCTGCTGTTCGCCGCTGGCCCCGTGACCATGGTGCCGCTGCTGTGCTTTGCAGCGGCGGCCAACCGAATCAGTCTCACTGCGCTGGGCTTCTTCCAGTACATCGGTCCCACGGGCATGTTCCTGCTGGCGGTGTTTGTCTATGACGAACCGCTGAGCCCCGAGAAGCTGGTGACCTTTGGCCTGATCTGGACGGCGCTGGCCATACTGACCTTCGATTCGCTATTTAAACTGCGACGTAGGCGCGCCGTCGCGCAGGCCTGAGGTCGCGACTCCAGGCGCCCGGTGCCTCCGCGAGGTGCTGGGCGATAATCTCTATTGTCACAGTGTTACAGCGGTAGAATCCCAGGGAACCTGTTTGTTGGCCAGGTTATTCTTAACCCGGCGGGTTAAGACATGAAGCAGGGATGATATCGACAAACTGTGGGAGCCCGCTCTGCGGGCGAATCAGGCTGGGCAGGTTCCCCAATTCGCCCAGAGGACTGGGCTCCCACAGGCGGGCGGTATATCCAACCGTTGGCGGCACAATGATAGGAACAGGGTCCCCGAATAGATGTATGAATTAACCTATTTGCACGCCAGGTTAATAATATTAGTTCCAGTTTATTTCCGGCAGGGCATTCATCGAACCGAGCCTGGCTAGCCCACTGGACCGCAGCCAGTCCTGGAGTTTGCGGGCAATATCCGGATTGCCCAGGACCTTGATATCACCTTTTTTGACGGCCTCATTAAAGCTGTATTCGCAAATCCAGACGGCCGTCATGGTTTTCAGCGAGCACTTGATCAGGCAATCAACGTCATAGCCATTATCGGTCAGGCAGAGGTCAATTTCATTGTTTTCGCACACCAGCCACCAATGGCGAGCGCCTTCAGGTGCATCGTTGTATTCAAACTCGATGACAACTTTTTGTTTCGGAAAAACCGCCGAATCTACGGTGCGGCGCATATCCCACATCAGCAGGCCTGCATCCAGATCCCCGGTCTCCAGATGGGAGCGACTCCAGCGATGTCCCCAGGCGCCAAGCAGTTCGACGATGGGGCGCAATTCCAGCCCAGCCGGAGTAAGGCTGTAACCATGCTCACCCTTTTGACCATCCATCTTTATGATTCCGGCTTTCAGCATGCTTTTCAGGCGTGCCGACAGCAATGTGGGTGACATCAACGGAACACCCTTTTGCAGCTCACTGAAACGCGAACTGCCGGCAAGCAATTCACGGGCAATCAGCAAGGTCCAGCGTTCACACAGCAGCTGGGTTGCCTGCGCGAGCGGACAAAACTGGCCATAGGTTTTCATGCTTGTTGCTCCACTTTTTCACGTTCGCTGAGGGCGCTTAATGTCCGCTACAGTTTCTGTAGTTCTCATTAATTATGGCCGGTGCTAGGTTTTAATGACGTCAGCAATATAGCACTGGCATCCCGGAAAAATGGAGCAGCACTATGAGCGATCTACTATTCGACAGGTTGGGCGGCATTGAAGGCGCGACCAGAATTGCCCATGATCTTGTCGATAATCACTTGAATAACAAGGCTATTTCAACCCGTTTTGCCGATTCTGATGTACCTAAAATTAAAAACGCAGCGGCGACATTTCTTATCGCGGGCACAGGCGGGCCTGATGTCTACAAAGGCAAGGATATGCTGTCGGTCCACAAGGGAATGAACATATCGGCGGCTGAGTTCATGGCGGTGCTGGATGATGCGCTGGCAGCGCTGGAAAAAAATAATGTGGGTCAGCGGGAGCAGGAGGAAGTGCTCTTCGCCTTGTACAGCATGCGTTCCCAGGTTGTTCTGGTCTGATTGTTCTCGTCTGATTGTGAAATCTATCAAATTGGGTGTCTGGTCAGGGCCTGACGCTGTCTGGTAGCCAACCCCTTACTGATCGGCTCAAAGCCCGCAGCCTGCCAAGACTGCGGGCTTTTTGCACTTGAGGCGATACCTGCGAATACGTTGTAAAGAGCCCCACCTCGGTGCGTTTTTCTGTGATCCCTGCGCAATCTGGAGCACGATGCCCTGCTAATGGCCGTCCGCTACCGCGTTTTGGCTGGCGTAGTTCATGCATGTTGCTTCTGGCGAGCAGACCCGTTCAAACCCGGCTGCGCGCCTGCCGAAGGCTGACGCTTACCCGTGTAAGCCTCGACGGTCCTGGGATCCACAAGATCCGCCATTGCTGATTGTTTCGGTTCGAGCCGCCACAAGCGGGGGAGTTGAATCTATGGTGACTACACATCGCTGGCTGTCCATTCTGGAAGGCTGTCTGCTTATTGCGCTGGGCATCCATCTGCTTAACGCGTCCGATCTTCTGATCAGCGGCACCGCGGGGCTGAGCCTGATCCTGCAGCGGCTGACGGACCTGAGCTTCGGGCAGCTGTTCTTTATGCTCAATCTGCCTTTCTATATCTTGTCCCTTCGCTATATGGGACGGGAGTTCATGTTGCGTACCTTTGTCAGTGTCAGCCTGCTGTCACTGTTGTCGGAGCTGATGTGCCGCTATCTTGCGCTCGACATTGCCGAACCTGCGTTTGCCGCGGTACTGGGCGGCATACTGATCGGTTTTGGCCAGATTATTCTGTTCCGTCACCAGTCGTCCCTCGGCGGCCTCAGCACCCTGGCGATCTATCTGGAACGGAGCTTGCGCATCCATCCCGGCAAGACGACGCTGGCTGCGGATATTCTGATCGTGCTGCTGGCATTCAGTGTTTTTGAGACACCGCAGGTACTCTATTCACTGCTGGCCTTTTTGTGCATGAACTCGGTGGTGGGACGCTATCATCGTCCACCGGCATGGGCCCGGGTGCAGCGGGCCTGAGACCTTTTGCAAGCACCGGCGTCCCGGCTTGTAACCCCAGGTGTTTGATTTTATTGTGACGGACTACTTTTCCGCATAAAAGGATCTTGCGCATGGGTTACCTCAAGAATTACCCCAATAAAGAAGGTTACTTTGGCGAGTTCGGTGGCGCTTTCCTGCCGCCTGAGCTGGAGTCACAGTTCGCCGAGATCAACAAGGCCTACCTGACCCTCGGCCGGTCCGCCGATTTCCTCAACGAACTGCGTTACATCCGCAAGCACTACCAGGGCCGTCCGACGCCGGTTTACTACGCCCATAACCTGAGTCGCGAGGTGGGTGCCCATATCTACCTCAAACGCGAGGACCTGAACCACTCCGGCGCGCACAAGCTGAACCACTGCATGGCCGAGGCACTGCTGGCCAAGCACATGGGCAAGGCCAAGCTGATTGCCGAAACCGGCGCCGGTCAGCACGGCGTGGCCCTGGCGACAGCCGCTGCCTACTTTGGCATGGAGTGCGAGATCCACATGGGCGAGATCGATATCGCCAAGGAATCGCCCAATGTCACCCGCATGAAGCTGCTCGGTGCCGAGGTGGTGCCGGTCGGGTTTGGCGGTCGCAGTCTGAAGGAGGCGGTGGACTCGGCGTTCCAGTCCTACCTTGGCCAGGCGGATACCGCGCTGTTCGCCATTGGCTCGGTGGTGGGCCCGCACCCCTTTCCGCTGATGGTGCGCGATTTCCAGTCGGTGGTTGGGTTCGAGGCAAAGGAGCAGTTCCTGGAAATGGTTGGCGAGCTGCCTGACCAGATCGGCGCCTGCATCGGCGGGGGGTCGAACGCCATGGGATTGTTCAGTGCCTTTATCGATGATGAAGGCGTGTGTCTGAACGGCGTTGAGCCGCTGGGCAAGGGCACCAAGCTGGGCGAGCACTCGGCCACCATGACGTTTGGCAAGCCGGGCATGATCCACGGGTTCAAATGCCTGCTGCTGACGGACGACGAGGGCAACCCGGCGCCGGTGCACTCCATCGCTTCGGGTCTGGATTATCCGGGCGTCGGACCCGAGCATTCGTTCCTCAAGACAGAGGGCAAGGTGAACTACCATGCCGTCAGCGATGATGAAACGCTGGCCGCCTTCTACAAGTTGTCGCGCCTGGAAGGCATTATCCCGGCGCTGGAAAGCGCCCACGCCGTTGCCTGGGCAATGCAGCACGGCCGCGAGAATCCGGGCCAGACCATCTTGATCAACCTTTCCGGCCGCGGTGACAAGGATATTGATTACGTCACCGAGAATTTCGGTTTTGGGGTCAAAGGATAAAACGGGGCTGGTAAAAAGCCCTGTGGGAGCCCGCTCTGCGGGCGAACCGGGGGTGGGGCCATGAAGGCCCATTCGCCCGCAGAGCGGGCTCCCACACACGAAAAAGCCCGCGCTCCTTTCGGAGCGCGGGCTTTTTACTTGCAGCTTGTGGCTTATCGCCTGCTGCTTACAGCGCTTCGATCTTGGCGTACTGTTCGGTCAGCTTGTCAAAGGCGGACTGGGATTCGGTGATTTTCTCCCGCTCCTTGGCCACGACTTCGTCCGGCGCGTTGGCGACAAACTTGGCGTTGGACAGCTTGCCTTCAACCCGCTTGATCTCGCCCTGCAGGCGGTCGAGTTCCTTCTGCAGGCGGGCCAGTTCCGCCTCCTTGTCGATCAGACCGGCCATGGGCACCAGCACTTCCATCTCGCCGACCAGCGCGGTGGCAGCCATGGGCACGTCGTCGCCAGGGTTAAGCCAGGTGACCGAGCTGAGCTTGGCCAGCTTCTTGAGGAAGGTGGCGTTGTCATTCAGGCGGCGCTTGTCGTCGCTGCTGCCACCGGCGAAGAGCACGTCCAGGTCTTTGGACGGCGGAATCTTCATTTCGCCACGGATGTTGCGAATGCCGGTGATCACGCCCTGCAGCCATTCAATATCGGCTTCGGCCTGGGTGTCGATCTTGCCGTCTTCGGCCATGGGGTAGGGCTGCAGCATGATGGTGTCGCCCTCGGTACCCGCCAGGGATTTGATGGACTGCCAGATTTCCTCGGTGATATAAGGCATCAGCGGGTGTGCCAGGCGCAGTACGGCTTCGAGTACGCGCACTAGGGTGCGACGCGTGCCGCGCAGCGCTTCAGGCGATGCGTTTTCATCCCAGAGTACGGGCTTGGACAGCTCCAGGTACCAGTCGCAGTACTGGTTCCAGATGAAGTCGTAGATCGTCTGGGCGGCCAGGTCGAACCGGTAATCGTCGAGCTGCCTGGTGACAGTGGCTTCGGTACGCTGCAGTGAGCTGATGATCCAGCGGTCAGCCAGGGACAGCTCCACCGGGTTGCCGCTCTGACCGCAATCCTGATCTTCGGTGTTCATCAGCACGTAGCGTGCGGCGTTCCAGATCTTGTTGCAGAAGTTGCGGTAGCCTTCGAGGCGCTTCATGTCCCAGTTGATGTCGCGCCCGGTGGAAGCCAGGGCCGCCAGGGTGAAGCGCAGGGCGTCGGTGCCGTGGGCGGCGATACCTTCCGGGAACTGCTTTTCGGTGCGCTTGCCGATTTTCTCGGCCTGCTGGGGCTGCATCATGTTGCCGCAGCGTTTTTCCAGCAGCTCGGGCAGGCCGATGCCGTCGATCATGTCCAGCGGGTCGAGCACGTTGCCCTTGGACTTGGACATCTTGTCGCCGCTCTCGTCGCGGATCAGGCCGGTGACATAAACGGTCTTGAACGGCACCTGGGGTTTGCCGTCTTCATCCTTGATGAGGTGCATGGTCATCATGATCATGCGCGCCACCCAGAAGAAGATGATGTCAAAACCCGTCACCAGGGTGTCGGTGGGGTGGAAGGTTTTCAGGCGCTCGGTGGCTTCGGGCCAGCCCAGGGTGCCAAAGGTCCAGAGCGCGGAGCTGAACCAGGTGTCCAGTACGTCGTCGTCCTGACGCAGCTCGAGTTCCAGGTCCAGGTTGTATTTTTCCCGTGCAGCGGCGGCGGAGGCAGCTACATAGACGTTGCCGGCATTGTCGTACCAGGCCGGAATCCGGTGACCCCACCACAGCTGGCGCGAGATGCACCAGTCCTGAATGTCGCGCATCCAGGAGAAGTACATGTTTTCGTACTGCTTGGGCACGAACTTGATGTCGCCATTCTCGACCGCTTCAATGGCAGGCTTGGCCAGGGTCTTGGCATCGCAGAACCACTGGTCGGTGAGCATGGGTTCGATAACCACGCCGCCACGGTCGCCGTAGGGCACGGTCATGGCGTTTTCTTCGATTTTTTCCAGCAGGCCCAGTTCTTCGAAGTCGGCGACAATCTGCTTGCGCGCGGCAAAGCGCTCCATGCCGCGGTACTTCTCGGGCAGGGTCGGGTCGATGTCGTGGTTGACGCTGCCATCGCTGTTGAACACCTGGGCCTGGTCGCGGATATCGGCGTTCAGGGTCAGGATGTTGATCAGCGGCAGCTGCTGGCGCTTGCCGACTTCGTTATCGTTGAAGTCGTGGGCCGGGGTGATTTTTACGCAGCCGGTGCCCTTTTCCATGTTGGCGTATTCGTCGGCGACGATGGGGATGCGACGGCCGACCAGCGGCAGCTCAACAAACTTGCCGATCAGTGCCTGGTAACGCTCGTCTTCCGGGTTGACCGCCACGCCGCTGTCGCCGAGCATGGTTTCAGGACGGGTGGTACCCACCACGATGTAGTTCTTGCCATCCAGGGTGGTGGCGCCATCGGCCAGCGGGTAGCGCAGGTACCACATCTTGCCCTTGATTTCGCGGTTCTCGACTTCAAGGTCGGAGATGGCGGTGTGCAGTTTGGGATCCCAGTTCACCAGGCGCTTGCCACGGTAGATCAGTTCGTCGTCGTACAGGCGGATAAAGACTTCCTGTACGGCGTGATAGAAACCGGAATCCATGGTGAAGCGCTCGGTCGGCCAGTCGACCGAGTTGCCCAGGCGACGCATCTGTTCGGTGATGGTGCCACCGGACTGCTCTTTCCATTCCCACACTTTTTCGATGAAGGGTTCGCGGCCAAGGTCGTAACGGCTTTCACCGGTCTCGGCTTCCAGCTTGCGCTCGACCAGCATCTGGGTGGCGATACCGGCGTGATCGGTGCCGACCTGCCACAGGGTGTTGCGGCCCTGCATGCGGCGGTAGCGGATCAGCGCATCCATGATGGTGTGCTGGAAGGCATGGCCCATGTGCAGGCTGCCGGTGACGTTGGGCGGCGGAATCATGATGCTGTAGGCATCGCCTTCGCCGGATGGCGCGAAGTAATTGCGCTCTTCCCAGGTCTTGTACCAGGATTTTTCGATTTCGTGCGGCTGGTAAGTCTTGTCCATTACGATTGGCGTCTCTGGAATTCTTGGGAGTCGCTGTATCCGGTTCGCAACCGGACCAGGCTCGCTGGCATCTGAAAGAATCGGCCGATTATACCCGCTGGACTTTCATCAAGGTAGGGCGTAACGGTGATCCGCTGTGCAGGCAGGGCAAGGAGGCCGCAATTCACGCCACCTTACTCCTGTTGCAGGGCGTCGACCGGGTTCAGGCTGGCGGCGCGCCAGGCAGGGGATACACCGGCCAGGAGTCCGACCAGGGCGGCGAGCGCCAGTGCCAGCAGCAAATAGAAAGGGCTCAGGCTGATGGGAAGGGATGGAACGGCAATGGCGAGTACGCCGAGCAGCACGCTCATCAGCAGCAGCCCGAACAGGCCGCCGGCGATGGCCAGCAGCAGCGCTTCACCCAGAAACAGCAGCAGAATCTGCCGCCTCGTGGCACCGAGTGCGCGCAGCAGGCCGATCTCGGCGGTGCGTTCCTGTACCGTGGTGACCATGATGGTGACGATGCCGATGGCGCCGACCAGCAGCGATATACCGCCCAGCGCCCCGATGGCGACCGTCAGCAGGCCCAGAATGCGATCGAGGCTGGAGAGCATTTCGTCCTGGGTGGTAATGGTGAAATCTTCCACTGTGTGGCGCTGAATCAGGCGCTGGCGGATACGCTCGGCCATCTGCTGGGCGCTGGTGCCGGCGCGGTAGGTAATATCGATTTCCATCAGCCCGCTGCGGTTGAACAACGCCAGCGCGCGGTCGATCGGAATATAGACAATGTCGTCGAGGTCGAATCCCAGCATCTGGCCCTTGGCAGCCATCACGCCGATCACCCGGTAGCGTTCGCCGCCCACGCGGATGAAGCGTCCCAGCGCACTGGCCTCGCCGAACAGCTCCTGTTTGACCTTGGACCCCAGCACCGCGAAAGGCTGGGAGTTGCCGCTGATTACCGGCAGAAATCGTCCCTGGGCAACTTCAAAGCGCCAGGCGGCGGCCATCTCGCCATTGCCGCCGATGATATCGGTATGGCGTACGCGGCGGCCGAATTCAATCGCGCCGCTGCCCTGTACCACCGGTACCACAAGCTCCACGAAGGGCAGCGGGCGCAGGCTTTGTGCATCCTCTACCGACAGTGGCCGGGTGCTGGAGAGCAGCGCGCCGATGCCCGAGGTCTGGGTCTTGCCCGGGTTCACGGCGATGATGCGGCTGCCGAACTGGGAGAAGTTTTCCAGCACATAGAGCTGCAGCCCGGCACCGATGGTGGTGAGCAGGCTGACCGCGGCGATGCCCACCGCAATGCCCAGAATGGTTAAAAAACTGCGCAGCCGTGCCGTCAGCAGCGCCCGGCTGACCAGTCTTGTGCTGTCAAGCAGCCGCATCAGCGGGCCTGCCCGTGCAATGCGAGCACTGGCGCCATGGCGGCGGCGCGCGAGGCCGGCAGCCAGGCGAACAGTGTTGCGGTCAGGATCGCGATCGCCCAGGCGGCACCCAGTGCCCAGGACGACACGACGAACGGCAGCAGCGGGAAAAACCAGTGGCCGAGCGCCAGCAGGCTGTATCCCGTGATCGCGCCAAGCAGGGACCCCAGCAGCGCCAGCTGCAGCGCCTCGCTGATGAACAGTATCCGTACGGTGTTCGCACTGGCACCGAGTGCCTTCAGCAGTCCGATTTCCCGAGTGCGCTGGCTGACGCTGATCAGGGTGATGTTCATGATCAGAATGCCGGCCACCAGCAGGCTGATTGCTGCAATGGCCGCCACGCCCAGCGTCAGCAGCCGCAGGACATCGTCAAAGGCGCCGAGCAGAGCATCCTGGGTGATCAGGGTGACATCCTTTTCGCCGCCGTGGCGTTCCTGCATCAGTGCCAGAATGTCCTGGCGTGCCCGCTCCAGAGAGCTGCCGGGCTGGTGCTGCACAAAGACCCGGAACATGCCGCGGGTATTGAATATCTGCTGGGCGCTGGCAACCGGGATCAGGATGGTGTTGCGCATGTCCATTCCCAGGGATTCGCCGCGGTCATCCAGAATGCCGATGACGCGAAAGCGCCGGTCACCGATGCGCAGCCATTGTCCGAGCGCGGGCTGCTGTGCGAACAGCTCCTGTCGGGCGCCGGCGCCGAGCACGCAGACCGATGCTGCCCGGTCGAGCGGAATATCAGGCAGCATTCGACCCTGGCGAACGCCCAAATCCCGCAAGTCGAAAAAGAGCGCGCTGGTGCCGAGCGTCAGCAGCTCGCGGCTGCGCCCGCCAACATGGGTCTGGGCATTGCCCACGATCAGCGGGGCGATCCGGCGGACGCTGGGCAGTTGTCCCAGTGCCTGCACATCGTCCAGCGTGATATCCCGCGTACCTTCGCCGGTCAGCGGCGGAATGCCGCCGGTGGTCTCCTTGCGCCCGGGCAGCATGATCAGGACATCATTGCCCAGCAGTGAAAATTCGTTCAGTACAAACTGTCGCGCGCCTTCCCCCAGCCCGGTGAGCAGCAGCACTGCGGCGACCCCCACGGCCATGGCCAGCAGGCTCATCAGCGTACGAAAGCGCTGGCGCAACAGCAGGCGCAGGTTGAACTGCAGCAGATCAGCGGCGCGCATAGCCGGTTTCTCGCGGCGTGTTAACGGCGCCGCTGTCCTCGGTAACACGGCCATCCTCCATGCGCAGCCGTCGACCGGCACGCTGGCCAATGGCGGGGTCGTGGGTTACGACGAGCAGGGTAATCCCCTGGCTATTGAGTTCTTCCAGCAGCTTGATGACCTCGGCACCGGAGTGGCTGTCCAGGTTGCCGGTGGGCTCGTCGGCCAGCAGCAGGGCGGGCTTGCGGATGACCGCCCTGGCGATGGCGACGCGCTGGCGCTGGCCACCCGACAGTTGGCGCGGCAGATGACCGGCACGATCCAGGAGGCCAAGACGCTCGATCACCTCGTCGACCAGCGGCCGGCGTTCGGCCGGTGCCATGCCGGCCAGCACGAGCGGCAGTTCGATGTTTTCGCGCGCACTGAGGCGGTCAATCAGGTGATACGCCTGGAATACAAAGCCGATGCGTCTGTTGCGCTCGGCGGCACGGCCTTCTTCATTGAGAATCGTCATGTCATGGCCGCAAAGCTGATACCGGCCAGTGTCGGGCGTATCGAGCAGACCGATCATGTTGAGCAGGGTCGACTTGCCGGAGCCCGAGGGACCCATGACTGACAGGTACTCGCCGGCGCCGATATCCAGGCTGACCTCATCCAGCGCGGTGACGGTCTCATCACCCAGGGCGTAGGCCTTGCACAGCGCCTGCAGCCGAATCATTCGGGCCTTACCCTGGCGCCATCGCGAGCGCCCTCACGGTCGAGCGATAGCAGTATGCGCTGCCCGGGTGTCAGCCCCTGGCGGACCTCGGTCCAGCTCCAGTTGCTCAGGCCCTGGCTGACCGTTTGCGCTTGCAGCGTCTGGCTGTCGGCGTCGTAGCGCAGTACACGGTTGCCCTCGAGCAGGGTTTCGGTGGGGATGCGGGTGACCTGTTCGCGCTGATCCAGAACGACCTCCACATCGGCGCTGTAGCCAACCAGCAGGGTGGCGTCTTCCGGTATGGGGGTGAACAGGACATCGATATCGACGGTGCGGGCCTGTTTTTCAACCTCGGTCACGAAGGAGGCGATACGGCTCACCTGCCCCGGGAATACCCGGTTGCGAAAGGCGTCCAGGGTGATGCGCGCGGATTGGCCGATGGCCAGCCGGGCGGCGTCGACCTCGTCGATGGGGGCGCGTACATAGAGGCAGCTGTCATCAATCAGGTCGACGGCCGGCGGGGTGGGAATCCCGGGTGGGGACGGTGTCACAAACTCCCCGGGTTCACCGTTAATTTCGGCAACGGTGCCAGCGAAGGGCGCGCGCAGCTGCGCTTCAGTCAGCATGACTTGCTGCAGGTGCAGGGCGGCCCTGGCCTGGTCGGTGATGGCGCTGGCATGATCGCAGCTGAGCTTGCCCAGGCGGGATTCAGTCTCGCGCTGGTCAAGCAGCTCGGCTGACGCCAGATCGCGTTTGGCCAGTGACTGGGTGCGCCGGTATTCCCGCAGTGCCAGTGCCGCGCTGTCGCAGGTACGTTGCTGATCGATTTGCCGGGCTCGCAGGGTGGCCTCTGCCTGCTCGATGCGGGCGTCGATGTCGCCGTGCCAGAGTTCCAGCAGGAGCTGCCCCTGCTTGACCTGATCGCCTTCCTTGACCAGCAGGGTCTCGACCCGTCCGCCCTGCAGCATGGACAGCCGGGAACGCCGGCAGGCGCGAATGGTGCCGGCGCGGCTGTTGGCGGCGATCAGCTCCACGGGGCCTGTTTCGACCTCGATGAGCGTCACCGGCACCGGATCTTCGAGCTGGTGCCAGTAAATGCCGCCGGCAATCAGCGCGCCCAGCAGAGGCAGCAGCAACAGGCTTTTTTTCTTGGCCATCGATCATTTCCTGGTCCGATGGGTATCAGTATAAGTAAGTCAGGCGTAGCGGGTGGGTAAAGGCAGTGAAGAGTTGATGTGGGACAGTGTGGAAAGCAGGGAAAGAGGAAAAGGGGAACCACTGCCGGCATCAATCTGGTATCGTTGGATCCGGCTCAGCTGTCAGTGTCCCATGCGCTGCGTCACTTTTGTCGGTAAGGTCGGGGGGCGGCGGCGCTGGTCCCCGTGCCTCTGCCCCGTGGTCCAGAGTGCTGCGGGTATTCTATGATTCCAGGGTTCAGAATGAAGAAGATGGATGGCAATTATGAAGAAGAGTTCCAGTGCGCTCATCCGCTGAAGGGTTCAAATCTGACGACCGTGAGAGGGGTCAACGAACGCTTGATCCTGCACCTCGTACGCAACCACGGAAAACTTACAAAAGCTGAGGCTACAAGGATAACGGGATTGTCCCCGAATGCGGTATCGGTCATCTTCCGCGCGCTGGAGGCCGAGGGTCTGCTTCTGCGAGGTAATGCGATTCGCGGACGTATCGGGCAGCCCTCGGTACCCATGAGGCTGAATCCGGATGCGCGGCATTATGTGGGGCTCAAGATCGGTCGACGCACATTCGAGATTGTCGTGATGAATTTCGTTGGGGACGTTCTCGCGCGACGAACCGAGTCGCATTCGTATCCAACACCCGCCGCCATGCTCCACTTCGTGAAGGAGGCGTTGAACCCGCTTCTGACGTCGGCAGGAAAGTCGCTGAGCGACATCGCTGCGATAAATGTAGCGATGCCTTTCGAGTTGTGGAGTTGGACCGCGGATTTTGGCGCTCCGCAGAACGAGATGGATGCCTGGCGGAGTTTCAATCTTGTGGCGGAACTAAAACAGGTTGTGCCCTGGCCGATCAGAGTGGAAAACGACGGTACCGCAGCTTGCCGGGCTGAACTGGTTTTCGGACCACCCAATGCCGCACAGGATTTCGTTTATTTCTTCGTGGGCACCTTTATCGGTGGAGGCGTCGTCTTGAACGGGAGCGTCTTTCCCGGACGTCGCGGAAATGCGGGAGGTTTTGGTCCGCTGCGTGTGCCAGGCGAGCCCGGAGGCGACCGTCTTGTCGATCATGCTTCTCTTGTCGTCCTCGAGCGTATGATAGCCGATCATGTCGGTGATCCGTTGCATAAAATCTACTCCGAGCACAGCGATTGGGACGCGATGGAACCGCTTGTGCAGACCTGGATTAGCCGGGCGGCTCGAAGCCTGGCCCATGCGATCATATCCACCCTTGCGGTCATCGATTTCCAGGCCGTGGTAATCGACGGTGCCTTTCCGGCAGCGATCCGGAGTCGCCTTGTCCGCGAGGTGGAAAGACAGCTTGACCGGCTAGACATGCAGGGTGTGATTCGACCGGACATCAAGCCGGGTCACTTCGGCAGCAGCGCCCGGGCGCTCGGTGCGGCCGCCTACCAGATTTCAACGGAATACATGATCGATCAGAACACGCTCCTGCGACAGAATCCTTCGAATCCCAGCCACAGTCTTTAATGGGCTGTTGATTTTCTCCCCCCGCGGCAACGAGGTGCCTATCGAGGTCACCAGAAGGTGCTCGCCGAGGAGCAAGCCGCCATACGGCGGCAGCGGGCCCATGCGGGCGGGCCGATGGCTCATCTGCCCCGTGAGTTTTCTGCCGAGAGGCCCTGTATCAGTGTCTGAGAACGGATGGCTGACCCGATCAGGCTGATCCATGTGGCTCATGATCGTTGTCAAACGGGTGCACGCGGAGGCCGTGAGCCCGGCTAACCGTCGCATCCACTCCACTCTGATCGGCCCCGCGGAATGTTAAACATCGATGCAAGCTCGACAACTTGGCCAAGTCCAAGCCGCATATCAATGACAGCCAGCTCAAATTTTTCCTGAAGATTTAATTCGGCACATCCACCAAAATCAGCTGCTTAAGCCGGCCCGGAAGGCGGACACATGGCACCGCAGGACCTGGGCAAGTTGGAGAGTCTGCTCCGGTGTGTGACTTCGGTCAGGGAGGCGCTTGAAGGGGGCTGCTACCTGCACGAGCGCATCTTGCCCAAGCTGTTACATAGCGCGAGAAACAGAGATATCAGAAGCATGGCAACGTGATCAACACACAAGGTGTGTCTGTACTCGGAAATGGGTCAGGCATCTGCTTGATGCCAAAGTATTTCTGAGGCCGCATGGTTGTCTGCACCCTGGACGGAAATATTTTGGGTCATTGAGGTCATCACGTCTATTGACAAACGATGCTTGCCGCACATAGTATTTGGTGATTAATTACTTCAAAATGAATTAATAAATTAAAGAAGTCCATTACTCGAACTGGAGAATAACAATGACAAATGCCAAGACCAAAGAACTCGGTATCGAACTACCCCAACTGGCACAAGCGGTCTGATCGATGGCACAAGTATGCTCTGAGAACGAAGCTGTGCTGGACCTGATTGCCAGGGCGGCAAGGTCCGGTAAGCGGGTCCTAATCGGCATTGCCGGTCCACCGGGCTCGGGCAAGTCAACGCTCGCCGAAGACGTGGTCGAACAACTGAACCTGAAAGCCGGAAGCGTGCCCCGAGCGGCGCTCCTTCCGATGGATGGCTTCCATCTTGATAATGAGGATCTTGCCGAACAAGGACTGCTACCGAGGAAGGGGGCACCAGAGACCTTCGATGCGGCCGGGTTGGTGCGACTGGTTCGCCGCGTCAGGGACGGCGGTACCGACATTCACTATCCGCTATTCGATCGAACACAGGACGCCTGCCTGGCAGACGCGGGCCTTTTGAAAGCGGAAACCGCGATCGTCGTGGTCGAGGGTAACTATCTGCTGCTCGATGCTCCGCCGTGGGACGGATTGGCCGGGCTTTTCGACGCCACGGTGTTCCTGGCGCCGTCGATCGGAACGCTTGAGGAGCGGCTCATCAGTCGCTGGTTGAGCTTCGGATTTTCTCCAGAGGCGGCTGCGGAAAAGGCACGCGGGAACGATCTTAAGAACGCACATCTCGTGCTCGGAAATAGTCGCGCAGCCGACCTCCTGCTTGCCGAAGAGGCAGGGGAAGCCGATAAATTACCGAAACCCAGGAAGAATGGGTCGATCATATGACGTTTTTTCCGGTACCGCTGATTTGTCTCCAATCAGGAAGCCTTCCGATTGCAGCTCGAACGCCTGCAAACGCTAGGTGTGCGGGCCACTCTCGCAGTTACGGTGGCGGATTAATCTGATGCAGGTCGATGCAATGCAGGCGTTTGCAATATTTGATATGGACGGGTTGCTGATCGACTCTGAGCCGCTCTGGCTGGCCGCGCAAAAAGCGCAGTTGCTGGAGCTGTACGGTCTGGAACTGCCGGAAACGGAGCTTCTGGCTTTTCAGGGCACCAGCACTGTCGAGTTCTGTCGCACCATGGAGCAGCGCCATCGTGCCCGGGGTGTGCAGGCTGATACCCTGCTGGAGTCAATGCTGCAGCGAATGGCCGCGTCCATTGACAAAGCGGCACTGATGCCAGGTGCCCGTGAACTCTTGGAACAGCTTTCCAGGCAGTCCGTTGTTCTGGCGATTGCCTCTTCGTCGCCGATGCATTTTATCGAGGCTGTGGTGCGCGCGCACAAGCTGCCGGTTTCGGTATTTGCCTCCGGTATCGAAGTGCCGCGCTCCAAGCCGCACCCGGCGGTATTCGAACTGGCTGCCGCGCGCCTGGGTGCTGAGGCGCCCTGGCAGTGCCGGGTCTGGGAGGATTCGGTCAATGGCGTTATTGCTGCCAAGGCTGCCGGCATGGTGGTTGTCGCCGTGCCTGATCCGGCTCACCCGACGCCCGAAAAATTCTCTATCGCTGATCACATTCATTCATCGCTGCTGGACAGCCTGGCCGACTATAACCGCGCCGCTGTCCAGCCCGACATTGTCTAACGAGGGCTTAACATGGCTAATTTACTTGAACAACTAAAACAACAGAGCACCGTGGTGGCTGATACCGGTGATCTGGATGCCATCCGCCGATTTGCGCCGCAGGATGCCACCACCAATCCATCGCTGATTCTTAAAGCCGTACAGTCGGGCAAATACGATGCCCAGGTGCAGGCCATTCTGCACGAGGTGCGTGATCATGCAGGCACGCTGGATGAGGCGGTCGATGAAGCCTGCGACCGTCTGGTGGTGGCCATGGGCGCCATGATCCTGGAGCACGTACCGGGCAGGGTGTCCACCGAAGTGAATGCACGGTTGTCGTTCGATACGAAGGCGAGCCTGGCCAAGGCCCGCCGCCTGGTTGAACTGTATGAGCAGGCTGGCATTACGCGGGATCGCATCCTGATCAAGCTGGCGTCCACCTGGGAAGGTATTCGTGCCGCCGAGGAACTGGAGCGCGAAGGGATCGAGTGCAACCTGACGCTGATCTTCAACTTTGCCCAGGCCCGTGCCTGTGCCGAAGCTGGGGCCTTTTTGATTTCGCCCTTTGTGGGTCGCATTCTGGACTGGTACCGCAAGGCTGACGCCACACAGGACTATGCACCGGTCGATGAGCCCGGTGTGCAGTCGGTACAGCGCATTTACCGCTATTTCCGCCGACTGGAATATCCCACGGTGGTGATGGGGGCGAGCTTTCGCAACGTCGGCGAGATTCTGGCGCTGGCCGGCTGCGATCGTCTGACCATCAGTCCCGGGTTGCTCGAAGAGCTGGCTGCAGCTGAAGGCACGCTGGATACTGTGCTGGCTGACAGCGGCGAGCGTGAACCCAGACCGGCTGCATTGTCTGAAGCGCAGTTCCGCTGGGAGTTGAACGAAGATGCCATGGCCACCGAAAAACTCGCCGAGGGTATTCGCGGCTTTGAAGCGGATCAGCTGAAACTTGAAGCATTGCTGCGCGAACAGCTCGCTAGCATTCAGCGCTCAGGATCAAATTCCTCGGGAGCACGTGCATGAACATGCCTGAAGCAAGCCTGAGCCGGCGCACCCTGGCCAACGCTCTGCGGGTACTGAGCATGGATGCCGTGCAGCAGGCCGGCTCCGGCCATCCTGGCGCCCCCATGGGCATGGCGGATATCGCCGAAGTGCTGTGGCGCGATCATCTTAATCACAACCCGCTTAATCCTAGCTGGCCGGATCGCGACCGCTTCGTGCTGTCCAACGGTCATGGTTCAATGCTGCTGTACAGCCTGTTGCACCTCAGTGGCTACGACCTGCCGATCGAAGAACTCAAACAGTTTCGCCAGCTGCATTCACGCACGCCCGGTCACCCCGAATACGGCTACACGCCGGGTGTGGAAACCACCACCGGTCCGCTGGGGCAGGGGCTGGCCAATGCGGTGGGCATGGCACTGGCGGAGCAGACGCTTGCGGCGCAGTTTAACCGGCCGGGTCATGCCATAGTGGATCACCGCACCTATGCCTTTGTCGGTGATGGCTGCCTGATGGAGGGTATCTCGCACGAGGTCTGCTCGCTGGCCGGTACTCTGGCCCTTGGCAAGCTGATAGTGCTGTACGACGACAACGGTATTTCCATTGATGGCGAGGTTGAGGGCTGGTTCAGCGACGATACGCCGGCACGTTTTCGTGCCTACGGCTGGCAGGTGATTGAGGCCGTTGATGGCCATGATGCCGTGGCGATACAGCAGGCGCTGACCGAGGCGCGGCAAAACTCCACTCAGCCCAGCCTGATCTGCTGCAAGACTACCATCGGTTTTGGCGCGCCCAACAAATCCGGCAGTCACGAGTGCCATGGCGCTCCGCTGGGCGCCGACGAAATTGCCGCCACTCGCGCGGCGCTGGACTGGCCCCACGCCCCCTTCGAGGTGCCGGAATCCGTGTATGCCGACTGGAATGCACGGCAGCGCGGTGCCGCACTGGAGCGGGACTGGCAGCAGCGCTTGGAGCACTACCGTGCAGAGCATCCGCAACTGGCCATGGAGCTGGAACGCCGGCTGGCCAGCGATCTGCCGGCCGACTGGGATCAATTCAGCGACGAGCTTGTTGCGCGCACCCAGCAGGCGGCCCGCACCCAGGCAAGTCGCAAGAGCTCGCAGCAGCTGCTCGACGCGCTGGGGCCGGTACTGCCGGAACTGCTCGGCGGATCAGCGGATCTTGCGCCCTCCAACCTGACCCAGTGGTCGGGTTCGGTAGCGGTGTCGGCGCAGGCCCCGGCGGGAAACTATATCCACTATGGCGTACGTGAATTTGGCATGAGCGCCATCATGAATGGACTGGCACTGCACGGCGGTTTTATTCCGTACGGCGGCACCTTCCTGATGTTTACCGAATATGCCCGCAATGCCGTGCGCATGGCGGCGCTGATGGGCATTCGCAACGTCTTTGTCTACACCCATGATTCCATTGGGCTGGGCGAAGATGGCCCGACCCATCAGCCGATTGAGCAGCTACCGAGCCTGCGCCAGACACCCAATCTGGATACCTGGCGTCCGTGTGACGACACCGAAACTGCCGTGGCCTGGTGCAGCGCACTGGAGCGCACCGACGGCCCCAGCGCACTGGTGCTGTCGCGCCAGAACCTGCCGGCGCTGGCGCGTACCGCCACGCAGCTGGGGGATATCCGCCGCGGCGGTTATGTGGTGCGCGACTGTGAAGGCACGGCTGATCTTATCCTGCTGGCGACCGGTTCAGAAGTGGGCCTGGCACTGGCCGGCGCTGATGTGCTTTGTGCCGCGGGCGTGGCGGTTCGGGTGGTCTCGCTGCCCTGTGTCGAGCGCTTTGAGCGTGAAGATCAACGCTACCGCGATGCGGTGTTGCCGCCCGGAATACGTGCGCGCGTTGCCATCGAGATGGCGCAGCCGGATGGCTGGTATCGCTACATCGGGCTGGACGGGGCGGTGATCGGCATGACGAGCTTCGGCGAGTCGGCGCCAGCCGAGGCACTGTTGCGGCACTTCGGCTTTACTGTCGAGCGCGTCGTCGAGACGGCGCGGACGGTACTGGCAGAGCAGAGGATGGCTTGATCATGTATCTGGGCATACCCTGTTCATGTTAGGGCACTCTACTAACATTCTAATGATCCTTCCAAGTACGGCACCACAAAAAAAAACAACTGGAGATTTACCATGAAAATGCAAATGAGCGCACTGGCCCTGGCAATCACGATCGCCTCTCCCCTGGCCCTCGCAGCTGAAGCCCCCATCATCGGGCTGATCACCAAAACCAATACCAATCCCTTCTTCGTAAAAATGCGTCAAGGTGCTGAAGAGAAAGCTGAGGCCATGGGCGCAAAGCTAATGTCCTTTGCCGGCAAATTTGATGGCGACAACGATTCCCAGGTCCAGGCCATCGAGAACCTGATCTCCGCCGGTGCCAAGGGCATTCTGCTGACCCCGAGCGACACTGCTGCCATCGTGCCTGCGGTTGAACGTGCCCGTGAAGCCGGGTTGCTGGTTATCGCCCTGGATACGCCGCTGTCACCGATTACCGCCGCGGATGCGACCTTCGCCACCGACAACTTCAAGGCCGGCGTACTGATTGGCGAATGGGCCAAGGCTCAGCTGGGCGACAAGGCGGCAGACGCCAAGATTGCCCTGCTGGATCTGAGCAGCAGCCAAATCACCGTCGATGTCGCTCGTAACCAGGGCTTCCTGCAGGGCTTCGGTATCGATCTGAACGACCCGAAAAAGATGGGTGATGAAACCGATCCGCG
>NZ_KB899111.1 GCF_000378045.1 Marinobacterium rhizophilum DSM 18822
GGGTACGCCTGAAAAGCCGGGGCGCCCTGCCCCGGCGGCAGGTATTACTCGGCGCGGCTGCGGGGCAGGAACGCATTGGCTTCCCACAGGTCGTAGCCGCTGCGGAAGGTGCTCAGGTCGTCCCAGACCTTCTTGAAGAAGGGATCCGCGGCGGATTTCTCAATAGCCACCTCATCCCACTTGCTCTTGAAGGTATCCAGCATGGTCTGATTCCAGTAGCGAATCTGCACGCCTTCTTCCTGGGCCTTTGCCATGACGGGGAACTGCATGGCCTCACCCTCAGCTATCGAGTTGGTCATGGATGCCATGCAGGTGGTCTCAATCGTTGCTTTCTGACCCTCGCTCATGCCGTTCCAGGCATCTTTGTTGACCAGCAACTCAAAGATGGTCGCCTGCTGATGCCAGCCGGGAAAGTAGTTGTACTTGACGATTTTATTCAGCCCAAGGCGGGTATCGATGGCGGGCTGGGAGAACTCGGTGGCATCAATGGCCCCTTTCTCAAGCGCACCAAAGATCTCGCCGCCAGGCAGCTGCACAGTACCGACCCCCAGTTTCTCCATCACCGAGGCGCCAAGGCCAAAGAAGCGCATGTTCAGGCCCTGCAGGTCTTCAGGCTTGTCGATCGGCTTGGCGAACCACCCTGATGTTTCGGGCGACAGGATGGCGCAGGGCAGCACCTTGACGTTGAAGCCGGCGCTGTCGTACATCTCCTGATACAGGCTCATGCCGTTGCCGTAGTACAGCCAAGCCATGTACTCGCCGGCTTCGGGGCCGAAGGGCACGGCCGAAAACAGCGCGGCGGCGGGAATCTTGCCCTGCCAGTAACCGGCGGTGGCATAACCCGAGTTGACCTTGCCGGAGGATACCGCATCGAGAATCTCCGGCGGACTGACCAGTTTGCCAGGCTCATAGACCTTCATGCGGATATTGCCGTCGCTGACCTTATCGAGCCGCTCCGCTACCCAGGTAATTGTGGTGCCCAGCGCCGGCAGGTTGGTACCAAAGGCGATCGGTGTTTTCAGCAACACCTTGTCAGCGGCCAGTGCAATGGGACTGGCAGTCATGAAGGCGGTGCCGGTAAAAATTGCACTGACGACGGCGGCGGACATGAGGCTTTTTGTAAGTTTTTTCATGAAGTGTCCTCGGACAAGCGATGGTTATTTTTGTTGGAGTGTCGTGTTTTCTTGTGTAATCGGGCTACATATCTGTAGATTGGTAATACCAATTTACCCGATTTGTGTGTGTACTGTATTTTTTATGTACAGTCATTGTCAATGTTTTCGTGCTTAAACTTAGGTCTCTATTTTTCGATGCATGGGTGAGTATGCTTTCTTGATAAGAGCGAGCTGATAGAGTAGAAAGTGGTATTACCAATTTGTATTTTTGACGAGTGTCGGGTCATGTGAGCTACAACTATAGGCGTCAGATGGAAAAGCGCCGTAACATGGCGTTTTTATTAGTGTTTTAATATGGCAGTTGCGTGGCGGGGGAGTGGAATCAAGGTGGCTTATCAGCGGGTAAAACAACCCAAAATTTCCGATGTCATTGTGCAGCAGGTAGAGGAAATGATTCTCGAGGGTACGCTCAAGCCGGGGCAGAAGCTGCTTCCCGAGCGTGAGCTTGCCAAGCAGTTTGATGTATCACGCCCATCGTTGCGAGAGGCTGTGCAGAAGCTGGCAGCGAAGGGATTGCTGGTGAGTCGTCAGGGCGGTGGAACCTATGTCTCCGAAGACCTTGGCGGCTCCTTCTCCGACCCGCTGCTCGAACTGTTCAAAACGCACCCCGAAGCTCAGTACGATCTGCTGGAATTTCGGCATGCGCTTGAGGGCGTGTCTGCATATTATGCTGCGTTGCGCAGTACCGCCGCCGACCGTGACACTATCCAGGCGCGCTATAACGAGCTGGAGCATTTTCACCGCAACAAGGAATTCGCCAAGGAGGTCGAGGCCGATGTCGAGTTTCATCTGGCCATTGCCGCAGCGACGCATAACATGGTGCTGCTGCACATGATGCGTGCGCTTTTCAGTCTGTTGCGACAGCATATCACCGACAACCTTTTGAATATCTATCCCAGGGCAGGTTACCGGGAAAAGATCCACGGTCAGCACGAGGCGCTGATGACTGCTATCCTTGCCGGAGAACCGGACAACGCGCGCAAGGCTGCCCATTATCATATCGCTTTTGTTGAAGAGGCCCTGCTTGAAGGCGAGCGGGAAAATACTCGACAGGAGCGTGCGCTGCGCCGGGCCAATGCCGGTGTTTGATGGTACTTTATATGCTGCATCGCCGTATCTACAGGGATATGGGTATGAGTGCGGGCCCGTAATGGGTGTCCGATGTCACGAAACGCCTGCCGAGGTTGAGGAATCGTAATTTTCCGATTTGGTATTATTACTACAAAATTGTCGTTCGAAGCCGGTTTTGTTGCCATCAACAGGCGATATGTGCATAATATTGACACCATTATGTAGTAATACTACAAGATAATAAGAACGAGAAGGTGGTGGGGCGCGGGGGAGCCTGCACAATAGGCTGTTCCGTCTTAACGCTTAAGTGGGATTGACTGCTCGAATAAGAATGAGTGGAGAAAGCAAAGTGCAAGAATTCGTTGAAGATATTGATCCGATTGAAACCCATGAATGGTTGGATGCACTGGAGTCTGTTGCCAAAAGCGACGGTGATGATCGTGCACGATATATTCTCAAACAGCTGGGGCGTAAGGCGGCGGATATCGGCGTAGGTAGCGCCGGTGCCACCACGACCCCGTACCGCAACACGATCGCTCCCAAAGACGAAAGTCGCATGCCGGGTGATTTGTTTGTCGAACGGCGTATTCGTTCCTTTATACGCTGGAACGCCATGGCAATGGTCATGCGCGCCAACGACAACAAGGAAGGGCTGGGTGGTCATATCTCCAGCTTCTCGTCGTCCGCTACGCTGTATGATATTGGCTTTAACTACTTTTTCCGCGGCAATGAAGGCGAGCAGGATGCCGACATGGTGTTCTTCCAGGGGCATATCTCCCCCGGTATCTACGCCCGCGCTTACCTTGAAGGCCGTTTGACCGAAGAGCAGCTCGACAACTTCCGTCGTGAAGTGGACGGTAATGGTCTGTCTTCCTATCCTCACCCCTGGCTTATGCCGGACTTCTGGCAGTTCCCGACCGTGTCCATGGGTCTGGGACCGATTCAGGCGATCTACCAGGCGCACGTGATGCGTTACCTGTCCGCCCGTAGCCTGATTAATCGCGGTGACCGCAAGATCTGGGCTTTCCTGGGCGACGGTGAGTGCGACGAGCCGGAAACCCTGGGTGCGATCTCCCTGGCCGGCCGTGAGCAGCTCGAAAACCTGATCTTCGTCATCAACTGCAACCTGCAGCGTCTTGACGGTCCGGTACGTGGTAACGGCAAGATCGTGCAGGAACTCGAAGGTATCTTCCGTGGTGCTGGCTGGAACGTAGTCAAGTGCCTGTGGGGACGTCACTGGGATCCGCTGCTGGAAAAAGACACTACTGGTCTGCTGCAAAAACGCATGGATGAAGTCTGTGACGGTGAGTTGCAGAACTACAAGGCTAACGGCGGCGCTTACACCCGCGAGCATTTCTTCGGCAAATACCCGGAACTGCTCGAAATGGTGAAAGACATGTCCGATCAGGACATCATGAACCTGAACCGTGGCGGACACGACCCGTACAAAGTCTATGCGGCTTACCAGGCAGCCTATCAGCACAAGGGCCAGCCCACCGTCATTCTGGCGCAGACCGTCAAGGGCTACGGTACCGGCACTTCCGGCCAGGCGAAGAACGATACCCACTCCATCAAGAAAGTCGCGATGGACGACCTCAAGGCGTTCCGCGACAACTTCAACATTCCGTTGACCGATGAGCAGCTGACTGAAGTTCCGTATTACCGTCCGTCACCGGATTCCGCGGAAATGAAGTACATGTTCGAGCGCCGCAAGCAGCTCGGAGGCTTCTACCCGACTCGCCGTACTGAGTTTGACGTGCTGGAAACGCCGTCGCTTGAGGCTTTCGCCAGCCAGCTGAAATCCAGCGGTGAGCGTGAACTCTCGACGCAGATGGGTCTGAACCGCGTACTCAATGTACTGGTCAAGGACAAGCAGATCGGTAATCGCATTGTGCCGATCGTTCCAGACGAAGCCCGTACTTTCGGTATGGAAGGCATGTTCCGCCAGCTGGGTATCTACACCTCTGCCGGCCAGCGTTATGTACCGCATGACTCTGACCAGATCATGTTCTACAAAGAGTCCAAGACAGGTCAGGTGCTGGAAGAAGGTATCAACGAAGCCGGCGCGTTCTCTGCCTGGCTGGCTTGTGCCACCTCCTACAGCAACAATAACTGCCCGATGGTACCGTTCTACATCTTCTACTCGATGTTCGGTTTCCAGCGCGTCATGGATCTGATCTGGGCGGCCGGCGACAGCCAGGCGCGCGGTTTCCTGATCGGTGCAACATCCGGCCGCACGACCCTGAACGGCGAAGGCCTGCAGCATCAGGACGGCCACAGCCACCTGATGGCACAGATGATCCCGAACTGTATCAGCTACGATCCGACCTACGCCTATGAAGTGGCTGTTATCGTACAGGACGGCCTTGAGCGCATGTACAAGAAGCAGGAAAACCGCTTCTACTACATCACCACGATGAACGAAAACTACAGCCATCCGGAAATGCCGGTGGGTGCGGAAGAGGGCATCATCAAGGGCATGTACCTGCTTGAAGAAGGCAAGAAGGCCGACCTCAAGGTTCAGCTGATGGGTTGTGGCACCATTTTGCGTGAAGTACGTGAAGCGGCGGTGATCCTGCGTGAAGAGTTCGGTATTGAAGCCGACGTCTGGAGCACCACCTCGATCAACGAACTGCGCCGTGAGGCTCAGGCGGCTGATCGCTGGAACATGATGCACCCGACCGACGAACCGCGTGTACCTTACGTGACCGAGTGCCTGCAGGACCGTCAGGGTCCGGTTATCGCCTCGACCGATTACATGCGCATGTTTGCCGACCAGCTGCGCGAGTTTATTCCGCACCGCTACAAGGTGCTGGGTACCGATGGTTTCGGACGTTCCGATACGCGTACCAAGCTGCGTGAGTTCTTCGAAGTCAACCGTTACTACGTCGTTCTGGCTGCGCTCAAGGCGCTGCAGGAAGAAGGCAAGGTGCCTGCAACCGAAGTTGCCAAGGCGATGCAGAAGTTCAATCTGAACCCGGAAAAACCGGCGCCCTGGACCGTTTAAGGCTCCTGTGAACTTCGTAACGGTTGAGAATTAGTAGAGGACATTATCGTGAGCACTATCACAATTACCGTTCCAGACCTGAGTGGCGCCTCGGATGTAGATGTCGTCGAGGTACTGGTCAAGGCCGGCGATGTCATTGCCGAAGGCGACAGCCTGATTGCCGTTGAGACCGATAAAGCCTCAATGGAAGTTCCGTCTACCCATGGCGGTACAGTCAAGGAAGTGATTATCCAGGAAGGCGGCACCTGTAACGAAGGTGACCAGATCCTGTTACTGGAAACCGGAGCCGCCGCTGAGGCTGAGGCTCCTGCTGCAGCGGCGCCCGCCGCGGCGGCACCTGCAGCGGCAGCGCCTGCTGCTGCCGCTGCTCCGGCCGCAGCAGCCAGTGTCGAAGAAGTTCGAGTACCGGATCTCAGCGGTGCTACCGATGTCGACGTGGTTGAAGTGCTGGTCAAGGCCGGTGACGTTATTGCCGAGGGTGACAGCCTGATTGCCGTCGAAACCGACAAGGCATCCATGGAAGTGCCGGCGCCAATGAGCGGCACGGTCAAGGAAGTCAAGATTGCGGCGGGCGGCACCTGCAACGAAGGCGATCTGATCCTGATGCTTGAAGTGGCAGGTTCGGTAGCCGCCGCGCCCCAGGCAGAGGCTCCGGCCGCTGCTGCCGCGGCGCCTGCACCAGCTGCGGCACCGGCGGCACCCGCTGTTGCCGGCGGTATCGAGGAAGTTCGGGTTCCGGATCTGAGCGGTGCGACCGATGTCGATGTCATCGAAGTGCTGGTCAAGGCCGGTGATGTCATTGCCGAGGGCGACAGCCTGATGGCGCTGGAAACCGACAAGGCTTCGATGGAAGTGCCGGCGCCCAAGGGCGGTACCGTCAAGTCCGTCAGCATCAGTGCTGGTGCGACCTGCAACGAAGGTGATGTCATCCTGATGCTGGAGGTGGCGGGCAGTGCTGCGGTTGCAGCGCCTGCTGCCGCTGCTCCTGCACCTGCTGGAGCCACACCGGCGCCTGCGGCACCGGCCAAGGCTGCCCCGGCGGCTTCGGCTACTACGGTCAACCAGGCCCTGGAACAGAAAAATCGCAGTGTCCACGCAGGACCGGCTGTACGTGCCATTGCCCGCGAGTTTGGCGTTGATCTGTCCTTGGTAAGCGGTACCGGTCGTCGTGGCCGTATCGTTAAGGAAGACGTACAGAACTTCGTCAAGACCTCCCTCAAGGCGCTGGCTGAGAAGCCGGCCGGAGGCAGCGTTGTTGCGGGTGCCGGTATTCCTGCCATTCCTGCCATCGATTTCAGCCAGTTCGGCGAGATCGAAATGCAGAAGATGAGCAAGGTTGCCAAGGTGACGGCGGCGAACATGACACGTTGCTGGCTTAATGTGCCGCACGTGACCCAGTTCGACAAGGCGGATATCACTGAACTGGAAGCCTTCCGCAAGGAAATGAAGGACGCTGCAGCGAAAGAGGGTGTGAAACTCACGCCGCTGCCGTTCATCATCAAGGCGGTGGCCCAGGCGCTGAAGGAAAACCCCAAGTTCAATGCTTCGCTGCATGCCGACGGCGAACACATTGTGCTGAAGAAATACATCAATGTCGGTCTGGCGGTGGATACGCCGAACGGCCTGATGGTCCCGGTGATCAAGGATGCGGACAAAAAGTCGATCTACCAGTTGTCACTGGAAGCGAACGAACTGGCTGGCAAGGCCAAGGACCGCAAACTGAAGCCCAACGAGATGCAGGGCGGCTGCTTTACCATCTCGAGCCTGGGCGGCATTGGCGGAACCGGCTTTACGCCGATCGTGCCGGCGCCGGAAGTTGGTATCCTTGGTGTATCCAAAGCGGACATCGAACCGCGCTGGAACGGCAAGGAGTTCGCGCCGCGTCTGATGCTGCCGCTGTGCCTGTCGTATGACCACCGGGCGATCAATGGTGGGGATGCTGGACGCTTCCTGACCTACCTGAACAGTCTGCTGAGCGATATTCGTCGCTTGGTGCTGTAGCACTTTGGAAAGACCCACTTCCAAAACCTTGGCGTCAGGGCCCTGCTTGGGGTCCTGATTTTTTACCGGCCTGCAATACAGCCGTGCCAGGTACAGGATAGTTTTTACAAAGCTGCAGACTGATGTAAACAAAAGGCCACTCGCTTGAGTGGCTTTTTTATGCCTGGACGTATGTATTCTGTGGGTGAAGAGATGCGCAGGGGCAGAGGTGTCGAGACAGGGCGAGGACTCAGCAATAATCGCTACCCCATCGAGGCTATTCGAGTCGCTCCTGGCGACCTCCATGCTTTTGTATGGGGAGTGCCACAACTCCTGGTACCCCAGCCGCCGATGCTGCGAGCGAAGGGGGCGTCTCCTGTGTCTGGCGAAATCGGCATGCAGCTCATTCCAGACCATCATCCGTCCATCTGCCGGGTTAGACTGCAGTTTCCTGATCCAGCGGCCGCTAATCTAAGTACTCTCGTCAGTTAATGATATAGTGCGGGCTCAAAGACAGAGGTAGCGGGAGCTGCTGTCGCCGGGCTGTATCAAGGGTTGACGGATGAACGTACTCATCACCGGGGTTGCGGGTTTTATCGGGTTCCATGTTGCCAGGCGCTTGTTGCAGGGCGGGTGGAAGGTGCTGGGGCTGGACAGTCTGAATGACTATTACGACCCTGCGCTCAAGCGTGCCCGCCTGGCGTTGCTGACACCAGAGCCCGGCTTTCGCTTTGTCGGTACCGATCTGGCGGATCGAGCGGCGATGGAGTCACTGTTTGCCGGCCAGACCTTCGATCGGGTTATCCACCTGGCAGCCCAGGCGGGGGTGCGCTATTCGCTGGAAAACCCCCATGCTTATGTCGATGCGAATCTTTCGGGGTTGCTGAATGTGCTGGAGGGCTGCCGTGTGCAGCAGGTGGCGCACCTGGTCTATGCGTCGTCCAGTTCCGTCTACGGGCTGAATACCAAGGTGCCCTTTACCGAAACTGATGCGGTGGACCATCCGGTGTCACTCTACGCCGCCACCAAGAAGTCCGGCGAGTTGCTGACCCATTCCTATTCCCATTTATATGGTCTGCCCGCGACTGGCCTGCGTTTCTTTACGGTGTATGGTCCCTGGGGGCGCCCGGATATGGCGCCGATCAAGTTTGCCCGAGCGATCTGTGCCGGGGAGCCAATCGATGTGTACAACCAGGGCGAGATGAGTCGCGACTTTACCTATATCGACGACATTGTCGAGGGTGTCGTGGGGGTGCTCGATCAGGTTCCAGTACCGCAGCCCGATTGGATACCGGAGCTGGGTAGCCGCGGTCAGAGTTCGGCACCCTACCGTATTTTCAATATAGGTGCGGGGCAGCCGGTGGGGCTGCTGGATTTTATCCAGACACTGGAGCGCGGGCTGGGAATAGAAGCGCGGAAAAATTTTCTGCCCATGCAGCCGGGTGATGTCGCCCGTACCTGGGCATCAACCCAGGCGTTGCGGGATCTGACCGGGTTTAGTCCGCAGGTTGGGCTGGAGGAGGGGGTGGCGAAATTCGTTGCCTGGTACCGAGAGTTTTACAGCCCAACTGTCTAGGTCGTAGGCCAGGAAACAAGGGGCAGGCTTCTGGCAGGGGCGACGTGTAGCACGTCGCCCCTTGCTGGTCAGGCCTTGTCCAGCGCGTCGAGTTGCTGCGTGAGAAATGCGCGCAGCTCTGCGCCTGTATGCGGACTTTGCAGACCAAACACCATGTTGGCCTGCAGGTAGCCCAGCTTGTTGCCACAGTCGTAGGACTTGCCTTCCATGTGGTAGGCCTCCATCGGCGTTTCCTTCAGCAGCGCGGCCATGGCGTCGGTCAGCTGAATTTCACCGCCGGCACCGCGCGGTGTGGTCTTGAGCAGCTGCATGATGCGCGCCGGCAGGATGTAGCGGCCAACAATGGCCAGGTTCGACGGGGCCGTACCTTGGGGCGGCTTTTCTACCATGCCCTGAATCGGGTGGGCATCGCCACCGGTCAGGCTTGCGCCCGCGCAATCGACAATGCCATAGCGCTCGGCGTGTTCGTGCGGCACGGGTTCTACCATGATCTGCGGATGCTCGGCGCGACTGAAGGCGGCCATCATGCCGGCCATGTCGACGTGGCCGTTGTCGGAGCTTCGATTGTTGATCAGTACATCCGGCAGCATCACGGCAAAGGGTTCGTCACCGATGATTCCAGCGGCGCAGAGGACCGCGTGGCCAAGGCCCAGTGCGCGTGGCTGGCGTACGGAGATAATCTCTACTTCCGGCGGCTGGATATTGCGTACCGAGGCGAGCTCGGCAATCTTGCCCTTGATCTCGAGTTCGGCTTCGAGTTCATAGTGGGCATCGAAATGGTTTTCGATGGCTTCCTTGCCGGAGCGCGTCACCAGAATAATCTGAGTGATGCCTGCGGCCACCGCTTCCTCGACAACGCGCTGAATGACAGGTTTATCGCCGACCGGCAGCATTTCCTTGGGAATAGCCTTGCTGGCGGGTAATACGCGGGTGCCGAGTCCGGCGACGGGGATGATGGCTTTGGTAACTTTACGCATCGGTAATGGCACTCCCTGGTGGTTCATTGTCCTGGTGCAGCCGGGTGGCGCGGGCCACCCGGTGCGGCTGTATGGTACCTGAGCAATCAGGCGCGGGTCATGAACTTCCCGGTTTCAGTATTGATCTTGATTTTCTCGCCCTGCTTTATGTACTCGGGTACCTGTATTTCCAGTCCGTTGGTCAGGATGGCCGGCTTGGTACGGCCGGTGGCACTGGCCGCTTGCATGCCGGGCACGCATTCAGCCACCTCCATGGTAACGGTAGCCGGCAATTCAATGGTGACTATCTCGCCTTCAATCAGCAGCGCCATAATGCCTTCGAGCCCATCGCTCAGGTACGGCAGCTGGCTTTCGATGCTGCTGCCATTGAGGTAGTACTGGCTGTAGTCTTCCACGTCCATAAAGGTGAAGAGGTCGTCTTCGCGGTACAGGTAGGAAACCTTGCGCCGCTCCAGTGAAACATTCTTGACCATGTCGTCACCGGTAAAGGTCACTTCGTGCTTGCCGCCCTCGGGCAGCTGGTTGAAGCGAATCTTGTACAGGGTTGTGGCACCGCGGGAGGTGGGGTTGCGCACATCGACATGCTGCACCACATAGACATGGCCATTGAGCTCGACGACATGGCCCCGCTTGAGTTCGGATGCTTTGGGCATCGGATAAAACCTCGTGATCACAAAGTTGGGAGTCTGTTTGGCCGACCGGTTAGCGTGCGGCCCCGCATGACAGATTCCGGGGGTTGCATTGTAGGAGAAAACCCTGCGCCGCAATACTGAAGTCAGTGCGCCAGCGGGGTTTTCGTCTCAGTCTTCTACCCGCTGCACATCCACCGCGACCCGGGGCGGTTGGGGTTTGCCGCCATCAAACAGCACGCCTCGCAAGGGCGCTACATCGGAGTAGTCCCGGCCCCAGGCCGTTGTGATGTGCTGCTCGGCCGGCATGTTGTCATTGGTGGGGTCGAATTCGAACCAGCCTTCGTCCGGTGAGTAGAGCGAGAACCAGGCGTGGGACGCATCGGATCCGACCATTTTAACCTGTCCGGGCGGGGGCAGGGTTTCGAGATAGCCACTCACATAGCGCGCCGGAAAGCCGAGTGCACGCAGGCAGCCAATCGCCAGATGGGCAAAATCCTGACACACGCCGCGGCGGTGTTCGAGTACGTCGGACAGGGGAGTGGCCACGGTGGTAAACGCCGGATCGTAGGTAAAGTCGGTAAAAATGCGGTGAGTCAGCTCGCGGGCTGCCGACAGCAGTGGCCGGTCGGAGGCAAAGGAGGGCGCGGCATAGTCGCGCAACGCGTCCATAACCTTGACCATCGGCGAGTCGAGCACGAATTCACGGGCGATGAGCGTGCTTTTGGTCTGGCTTTGCTGCAACGCCTCCAGCGCCTGGGCGCAGGTGTTACCCAGATCCAGGTTGAGCTCCGGACTGGCGCGGTTCTCGTCGATGCGAATTTCGCTGGTGATTTCCACCGATAGCTTTCTGTGTGGCACCTCGATCGAGAAGTGCACAATGTTGTTGCCGAAATAGTCCTTGCGCTTGCGGCTGTAGGCCGGCATCGGGTTGATCTGCAGCTTGCTGCTCAGGCAGCTTTGATAGCTGGTATTGCGTGGCTGCAGATGGGCCAGGTTGTAGCAGAGGCTTACCGGGTGCTGGTATACGTATTCGGTCAGGTGTCGGATGCGGTAGATCATAGTTCGCTGTTCAATCCGGTATTGACCAGCTGCTGGGGGCCGCCGGTGTGGTCGAAGTAGTCTTCACTGACCGCCACTGCGGTTTCGTTCAGGCGCTGCTGGACCTGACGCAGTAGCTTGTCGAGCTGGACGCGGCTTTGCAGTTTCTCATCCACCACGGCCATGGCTTGCATGTCTGCGAGACGGACTGCGGTCGAAATTTCGAGTACCAGGCGCTGGTTGCGCGACAATTCAGGCCCCTTGCTGCGACTTGGCAGTTCGCTCAGGTCCTTGAACAGCTTGTCGAGCTGGTAAATCAGTGAACGCGGGTTACTGCGGTCAATCAGCAGCAGCCCAAGGCCACTGACAATGTTGGTTTCGGCCCGGAAGCGGCGGCGGTAGGTGTTCAGTGCCTCGGTGGACAGCAAGGCGGATTCCAGTGCCAGGGGCTCGCTGGGGTCTACATGGACCGGTACCAGCAGGTGGCGCAGCAGGGACGCGACTTGCTGGGCTTTTTCAAGCCGGCGGCCGATCTGCAAGAAGCGCCACCCCAGGCCGCGGAACATGCTGTCCTGATACAGGCCGCTCAGGGCGAGCAGGGCAGAGATCAGCGGATCCAGCGTTTCTTCCGGCGCCGATGCCATGCCGCGGGTTACCGCGTTTTCCAGTCCATTCAGCTCATCACGTATGTCGTTGATAATACGTTGAATATCGGCCGAGAGCAGTTCCTTGACCTCTTCGGCGCAGTTAAGCATGGAAATCAGAGAGGCCTTGACGCTCCCGGTGCGCTGCGCATCGGTAATGACCGACAGCAGCTCTGGCTCGGGCTTGCGCAGCAGTTCCAGGTTGTCCTTGGTAAAGCCCGGCAACGTCAGCGTGACCTCGGAGACCGCCCGCAGCAGCAGCCGCTCGGCGCCTGAGGGGAGAATGACCGCGCTGTTGAGCTGGACAAACACGGTGCGCATCAGGCGGATAGCGGCATCGGCCCGTTCGGAATAGCGTCCCATCCAGAACAGGTTTTCCACCATGCGGCTCGGCAGGGTGGTGTACTGGTGTATCTGGTTGATGCTTTCTCCGCCGGGTACGACCTGCAGCGTCAGCTGTTTTTCCGGTTCAGAGGCGAGTACCCAGGTGTCCTTGCTGAAGGAGCCCAGCTGGTTGGAAATCAGACGGCTATCGGTGGCGATGCCCACGCGGGTCATGCCGCCCGGCATCACCGAATAGGAACCCTCGCCGGCGACCGAGAAGCTGCGCAACACGGAAGGGCGCGATTGCATGGTGCCCTTGTGCCAGCTCGGTGCATTGGACGGCGCGATGTACTCCTGCGCCGTGTAGTGCAGCGGGTTGAGCCGTATGCGTTCAATCAGCTCCTGGCGCTCGCTGGCCGACAGGTCGCAGCCAAATACGCTGAACTCGCCGGCACGCCTGGCACAGCGCTTGATCACCAGCTTGTCGATATTGGCAAGCACATGGCTGAGGTCTCCGGGATCACCACACCAGTAGGTCGTGGCCGATGCCAGCTGCAGCTCGTGACCGAGAAAAAACTGGCTGATCTTGGGCATGTATTTCATCAGCGCGGTATTTTCCAGCACGCTGCTGCCCATGGGGTTGGCGACCACCACCCGGCCCGAGCGTACCACTTCGAGCAAGCCGGGTACGCCCAGGCGTGAATCGCTTCTGAGCTCGACCGGGTCGCAGTAGTTGTCGTCCACGCGGCGCAGAATGACATCCACCCGGGTCAGGCCGTCGAGGGACTTCATCCACACATAACCGTTACGTACCGTCAGGTCGCCGCCCTGTACCAGCGGATAACCAAGGTAGTTGGCCAGGTAGGTGTGTTCGAAATAGGTCTCGCTGTACGCGCCGGGGGTCAGTATGACGATGCTGGGCAAATCGCCGTTTGTCAGGTTGCCCGCAGGGGCCAGTCGCGTCAGTGTGTGACGCAGTGTTGTGAAAAACAGTGACAGCCGGTGTACATGGCTGTCACGAAACAGGCTGGGAAATACGCGGCGCATGACGGTGCGGTTTTCCAGTGCATAGCCTGCTCCGCTGGGAGTCTGGGTGCGGTCAGCGATGATGACCATGTTGCCGTCGGCGCCACGTACCATATCGGCGCTGTGCAGGATCAGCTGGTTGTTACCCTTGAGCTTGATATCCTGGCAGGGGCGCAGAAAACCGCTGTGACTGTACAGCAGCTCGGCCGGCAGAATGCCGTTGCGCAATAGCTCACGGGGCCCGTAAATGTCCTTTAAAAGGAGGTCGAGCAGTTCGGCGCGTTCACTCAGGCCTGTTTCGATCTGGCTCCATTCCTCGCTGCCGATCAGCAGAGGAATGGGGTCCAGTCCCCAGGTGTGGCTGGCGAGCGAGCCGCTGGACAGCGTATAGGTCGCACCGTCATCACGCAGGATGCGTTCAGCCTTGCGCTGGCGCTCATTCAGGGTTTCGGAGCCCAGAACGTTCAGGCTGTCGAGAAGATACTCCCAATGGCTGCGAATGCTGCCATCGGGTGCATAGACCTCATCCATGGATCCCGCCGGGCGCGGGTAGACCAGGGCAAGGCCCTGGTCGGATTGCTGCTGTTGAGAAAAGCTCATGCGGCGTGATCCTGTCACAAATCCGGTGGTTGTCAGGAAGGTTGCGCATAGTATACCCGAGTCCGTGGCTTTAGCGTCGCCGGCTTTTTAAGGCTGGCGACGAAGGTCAAGGGTGTGCGGGTATTCATTGCTGGGCTCTTCTGGTGGTGGTGCCATCGGATGCGGTGCTTTCTGGTGAGGAAAGAACTCGCGAATGGCATCGAACTGTGACAGGGGCTCCAGGGGTCCAGGTGTATGACCGAACTCCCAGAAGCGGTTTACGCGCCGGGCCTCGGCTTCAAAGCCGTTGACCGGGAAGCTGTCATAGCTGCGTCCGCCCGGGTGGCGCACATGGTAGGTGCAGCCACCGATCGACTGGCCGTTCCAGGTATCGATCAGATCGAATACCAGCGGTGCATGTACGCCGATCGTGGGATGCAGTGCCGACGGCGGCTGCCAGGCACGATAGCGCACTCCGGCGACATATTCGCCCTTGCGGCCGGTGTTGCGCAGCGGTACGCGGCGACCATTGCAGGCCAGCACGTAGCGGCCCTCAGTCAGACCGTTGACCTTGACCTGCAGCCGTTCGACTGAAGAGTCGACATAGCGGGATGTGCCAAAGCTGCTGATTTCCTCACCCAGCACGTGCCAGGGTTCGATGGCCCAGCGTAGCTCGAGGCTGACATCGTCGATATTCACACGACCGTAGTGCGGGTAGCGGAATTCTTCGAATGGAGCAAGCCAGGACAGCTGGAACGGGCAGTCATGCTGCTGCAGATCCTTCACGACATCCTGCACATCGGCCCAGGTGTAGTGCGGCAGCATGAAGCGGTCATGCAGCTCGGTGCCCCAGCGCACCAGGGGCTTGTGGTACGGTTCCTTCCAGAAGCGCACCAGCAGTGCCCGCAGCAGCAGCGCCTGGACCAGCGCCATGCGCGGGTGTGGCGGCATTTCAAAACCGCGGAATTCCAGAATGCCCAGGCGTCCGGTGGCGCTGCCCGGTGCATAGAGCTTGTCGATGCAGAATTCCGACCGGTGAGTGTTACCGGTGATGTCGACCAGCAGGTTGCGCATCAGACGGTCAATCAGCCAGGGCTGATCGACCAGTCCCTCAGGCATTTGCTGGAAGGCAATTTCAAGCTCATACAGCGCCTCATCGCGACCCTCGTCGACACGGGGAGCCTGGCTGGTCGGGCCGATAAACATGCCCGAAAACAGGTAGGACAGGCTGGGATGGTGCTGCCAGTACGTGACCAGGCTGCGCAGAATATCGGGTCGGCGCAGCAGCGGGCTGTCTTCGGGTTTGGCGCCGCCCAGCGTGATGTGGTTGCCGCCGCCGGTACCGCTGTGGCGGCCATCGACCATGAATGACTCGGTGCCGAGGCGGGACTGGTGAGCCTCCTCGTACAGGGTGATCATGTTGTGGGTCAGTTCGCGCCAGTTGTTGGCCGGGTGAATGTTGACTTCGATCACGCCGGGATCCGGGGTGACCAGCAGGCGCAGCAGGCGTGAATCCTTGGGCGGCTCATAGCCTTCGAGTACCACCGGCAGTTTGAGTTCTGCCGCGGTACGCTCAATGGCATTGATCAGCAGTACGTAGGATTCCAGGTCCTTGATGGGCGGCAGAAACAGGTGCAGGCGCCCGTCTCGAGGCTCGATGCACAGCGCTGTGTGTATCACCTGGCTGGCCGGCGTGCTGCTGGTATCGGTCTTCGGGGTTTCCCGCATATCGGATTGCGGCGGGGCTGCCTTGGTAAACCGGTTGATATCGTAGACCGTGCTTTGCAGCGGCGGGCGCTCTGCAAAATGATCGGGATCGGGCTCTATCTCGCGCTCTTCCTTGCTCACCCAGGGGAGTGAGTTGAGCGGCAGGCGAAAACCGATGGGTGCATCGCCCGGGATCAGGACCAGGGCGCCACGTCGCAACTCCCAGGTGCAGCTGCGCCAGCCGGTGCCAATTTCATCCCGGCTCAGCGGCACGACAAAGCCACTGGGCGTATTGAGGCCGCGCTGCAGCAGTCTGGCGAGACGCTGTCGGTCGAGGCTGTCCGTAAGATCCGCCTTGAGCGGGTCCAGGTTGGCCGGCAGCTGTTGCTCCTTGTCGAGGTAGTGCAGTGCATCCTCATAGGCAGGATGTATGTACTTCTTCGAGACTTCAAGGTTGGTGCATAGCTGCTCGGCGAAGCGCTCGGCATCATCAAGCTTGTGCCCCAGATTCTGGTCCACTCGGGCCAGCAGCTTGGGGTTATGCCACAGCGGCTCGCCATCCTGACGCCAGAAACAGCCCAGCGCCCAGCGCGGTGTTTCTTCGCCCGGATACCATTTCCCCTGGCCGTAATGCAGCACGGCGCCAGGTGCAAAGCGGTCACGCAAGCGCAACAGCAGCGTCTTGGCCAGGCGCAGCTTGTCGGCACCCAGTGCCGCGGTGTTCCACTGCGCAGACTCCATGTCATCGATGGAGACAAAGGTCGGTTCGCCACCCATGGTCAGGCGCACGTCCAGTGCGTCGAGATCAGCATCCACCGCATCACCCAGGGCAAGAATTTCCTCCCACTGGTGCTCGAGGTAGGGCTTGGTTACCCGGGGGTCTTCATGGATACGATAGACTTCGTTGCTGTATTCGAATTCAACTTCACACTCGTCCATGGCGCCGCTGATTGGAGCGGCGGAGGCCGGGTCCGGTGTACAGGCCAGCGGGATATGACCTTCGCCGGTCATCAGGCCCGAGGTCGGATCCAGTCCGATCCAGCCGGCACCCGGGATATAGACTTCGCACCAGGCGTGCAGGTCGGTAAAGTCGGCTTCCGGACCGCTGGGGCCGTCAAGTGATTTTACGTCTGAACTGAGCTGAATCAGGTAGCCGGAGGCAAAGCGTGCCGCCAGCCCCAATTCACGCAGGATCTGAACCAGCAGCCAGGCGGTGTCGCGGCATGAACCCTTTTTCATCTCAAGGGTTTCCTGGCAGGTCTGGATACCGGGCTCAAAGCGCAGGCCGTAGTCGATATCCTTTTGCAGGCGCTGATTGAGCGCTACCAGAAAGTCGTTTATCGGTGTCTTGGTGCGCGGCACCGAAGCAATCCATTCCTGCAACAGCGGGCTGTCGGGTTCGGTGCACTCAAGGTAAGGCGCGAGTTCCTTCTGCTGGCTTTCGTCGTACTTGAACGGAAAGTGCTCGGCATACGTTTCGACGAAGAAATCAAACGGGTTGATCACCGTCATATCGGCGATTACTTCGACCTCGATGCACAGCTCGGTGGTTTTCTCAGGGAAAACCAGCCGAGCCAGAAAATTGCCGAACGGATCCTGCTGCCAGTTGATGAAGTGGTTTTCCGGTGTAACCTTGAGCGAATAGCCGTGAATCTGGGTTCTGGAGTGGGCGGCGGGCCTTAGGCGCAATACATGGGGCGCCAGGTTCACATGACGGTCGAACTTGTAACGCGTCAGGTGGTGTATTTTGGTCCGAATAGTCATCTTGACCCCTAATCGTTTGCAAACCAGTTGCTGGAAATATGGTTGTGGGTCTCGGCCAGCATGAGCTGCTGGTCGTTGAGATAGTCACGAAAGTCGGCGTTCAAGCTGTCGCTATCCCTGATATCGTATTTCGGTAGCTGGGGCTTGATGGCGGGGTAGGGCTTCCCGGCGCAAGGCAGCTTGGCAGTGGCGGAGCGGACCTGGTCCAGGCAGTAGCCGACCGAGCGCGGGAATTCCTCGTCGCTGAGAAGAAAGTGCGCCACGTCGGAGCCATTAACCGTGGTACGCATGGTACGACGATAGGCCATGTAGGCACTGCCGGAGCGCAGTACATTGCCCCATACGATCTGAGACAGGTTGGTAGTGTCGTTATCGTCGGACAGCTGCAGCACGGCGGCGCCGGCGTCGAGCAATCGGGTTGTCATGTCGGCGCGCTCCAGGTTGCAGCCCAGGCGCAAGAAATGCCAGGTGGCATCGCGGCTCACGGTGCCGAGCAGCAGGCCGTTAATGCCCTGGCACCCTTCGATAATGCCGTTGAGAAAGGCATGGCGGCCGTTGCGATTGATGCCCTGCTGAATATTGTTGCGGGCGAACAAAAGCAGTTCGTTGACCAGCTCCCAGGCTTCAGATGGTAGCACGTCGCGGGCTGTGCGGATGTTCTCGCGCAGCATGGTAAGGGACGACAGCATGGAGCTCGGGTTCGTATCGTCGGCCAGTGTGAACTTCACGACATTGCGCTCGTCCTGCACGCGGTAGCGCTCAAAAAACAGCTCGCTGCCACTGTTGATGATCACCAGGTTAAACCAGCCGATATTTACGCTGCGGGGCAGGTCGAATAGCAGGTTGTCGTAGACGCTGACCAGGCGTGCGGTATTTTCAACGCGCTCAAGGTAGCGCGCAGCCCAGTAAATCCGTTCAGCTACTCTGGACAGCATCATTTTGCCTCCGTATCAACGATCCAGGTGTCTTTGCTTCCGCCACCCTGGGAGGAGTTAACCACGAGGGAGCCCTTCTTCATGGCGACTCGGGTCAGGCCGCCGGTGGTGACATAGGTGTCCTTGCCCTGCAGGATGAAGGGGCGTAAATCCAGGTGGCGCGGCTCCAGCTTGTTGTTGTCTACCAGGGTCGGCGCCGTCGATAGCGCGAGGGTCGGTTGGGCTATGTAGTTGCGGGGGTTACCCTTGATCAGCTCGGCGAATTTTGCCTGATCCTTTTTGGTTGAGTGCGGGCCGACCAGCATGCCGTATCCACCGGACTCGTTGGCCGGCTTGACGACGAGTTGGTCGAGGTTGGCCAGCACGTATTCGCGGTCCTTGTCATTTTCGCACAGGTACGTTTTGACGTTGGGCAGCAGGGGTTCTTCGTCGAGGTAGTACTTTATCAGTTGCGGTACATAGGCATAGATGACCTTGTCGTCGGCGACCCCTGCGCCGGGTGCATTTGCCAGCGCAACGTTACCGCTTTTCCAGGCGCGCATCAGTCCGGGGACACCCAGTACCGAGTCCTTTTGAAATACCTCGGGGTCCAGGAAAAGGTCGTCGATGCGGCGGTAAATCACGTCGACCCGGGTCAGTCCATCGATAGTCCGCATAAAGACCAGGTCGTCCTCGTTTACGACCAGATCGCTGCCCTCTACCAGTTCTGCGCCCATCTGCTGGGCCAGAAAGGCATGTTCAAAATAGGCGGAGTTGAAGATGCCGGGTGTCAATACCACGATTTCGGGCTGCTTGACCTTGCGGGGTGACAGCGCGGCGAGGGTGTCAAACAGACGGGCCGGGTAGTCATCAATCGGCATTATGTTGTCGTTTTCAAACAGCTCGGGCAGTACGCGTTTGGTGATGGCGCGGTTTTCCAGCATATAGGATACGCCGGAGGGGACGCGCAGGTTGTCTTCCAGTACGTAGAATTCGCCGTCGCTGTCACGCACCAAGTCGGTGCCGCAGATGTGTGCCCAGACGCCATGGGGGGGCGAGACGCCGACGCACTCGGGACGAAAGTTGGCGGAGTTTTCGATCAGGTGGCGCGGAATAATACCGTCATTAATGACGTTCTGATCGTGGTAAAGGTCATTGATAAACATGTTCAGGGCACGCAGGCGCTGCTTCAGTCCTGCGGCTGTCTTGTCCCACTGTTTGCGGGAAATCGTGCGGGGAATCAGGTCAAATGGCCAGGCCCGGTCTATGTTTCCTTCCTCTGTATAGACGGTGAAGCTGACACCCATTTCCTGAATTGTTGCCTCGGCCATGAGGCGGCGTTTTTCGAGTTCTTCATCTTCGAGGCTTGCGAGATAGTTGGCAAGCTTGCGGGCCGGGGCCCTGGCATTGCCGGGTGAACTAATCAATTCGTCGAAGAAACCACCACTGTCATACTGTTTCCAATCGATACTCATGACTTAAAGCCTTCTGCTGATCCCTGTTGCATTCAACTCACCAAAGTGGGGCGTTTTTCGAACCAATAAGGGGCGCAGTGACCCTTGTTGGTGCTGCCTGACCGGGAGGGCTGTGAAAAAGTCGCGTCACGCTACTTATACTGTTGTTTACGAGCAATTACCTTGCCAGTTGTAAGGCTGCTGAGATGTCTTGCGGGCGACTCCGCCGGTAAAGTGTAGCAGCAGCTATGTTACGCGTTAGCTTGAATTTGAATAAACTTCTGTTAATTCAGCGATGTTCTGTATGTTTTTTGAGCAGAATGTATTGATGCTCTGGCGTGTTTTGTTTTCGCGTGCGGCTGTGTTTGAGCGGCGCTTGTCATTGAGTGGGTGCAGTGGGAGGTTGCTTGGGGATGTGCAGGGCTGATACGGCGTTGCTGAGCAGGGAGTTGAACGCTAGCGGCCAAATATCGGAGGTGTATGACTGGTCGAAAAGGGATAACAGTATGGGAAAAAGCGAAAAAGATTTGGTCGGGGTAACAGGATTTGAACCTACGACCCCTGCCTCCCGAAGACAGTGCTCTACCAGGCTGAGCTATACCCCGACGTATCTGAATTACCTTTGCAGCATAGCGCTGCGATGCCCTGAGGGCCAACTGCGAAGCAGTTGTTAAAGCGGGAAAAATTTGGTCGGGGTAACAGGATTTGAACCTACGACCCCTGCCTCCCGAAGACAGTGCTCTACCAGGCTGAGCTATACCCCGAACCGATGCCCGCAACAGGCCTTTCGACAAACTGTTGTGAACAGGGCGCGAATTATAATCCGGGCTCAGATGATGTCAAGCCTGTTTTGTAAAACAAGCGCTTACGCGTAGATGGGGGACCTATAACTGCTATTGCATTTCAACTTCGCCAAGCCGGTTCGCGGTTTCCGGGCACGCCAGGCGGTCGGTAGCGACCAGTACATTGGCGAGGTGGTCGTAGGCGACGCGCTGCTGCTTCAGGATTTGCTCGGCTTCGGTCAGGGCTTCCTCAACACTGAGGTGACCGTTGCGGTGGTCCTCGCTGATGGTCAGGCTGCGCTTGTCATTGGCGACGATGCGTTTGTATGTGTTCTTGGCTTCGATATTAAGTCGAAAGCAGGCGGCATAGATGCCGTCTTTGAGGTTTTGTGCGTTTGCGGGGTCTTCTGCCTGGGCGTGTGCTGTGTTGAGTAACAGCAGGACAAAAAGCGGGAAAGTCCTTTTCATTCAGTAACTCCGGTCGGCAACATGTATTTGGCGTAGTCAGTATAGCGTAGCGCTGGCGCTGATCCTGTATGGAAATCAGTATTAAAAATATGCAGGTGGACGCGTCGTTTGGAGTGTTTGCGGCGCAGGGCAGTGCACCGGTTGCTGTGGCTGTTAGATTGCGACGGTGAATGCTGGCGGGGCTGTATGGAGAGGCGCTCGCTTAATCGGACGAGGCGGAGGAATCGCGTATGTCATCGGGTAACCTGATGCTAGGGCGCAGTGTTACGGGCAAGGAAGTTGAACTGCCGCTGATGATGGCGAATCGTCATGGTCTGATCGCGGGCGCAACGGGAACGGGCAAGGCAGTCACCTTGCAGGCGCTGGCGGAGCGTTTTTCCCGCAACGGGTGCCGGTTTTCATGGCCGACATAAAGGGGGGGCTGTCGGGTCTGGCGGCATGTTTGGCGTGCTGGCGAGAAGCGCCATGCGTGCAATTGACACCCAGCTTGGGCGTCAGATAGTGCGAGGCCTGCTGGGCTCCATTATGGGTGGACGCCGGTAACACAGAGCCGGGTTTTTCTGTCTGTTTTTTCAGGATCCAGGCCCTGTCGGTTCCCAAGCCGTGATTGCTAAAGCTGATCTGGCTAGGTAAAGTGCCGGCACTTTTTTGATTGACGAACAGATGGCAGGGGCTGGGGCCGGTATGACTCCGTTAGGACGCTACAAGCAAGATCTCGAGCGTGACGACTTTTCCTATGATCCGGCGCAGGAACTGGCAGTAAAGCATTTGCAGCGCCTGTTTGATGAGCTGGTTGCCGCGCCGCCGCCCAAGCCTGGACTGATGCAGCGTCTGGCCACTGGCTGGAAGAAGGCTCCGAAGGAGCCGCTGCGCGGACTCTATTTCTGGGGTGGGGTCGGGCGGGGCAAGACCTACCTGATGGACACCTTTTACGACAGTCTGCCGTTCGAGCAGAAAACCCGCACTCATTTCCATCGTTTCATGCAGCGTGTGCACCAGGACCTGAAGACACTGGGTGGAGAAAAGAACCCGCTGGTGGAATTGGCGCGGCGCTATGCCGAAGAAACCCGCATTATCTGCTTCGACGAGTTTTTTGTCTCGGACATCGCTGACGCCATGATTCTGGGCAGTCTGCTGGAACAGTTGTTCGCCAATGGCGTGGCGCTGGTGGCGACGTCCAATATAGTGCCGGATGGTCTCTATAAGGATGGCTTGCAGCGTGCGCGCTTTATGCCGGCCATCGCGTTGCTGAACAAGTATACGGAAGTGGTGAACGTGGATGGTGGCATTGATTACCGCCTGAGGGCGTTGGAGCAAGCGGAGCTGTACCACTGTCCACTGGATGGCAAGGCTGATGAAAGCCTTAATGCCAGTTTCGAGTCGCTGGCGCCAGATCTGCTGGAAGTGGTGGAGGGCGAGGTGCTGGAGGTGAATGGTCGAGGCATTCGCTCGCGTCGTTGCTGTGAGGATGTGGTCTGGTTCGACTTTGCCGATCTGTGTCAGGGGCCGCGCTCGCAGAATGACTATATTGAGCTGGCCAAGGTTTATCATGCGGTGCTGGTATCGAATGTCCCCCAGCTGGGACGCAGCAATGATGATGCGGCGCGCCGTTTTATCAACATGGTCGACGAGTTCTATGACAGCGGCGTGAAGTTGATTTTGTCGGCGGCGGCACCGATCCATGAGATCTACACCGAGGGCCGCCTGGAGTTCGAAATTCAGCGTACCCAGAGCCGATTGCTCGAGATGCAGTCCCATGAGTACCTGGCGCGGGCGCACCGGGCCTGAAAAAATGTGTGCTGTGCGGAGCAAAAGCTGTGTTTTTGCGCTCGCATTCGCAGTGTGAGTTGTCTATAATGCGCGCCACCCATTTCTATGGGTTGTTACTGTTGTGCTTGGGATGCTCCCAAATACAACCAAGAATTATAAGTCAGCTCGGTAGCGCATTCGAAATGTGTAGCGAGAGCTGAGTTAAATGAAGGCAATATACAAATGAAAACTTTTGTTGCTAAACCAGCCGAAGTAAAACGCGACTGGTACGTTGTTGACGCCGAGGGTAAAACCCTGGGTCGTCTGGCTACTGAAATTGCACGTCGCCTGCGCGGCAAGCATAAGCCGGAATTTACTCCGCACGTTGATACCGGTGATTACATCGTTGTCGTCAACGCTGAAAAGATCGGCGTGACCGGTAATAAGCGTAAAGACAAAATGTACTACCGTCACACCGGTTATCCGGGCGGTCTGCGTGAAGCTTCTTTCCAGAAAATGATCGATTCTCACCCGGAGCGGGTTCTTGAGATCGCGGTCAAGGGTATGCTGCCCAAGGGTCCGCTGGGTCGTGCCATGCACAGCAAGCTGAAAGTTTACGCTGGCACCGAACATCCGCACCAGGCTCAGCAGCCCAAAGAACTGAACATTTAAGGGGAAGGCAGACTATGTCCACTACTCAGTATTACGGTACCGGCCGTCGTAAAACCTCTACTGCTCGCGTCTTCCTGCGTCCGGGTACAGGTGTTATTACTATCAACGATCGTACTATCGAAGAATACTTCGGTCGCGAAACTGCGCGCATGATCGTTAAGCAGCCGCTGGAACTGACCGGTTCTGTCGAAAAATTCGACGTTTTTGTTACTGTCGCCGGTGGCGGTGGTTTCGGTCAGGCTGGCGCCATTCGTCACGGTATCACCCGTGCACTGATGGTTTATGATGAGACTCTGCGTCCTGAGCTGCGTAGCGCTGGCTTCGTAACCCGCGACTCGCGTATGGTTGAGCGTAAGAAAGTCGGTCTGCGCAAAGCACGTAAGCGTCCTCAGTTCTCCAAGCGTTAATTCGCTTTCGGCTTCGGTCGAAGACTGGTGGCAAAAAAAACGCTCAAACCTTCGGGTTTGGGCGTTTTTTTGTTTGGGTCTAAGTCAAAAGTCGCAGAGATTACAGGGTTTTAGCCTGCCAATGTTCTTGTAAGCGAAGGGTAATTTCATTACCATTTGGGCCATTTTAAAAATCCGTTATTTGATGGTTTTTAGTTGAGCAATCGAGTTATTTACGTTCAAGCGGGGCGTTAAATAGCAGGTTGAACGAGGGAGAGAGTTAATGAGTAATGACGGCGTGAACAAGGGGCGGCGTCGACTGCTGGTCGGTGCGACCTCTGCGGTCGGGGCAGTCGGCGCAGCGGGCGTTGCTGTTCCGTTCGTGGCTTCCTGGATGCCCAGCGCCAAGGCGCGGTCGGCGGGTGCTCCGGTACGGGCGGATGTCAGCAAGCTCGAAGCGGGCCAGCAGATGGTCGTGAAGTGGCGCGGCAAGCCGGTGTGGATCGTTAAGCGCAGCGAGGAAGCATTGAGCAACCTGGCCGGGTTGACGGATCAGCTGTCGGATCCTGATTCTGCGAGTCCGCAGCAGCCGGAGTATATCTCGCACGATGCGAATCGTTCACTGCGCCCCGATATTTCCGTGCTTGTTGGTATCTGTACTCATCTTGGATGCTCTCCGACCTATCGTCCGGAAGTCGCGCCCGAAGATCTCGGACCTGAGTGGGTCGGTGGCTACTACTGTCCTTGCCACGGCTCGCGTTTTGACCTCTCCGGTCGCGTGCTCAAGGGCTCTCCTGCGCCGCAGAATCTTGTCATTCCTCCCCACATGTACGAAAGCGATAACGTTATCGTCGTCGGCGTAGATCAGGAGACTGCATAATGGCTAATCCGAACAAGAGCAAGGCCGAAAGCGGTTTGATGCGCTGGATCGACGATCGTTTCCCGGCGACGCAGATGTGGGAAGACCATCTTTCCAAGTACTATGCGCCGAAAAACTTCAACTTCTGGTACTTCTTTGGTTCCCTGGCGATGCTGGTTCTGGTTAACCAGATCCTCACCGGCATCTGGCTGACCATGAGCTACAACCCATCAGCGGAAGGCGCCTTCGCCTCTGTCGAATACATCATGCGTGACGTCGAGTACGGCTGGCTGCTGCGCTACATGCACTCTACCGGTGCATCGGCCTTCTTCGTGGTGGTCTACCTGCACATGTTCCGTGGCATGATGTACGGTTCCTACCGCAAGCCGCGTGAGCTGGTGTGGCTGTTTGGCATGACCATCTATCTGGCGCTGATGGCGGAAGCCTTCATGGGCTACCTGCTGCCCTGGGGGCAGATGTCGTACTGGGGTGCCCAGGTTATCGTCTCCCTGTTCTCGGCGGTGCCGTTCATTGGTGAAGATCTGTCGCTGTGGATTCGTGGTGACTATCTGATTTCTGGCATTACCCTGACCCGTTTCTTCTCGCTGCACGTCATCGCACTGCCCATCGTGCTGCTGGCGCTGGTTGTGCTGCACATCATTGCATTGCATGAGGTGGGCTCCAACAACCCCGATGGTATCGAGATCAAGGCCAACAAGGATGAAAATGGCGTGCCGCTCGATGGCATTCCGTTCCACCCGTACTACACCGTCAAGGACATTGTCGGCGTGGTGGTATTCCTGTTTGTGTTCTGTACCGTGATCTTCTTCTTCCCTGAAGGTGGCGGCTACTTTATCGAGGCGCCGAACTTTGAGCCGGCCAACCCGCTGAAGACGCCTGAGCACATTGCGCCGGTTTGGTATTTCACCCCGTTCTACGCCATGCTGCGTGCCATTCCGCCTATTGCCGGCTCCCAGTTCCCGGGCGTTGTCGTCATGGGTGGTGCCATTGCCATTCTGTTCGTGCTGCCCTGGCTGGATCGTAGTCCGGTCAAGTCCATACGCTACAAGGGAATGCTCAGCAAGATCGCGCTGGCGGTTTTCGCGGTTAGCTTCGTGATTCTGGGTTACCTGGGTGTGGTTGCGTCCAATCCGACCCGTACGGTGGTGGCCCAGATCTGTACTGCGCTGTATTTCGCGTATTTCTTTCTGATGCCGATCTACACCAGGATGGAGAGCACTAAACCGGTTCCGGAAAGGGTTACAGGCTAATGAAAAAGTATCTGATTGCATTGATGATGGTTCTGTTGCCGGTGTCGGTTCAGGCCGCGGTCGGCGGTGTGCATCTCGATTCTATCGAGGTGGATCTCGAGAATAACGCCTCTTTGCAGCGCGGCATGGCGACATTCGTGAACCGCTGCATGGGCTGTCACTCGGCTGATTATCAGCGCTTCGAACGCGCAGCCAACGATCTGGAGATCCCTAACGAGCTGGTGGAAGAATACCTGCTGTTCGGTGGTCAAAAGATTGGCGAGCAGATGAAGATCGCCATGGACAAGGGGGATGCTGCCAACTGGTTTGGTAATCCCCCGCCGGATCTGTCTCTGGAAGCGCGTCTGCGCGGCCCTGACTGGATCTATACTTATCTGCGTACCTTCTACAAGGATGAGTCGCGTCCCTGGGGCGTGAACAACGTGGTGTTCAAGGATGTCGGCATGCCTAACGTACTGCAGGATCTGCAGGGCTTGCAGGTCAATCACTGCACGCCGGAAGAGTTTGCACATGCGGCGTCCGGCGAGATTGATCCGCTGACCAACACCCGCATGTCCAGCTGCCTGACAGTTGCAGAGGCGGGCAGTCAGACAGTCGAGGAGTTCGACCGGACGGTATATGACCTGACGAACTTCCTCACTTACATGGGTGAGCCGTACCGTCTTGACTCCGAGCGCATGGGTACCAAGGTGCTTATCTTCCTGTTCGTTTTCTTCCTGTTCGCATTTGCGTTGAAGAAAGAGTACTGGAAAGACGTACACTAAGACTCTTGTGTTCGTGTAATGATCGTATGCGGCCTGATGGATCGGGCCGCATTTATGTTTTTAAATGAAGACTGACGGGGACTATCCGATGGGAGTAGTGGCTAAGCGTTCTTCCATGACCTTCTTTTCCAATGGCGCTGACCATTACAGCCACCGCGTGCGTATCGTGCTGGCGGAAAAAGGGGTCGCAGTCGATATCGTCGACTGCACCGAAAATGACTTGCCCGAGGATCTGTCGTCACTGAATCCCTACAACAGCCTGCCGACCCTGCTGGATCGGGATCTGGTGTTGTATGAGCCGAATGTGATGATGGAATATCTCGATGAGCGTTTTCCACATCCGCCGCTGTTACCGGTTTACCCGGTCGCGCGTGCAGAAAGTCGTCTGTACATGTACCGCATTCAGCATGACTGGTGCGGCCTGGCGGACACTATTCTGGCAGGCAAGGCTGATGCAGCCGAGATTGAGCGTTGCCGCAAGGAATTGCGCGACGGCCTGGTGGCCATTTCTCCGATCTTCGGAGAAAAGGACTTCTTCATGAGTGAAGAGTTCTCGCTGGTGGACTGCTGCCTGGCGCCGATTTTGTGGCGTTTGCCTGCGATGGGTATTGAGCTGCCAGAAGCGCAGTGCAAGATGCTGTTGCGTTACATGAAGCGTATTTTTGAGCGCGAAGCTTTCCAGGAAAGCCTGTCGGAAGCTGAGCGCGAGATGCGCGACTGAGCCCAGGCTTTTTGTTGCGTCGGGGCTGAGTCAAGGGATTGAAGCAAGGGATGGAGGTGACTCTGTCCCTTTTTTATCGCCTGTGTTCCGGGGGTTGGTCGATTTACGTGCGGCTGGTCTTTATGGTGTAAAGTCCCATCATGTTAAACATTATGAATATCCGCTGTCGTAACAGGGAAGTGCGGTGGCGTCTGCGGAGAGCGAGCAATGAATCCAAGTCGTCCCTATATCGCGCGAGGCCTGTATGAATGGATCCTCGATAATGACTGTACGCCGCATCTGGTGGTCGATGCGGATGCGCCCGATGTCGTGGTGCCGCGCCAGTTCGTACAGGACGGTCAGATTGTGCTGAACGTGCTGCCCTCTGCCGTGCGCGACTTTCTGATGGGTGACAGCGAAATTTCGTTCAGTGCCCGTTTTGGTGGTGTGCCGATGCAGGTGCGGGTGCCCTATGCTGCGCTGGTCGCGATCTTTGCCAAGGAGAATGCCATGGGAATGGGGTTTGGCATGGAGCCCGGTGCGGATTATTACGAGCGTCTGCAGCCGGTACAGGCGGGTGAGTCGGCGGGTCAGGAGGTTGCTGAAGGGATTGAAAAAACGCCGGTGCCGCAAAAGCCCAAGGGGCGCGCGAGTCTTAAGGTGGTGAAGTAATAACGCTACGTGACGGGCGGTGCCATGCACCACCCGTCAGATTTCATCAGATGTATTCAAACGCCTTGACGATCTTCTGTACGCCAGTGATCGTGCGTACAACGCGTACCGCAAGATCCGCTTCCTTCTGGCTTACCAGACCCATCAGATAGACAGTGCTGTTTTCCGTCACGACCTTGATGCGGCCGCCGTTGATGTTGCGCTCGGCCAGTAGCTGCAGCTTGACGCGGCTGGTCAGGTAAACGTCGTTACTGCGAACGATGGATGACGTCGGTCCGGCAATTTCCAATTCATTGTGTACCTTGCGCACTTCGCGTATCTGGCTGGTGATGCGCTCAGCTTCTTCTTTCGTGGCGGTGTTGGGTACCTGGCCGGTAAGCAAGACCAGGCCGTTGTAGCTGGTGGCGCCGACATGGGAGTTGCGCAGTGCGACGGAACCCTTATTCAGGTTGACGAGGGTTTTGGTTTCGATGACCTCATCTTCCAGGTAGTTGCCCAGCGTGCGGCTCCCCCTGTCTTCCTGGATAGGCTCTTCCCGAGTCGCGCTAATGAGGGAAGAGCAGCCGGACAGGATGACCAGGCTGCCGAGGCTTGCGGCAATTAACAGTTTTTTCATCAATTTCAGGCTCCAAACAGTTGGTAGTCGATGAGATCGCACAGGCAGTGAAGTACCAGCAGGTGAGCGTCGTGTATCAGTACGTCGTCATCGGACGGAACGCAGATTTCGATCTCATCGGGGCGTAAAAGTGCCGTGGTATTTCCGCCATCATATCCTGTCAGTGCAATGACGCTCATCTCCCGGTCGTGGGCCGCCTGGATCGCCTGCACCAGGTTATTGGCGCGGCCGTGGGTCGATATGACCAGCAGAACATCACCGGGCTGTCCGAGGGCGCGAATCTGCTTGGAATAGATGTCGCTGAAGCTGCTGTCTTCGCTGATGGCGGTCAGGGTGGCGCTGTCGGCGGACAGTGCAAGCGCGGGCAGGCCGGGGCGCTCATGGCGGTAGCGGTTCAGCAGTAGCGCGCTGAAGTGCTGCGCCAGTGCGGCAGAGCCGCCATTGCCCACGCACAGGATCTTGTTTTCATTTATCAGGCAATGCAGCAGTTGTTCGCCGGCGTGGGCGATCATGGGGGTGTAATGTTCGATGGTATGGGCATTGATATCCATCGAACTGTGAAACTGGCTGACAATGCGGTCTTCGAGTTCCATTCAGCGGTGGTTCCGATCTCAGGGCCTGAAGGCGTCTTTATACCATAGCGGGGTTGCCGTCGGTGAATCTGATTCGAGTGCGATCACATCAAAGCGACAGGGCTGGGTGGCCCGCTGGGGGTATTTGCTCAGGTAGTGGTTGGCGGTAAGGATGATTTTTTGCTGCTTGCGGCCGTCGACCGAAGCAGCGGCGTTGGCCAGGCTGGTGCGGGCACGCTTGCGCACCTCGACAAAAACCAGGCAGTCGGCGTGCTGCATGATGAGGTCTATTTCACCCAGGCGGCAGTGATAGTTGCGCGTCAGCAGTACCAGGCCTTGCTGTTCGAGCCAATGCAGGGCCAGGTCTTCGGCGAGCTGTCCGCTGGCGCGTCGATCCATCAGTTGCTTGCCGGTGTCAGCAGGCTGGGGACGCCATTGTCAAACCGGGCCCAGGGCAGGTCCCTGGCAATGCGCGAGCCCTCTGTCAGGTACAGCTGGCCGGTTTCGCCGCTGATGCGTGTCAGCGGGCTCGCCCGCAGCTGCTCCAGGTAGGGGTGCACTGTGAAGGCGTCGGCCCCCAGGGCATAGAGCCGGCCGAAGCGGGTGTCGGTATCTTCGCGCTGCTGGCTCATGGCGAGTTTCAGTGTGCTTGGCGGACCGATAACCCAGGGCAGGTCGCAGAACAGAATGCCGTTAAGGTCGATATCGCTGAGACTGTTGGGGCTGCCATTGTACAGGTGCGAGGTGGCATATACCGGCAGATCGGCGGCGTAGTTAAAAGCCAGCAGGGGTTTGATCTGGCGGGCGTCCACCGGCAGGGCGCTCAGGAACAGTGCGTCGGCATCATTGCGTGGCTGGAGTTCGGACTGGATGCGGTTGCCAATGGCCTGTTGTACTCGCTTGGTTCTGGCTTCGTTATCGTCGATATTGAGCAGCGATGCCACCCGGTCTGCAAGGCCGGCCTGTTCGGCGAAGGTGACGGCGCCGACCACCTGGCCGCCGAGGCTTTCGAATTTGCGCACGAAGGCCTGGCCGACGCGTGAGCCCCAATCGGTTTCCGGGATCATCATCAGCATGCGGCGGTTGCCATCCTGCCAGGCGCGAAGCGCGGCCGCTTCGGCTTCATCCTCGGCGGCGAGGCCCAGTTGGTACAGGTTTCCCGGTGCCTGGATGTTGGAGTTGTTCAGTGCCAGCACCGGCACGGGCAGTGTGTCGGTGAGGGCGAGCTGGTTGACATAGTTCTTGTCCAGCGGGCCGATGATCAGTTCAAGCTGCATGGTGCGGGTGAGGTTTAGCAGTTGCTCCGGTGTATTGACCAGCGTTGAGTCCAGGAGCTGGATTTCCGGTACAGGCCGGCCTTCGCGCTGGGCCTGGTAGTAGGCGGCCATGAAGCCGTCACTGATGGCGCTGGCGGCCTTGGCCAGCGAGCCGCTCTGGGGTAGCAGCAGGCCAATGCGTCGGGTCGGCATAATGCTGGAGTCGAACAGTGCGGCCACGGCCTTGGGGGGCTGCTGCAGGGCGGGGTGGGATTGCCACAGGGTGCGCCATGCGTCCAGGTTGCTGTACTGCTCTGCCAGGTCGGTGCTGGTGCGCAGATTGATGGCCAGCTCGTACCAGCCCTGCTCGTAATAGGATGCCTCACCGGCGCTGGCCAGGCGCTGCAGTCCGTCGGTGGGGAGTGCGCCCAGCAGGGCCCAGATGCGTTCATGCAGGGCCTGGCGCATTGCGGGCTCCTGGCGCAGCTGTGCCACCTTGATTAATTCCCGCAATTCGCCAGTGCTGTCCTGCTGCTGCTGATAGGCCTGCGCGCGCAGTTCGCCCAGCTCTATGGCCTGAGCGGTGGGCAGCGGTTCGCTGCTGGGCATTTCTGCCAGATAGCGCAGGGCCTGACCGCTGTCCTGGCGTTCCAGTGCGGTGCCTGCCTTGAGCGTGGCGATATCAAAGCGCAGGATGGGGGGGAGCAGGGCGGTATCGATGCGCTCCAGAATGGCAATGGCCTGGTCGCGCTGGTTGGCGTCGATCAGTTTGCGCGCAGCCTCGGTGCGCAGTTCGGCCGCGCGGATGGGTTGGGCGCGGCTGGCTTCATCGAGCAGTGCGGCAATGGCGTCCTGCTGGCGTTCGGCCGGAGTGGCGGCGGATGTGGGTGCCCTGGATGTCGGCGTACTGCAGCCGACAAGCAATACGGCCAGCAGGCTGGCGGTCAGAGACAGGCGCAGCGGATTCATCATATACTCTGTCACCCCAAAAGACGGATGGATTCACGATGTCGGAAGCGGTTTTGTATGTTGTCGCAACGCCCATAGGCAATCTCGCAGATATGACTGCGCGTGCAATTGAGGTGTTGCAGACGGTGACACTGATCGCGGCGGAAGATACCCGTCACAGTGTGCGTTTGATGGCGCACTTTAACATTAAAACGCCCATGATTTCAGTGCATGATCACAACGAACGACAGCGAATTGAGCGAATTCTTGAGCGCCTGGCGGCGGGTGAAAGCATTGCGCTGATTTCTGATGCTGGTACGCCGTTGATTTCAGACCCCGGCTTCGTGCTGGTAAGGGCGGTGCGCGAGGCTCAGTTCAGGGTTGTGCCGGTGCCGGGCTGCAGTGCGCTGGTGACCGCGCTGTGTGCGGCGGGCTTGCCATCCGACCGCTTTGTGTTCGAAGGTTTTCTGCCGGCCAAGAGCCTGGCGCGGCGCCAGCGTCTGGAGGCGCTGGCGCGCGAAGAGCGTACCCTGATCTTTTATGAGTCAACGCATCGGATTCTGGCATCACTGGAAGACATGCAAGCCTGCTTTGGTGCCGAGCGCATGGTTGTGGCTGCACGGGAGTTGACCAAAACATTCGAGACGATAAAGGGTGCGCCGGTGGCGGAGCTGCTTGAATGGATGCGCCAGGACGCCAATCAGCAGAAAGGTGAATTTGTCGTGCTCGTGCAGGGCGCGCCGGCGCCCGCCGATGATGCGCTCAATGCCGAGGCCATGCGGGTGCTTGACGTGCTGCTGGAAGAGCTGCCGATCAAGCAGGCCGCGGCGCTGGCGGCAAAACTGACCGGCCTGAAAAAGAACTTCCTTTATCAGGCTGCGCTGGCGCGTCGGGACGCCTGATTAAGAACGGTATGCAAAGGGTGGGCGTCTTGGCTTGCGCTTTGTGTGGATACTGGTATTCTTGCGCCCGGATGAGTTCGCCGGACAGTCGCCGCTGCGCTTGCGCAGGGGAGGAAAGTCCGGGCTCCACAGGGCGGAGTGCCAGATAACGTCTGGGCGGCGCAAGCCGACGGCCAGTGCAACAGAGAGTAGACCGCCTAAGCATCCTCGGATGCCGGTAAGGGTGAAAGGGTGCGGTAAGAGCGCACCGCGTGGGTGGCAACATTCCACGGCACGGTAAACCCCACTCGGAGCAAGACCAAATAGGGACCCATCAGGCGCGGCCCGCGCTGGGTCCGGGTAGGTCGCTAAAGGTGTATGGTGACATGCACCGTAGATGAATGACTGTCCTCGACAGAACCCGGCTTACAGGCGAGCTCATCCAACTAATTTGCTCATGAAACAACAGTGTTCCGCGTTTCTGATTTTTCCGCGTTTACGTCCTAATTGACTGATTTCTATATCAGTTATTTTCCAGCCACCTTTGACACCCTGTCAGTGGCTTTAAATTAGCTAATGCGTCCGTTTATCTCCATGGAAGGTGCCACTCCGGCTGCCTTGCATTGCCTGTGGTTAGTTCCTATAGTGTGCGCAAGTGGGGTAAAGTGGGCAGATGTGGGTAATTATGGGAATTTTGTGGTGAAAATGCTCTAAGCAGAGGATGGCAGCTCCATGTTTCGTGGTGTAAATCCGATCAATCTTGATGCCAAGGGCCGCATGGCCATTCCGGCACGCTATCGCCAGCAGATTCAGGCGGGATGCGAGGGTTGTCTGGTCGCCACCATTGATACCGAAGAGCGTTGCCTGCTGCTTTATCCACTACCCGAATGGGAACAGATTCAACAGAAGATCGAGGCCTTGTCCAGCTTTAACAAGGCCACCAGGCGCATTCAGCGCCTGCTGATAGGTCATGCCACGGACCTGGAGATGGATGGCAGCGGCCGGTTGCTACTCACAGCGCCGTTGCGCGAATACGCTGGGCTCGACAAGAAAGTGATACTGCTTGGGCAGGGGCGCAAGTTCGAGATCTGGAGTGAAGATCTCTGGAATGAGACCCGCGAGCAGTATCTGAAAGAAGTAGAGGGTGGTATGGCGCTGCCGGATGAGTTGCAGACGCTGTCACTGTAAGCCAATTTTTTACAGCAAACAGGTTGTCGAGCGCGAATGATACAGGATTTCAGTCATACCACCGTATTGCTGCACGAGGCCGTCGAGGCCCTGGTGCAGGACCCGAATGCCTTCTATATAGATGGCACTTTTGGGCGGGGTGGTCATAGCGGGCTGATTCTGCAGCAGCTGCAGGCAAAGGGCCGCGTGCTGGCGATCGACAAGGACCCCGAGGCGATCGCCTATGCTGCGCAGCGCTTTGCCGACGAGCCGCGCTTTGAGATTGAGCGCGGTTCATTCGCAGACATGCAAGAGTATGTGCAAGCGCGTGGGCTTGAGGGTCAGGTGGGCGGCATCCTGCTGGACCTGGGCGTGAGCTCGCCCCAGCTGGACGACGCGGCGCGCGGTTTCAGCTTTTTGAATGAAGGTCCGCTGGATATGCGGATGAACCCCGATGTCGGCCAGAGCGCGGCGCAGTGGATCGCGACGGCCAGTGAAAAGGAAATGGCGGATGTGATTTTCACCTACGGTGAAGAACGCTTCGCAAGGCGTATGGCGCGCGCTGTTGTTGCAGCGCGCCAAGAGGTGCAGATCACCACCACGGCGCAGTTGGCCAAGATTATCGCGGAAGCGAACCCTGCCTGGGAGAAGGGGAAACATCCGGCGACGCGGGCTTTTCAGGCTATCCGGATTCACATAAACCGGGAGCTGGAAGACCTTGAGCGTTGCCTGGACCAGGCACTGGATTTGCTATCGATAGGAGGCCGCCTGGTGGTGATCAGCTTTCATTCGCTGGAAGACCGTATCGTTAAACGTTTCATTCGCAAACATGTTAAGGGCGATGAGCATTTGCCGCGCGGCATTCCGGTGACGCAGGACATGCTGCGCCAGCGTCTCAAGTCCGTGGGCAAGGCGGTCAAGGCCAGCCCCGCCGAAGTTCAGCAAAATCCCCGAGCGCGTAGCGCAGTCATGCGTGTTGCGGTGCGCATAAAATGAATTTCCCAGCCATGGATTGGCGCCAGTTTCGGCTCCCGCGCCTGATACGTGCGCTTTTCTCCCGCGACGGGGTGGTGGCAGACCAGAAATCCGCTGCCGCCCCGTCGCTGCGTCTGCTCCGTGCTGCTGAGCTGACCCGACCGGCCGCGGTGCTGGTCGTGCTGTTGCTGCTGGTCGTTGGCAGTGCCATGGCGGTGATTCTCAGCGCTTATCAATACCGTGTCCTGTTTAATCAACACCAGAACCTGGTGGCGAATTGGGATGAACTTCAGGTGGAGTGGGGGCAACTTGTGCTGGAAGAGAGCGCCTGGGCTGCGAACAATCGCATTGAACAGATCGCCAGCAAAAGGCTGTCCATGCTGGTGCCGGAACCTGGCATGATCGAGATAGTGCGTCATGAACGCTGAGTCCGCCAAGGTCGACAACCAGGCCGCCAGAAGCTGGCGCCTGATCCTGCTGTTTGGTCTGTTGGCGTTGATCGCCTCGGCCATTCTGTTCAAGCTGTTTTCCCTTTACGGGCAGGACCAGGCATTTTTGCAGAGTCAGGGTGATGCCCGCACGTTGCGCACGATGCTGATTCCGGCTCACCGCGGCCAGATTACCGACCGCAACGGCGAGCCCCTGGCGGTGAGTGCCCCGGTGGCGACCATCTGGGCCGATCCAGGCAAAGCTGACTTGAATCATCCGTCCCTCGGACGCCTGGCGCAATTGCTGGAGCTGGATCGCTCCGAGTTGCTTGGACGTCTGAACGAATTCAAGTCACGCCAGTTCCTCTATCTGCGACGCCAGGTATCACCGGAACTGGCCCAGCAGGTCGCGGCGCTGCGGGTGCCGGGCATCCATGTCGACAGGGAATACAAGCGCTATTACCCGGCGGCAGAAGTCACCAGTCATCTGGTTGGCTTTACCAATGTCGATGGTGAAGGCCAGGAGGGCATGGAGCTGGCCTACAACGACTGGCTGCGTGGCGATCCGGGGAGCAAACTGGTCCTCAAGGATCGCCTCGGCCGCACGATCAAGCATATCCGTTCGGTCGAAGAGTCCGACCCGGGCCGTAATCTCCAGCTGAGTATTGATCTGCGGTTGCAGTATCTGGCCTATCGCGAACTCAAGGCCGCGGTGCAGGTGCACCAGGCCGATGGTGCAGCGGTGGTGGTGCTCAATGCCCATACCGGAGAGGTGTTGGCCATGGTGAATCAGCCCTCGTATAACCCCAACGATCGCAGCAAGCTCAACAGCAGCGCACTGCGTAACCGTGCCCTGACCGATGTGTTTGAACCCGGTTCGCCAATGAAGTCCCTTACCGTGGCCGCGGCCCTGATGAGTGGCCAGTACCAGGCGGATACGCCGGTGGATGTGTCGCCGGGCTACATTCGCATCAAGGGTCACACCATTCGAGATCATCGAAACTACGGCATTCTTGACCTGACTGGCATTATCACCAAGTCCAGTAACGTGGGTGTGACAAAGCTGGCGTTGAGCATGCATGGCGATGCAGTGCGCAACCTGATGACCAATGTGGGCCTCGGGGAAGTGCCGGGCACGGGCTTTCCGGGCGAACAGTCGGGCTCGCTGCCGTATGTATCTGAAAAGCAGGTGGTGGAACGTGCCACCATGTCTTATGGCTACGGGCTATCAGTCACGCCGTTGCAGTTGGCCCATGCCTACATCCCATTTGCCAGCAATGGCATGATTCGCCCGGTGTCACTGCTCAAGCAGAGCGAACCTGCGCCCATGACGCGGGTCATGCCTGAACAGGTGGCAAAAGAGGTGCTGGCGATGATGGAAACCGTGACCAACAGCGGCGGTACCGGTACCCGCGCCAAGGTGCCGGGCTACCGGATTGCAGGCAAAACAGGCACGACGCACAAAATCGGTTCCGGCGGCTATATCGCGGATCAGTATGTATCGGTCTTTGCAGGCGTGGCGCCGGTAGAAAATCCGGAACTGGTGATGGTGGTCATGGTGGATAATCCCAAGGGGCAGGAATATTACGGTGGCGAGGTGGCGGCACCGGTTTTCTCCCGAATTGCAGCAGGCGCTCTGCGCCTGTTGAACGTGGCGCCGGATGACTGGCCTGAGAAAGATACCAAGCGGGTGGCAATGAAATAGCATGACTCCAAAGGCGCAATATACGTTGCAACAGCTCCTGCCAGAGGCGGTTAACACCCCTCTGGCTTCGCTCGTTATCGGGGGGCTGTCGCAGGACAGTCGAAGTTTGCAGGCGGGAGACCTGTTCTTCGCCCGCGCAGGACTGGCGCACCGTGGCGTGGATTTTATTCCGGCTGCGGTGGCGCGCGGTGCCGTTGCGGTGCTGGTGGATGAGGCCGAGCGGGCGTCTGTCGCAGAGGTTGACTTTGGCGTGCCGGTATTCGCGGTTGCCCAGCTTGCACGCCGTATCGGCCCCATGGCCTCGCTATTCTACGGTGAACCGAGCCAGTCGATGCAGATGATCGGCGTGACCGGCACCAACGGTAAGACATCCTGCACTCATTACATTGCCCAGGCGCTCAATTTCGCGGCGCGGCGCACGGCACTGGTCGGCACCGTGGGAAACGGCTTTGTTGATGCGCTGGAGCCTGCCAGTCACACCACACCTGATCCCATTGCACTGCAGCGTCTGTTGGCGGATTTTCGGTCGCAGGGTGCCGACGCGGTCGTCATGGAGGTATCGTCCCATGCGCTGGATCAGGGGCGTGTTGAGGGCATCGCTTTCGATATCGTGGCCTTCAGCAACCTCAGTCGCGATCATCTTGATTACCACGGCTCAATGGATGCCTATGGCGAAGCCAAGGCGCGCCTGTTTGAGGCCATGGAGGTGCCCTTGCTGGCCATCAATGCCGATGATGCCTTTGGGCGAGCGCTGCTGCAGCGCCATTTTCCCGATGCGCGGCAGGTGCTGGCCTTTGGTACCACCCAGGATGTCGATGTCTATCCCCTGCACAGCGAACTGAACAGCAATGGCATGCAAGTGCGCCTGCATACGGCGCTGGGCGAGATCCATGCGCAGAACCACCTGCTCGGACATTTTAACCTCAGCAACGTGCTGCTCAGCGCCGCGGTGCTGCAGCTGGCCGGGCTCGACAGCGCAGAAATGCAGCGCGGACTCAGCGGCCTGACGCCGGTTTGTGGGCGCATGGAGTGCTTTGGCGGCGGCGACTTGCCGCTGGTCGTGGTCGATTATGCCCACACGCCGGATGCGCTGGAAAAAGCGCTGCAGGCGCTGGCCGAGCATGTCGAAGGTCAACTCTGGTGTGTGTTTGGCTGTGGTGGTGACCGTGATACCGGCAAGCGCGCGCAAATGGGGGCTGTCGCTTCGGCATTGGCTGATCAGGTGGTGATCACCAGTGATAATCCGCGCACAGAGGATCCGCAGCACATTGTTGCGATGATTCAGGAAGGTATCGATGACGGCACCTGCGCTCGCGTCGAGGTCGATCGCGCCCGGGCGATCGAGCAGACTCTGGCCCGCGCAGTCGCGGGCGATATCGTGCTGATTGCCGGCAAGGGGCATGAGGACTACCAGGAAATTCACGGCCAGCGTCGTCCGTTCAGCGATCAGAAAGTCGCGCAACAGGCGCTGGGAAAACGCAAACAGGGAGCGCTGTCATGATCGGGAGTTTCAGTCTTGCTGAGCTGATGCCGGTGCTGGGTGCGCGCCTGGGTGCGGCCGAAGGTGCGGACATCCGTATTGCAAGGGTCAGTACCGATACCCGCAAGATACAGCCGGGCGATCTCTTTGTGGCGTTACGTGGCGAGAATTTCGATGCCCACGACTTTGTGGCCCAGGCGCAGCGCCAGGGGGCTGTGGCGGCGGTGGTGGAGCGGTTGCTGCCGCTGGATATTGCGCAGCTGATTGTTGCCGATACGCGACTCGCTCTCGGGGCCATCGCGCAATACAATCGCACCTTTTTTGCGGGCCCCCTGATCGCGGTCACCGGCAGCAGCGGTAAAACTACTGTTAAGGAAATGCTTGCTACCATACTGGCCGCCGCAGGCCCGACGCTGTCGACAAAAGGCAACCTTAACAATGACATCGGTGTACCGCTGACGCTGTTCGAGCTTGAGCAGCAACACCGCTATGCCGTGATCGAGATGGGCGCCAGCGGTCCCGGAGAAATTGATTATGTCTCGGGCTTGGCGCGTCCTGACGTAGCTGTACTGAATAATGCCTTTGGTGCGCATCTCGAGGGTTTTGGATCGCTGCAGGGGGTTGTTCGGGCCAAGGGCGAGATTTTCAACGGTCTCAACGCCGGCGGCACGGCCGTGGTCAATGCCGATGATCCTCACGCCGATTACTGGCTGCGGCAACTGGAGCTACGACGGGTGTTGTGCTTTGGGCTTGAACGCAGCGATGTGGATGTGACAGCGACCGGTCTGTTTTATCAGCCCAGTGGCTGTCATGGCTTTGAGCTGGTGCTGGGCCAGCAACGCGCCCCGGTACATCTGCAGGTGTTGGGACGCCATAACGTTGCCAATGCTCTGGCGGCAGCAGCGGCGGCCTTTGCCGCAGGCCTGGACCTGGACGTGATCGTGCAGGGGCTGGAGCGTTTCGAAGCGGTTGCCGGGCGTATGAAGCCACTGCCGGGCGCAGCCGGCTGTCGAGTTATTGATGACAGCTACAACGCCAACCCCGCATCGGTAAAGGCCGCTATTGACGTGCTGGCGGGCTTGCCGGGTGAACGGGTTCTGGTGCTCGGCGACATGGCCGAGCTCGGTCCGGACGCGGCACAACAGCATGCCGAGGTGGGTGTCTATGCGGCGGCGGCGGGCATCGATCGCTTTTGTGCCGCAGGCCCGCTATGCCGTCATGCCATTGAGGCCTATCGCCGCGCAGGTGGCGTCGGTGGGCAGAGTTTCGACAATCGGGCTGATTTAACCAGCACACTCAATACACTGGCGCATGCGCGGATGACCCTGTTGATAAAGGGATCACGCAGCGCCGCTATGGACCAGGTCGTATCCGGCCTGACGCAAGGGGACTCTCACTAGATGCTGGTTATTTTTGCCGAATTTTTGACACAGTATTTTAAAGGCTTTGCTGTGTTTCAGTACATTACGCTGCGCGGCATTCTCGGCGTGCTGACGGCGCTGGCGATCTCGCTGTTCGCCGGTCCGCGTTTGATCAGTCTGCTGAAAAATCGCCAGATCGGTCAGTCCGTGCGCAATGACGGGCCCCAGTCCCACCTCAGCAAGGCCGGTACCCCGACCATGGGCGGCGGCCTGATTCTGCTGGCGATTGGTATCAGTACCTTTTTGTGGAGCGATCTTGGCAACCGTTACGTCTGGATTCTGATGGGCGTGACCTTCATCTTCGGTGCTGTGGGCTGGGTTGATGACTGGCGCAAGGTGGTCGAAAAGAATTCCCGTGGCCTGCCGGCACGCTGGAAATACTTCTGGCAGTCGGTCGGTGGTCTGGGTGCGGCCATCGCGCTTTATGCGTCGGCGCCGGGTGCCGCCGAAACGACCCTGATCGTGCCCTTTTTCAAGGAAGTGGCGCTGGATCTGGGCATCTTCTTTATCGTCTTCACGTATTTCGTCATTGTCGGCAGCTCCAATGCGGTGAACCTGACCGATGGCCTGGATGGACTGGCGATCATGCCGACAGTCATGGTGGCCGGTGCGCTGGCGGTTTTCGCCTACCTGACCGGCCACAGCCAGTTCGCCAGCTACCTGAACATTCCCTATATCGCCGGTGCCGGTGAGCTGATCATCTTTTGCGGCGCCATCGTCGGTGCGGGGCTTGGGTTCCTCTGGTTCAACACCTATCCGGCCCAGGTCTTCATGGGCGATGTCGGTGCGCTGGCACTGGGGGCCGCATTGGGTACCGTGGCGGTGATCGTGCGCCAGGAGCTGGTGCTGGTCATCATGGGCGGCGTCTTTGTGATGGAAACGGTATCGGTGATTCTGCAGGTGGCATCGTTCAAGCTGACCGGGCGGCGCATCTTCAGAATGGCGCCGATCCATCATCACTTTGAACTGAAGGGCTGGCCCGAGCCGCGCGTTATTGTGCGTTTCTGGATTATTACCGTCGTGCTGGTACTGATTGGCTTGGCGACGCTGAAGATTCGTTGATGTGAATGTACTGATGGTTTGTGAACGGGATTAAAAACGACATGAGTCTGATTTCGAGTGATCGGCTAACAGTGGTGATCGGTCTTGGCAAGACCGGGCTCTCCTGTGCGCGGCATCTGCAGCGCCTTGGCCGTCGCTTTGCCGTGGTGGACACCCGTCCGGCGCCACCGGGGCTCGAGGAACTGCGCGCGCTGGCGCCCGATGTCGAGGTTCACTGCGGTGAGCTGGACGGCGCTTACCTGGCTCAGGCCGACGAGCTGGTGCTGAGCCCGGGCGTCGCCCAGAGTCATCCGGCGATTCGCCAGGCGGTGGCCGCGGGCGTTCATCTGACCGGTGACATCGATCTCTTTTGCCGTGCCATCAGTGCGCCGGTCATTGCCATTACCGGTTCCAACGCCAAGAGCACGGTGACCACCCTGGTGGGCGAGATGGCGGCGGCGGCCGGCATTGATGTGGGCGTGGGCGGCAACCTGGGTACGCCGGTACTGGATATGCTGGCCGGCGGCGAGCAGGCGCTGTACGTGCTCGAACTGTCGAGTTTTCAGCTGGAGACGACTTCGGATCTGCGCGCCGAGGTGGCCACGGTACTGAATATAAGCCCCGATCATCTGGACCGTTACGACAGCGTGCAGGATTACTACCGTGCCAAGCACCGTATCTTTCGCGGTGCGCGCAAGGTGGTGGAGAATCGGGATGATCCGCTGACGCATCCGCTGCTGCCCAAGGGCGTGGAAACCTGGCTGTATCACCTGGGCGCACCGGACCTGAAACGTTTTGGGCTGTTGCAGGATGAAGCGGGGCAGGATTGGCTGGCACTGGGGCGTGAGCGCTTACTGCCCGTGAAGGAGCTGAAGATTCGCGGTACGCACAACGTCAGCAATGCGCTGGCGGCGCTGGCCATTGGCCAGGCGGCCGGACTGCCGATGCCGGCCATGCTGCAGGCGCTCCGCAGCTTCGGTGGTCTGGAACACCGCTGTGAATGGGTTGCAGACGTGGCTGGCGTCGCTTACGTGAATGATTCCAAAGGCACCAATGTCGGTGCCACCGTGGCGGCGCTGAACGGGCTTGGGCCGACCCTTGCCGAGTGCGCGGGTATCGTGCTGATCGCCGGTGGTGACGGCAAGGGCGCCGAGTTTGCCGAACTGGACGAACCGCTGAATCGCTATGCCCGGGCGCTGGTGCTGATCGGCCGTGACGCCCCGCGCATTGATGCGGCCATCAGCACGGTGCCGCGTGTCTATGCCCAGTCCATGGAGGATGCCGTGCAGCAGGCCGCAGCACTGGCAAAGGCGGGCGACATCGTGTTGCTGTCGCCTGCCTGCGCAAGCCTTGACATGTTCAGTGGCTATCCCGAGCGTGGCCGCCGCTTCGTTGCAGCGGTAGGAGCCCTGGCATGATGATGAAGTACTGGCAGGCATTGCAGCCACAGCAGAAGGGTGCCTTGCCATTTGACCCCTGGTTGCTGCTGGCCGCCGTGAGCCTGGTACTGACCGGCTTCGTGATGATTACCTCGGCATCGATGGATGTGGCGGCCGAGCGTTTCGGCGGTGCCTTTTTCTTCAGTATCCGTCATGGCGTTTTCATCGTCATTGGCCTGGTGCTGGCGCTGGTCGTGTCACGCATTCCGCTGGCCTTCTGGCATCGCATGGGGCCTGTGCTGTTGCTGATAGCCCTGCTGTTGCTGGTGCTGGTGCTGGTTCCCGGCGTGGGACGTGAAGTCAATGGCAGCCGACGCTGGATTGGCCTGGGGCCGATTAACCTGCAGGCATCCGAGGTCGCCAAGTTCTTCATGGTGCTGTACCTCAGTGGCTATCTGGTGCGGCGTCTGTCCGAGGTACGCACCAGCTGGACCGGTGTGGCCAAACCAGCATTGCCGCTGGGTATCCTCGTGTTCCTGCTGATCATGGAACCCGATTACGGAGCAGCGGTTGTGCTGATGGGTACGGTCATGGGCATGATCTTTCTGGGCGGCATGCGGTTTGTGCAATTCCTGATGGTGACCCTCGGTGCCGGCGCGCTGATCGGCGTACTGGCGATTGCACAACCGTATCGACTGGAGCGTCTCAAGTCCTTCCAGGATCCCTGGTCCGACCCCTTCGGTGCCGGTTACCAGTTGTCCCAGGCACAGATTGCTTTTGGTCGCGGGGACTGGTTCGGCACCGGGCTGGGCAGCAGCGTGCAGAAACTGTTTTACCTGCCGGAGGCTCACACCGATTTCGTGTTCTCGGTTGTCGCAGAAGAGTTTGGCCTGATGGGGGCCTTGCTGGTGATCGGTCTTTACATGTTGCTGGTGACACGGGTCTTCCTGATCGGCCGTCAGGCGGAGAAGCAAAAAGAGTTTTTCATGGCATATGCCGCCTATGGCTTCGGCTTTATCTTTGCCGGGCAGGCATTGATCAACATCGGAGTGAATGTCGGCGCGTTGCCGACCAAGGGGCTGACGCTGCCACTGCTGAGTTACGGTGGCAGTAGCCTGCTGGTGTGCTGCGCCATGATTGCCATCGTGCAGCGAATAGATTTTGAACTAAAAACCAGGCGTCTGGCAGCAGCGCCGCGCACAAGTCGGCGCCGTCGTGCCCGCACCGATGCACAAGTAACGGAGTCTGTGGCATGACGGCCTGGCAGGGTAAAAAGGTGCTGGTCATGGCCGGCGGTACGGGCGGTCATGTCTTTCCGGCTCTGGCGACGGCCCGTGAGCTGCAGCGCGAAGGCGTGCAGGTGGAGTGGCTTGGCACGCGGCGAGGTATTGAGTCAGACCTGGTTCCGGCCGCCGGTATCGAGCTGCACTGCATTGATGTTGCGGGCCTGCGCGGCAAGGGACGGCTCAGCCTGGTGTTGGCGCCATTGCGCCTGGTGCGGGCACTCTGGCAGGCCTGGTGCCTGCTGCGCCGCTACAAGCCTGATCTGGTGCTGGGCATGGGAGGCTTTGCCGCCGGCCCGGGCGGTCTGGCTGCACGGTTGCAGGGGCGCCCGCTGGTGATACATGAGCAGAACGCAACCGCTGGCATGACCAACCGTATTCTGTCCCGCATTGCGACACGCGTGCTCGAAGCCTTTGGTGGCGCCTTTGAGGCTGGCCGTAATGTCACGCTGACAGGAAATCCGGTGCGCGGAGCCATTCTCGATCTGGCGCCGCCGGAAGAACGCATGCAGGGGCGTACCGGCCCGCTGCGCCTGCTGGTGGTCGGCGGCAGTCTGGGCGCGCGGGCGATTAATGATCTGTTGCCACGCGTGCTCGCCTCGCTGCCGCCGGAACAGCGACCGCAGGTGCGCCACCAGACAGGCAAAAAGCTGCTCGACGAGACGCAGGCGCTGTATCGCGAGTGTGGCGTCGAGGCCGAAGTGGTGCCCTTTATCGATCGCATGGATGAGGCCTATGGCTGGGCTGATCTGGTGCTGTGCCGGGCTGGTGCCCTGACCGTGAGCGAACTGTCCATCGCCGGCGTCGCTGCCGTGCTGGTGCCCTTTCCCCATGCAGTGGACGATCACCAGACCGGCAATGCCGGCTATCTGGCAGGCCCGGGAGCGGCTTTGCTGATTCAGCAGCGCGATCTGGATGAGGCTGCGCTGAAAAAATTACTTGAGCAGCTGAGCAGCCGGGAAACGCTGCTCAGCATGGCAAAGATCGCGCGCGCACAGGGCCGGCCACAAGCCAGCCGCGACGTGGCACGAATCTGCCTGGAAACCATGAAATGAGCAAGATACAGAAAAATTCGATGCGGTTTGAAGTACCGGATGACGTGACGCGAACCGGTTTGGAAATCACGAAATGAGTACCGTAATGCAGAAGAGCCCGACAGTGTTTGAAGTTCCGGCCGAGATGACACGGATACTACGCCAAGTGTTCATCGACGTGACGCCAACCTGCCTGGAAATCACGAAATGAGTACCGTAATGCAGAAGAGCCCGACAGTGTTTGAAGTTCCGGCCGAGGTGACACGGATACGCCAAGTGTTCATCGACGTGACGCCAACCTGCCTGGAAATCACGAAATGAGTACCGTAATGCAGAAGAGCCCAACAGTGTTTGAAGTCCCTGAAATGCGGCGTATTCGCAGTATTCATTTTGTCGGCATCGGCGGTGTGGGCATGTGTGGCATTGCCGAAGTGCTGCTTAACCAGGGTTACCGGGTGACCGGGTCTGATATCCGCCCGTCCGCCACAACGCAGCGCCTCGCTTCGCTGGGGGCCGGCATTTTTATCGGCCATGCGGCTGAGCATGTCGAACAGGCCGACGTGGTGGTGACCTCCACCGCGGTGAATGAACAGAACCCTGAAGTGATGGCAGCCAGGGAGCGCCGGGTGCCGGTAATACCCCGCGCCGAAATGCTGGCCGAGTTGATGCGCTATCGCCACGGTATTGCCGTGGCCGGTACCCATGGAAAGACCACCACCACCAGCCTGATCGCTTCGGTGCTGGCCGAGGGCGGCCTGGACCCGACCTTTGTCATCGGTGGTCGCCTGAACAGCGCCGGCACGAATGCAAAAATGGGTGGTAGCCGTTACCTGGTGGCCGAAGCCGATGAAAGCGATGCGTCCTTCCTGCATCTGCAGCCCATGGTGGCGATTGTCACCAATATTGATGCAGACCACATGGATACCTACGAAGGCGACTTCAATCGCCTGAAGAAGACCTTCGTTGATTTTTTGCACAATCTGCCGTTTTACGGCCTGGCGGTAGTCTGCAGCGATGACGAGGTGGTGCGCGAAATCATTCCTGACATCGGCCGCCCGATGCTGACGTACGGTTTCAACGATGGCGCCGATTACCGGGCGCTGGACGTGACCCAGAGCGGCATGCGCACCTGCTTTCGCGTGCAGCGCCCCGAGGGGCACGCCGACCTTGAGATCTGCCTGAACATGCCGGGACGGCATAACGTGCTGAATGCGCTGGCGACCATTGCGGTGGCGACGGACGAAGGCATCGGTGATGAGGCCATTTGCCGCGCGCTGGAGCGGTTCGAGGGGGTTGGCCGTCGCTTTCAGGTGCTCGGCGAGCTGCCGGTGGACGGCGGCAGCGCCATGCTGGTGGACGATTATGGCCATCACCCGCGCGAAGTGCAGGCCACCATTCGCGCCGTGCGTGATGGCTGGCCTGAGCGTCGGCTGGTGATGATCTATCAGCCGCACCGTTACAGCCGTACCCGTGACCTGTATGAAGACTTCGTGCAGGTACTGACCGAGGTGGACACGCTGTTGCTGATGGAGGTTTACGCCGCCGGCGAAGAGCCGGTGACCGGCGCCGACAGCCGCAGCCTGTGCCGCAGTATCCGCCAGCGTGGCCGGGTCGATCCGGTCTATATCGAGAACAACGAGCAGGTAGCCGATGTACTGCGCGATATCTTGCGCCCCGGTGACCTGCTGCTGACCCAGGGGGCCGGCAACATTACCGCCTTGGCCCACGAACTCACATCACTGAGCCTGACCCATGACTGACGGGGGAGAAAACATGGTCAATGCTGCCAACTTTCGTGTTTCTGCCGCCGAGGCCGCACTTTTTGGGCGGGTGGCGGTCATTATGGGCGGCAATTCGGCAGAACGCGCCGTCTCGCTGAACAGCGGCACGGCGGTGCTCAATGCCTTCGGCCGCGCCGGCGTCGATGCCTTTGGCATTGATCTGTACGGCGAGCAGCAGGACCTGTGTCCGGTCACGCAGTTGCAGGCGCAGCCGATTGATCGTGCCTTTCTGATACTGCACGGGCGCGGCGGCGAAGACGGCGTTATTCAGGGCGTACTGGAAATGCTCGGCATTCCCTATACCGGCAGCGGTGTCGAGGCTTCGGCGCTGGGCATGGACAAGCTGCGCAGCAAGCAGCTGTTCGTCGGCGCGGGTCTGCCCACGGCGCCGTTTGCGGTGTTGTCTTCGGCGCAAATGCTGGATGAGGCAGAGCGCCGTCTGGGCTACCCGGTGATGGTCAAACCTGCGCACGAGGGGTCAAGCATCGGCATGAGCAAGGTGCGCGATCGCGCCGAGTTCCTGGCCGCCCTGGCAGAGGCAGAGCACTACGACCGCAGCGTGATCGCCGAGCAGTGGCTGACCGGTGCCGAATTCACCGTGGCGGTGCTGGATGGCGAACCTCTGCCGGTGATCCGCCTCGAAACGCCGCACGAGTTTTACGACTACGACGCCAAGTACCAGGCCAACGACACGCTTTACCTGTTCGAACACGGCCTGGATGACAATCAGAGTGCAGCATTGCAGGCGCTGGCGTGCGAGGCATTTGCGGTGATCGGATGTCGTGGCTGGGGGCGCATCGACGTAATGCAGAATGCGGACGGCCAGTTCCAGCTGCTGGAGGTCAATACTGCGCCGGGCATGACAGACCACAGCCTGGTCCCGATGGCGGCACAGCGCGCGGGCATCAGTTTCGAGGAGCTGGTTGTGCGGATTCTGCGGGGCGCTGCGTGACAGCGATGTTGTCAGCGCGAAAGGCATCGGCAGTGCCGGTGTCGAACGCGGCTGCATCCGCTTCTGTGCCTGCGGGCGTGGTGGGGAACGGGCTGATTCGAACGGTGCTGGTGCTGGTATCGCTGGCGATCTTTGTCGCGCTCTGCAGTGCACTGGTCCAGCAGGTGTGGCGCTGGCTGGACCAGCCCGTGACCGAGGTGCGAGTGCTTGGTGATGCGCGTCACCTGAACAAGGCGGAGCTGGCCCAGCGTTTGGGAGCCGGCCTCAATGCGCCGCTGCTGCAGCTGGATCTGGCCGGGGTGCGGGATCGGCTGCTGGATGAGCCCTGGGTCCACGGTGCCAAGATTCGGCGTGACTGGCCGCCCGCGATTGAGGTGCATATCGATGAGGAAGTGCCGGTGGCGCGCTGGGGCGACAAGGGACTGCTGAATCACGAGGGTGATATTTTCTGGCCCGAACTGAAGCCCGAGTACGCCACGCTGCCGCGGCTTAACGGGCCGGCCAGTGATACCGGTCGGGTGATGGCGCAGTTTCATGACCTTAACCGCATGTTTCAGGGGGCGGGGCTTAAGCTCAGTGGCCTGTCACTGGAGGCGCGGGGCGCCTGGACACTGGAGCTGGACAATGGCATGCGGGTGGTCGTGGGGCGCGAGCGGGTTACCGAGCGGCTGGCACGATTTATTCAGATCTACCGCCAGGGGCTCGCAGAGCACGCGGCGCAGATCGAACAGGTAGATATTCGGTATACCAACGGTGTGGCCGTCAAATGGCGGCCCAGTCCGGATACAGACGAGAAAGCGGGTTAGAACTATGTCTGACAGCAACATGATCGTGGTGCTCGATATTGGCACTTCCAAGGTGGTTTGCCTGGTGGGTGAGGTTGGCCCCGAGGGGCGCATTGAAATTATCGGCGTCGGCTCCCAGCCTTCCCGCGGTCTCAAGCGTGGCGTGGTGGTGAACATTGAATCCACCGTCAGCTCGATTCAGCGGGCGGTGGAAGAAGCGGAGCTGATGGCCGGCTGCAAGATCCACTCGGTTACCGTGGGCATTGCGGGCAGTCACATCAGCAGCATGAACTCCCACGGGATCGTCGCGGTCAAGGACCGGGAAGTGACCGAGCATGACCTGGAACGGGTCATCGATGCCGCCCGGGCGGTGGCGATTCCGGCGGATCAGAAGATTCTGCACATTCTGCCGCAGGAATACCTGATCGATAACCAGGAAGGCATTCGAGAGCCGCTTGGCATGTCCGGCGTGCGCCTTGAAGCCCGGGTACACCTGGTGAGTGGCGCGATTAACGCGGTGCAGAATATCGAGAAGTGTATTCGTCGTTGCGGGCTGGAAGTCGATCATGTGGTGCTCGAGCAGCTGGCTTCCAGCTATGCCGTGCTTACCGATGACGAGAAGGAGCTGGGTGTCTGCATGGTGGACATTGGCGGTGGTACCACCGATATCGCGATCTTCATCGGCGGTGCCATTCGGCATACGGCGGTGATTCCGATCGCAGGCGACCAGGTCACCAACGACATTGCCATGGCGCTGCGCACCCCGACGCCCCATGCCGAGCAGATCAAGATCAAGTACGCCTGCGCGCTGGCCCAGCTGGCGGGCGTGAACGAAACCATCAAGGTGCCGAGTGTGGGGGATCGTCCAGCACGGGATTTATCACGCCAGGCGTTGGCCGAAGTGGTGGAGCCCCGCTACGACGAGTTGTTCTCACTGATCCAGACCGAGTTGCGACGCAGTGGTTTTGAGGACCTGGTTGCGGCGGGGCTGGTCATGACCGGCGGCAGCGCCAAGATGGAAGGCGCGGTGGAACTGGCCGAAGAAATTTTCCATATGCCGGTGCGTCTGGCAGTGCCCAGTGGTGTTTTCGGCATGGAAGATGTGCTGAAAAATCCGATCTATGCCACCGGAACAGGCCTTTTGCATTACGCCCGTCAGGAGCACCAGTACCGGGCGCCCACGAACAAGTTGCCGGCACTGTCGGCCCGCAGTTCGATGCAGGAGCTACCGGCACGGCGCGGCTCGATCGAAATGCCCGCATTACCTAGTGTGGGGTCGATGCTGGGCCGCATGAAAACATGGTTTCAAGGGAATTTCTGAGGCGTTTCGACGGCCTCAGCATGGCGATTTTTAGTTTTTGACGGTGCCGGAATGTAGTAGGCAGGCGCTATAACGGAGGAAGGGGATATGTTTGAATTACTCGAAAACGTACCACAAAGCGCAATAATCAAGGTTGTCGGTGTTGGCGGTGGCGGCGGTAATGCCGTTCATCACATGCTGAACAGCGACGTTGACGGTGTCGATTTTATCTGTGCCAACACGGATGCCCAGGCGTTAAGCAACTCCGCTTCACGCTCTGTGCTGCAGATTGGCAATGAGTTAACCAAGGGGCTTGGCGCCGGCGCCAACCCGGAAGTCGGTCGTCAGGCGGCGATCGAGGACCGCGAGCGGATCGCCGAAATGATTCGTGGTGCCGATATGGTGTTCATCACCGCCGGCATGGGCGGTGGCACCGGTACCGGGGCCGCACCCATCGTGGCGGAAGTGGCGCGCGAGCTGGGCATTTTGACCGTGGCGGTCGTGACCAAGCCGTTCCCGTTTGAAGGTCGCAAGCGCATGAAGATTGCCGAAGAGGGCATTCGTGAACTGCGTGAGTCGGTCGACTCCCTGATTATCATCCCCAATGAAAAGCTGATGCAGGTGCTGGGACGCAACTGCAGTCTGCTGAACGCCTTCAATTCGGCGAATGATGTGCTCAAGGGTGCCGTACAGGGCATCGCGGACCTGATCACCCGCCCTGGCATGATCAACGTCGACTTTGCCGACGTGCGTACGGTCATGGCTGAAATGGGCATGGCGATGATGGGCACCGGGATTGCCCGCGGCGAAGATCGGGCCACGCTGGCGGCAGAAGCGGCTATCAAGAGCCCGTTGCTGGAAGATGTCGATCTGAAGGGCGCCAGCGGCATTCTGGTAAACATTACCGCGGGTCTGGACCTGAGCCTGGGCGAATTTACCGAAGTCGGTAACATCGTCGAGGAATATGCGTCCGACAACGCCACTATCGTGGTGGGTACTGTTATCGATCCCGAAATGACCGACGACCTCAAGGTCACCGTGGTTGCGACGGGGCTGGACAAGCGTGCCGAGGAAATCCGGGTGGTCAGCAACAACAGCAACTACAAGCCCGATGGTGCCCTGAACATGCAGGAAATCGAACTGCCGACTGTGCTGCGTCGCAAGCGCCAGGAGGCCATGCTGGATGAGCCGGCGGCTCCCGCCGATGCAGAAAAACCCTCGCGTGGTTCTTTGCGTCAGGGTGGCAACAACGCGCAGGCTGAATACGGCGCACTGGATATTCCGACATTCCTGCGCCGTCAGGCGGACTGATGCGGCGTATTCGGGTGAGAGGGCGGGCATGCCGCGCCGGGTGCTGCCGGCCGGGCCGGGCCAGGCCGGACCTAGCCGCGCCGGACCTGGCCAGGCCGGACCTGGTTTGCTTCGCTCGACTCACCTTTGATACTATTCGCCGCCTCTGCGGGCGGAACCTGGTGTGACTACGAGCATGATCAGACAGCGTACTTTGAAGAACAGCATCAAGGCGACGGGGATCGGGCTGCACACCGGACAGAAAGTGTACCTGACACTCAAGCCCGCACCGGTGGATACGGGTATCGTTTTTCGGCGGGTCGATCTGGACCCTGTCGTGGAGATCCCGGCTCGAGCCGAGCTGGTGGTGGATACCACGCTGTCGAGTAACCTGTCAGCTGGCGGTGCCCGGGTGGCAACTGTCGAGCATCTGATGTCGGCTCTGGCGGGGCTTGGCATCGACAACGCCTATGTGGAGCTGAGTGCCGAAGAAGTGCCGATCATGGATGGCAGTGCTGCGCCCTTTGTATTCCTGATCCAGTCCGCTGGCATTCAGGAGCAGGAAGCGCCCAAGCAGTTTATCCGTATCACGCGCGAGATCAGTTTTACCGCCGACGACAAGGTAGCGACCTTCAAGCCATTTGACGGCTTCAAGGTGGGTTTTACCATCGAATTCGATCATCCCGCCTTCAGTGATCGCGACATGGAGGCCTGTCTGGATTTTTCCAGCACCAACTTCGTGCGTGAAGTCAGCCGGGCCCGTACCTTCGGTTTTATGCGCGATATCGAGTACCTGCGTTCGAAGAACCTGGTCCTGGGGGGCAGTTTCGACAATGCGATTGTGGTGGATGACCACCGTATTCTGAACACCGAGGGATTGCGTTACGAGGACGAGTTCGTCAAGCACAAGATTCTGGACGCGGTAGGGGATCTTTACCTGGCAGGCAAAAGCCTGATCGGTGAGTTTATCGGTCACAAGTCCGGTCATTATTTGAACAATATGTTGGTGCGCAAACTGCTGGAAACCAAGGATGCCTGGGAACTCGTGACCTTCGAAGAGGACGATGCCAAGGCGCCGATCGCCTTCGTCAAGGCCACCCAAACCGTCTGATTTGTATGCAGTCTCATTGATCTTTGTGCAATCAGGCCGGGCGTTTGCCCGGCCTGATTGCGTTCAGGCGGACGGGTTTCTGTCATGCCGGAAAATAATTACGTTTAAAATTCTACTCGGCGCCCCAATATGGGTAGAATGTCGAGTTGTTTTTTCGTGGCACGCGCGTAAAAGTCTTTGTATTCAACTGGTTGAAATTCGGATTATGCTGACATCACTATTGAAGAAGGTTTTCGGGAGCAAGAACGACCGGGAACTCAAGCGCATGGGCAAGATCGTCGAACAAATCAACGCGCTTGAGCCCGAAATAGAAAAGCTCAGTGACGAGGCGCTGCGCGGACAAACCGCTGCTTTTCGGCAGCGCCTTGAGCAGGGCGAAACGCTCGATTCGCTGCTGCCGGAAGCCTTTGCCGTGGTACGCGAAGTCTCCAAGCGTACTTTGGGGCTGCGCCACTTCGATGTGCAGATGGTCGGTGGTATCGCCCTGCATGAAGGCAAAGTCGCCGAAATGCGCACCGGTGAAGGTAAAACCCTGGTGGCAACGCTGGCGGTTTACCTCAATGCGCTCGATGGCGAGGGCGTGCACGTGGTTACCGTCAATGACTACCTGGCACGGCGCGATGCGGACTGGATGCGCCCGCTCTATGAAGGACTGGGTCTGAGTGTCGGTGTGGTGCTGTCGGGTCAGGATCAGCAGGTCAAGCGTGCGGCCTACGCGAGCGACATCACCTACGGCACCAACAATGAATTCGGCTTTGACTACCTGCGCGACAATATGGCCTTCAGCCTGGCCGACAAGGTACAGCGCGCGTTCAATTTCGCCGTGGTCGATGAGGTTGACTCCATCCTGATCGACGAGGCCCGTACTCCGCTGATTATCTCTGGTCCCGCCGAAGACAGCTCAGCGATGTACCGCAAGATCAATACCCTGATACCCGAGCTCAAGCGCTTTGAAGGCGAGATCGATCCCAAGGACGATACGCAGGTTATCAACGAGCACTTCGTGGTCGACGAGAAAAACCGCAGCGTTGAGTTGACCGAAGCCGGCCATCAGCGGGTTGAGGAAATATTGGTCAGCAACGGTCTGCTGGGTGAGGGTGAAAGCCTCTATGCGCCGAGCAACCTGAGCCTGCTGCACCATGTGCTGGCGGCGCTGCGGGCGCACAACCTGTTTCAGCGCGATATTGATTACATCGTGCAGGACAATCAGGTCGTGATCGTCGACGAGCACACCGGGCGCATCATGCCGGGGCGGCGCTGGTCCGAAGGGTTGCACCAGGCGGTTGAAGCGAAGGAGGGTGTTCAGGTTCAGCTTGAAAGCCAGACCCTGGCCTCCACGACTTTCCAGAATTACTTCCGCCTGTACAGCAAGTTGTCCGGCATGACCGGCACCGCCGATACAGAGGCTTTCGAGCTGCGCCAGATTTACGGCCTCGATGTGGTCGTTATTCCGACCAACCGAGCAGTCTCCCGGGTGGACCAGAACGATATCGTCTTCCTGACCATGGAAGAGAAGTACGAAGCCATTATCGACGAGATCAAGTCGTGCCAGGAAAAAGGCCAGCCGGTGCTGGTGGGTACGGCTTCGATCGAGTCCTCGGAGCTGATCTCGACCCTGCTCAACAAGCAGCACCTCAAGCACAGCGTGCTCAATGCCAAGAACCATGTCATGGAAGCCGGCATCATTGCCGATGCCGGGCGCCCGGGCGCCGTGACGATCGCCACCAACATGGCGGGGCGTGGTACCGATATCATGCTCGGTGGCAAGCTGGAGGCGGAACTCGCTGCGCTGGACAACCCGACCGACGAGCAAGTGGCGGCGGCGAAGGCAGCCTGGCAGGCGCGTCACGACCAGGTGGTAGCGGCGGGCGGCCTGCACATTCTGGGCACCGAACGCCACGAGTCGCGTCGTATCGACAACCAGCTGCGTGGTCGCGCCGGTCGCCAGGGTGATCCGGGGTCGTCGCGCTTCTTCCTGTCGCTGGAAGATGACCTGATGCGTATTTTTGCTTCCGAGCGGGTACGCCAGTTCATGCAGGCGCTGGGCATGGAGCGGGGAGAGGCTATCGAGCACAAAATGGTCAGCAATGCCATTGAGAAGGCACAGCGCAAGGTGGAAGGCCGCAACTTCGATATCCGCAAATCGCTGCTCGAATACGATGATGTGGCAAACGACCAGCGCAGCGTAATCTACCGTCAGCGCAATGAACTGATGGCCAGTGACGATATCTCCGATATCGTGGCAGAAGTGCGCGCTGAAGTGGTTGATAACGCCATCAGCGAATACATCGCGCCGCAAAGCCTTGCCGAACAGTGGGATATCGAGGGGCTGGAGAAGGCCCTGCAAGCCGAATTTGCCATAGAGCTGCCGTTGCAGCAGTGGCTGGACGAAGACGACAGCCTGCATGAAGAGGGCCTGCGCGAGAAAATCACCTCTGCCATCAGCGAAAGCTATGCGCAGAAGGAGGCGCTGGTGGGGGCAGAGGGTATGCGCACCTTTGAGAAGCAGGTCATGCTGCAGGTACTCGACACTCTGTGGAAGGAGCACCTGCAAACCATGGATCAGCTGCGCCAGGGTATTCATCTGCGCGGTTATGCGCAGAAAAACCCGAAGCAGGAGTACAAGCGCGAAGCCTTCCAGCTGTTCCAGGAGCTGCTTGAGAATATCAAGCGCGACCTGATCAAGGTGCTGAGCCATGTACAGGTGCGCCAGCCTGAAGAGGTCGAGGTTGTCGAGCAGAAGCGCCGCGAGCAGGCAGAGCGTCAGCAGATGAACTATCAGCATGATGCGAGCAGCGCCATGCATGAGGAGGCGGAATCTCAGGCGGCGGCGCAAGACACCCGCGCCGTGGCACAGGGTGATGATGCCCAGGTTGAGACCTTTGTGCGTGAAGCGCCCAAGGTCGGACGCAATGATCCCTGCCCCTGCGGTTCGGGCAAAAAGTACAAGCAGTGTCACGGTCAATTAAGCTAAGGCCGCTGGCAGCAGGCGGTACCCGGCTGAGGTTTCAGCCCCGTGGTACTGCCCGGGCGGCATCTATTGAGGATTAAAAGGTTATGGCTGTAGGTCCCGGAACCTTACCCGTACTGCACCCGATCAGGGGCATGCGTATTGGCACCGCTTCGGCGGGCATCAAAAAACCAGGTCGCAGGGATCTGGTCGTGATGGAGCTGTGCGAGGGCGCCACCGTTGCCGGCGTCTTTACCCTCAATGCATTTTGTGCCGCACCGGTGCAGATTGCCAAACGCCATCTGGCCTGTGCGCCGCGTTACCTGCTGACCAATACCGGTAATGCCAACGCCGGTACCGGCGCCGAGGGCATGCAGGATGCGACCCAGTGCTGCGCGGCACTGGCGCAGCTGGTGTCCGAGCCGATTGAGCGGGTACTGCCGTTTTCAACCGGTGTCATCGGTGAAAAGCTGCCGGTCGACAAGATCGTAGAAACCTTGCCGGCGGCACTGGACGCTCTGGATGAAAACGGCTGGGAAGACGCGGCCAGCGGTATTATGACCACTGATACGCGGCCCAAGGCGGCCTCGTGCCAGTTCGAATACCAGGGCAAAACCGTGAGCCTGACCGGTATTTCCAAGGGTGCCGGCATGATCATGCCAAATATGGCTACCATGCTGGCCTATATAGGCACGGATGCTGGCGTAGCCGCACCCCTGCTGCAGCGGATTCTTGCAGCCGCAGCCGACAAGTCGTTTAACCGCATTACCATTGATGGCGATACCTCGACCAACGACAGCTGCATGCTGATCGCGACGGGGCAGAGCGGTGTCGTTGTCAATGAGGATGATGCAGAGTTGCTGGCGCAGTTCACCTCGGCGGTGGAGTCGGTATTGCTGGAGTTGTCCCATGCCATCGTGCGCGATGGTGAGGGGGCGACCAAGTTTGTCACTGTGCAGGTAGAGGGTGCGCGCACCAGCGCCGAAGCATTGCAGACCGCCTATACCATCGCGCATTCGCCGCTGGTGAAAACGGCACTCTTTGCCAGTGATCCAAACTGGGGCCGTATTCTGGCAGCCGTTGGCCGCGCGGGTATCCAGGACCTCGATCTTGATGCGCTGCGCCTTTACCTGGGCGATGTGTGCATTGTCGAGAATGGCGGTCGCTCCCCAGGCTACACCGAAGCTGCCGGGCAGCGCGTCATGCAGCAGGAGGATATCCTGATCCGCGTGGTGCTGGACCGGGGGGATGCATGTGAAACCGTCTGGACGACGGACTTCTCTGAAGAGTATGTACGTATCAATGCGGATTACCGCAGCTAACTCCTGACCATCGTGTGCCGGGTTGCCCGTCCTGGGGCGCCTGGCACGCGTGTATCTCGAAGACTTCCTGCATGAGCAATACAAAACATCGACTGATTCACGTTGCCGCTGCCGTTATCCTGGACCGGGACAAGCGCGTTCTGCTGGCCCGCAGGCCCGATGACAAGCACCAGGGCGGGCTCTGGGAGTTCCCCGGGGGCAAGGTCGAGGCCGGTGAGGCGGTGCCTGATGCGCTGGATCGCGAACTGCATGAAGAGCTGGGTATTCGTGTACGTGGCGCGCGCCCGCTGATTCAAATACCGCACCACTATGCCGACAAGTCGGTACTGCTGGACGTGTTTGTCGTGGATCAGTTTGACGGTGAGGCCCACGGGCGCGAAGGTCAGCCGGTGCGCTGGGTGAGTCTGGATGAGCTGTCCGGTTACCGTTTTCCGGCCGCCAACCAGCCTATTCTGGCGGCCGCGAGACTGCCCGCCCGCATGTTGATTACCGGCGAAGCGGCGGATATGGCACAGTACCTTGCGTGCACGCAGCGTGCGCTGGCGCTCGGGCTGCGCTGGGTAATGCTGCGGGCGCCGGCACTATCGGAATCCGACTTTTGCGACCTGTACCGGCAGCTGTTGCCCCTGTGTGATGCTGCCGGCGCCACGCTTGCCGTGAATTGCGAGCTGGCGCTGGCGAACAGTCTCGGGGCTCGTGCATTGCACCTCAATCGTCATCGATTGGCGCGTCTGGATGCACGAGACGCCTTTCAGGGGGAGTGGCTCAGCGCATCCTGTCATGACGACTCCGAACTGGCACGTGCGGCTGCGCTGGGGCTGGATTTCGTGACGCTGTCTCCGCTTGCGCCGACGCGCTCACACCCCCAAGCCACGTCACTTGGCTGGCCGGGGTTTGCGCGTCTGTGCAGCGATGCGACGCTACCAGTGTATGCGCTGGGCGGATTGGGCGAAAGTGATCTGGGCGATGCCTGGGTCCATGGGGCCCAGGGCGTGGCGGCCATCAGCGCCTGGTGGGGCTGAGCCGGTCGGACAGCTTCTTACCTGATACCGCTTTTCAGTGCCGCGTAGGCGTATGCGGGCGTTCGTCGTCATCCATGCCTGTACTGTAATCATCCTCCGATGGCGCCGTAGGGATGCGGTACTCTTCATTTGCCCAGGTGCCCAGATCAATCAGCTTGCAGCGTTCGCTGCAGAAGGGGCGGTAGCTGTTGGCGGGGCTCCATTCGCTGGGCTTGCCGCACTGCGGGCACTTGATGGTCTTTGTCTTGCTGCTGGTCTTGGTCTGGCTGGTAGTCATGAATCTCTCAGGTCTTGCGCCAGCTGCAGTAAGGTCTGATGTAACTGCAGGGTGGCGGTGCGCAGGGATTGAAGGTTGCCTGAATTGTCGATGATGCTGTCGGCTCTGGCAAGTCTGGATTGGCGGTCGATTTGCGCCGCCATGATGCGCTTTACCTGATCCGGGCTGTTCTGATCACGCTCGACGGTACGTTGCAGCTGGGTCTCCTCAGGTACGTCCACCACGATGACGTGATTCACCAGGCTGTGCTGATCGGTCTCAAGTAACAGCGGTGATACCAGCAGGCTGTAGGGCGACGTTGCGGCGTGCAGCGATGCCTGGATACGCTCCCGGATCAGCGGGTGCAGCAGCGCTTCCAGCCACAGGCGGGCCTTCGGGTCAGCGAACACGATTTGGCGCAGCTGGGTCCGGTCCAGCGTGCCATCGGGCAGCAGTATGTCCGTGCCAAAATGCTGAGCGATCTGCGCCAGCGCAGGTTCTCCCGGCAAGACAACGTCCCGCGCAACCTGATCGGCATCAACCGCAACGATGCCTTGCTCCTGCAGCAGATTGGCGACAGCGCTTTTGCCACTGCCGATGCCGCCGGTCAAACCCGCAACAAACATGCTTAATATCTCCTGCTGCTTTCAGCGAGACCGATGAACGAGTGTACTGTTGCAGCCTATATGAACCTTATAATGGCCTCTTTTTTCCGTCATCCTGGGTTGTTCGTTGTCGCCATAGCCCTACTATGACTCCGCCTCACGCCTTGACTGGCGAAAAAATGAGCGCGTTCTAAAACATCACCAAGAGTGCAACAGTACACTAGATGCTGAACAGCTGCAGATAGGCTTCGGTAATCGGACGGCCCCAGATAATGGCGACCCAGCCTGCGATAGCAAGGTAGGGTCCAAAGGGCAGGGGATTGGCGACCTGGTGCTTGCGCAGCAGTATGAGCGCCATTGCGAGCAGAATGCCCACAACCGAGGATAGCAGGATGATCAGTGGCAGCTGTTCAACGCCGCACCAGGCGCCGAGCGCCGCCAGCAGCTTGAAGTCGCCATAGCCCATGCCTTCCTTGCCGGTCATGAGCTTGAACAGCCAGTAGATGGACCAGAGCGCCAGGTAGCCGACCACAGCACCCCAGAGGGCGGATTCCAGGGTCGTAAAGAGCGTGAAGCTGTTTATGATGAGCCCAAGCCAGATGAGCGGCAGTGTTATGCGATCCGGCAGCAGTTGGTGATCAACGTCAATGAACGTCAGTACAATCAGGGCCCAGCTTAATGCGACCAGGCTGAAGCCCGTGGAGTTGAAGCCGAAATGCCAGATGACATAGCTGCTGACCAGGGCGGTGAGCAGCTCGACCATCGGGTAACGTATCGATATCGGTGCTGAACAGGCCGAGCATTTGCCCCCTAATGCCAGGTAGCTTATCAGCGGAATGTTCTCGTACCAGCGGATACGATGCTGGCAATGGGGGCAGCGCGATGCCGGTACGGCCAGGTTGAAAGCCTCGCTGGCCGGCTCCTCGCTATGTGAGCCTGTATCTGTCGCCATGGCTTGCCACTCCCGCTCCATCATCAGGGGCAGGCGGTGAATAACCACATTCAGGAAGCTGCCTACGAGCAGCGCCACCACAAAGGTAAAAACGATCGCAATCAGCGGGGCGTCTGCCATAAATTCGAAATACATGTATTGATTCAGTCTGGGGTCGAGATTGTTGGATGGTGACGGCAGGCTGCGGTTCGTTGTGGGAGCCCGGTCTTCGGGCGAGCCCGAAGGTGTCGAAAGCTTTATTCGCCCATAGAGAGCGCTCCCACAGTCTCCTACAAAACGTTACCCAGCTGGAAGATGGGCAGATACATGGCGATAACCAGACCGCCCACCAGAACGCCGAGTACCGCCATGATCAAGGGTTCCATCAGGCTGGACAGGGAATCCACTGCATTATCCACCTCTTGCTCGTAAAAGGCCGCGACCTTGTCGAGCATCATTTCCAGCGAGCCGGCTTCCTCACCGATACCGATCATCTGTATGGTCATGTTGGGGAAGATGCCGGTCATCTGGACTGCATTCACAAGCGATTGTCCAGTCGATACGCCGTTACGGATCTGAATAACCGCGTTGCGATAGACCACGTTGCCAACGGCGCCTGCAGCGGAATCCAGAGCCTCGACCAACGGCACGCCAGCGGCAAAGGTCGTGGCCAGTGTGCGTGCGAAGCGGGCGATGGCCGCCTTGTGCAGTATCGTACCCAGTACCGGGATTTTAAGCACCGCGCGGTCGACGAAATCACGAAATTTCTCCGACTTGCGATGGGTGCTCTGAAACAGGTAGCCGAATAGCGCGATGCCAAGCAGTACTACAAACCACCATTTTTGTGCAGATTCCGACAGGTTGACCACGAAGCGAGTAAATGCCGGCAGATCTGCGCCAAAACTACTGAACACGTCGTCAAAAACGGGTACGACCTTAACCAGCAGTATAGCGGTGACAATAATACCGACGATGATTACCGCCGCCGGGTAGGTCATTGCCTTGCGGATTTTTGCTTTCAGGGCCTCGACCTTTTCCTTGTAGGTGGCTATGCGGTCGAGCATGGCATCGAGTGCACCCGACTGTTCTCCGGCCTTGACCAGGTTGCAGTACAGGTCATCAAAGAAAATGGGGAACTTGGACAGTGCCGTGGAAAAGTCAGATCCACCGCTGACATCGTTGCGAATGTCGTAGAGCATTTTTTTGAGTTTGTCTTTCTCCGAGCCCCCGGCAACGATCTCTAGCGCTTGGATCAGAGGAACACCAGATTTCAGCATCGTCGCCATCTGGCGCGTGAAAAAGGCGATATCAAGTGGCTTGATCGCCTTGGAGCGGTTGCTGAAAATGGAGATGCTTTCCTTGGCGACTTTCTTGGGTGTAATGCCCTGGCGCCGAAGCTGGGCCTTGGCCGTGGCAACATTGGCCGCATCGAGCTTGCCTTTGGTGACGTTGCCGCTTTTGTCACGCCCCTGCCAGACAAAGGTCTGCAGTTTGATTTCTTTCGTGGCCATAGTAATCCCTGTAATGACTTACGCTCAGGTAACGATAACCCGGTTCATTTCTTCGAGGCTGGTAAGGCCTCTCGCAACCTTGATCAGGCCGGACCCGCGCAAGGTGCGAAAGCCGTCTGCCTGTGCCACGCGCAGGATATCAAGCGAGTTGCCGTTATTCATGATCACGTTAGCGACCTCTGAACTCATCGGCAGCATCTCGTAAATCCCGACGCGGCCCTTGTAGCCCCGGTTGCATTTCGGGCAACCTTCGGGGTTGGCTTCAAAGAGTGTAGTATTTTCCAGCTGCTCCTGGGTGAAGCCTTCTGCGAGCAGGGCGGCCTCGGGAATATCGGCCGGGCGCTTGCAGGATTCACACAGGCGTCGTGCCAGGCGCTGGGCGATAATCAGCGTGACGGAGGTGGCGATATTGAACGCCGGCACGCCCATGTTGCGCAGGCGGGTCAGGGTTTCGGGCGAGCTGTTAGTGTGCAGCGTCGAGAGCACCATGTGGCCCGTCTGGGCGGCCTTGATGCCGATCTCGGCGGTTTCCAGGTCTCGAATCTCGCCGACCATGACAACATCAGGGTCCTGGCGCAAAAAGGCGCGCAGCGCTTCGGCAAAGGTCAGGCCGACCTTGACGTTGACATGCACCTGGTTGATGCCTTCCATGTTAATCTCCACCGGATCCTCGGCGGTGGAAATATTGCGTTCTTCATCATTGAGAATATTGAGGCCGGTATAGAGTGTCACCGTCTTGCCGCTGCCGGTGGGGCCGGTTACCAGGACCATCCCCTGGGGTTTGGTCAGGGTGGCGAGAAAGACCTCTTTCTGGTCCGGCTCAAAGCCCAGTGCATCGACCCCCATCTTGGCGCTGGCAGGGTCCAGGATACGCAGTACGATTTTTTCCCCCCACAGGGTCGGCAGGCTGTTGACGCGAAAGTCGATGGCCCGTTTGGCCGAGATCTTCATCTTGATGCGTCCATCCTGGGGCATGCGGCGCTCGGAAATATCCATGCGCGACATGACTTTCAGGCGCGCGGCCAGGCGCGGCGCCAGGTTGGCTGGGGGCTTGGCCACTTCCTGCAAAATTCCGTCGATACGGCTACGGATGCGGTAGTGCTTCTCATAGGGCTCGAAATGGATATCCGAGGCGCCATTCTTGATGGCATCCAGCAGTATCTTGTTCACGAAGCGCACGATAGGAGCGTCGTTGGCGGCTTCTTCTGCAGTTTCGGCGGACTCGACTTGCTGGCCTTCGCCGACGTCGAGGTTGTCGAGGTCGGAGTCGGCCAGGTCGTCCAGCGCGCTGTGCTGGTTATCCAGGAAGGCGTCGATCAGCCGGCGCAGTTTGTCTTCCTCGACAATCACGCCTTCGGTGGTGGTGCCCGTATGAAATTTTATCTCGTCCAGCGCCTGGATATTGGTGGGGTCGGCGATGGCGATAAAGAGCCGGTTTTCACGCTTCATCAGCGGTAGCGCATGGTGCTTGCTGATGAGTGCTTCCGACACCAGCCCCTGGGGCAGTGCTTCGCGGGCGATAACATCAAGGTCCAGCAGCGGGAGTCCAAACTCGTCGGAGGCGGCGCAGGCGGCGCGGTGTGCGCTGACCAGGCGCTTTTCGATGATATGGCTGATAAAGGGTTTTTGTGCCGCCCGTGCCTGGGCGATCGCGTCGACCGCAACTTCGGCAGAAAATACACCATCATTTACCAGTCGCTTGGCGAGACCGCTGAGGGGTTGAAAAGCGTTCACCTTGACTCCCGAATTGAACCGTCCGATGTTTGAACTCGATCAGGATGTAACATAGCACTTGCGTGACTCTTTGAAAATGCAGACTATACTGATCCTTGGTCACTGGAGTGTAATAGATATGATACGATTTAGTGCAATGCTATATCGTCGTCAGATTGGATCAAGCTGCCCTTTGTCACAGGGCTGATTGGGTAGAACTGCCTGATCATGGAGACTCATAAAATGGAAAACTCGCTGGAGAAACACAAAATGAACAGAACAGTCAGAACAGGGCAAAAAGGCTTTACCCTGATCGAATTGATGATCGTTATCGCGATCATCGGTATTCTGGCGGCCATCGCGCTGCCGGCTTACCGTGATTACGTGACGCGCTCGCGTGTCACGGAAGGCTTGAGTATTGCCGCGGATGCACAGGTGATGGTTGCGACAGAAGGTACCACCGTTAACGAGCTCTTGAACGCGGCGACGAGTTGGAACGCCCAAGCAACTAATACTGGTGCTTCGAGTAAATATGTTCAATCTGTACAGGTAAATACAGCTACGGGTGTGATTACGATTCTTTACGATGGTGCTGCTACTGGTCTGGGAGCGGCCGGTCTCAACCTTACGTTGACTCCTTTCGTTCGAACCGGACCTCTGCCTGGAGATGCTACGCAGCTTGGAGCTGCTTTACTCGCGGGTACTGCCGGCACGATTGATTGGGCGTGTGTATCTGAAACAAACGTGACAGCAACCACGAACTTTGGAGCTGCAGTGCCGGTAGCTTTGGGCGTAGGTGTTGGTGTTGATCCGCGATTTGTTCCGAACGAATGTCGCTAGATCATAGTAAAATAGGAAATTGCCCCCAAGAAAGAGCCCCGGCATAGGCCGGGGCTCTTTCTTTATTGCAGGCTCCAAGGAATAGGTTTTGACAGACGTTGCCTGGTGTTGGGTTTTTAATCGCTGGAGTCGCTAATCCCTTTGTCTGTTTTCTTGATGGCCTTGCTTGGGTAGGTTTTGTGCACTTGGCTTGGCGTTACCAAAGTATACTATCGTCCCAAGAGCTGCTGGGGCAGACTTGATCGCTATGAAAAGAATAATTCTGCTTGTACTTATTGCGTTGTCCGTCGGCGTAACCCTGTATCTTAATCGGCAGGCTGAACCCGTGCCCGAGAGCGTGCGTGCTGCAGTGGAAGCGCAGCTGGCCAAGGACGCCCGCTTTCCAGCGCGTCCGGTCTGGTGGCAGGATGGGGCCATACTGGCGGTGGGTATGCTGGCTGATGGGGCGCCGAAGGATGCCGCGGCGCTGGATGTTTGCGCGCTATTGCTAAGCCAGGGAATTACCGAGACCTCGGTGGAAGTCTACGATCTGGATAAAATCCGTCAGAGCGAGGACTGGAATTTAATTGGCAAGGCGTCCTGCAAGCCCTAAGTATTCGGCTCGGTCTGTTTTCAGTGGTATTTCGCGAGCAGCTCTTAATGCCAGGAATTAATTATTTGATTCAGATCAAAAAAGGGCGCACTTATCAGTACGCCCTTTTTTATTTTTTCAGCATGTTTCTGAACTATCCGGTATTTAAACCAGCCGCATGGACAGATCCACGGCCTGGCAGTGTTTTGTCAGGGCGCCGATGGATATATAGTCTACGCCGGTTTCGGCGATGGGCCTCAGGGTTGCTTCGCTGATTCCGCCGGAGGCTTCGAGTTTGGCCTTGCCGGCGGTGGTTTTAACGGCCGTGCGCATGTCGTCCAGGCTGAAGTTGTCCAGCATGACGATATCGGCACCGGCATTAAGTGCTTCATCCAGCTGTGCCAGGGTTTCCACTTCGAGCTCCACGGGCTTGCCGGGCTCATTGGTGCGGGCGGTGCGGATGGCTGCGTCTATGCCGCCACAGGCCAGGATATGGTTTTCCTTGATCAGGAAGGCGTCGTACAGGCCGATGCGATGGTTGAAACAGCCACCGCAGGTGACGGCGTATTTCTGTGCTTTGCGCAGTCCCGGCAATGTTTTGCGGGTGTCCAGCAGGCGCACGCCGGTGTCCTTGACCAGGTCCGCATAGTGGCGGCTGATGGTGGCGGTGCCTGAGAGGGTCTGCAGGAAGTTCAGGGCGGCACGTTCGGCAGTCAGCAGCGAGCGGGCGGCGCCTTTGGCTTCAAACAGCAGCTGGTCGGGTTCCACGCTCTGTTCGTCATGCACGTGCCAGGTGAGTTGAACCTGAGGGTCGACCTGGCGAAAGACTTCATTAACCCAGTCGGTACCGCAGATAACGGCGCGCTGGCGCGTAATAACGCGGGCGTGACCCGGTTGTGTGGCCGGTATCAGTTGGGCGGTAATGTCGCCGTCGCCGATATCCTCGGCCAGAGCCAGGGCAACGCTTTCGCGGATGGTATCTTTCAGGTCTTGTTGGGTCAGCATAGGTGTTTGATCTGCAACAGCAATGGAAAGGCGAGAGATGCTAATATAGGCAGAATTCTAGCCCAATCCGGATGTTGCTAATAGGGGTAATTGATGGCGACAGCCAAGCCGCTGCCCGCAGGACTGCTTTCCAGTGCACGTTTTGTGGCAAGCCCGAATCATAATACGCGCCCGGCGGGGTGCGAGGTTTCCTTGCTGGTTCTTCATAATATCAGCCTGCCGCCCGGACAGTTTGGCACTGGATGTGTCGAGCAGTTTTTTTGTAACCGCCTCGATTGGCATGCCCATCCATACTTTCGCAACATCGAAGGCATGGAGGTGTCGGCGCACCTGCTGATTGAGCGCAGCGGTGCCCTGATTCAGTTTGTGCCGCTGGAGTTGCGGGCCTGGCATGCCGGCCGCTCCCGTTTTGAGGGGCAGGCAAACTGTAACGACTTTTCCATCGGGATCGAGCTGGAGGGCACCGACGAGCAGCCCTACACCGATGCGCAGTATCGCGCGCTGGTAGCGGTCACGCTGCAGTTGCAACAGCGCTTCCCGCAGCTGACCGATGCACGCATTGTGGGTCACAGTGACATCGCGCCCGGACGCAAGACGGATCCTGGACCGGCGTTTGACTGGGATCGTTTTCGTGCGCAGTTAGCGCAGGCGCGCCAATGAAGTTTCTGGCGCTGGTAAGCGCTCTGTTCATCAGCCGGCTGCTGTTTAGCCCTCACAGTCAGCCTTATCAGCCGGCAGCCGGCTCAACCCGGGATCGGGTCATCGCTTGGCTTTTCCTGTCCCTGTGTCTCGAAACCGTACTGCTGTTCAGCCTGGATTTTGCCTATGGGTTGCCGGTGTTAGTTCTGGAAATCGCGTTGTTGAGTTATTGGCTGGGGCGCTCCACCCCCGGCAATCTGTTGCGAGACTACGCCGGCCTTTGGGGGCGGGGGGAGTACAGCGCAGCCTCCATGCATGCCGCGGAGCAAATCCGCTTTCATCGTCATGCCGATGCCCAGAGAGAGGTCGAGCGGCCGCAACGGCTGCATTACCGCCTCTGTCAGTGTTACTTGCAGCAGTTGCTGCTCACGCTGTTTGTGCCCTTGTTCTGGTTCTGGCTCGCGGGTATTCCGGGGCTTTTGCTGGCAGTGCTGGTGCAGCCGCAGCTCGAAACCATCAGGCCTGCTTCCCTTGCCTATTGGGTGCAGTGGCTGCCAGTGCGTTTGCTGGGTTTCAGCTTTTTCGTTGTGGGAAGCGGTAACGGTGCCTGGGCCGCGCTGTCGCGGTTGTCGCATCGGCGCAACGATATTCAGTGGTTGTTTCGTGTCGGCTTGGGCGCTATTGGAGACTATGCGGGCAGCCGCGATCTTGCCGGGACCCTGGCGCAGCGCGGGGCCGAGGAGATGGAGGCTCTGCAGCGCCTGGTCGGCCGGGCGCTGACACTCTGGCTGCTGATCATTGCAGCACTGGCCATGGCTGGGCTCGAAATCAGGCTGTATTGAGAATTGTTTTCATTTATTATTTGCCCGCGAAATATTGAATGCTCGCTACCCTCTTCAGTTCTGGTGGGTGCTGGCCTGTTTGAAACCCGAAAAGATATGGATTTGCATGAGTCAGTTGCTGGAAGTCGAATCGGTCAGTTGCGCCTATCAGGACAACGTCGTGGTAAAAGACCTGTCCTTCGCGGTCGCCGCCGGTGAGATCGCCTGCCTGCTGGGTCCCAGTGGCTGCGGCAAAACCACCGTGCTGCGGGCGCTTGCCGGGTTTAACCGCCTGAGGTCGGGCTGTATCCGTATTGACGGTGTACCGGTGTCCAGTGCGGACTATGTGCTGGAACCGGAAAAGCGCCAGATGGGCATGGTGTTCCAGGATTACGCCCTTTTTCCACACCTGAATGTGTTCGAGAACATCAGCTTTGGTCTGGTGTCGGCCTCGCGGGCTGAAAGGGCGCGTGTGGTTGCCGAGGTGCTGGAGCTGGTTCAGTTGCCTGACCTGTCCAGGCGTTATCCGCACGAGCTGTCGGGCGGCCAGCAGCAGCGCGTCGCGCTGGCGCGGGCGCTGGCACCCCGTCCGCAATTGCTGCTGATGGATGAGCCCTTCTCCAACCTGGATACGGAGCTGCGCAAGCAGCTCTCGCTCGAAGTGCGCGATATTCTCAAACATCAGAATATCGCGGCTATCGTTGTGACCCATGACCAGGAAGAAGCGTTTGCGATCAGTGACCAGCTGGGTATTCTGGCCGGTGGCGAGTTACAGCAGTGGGGACGTGCCGAGACATTGTACTATGCCCCGGCGAATCCGCTGGTGGCGGGTTTTGTCGGTAAGGGCAGCCTGTTTGCCGGCGTTTGTGAGAGCGAGACCTGCGTCCAGACCGAGCTGGGTCTGCTGGAGTTTGCAGAGCCTTTCTGCACACCCCGAGGCAGTGCGGTGCAGCTGTTTATTCGCCCCGCAGACCTGCGCCCGGCGGCCGAGGGGAAGGTGCCGGCACGGGTGCTGACCCGGGAGTTTCTCGGGGGAATGACCCTTTATACGCTGGAATTGCCGAACGGGCGCCGGGTTGAGTCTGAAGTGCGCGAGAAGATGGATTACGCGGTCGGTGAGCAGGTGTATCTGCAGGTCTCCGTACACCGCCCGATCGCATTTTTTGATCTGTAATCGGCTAGCAGCCTGTCGGGCTTGGCCGGTCGTAACGAGGGAAAGTCCGTTTTGTTCAGCACATCCATGTGCTTCACCCCTTCGGGGTTTGCACATTCAATCGTTCCCGACGATTGAATGAGGCAGTTTTTGAGCTCTTTTGAGGCGAATAGCGGCTCTATTTAACACTTGCAACGAAGTGTAAAGAACCGCTTTAGCGGGGTCGCAGACCGAGGAGCCTGCGACGAGTAAAAAAGAGTACACAAAATGACCAAAATCGGCTTTTCCGCAGTAGATCAGTGTTAAGCCCTATAGGCTGCTAACCGTTATTCTGTCGCCGGGTTGCGGTAATGGAGCGGCTCAGCAGTATGACCGGCAAAACCCCCACCAGTACAATCAGCAGGGCTGCCAGCGCGCTGCGCTCAAGCATTTCGTCGGATGCGTACTGGTATACGAACGTCGCCAGCGTATCGTAATTGAACGGTCGCAGAATCAGCGTCGCCGGCAGCTCCTTCATGCAGTCGACGAAGACGACCAGCAGGGCGGTCATCAGGCCGCCGCGGATAAGGGGCAGGTGCACCTTCAGCAGCGTCTGTGAAGCGCTATGGCCGAGCGAGCGCGCCGCCATGTCCATGGACGGGGTCACCTTGCTCAGGGAGCTGTCTACCGCACCGTTGGATACCGCCAGAAAGCGCACAACATAGGCCAGAATGATGGCAAAGGTGGTGCCGCTGAGCAGCAGGCCGGTGGACACGTCAAAAGTGCGTCGCATGAAGTCGTCCACGGCGTTATCGAATGCCGCCAGCGGAATAATGACACCCAGCGCCAGTACGGCACCCGGCATCGCGTAGCCCAGGCTTGAAAAACGTACGGCGAACAGCAGCGCCCGCTTCTCGCTGTACAGGCGCTTGGCATAGGCCAGGATCACGGCCAGCACGATCGATAATACGGCGGCGCCGAGCGAGAGGGTAAAGCTGTGGCTGGCGTAGCTGATGAAGTCCTCGGACCAGAGCTGATCGAGATAGGAAGAGGCATACCAGCTCAGCAGGGAGAAGGGCACGATAAAGCCACACAGGACCGGCAGCAGGCAGAAGGTGCTTGCGGCCAGTGCGGCGGCGCCCGTCAGCCTTGTGGGCTGGAGTGTGCTGAAGCGGTCGGCACTGTGAAACTGGCGCTGTTGCGCGCGTGCCATACGCTCCAGCGTAATAAGAATGACCACGAACACCAGCATCAGGCTGGCGATCTGGGCTGCGCCGCCGAGGTTGTACATGTTCAGCCAGGTGTCGTAGATGCCGGCTGTCAGGCTCTTGACGGCAAAGTAGTCAACCGTACCAAAGTCATTGATGGTTTCCATTGCCACCAGGGATACGCCCACGGCGATGGCCGGGCGTGCGATGGGCAGGGATACACGATAAAAGCTCTGCCAGGCTGTGCAGCCGAGTAACCGGCTGGCATCGCGCAGGCTGACGGATTGCTCCAGAAAGGCGGCACGGGTCAGCAGGTAGATATAGGGATAGAGCACCAGCGACAGCATCAGGATCGCGCCGCCGAGGCTGCGTATTTCGGGAAACCAGTAGTCCCGGGCACTCTGCCAGCCGAACAGTGCCCGCAGGGCGCCCTGTACGGGGCCTGCGAATTCAAGCAGGTCGGTATAGACGTAGGCGATCACATAGGCCGGAACGGCAAAGGGCAGCAGCAGGGCCCATTCAAACAGGCGCTTGCCGGGGAAGCTGTACATGGTGACCAGCCAGGCGCTGCCGACCCCTGCCAGAATGGATAGCAGGGCAACGCCGATAATCAGTTCCAGGGTGGTGATGACATAGACCGGCAGCACTGTGCTGGCCAGGTGTACCCAGATGTTCTCGTCGGGAAACAATGCCAGGTAGAAAACGGCCAGCACCGGCAGCGCCACCATCAGCGCAATGCCCCAGGCCGCCGTGTACCATCCCGCAAGGCGTGGACGGGGTTGGCGGGGAGGGCTGTACGCCAGGGTGGCGGTGCCTGCTTTCATCGGTAAGGTTCCTGGTCCTGAAACGGCGAAAAACGATAGCCGGGCAGACTATCGTTTTCGCTCAGTTATGTCGAGCGAGGGTGCCCCGTCAGGGGTGTCCTGCGCGAGCGTGCCGGATCAGTTGTCAAATCCGACTTTGTCCACCAGACGGGATGCCGTGGCGCGCAGCGGTCCCAGTTCGCTCAGGCTGATTTCGTCGCCCTTGAAATTGCCCATGTACTCTTCGATCAGGGCCGAGTTGGGTGTGCCGGGGCGTACCGGGAACTCGGAGTTAACTTCGGCATAAATTTTCTGGGCCTTTTCGGCGGCGAGGAACTCGATCAGCTTGATGGCGTTGTCGCGGTTCGGCGCATGCTGGGTTACCGCGGCGCCGGAGATGTTCATGTGCGCTCCGCGGTCATCCTGGTTCGGGAACACGAGGTTAACGGACTGTGCCCATTCCTTCTGTTCCGGCTGTTCTTCGTTGGTCAGCATTTTGCCGAAGTAGTAAGAGTTGCCCAGCGCGAGATCGCAGACGCCTTCCTTCACGGCCTTGACCTGAGCACGGTCGTTACCCTGGGGTTTGCGCGCCAGGTTGGCCTTGAGGTCTTCGAGCCACTGCTCGGCGTACGCTTCGTCGTGATGCGCAATCATGGATGCGATCAGTGACAGGTTGTAGGTGTGCTTGCCGCTGCGAGTACAGATGCGGCCTTTCCATTTCGGGTCGGCGAGCTCTTCGTAGGTTTTGATTTCGCCGTCCTGCACACGATCCTTGGACGCGTAAATGATGCGTGAACGGGCGGTGAGGCCAAACCAGCGACCTTCGGGGTCACGGTAGTGCTGCGGAATACTTTCATTCAGCACGTCGCTCTGCACGGCGCTGACCAGGCCTTTCTGGGTGGCATCGTACAGCGGGCCGACTTCAGCCGTCAGCAGAATGTCTGCCGGGGAGTTGCGGCCTTCATGCTCCAGTCGCTCCAGCAGTCCCTTGTCGCCGGTGACCAGGTTGACCTGGATGCCCGTTTCCTTGCTGAACTCTTCCAGCAGCGGCTGGATCAGGAACGCCTGACGGTAAGAGTAGATGTTGACTTCGTTCGCGGCCTGGGCGAAAGACGCGGTGCCGGCCAGCGTCAGGGTGGCGGCAGCAAGCAGTGTGCGGGAGCTTTTCATACAGAGACTCACTTTTGTGCGACGTTTTTATGTAAAAGGTAATGCGAACAATTCTTAATAATATTCCAGGCGCTGTCAAGTGAGATGAGTATTATTCTCACTTAACTTGACCAGGATCATGATACGAACCCGGCTGCCGCCAAGGTCCGGGCGTTTGCGCCGCTGATGCAAGCATCAGGTATGTTTGGGCAATTTGTCGGCAAACCTTGCACTTTCGTGGTGAGTCTTGACGGGCACTGCAACTGCCGGCGGCATCGTATTGGCCTTGCCGGCATTGTGTCAGAGTGGTGGAAAGAGTCGTGCCAGCAGGACCGGCACTGCCGTTTCGACGCGCAAAATACGCTGCCCTACATGTATGGGGGCCAGACCTGCCTGCTGCAGCTTTTCAATCTCATAACGGATAAATCCTCCCTCCGGGCCTATGGCCAGGGTGGTGGGTGCCTGCGCAGCGGGAGGGCAGGCTGATGCCTCGTAAGGGTGGGCTACCAGGGCGCGCGTATTGGCAGCGATCATGGGCAGCTCGTCCTCCACGAAGGGCTTGAAGCGCTTGTGCAGCGTTACCTGGGGCAGCGTTGTATCACCCGCCTGCTCGAGTCCCAGCAGCAGTTGCTCTCGCAGAGCTTCATCGCTGAGCAGGGGGGTAGACCAGTAGCTTTTGTCGACCCGGTAGGAGTTGATCAGGCACAGCTTTTTCACCCCCATGGTGGCAATGGTCTGGAGCGTGCGCTTGAGCATTTTGGGGCGCGGCAGCGCCAAGATCAGGGTCAGCGGCAGGGCTGGCGGCGGTTGCTGTTCCAGGCGGGTTTCCAGTTCGATGCTCTGGTCATCGAGTTTCAGCACGCGGGCGGATCCCGTCAGACCGTTGAGCAGCCCTACTTTCAGTTCTTCGCCCACCGCGGGTTTGTGCACCGCGTGGATATGGCTGTAGCGCCGGTCACTCAGGCGTACGATGCCCGGCGCGATAAAGTCGTCTTCAAACAGCAGGATCAGATTCATGGATATGCAGGGTGCAGAGTGCCAGGGCTTTGGGCGCGCAGTATATCAGAACGTTTGCCAGCCAGACTGGGCGAGCTGGGCGTGGAGTTTGCTTTTTGTCACATATCCGTAAATTTTTACGGGTATTGTCATCGGCCTGTAGCAAATGAAGTTGATTTGTAAAGCGGGTTGGTATTATTGTCGTTTTACTTAGGGACGAGCTAAGCAGTAGGCACGAAAATTATAAGTCACCTTATAAAAGAAGGAAGTTGACACTATGGGGATGCGTTTATGAGTAAGAAAATAGCGTTTGTAACGGGTGGTACCGGTGGTCTGGGTACTCCTATCTGTCGCTCTCTGGTAGACCAGGGTTTCACCGTAGTTGCCGGCTATAACAGTGGCGGAAAACATGAAAAGGCGCAGGCCTGGCAGGCCGAGCAGCGCAAGGATGGTTATGAAATCATGATCGCCTACGGCGACGTGACTGACGCAGAGTCCTGCAAGCAGTGTATTGCCAACGTTGAGGAGCAGACTGGCGGCACCGTTGATGTCCTGGTCAACAATGCGGGTATCACTCGCGATGGCCAGTTCAAGAAGATGACATGGGAACAGTGGGACGAAGTCATGTCCGCCAACCTTGACTCCATGTTCCATATGACCCGTGTCGTGATCAACGGCATGCTGGACAAGGGCTGGGGCCGCGTCATCAACATTTCTTCTGTTAATGCGCAGAAGGGCCAGTTCGGTCAGTGCAACTACTCGGCTGCCAAGGCGGGTATCCATGGTTTCACCAAGGCGCTGGCGCAGGAAGTGGCACGCAAGGGCGTAACGGTTAATACCGTGTCACCCGGCTATATCAAGACCGCCATGGTGGCGGCGATCGCACAGGATATCCAGGACAAGATTACTGCGACCATTCCGGTTGGGCGTTTCGGTACGCCGGAAGAGATCGGCCGCCTGGTGGCCTTCGTCGCTGACGAGCAGTCCGGTTATATCACCGGTGCCGACCTGTCCATGAACGGCGGTTTGCACATGTCGTGATGGAACATGCCAGGGCCTTGGCCCTGGTTTGAGCTTTAACGCTCGCGCATAAAAAATCCCGCTATTAGCGGGATTTTTTTATGCCTTTTTTTGATCTTTCACGGCGTTACAACAAACCTTTGAGAGGCTTGTAGAAACGCTGTACCAGATCCGGGTGGCGTCGAGCCATGGGGACGCAGCGCCACTCATATTCGAGCCGCTGCAGGTCTGCCGTTGTCACGGACTCGCTATGTTGCTCCAGTGCCTGTTGCAGGCGCTGCATCTGGTATTCCAGTCGCAGGACCTGGTCGTCTTCCGGTGATGAGAGTCCCAGCTCGATTTCCAGCTGAATACACAGCTGTCGCAGACGCAGGCCGGCTGCTTCGGTCAGTTCCGGCAGCAGCTCGGGTTCCTGCTGGATTTGTCGTGCCAGCGCAAAGCGCTGTTCAATCAGTTCAGCATATTCGTTGCCGCAGCTGTCCAGCGTTTCCCAGCGGGCCTGGAGTTGCTCCAGTACGGCTGTATCCGGGTCATCGGCCAGCAGCTGCGCTTCCAGCTCGTCGCAAAGTTCGATGCGCAGTCGCAGCGCCGTATAAGCGCTGCCATCCTGTAGCTGTACCAGATCAGCGCGTTGGCGTTCAAGCTGCTGCCGGGCATCGTCAAAGCGGCGCAGGTAGGGTGTGCTGAAGTCTTCGTCGAGCTCACAGAAACGGGTAATGCTCTGGGGCAAGACCTGTTCCAGCTGGGCGCGGCTGCAGGGCGCTTGCAGCAACTGTTCCAGCTGGCGGCAAATCTGCTCAGCGCATTCGCGCTGCTCTGCACGCAGCTCGCGCCCGCGTTGCTGGCTTTCTCCCAGACGCGAGAAGAGGGTGTCGCAATGGGCGCGAAAATGTTTCCACAGCCGGTGCTCCTGGCTGCGGAAGGTTTTGCCCGCGTCTTTCCATTGCTGTTGCAGTTGTTTGGCCTGCTGTGCTGCTTCCTGCGGATCTTCAGCCTCGCGCAGGGCTGCGACCTGGTCGACCAGGTCGCGCTTGAGTTCCAGGCAGGCGTGATAGTGGTCGTGGAGTGGACCATCGAGTTGCTGCAGTAGCTGGTTGAACCGCTCCTGTGCCTGCTTGCCCGGCCCCCGGTCGACGGGTGAATACTGCTTCCATTCATCCTTGGCGGCGCGGCTGATAGTATCGATGGCACTCCAGTCGGCCTGATCCCAGTCGATGCTGGCGATGTAACTTTCCAGCTGGTCGCAGATAACACCACGCTGTACCAGGTTTTCGCGCCGGCGTTCACCCTGCGCCTGGAAATAGGCTTCGCAGGGTGCATAAGCCTGGTCCGAGGCGTTCTTGAAGCGCCGCCAGATTGCCTGCGCATGGAAGGGATCTGTGCTGTCGAGCACCTTCCACTGTTGCTGCAGGCGGCGGATGGCGTCGGCCAGTTCCGTCACGTCGAGTTCGCTGCCGATCAGGGCTTCCATATCCGCGCACAGCTGCTCTTTTTTCGGCGTTACGGCGTAGCCCTGCCAGTCCCTGAGTTCAAGCAGCCGGGCATGCAGCTGCTTGAAACGTAGATCCAGTGACGCTGACGCGTTGCCATTCAGCATTTCCAGGGCTTGGGCGGCCCGTTCATGGTACTTGCCTGCCTGTTTGACGTGGCCTTCTGAAATGGCCTTTTCGAGGCGGTCGAGCTGCTCCTGCAGGCTTTGCACCAGTCCCTGCTCCTGGTCCTGCAGTGCCTTGTGGCGCGCATCAATCGCCTGCAGGCGCTGCTTGGCCTGCTTCAGGGTATCTGGCTGTGCCAGTGCCTGTGGCCAGTTGATCTTCTGCAGCAGGCTGTTAATGCGTTGTTGCTGCTTGCGAAGCACCGCCGGGCTTGCATCGTCTACCGGTTGAGCCAAAACGCGCTGCAGGTCGGTCTGGGCCTGTTGCAACGCCTGGGCGCTATGTGCAGTGTGCTCTATGCGTGCCAGGATCTTGCGTGCGCTTGTTGCCCTGGCGGCATCATCGGCTGAGTCATTGCTGAACTGGGCGTGGTCAAGGGCGTCCCATTGCTGCTGCCAGGCGGTGAGTTCGGCGCTGAGGGTCTCAGCGTCCAGGCGGGTATTCGCCAACGCTTCATGGCTGCGTTGTTCGATCGCTTCGAGTTGTTGCAGCAGCTGCTCGCAGTGTTCCTGATAGTCTTTCTGGCGACGCTGCAACTGTGCTTTGGCATCGGCCTCTGCCTGCATTCTGGCGGCGCGTTCCCGGCAAATCAGCAGGGCCTGCTGAAAGCGATCTTCCAGTGCATCTGCGGAGGATTCCAGCTTCCGCCATTCCTGGCTAAGCGCATCGATGCGGGCGCCGTACAAAGGCATCAGTTCGCCTTCGGCCAGCTGCTCCATGCGCTCTACGCGCTCTAGCCTGTCGGCTTGCAGGGCCTGCTGGGCGCGTACCTGCTCGCGCAGCTGCTGCAGCTTTTCCCGTGTTACACGGTACACCGCCTTGTCGCGCTGGCGCATCTGGCGGCCGACGCGTTCGAGTGACTCTTCGCTTTCGAGGCGTTCCGCCGCCAGACGTCGCATCTGGGCACTCTGTGCATTCAGTGTCAGCACTTCGAGGTTGCTTTCATCGCGTACGCGCAACACCGCGGCCTGCTGCAGAGCGCTTTGGCCCGTGTGCAGGGCGATATGGGTCAGCAGGTCCTGATCCTGGATTACCTCGATGCAGGACAGTTGCTGCTCGGTCGTGAGTGCGCTGGTTTCACCGGCCACCAGGTTACACAGCTGGTCGGTGGCGACATGCCGAATGGCAGGGTCCTGCTCGCTGGCAATGACGCGCAGTAACAGTTCTGGCTCTTGTAACCGCGCGACAGCGGCCTTGCGAACGTCGGGGCTCTGATCCGTCTGAGCCAGCCTGGCGATTATTTCGAGTTGGTCGGGGTGTTCCGTCAGCATCGAGCTGATTGCACGTATCCGTACGTCCGCCTTGTTGCTTTGCCACTTGGGCCTGAAAAACTTCGCAAACATTGGTAGGGGGGTCCCGGCATTAGGGTTGGGCAGCATGCGCCTGGCATGCTGCAACGCGAAAGTTAACTATTCTAAGGCGCCGTGCAAGGCAGTGAAAGAGTTGACATGCACGCAAAGTTGTCGAATGCAGGAACCGAGTCGCGAGTGTGCTGTCTTCACGTCGTTACGCGCCCGGGTTCGACTGGAATTCAGCATCGCCGGTTACATAGTACCAACGGCCCTGGTCGCGTCTGAAACTTGAGCGCTCGTGCAGCCGTCCGGGTTCTGCCTCACTGACGTAAAACGCTTCGAACTCCACCATGCCAACGGTGTCCTGCTCGCCGCCTGCCTGTACATCCATAATCCGCAGTCCCGTCCAGCGGGTATGTCTGAACTGCCGTTTTAGCGCACCGCGCTCACCCGGCTGACGTCGCTCAGGCGCCAGGGTGTCGATCAGGTATGATGCGAGACCCAGAGAAAAGGCGCTGTAGCGCGAGCGCATCAGGCCTTCGGCGGTGGTCGCCGGTCGCTTGCCGCTGATGGCAGGCTCACAGCAGTCACGGTACAGCTTGTCGCTTTGACAGGGGCAGGGCATGTCCGGGGTGCCGGTCATCTTGGCGGCAGATTTTTTCTTCGACATGGGTATCCGTCAGGTTAAGCAGCGGCGGCGGGACGGAAATGGATCGACGGCGCCCTAGCTGTTAGGCTTTAATGCTCGCGGCGGCGCGGTGTTTATCCGTGCGGCCGCATACTGGCCCATAGTCTAAACAGGATCCGATGTGGCGTCTGCCGTCGGATTGATCATTTTTATCAGGGAAGCTTCGATCCGATGTCTGTCTCCGCCACGCCGACCTTCTTCTGGCACGATTACGAAACCTTTGGCGCCGACCCCAAGCGCGATCGCCCGGCGCAGTTTGCCGGTGTACGTACCGACATGGAACTGAACATCATCGAAGAGCCGGTGATGTTCTTTTGCAAGCCGGCGGATGACTTTCTGCCCAGTCCCGATGCCTGCCTTATTACCGGTATTACACCGCAGCAAGCGCTGGTGGAGGGTGTCTGCGAGGCTGAATTCATTGCTCGCATCCATGCAGAAATGTCTCGCCCGGGTACCTGCGGTGTGGGGTATAACAGCATCCGTTTTGATGATGAGGTGACACGTTACACCCTGTACCGCAATTTCTACGATCCTTATGCACGTGAGTGGCAGAACGATTGCTCGCGCTGGGACATCATCGACATGCTGCGCCTGACGCGCGCCCTGCGCCCCGAAGGTATTGAGTGGCCGAGCTACGACGACGGTACACCCAGTCTGCGGCTGGAAGATCTGACCCGTGCCAACGGCATCGATCATGGTCATGCCCATGATGCGCTGTCCGACGTTTATGCAACCATCGCCATGGCCAAGCTGGTGCGTGAGCGTCAGCCAAAGCTGTTTGACTATGTGCTGAAAAATCGTGGCAAGCGTGCGGTGCAGGCGTTGCTGGATGTAGCGACCCACAAGCCGGTACTGCATGTTTCGTCCCGCTATCCGGTGGAGTGGGGTAACTGCGCCATTGTTGCCCCCCTGGCCGGGCACCCGGTCAATCGCAACAGTGTGATCGTGTGGGATTTGCGGGTGGATCCGACGCCCTTGCTCAGTTTGCCCGCCGATGAAATTCGCCGCCTGATGTACACCCGGCATGAGGATCTTGAGCCGGACGCGCCGCGCATCGCGCTCAAGCAGGTGCATATCAACAAGTGTCCTATCGTCGCGCCGGCCGGAATGCTGACGTCGACGGAGGCCAAGCGGCTGCAGATCGATGGCGATAGCTGCCGTACGCATTTGCAGATCCTGCGCAGTTTTGATGGCCTGCAGGCCTGTCTGGCCGAGGTCTTCAGTGAAAGCGATTTCGATACGCCATCCGACCCCGATCAGATGCTTTATAGCGGGGGCTTCTTTGGTGAAGCGGACAAGGCCGCGATGGCACGGATTCGAGACTGCGACCCGGCGGAACTCGGCTCACTGGAACTGGCCTTTCAGGATCCGCGACTGGAAGAGATGTTGCTGCGATACAAGGCGCGCAACTTTCCCAACAGCCTGACAGATGATGAACGTCTGCACTGGGAAGAGTATCGCCATCGCAAGCTGCTGGGTGACAACAACGACGGTTACCTCGGCATGACGGCATTCTATGAACGCTTGAATACGCTGTACCAGGCACCGGAGCGCACCGATGCGCAGCGTCGCATTCTGGAAGAGTTGAATGTCTATGCCGAAGCGATCTACCCGATGGAAGGCATGGATGGATGAGTCGTCTGAAGCTTGGCGCCTGTGTGTTGAGCCTGCTGGCAACGCCCCTCTGGGGTGATGAGGTTTTGCCCTATGCGCTGACCGAGCCGCAGGGCTTTTCCGGCGGTTCCGTCGACGCCCAGAGCGTGTATGACAACAAGGCGCGTGGCAGTCTTGATACGGAGCCCATGCCCGAGGTCAGGCCGCAGGCAAGCGGGCCGGAACTGCCGGCGCCCTACATCGTGCCTTATGCCGGGACTCCGCAAGCCAGTGAAGTTCTGATCGGCCCCGTACGCACGCCCACACCACCGAGCGGGGAAGACCGAGTCTTCGAGCAAATCCGCACCGAGCCCGGCTCCCCCTATCTTGAAACGAAGGAGCAGCCATCCGGCTGAGCCTTATCTTTTATCAGGCGCCCGGCACGAAGGCATCCGCGGCCTTGAGGGCGCTGATGGCCGTATCGGCGCGCCGCATCGTTTCCCGCGTCCCAAACTCGGCGCGAATACTTTTGCCAAAGCTGCGTACCAGCAGGCGCCGTTTGTTAATGCTGCCAAACTCACGTTGCAGGTCCGCTACACTGAGCGCCTCTATGGCGGCGGCAAGCTTCTCTTTACTGTTAAAGCCCAGCTCACCCCGATCCAGCTCCTGCCAGTAACGCCCGCTACGCTGCCTCAGGCTGGTTTCCTTTTGCAGCAGGCGGGAGAGTGTACTGGCTTTGATCGCGGCCAGGCTTGTGGCGTCCAGCTGACTGAACAGGGGCGCACTGTCATGCAGGAACTGCTCCATTTTTTGCGCCAGCGTGAGCGGATCCGCCACGGGCGATTGCACCACCAGTGCCAGTCCCGGCACATTCAGCAGTGGCAGGGCGCTGGCAAAAACGACATAGCCCAGCTGCTGTTCAGTGCGCAGCTCATTGTAAAACGGCGCTGACAGCATTTCGCCCAGCAACATGTAGGCGGCCCGGGTGCTGAGCTGGGTGTCCTGCCCCTGCAGGTACAGGGTTACGGCGGAGTCGTCATGTTCCAGCTCCAGTGTCTGTACCAGTGTCTCCTGCGGGTTCAGCTGGACGACATCGATACTGACGGGCTCGGCAACCTCGGCGTTGTGACGTAGCACCTGGTTTACTGTTTGTGCCATGGCCAGGGCTTCGTCGGCCTGTCGGTTGCCGTGGGACAGCACGCGCAGGCGGGTTTTTGCGAGCAGTCTGGGTACGAAACGCTGCAGCTGCTCAAGCGAGATGTCGTTCAGTGCCGCCAGTTTCTGCTCGCTGGACCACTGCGGCAGCAGCAGGTTGTACAGCTCGCCGGTCGTCTGGTGATAAGGCGTATCGTTGCGCTCGTTCGCCAGTTCCTGGGCGTACTGGCGGCGGATAAGCTCAAAACGGCCGGCGTCCAGTTGTGGCTTGACCATGGCTGCAAGCAGGGCATCGAGCAGCAGCGGCTGGCGTTCGTTGTAGCCGGATACCCGTACGCTGACACCTTTCATGTGCGGGTACAGGCTCACCGAGAGGCCGGCCAATGCCGCGTCGTACAGGGTTTCGTTGAGCTGGTCGTTGACCATGCGGGTATAAAGGGCGCTCAGCACCGCGCCTGTGGCATCGGCATTGCCCGGCTTGGACAGCAGCGAGAAGTAGAAGTCGGCCTTGGGAATGCGAAACTCATTGTCCTGCTGATGCCATAGCTCAAGTCCGGATTTGGACAGCAATGCCTGCGGGCGGGTACGCACAGGCGTTTCCAAAGGCTTGAGGTCCAGTTCCGTGGCTATGTAGGGGTTGAGCTCGCGGATAGCCAGCATGTCGTCGCCCGCCGGATTGCGGCGCCACTGGGACAGCTGCGCATCATCGAGTGGCGTGATGCGATAACCGGTGTTGTACCAGGGGTCGACGCTGTCGGTGTCCAGATCCTGCGCCTGCAGTGTGAGCTGCATGTTGTGTGGGCGCACCGGTTCCAGAAAGCGGCGGATCAGTCCGGCATCGAAGTCGGCAAACAGGTAGCTGGCATCCAGCACGTGTTTTGCCGGGTATTCCTGCAGCGCTCGCGCCAGTGAGCGTACGTAGTGGCTCGGCGGGCTGGGTTCGAGAAAGTGAAACCGGGTGGCATTGAGCTGGCGTTCTTCAGCATACAGCTGCTCGTCGATGCCGCTTTGACGCAGCAGGCGCACATAGCTGAAAAAGAGCGCGACTACCTGCTGGTAGTGGTCAAACCCCGGCTCTGTGAGGTCGATATTGACGGCCAGGGATGAGGCGTTGGGCAGGTCCATTCCCGCCGAGGCGCTCAGTCCATGGGCCCATCCCCGGGCCTTGAGCGCCGACAGGAGACTGCCTTTGCCTTCATAGCCGATCAGGCTCGACAGGTAGTGCAGCGGCTTTTGCGCCCAGTAGTCGCGCGCCGGGGGCAGCGGGAAACTCAGGCTCAGTTGCCGCGTATCGTCCAGTGTCTGGATATCGAGCCGGGCGGGCAGGGTGCCGGGCGTGTAGAGTGGCGCGGTGTCACGATAGGGGGCTGCATCGAAATTCTTGATCGCGGCAAAGCGGGATTCGACCAGCGTACGCAGCGTCTCGACAGGCTCAGCACCCAGTACCACCAGGGTCATCAGGTTGGCGGAGTAGTAGCGCTGGTAGAAATCAAGCAGGTCCTGGCGCAGTGCGCCCGGTTCGTCGTTGGACAGGGTTTCCAGGTTGCCGACGTTGAACTGACTGAAGCTGTGCTGCGGGTTGATCAGGCGTTTGTAGGTGCTCCAGATGCGCCGTCCGTCGTCGCGCAGGCCGCTCTGGTATTCGGAGTTAACGGCGTTACGCTCTCTGTCCACATAGGTTTCGTTGAACAGCGGCGCGATAAAAAACTGCGAGAATCGATCCAGTGCCGGCGCCAGGTTCTCGGCGCTGACATCGAAAAAGTAATTGGTGTTGTCGTAGGATGTGTAGGCGTTGTGACTGCCGCCACTGGCGCGGATAAAGGCCTGGTAGGCGCCGGCCTCCGGGTATTTTTCGGTGCCCAGAAACAACATGTGCTCCAGAAAGTGCGCCAACCCCATGCGCTCCTTCGGATCGGCATTGGAGCCTACGTCGACATCAAGGGACGCGGCCGCCTTGTCGGTGTCGGGATCCGATATCACCAAGACCTTGAGCTGGTTTTCCAGTGTGAAGCTCAGGTAGTCCCGAGTGTCGTTGGGGCTGACGTTGATTTGGCTCTGGGCCAGTACCGGCAGACTGATCAGCCAGCAAAACAGCAGTATAACTGGGGCGGCGAAGCGTGGTTGTCTCATAGCGTCTGGAGGTCCTTGGGTACCGGCGACAGGGGCAACATACTACTGAGCCTGCGCATGACTTGTCACTCAGAGTTGTGAGCCATGTGACTATGACCGCGGCGCAAAGTTCGGCTTCCCCTGATATCCTGCAGTGGATGGGGCCGCGCCGATGATGCTGTGGCTCGCGTCCGTACGCTGCGTGGCAGTAACGGGCTACAGTCGATACAATCGGAGTCTATTTCGGGCCAGTCGGTCGAGCAAGGGAATACCATGAACCGAGAGAAAGTGATTTTTGCGTTCTTTATCGTGCTGGCGCTGACGCTGAACTTTGGCTTTTTCATTGGTGAGATAAGTAACCCCCACCACCACAATGAGTACGAACTGTTCGCGGCGCTGGTGACGAGTCTGATCTGCACCGTGCTGAAGTTCGGCGATCGTACCCATGTTGGCGCCCTCATGCTGGCGACCAGCCTGGTGGCGGATCTGCAGCTGGTGGCTGCAGCGGTCATCTGGGGCTACGCCGTCCAGATTGGGGGTGGTCTCGACGAAATGATACTGGCCAGCATTGTCTCTCTGTCCGGTGGGGCGCTGATGGCCAATATCCTTTCCGTGGTGCTGCTGGTGGTCGAGACCGTGATGGTTCGGCGCTGACAGGCCCGCTGCGATGAATGATGTCATCTATATACTGTTGCGCCGACTGCGGGCCCCGCTGATCACGCTCATCGTCGTCTACGCGGTATCGGTGCTGGGGCTGGTATTGATTCCCGGTGAAGATGACCAAGGCCAGCCCTGGAGCATGGGCTTTTTCCATGCGTTCTATTTCGTCTCCTTTATGGGCTCGACCATCGGGTTTGGCGAGGTGCCCTACGCCTTTACCGATGCTCAGCGTTTCTGGACCCTGGCGTGTATCTACGCCACCGTGATTGCCTGGCTCTACAGCATCGGCATGTTGCTCGCGCTACTGCAGGAGCCGGCCTTCGGGCGCCTGATGCGCCGACGTGCCTTCGTTACTGAAGTGCAACGACTGCGCGAGCCGTTTTACCTGGTGTGTGGCTACGGGGTGACCGGCAGCCTGGTGGTGAAAAAGCTGGCGGCGCGGGACATTCGCAGCGTTGTGCTGGATCTCGAGCAGGAGCGCATCGATGCCGTGGAAATGGACGGGCTGTCGATCCGTGTGCCGCGCCTGTGTGCTGATGCCGCGCTGCCGGATGTGCTGCATGATGCCGGCTTGCGGCACCAGTGCTGTATTGGTGTGCTGGCAATGACCAACGATGATCAGGCAAACCTGTCCATTGCGATTGCCAGCAAGGTGCTGGTGCCCGAGCGCATGGTGATCAGCCGTACCGAATCCGATGTCACCACTGCCAACCTTGACTCCTTTGGGACTGACCTGATCGTCGATCCGTTTCGATCCTATGCCGACTATCTGGTACTGACAACGCATGCACCCTATACCCACCTGGTGTACGACTGGCTGCTCAATCCCCGGCACCGTCATATGGCGACGGTACACAAGCGCCGGGAAGGGCGCTGGATCATCTGTGGTTATGGCCGCTTTGGCCGCGCGCTGTTCTCGGCTTTCAGGCAGGCCGGCGTTGAGCTCACCCTGGTTGACGAGGGCAGTCCTGACCTGGTGCTGGCGGGACAGCATGTGCGGGGCATCGGTACCGAAGCGGTGACGCTGGAGGAGGCTGGTGTTCGTGATGCCGTCGGCATCGTGGCCGGTACCTTCCACGATGCCGATAACCTGTCGATCATCATGACGGCGCGGGCGCTGAACCCCAGGCTGATAACGGTGGTGCGCCAGAATCTGGGCGAGAATGACCTGGTGTTTCAGCATTCGCGCGCCGACTTTGTGATGGAGCCCGGGCGGATCATTGCCAACCGAATACTCGCGCAGATCAAAACACCACTGCTGCCGGTTTTTATCGCACGCATGCTAAGCGAACACGATGATGTGTGGGCCCATGTGTTGCTGAATCGCATGAGTCATGTCGTGGGCGACCGGGAACTCGATAGCTGGGGTATTCGGCTGTGTGAAGAGCAAACCCCGGCGCTGCTGATGCTGCAGCAGGGGCAGGTGCTAAAGTTGCGTACTCTCATGAAAGATCCGCGGGATCGCAGCTGCAGCCTGGCATGCCTGCCACTGATGCACAGGCGTGGCGATGAGGTACGGTTGCTGCCGGGTGAGCTTCTCGAGCTGCGCGAAGGGGATGAAATATTGTTTTGTGGCTTGAGTACAGCGCTGCATCAAATGGAGTGGACAGTGAATAATTACAACCTGTTGCAATACCTGCTCACCGGGCAGGACCACAGTCATACTTTGTTGTCGCGTCTGCTGCGCAGCAGCGGTGAGCGGTAATGGCCCAACTGCTGCTGGTGTTCACGGTACTGTTCTGGGTCGGAAACTCGGTGATGGCGCGGGCGATTCATCTGGAATTTCCGCCGGTCACCCTGGCGGCGTCACGCTGGACGCTCGCGATGGTGATTCTGTTGCCCTTCGTGCTGCCGCGCATTCGGCGTGAATGGAAACAGATCCGTGCCCACTGGCCGATCATCCTGCTGCTCTCGGTACTGGGTGTTTCCTGCTTCAATACCCTGATTTATACCGGCCTGCAGACCACCACTGCGACCAATACCACCCTGATGCACTCGATGATCCCGGTGCTGATTCTGATTATCAGTCGGGTCTTTCTGCACCATGCGGTCAGCGGGCGCCAGTGGGTGGGCGTTACACTGTCGATGAGTGGTGTGCTGGTATTGTTGAGCCAGGCGAGCCTGTCGGCGCTGCTCAGCCTGGAATTTAACCGCGGCGACTTGTGGGTGTTTGTTGCCGTGCTGGACTGGGCACTGTACTCCATTTTGTTGCGCTACAAGCCGGTTGAGATCAGTGGATTGGCGTTTCTTGGCATCACCATTTCGGTGGGGGCCGTGGTGCTCTGGCTGCCGGCCATACTGGAACTCAGCCAGGGGCGCATGCCCGAACTGACGTTGCACACGGGATTGACGGTACTGTACATGGCCATATTCCCGTCAATCCTGGCTTATTTGTGCTGGAATCGGGGTGTTGCGGAACTTGGCGCCCCAGTGGCGGGTCTCTTTATCCATCTTATGCCACTGTTTGGGTTGGCGATGTCGGTATTGTTTCTTGGAGAGCAGGTACAGGCTTTTCATTTCATCGGGATCACCCTAATATTCGGTGGCATTTATCTGGCCGTCGTTACTGATACACTGCGTAACCTGCGACCAACCAAAACACAGGAGCCTTCATGCAAAAGCTGATGACCATAATGTTCGCCGTTTTTCTGAGTTTTACCTTGCTGACGCCAGAGGCCGACGCGGGTAAGCGCTTCGGCGGCGGTAGCAGCATTGGCAAGAGTTTCTCCCTGCCCAAGAAAACGACGGCCCCCACAGCCACTTCGTCGACCACGCAGCAAAAAGCGGCCGCGCCGACGACTGCCCCGCGCAAGCCGGGCTTTGGCGGCATGCTCGGCGGCCTGCTGGCCGGTGGTTTGCTGGCTGCCCTGTTCATGGGCGGTGCCTTTGAAGGCATGCAAATAATGGATTTCCTGCTGATCGGCCTGCTGGCCTTCGCGGCATTTAAGCTGTTTGCCATGTTTCGGCGTCAGAATGCACCGGCCTATGCCGGCGCAGGCGGTGCGCCGATCCAGGGGCATGCTGATACCGCGCAGAGTGAACCGATGGCGCGCAGCTCAGCCCAGGCTGAACCTGTTGCCGCGAATGCTGCGGGTGCCGGTTTTGGTGCCGGGCTTGGTAATAGTGAAATAGAGACACCGCAGTGGTTTAACCGCGACGCTTTCGTGGTGGGTGCCCAGAAGCACTTCAGCCACCTGCAGAAATGCTGGGACGAGCAGAACTGGGATGAAATCCGCAGCTACGTATCACCGGAGCTCTTTGCCGAATTGCAGGCTGAACGGGGCAAGCAGGGTGCGCAGAAGACCGAAGTCGTGTCTGTCATGGCAGAACTGGCGGGCTTCACTGACAACAAGGATCACGTGGTTGCGAGCATCAACTTCTACGGCTGGCTGAAGGAAGATTCCGATCAGACCACCGAGTTCAGTGAAGTCTGGCACCTCATGCGTGACATGTCGGTTGAGAATGCCGACTGGGTGATCGTTGGTATCGAGCAACCCTGAGGTATTGCCTGCCCGCGCTCGAGCGCGGGCGGCTGCCAGGCGCACTGGACAGCAAATCAGGATCCACACTAATTTGCTGATTTTAAAAATAAAATGCCAAAGGGGGTTGTGCTGTCGCGAAGCCCTCTATACTATACGCCCCACGTTGATGCGGGGTGGAGCAGTCTGGTAGCTCGTCGGGCTCATAACCCGAAGGTCATAGGTTCAAATCCTGTCCCCGCTACCATATTAAAAGGCCGGTAATATTTAGTTATCGGTCTTGTGAATAGGCCTGAAGTCGAAAGATTTCGGGCCTTTTTCGTTTCTGAGCAGTGAGCAGCAAGAGCGTAAAGCGTCGGGCTCGCTCTTCATAAGGGCAGCGAAGGTCATAGGTTCAAATCCTGTCCCCGCTACCCTATTTAAGAGGAAAGCCTGGTACTGAAAAGTGTCAGGCTTTTTTCGTTTCTGAGCAGTGAGCAGCA
>NZ_KB899112.1 GCF_000378045.1 Marinobacterium rhizophilum DSM 18822
CCCTCGGGCTGCGGCAAATCGACCCTGCTGCGCCTGATCGCCGGACTCGAGGAAGTCACCAGCGGTCATATCTTTCTGGATGACCGTGACATCACCGACGTGGCACCGGCCAAGCGCGACCTGGCCATGGTGTTCCAGTCCTATGCCCTCTATCCGCACATGAGCGTGCGCAAGAACATGTCCTTCGCCCTCGATCTGGCCGGCATCGACAAGGCCGAAGTCCAGCGCAAGGTCGAGGACGCCGCCAAGGTACTGGAACTTGGCCCCTTGCTGGAGCGCAAGCCCAAGGCCCTGTCTGGCGGCCAGCGCCAGCGCGTGGCCATCGGCCGTGCCATCGTGCGCAACCCCAAGGTGTTCCTGTTCGACGAGCCTCTGTCCAACCTCGATGCCGCGCTGCGCGTGCTGATGCGCCTGGAACTGGCGCGCCTGCACAAGGAGCTCAACGCCACCATGATCTACGTGACCCACGACCAGGTCGAGGCCATGACCCTGGCCGACAAGGTGGTGGTGCTCAACGCCGGCCGTGTCGAACAGGTGGGCTCACCGCTGGAGCTGTATCACCACCCGGTGAACCAGTTCGTGGCGGGCTTTATCGGTACGCCGAAAATGGCCTTCCTCAAGGGCCGCGTCAAGGCAGTGGACAGCAACGGTGTCAGCATCGTGCTGGACTGCGGCCCGGAATATCAGCTGCCCCACCAGGCCACCGGCCTCAAGGCGGGTGACGACATCACCTTCGGCATTCGGCCGGAAAACATCGACGTGGTCGGCAGCGATGCCAGTCCGTTCAAGGTTACGCTGGATGTCACCGAGCACCTGGGCGCCGACACTTACTGCTATATCACCCTGCGCAACGGTGAAACCCTGACTGTACGGGCACCGGGTGACTTTGCTGGCGACTACGGCCAGGAGGCGGGACTGATTCCGGACCTGTCCCAGGCGCACCTGTTCGATGCCAACGGCAAGACCATTCCGCGCCCGCGCACGCCGGCCCAGGCGGCCTGATTGTTATGGCAACTGTGCGGGCGATCGGCTGGCGCCAAGCGTATGCGTCCGCGCAGCACACTTGCACCTCGCAATGGCTTTAATTCCGGCCAAGGTAAAAAAGATGAAACTGAATACTGAAAATTTGCCGTTGCTGCCCGCGCAGGTAAAGCGCCCAGCGTATGACCGCAGTCAGGTCCGTCAGGGCATCGTACATATCGGTGTCGGCGGCTTTCACCGCGCCCACGAGGCGGTGTACACCGACATGCTGCTGAACCAGGGTCATGCGGCTGACTGGGGTATCTGTGGCGCGGGGTTGCGGGCTGAAGACCGCGCCATGCAAAGCGCACTCGCCGGGCAGGACTACCTCTATACTCTGGTTGAGTTGGGCGACGGCGCCGATACAGCCGTCCAGGTGATCGGTGCCATTGTTGATTTTGTGCTCGCTGAAGATGGCAGCGAGGCGCTGATTGAGCGGCTCGCGTCCCCCCAAACCCGCATTGTCTCTCTGACCGTAACCGAAGGCGGTTACTGCACCGATGACAGTACGGGCAAGTTCAATGCCGGTCTGCCGCAGATTCAGCACGACCTGGCGCACCCGCACAGTCCTAAAACGCTGTTCGGCTTTTTGGCCGAGGCGCTCATGCGGCGTCGTGATGCCGGCATTGCCCCCTTTACCCTGATGTCCTGTGACAACCTGCCACACAATGGTGATGTTGCCCGCAACGCGCTGCTTGGATTCTGTGCCCTGCGCGACAAGGCGCTGCACGACTGGGTTGCAGCCAATGTCAGCTTCCCCAATGCGATGGTGGATCGCATCACCCCCATGACCAGCGACGGCCATCGCGCCAAGCTGCAGGCGGACACCGGTATCGAAGACCGCTGGCCGGTGGTGGCCGAGCCATTTCTGCAATGGGTACTGGAAGACAAATTCTGCAATGGCCGTCCAGAGTGGGAGCGCGTCGGGGTACAGTTCACCGATGATGTGACACCCTATGAGGAAATGAAAATCGGCCTGCTCAACGGCGCCCATCTGGCCATGGCGTATCTGGGGGCGCTGCTGGGCCATCAGTATGCCCACGAAACCATGCAGGATACCCAGCTGCGACATTACGTGCGCCGTTACATGGACCAGGACGTGACGCCGCTGCTGGCGGATGTGCCGGGCATCGATCTGACCGAGTACAAGGACACCCTGATCGAGCGCTTTTCCAATACCGCGATCTGCGATCAGGTCAGCCGGCTCTGTTCCGACGGCTCGTCCAAGTTCCCCAAGTTTGTCCTGCCGACCCTGCTGGGTCAGATCGAGCAGGGCAGGGCACTGGATCGCACCGCCCTGATTATTGCCGCCTGGTGCCATTACCTGCGTGGCGTGGATGAGCAGGGCAACCCCTACGGGATTCCCGATCCGCGTGCCGCCTGGCTGCAGAAGGCGATCAGCGATACGGATAATCTGGTGCAGAATTTCCTCGCCCTGGAAGACGTGTTTGGCCGAGTCATCCCGCAGTCCGAGGCCTTTGTGCAGGCGTTTGCATGCCAGCTTGAGCGCCTGCAGACCCTGGGAGTTCGCGCCACCCTTGATCTGGTTATGGCGGACTGAACATGCACAGCGGGTCACAGGCATTTGCGATCTTTGACATGGACGGGTTGCTGATCGATTCCGAACCGCTCTGGCTGGCGACGCAAAAATCGCAACTGCTGGCACTCTACGATCTGGTGGTGCCAGAGGCTGAACTGCTGGCGTTTCAGGGCACCAGTACGGTGCAGTTCTGCCGCACCATGGCACAGCGCCATCACGAGCACGGCGTAGATGCCGACGTGCTGCTGGCCGCGATGCTCGAGCGCATGGCCGGGCTTATTGCACACGCAACGCTGATGCCGGGCGCGCAGGCGCTGCTGCAGCGCCTGGCCGAGGCGCAGGTACCGATGGCCATCGCATCGTCATCGCCGCTGCATTTTATCGAGGCCGTGGTGCATGCCCATGCGCTGCCGGTGTCGGTGTTTGCCTCCGGCCTTGAGGTGGTGCGCTCCAAGCCCCACCCCGCGGTGTTCGAGTTGGCGGCCGAGCGGCTCGGCAGCGAAGTGCCTGCCCAGTGTTGCGTATGGGAGGATTCGGTCAATGGCGTTATCGCCGCCCGGGCCGCCGGCATGCGGGTGATTGCCGTGCCAGACCCTGCGCACTCGAATCCTGCCCAGTTTGCCATTGCGCACCATATACATTCATCGCTGCACGACAGCCTGGGTGCGGATGGCCACGTGGCTGTGCTGCATGACGCTATTATTTAATCTGCCGGATTTATAACGCGCTAATACCTTAACGAGGCCTCCGATGTCCAATTTGCTGCAACAACTCAAACAACAGAGCACCGTGGTCGCCGATACCGGTGATTTGGATTCCATTCGCCGCTTTTCGCCGCAGGATGCCACCACGAACCCGTCGCTGATTCTTCAGGCCGTGCAGTCGGGCAAGTACAATCAACAGGTGCAGGCGATTCTGCACGACGTGCGTGATCACGCCGGTACGCTGGACGAAGCGGTGGATGAGGCCTGCGACCGTCTGGTGGTGGCCATGGGCGCCATGATCCTGCAACAGGTGCCGGGTCGAGTGTCCACCGAGGTCAATGCGCGCCTGTCGTTCGATACCCTGGCGAGCCTTGCGAAGGCCCGTCGGCTGATTGAGCTTTATGCCCAGGCGGGTATTCCCCGCGAGCGAATCCTGATCAAGCTGGCCGCCACCTGGGAAGGTATTCGCGCCGCCGAGGTGCTGGAGAAAGAGGGCATTCAGTGCAACCTGACACTGATCTTCAGTTTTGCCCAGGCCCGCGCCTGCGCCGAAGCCGGTGCTTATCTGATTTCACCCTTTGTCGGCCGCATACTCGACTGGTACCGCAAGGCTGACCCGACGCGTAGCTATGCTCCGGCGGATGAACCCGGTGTGCATTCTGTGCAACGCATTTACCGCTATTTCCGCAGGCTCGAGTACCCCACGGTGGTGATGGGGGCGAGCTTTCGCAACAGCGGCGAGATTCTGGCGCTGGCCGGATGTGACCGCCTGACCATCAGTCCCAAACTGCTGGACGAGCTGGCCAGTACAGAGGGTGATCTGCAGCCGGTACTGGCCGACAGCGGTGAGCGCGAAGCACGTCCGGCACCGATCTCGCAGGCACAGTTCCGCTGGGAGATGAACGAAGATGCCATGGCCACCGAAAAGCTGGCCGAAGGCATTCGCGGGTTTGAGGCCGATCAGCTGAAACTTGAAGCCCTGCTGCGCGAACAGCTGGCCGCAATACAGGCAGCGGGGGGCACGGCATGACTGCGCCCCAGTCGACGTCGGAACTGAGCCGGCGCACCCTGGCCAATGCCTTGCGGGCGCTGAGCATGGATGCGGTGCAGCAGGCGGGTTCCGGTCACCCCGGCGCGCCCATGGGCATGGCGGATATTGCCGAAGTGCTGTGGCGTAACCACCTCAGGCACAATCCCTCCAATCCCGCCTGGCCTAACCGGGACCGCTTTGTTCTGTCCAACGGCCATGGCTCCATGCTGCTGTACAGCCTGCTCCATCTGAGCGGCTATGACCTGCCGGTCGAGGAGCTGAAAAACTTCCGCCAGCTGCACTCGCGCACTCCCGGCCACCCCGAATACGGCTATACGCCGGGGGTCGAGACCACCACCGGTCCGCTCGGGCAGGGGCTGGCCAATGCGGTGGGCATGGCGCTGGCCGAGCAGACCCTGGCGGCGCAGTTCAACCGCCCCGGCCACGATCTTATCGATCACCACACCTATGCCTTTGTCGGCGATGGCTGCCTGATGGAGGGCATCTCCCACGAAGTCTGCTCGCTGGCCGGCACCCTGGGCCTGGGCAAGCTGGTTGTGATCTATGACGACAACGGCATCTCCATCGATGGCGAGGTGGACGGCTGGTTCACCGACGATACGCCGGCCCGTTTTCGCGCCTACGGCTGGCAGGTGATCGAGGCCGTGGACGGTCACGATGCCGCGGCCATAGAGCGTGCCCTGGCCGAGGCCAAAGGGGATGCCAGCGCACCGACCCTGATCTGCTGCAAGACGACCATCGGTTTCGGCGCGCCCAGCAAGGCCGGCAGCCACGAATGTCACGGTTCCCCGCTGGGCGCCGCCGAGGTCGCGGCCACCCGCGCGGCACTGGACTGGCCTTACGGGCCCTTCGATGTGCCGCACGCGGTGTATGCCGACTGGAATGCCCGCGAACGCGGTGCGGCGCTGGAGCTCGACTGGCAGCAGCGCCTTGAGGCGTATCGGGCGCAGCATCCGGTGCTGGCTGCCGAGCTGGAACGCCGTCTGGCCGGCGAGCTGCCGGCGGACTGGGATCGACTGCGTAACGATTTGATCGAGCACACCCAGCAGGCTGCCCGCACCCAGGCGAGTCGCAAGAGCTCGCAGCAGGTGCTCGAAGCCCTGGGGCCGGTGCTGCCGGAACTGCTGGGCGGCTCGGCGGATCTGGCACCGTCCAACCTGACCCAGTGGTCGGGCTCGCGATCTCTCTCGCCGAAGGAGCGAGGCGGCAACTATATCCACTATGGCGTGCGCGAGTTTGGCATGAGCGCCATCATGAACGGTCTGGCGCTGCACGGCGGCTTTATTCCCTACGGCGGCACCTTCCTGATGTTTACCGAATATGCCCGCAATGCCGTGCGCATGGCGGCGCTGATGAGGATACGCAACATCTTTGTCTACACCCATGACTCCATTGGACTGGGTGAAGACGGTCCGACCCATCAGCCGATCGAGCAGCTGCCAAGCCTGCGCCAGACGCCCAACCTGGATACCTGGCGCCCGTGCGACGACACCGAAACCGCGGTGGCCTGGTGCAGCGCCCTGGAACGTACCGAGGGACCAAGCGTCCTGGTGCTGTCGCGCCAGAACCTGCCGGCCGAGGCGCGCACCCCGGCGCAGCTGCAGGCGATCCGCCGCGGCGGCTATGTACTGCGCGACTGTGACGGGCTGCCTGCGCTGATTCTGCTGGCCACCGGTTCCGAGGTGGCGCTGGCGCTGGCCGGCGCCGAGGAGCTGACGGCCGCGGGTGTGGCGGTCAGGGTGGTATCACTGCCCTGTATCGAGCGCTTTGATCGTGAGGACCAGGCTTATCGGGATGCGGTGTTGCCGCCGCGCGTGCGGGCGAGGCTGGCGATCGAACTGGCACAGCCGGATGGCTGGTATCGTTATGTTGGTCTGGATGGCGCCGTCATGGGCATGCGCACCTTCGGCGAATCGGCCCCGGCCGAGGATCTGATGCGGCATTTCGGCTTTACCGTGCAACGGCTGGTTGAAACGGCGCAAGCCGTGCTGGCGAAGCAGACGACGGGGCTGTAGCTATGAGTCACGGCATAAATCAGGGCATGTATCTGGGGATTGATTGCGGCACCCAGGGGACCAAAGTGGTGATTCTGGACGCCGAGCAGGGCCATATTCGGGGCGAAGGCTATGCACCGCATGCGCTGATCAGCGAGGCGAACGGGCGGCGCGAGCAGGATCCCCAGTGGTGGATCGACGCCTTTGAGCAGGCGTACCGCCAGGCACTGGCGCAATCTTGTATCGACAGCCAGGCCATTCGTGGCATCGGTGTATCCGGACAGCAGCATGGCCTGGTGGTACTGGATGCCAGCGGGGCGGTGATCCGCCCGGCCAAGCTGTGGTGCGATACGGAGACGGCACCGCAAAATGCGCAGCTGTTGGCCCAGCTTGGCGGCGCTGATGGCTGCAGGGCGAAGCTTGGGCTGGAGCTGGCCACCGGTTATACGCTGTCCAAGCTGCTCTGGCTCAAACAGCATGAGCCTGAAGCCTTTGAGCGTATCGCGCATATCCTTTTGCCCCACGACTACCTCAACTACTGGCTGACCGGCGCGATCGCTGCCGAGTACGGTGATGCCTCGGGCACGGGCTATTTCGATGTACGCACCAGGCGCTGGGCACCTGACGTGCTGGCGCTGATTGCACCGGATGGCCGACTGGAGCGGGCCCTGCCGCCGTTACGTGAAGCGCATGAGGCGGTGGGTCTGGTGAGACCCGAGGTCGCCGCGCGGCTCGGACTGGGGCAGCAGGTGCGGGTGTCCAGTGGGGGTGGAGACAATATGATGGGGGCTATCGGTACCGGTAATATTACGGACGGCATAGTCACCCTGAGTCTGGGTACCTCCGGCACTGTGTATGCCTGTACCCATCAGGCCCCGGCAGAGACGGCCGGGGGGCTGGCAGCCTTTTGTTCGTCCAGTAACGCCTGGCTGCCGCTTATCTGCACCATGAACCTGACCTCTGCAGCCAACGCGGTACGACAGCTGTTTGGTTTTGACCTTGACCAGTTCAATATCCAGGCGGCACAAGCGCCTATCGGTTGTGATGGCATTACGTTGCTGCCGTTTCTGAATGGCGAGCGGGTGCCGGCCCTGCCGGATGCCAGTGGCAGCATGCTGGGGCTCAACATGCAGAACCTGACGCCGGCCAACCTGTGCCGTGCGGTGCTTGAAGGCACCAGCTTTGGCCTGCGCTACGGGTTGGAGCTGATGCGCGCGGCGGGTATCGAGGTACGGCAGGTACGCCTGATCGGCGGCGGGGCTAAAAGCGCCCTCTGGCGCCAGATGGTGGCGGACATCATGAATGCGCCGGTGATCTGTCCGCGTATCGGTGAGGCCGCGGCACTGGGGGGAGCTATCCAGGCGCTCTGGTGTGACAGTCTGGCGCGCGGGCAGGATGTCTCGCTGCAAGCGTTGTGCGAGCGCTACGTGGAGCTGGATGAAACCAGTGCGCTGAACCCGTCGCCGGCGGCGGTCAAGGCATACCAAACGGCCTACGACCTGTACCGCCGCCGACTGGATAGTCTGCACCCCGGCGCCTGACCGGGGTGGCGAAACGGTCCCTTCCTCAAGCCGTTCGAGCTGCTCAGCGGATCGCTTCGACCTGTAGCTGCGCGTGCAGCAGGGCTGCAAAATCCTCGGGCCGGCCGTAAAAATGACTGTGATCCAGCCGGGACAGCTGGTGACCCCGTTGCAGCACGAAGGTCGGGTAGCCCCCGGCACCGGTACGGGTCATCAGGTCGCGCGTCTGCGCCAGGTGATCGTCGACACCGGTATCGAGCCAGGCGGTGAGGGCGCGCTCGAATGCCGGCGCCGACAACCCGAGGGACTGCGCCAGCTGTTGCAGGCAGCTCGGCTCGCTCACCCGCAGTCCGTGCCGATAGTGTGCCTGCTGTATCGCAGCAAGCATCGCCACGGCGCGATCCGGTTCGAGCTGTGCCACGGCCAGGATGGCCGCGATCAGCGGGGGCGAGTGTAACCGCGTGGCAGGGTCGTTCAGCAGGCCCTGCAGGTAGGGATCCCCAAAGGTCTGGCCGCTGAGGCGGGCAATGCGGGCATCGTGCTCGCGGATATGCGTGGCAAGCCCGGGTGTTATCTGCTGGTTCATAAAAAGCCCGCCGCCGTGCAAGATGACCGGTAGCTTCGGCAGGCGCCTTGTTACTGCCTCGAGCAGCGGGGCGGCGGCGTAGCACCAGCCGCACATGGGGTCATAGAGATAATGCAGCTGTGTATTCATGCGTGATGGCTCAGTAAGCGACGCTAAAGCGTCGACGGTGGTGGACCGGGCTTTCCAGCTCGTCGAGCATCGCCACCGCATAGTCCTCGACCGATATTCGGCTCTGGCCCTGGTCATCGATCAGCAACTGATCGCCGCCGAGCCGGAACCGCCCGGTGCGCTCGCCCGGCGCGATCACGGCGGCCGGTGACAGCATGCTCCAGTCCAGCTCCGCTTCATCACGCAGCAGCGCAAGCGCGGTGCGTGCACCCTCGGCCGTTGCCCGGTACTCGGGTGGGAACTCCGGCGTATCGAGCAGCTGCACGCCGGTGGCGACCTCCAGACTGCCGGCACCTCCCACTACCAGCAGCCGGGGCACGCCGGCCGCCTTGGTGGCCGCGATGATCGAGCGGATGCCACGCTCGTAGTAGGCCTGCACAGCGTCCTGAGCGTGGCCGCTGAACGCACTGATCACGATGTCCTGGCCGCTGAGCTGGCGGGTCAGGGTGCCGGTATCCATCACGTCGGTTTTCACGCCGTTCAAGCCACGCGCTGTGGCCAGCTTTTCTGGCCGGCCGACCAGGGCCTTGACCTGGTGTCCGCGTTGCAGGGCTTCGTACAGCAGCGCCGAACCAATAAATCCGCTGGCGCCGATCAGGGCAATATTCATCTGGTAAATCTCCACAATCAGTAAGACAGGAATCGAATTGTAGAGACTATGATTGATTTGATAATCACCACTAAATATAAATGACTGTTATCGAATCATTAACAATAGGGGCTTCAGGTGACGATCGTTAAAACTCCGGATCTCAACAGTCTGACGGTCTTCGTCACCGTGGCTGAAGCGGGTGGCTTTACGGCCGCCGCGCAGCGCCTGGGTGTCGCCAAGGGCAGGGTCAGCCTGCAGATCAGCCGGCTCGAAAAGGCCCTTGGCGTACAACTGTTCCATCGCACCACCCGTCAGGTGTCGCTGACCCGGGCCGGGGAAAGCTTGCTGGCGGAATCAGGTCCCTTGCTGAACGGCCTTCAGAACGTACTGGAGGAGGCCGGACGCAAGAGTGCAGAGCTTCGCGGGGTGCTCAGAATAAGCGCTCCGGTCGATTTCGCCGTACAAACCCTGGCACCGCTGGTGAGCGCGTTTGCCCGGTTGCATCCCGGGCTGCAGCTCGAGCTCTGCTCGAGCGACCGTATACTCGACCCGGTGCGTGAAGGCATCGATGTCTCTTTCCGTGTGGGCTGGTTGCAGGACTCGACGCAACGGGCGGTCAAGCTGGGGGACTTCGATCAGTACCTGGTGGCGGCGCCATCCTATCTGGCGCGCGCCGGCAAGCCGGTAACCCCGGGGCAGATCGCTGGCCACGCCTGGCTGGCCCTGACCCTGCTGCGCTCGCCGTTGACCTGGACATTCGAGGCCGCCGATGGGACATCGGAGCGGGTTCAGCTGCAGTCGGCGCTGAGAGTGGATTCGGCGACCGTGCTGCGTGCGCTGTTGCAGGAGGGGGCGGGTCTCTCGGTAATGGATCAGCCCAGTGCTCAGCAGGCACTTGACGCTGGCCGGCTGGTGCGGCTGCTGAAGGACTGGTCGCTGCCAAGGGGGGGGATCTATGCGGTCTACCCGCCGGGTCGATACGCGTCGGTGAAATCGCATGCCTTTGTGGACTTTTGCCGCCGGTCCCTGGCACCCGCCCCCTCAGGTGGGGTGGAAGCCGTCTGATTCGTGCAGGACACTGGCGCGGAACAGCAGGTCGTTGACATCCCGCAGGCGGCGGCTCAGTTCGCGGCCCAGGTTCATGTAAATCATCGTGAACTGGGCCGGGTCCTTGCTGTAGAGCTCCTGCAGGTCGGAGGCGGAGAGCTCGATCGCCGTGCAGGCTTCCAGCGCCCTTACGCTGGCGCTGCGTGGGCAAAAGTCGATCAAGGCCATTTCGCCGAAGCAGTCGCCCTGGCCCATGGTACTGATGCAGTAATCCTGACCTTTCCAGTGGCGCAGAATTTCCACCTTGCCGCGCTCCAGCACGTAAAGTTCTTCGGCCTTGTCGCCTTCACGGAAAAAATATTCTCCGGCCTCGCGGGTCTGGATGCGGGTGCGTTGCAGCAGGAATTCCAGTACCTCGTCGGTAATGCCGCCGAAGATCGGCATCTGCTGTAACAGGGCGAGTCGAGTGTCGTTCATGGCGTTGTTCCCATGCATGCATCTGGGATGCTTGCTGCGTTGGTTACACACAGGGTGCGGCGGGTCTCAAGGGTCACAACTGCAGTACCAGACCCTCGCGGGCCACGACCGAGCCCGGTTTGAGTCGTTGCAGTTCGGAGTCCAGCCATTGAAGCTCGGCATCAGTACGCTCGGGCGCGTGGTGAAACACGACCAGGCGGCGGGCACCCGCGGATTCGCACAGCGCAAGGCCCGCTTCCCAGGTCGAATGCCCCCAGCCGCGGTGGGCGGGGTAGTCGCTGTTGTTGTAGGTGGCGTCGTAGATCACGATATCGGCGTCACGGATGAGGTCCACAATTGCCGCATCCAGCCCCTGCGTTGGGTGTTCGGTATCGGTGACATAGCAGATCGCGCGGCCGTCGAATTCGATGCGGTAGGCGGTGGCGCCGTCCGGATGGTTAAGTGCGCAGGTGAGTACGCGGACCGATGATGACAGGTTCAGGGTATCGCCGCTGGTGAAATCCCGAAAGCTGAAGCGAGCCTTCAGGTGCTGCAGCGGTACCGGGAAGAAGGGCGGCTGCAAAAACTGCCGCAGGGCTGTTTCAACGCCGCTATTGCAGTTGCCGGCCCAGACGCGCAACTGGCTGCCGGGATCGTACGCCGGCGCAAAGAAGGGCAACCCCAGAATATGGTCGTAGTGCAGATGACTCAACAGCAGGTCGGCATCAATGCTGCCCTTTGCCTGCAAGTGCTGCCCGAAGTACTGCAGTCCGCTGCCGGCATCCAGAATCAGCAGCCGGTCACCTGCGCGTACCTCCACGCAGGAGGTATTGCCACCATAGTGCAGGGTGTCGTGCCCGGGGCAGGGAATGGAGCCGCGTACGCCCCAGAATCGAACATGGAAATTCCCTGCCATCGTTGTCTCCCGTTAACTCCCCTGTGCCATTGATCGGGCAATCTAACAGGTTTCACTGCCTGTTAGGTGTCAGCTACCGGACCTGCGCTGCACGCACTTGAATGCGGATTCGCGGTCGCCGATCAATGTGGCGCACAACTGTGTGAAATCCCCTGGTTTTCAAAGCCCCGCCTGTCGCCGGGTTCAGAATGATGCGTTCTTGCAACCGGGGTAACTGGTCGGCATTTGCATACCGTTTCAGTATGCAGTGTAGGACTTGCTGCGCCAAAGGGTGAGGTGACGGGCGCGGGTGGGATCATGAACACCGGGCCCGGGTGTGCGCATCATAAGCCTGCTGGGTATTTCAGGCGGCGTAGGCCCGCAGGAACATCTGCACGCAGTTTTCCAAATAACGCTGGTGTTCGCCGTCCGTGATCGGGTGGCCGGTATTGAGCTCCAGTCGCATCTGCAGCTCGCCCTGCACCATTTTGAGGAATTGCACGGCGGCGAAGCGGGCTTCGGGAATTCGCAACCGGCCCTGTTTGTCGAGCTTGCTCATCAGCTCGCTCAGCATGTCGGTCAGGTGCTTGGGACCGGCATCATAAAACAGCCGTGACAGCTCGGGGTAGGTTTCAGCCTCGGCCATGCAGGTGCGCAGCACCCGAACGGCCTCCCGGGACTGGATCATCGAGGTAAACTGGCTGGCGATCTCGAGCAGCTGCAGGTGCAGATCCTGCTGTGGTTCAAACAGCTCACCGGTCATGGCATGGGCAACGCACTTGCACCCCACGGCACCCACAAAGAGATCTTCCTTGTTGCCGAAGTGGCTGTAGACCGTCTGCTTCGAAACGCCGGCCTGGCGAGCGATCTGATCCATGCTGGTATTGGAAAACCCCTGCTCGGTAAACAGCGCTATTGCCGCATTGAGGATCTGTATGCGCTTCTCTTCACTTTTGGTTCTTGGTTTGATCATTGGGCACCACAAATCATACTGGACAGTCTAGTTTAGTAAGCCTAGACTTTCCGCAGTAAACTGGACTGGACAGTCCAGTATTGTAAATTGGCTTGTGGGCGAATGTTACATGAAAACCCGGTGGTTTGTTTTTTTTGCGGCGCCGCGGCGCCCGCAGCAAGGTGGCATGGTGCTGTGCCTGATATTGCTGGCCGCGGTGCTGGCGGGTTGCGGCGATTCTGACGCCAGGGTGGCGGAGCCTGCGTATTATCACGTTGCCCAGGGGCTGGTGTTGCAGCAGCAACCAGGGTACGAGGTGACGCGCAGCTTCATCGGCAGGGTCGAGGCGCGGCAGAGCGCCAGCATCGGCTTTGAACAGAGTGGCAAAGTCGCCCGGCTGTTCGCCGATGAAGGCGAAACCGTGGCACAGGGAGCCGTGCTGGCACAGCAGGACACCGAACTGCTGCAGGTCGAGCGGCGGGAACTGCAGGCCCAGTTACAGCAGGCCCAGGCGGATCTCGCGCTGGTGCAGGCCAATCTCAAGCGACTGAATTCGCTCAATAAGCGCGGATTCACCTCGGCGCAGAGCCTGGATGAACTGCAGGCACGGCAAAAAGGGCTGCAGGCCACCCGGGCGCGGGTGCAGGCATCGCTGGCCGCCAACCAGCTGCGTATCGACAAGTCGACGCTGCTGGCGCCATACAGTGCCCAGATCAGCCACCGGCTGATTGACCAGGGTGAGGTGGTGGGTGCGGGTACGCCGGCCTTTACGCTGTTGCAAAGTGGCCCGGCCGAAGTGCGGGTCGGCGTGCCGGTGGACATGCTGGAACAGCTGAGCGCACAGCAGCACTTGAGTGTACGGGTGGACAGGCGGCAAATCGACGTACGTCTGCTGACCAAGGGCTTTAGTGTCGATGCAGTCACGCGCACGGTGCCGCTGCGGCTCGAACTGCCGGATGACGTTGCGCTGGTAAACGGCCAGCTGGCCTACCTGTCGCTGCCGCAGACCTTTACGCAGCCAGGTTACTGGCTGCCCCTTAGCGCACTGACCGATGGTGTGCGCGGGCTCTGGAATATCTACAGTCTGCAGCCGCAGGACGATGCCGGACTCTACGAACTGCAAAGCCGGGATGTGCAGGTATTGCATGCCACCGCGACCCATGCCTTCGTGACGGGGGCCCTGAGTGACGGCGAGCAGGTACTGAGCACCGGCCTGCAGCGGCTTGTGCCCGGGCAGGTGGTCCGGCTGGCGACGGTCGGTGTTCCGTCTACCGCGCAAGTGGAACTTGAACCATGAGGCGCCTGCTGCAGAACGGACGTCTGCTGACGCTGCTGGTCGCGGTGCTGATCGTGGCGGGCATCGGCGCACTGGCTACGCTGCCCCGCACCGAAGACCCGCGCATCCTGAATCGCCAGGCGATCGTCATTACGCATTTGCCCGGTGCCAGTGCCGAGCGCGTCGAGGCCCTGGTGAGTGAAAAAATCGAAAGCGAACTGCGCACCCTGGCAGAGGTCAAGCACCTGACCTCAACCTCCAGACCCGGGATTTCGATGGTCAGGATCGAACTCAAGGACAGCGTTACCGCCACGGCGCCGATCTGGTCACGTACGCGGGATCTGCTGGGTGATGTGTCATCCCGGTTACCCCCAGGTGCCAGCCAGCCCGAACTGGATGATGATCACGGCTATGCCTTCACCGGCCTGATTGCGCTGAAGTGGCATGCCCGGACGACACCGGACCTGGCCATTCTGGGCCGTTATGGCAAGTCGTTGCGTGATCGCATGCGCGCCTTGCCGGGTACCGATTTTGTCGAGCTGTTCGGCGCACAGGAGGAAGAGATCCTGGTGCAGATCGACCCGCACCTGGCCAGCAGCCTGCACCTTACGCCCAGCCAGATTGCCCAGCGCATCGAGGGGGCCGATGCCAAGGTGTCGGCCGGGCAGCTCAACAACGCGCGCAACCAGATGCAGGTGGAGCTCGGCGGCGCGCTCGATTCCCTGGACCGTATTCGCCAGATCCCGCTGGCCAGTGATGACAATGGTTACCTGCTGCGCCTGGGCGATCTGGCCGAGGTGAGTCGCAGTCTGCAATGGCCGGAACAGGAGCTGGCGATCATCGACGGTGACGCTGCCATCGTGGTGGCGGTGCGCATGTTGCCGGATCTGCGTATCGACCGCTGGAGCGCGGCCATGCAGGCAGAGCTGGCCCGGTTTGAACAGCTGCTGCCGGGCAACATTGAGGCCGACATCCTGTTCGATCAGAACCACTATACCGAGCATCGCCTGGGCGAGCTGGTGAACAACATCCTGCTGGGTTTCAGCCTCATCGCGCTGGTGCTGCTGGTGACGCTGGGCTGGCGGTCGGCGCTGATCGTGACGCTCTCGCTGCCGCTCACCGTGCTCTTCACTCTCACGGTGATGAAATACTATGGCCTGCCGATTCACCAGATGTCTGTCACCGGCCTGGTGGTGGCACTGGGTATCATGGTGGACAACGCCATCGTGATGGCCGATACCATCGCCAAGCGCCGCCGCCAGGGCTTGAAGGCCGTCGATGCGGTCGTCCGTTCGCTACGCCACCTCTGGCTGCCTCTGCTCGGGTCGACCCTGACCACCATTCTGGCGTTCATGCCCATCGTGCTGATGCCGGGGCCGGCGGGGGAGTTTGTCGGCGGCATCGCCCTGAGCGTGATCTTTGCGCTTATGGGCTCCTATCTGATTTCCCACAGCGTGGTGGCAGTTCTGGCCGGGCGTTTTCTGCGTAGCGATGAGGCGGGGCAGTCGCGCTGGTATCAGCAGGGCGTGCAGCTCAAGCGGCCGGCGCAGCTGTTCCGGCGCTCGCTTGAAACCGTGCTGCGTTACCCAAGGCGTGCTATCGCGCTGCTGTTTCTGATTCCGCTCACCGGTTTTATCAGCGCGGGCCAGTTGAAGGAGCAGTTCTTTCCGCCATCCGACCGCAACATGTTCCAGATCGAGATGTACCTGCCGGCCCAGACCAGCCTCGTCGAAACGCGCCGCGTCAGTGCCCGGGTAACCGCGCTGCTGCAGGATACGCCGGGCATTGATTCGGTGCAGTGGTTTCTGGGCAAGAGTGCGCCGGCCTTCTACTACAACATGCTCGCCGGCCAGCAGGGGTGGCCGAACTTCGGCCAGGCCATGGTCAGAACCCGGGACTTTCGTCTCGCCAACCGGCTGATTCCACAGCTGCAGCGCCAGCTCGATGATTTGCTGCCCCAGGCGCAGATCCTGGTGCGTACGCTGGAGCAGGGGCCACCGTTCAATGCACCCATCGAGCTGCGCCTGTACGGGCCGAACCTGGATACATTGCAGACCCTCGGGCAGCAGGCGCGCCAGGTGCTGTCCCGCACCCATGATGTGATACATAGTCGCGCGACCCTGCAGCCGGGCGCGCCCAAGGTGCAGGTGCGGGTCGATGAGGAGGCGGGCCAGATCAGTGGATTCACGCTGCAGGGCCTGGCAGGAGAACTGCAAAGTACCCTCAGCGGTGTGACCGGCGGTAGCATTCTGGAAAGTACCGAGTCGGTGCCGGTGCGGGTGCGGGTGGGTAATGAAGAGCGCCGTGAGCTGCGGGACCTGGCCAACCTGAGCCTGACATCACCCCGGGCCGGCGACAATATACCGTTATCTGCGTTGGCGACGCTGGAGCTGCAGCCCAGCCGCGGCGCCATTCCTCGCCGCGATGGTCAGCGCGTCAACGTGGTGGAAGGTTACCTGCGTGCCGGCGTGCTGGCATCGGTGGCGCTGACGGAGTTTCGCCAGAATCTGGCCGCGGCGGGGTTCCACCTGCCGGCGGGCTATCGCATGGAATTTGGCGGTGAATCGGCCGGGCGCAACGATGCGGTAGGCAACCTGATGGCCAGTCTCGGCGTGATCGTTACCCTGCTGATCACCGTGGTGGTGCTGTCGTTCAATTCCTTTCGTATCAGCACGCTGATCTTCCTGTCGGCGCTGCAGTCGGCGGGCCTGGGATTGCTCAGTGTCTATCTGTTTGCCTATCCGTTTGGCTTCACCGTGATTATCGGCCTGTTGGGCCTGATGGGGCTGGCCATCAACGCCGCCATTGTGATACTGGCCGAGCTCAAGGCCGATCCACGGGCGGTGCGGGGCGATGCAGCGGCCATCGTGCAGGCGGTGCAAAGTTGCAGTCGCCATATTGGCTCCACCACCATTACCACCGTGGGGGGCTTTTTACCCCTGATCCTGGCGGGTGGCGGATTCTGGCCGCCGTTTGCCGTGGCCATCGCGGGCGGCACGGTGCTGACCACGCTGCTGTCGTTTTATTTCGTGCCCGCGGCATTCATGTTGATGGGACGGCGCAAGGCATTTGACGTTGCCGGTGGCGAGCCACAGCAGGGCCCGGTTGACGGGCGCACACTGCATTCGCCGGCGTAGACGGGGCCGTGACAGGCAGGTCGGCGGGGCGTTTGCTCAGCCGGCCGTGATGCCATATAACAGGCGCCGTGTGTGATTGATCCAATGCCATGGGTGTCGAATGGGATTCGTTATTTCAGCTCGACAACAACCTCGCCTGAAACCGGGTCGGTTACGCCCAGGTCGCCACCCAAGTCTTCCAGTGTGTCCCGCAATCGGTCCAGGATTTTGACCATGTCGTCGCGTGCTGCGGCGATCGTGTCCATGCTGTCCCACTCGCCCACAAAACAAAAACTGAGTTCACCCGTTTTCACCAGTGCTGCGCGGCGCAAGCCCGGGAAATCAGCCTTTGCCTTGCGGTGCTCCTCGATAAATTTTTCTTCGCAACCTGGTTTCACCCGGAGTCGAACAACATTGAAAGCAGTCATAATAGGTCCTGTTCGCAAGTTTTAAGTATGTAATGAACGTTGCTTACCTCAGGCCCGCGCGGGGATAAGGGTTTCATGACCGTCAATCACTGACGTGCCAGCATCTGCTGCTGTGCGTCGTGTCCACTCCTTGGCGTTTCAAGCGTGGACCCGTTTGAAGGGATTCGCCAGTGCAAGACGATGGCTGCCAGGGAAAGCTTCACGCCGTGAGCCCTGATGTTGCTTCCCGTTCGCGGACAGGGCCTGCCTCTCTGTGCCCGGTGGCGCTTGGCTTCATGCCTTTGCGGGAGTGGTTGCGCCCGTGAGCGCATTGGGCCGGCTGTTTGCGTCCGCTTTGACACTGGGTTTTGACACGGGGTGTGGTGCCGGTACTCTATGCGTGACTTGAGCGGGTAGACGTTAGATCCTTAGACATAATGAACTGACCTGACCGAAAAATGGCAAGGGACCTATTACTAACCTGGCGGACAAACAGGTTCCCTGCCTATTTGTCCGTCACCCCACATGCGCTTTAGCCCAAAAGAGTGTGTATTGGTCAGCAAATACCGGGACAAGACTGCTCACCCAGGGTGACCTGCTACCTGAAACCTGTCTGCACAACGGCCATTGCGGGCTGGTTCATGCCAGTACCGCTGCCGGAGTGGCCCACGTCCCGAGTGCTTGAAAGGCGGATCAGAAATGATGCTCGCCAGGCCCCGGCCGATAATGTGACTAAACTACTGCTGCACCGGGGTTATATTGCCGGGGGTGGCCAGATTGTTGCGGCTCCCCCGGTACCCGATCCCACGCGGCATATTCGCCACCTTGAGAAGAACCGCATCGCGCCGCAGGCCGCGCGCGGCGATTCTTATCTTGCAGGAGCACTATGGGTGACCATACTGCCTGTACGTAACGGGAAAACGGGAAAATCCTCTTTGTCAGCCACAGGTGAATAGCCAAAAGAAGAGAGTACTGAATGGAACAGGTCGGGATGTCAAAAGGGCTGCTGGTGCGTGTCCGCGGCACGGTACAGGGGGTGGGGTTTCGTCCCGCTGTCTGGAAACTGGCACATGATTGCGATCTGGTCGGGGATGTTTGCAACGACGCCGAAGGCGTATTGATCCGCATTCAGGGGACATTCGGTGCTGTGCAGCACTTTATCCATCGGTTGCAATCGGAAGCGCCTCCGCTTGCCAGCATAGAATCCGTTGAAACAACGGACCTGGCAGTACCCCTGGCCAGCAGCGACTTTTCCATTGTGGCATCCCGGCACGGGCGTAACGATATTCGTATATCGGCTGATGCAGCCACCTGTTCCGACTGCCGGGCGGAAATCAGTGATCCTCGGCAGCGGCGCTATCTCTACCCCTTCACCAATTGCACCCATTGTGGCCCAAGGCTCTCTATTGTGACCGGGGTGCCCTATGACCGCTCGGCAACCACGATGCAGCATTTCCCGATGTGCGATACCTGTCGGGAGGAATATCAGAACCCGGCGGACCGTCGCTTTCATGCCCAGCCGATCGCCTGTCATCAATGTGGCCCCCAGATCTGGCTGGAAGACAACGTGGGTGAAAACCTGCAGGCAGGGGATAGCGCCGAGACCCTGCAGCTGGCGGCTTCTCTTTTAAAGATGGGCAAGATCCTGGCAGTACGCGGTTTGGGCGGCTTTCACCTGGCGGTGGATGCGAATAACGAGCAGGCTGTGCGTCGTCTGCGCAATCGCAAGCATCGCTACTCCAAACCCCTGGCCCTGATGACAGACAAAATAGAGAAGATCGAACGCTACTGCCGTCTGCACGCTTTGGAAAAGGCACAGTTGCTCAGCCCGCAAGCCCCCATCGTACTGCTGGAAACACGGCTGGATGCAGATGCACTGCGTGTTTCGCCGTCTGTCGCGCCTGGCTCCCCGGTGCTGGGATTCATGCTTGCCTATAGCCCGTTGCATATTTTGCTCTGCCAGCACTTTAGCGGTCCTCTGGTCATGACCAGTGGGAACTTCTCGGAACAACCCCAGGTGGTGGGGTTGGAGACTGCGCGCTCGGGGTTGAGCCAGATTGCCGATGTCTTGCTGATGCATGATCGTGATATTGCCAATCGGGTAGACGATTCGGTGGTGCGGTTGATTGGCGGGCAAATACGCCTGTTGCGCCGTGCCCGGGGGTACGCGCCCCAAGCGATCGCCTTGCCCAGGGGATTTGAAAGTGCCAGCGACATCTTGGCCTATGGCGGTGAGCTGAAATCCACTTTTTGCCTGGTAAAAGAGGGCGCTGCGATTCTTTCCCAGCACCAGGGCGACCTGGAGGATCCGGCCACCTTTGATGATTTTGAACATAACCTGGCGCTCTATCTTTCTCAGTACGAACAGCATCCTGAACAGCTGGCGTGTGACCTGCACCCGGAATACCTGTCCGCCAAGCTGGCGGCGGAAACCGCGGCGCGGCACCGGTTGTCGCTGACAAGAATCCAGCACCATCACGCGCACGTGGCCAGTTGCCTGGCGGACAATCAGTGGCCCCTGCAGCCTGCTGACAGTAGCGAAAAAGTGCTGGGGATTGCCCTCGACGGGCTGGGTTACGGGGCGGACGATACGCTGTGGGGCGCAGAATTCCTGCTGGCCGACTACCGTTCCAGTCAGCGACTGGCCAGCTTTGACGCCATCGCCATGCCCGGTGGTGCCATGGCCATCAAGGAGCCCTGGCGCAACACTTTCGCCAGCATTGTGGAGTACCTCGGCTGGGAACATTTCTGCCAGCGGTATTCCGGATTGGAGCTATGCCGTTATCTGCGGGCGAAACCGGTTGAGTTGCTGCAAAAAATGCTTGGCAGCGGCATCGGCGCACCCAGGGCAAGTTCCTGTGGAAGACTGTTTGACGCCGTTGCGGCGGCACTCGGGCTGGCGAGAGAGCGGGCGTACTACGAAGGCGAAGGCGCAATCGCGCTGGAGATGCTGGTGGATCGACAGGCGTTTGAGCAGAGGCTGCAGCAGCACCGCCCTGACGCACAGCCAGCCTATGCGTTCGCCCTGACGCAGGAGGGCGCACTGCGGCGGATTTCGGCCGGCCCCATGTGGCTGGCATTGCTGGAGGATTTGCACCAGCAGATAGCGTTGCCAGAGATCGCGTTACGTTTCCATTTGGGTCTGGCACGCGCAATCGCCGATATGGTGGAACAGCTGTCCCTAAATTATTCGTTTCGTCAGGTTGTTCTTTGCGGTGGCTGCGCGCAAAACCGCCTGTTGGCGCAAGCCGTGCAATACCTGCTGCAGGCGGCTGGCTTTCCTCTGTTGATGCAGAGCCGCGTGCCCGCCAATGACGGCGGTTTATCGCTCGGACAGGCCGCGATTACGGCTGCCAGGCAAATAGATTCAAGGCAGAATTCTGCGGTTGGATGACCCGGTGTCTTACACAAAAAAGGAGTCACCTATGTGTTTAGGTATCCCTGGAAAAATTGTCAGTATTGAAGACGCGGACAACCTGGTGGGTATTGTCGATGTGGGAGGCGTCAAGCGGGCGGTGAACCTGAGCTGCATTGCACAGGAGCAGACACCGCTGGACAGCTACATCGGAGGCTGGGTGCTGGTGCATGTCGGCTTCGCCATGAGCCTGATTGACGAAAATGAAGCACAAGCCACCCTGGCTGTACTGAAAGAGCTGGGTGAGATGCAGGAAGAGCTGCAGGCTATGCAAACCGGCGCGCAATAGGAGTCATCCGCATGGATTCCAGCAATGATCAGATTCTTGCCAGCATGTACCCTTTCTTGACCGCCAAAAAGCAGGATCCGGCGTCGATGAATCGCGCATTGGCGGAGTCGATTCGACAGAAAGCGGCAGAACACCAAAGTGTGATTGAGCAGTTTTTTTCCCTGCAGGGGCAGGCGCTGATTGATTTGGCCCAGGACCTGGCCAAGGTGTATCGCAGCAATGGGCGCCTCTACAGTATGGGCAATGGTGGCTCGAGCAGCGATGCGGCCCATATTTCGGTGGAATTCCAGCACCCGGTCACCACCGGGCGTCCTGCCTTGCCAGCCTTTGATTTAAGCAGTGACAAAACGATGCTGACTGCCGTGGCCAATGACGTGGGTTTTGCGCAGGTGTTCAGCCGGCAGGTGATCGCGCTGGTGAACCCGCAAGACGCCCTGATAGGTGTCTCCACCAGTGGCAACTCCGCCAACCTGGTCAATGCCTTTCAACAGGCGAAGAAAAAGGGCGCCCTCACGATTGGTCTGGCGGGAGGGGATGGCGGTGAAATGGCCAGCATGGGACTGGATCATTGCCTGGTTGTTCCCAGCGACAGTATTCACCGCGTGCAGGAATGTCATGTTGCCATCTACCACATGCTGTGGGACCTGGTGCATACCCTGCTGGCAGACGACCGAGGACAGCTGGTTCCGGCAGACTTTACGACAGAAGGGTAAGCGGCAATGAAATATGTTGACGAGTTTCGCGACCCCGAAAAGGCCCGTGTGCTGTTAAAGGAAATAGAACAGCTGGCGGAGCAGATTCACCAGAGGATTCAGCGCCCTGTTTACTTGATGGAAGTCTGTGGGGGTCATACGCATTCAATCTTTCGATACGGCATCGAGACTATGCTGCCCGCGTGCATTGAATTGATTCATGGCCCCGGATGCCCTGTCTGCGTGTTGCCGATGGGGCGGGTTGATGACTGCGTGGCCCTGGCGCAAGACTCAAAAGTCATTTTGACCACCTTCGGCGACGCCATGCGGGTGCCCGGTTCCAAAAAAAGCCTGCTGGCGGCCAAAGCGGAAGGTTGTGATGTGCGGATGGTTTATTCACCGATGGATGCCTTGGGTCTGGCGCGGAAAAACCCGGATAGAGAGGTCATCTTCTTTGGTCTGGGTTTTGAAACCACGATGCCCAGTACCGCACTGACGCTATTGCAGGCGAGGCGGGAGGGGATCACTAATTTCTCGCTGTTCTGCAATCACATTACCATCATCCCCACCATCAAGGCGGTGCTGGACTCTCCCGATTTGAAGCTGGACGGCTTCCTGGGCCCGGGTCATGTCAGCATGGTGATCGGAAATGCCCCGTACCAGTTCATTGCCGAGCACTATAAAAAGCCTGTGGTCATTGCCGGGTTTGAGCCGTTGGATATTCTGCAGTCTATCTGGATGCTGCTGAAGCAACTGGCGGCCAAAGAATCAAAGGTGGAAAACCAGTACAGCCGTGTTGTGCCTGACAAGGGCAACCGGGTCGCACTGGACGCGATCAGTGAAGTTTTTGAGCTGCGAGAGTTTTTTGAATGGCGGGGGCTGGGCTCCATCGACCACTCGGGCGTCAAGATGAAACAGAGCTGGGCGGATTACGATGCCGAGGCAAAATTCGTTGTGCCGGCGATCAAGATTGCCGATCCCAAGTCGTGTCAATGTGGCGAGGTACTCAAAGGGGCGATTAAGCCCTGGGACTGCAAAGTATTCGGCAGAGCCTGTACGCCGGAGACACCCTTGGGCGCGCTCATGGTGTCCAGTGAAGGGGCCTGTGCCGCGTACTATCAATACGGTGACGTGGAAAAACTGGAACAGCACCGAATAAGCCTGCAGGAGTTACCCGCATAATGAGCAGCCCGGCATCCGGTAAAAAACGACATGGAAAACTGGTGAGTCAGGTTATTACGCTGGCCCATGGGGGGGGTGGCAAAGCCATGCGGGACCTGATCGATGACGTCTTTATCGAGGCGTTTGACAATGAAGCACTTAACACACTGGAAGATCAGGCCCGTTTTTCGTTGTCGGATCTGCAGCAGCATGGCGACAGGCTGGCGCTGACCACCGATTCCTATGTCATCGATCCACTCTTTTTCCCCGGCGGTGATATTGGCAAGCTGGCTATCTGCGGCACGGTAAATGATTTGGCGGTGGGGGGCGCCAAACCGTTATACCTGACGTGCGGCATGATCATTGAGGAAGGCATGCCGGTCGAAACGTTGCGCCAGATTGTGGCCTCGATGGCGCAAACCGCGGCACAGGCGGGTGTGATGATCGTCACGGGGGACACCAAGGTGGTGGATAAAGGCAGTTGCGACAAGCTGTTCATCAACACCGCGGGTGTTGGCATCATCCGCACGGGGCTGGAGCTCGGGGCGGACAAGGCGCAGGCGGGGGATGCGGTGCTGGTGAATGGCATGCTGGGCGACCATGGCGCCGCCATCCTGGGCGCCAGGGGCGACATGCAGCTGAGTACGGATATTCAGAGTGATTGCGCGCCCTTGCATGAACTGATCGACGTCATCCTGCAAGCCGCACCCCACACCCGTTTTATGCGGGATGCCACGCGAGGGGGCATTGCTTCGGTCTTAAACGAGCTGGCGGAGGCTTCGCGGGTTGAAATTGAAATCGTGGAGGCGAAAACGCCCATTCGCCAGGAAGTGAAAGGCTTCTGCGAGATCCTGGGTCTGGACCCCTTGTATCTGGCCAACGAAGGCAAGCTGGTGATTGTGGTGCCCAAAGAGGAATCAGACGCCGCTTTGCACGCCATGAAGCAGCACCCGCTCGGTGCTGAGGCTGCCCGGATCGGTACCGTATTGCCCGGCGGCCGGCCCGGCCGTGTCACCATGCAGACCGTCTTTGGTGGCAAGCGCATTGTTGACATGCTGGTGGGCGAACAGCTGCCGCGTATCTGTTAGCAGGTCGATGTTCAACAAGCTGTCAGACTTGCATCCATTTCCTTGCACCAGTGCCTTTGTGCTTTCCTGCTGCAAACCGTTTTACTGTTTTAGAATCCAATGCCCCTCTTCTTTGGTGGTGCGATGTATTGCCTTGCTTCTGGTACATACCGTCGTGACACGTTCCGGCTTTATCTCTGTGTTTTCAGATATGGCTTCAGTACTGTGTGACTTTAAACTGTTATTGGCGTCATTAAAGAATTTTAATATGGCGCTTTCGTCCATCTTGAACTTTATAAGTTTATGCAGCCAGCTATGAAAGCCTATAATCCCCGCCAAGGCCGCGACGATAGAAATACCAATAATTGTTTCCTGACCCATAGCTCCATTCCTTTACGCGTATATATCGCATCAGCAGAGCGGTCGCCGCACAGCGGGCGTTATTCGGCTGCATGCGTCTGTGTGTGTTGCGATGCACCCGGCATCCTTCACGTATTTTGGTGATAGTGAACCACTTTTGTTGATCATGCCAATGATAACTATGGCCGTTGCTGCAGTGCTGGCGGGGGATTCAGTTCGGTTTGATGATCGGTGTTGCGCCGCAGCGGACCCATTCGCCGCATGCGCTCTGCGCCCACACTTTAGAGGCAAAGAACCTGTGGTGTGTCGAACAAATACATTGCGTCAGGCAGGGTGGAATTGTGGGAGCCCGGTCTGCGGGCGAATTGGAGCGGGTGCCGGCCTTCAAGGTGGAAAGCCGGCACATCCATGTGTTAATCGGCATCGATACAGTCCCTGTATCGACCCTTTGGGTCAATTCGCCGGATGTGCTCTGTGCCCACACTTTAGAGGCAAAGAACCTGTGGTGTGTCGAACAAATATATTGCGTCAGGCGGGGTGGAATCGTGGGAGCCCGGTCTCCGGGCGAATTGGAGCGTCTGACCTGCAGTGCTGACGGACGCTTCGGCTCGGTTTGATGGTTTGTGTTGCGCCTTGCTGGCGCGTCACTTTCTTTGCACGCGCAAAGAAAGTAACCAAGGCTTTTTACCTTGAAGAATGCGCCCCCGATGAAGCCTTTCCGCTGCGCTCTGACGTCGTTGCGCGGGTGCCGGCCTTCAAGGTAAAGAGCCGGCACATTCATGTTCCTAATCTGCAGCTCGACAGTCCCTGTCTCGCCCCTGCGGGCCTGATCGCACAATGACCTCAGTGCTCGCCGGCATACGGCCAAGGATGGCCGGTAGCCAGAAAATGCAGGAGCAAATTTCTGCTCATAAGGGGGAGTGGGCCGTTCTGATGTTTTGGTGGCTGGCTGCATGGCGTGCCGGTATGTTGCTTTGGACATGTGATTTCAAGCTGACGAGCCGGCACATTCATGTGCCTAATTGCCTGCTCGACGGACCCTGTCTTCGCCCCTGCGGTCCGTATCACACAATGACCTCAGTGCTCGCCGGTATACGGCCAAGGATGGCCGGTAGACACCAAAAAAAGAAACAATTTTCTGCTCATAAGGGGGAGTGGGCCGTTCTGATACTTCTGTTGTTTGGAGGCGGTACGGTATGCCGGAATCTTTCCCTGTGGCAGCTCAACCCGCAGGTTCTCGGTTAGTGGCACTGCTGCCTATGACCCCGTTCTGTCCTGCCGGCGTACGCAGCGCGCTTCGAGCTGCCTGTCGGGCTTTTTCGCACGGTTGCACGGTGTTGCACGCTTGCACGACTGCGTGGATACAGGACAGCGCAGGGGCCCGAGTCGCGTCGCTCAGTGTTAAGTCCAACAAGCTGCTTCTGAAGCTGTTATATTTCGCTCCTGGAAACGCTGCCAACTTCACCAGATGGGTGTTTGATGCGCTCTATTTTTCTCTGTTTCAGTGGTTTGAAGGATTCTGTATGAATGTGGATAAAGCTAAAAAACGAATTGCGAAGCAGGTTAATAAGGGCTTTAAAGGTTACCCCCAGATCACATTGGCGTACTTTGGTAAAAGCGCGGATTGTGCAACAGAAGTTGTTATCCAGTTTACGTTGGAAGAAGGCGCCGAAGTTCAAGAAGAGCGGTTTTCAAGTGAATCTGACGTGAGGGAAAATGAGGTTATTCAATCTGCCTTGCTTAAGATTATTGAGCGCGCCAATGCCAATTCGGTAATGCAAATAGAAGGTGTTTCGGCTCTTTGATTTTCTAATAGAAACGAACGGCTATTAATCTGGTGGGCGCTTCGAATCGGTTTTATCGCCTGTGGGCGATATACTTTCTTTGCGCGTGCACAGAAAGCACACTCCAATGAAGCCTCCTTGCTGCGCCCTGAGATCATTCTGCGGGTGGCATTTCCTTCAAGATAAAGAGCCGGCACAACAGTCCCTGTCATGCCACTTCGGGCCCATTCGCCGAATGCGCTCTGCTCCCACACTTTAGAGGCAAAGAACCTGTAGCGTGTCGAATAACTACATTTCGTCAGGCTGGGGGGATCGTGAGAGCCCGGTCTCCGGGCGAATTGGAGCGTCTGACCTGCGAACGAGATTGGGGCTTGGGTGACAGCGAAGTTCAATGACATGGGTGACAATTTGCTGGGAGCGCGAGTCCCTGGGTATTGGATCTGCAGTGCCGGCGGACGCTTCGGCTCGGTTTGACGGTTTGTGTTGCGCCTGGCTGGCGCGTCACTTTCTTTGCACGCGCAAAGAAAGTAACCAAGGCTTTTTACCTTGAAAGACGACGCCCCGATGAAGCCTTTTTGCTGTGCTTTGAGATCATTGTACGGGCGGCACTGCCTTCAAGGTGAAGAGCCGGCACATTCATGTGCCTAATCGCCGGCTCGACAGTCCCTGCGGGCCTGATCGCACAATGACCTCAGTGCTCGCCGGCATACGGCCATGGATGGCTGGTAGCTAGAAAATGCAGGAGCAATTTTCTGCTCATAAGGGGGAGTGGGCCGTTCTGATGTTTCAGCTGTTGCGCGTCGGAATAATACTCCGGGTGCCAGCCTTCAAGGTGAAAAGCCGGCACATCCATGTGCTAATCGGCAGCTCGACAGTCCCTGTCTTCGCCCCTGCGGGCCTGATCGCACAATGACCTCAGTGCTCGCCGGCATACGGCCAAGGATGGCCGGTAGCCAGAAAATGCAGGAGCAATTTTCTGCTCATAAGGGGGAGTGGGCCGTTCTGATGTGTTGGTGGTGCTGATTTAATTCTTGCGGCTTGATATGCAATTGTAGGATGGGCAAAGCGGAGCGTGCCCATCGGGTACTGACTTTGATTGGGGGGCAGCGAGCCTCGAGCGAATCGAACCACTCGTTAGGGTGTAGTTCATGCCCGTAGGTAACGGTTCAGCTCAGTGACATGGGTAACACTTTGCCGGGAGTGTGAGTCCCTGGGTATTGGATCTGCAGTGCTGACGGACGCTTCAGCTCGGTTTGATGGTTTGTGTTGCGCCTTGCTGGCGCGTCACTTTCTTTGCGCGTTCAATGAAAGTAACCAAGGCTTTTTACCTTGAAGAATACGCCCCCGAAGAAGCTTTTTTGCTGTGCTCTGACGTCGTTGTGCGGGCGGCACTGCCTTCAAGGTAAAGAGTCGGCACATTCATGTGCGTAATCTGCAGCTCGACAGTCCCTGTCTTCGCCCCTGCGGGCCTGACCGCACACTGACCTCAGTGCTCGCCGGCTTCATAAGGGGGAGTGGGCCGTTCTGATACCTCCGTTGTTTTGTGACTGTATGGCGTGGCGGTATGTCGCTCTGGGGATGTGATTTCAAGCTGAAGTGCCGGCACATTCATGTGCCTAATCTGCAGCTCGACAGTCCCTGTATCGACCCTTCGGGCCAATTCGCAGAATGCCCCCAGTGCTCGCCGGGTTACGGCCATGGATGGCCGGTAGCCAGAAAATGCAGGAGCAATTTTCTGCTCATAAGGGGATCACAAACGCCGTTCTGAGATCCCTGATCGTGAGCTGCCACCATAGCAGTCGGCCAGATACGCTGGTGGATTGAAGTCGTACGCAGATGCTTTGCTCTGTTGCCTTTTTGACCTCCTGGACCCTGGCTCCTTTTTCCTTCCAACTTGTGCCTGTTTTGGGCATTATGCTTGAGGCACCGACGGAGTATGGGTGTCAGGTTTTGATCGTCAATATAGAAAATCGTCAGCTGAGCATCGGAAGCCAGGCTGGGTGAATTCCCCCAATCTTAATTCCTCTGTTTTTCGTGACGCTGCCGGTGTAGCAGGACCGTATTTCGTCGCCGAAAGGGCGGTAGCGTGGTTTTCAGGAGCTTTCAGAAAAATCGGCCGGATAAACGTCCTTGCAGGCCTGTATTCTGGCAGGAAGCTGGATATGAATTCAAAATTTTTCATTATCAGTAAGTTGCAATATAGAGTCAAAAAGAGGATATGAGGCTTGGTGATCGTTTTGTCATATTGAGATTGATAGGGGAAATGGTCTGGAAGGCTCATGCCGACTGGCTTTGTGCTCGATTTTGACGAAAATTCATCAGGAAATACTAGCCTCATGCAAAACGGCCTCCGAGGCTACGATACAAATGTTAGGCAGTTAAACGTAATAGAAACACTATTTACAAAGGAGTGAACATGCTTACACCTGCAGAAATCGCTGCAATTGTTGCAGCAACAAAAGGAGCCGTTGACATATTTGATAAAGTCGCCGGACAAATCCGAACAGTTTTAGCAAAAAGGCCAAAGGAGGAGGGAGAAGAACATGATCGGTGGCGTTTCAAAATAAACCCTGAAGGTGAAGAGATAGTCGTAAAGCAGAAAGATCGTACAGTTCAAACAGTAACTGCTACAGAATTATCTAATGTATTGAATCCAAGTGATTTAGATTTAGTTAAAACCTATGAAGCGGCAATGAATAAGTATTATGGTCGTTGGAAGGCGGTATATGCTAAGAAAGACGCATCTCAGGATCCGTTAGTAAACGCAATTACTGAAGAACAGCTAACTGAGCAAATTATAAAAATGAAAGCTGAATTATTGGGAATACTCAACTTTTTAGAGAAGTGTGGCGTACATCTTGATGATCATTACATGAATATTCGACATTTAGTTGAAGATGCGAAGGTCGAATATTAAGTTTTGCGAAAATTGCCTAACAAATCAAGCAAGAATGACGCGCTAAAGCGCGCCTCTTCTTGAGGCGTTAAATGAGTAGAGAGTATGGATGAGAATCAAGTAAGAACGGTTGTCCAGGAAATATTGAACGAACACTCTCTTATACTATGGAAAGAGTTAACAATAGCTGGGTTAAATTCGCCTGTTGTAATTCTTATATTGACTATCGTTATTATATTGATGTTTAGAGAAAAACTAATTAAAACTCTATCAAACAGAAATATAGAAATTGGATGGGGCGATAAATCTATAAAACTGAGTGAATTATCTAATAATCTTGATCAAGAAATAGATCCAATTAAAGAGCAAATAGAGGAACTAAAACAAGAGTTGCAATTTGTTAAAGCACAGAAACATATTGAGTTCGAAGATAAAGAAATCAAATCTAGCGCCTCGAATGAAGAGGTAAAAACAAAAATCTACAAAGCACTAGCATCACCAAAGTTTCGATGGCGATCACTTGAAAGCATCGCTAAGTTTGTACGAGCAAGTTGTGACGATGTATTGGAAATCCTTGAATCCGATGAAAAGGTAATTGTTGAAAAAGCAAAAAATGGAAAAACATTGGCCAAATTTAAACATCGATAGAACGTCATTTACCAACGCACATCAGTCGCTCCCGTTGGTCGCTGGGGCGCCCAATACACTACGCTTATTTGGCCTCCTCTGTGTACGGCGTTATGTGATCTGAATAGTGACAATAATTGAAACGGAGCTTCAAATATGACAGTGCTTTTATACATCGGACTGATAATATTTATCATTGGTGGAATCGGCTTGCTCATAGCAGCTTTTAGAACCAGCATAATGTGGGGAATAGGCCTGATTTTAATCGCTCCCGCCGCAATTTTTTACACAGTACTGCACTGGAAAGAGGCAAAGAATCCATTCCTACTTCAATTGTTTGGTTTGGCAGTTCTCTTAGTCGGTTCCTCCGCAGGCGGTACGTCATGAGACACTTTACATCACATAAAAAGGGCGTGTTGTTCGCCGCTGCGCGGCTGTGACAACCTACGCCTCACTTCGGTTGTAGCAAACGCTGGTATTATATTTTCAGAGAGTTTATCGCATGGGAACAACGATAGAGGATATCCAGTACGAAGAAATGTGGAGTGAGCTTCATTTCGAAGCGGTGATGAAGAATGAAGCAAAGAAGCAATGCATCTACATTTTTGTTGAGGGTCATTCCGAAGAAGTAGCGATCCAACCGCTATTAGAGGATTGCGGTTTAAATTTTGAAACTGATGGAATTGTTGTTGCGAACTACAACGGAATAGGAAATCTAAAGCACGCGATCAGGCTTCTAAGAAAAACTTTAAGTCATGATCGACCAATTATTGTAACTTTCGATGACGATATTGATGGTAAGCGTATATCTAATGCTATACATGACCCACTTATAACTACTTTTAAAATACCATACAGCCCTCTAGTAACGTACAGCAATGGTGAAATAGGCGGATCGTTTGAAGAGAGCTTCACCCCGGATTGCTTTATAGAGTCTAGTTTCAAGCCACGCGCGATAGACAGTAAGGTTGTTGAAAAAGAGACTGATTTTAGGAATGTTTTTAACCCAAGCAGGCCTTGGGTATCTCAGTTGGCAAGCTTTATTAGCTCAAATGGCGGAAATCCTGACTCCATCAACAAAGTAGAAATAGCTAAAAACATGGTTGAATCATGCTCGGCTATTCCTAAGACATTCGAAGAGCTAGCTAAATTAGTCAGACAAGTTAGAATAACAAATCCGATAAAACACCCAGATGATGTCGAAGTTAAAATATAACAATGGGCTGATGTCGGGCAAGTTTTCCGCTGCGCTCCGAGCTAATGGATGACCCCGTCAGCACTGTGACCCCGTCAGCACTGTCCCCGGAATAGCCCAAGTGTTACAGGCGTTATGCGGTCAGTTCCGTGTGTCGTTTCATTTTCTTCATAGTATCGAAATAAGATGCAATTTGGGTTTTTAAATGCAGCCAAGAAAAGTATATAGGTACAGAAGTTTTACGTCGTTAACAGTGGATGCGTTGGTTAGGGATGAGTTATTTTTTTCTGATCCAGGCGCATTTAACGATCCTCTTGATTGTCAGCCCACTGTAGAGGCGGATTCGGGATTAGAAGAGTTGAGAGAAATCCTATCTGGGCTAATATCGCGAAGAATATTTTCTGAAACTGCTTCTTCTCTAAGAAAAAATAAAGTAAAGGAAGAGTCTGCTAGCCAATATGCATCTAAGCTGGCACAAAGAGAAGCAAAGGATATGCTAGAGAGCATTACCTATTACTCTACAGGTCCAGAGTATGATTGTAGCCGAGAAGAAGCAGAAATCTGGCTATTGACCGTTGAAATAGAGAGAGAACTCTTGAAACGATACGGCAAGGGCGTCTGTTGCTTTTCATCTGTATATGACAATCCATTACTATGGAGTCATTATGGAGATCAGCATAAAGGAATGTGTATTGGTTACAACTTGACTCGAAACCCTGAACCGCGTCTTTATAAGGTGAATTACGGAGGGAGTCGAATTGTCCCAACCAGTTTAATAAAACGAGCGATAGCCGACGGAGATAAGGAAGCTAGAGATTTACTGGATAAATATATTCTTCTAAGAAAAGCTTCTCCTTGGCGATACGAGAGAGAATGGAGGCTTTTGGGACAGCGTGGTCTCCAAGATTCACCGCTCCGCATGATCGAAATAACATTTGGTTTGAGGTGCTCTGATGCGGTTAAGCACTCAATAGTTTCGGCGTTGTCGAACAGGGATAGTGCTGTGAAGTTTTACGAAATGCATGAGGTGCGTGGAAGCTTCAAGCTTAGTCGAAGGCCCATAGATATGGGAGAAATGCATGCCTATTATCCTCGGGTGGCTTTATCAGGACTAGAAATTTTCGGGCCAGTAAGCGATTAATAGGGGGTATTTCTAGGGAGTTCCGGGGACAGTATACGTAACTCCAAGATCTAACCTACTGTTTCTCTGTGATAGGCGCACGATTGAACAAGGAGGTTCGATATGGCCAGGGTGGCACGCGTTGTTGTTCCAGGTTACACGCATCATGAAACCCAGCGCGGTAATCGACGGCAGAAACCTTCTTCTGCGACGACGATTATTGTTATTACATCGAGCTTATGTCTGAGTTCACGACAGACGCTGGAACGAAGGTCTGGGCTTATTGCCTGATGCCGAATCATGTCCATTTGGTCATGGTGCCGGGTGAGGAGGATGGCCTTCGCGCTGCGTTGGGTGAGGCTCACCGGCGCTATATTCCGTCAGGGATGGAGGGGACACCTTTGGCAGGAGCGGTTTCACTCCTTTGTCATGGACGAGCGATGCTTGATCGTGTGAGTGACTGGGGCGCTTATCTCTCGTCTGGAAACGACGAAGATACTCAGGCGATACGGCAGCATACGAGAACCGCAAGACCCTTGGGAGGCGATGGCTTCGTCCAGCATCTGGAGTCTGTTACCGGGAAGGTGCTTACCCCGGGGCGGCCGGGACCGAAGGCAAAGGCGTAGCTGTAATTAAGTATACTGTGCCCGGATTGCCGCTGGGCTGGGATGACCTTTCCACCGCTTCGCGGCTCCAAGTGGGCCCCAACGCCTGGCGTTTGCTCTCATATAGGAAAAGTAAGATGACTGAAGTTGCGGTGTTCGTTCGAAACCATGTTCAGTACCTAGATCGTGCATGCGAGATATCGGCGAATGACCCGAGCCGTCCAGTGACGTTTCGATCGTCGAAAAAGTGGGTCACGGCTAAGAAGGCGTTAGATGAACAGGTTGTCATTCGGGCCTACCTATCGCCCACAGGTAGTGACGGACAAGTAATCTATTCTGCAATTATCAAGAACATTGTCCTCGACCCGCACAAGGGTGACGAAGACACGGATCGGTCGCTTGCAAAGCAACTGCCCGAAACGGTTAATGAGGACCTTTGGTCACAGGATGACGGCCCCGTCAAAACGCTGTACGAGGTGTCGCACTGTAAGCGCTTATCGTCGTCGTTTTCGATGACACAGCTTCGTAAGGCATCTGACGGGAAACCAATATCTGAGAACTATGGCTATAGCTACGTGCCAGTGCTCAGGCTGGAGTCTGAAGCTGAATCATTCTTCCATCCTGACGAGGTGGAAAATCCAGAACAGTTCGTTGAAGGAGCGGTTCGCAGGGTCGCCGTAAACTCCTACGAACGAAGCGCTAAGGCGAGAGAAGCTTGCATCAACCACTACGGCGTATCTTGTGTCGTCTGTGAGTTGAACTTTGAGCGCATATACGGTGTGGTCGGTAACGGATTCATCCACGTACATCATTTGAAGCCGCTCGGCTCCATTGGGGAAGGCTACGAGGTTGATCCGGTCGAAGATTTAAGGCCAGTCTGTCCGAACTGTCACGCTATGCTTCACCGAAAAAATCCACCGTTCACGCCCGAGGAACTCATCAACTTGATGCGCAGAGATGAGTAGGCAACGGGGGCAGGTCTTGCCTTTTGCTCTAGAACCATAAAATAGGCAAGATTTGACTCAGTCAGGGACTTCAGGCGATAAGAGAGCGGGCCATTCAGAGGATTAACCATGGACATTGATGAAGATAAAATCGACGAGGCCATTCTGGCTTTGCTGTATCTGACTTTGCATGATGGCGGTCGGGCGTGGAAATCCTTTGATTGGGAAGCCATGAACAGGCTTCATGAAAAGGGTCTCATTGAGAGCCCGGTTGGTAAGGCAAAGTCTGTCCTTTTCACAGAGATCGGTCTAAAAGAGTCAGAGGTGCTTTTCCAGAAGCTATTCACCAAGAATTTAGAAGGCTAACGAAATCAGGTCTTGCCTTTTGCTCCTTCAGTTAAAACCTCATTACTACGGCTATTTTATTCAATAGATCGCCTACGCGCCCCGGTTAAAAACTTCGCTCAGCTTGTGTTTTTAATAACTCGCACTGCATCCATCACGCCTTACCGCGTCATATTCAATACCTTCTCTACAAAAAAAACACCGCAGCGGTGTGCCGCTGCGGTGTTTTCCTGCCTTTCTTCCCCCTTTATCTTTTCTTCCTGACAATCGAGGCTAGCCAACCTTGCCCGGATTCAGGGCATTTTCCGCAAGGCGAAGCGGGTGTCCTGTACCCAATCATGCCGATGCCGAACGGGGCCACCTCGCGCTGACTTGCGTCTGCGCCTGGGTATCAGTGGTGATTCGCCTGTTCAGGGGCGGGCGGGGCGAGTTGCTGCAGCAGCGCCTGCACCAGGGCATTGTCGCGATTTTCCGGCGAGCAGACCCAGGAGAATTGCCGGGTCAGGTTCAGCGGTGTGTCCAGTATCACCAGGTGGCCGGTGGCCACTTCATCGGCAATGGTCAGGGTCGACAGGCAGCCGATCCCCAGCCCGGCCCGGACGGACTGCTTGATCGCTTCGTGGCGTGTCAGCTCCAGCGCAATGCGGGGCCTTACCCCTTGCGCCTGCAGGGCCGTCTCCAGTACCGCGCGGGTACCTGATCCGGCTTCCCGTACGATCCAGTCCTGATCCATCAGGGCTCTGGCGTTCAGCGGGCCTTGTCCGGCCAGTGGATGGCCGGGCGAGCAGAAGACGGCCAGCCGGTCCGAGCGCCAGGGGATGATGTCGAGCGCGGGGTGTAGCGCCGGGCCCTCGATCATCCCCAGCTGGGCCTGGCCTTTTTCGAGCCGGCGCAGTACACCGTCGGTATTGGTGATTTCCAATCTGGCATCCGCTTCAGGGTGCTGGCGGCGATAGCGGGCGATCATCGTGGGCAGCAGGTAGCTGGCGATTGTCACGCTGGCGGCCACCCGCAAGGTGCCGGCGATACGGCGGCTGTCGGGCCGGGTCAGGCTGTCGCTCAGGCTCAGGATCTGGCGGACCCTGGGCAGTATCTGCTGACCCGCATCGGTCAGTACCAGTTCGCGGCCGATACGCTCCAGAACACTGTAACCCAGCACGCGTTCCAGCTCCTTGAGGGCCTGACTGGCGGCGGATTGACTGATGGCCTGTTCATCGGCCGCCAGTCTCAGGCGGCCAAGGCGAACCGTGGCTTCAAAAAGACGCAGCTGACGCAGGCTTATATTCATTGGTTTTTCTTAAGTAAAAGGTAAGAAATATCCAATATACTTATATAGCATTCGGTTTTAAAGTCCTCTTAAATTCGAATAAGAGGACAACACCATGCTCATACGGCTGCTGCTTATCGCCTTTGCCGCCACGGCGTTGGCACAAACGTCCTCATTGGCGGCCGTCGGGCTGAGTGCACTGCCGCTGGCCATCCTGATGGGCATTACCTACGGTAATGTCGCCAAGCCGGATTGTAACGACCGGGATACGGCCATCCTGGCGTTCAGCCAGCAAAAGCTGCTGCGCCTGGGCATCATTCTGTTCGGCTTCAACCTCAGCTTTCAGCAAATCGCCTCGGTGGGCTACCAGGCCATCCTGCTCGACATGCTGGTCATTGCGATTGTGCTGTCGCTGGGGATAACCATCGGCATCCGTGTATTTCGCCTGCCGCGCGAAGTGGCGATACTCACCTCGGTGGGCAGTGCCATTTGCGGGGCCGCCGCCATCATGGCGACCGAGCCGGTGATTCGTGCCAAGGAGCGGGACGTCACGGTTGCGGTGGCGACGGTCGTGCTGTTCGGTACCCTGGCAATGTTCAGCTATCCGGTAATCTTCAGTTTTGTCGCCATGGATCCGTCGCTCTTTGGTATCTACATCGGCAGCACCGTACATGAAGTGGCACAGGCGGTTGCGGCGGGGCAATCCATCGGCGGCGAAGCCATGCAGAATGCCGTTGTCGCCAAGCTGATCCGGGTGATGCTGCTGGCGCCGGTCGTTATTGCGCTTGGCAGCGTCTTCCTGCGCCAGGCATCGGAAACGGGTGCGCGCCGGCCAGTGCCGATTCCCTGGTTTGTCTTCGGCTTTATTGCGACTGCAGCACTGAATAGCGTATTCGTTCTGCCCCCCGCGGTGCTGGAGGGCCTGAAACTGCTTTCCCAGCTCAGCCTGGCCATCGCCATGACCGCACTGGGCATCAAGACCCGCTGGGCCACCATTCGACAGGCTGGCCCCAAACCGATGGCGCTGTCGCTCATACTGTTCGTGGTGCTGATGGTGGGCGGCTTTGGTCTGAATGTGCTTTTCTATGGCTGAGTTTTACAAAAAAACACCGCAGCGGTGTCGCCGCTGCGGTGTTTGCTTCAGTCTTTCTTTTTTCTTTATCTTTTTTCCTGACAATCCAGGTTAGCCAACCTTGCCCGGGTTCAGGGCATCCTCCGTTAACGCATCCTCGTTCGCTACAGCCGTCTGTGCTCCGATATCCGTTGTGGCGGGTTCGGGCAGCAGCAGGCTCTGCACGTGTTTCCTGAACGTATAGCGATTCAATTACCCTCCAAAGGTCCAGTGGTTCATCCAGAATGCTGGCTGTAGCGAGAGCCGGCTGATTTGAATTCTTTTTTCGGTGTTTGAAGCGATAAATCGGCAGGATTGCCGATGTGCACAGCGTTAGCTGCCCATCGAGCACGCTACAGGAATGACGCTTGTAAATAGTGGTTCTATTTAATGCGCAACAGCACAAAAACCAACAAGGCTCAGGTTGTTCGTAACAGGTTGAGTGTTTCCGGATAGCCTCCTAGTCTTCAGATATCGGGGTGGCTGTGTCCGGCGCGGGTTTCGCATCACGCGTCGGATGTCGAGCGGGAGGTCTGGAGCAATGGATGCTTTTATTCGATTTGTGGAGCAGTGTGTCAATCTTGCCACGGCGCTTGTGTGGCCGGCCGCGGTGCTTGCCGTGCTGTATTACCTGCGCGCGCCGGTGAGCCGGTTGCTGGATGCCTTGTCATCGCGCATCGGGGATCCTCGCACAGATGTCTCGATCAGCAAGGAAGGCCTGGAATTCAGATCCCGGATCGAATCACTTGAGGTTGACCAGGAACAGACGAAATCGCTGACACTTCAGGCGCTCGGAGTGTCGGATGGGGCTGGTGTGACGAAGCCGGAGATGCAGAGCCAGCACATTGATACCGAACTGTTGCAGCTGGCGAGCGAGTACCTGGCGATACGTAACGCGGACTGGTCGCAACGGGTGCATTTGAAAGATACCGCTGCCCTGAAGATGGCGGATATCGTTATCACGAAAAACGTGGCGCGAGAGCTGCTGGTGCAACAGCAGAATGAAGGGCTGATTCTGGCGCTCGCTGCCGCATCGCACATGCTGCCCAAGCCGGGCGATCTGGGGCTGCTGTTGGGAATCGCCGACCAGGTCACCCGACTGCATGTTAAATATCGTATCGCGATGGCCATCGGCCGTCTGTTCGAGCGTGGTATCGCCGACAAGTCCATGGCGGAGCCTGTCTTCAACCTGCTCGCATCCTTCAGGCAGGGGGCGGATCAGTCACTGCTAAACCGCATTGCCTACACCGAGTCGACCGTTAAGCGCTGCATAGGCAATTGACGCCCGGCGAAAAAGCCATTTTGTGCCTTATCGGATGAAAAAAGTGCCGCGCGCAGTCTTGGCGTGGGGCGCTTTCGGGCTCAATGACCGGGCCGGGTATAACGGACATCATGCAGACTACACAAAGGCTACCCTCGGGTGGCCTTTGTGCGTTATCGGAGCAAGCAGCTAGCTGCTCGACTCCAGGCTGGCTTCGCTGGAAGGCGTTGCCGTATCAGCGGTTTCAGTCGCTACTGTATCGCTCTCGTGGGTCTGCGTTTGCGGTGAGGGCAACAACAGGCTCAGCACAATTGCGGCCAGGCCGCCGGTGGTGATGGGGGAGCCGAAGATGCTCTGTACGATTTTTGGCATCTGGCTCAGCAGGTCGGGGGTCATGACGCCGAGCCCCAGGCCGAACGACACCGCCAGGATCAGCAGCTTGCGTCGATCAAGGGTTTCGTTGGCGAGGATTTTTACGCCGGCGGCGGCGACCGTGCCGAACATCACCAGGGTGGCGCCGCCGAGTACCGGCTTGGGGATTTGCTGCAGCACGCCGCCGATAACCGGGAAGAGGCCGAGCAGCATCAGGATGGCGGCGATGTAAAATCCGACGTGGCGGCTGGCCACGCCGGTGAGCTGTATCACGCCGTTGTTCTGGCTGAAGGTGGTGTTGGGAAAGGTGTTGAACAGGGCGGCCAGCATGGAGTTGAGGCCATCGGCCAGCACGCCGCCGCGAATGCGCTTGATGTAGCCATCGCCACGTATCGGCTGTTTCGAAATGATGCAGTTGGCGGTGAGGTCGCCGGTGGATTCGATGGCGGTAATCAGGTAGATCACGGCGATCGGGGCGAAGGCGCTCCAGTCGAACGAGAAGCCATAGCGCAACGGCATCGGCAGGCTCATCAGCGGCAGCGTGGCGAGGTTGGCAAAGCTGACCGTGCCCATGAAGATGGCGATCTCAAAGCCGATCAGCAGGCCGATGATGATGGAGGAGAGGCGCAGCCAGGGGTTGGAGGAGAAGTTCAGCACGATGATGCACAGCAGTACAAAGCCGCCCAGGGCCAGGTTGGCCGGGCTGCCGAAATCCGGCGCATTCACGCCGCCGGCCAGGTCCGTCATGCCGACCCTGATCAGGCTGATGCCGATAATGGTGATGACGATGCCGGTGACCAGCGGGGTGATGATGCGCTTGAGCTTGTGCAGAAACTGGCTCAGAACGATCTCGACGAAGGCGCCGAAGAAACAGACCCCCAGGATCAGTGAGAGAATCTCCTCTGGGCCGCCGCCCTTGCTCTTGGCGATAAAGCCAGCCGCCAGCACGGAGCTGAGAAAGGCGAAGCTGGTGCCCTGAACACAGATCATGCCGGAGCCGATGCCCAGCGGGCGCCAGGCCTGGATCAGGGTACCGGCGCCGGACACCACCAGCGCCATGCTGATCAGGTAGGGGATATGCTCGCCCAGGCCCAGCACGCCGCCGATGATCAGGGTGGGGGTGATGATGCCGACGAAGCTCGCCAGCACGTGGGCAATGGCGGCGAAAGTCGACTGGGTGAAGCCGGGTGTGGCATCCAGTGGATAGAGCAGGTCATTCGTATTGGCCGCAGACATAGGTATCTCCATGAACCCCAGGGGCTGTTTTCAGGCTGAGGGGCGGGCGTTGCAGCGTTTTCGCAGCTGGCCGCGCGCTCAGCGGTAATACATCTGCCGTTCTACAAGAAAAAACCTGACCATGCGTGCAGGTTTTGTGCGTAAATTTAATAACTCTTTTGTTTTCATTGGTTTATTTGCGCAGTGGGTTTTTGACGCGACGGTGTAAGTTCTGGCTCGCGATGGTGGTACGGCGCCGCTGCCCCAAGAGTGGGCGCTGGTGGCCTGGGGTTGTGCCAGGAGGATGCGAGTACAAGAGGTCGTTTACGTGGATGTCGGACCTTACGCATCAGGCTGACAAACAGATCGCCAGCCGCGGTGTCAGCGGGAAACCGCTGGAGCCCGGTCTTTGGGCGCAGCGGGTGTAGGCCCAGGCCGGGTTCGCGCACACAGCGGGCGCTACACGGGCTCTACGTGGGGTGGAACAGCCATTATTGATGTGCCCGGCATGCTGAAACTTGGCTTTGCGTGCAGCCACGAAAAAGGCCACCGGGTGGTGGCCTTGGTTAACGCTTACAGCGGTTGCGGCTATTCAGCCATTTGCAGCCCGGCAAATCGCCGCAAAGGCGTCTGCATCCAGCGCAGCACCGCCGACCAGGGCGCCGTTGATGTCGGGCTGGGCGAGCAGGGCGGCGGCATTGTCCGCTTTCACGCTGCCGCCGTAGAGCAGGGCAATGTCGGGGCCGGTTATGGTGTCGCATTCGCACAGGTACTGGCGAATGGCGGCATGCACCACCTGCGCCTGTTCCGGTGTGGCGCTAAGTCCGGTGCCGATAGCCCAGACCGGTTCGTAGGCGACAACGCTGCCCGCAAAAGCGCGGGCGCCCAGTCGCGAGCGAATCGCATCGAGCTGACGGTACACCACGGCGGTGGTCTCATCCCGTTCGCGTTCGGCCAGCGTCTCACCCACGCAGAGTACCGGCACAACACCCGCGGCCCTGGCGGCGGAGAACTTCGCTGCCGTGTCGGCATCGGTTTCGCCATAAAGGCTGCGCCGCTCCGAGTGGCCCACCAGCACGTAGCGGCAGCCCAGGTCCTTGAGCATGGCCGCGCTGACTTCGCCGGTGTGGGCCCCGGCCTCATGCTCATTCAGGTTCTGGGCACCGAGGGCGATGCCGCTGTCCTTTAGCCGCCAGTCGGCCTGGGACAGGTAGGGGAAAGGCGGGCAGAGCGCAATCCCGACAGTTTCAAGCCCGGCCAGCGCTGGCAGCAGCGCATCGAGCAGCTGCTCGTTGGCCGCAAAGCTACCGTTCATCTTCCAGTTGCCGATCACCAGGTTCTGTATCATGTTCGATTCCTTTAGCCGCGCTGGCGGGCTGACGGGGAGGCTTAGGCCTGACCCTTGATTTCCTTCAGGCCCTTGTACGGTGCCTGGCCTGCGAGTTCTTCCTCGATGCGCAGCAGACGGTTGTACTTGGATACACGGTCAGAACGGCACAGCGAACCGGTCTTGATCTGGCCGGCGGCGGTACCGACGGCGAGATCGGCGATGGTGGTGTCTTCGGTTTCACCGGAACGGTGCGAAATCACCGCGGTGTAACCGGCATCCTTGGCCATCTTGATCGCGTCCAGGGTCTCGGACAGCGAGCCGATCTGGTTGAACTTGATCAGGATGGAGTTGCCGATGCTCTTGTCGATGCCTTCCTTGAGGATCTTGGTGTTGGTCACGAACAGGTCGTCGCCCACCAGCTGTACCTTGCTGCCGATCTTGCGGGTCAGGTACGCCCAGCCGTCCCAGTCGGACTCGTCCAGGCCGTCTTCGATGGAGACGATCGGGTAGGTCTCGGCCAGCTGCGCCAGGTAGTCGCTGAAGCCTTCGGAATTGAACACCTTACCTTCGCCGGCCAGGTTGTATTCGCCGTTCTTGTAGAACTCGGAGGCAGCGCAGTCCAGCGCCAGGGTGACATCCTTGCCCAGGGTGTAACCGGCCTTGGAGACCGCTTCCTGGATAACCACCAGCGCTTCTTCGTTGGAGCCCAGGTTCGGCGCGAAACCGCCTTCATCACCCACCGCGGTGTTGAGGCCTTTCGCCTGCAGCACGGCCTTGAGGGCGTGGAAGATCTCGGCGCCGCAGCGCAGGGCTTCAGCAAAGCTCGGGCTGCCGACCGGCTGCACCATGAACTCCTGAATGTCGACGTTGTTGTCGGCGTGCTCGCCGCCGTTGAGGATGTTCATCATCGGCAGCGGCATGGAGTACTGGCCGGGGGTGCCGTTCAGCTCTGCGATGTGGGCATACAGCGGCATGCCCTTGGCAGCGGCGGCGGCCTTGGCGGCAGCCAGGGACACGGCCAGGATGGCATTGGCGCCAAAGTTGGATTTGTTCTCGGTACCGTCCAGCCCCAGCATGATGTTATCCAGAGCGCGCTGATCGGTTGCATCCTTGCCCAGCAGCGCTTCACGGATCGGGCCGTTGATGGCGGCAACCGCCTTCAGCACACCCTTGCCCAGGTAGCGGGACTTGTCGCCATCACGCAGTTCCAGCGCTTCGCGCGAACCGGTGGAGGCGCCGGACGGGGCGCAGGCGCTGCCGATCACGCCGTTCGCCAGAATCACGTCGGCTTCAACCGTGGGGTTGCCACGCGAATCCAGAACTTCGCGCGCCTTTATCTGGGTAATCCTGTTCATGTCTGCCTCTGTGTAGGTGGTCATTGGTTGTCAGGGTGCGTTGCCTGAGTGCGGCCTGGCATGCAGCCGTGATTCAGGTTGTGGCTGAATTATTTTAGTTAATTTACCTAAATAAATCTCGCTATATCAATATTTGATTGATGAATTAGGTAAATTAAGTTCTATCTTGGACTTGTCCTGATCTGTCAGCAACGTCTGAACGCCTCACAAACCGGCATGTCCAGGCCCGGCGTGCACTTTTACCGGGCCTGTCAGGGGCTGTTCTCAGAAGTCGTAATCAGAGCAGGTCAGTGCCGGCGTCGGGTGCCAGGTCTTCGCGTCCTGCACAATTTCCTGCTGTTCGGCCGCTTCCGCCCGCAGGTTGAAGTCATTGGGCCAGTCCTGGCTGTACTGCTCGGCGTCCTGCTGTGCTGTCGGGTGCTGTTGGTTCTGCATCAGGGTTACCTCCGTTAGCGTATGGTCTGTCCGACACGGACAATCTTCAGGGTATTGGTACCGCCGTGGGCCTTGACGTAATCGCCCTTGGTAATGAGTACCAGGTCGCCGTCGGTTACCACGCCGCGGTTCTGCAATTCCTCCACTGCCAGGCGGTTGATGGCGTCGTTGGGCAGCGCATCGGAATCGAATGGAATGGTTTTGACGCCGCGAAACAGCGCGACCCGGTTCTGCGTGCGGGTATGGGTGCTGAAGGCGAAAATCGGCAGCTGCGAACTGATGCGCGACATCAGCAGCGGCGTGTCGCCGGATTCGGTCATGCAGATGATCGCCTTGACGCCGTCCAGGTGGTTGGCGGCATACATGGCCGACATGGCAATGGTTTCGTCGATGGCGCCAAAGCTTTCGCTGACACGGTGGTTGGAGCGGTGTGCCTGCGGATGCTTTTCGGCCCCGACAATCACCCGGGCCATGGCTTCCACGGTCTGGATCGGGAAGTCGCCGGCGGCGGTTTCAGCCGACAGCATGACCGCGTCGGTGCCATCGAGCACGGCGTTGGCGACGTCGAATACTTCGGCACGGGTGGGCATGGGGCTGGAAATCATCGACTCCATCATCTGGGTGGCCGTGATGACAACGCGGTTAAGGGCCCGGGCACGATCGATGATGTGTTTTTGCACGCCGATCAGCTCGGCATCGCCAATCTCCACGCCCAGGTCGCCACGGGCCACCATGACCACGTCCGAGGCGCGGATGATGTCATCCAGCACGGCGTGATCGTTGACCGCTTCGGCGCGCTCGATCTTGGCGACCAGCCGGGCGTCGCCGCCGGCCTGGTGCAGCAGGGTACGGGCCAGTTCCATGTCGGCGGCATCGCGCGGAAAGGAGACCGCCAGGTAGTCGACGCCAATGGCGGCCGCGGTAACGATGTCTTCGCGATCCTTGTCGGTCAGGGCCGCGGCGGACAGGCCTCCGCCCAGGCGGTTGATGCCCTTGTTGTTCGACAGCTCGCCGCCGACCCGCACGCGGCAGATGGCTTTGTTGCCCTCGATGGACTCGACCGCCAGCTCAATGCGGCCGTCGTCCAGCAGCAGGATGTCGCCGGGGCGGCTGTCGGTGATCAGGGCCTCGTAGTCGATACCCACGGCATCGGCAGTCCCGGCCTTTTTGTCCATGTCGGCATCAAGGATGAACTGCGCGCCAGTCTGCAGTGTGACCTTGGTGTTGGCGAAGCGGGCAATGCGGATCTTGGGGCCCTGCAGGTCGCCGAGAATGGCGACAAAGCGACCCTGTTTGCGCGCAATTTCGCGCACCAGGTCGGCGCGCAGGCGGTGGTCTTCGGCTGAACCATGGGAAAAATTCAGCCGCACCACGTTAACGCCGGCCTCGATCAGCTGGGTGATGACGGCGGGCGAGGTGCTGGCGGGACCCAGGGTGGCGACAATTTTTGTTCTGCGATTCAAAGCGGCGATCCTCGTGTTGCGTTCAGGGAGGGCTCAGGCGTGCATCAGCGCCAGGGTGTTATCGAGCATGCGATTGGAGAAGCCCCATTCGTTGTCATACCAGGACATCACCTTGACGAGACGCCCGCTGACCTTGGTCTGGGATGCATCAAAGTTTGAGGACGCCGGGTTGTGATTGAAGTCGATCGAGACCAGTGGCTCGTCGTTGTAGGCCAGTACGCCCTTGAGTGGACCGGCGGCGGCATCGGCGAGAATGCGGTTGACCTCCTCGACGCTGGTATCGCGCTGGGCAATAAAGCTCAGGTCAACCAGGGATACATTGATCGTGGGTACCCGTACCGCCATGCCATCGAGGCGGCCATTCAGTTCCGGCAGGACCAGGCCCACCGCGGCAGCAGCGCCGGTCTTGGTCGGGATCATCGACTGGGTGGCCGAGCGGGCGCGGTATTTGTCGCTGTGATACACATCGCTCAGGTTCTGGTCGTTGGTGTAGGCATGGATGGTGGTCATCAGTCCGTTTTCGATGCCGATGGCCGCATGCAGCGGCTGGGCAATCGGCGCCAGGCAATTGGTGGTGCAGGAGGCATTGGAGATGATCTGCTGGCTGCCATCGAGCAGGCCGTGATTGATGCCGTACACGATGGTGGCATCGCTGTCATTGGCCGGCGCCGAGATGATCACCTTGCGGGCACCGGCTTCCAGGTGGGCGGCGGCCTTGGCGCGGCTGGTAAACAGCCCGGTGCATTCGTACACCACATCGATATCCAGTTCGCGCCAGGGCAGGCTGGCCGGATTGCGCTCGCTCAGGATGCGCACCGGATCGCCGTTGATGATCATTTGGTCACCGTCGACCTCCACGGTACCGTTGAAGCGGCCATGGACGGAGTCGTAGCGGGTCAGGTGGGCATTGATGTCGGCGTCGCCCAGGTCGTTGATGGCCACCACCTGGATGCGATCACGGTAGCCGGACTCGTACAGGGCCCGCAGGATGTTACGTCCGATACGGCCGTAGCCATTAATTGCCACACGAATAGCACCCATGGATAAGCTCCTCTTTTTATTGTCGATTGATCGTGTCGATCGCGCCGGGTGGAAATCTATATTTGAAATTTATGTTCTACATACTACACAAAAGGAATAAATATTCTATCTTGTTTTTGTTCAATAGTTGCGCAGCGGTGTGACTGGCTGTGTGCGCAAGGCGGGCAGAGCTGTCACTGAAGCGTCATGGCGACAGCGTGGGCAGAACGAAAAAATCGGCTCAGGGGAGCCGATTTTGTGTCGTTATGCTGGCGGTTCGGGTCGTGTCAGACGATGCCGGAGCCGCTGCTGTGCTTGCTGGCCGGGCGGTCCTTGGCGCACTGTGCCCGGTAGCCGCTGGCACGGTAGGCCTGGATCGGATCAATGGCGCCATTGCCGCGCAGGCGCGCCATCTGCAGGATGGGCTCAACGTCCAGGTTGTAGGCGGCCTTGAGGGTGCCCTGGGCCATCAGTGCATCGTTGCCGTCCTGGAAGCCTTCCAGTGCCTTGCGGTCCACCAGCAGGGCCTTGACGAAAGCGCGCTGCACTTCGGCGGCGCTGTAGATCAGGCTCTCGATCGGGTCGGTCACGTTGTGGGACTGGTCCAGCATGTAGAAGGGCGCAAAGTTCGGCTGGCGCTGTGTGATGTCCACCAGTTCATTGAACACCAGGAACAGCTGGTAGGGATTGATCGAACCGCTGTCCAGGTCGTCGTCACCGTATTTGCTGTCGTTGAAGTGGAAGCCGCCGAGCTTGCCGAACTGGGCCAGGCGGGAGACGATCATTTCGATATTGACGTTGGGCGCGTGGTGACCCAAATCGACCAGGCATTTGCAGCGCTCGCCAATCTGGGTGGCGGCCAGGTAGCTGCTGCCCCAGTCCTGAATGACGGTGGAGTAGAACGCCGGCTCGAACATCTTGTGCTCCAGCTGCATGCTCCAGTCATCCGGCAGCGCATTGTAGATGGCGCTGGTACTGTCGAGATAGCGGGAGAAACTGCGGTTGAAGTTCTGCTGCCCCGGGAAGTTGGAGCCATCGCCGACCCAGACGGTGAGGGCGTTGGAGCCCAGCTTGCGGCCCAGTTCGATGACTTCGATATTGTGCTCCACAGCCTGGTCGCGCACCGCCTTGTCGCTGTGGCTCAGGCTGCCGTACTTGTACGACTGCGGCTGGCCCTTCTGGTCCTGAAAGGTGTTGGAGTTCATGGCATCGAAATGCAGGCCGCGTTCTTGTGCAAACTGGCGCAGTTCTGCAGCGTCCGACGGGGTATCCCAGGGAATGTGCAGGGACACCGCCGGGGTGGCCTGGCCCAGCTGGTTGACCACGGCGCAGTCGTCCACTTTTTCAAAGATATTGCGCGGCTCGCCGGCGCCCGGGAAACGGGCAAAGCGGGTGCCGCCGGTACCCAGTCCCCAGGACGGCAGGGCGACGGCAAACTGGCTTGCCTGCTGGGTCAGGGTTTCGATATCGACGCCGGCGCGGGCGAGGCGTTCGCCCAGAGCGGCGTAGTCGCTGTCCAGTGCATGCTGTTGCCGAGCGTTCTGTGCGGCGATGAGTTCAGCGTTGATCATTGTTTTTGTTGTCATGGTGCAAACCTCGGGCAATTTGGGCCCTGCGGGGCCCAGGGGCTTATCGGGTGAAGGACGGTGCATGGCCGGCGTCGACGTTGAGCACGTTACCGGTGGACTTCGCGGATACGTCGGCGACAAAGAAATACACGCCCTCGGCAATATCTTCGGGGAAGACGTTACGCTTGAGCAGGCTGCGCTGGCGGTAGTGTTCTTCCAGTTCATCGGTACTCATCTGGTAGGCGCTGGCACGTTCTTCCTTCCATTTTCCGGTCCAGATCTTGGAGCCGCGCAGCACTGCATCCGGGTTCACCACGTTGGCGCGGATGCCATGCGGTGCGCCTTCAAGCGCCACGCAGCGGGCCAGCTGAATCTCGGCGGCCTTGGCGGTGCAGTAAGCGGCGGCATTGGCCGAGGCGACCAGGCCATTCTTGCTGGCAACAAATACAATCGAGCCGCCCATGCTCTGGCGTTTCATCAGCGAGAATGCCTCACGGGAAACCAGGAAGTAACCGGTGGAGAGAATATTCTGGTTGAAGTTCCAGTTCTCCAGCGTGGTTTCATCCAGCGGTGACGACGACGCAATGCCGGCATTGGATACCAGGATGTCGACCCCGCCAAAGCGCACGCAGGTGCTGCTGAATGCCTGTTGCACCTGCTGCTCGTCGGTTACATCCATTTTAACGCCTTCAACCTGGTCCCGGCCGTAAGCCTGCTGGAAGGCTTCAACGGTTTCGCTCAGGCTGTTCTGGTCAATATCGGTCAGCATCACGCAGGCGCCTTCATTCAGCAGACGCTCGGCCGTGGCACGGCCAATGCCGCCGGCGCCGCCGGTAATCAGCGCAACACGTCCGGCCAGGGCCTTGGGTTTGGGCATGCGCTGCAGCTTGGCTTCTTCCAGTAGCCAGTATTCGATGTCGAAGGCTTCCTGTTCCGGCAGGCCCATGTACTGGCTCACGCCCGATGCACCGCGCATCACATTAATGGCATTGACGTAGAATTCGCCGGCGATGCGGGCCGTGGCCTTGTCCTTGGCGAACGTCAGCATGCCGACGCCGGGAATCAGGTAAACCACCGGGTTGGCATCGCGCAGGGCCGGGCTGTCGTCGTGCTTGCAGCGCTCGTAATAGGCGGCGTAGTCGGCACGGTAGTCGGCCAGCTGGGCATCCAGGCCGGCAATGACCTCGTCGAGGTTGTCCTGGGCCGGATCGTACTGCAGCACCAGCGGCTTGATCTTGGTGCGCAGGAAGTGATCCGGGCAGGAGGTGCCCAGCTGGGCCAGGGGTTCGAGCTGCTGGCTGTTGACGAATTCCAGCACTTCGGCGCTGTCGTTGAAGTGGCCGATCTGGCGCTGATGTTCGCTGCTCTTGCCGCGAATCACCGGCATCAGCTGGCTGGCGACCCGCTGGCGCTCGGCCTCGCCCATGGACTGGTGGCTGGCACCGCCGAACGCGGCAACCCCCTGTAGCCGGTCATCCAGCCAGGTCTGGGCGCGATTGATCATGTCCAGTGACACTTCATAACAGTCTTTGGCCGTGTCGGCCCAGGTAAACAGGCCGTGGGCTTCCAGCACGACACCCTTGAGGTGCGGGTTTTCGGTGGCGATCTTTTCCAGCTCCAGGCCCAGCTGGAACCCGGGGCGGCGCCATGCCAGCCAGCCGATCTCGCTGCCGTAAATGGTTTCGGTCAGTTCGCGGCTGTTGCTGCTGGCAGCGATGGCGATCACGGCATCGGGGTGCAGGTGATCGACGTGCTTGTAGGGTACATAGGCATGCAGCGGCGTGTCGATGCTGGCGGCGCGGCTGTTCAGGTTATAGGTGCAGTGGGGCAGGTAGGCGACCATCTCGTCTTCGTGCTCGGCCCCGCGATAGAGCTTTTTCAGCGCCTGCAGCTTGTCCATGTACAGGGTGGCAAAGCCGGCCAGGTCCATGCTGCCGATATCGCCGCCGGACCCTTTTACCCAGAGAATTTCCTCTTCTGTGCCGGTGAGCGGGTCGATACAGCCGATCTTGCCGGAGGTATTGCCGCCGCCATAGTTGGTGACGCGCATGTCCGAGCCTAGCAGGTTGGAGCGGTACCGCAGTAATTCGGGCCCCGACATGCTGGCGGCTGTTTGGTCGTCCCAGCGATTGGGGATCAGGCGTGATTGGGAGTCGAGCTCGGACATACGGGGCAACCTCTTTTATTAATTATTAGATGAATCCGGCAAAAATTGTCACAATCATGACGGGTTCTGCTGCTTTACAGCGTTTTATGATCAATCGTGATTGAAATAATGTACCCCGCTTGTTTTCATCAGTCAATATCAATCATAAGTGATCATAAAAAATCATATTGCGCTTGCAATTCGCATTTGCGTGCGACATATTGACCAACAAGGACTGATTATGCACGAACGTGAGCGACATCGAATCATCCTGGCTGAGGTGGCGGAGAAACCGGTAGCAACAGTCAGCTACCTGGTGGAACTGCTGGAAGCCTCGGAGGCGACAATCCGGCGAGACATCAGCTTCCTGCACAAGGCGGGCAAGCTGAGGAAAGTGCGCGGTGGTGCCGAGTCCCTGCATCCACCCACATCGACCAGTCTGGCGGGGCGTCCCTTTGCGATCAGTCAAACGATCAACGCCAGGGCAAAGCGACTGGTTGCCAGGGAGGCGGCAGCGCTGTGCGAAGAGGGTGAGTCGATCATCATTGGCGGTGGATCCACCGCCTACATGATGGCCGAGTACCTGAAAAACCGGCAGCTACATGTCATGACAAATTCCTTTGTCATTGCGGACTACCTGCTCAAGCACAGCAAGTGCAGCGTGACGCTGCCGGGCGGCAAGGTGTACCGGGAACAGAATCTGATTCTGAGCCCGTATCCGGAAGACGGCTCTGCCAACTTCTATGCCGCCAGAATGTTCTTCGGTGCCCAGGGGGTTGGCCCGCTGGGCGTGATGGAAACCGACCCGCAAATCGTGCAGGGCACGACACGCCTGCTGCGACAGGCGGAACAGCGGGTGCTGCTGGTTGACAGCAGTAAGTTTTCACAGCGCAGCAGTCTGATCGTCTGTGCGCTGTCGGAACTGGACATCGTGATCACCGATGACGGAATCGATGCAAAAACGCAAAAACTGATAGAGGATGCCGGCTGCAGGCTCGTTATCTCAAGAGCCGAAGCTGTCGCCGAATAGCAAGCGCCCCTAGAAGGGCGACTGTCGATATAACAACAACAAGCGAGACGGAGACTTAAAGATGCCTTTCAAGAAAATAGTGGCAAGTGCCCTCGTAGCAGCCGCAATGGCAACCAGTGGACTGGTTCAGGCAGACTCAGTGCGTATCGGCCTGGTGGTCAAGGCACTGGGTATCGGCTTTTTCGAGGCCGCCAACGAAGGGGCGCAGGAGGCGGCGAAGGAGCTGGGCGATGCTGAAGTGATCTATACCGGTCCGACATCGACCACCGCCGAAGGCCAGATCGAAGTAATCAATTCACTCATCGCGCAGAAAGTGGATGCCATCGCGGTATCCGCCAATGATACCGATGCCCTGGTACCCATCCTGAAAAAAGCGCAGCAGCGCGGTATCAAGGTGGTGTCCTGGGATTCCGGTGTGGCGCCCGAGGGCCGTCAGGTGCACCTGAATCCTTCCAGCAATTCGCTGATCGGCGAGATGAACGTCAAGCTGGCCGATGAAGCCCTGCAGGCCACCGGTAGCGAGAAGGGCGATATCGCCATTCTCAGCGCCACGCCGACCTCGACCAACCAGAATATCTGGATCGAGGAAATGAAAAAGGTATTGCCGCAGTATCCGCAGCTCAACCTGGTTGCCACGGTGTACGGTGATGACCTGGCCGACAAGAGCTACCGCGAAACCGTGGGACTGCTCAAGTCCCATCCCAACCTGAAGGTCATTGTTGCCCCGACCTCCGTGGGTATCGTGGCAGCGGCACAGGCGGTGCAGGATCAGGGTCGCATCGGCGAGGTCTTTGTCACGGGTCTGGGTCTGCCATCGGAGCTGGCCGGGCATGTGGATTCGGGCGCGGTAAAAAGCTTCGCCATCTGGAATCCGATCGACCTGGGTTACGCGGCGACCATGATTTCGTACAACCTCGTCAAGGGGGAGTCCAGTGACAGCGCGATCGGCATGGGCCGGATCGGTACCGCTACGCTGGATGCCGAGGGCAGCGCCGCAATGGCTGAGCCATTCGTTTACAACGCGTCCAACGTACACGCCTTCGCCGATATCTTCTGATTGTTTGTCCTGACCGGCAGGGAGCCTGCGGCTCCCTGCCGGGCCCTGCTATTCCCATAAGAAGAAATAACCATGTCTGAATCTCACTCTCTGTTTTCATTGCGAGGAGTCAGCAAATCTTTTCCGGGTGTGAAGGCACTCGATCAGGTACGGCTGGATCTCTATCCGGGACAGGTAACGGCGCTGATCGGCGAGAACGGTGCCGGCAAGTCGACCCTGGTCAAGACCATGACCGGTATCTATCAGCCGGATGCAGGTGAACTGCGGTTCGGCGGTGAGCTGATCTCGCTGGATACGCCGGAGGCCGCGCGCAGCCTCGGGATTACCGCGATTCACCAGGAAACGGTGCTGTTCGACGAACTCAGCGTGACGGAAAATATCTTCGCCGGCCATTATCTGACCCGCGCACGTTCCGGCCGGCTGGACTGGCCGCTGATGCATGCCCGGGCGCAGCAGATACTGCAGGACATCGAAGCACCGATCGATCCCAAAACCCCGTTGAAGTTTCTGAGTATCGGCCAGCGGCACATGGTGGCCATTGCCCGCGCGCTGTCCTTCGAGGCGCGGGTGGTGATCCTGGATGAGCCCACGGCGGCGCTGTCGCACCACGAAATCGAAGAGCTCTACGGCATCGTGCGGCGGCTGAAGCAGGCCGGCTGCGCCATCATGTTCATCAGTCACAAGTTCGATGAAATCTTCGCCATTGCTGATCGCTACACGGTGTTCCGCGACGGCTGTTACGTGGCCGACGGCAAGATGGAGGAAGTTGACGAAGCGCAACTGGTTACCCTGATGGTCGGACGCACGGTGGAACAGGTGTATCCCAAGGTCGAGGCCGCCATTGGCGAGCCGGTGCTGCAGGTGCGCAATCTGCGTCATCCGACGGAATTCGACGCTATCAGCTTTGACCTGCACCAGGGTGAAATCCTCGGCTTCTATGGCCTGGTGGGCGCCGGGCGGACCGAACTGATGCAGGCCCTGTTCGGCGTCTCCAGCGGTGTTCAGGGGGAGGTCGAGATCGGTCAGCAGGCGGTGACCATTCGCTCCCCCGCCGATGCCATCAAGGCCGGCATCGTCTATGTGCCGGAGGAGCGCCAGGCGCAGGGCGTGGTGCTGGAACTGCCCATCTATCAGAATATCGGCCTGCCACAGCTGAGCACCATCAACGCGAACGGCGTGCTCAGCGACAAGGCCGAATATGCGCTGGCCGATGGTTATGCGCGACGCTTGCAGGTCAAGGCACCTGACTGGCGCGAGAAGGTCGGCAACCTGTCCGGCGGCAATCAGCAGAAAGTGGTCATCGGCAAATGGCTGGCGACCAAGCCCAAGGTGATCATTCTTGACGAACCGACCAAGGGTATTGATATCGGCTCCAAGGCGGCCGTGCATGCGTTCATGTGCGAGCTGGTGCAGGAGGGCCTGGCGGTAATCATGGTGTCATCCGAACTGCCCGAAGTGATGGGCATGTCGGACAGGATGATCGTGATGCACGAGGGGCTGATGGTCAGCGAGTTCAAGCGTGATGAATTTTCCGCCGAGCGCATCGTCAGTGCGGCGACGGGCGGCTAGGGGGTTATCGATGAAAACATTACTGCAAAATCGTGAAGTGTTACTGGCGGTGCTGATCGTCGTACTGGCCCTGATGGTGGGGCTGGTAACGCATGATTTCCTGCTGCCCTCGAACCTGCTGGCGGTGTACAACGACACCTCTATCCTGATCATCCTGGCCCTGGGGCAGATGCTGGTGATCCTGACCCGCTGCATCGATCTGTCGGTGGCCGCCAACCTCGCCCTGACCGGCATGGTGGTGGCAATGCTGAACAGCGCCTACCCGGAGGTTGCCGTCCCCCTGCTGGTACTGGCCGGGGCACTGCTGGGCCTGATTCTTGGCATGATCAACGGTGTGCTGGTGTGGAAACTGGGGATTCCGGCCATCGTGGTGACGCTCGGCACCATGAGCATCTACCGCGGCATTGTCTTTCTGCTCAGCGACGGTGCCTGGGTGAATGCCCATGAAATGAGTGGTGCCTTTGTCAGCATTCCCCGTACCGAGCTGCTGGGTATTCCCGTACTGGCCTGGGTGTCGGTGATAGTGATTGCGGTGATGGTGCACTTTACCCGCCAGCGGCGCCTGGGGCGTGAAATCTATGCGGCGGGCAATAACCCGACGGCCGCGTTCTATACCGGTATCCAGGTCGGCCGGCTGCAGTTTGTTGCTTTCAGTATTTCCGGTCTGCTGGCCGGGCTGTGCGGCTACCTGTGGGTGTCGCGTTATGCCGTGGCCTACGTCGATGTTGCCGCCGGCTTTGAGCTGCAGGTCATTGCGGCCTGTGTGATTGGCGGTGTCAGCATTATGGGTGGCATCGGCACGGTGCAGGGCTGCGTGCTGGGCGCGCTCTTTCTGGGCGTCATCAACAATGCGCTGCCGGTGATCGGCGTCTCGCCGTTCTGGCAGATGGCGATATCGGGCGCGGTGATCGTGATAGCGGTGATCGCCAACGCCAAGAGCGAACGCAAGACCGGACGCATCATTCTGAAAAAAGCGGCCCTACAGAGCCACTAAAATAACAACAGGATCGCCTGCGATGGAAAAGATAATGCACAAGCCCTTGTTGCCCAGGGTCAGCCTGTCCTATCGGCTGCTCTCCTGGGAGTTCTTTCTGCTGCTCATCACGGCCGCCGTGTTCGTGATCAACAGTCTGGCATCGCCCTATTTTCTGGACCCCTGGAACCTGTCCGATGCCAGCTTCAACTTTGTCGAGAAGGCCATCGTTGCGTTGCCGGTCGCCATGCTGATCATCAGCCGGGAAATTGACCTGTCGATCGCCTCGATCATCGCGCTGGCCTCGGTGGCCATGGGATTCGTGGCGCAGACCGGCGCCGGCTCACCGCTGATCATGCTGGCCGGACTGGGTGTGGGCCTGCTGTGCGGCCTGATCAACGGCCTGCTGGTGACCAGGTTCCAGATCCCCTCCATTGTCGTGACCATCGGCACCATGAGCCTGTTTCGCGGCATCAGCTACATACTGCTGGGCGATACGGTAATGAAGGACTATCCGCAGGACTTCGCCTATTTCGGCCAAGGGTATGTCTACGCCATGTTCAGTTTCGAATTCGTGCTGTTCCTGGTGCTGGCGCTGGTGTTCTACGGCCTGCTGCACAAAACCAACTTTGGCCGCCGTACCTACGCCATTGGCAACAACCCGACGGCAGCCTTTTATTCCGGCATCAATGTGGCACGTCACCGCCTGATTCTGTTTGTGCTGGTTGGCCTGGTCTGTGGCCTGGCCGCGGTGCTGCTGACGTCCCGTCTGGGCAGTACCCGCCCGACCATCGCCCTGGGCTGGGAGCTGAGCATTATCACCATGGTGGTGCTGGGCGGCGTCAATATCATGGGGGGCTCCGGCACCATTGCCGGTGTCTTCATCGCCGTGTTCCTGATGGGGCTGGTGACGTTCGGGCTGGGGCTGATCAATGTGCCGGGCATCGTGATGTCCATCATCATCGGTGGCATGCTCATCGGCGTTATCGCCACACCGGTGCTGCTGAAAAAATTCAGGAACAGGAAGCCCGCACCATGAATCATGCCTTTGTCATGCAGCTAAAACCCGGGTGCGAGGCCGACTACCGGCAGCGTCACGATGACATCTGGCCGGAACTGAAAGCCCTGCTGAAAGCCTATGGCATCGGTGACTACCATATCTATCTGCAGCCCGATACGCTGCAGCTGTTTGCGCATTTCAGCACGGCGGGGCAGTTCGATGCCGCGTCCCTCAAGCAGGAGCCGGTGATGCAGCGCTGGTGGCTGAGCATGAGCCCGCTCATGGAAACGCAGCCTGGCAGCCATGAGCCGTTGGCCGTGGCGTTGCAGCCGATGTTCTATCTGGAGTGAGCATGCAAGCGATTATCGTGGTACTGGATATTGGCAAGACCAATGTCAAACTCTGCGCCCTGGATGCGATGACCGGAACACCGCTTGAGTCACTGCGGCGCAGCAACGATGTGATCCTGGCCGAACCCTACCCGCAGGCCGATATCGAGGGTATCTGGCGCTGGTATTGCGAGGGTATTGTGCAGCTGGGCCGGCGCTATGCCGTGCGCTTTCTGACCTTTACAACGCACGGTGCGACCGCGGTCTGCCTGGCCGGTGACTCGCCTGCGGTGCCGGTACTGGATTATGAGTCGGACCTGTGTGAACAGGCGGGGGCTAATTACGACCGCGTGCGCCCGGACTACGAAGAAACCCTGAGCCCGGCGCTGAGCTGCGGGCTGAACCTGGGGCGACAGCTGTTCTGGCTGTCGCAATCCAGGCCCGATGACTTTGCCCGCGTCGATACCATCCTGATGTACCCGCAGTACTGGGGCTGGCGTCTGAGCGGTGTCGCGGCCAGCGAGGTCACATCGCTGGGTTGCCATACCGACCTGTGGCAGCCGCAACAGCAGTGCTATTCGTCGCTGGTTGAGCGGATGGGTTGGCAGGGCCTGTTTCCACCGTTGCTAAACGCTGGCGAGGTGCTGGGCCCGGTGTTGCCGGCGCTGGCCCGCGAGCTGGGCCTGCCGGCCGACTGCCAGGTGATCAATGGCATCCACGACAGCAATGCGTCCCTGGTGCCCTATCTGCAGCGGGTCGAGGCGCCTTTCACTGTCATCTCCACCGGCACCTGGACCGTCATGGCCGGCATTGGTGCGCCCCTGCAGGGACTCAGAGAGCAGGATGACATGCTGGCCAATGTCAGCGCCTTTGGTGACCCGGTGCCCTGCATCCGTTTCATGGGCGGGCGGGAGTGGGAGCTGCTGCGCGATGCCGATGACTGCGATGTCGCCGACCTGCAGCGGGTGCTGGCGCAGGGCGTTTTTGCGCTGCCGTCATTTGCCAGCCAGGGTGGCCCGTTCCGGGATCGTCAGGGCGCGGTGATCGGACCCGCGGACAATTTAAGCGCCCGGGAGCGCACGGCACTGGCCGCGCTGTACTGCGCGCAGGTGACGGATTACTGCCTGAGCCGGCTGCAAAGCGCCGGTGATATTTTTGTCGAGGGCAGCTTCGCCCGTAATGCCGTCTACCTGGGTGTGCTGCAGTCGCTGCGCCCGGATCAGCAGGTGCGGGCCAGCGAGGACAGCACCGGCACGACCCAGGGCGCCGCCCAGCTGATACCGGGTTGTGACTGGGTCGGTGCGGCGCCGGCCATACCTGTCGAGCCTGCTGCCATGCCGGGACTGGCCGATTACTGCGATCACTGGCTGGAGTTGGTGAACACAGAAAGCCGGTAGTCTTACTCGGCAAGAAGGCGCTCGGACCCGGGCGCCAGCGAGGCCGGCGACCCGGCGACCCGGCGACCCGGCGGTCCGGCGACCCGGCTGGGCGTGCTGTCAGACCCTTTCTCGGCGTGGCTTGCCCATCACAACAGGATACTCACCCGTCAAGGCCGGATCGGCGAAGCCCTCTTCTGAAGGTGCTGAATGCCCTGCGATTTCCGTCAGCGTGCAGGCTGCTGCCTGATGTTTTAACCGCCTCGGAAGCAAACATTTATTGGTATCTGAACGACCGAGGGGCAGCGTAGGTGAGGCCCCTTGCGGCATGGGTCTCCACGGGCCGGCAGTCATGCATATATTTGGTCTTTCGTTTTTTATAAATTGAAACAACGTTTTAGTTGTGTGATCATGGCGCTGTACCGGGACTCGTCGCGTGTCGACGCCAGCGGCCCGGATTTTTACAACCATCGCTGCGCAGTCTGTGCATCTGCTTCAACACGTCAGACGGGGGAGTTCCAAGATGACCACCAATGCCCTTCGAATCGCCAGTATCGGTGAATGCATGATCGAACTGGCGCCCCAGGGCGCAGATCAGTATCGCCAGGGCTTCGCTGGCGACAGCTACAATACCGCCTACTATCTGCAGCGCCTGCTGGGGGATCGTGCCCGCGTCAGTTATGTCACGGCGCTGGGGGACGATCGCATGAGCGAGGCCATGTGCCGGCACTTTGCCGACGCCGGTCTTGATACTGCGCTGGTGCGCCGGCTTCACGGGCGCCGTCCCGGTCTCTACATGATCGAGAACGACAGCCAGGGGGAGCGAGTCTTTCATTACTGGCGCGACAGTTCAGCGGCCCGGGCGTTGCTGGATGGGCCCGGGGCGGACGAGATCCTGCAACGTCTGGCGGGGTTCGATGCCGTGTACCTGTCCGGTATCAGTCTTGCGATACTGCCCGAATCAGCCCGCGAGCGCCTGGTTGCCTGTCTGCGCAAGCGCAAGGGGCTGCTGGCGTTCGATCCGAATTTTCGGCCCGCCCTGTGGGGCATGAAGGAGCAGGCGTCCGTGGCGATGCACGCCGTGGTCGCCTGCGGTGCAATAGTACTGACGACGCTGGACGACGAACGTATGTTGCACGGCTACGATCAGGCGGAGCAGGTGATCGAACACTGGCAGCAGCGGGGGGCCGTCGAGGTGGTGGTGAAACAGGGGGCGAAGGGCTGCATGATTGCGCAGGGCGATGCGCGACTCGAGGTAGCGGCACAGGCCGGGATCAGCCCGGTGGATACCACGGGCGCCGGCGACTCCTTCAATGCCGGTTACCTGGCTGGGCGTCTCGGTGGCTTGTCGGTGGCGCAAAGTGCCCGGCTGGCACACGAACTGGCGGGCACCGTGATTCAGCACCGGGGGGCCATCGTGCCGCAGGATGTCGCGTTGCCGGGTATCGCTGCGGCCTCCCAGGCAGGCATTTAGCGCTTCAGGCTACTGGGAAAATTTTGACGCTGAACAGAATGAACCCTGCCGGTACGGGAGTACGGCAGGGTTTTTGGTGTATGGCTGGATAGTGCCGGAGCGCACCATGTTGCGCTCCTGGCCGGTTCGGTCTGTGTTAGCGGTACAGGTAGACCCGCAGGTATTCCGACAGGCAGAGTATGGCCATGGCCTGACCGTAGGGCATGGACGTCAGGGGAATGGTGCGGTAGTAATCCAGATCCTCACCCATGGCGGTGCCGAACGAGACCTGGGTCAGTTCGCCGTCCGGATTGATGTGGCTGATAACGCCCCGTACTGCCTTTTCGGCCAGCTGGGCATAGGACTTGTCGATGTAGCGCTTGCGCACGGCTTTCAGAATACCGTAGGCAAAGCCCGCCGTGGCCGAGGCTTCGAGATAGGAGTCGGGATCGTCGAGCAGGGTATGCCAGAGGCCCGACGCATGCTGGCACTTGGCCAGAGCCTCGACCTGGCTCTGCAGTACCTGGAGCAGGTAGCGGCGGGTGGCGTCGTGCTCCGGCAGATCAAGCAGCTCGATAAAATCCGGAATGGCGACCGTCAGCCAGCTATTACCGCGGGCCCAGCGGGCTTGGGCGAAATTGTGTTTGCCCTCAAAGGTCCAGCCGTGAAACCACAGGCCCGTTTCCCTATCCATCAGGTACTGGGTGTGCAGCAGAAACTGGTATTTGGCTTCTTCGACATATTCCGGACGGTTCAGCAGCTGGCCGATCTTGGCGAGCGGCAGGACGCTCATCATCAGGGTGTCGTCCCAGATCTGCTGGTGGTTTTCGCTGTTGTAGACGATATGCTGCAAGGCACCCCGTTCGGTGCGAGGCATGTCGTACATCACCCATTCTGCCCAGGCTTCGAGGTAGGGCAGCCAGCTCTTGTTGCCTTCCTCCTCGTAGCGATAGGCAAGGGTCAGAAAGGGGCAGACCGTATTGATGTTCTTGGTCGCAAGCTCTTCTGACAGGCGCGCGCTGAACCAGTGGTCAATGATGTCCCGTGCCCGGGTGTCGTTGGTCTGTTCGTAATAGCGGTAAATGCCGTAAAGGCCGATGCCGTGGGTCCACTCCCAGCCCGCCCATCCCTTGGTGTCGATGGTGCGGCCATCGTCCAGGTGCAGTAGAAACTCACCGGTCTCGTCGGTAATGTTAACCAGGTTGTCGGTGATCTTTTGAATAAGCACCTTGAGCTGGTCGTAGCTTATAAAGAAATCGGGTTTGCACAATAAGGGGTTATCTTTAACGCTGAAGACTTTCATGGAAAATCTATCTCCTGCTGCAATGCGTTTTTGTTATGTATATTCGGCGGTGACCCGGTTGCTGCAGTGCAGCCGGCAATACTGTTGGGTGCGATGTACGCAGGGGTGGTATCAAACCCCAAACAGCTGTGGCAGAAACAGTGTCAATTGCGGGAAGTAGGTGACGATAAGCAGCACCAGTATAATGGCCAGGTAAAATGGCAATAAGGGTCTGATCAGGCTCTCAACCTTGACCTGCGCGACACTGGCACCGACGAACAGCCCCGAGCCTACCGGCGGGGTAATGGTGCCGATGGATAGGTTAAAGATCATGACAATGCCAAAATGGACCGGATCGACGCCCAACTGCGTGGCGATAGGCAGCAATATCGGTGTGAAAATCAGAATGGCCGGGCCAATATCCATAAAGGTGCCGATAATCAATAAAAATATATTGATGATCAGCAGAACGATGATTTGATTGTCCGATATGCCCAGAATGATTTCGCTGATCACGGCTGGCAGTCCACTGAATGCCATCGCGAATGACATGGCAGACGACGCGGCCAGCAGAAACATGATAATACCGGTCATGCGGACAGTAGACATCATGATAGCCGGCAGCTGGATAAGCCTGATCGAGCGATAAACCACCAGTGATAAAAAGCCGGTATAAAGTACGGCCACTGCCGAGGCTTCTATCGCCGTAAAGACACCCATGACAATGCCGCCAACCACGATAACGATCAGCAGCAGGCTTGGCAGCGCCTCGCGACAGATGTGCCAGGCCTGTTGTCGGGTTATTGCCGGCGCCATCGCATACTGATGGCGTTTGGCCACGATGTAGGCGACGATCATGCAGCCCAGCCCCCAGAGGATTCCGGCGACAGCGCCGCCCATGAACAGCGCCGCAATGGATGTACCGCCACTGACCAGCGCATAGATGATAAACGCCGTGGTCGGTGGAATAAGCATTCCGGTGGGGGCTGAGGCGATGTTGGCGGCCGCCGCAAAGGTACGCTGGTAGCCCTCCTTTTCACTCATCGGTACCATCACGCCGCCGATAGAGGTGGAGGCCGCGATGGCCGAACCCGACACGGCGCCAAACATCATGTTGCCGACGATATTGGTATGGGTCAGCGACCCCGGTATTCTGCCGGAAAACAGCTTGGCGAAATTGACCAGGCGCGTGGCAATACCGCCATTGTTCATAATCTCGCCGGAGAGAATGAAAAAGGGTACGGCCAGCAGCGCAAAGGTATCCAGACTCGAAACCATTTTTTGCGCGGTAATAAAAAGTGCTCTGTCCATCGGCATCATCAGCAGCATGGTAGCCGTGGAGGCGATAGCGATACAGATTCCGATCGGAACACTTAGCAATAGCAGTACCGCGAAGGTCACAATCAGGGTCAAGCTTGCTTCAAGAACCATGTCGCTATACCTCGTGAACGCGATAGGTCCGGTACAGGTCGAAAATATTGATCAGACTGTACAGAACAATGACGACGCCGGAGACAGGAAGCGCCGAGTAGATCAGTCCCATGGGAATCTGCAGCACCGGTGATATCTGTGTCATTGAGATGGAAACGGCATGACCGCCCCCCATGATCAGAATAAAAACGGCAAACAGCAGAAATATCATCTGGAGGGCCATGCCCCATTTAAGCTGACCTGACAGCGGCAGCAGGTCAACGAACAGGCTCATCGATACATGCTGGCTTTTACCCGCCACATAGGCCGCGCCCATGATTGAAATCCAGATGAGAGCAAAACGCAGAAACTCCTCGGACAGGGTGCTGGGCGAGCCGAAAACATACCGGCTCGCCACCTGCCAAAGCGCCACTACCACCATTACTCCGAGTAAACTGATACAAAAAAGTTGAAGCAGTCTGTCCAGAAAGGTACGCAGCCCGTGCATGGCAGTATCCTCAGTTCTGAGCGACCGAACGGATCTGCTGATACAGTTCGTATAGCGCCGGATTGGATTTCAATGCGTCATACATTGGCTGTACCGCCTGCTGGAACGGTGCGATGTCCACATCATAGAAGACGACGCCGAATTTCTCCTTGCTTTCCTGCTGTGCCTGCTCGATGGCCGTTTTCCAGGCCTGCTTCTCGAACTCAGTCGATTCCCGGGCCGCTTCGAACACCGCCTGACGTTCCGAATCGCTCAGTTGCGCCAGTGCCTGGGAGCTGATCAGGACCACATCAGGGATGCGGGTGTGGGTATCCATGGAGTAGTGCTTGGCGACCTCGGCATGACGCGCCACGGTGAGTGCGAACTCATTGTTTTCTGCGCCATCGAGGATGCCCTGCTGGATAGATGTATAGACTTCGGCCTGGCCCATGGCGACCGGTGCGGCGCCCAGCAGCTCCATCATCTTGATGGCGGTCTGGCTTTGCATGACCCGGATTTTAAGCCCTTTGAGGTCTTCCAGTGTTTTGATCGGCTTGGATTTGGTGTAAAAGCTGCGCTGTCCGGAGTCGTACCAGGTCAGCCCGACAAACCCCAGATCCTTGGTGGACTGGTAGACCCCGTCCATAATCTTCGGATCATCCATGACCTGGTAGAAATGCTGCTCGCTGTCGAAAAGGTACGGCATCGAGAAAACGCCATAGACCGGTGCGAAGCTTTCCATCAAGCCACCGGAAACCTTGGTGATATCGACGGCACCTGTCTGGGTCAGCTCCACAAGCTCGCGTTCGCCCCCCAGCTGGCTGTCCGGGAAATACATCACCTTGACCTCGCCATCGGTCTTTTCCTCAACCAGCTTGCCGAACAATGCCAGTGCGTCCTTGACCGGTTGGCTGTTGCTGGCGTAGGCAAGGCGCAGTGTGGTCTGGGCCGAGGCGTCGGCCGAAAAGAGGCCGCCGCAGGCAAGGGTAGTAACGAGACAGCAGGACAGCAGGGATTTAGTGATCGGTTTCATGGGTCAGTTTCCTCAATTTCTTAGTGTTATATCGAGAATCATGTGGCTTTATCTGGCTGGGGTCGACTCTTGGGCTTGCCTCTCCTTATCTGGTTCGACCTCTACGGGACGTTTGGAGTCTGTTCCGTGGGGCAGTGTCTGTGGGGATGTTGTGTTTTAGAAATGCTATTCCCTTATGGTTGAAACAGTATTTCATTTTTGTTTTATCAGTACAAGACCTTGTTGGATATGGCGCCAGTTCTTTTTGTTATAAAGATTGAAACAACCGCTATTGCACAATGCAGGGTCGGCAGCAATTGCATCAGAGTGTACTTGGCTCTTACAATGGCACGGTGTTCCATTTTAATTAAAACGAAGTGAGGCCGCTGATGACTGCCGCAGACAAGACCCCGGAGTCCGTTTCGTCGGTGTTAAAGGTGTTCGGTATCCTGCAGACGCTGGGCGACGAGAAAGAGATTGGTGTCACCGAGCTGTCGCAACGCGTGCTGATGTCCAAAAGTACCGTCTACCGATTCCTGCAGACGATGAAAACACTTGGTTATGTAAAGCAGGAAGGCGAAAACGACAAGTATTCCCTGACCATGAAGTTGTTCGAGGTCGGGGCCAAGGCGTTGCAGAATGTCGACCTGATTCGCATTGCCGATGCCCAGATGCGGGAGCTGTCGAAACTGACGAAGGAGACGGTGCATCTCGGTGCCCTCGAAGAAGACAGCATCATCTATATCCACAAGATCGATTCGCTATACAGCCTGCGCATGTATTCGCGCATCGGCCGGCGCAATCCGCTGTACAGCACCGCCATCGGCAAGGTGCTGCTGGCCTGGCGGGACGAGAGCGAGGTGCGGGATATTCTTGCGGATGTGGAGTTCAAGAAGTTTACGACCAGAACGCTGGAGTCCGTCGACCAGCTGATGCCGGTGCTGGGACAGGTGCGTCAGCAGGGCTATGCCGAGGACAACCAGGAGATGGAAGAGGGCCTGCTGTGCGTGGCGGTACCGGTGTTTGACCGCTTTGGACAGGTGATTGCAGGGCTCAGCCTGTCATTCCCCATGATGCGCTACGACGAGAAGCAGCATGCTGACTATGTGGCGATGCTGCACCGGGCCGCCCGTGTGGTGTCCCAGCAGCTGGGCTACGCGGAGTATCCCTTTTAAGGAACCGTATCGTTTCGATTCCTGCGCCGACCGGAACTGTCGCCGGCAGGTTGCCGGGCGAACGCCTGCTGGCAGCCTGTCGGACTTAACACTGATCTACTCGGCTAGGGCATCCTGCTTCACCCTGCATCCATGCAGTCGTACGGAAAAGCCGTTTCTTTTATGCGAAGAGGGGGCATTTTTCGTACTCTTTGATAGGACCACTTTTCACAAGCTACATCCCTGTAGCTTGCCCGGTGGGCAGCTATCGCTGTGTAAATCGGCAATCCTGCCGATGTATCGCCTCAAAAGAGCTCAAAAACTGCCTCATTCAATCGTCGGGAAAAATTGAACGTGCAAACCCCGAAGGGGTGAAGCACATGGGTGTGCTGAACAATTCGGTTTTTCCTTCGCTACGGCCGACCAAGCGGCGCTATCGGACCCCTTGTCGCTGCACCCAGGGCTCTACACCCTTTGGTGCCGGGTGCTTAGTGTTGATACCGTTCAGTGTCCTGGGTACGCACAAGCGCCACTGATCTTGTCCTATCCTCCGGCCGGTAGCGCTGAGCGGTCATTCTGTACTCAAGACTTCCTGGCTGTGCGTTGCCAGCTTCCCTCTGGCGGGTTTGTACCTGTTGTTTGGGCTGTCGGTCCTGCCTTGCTAACAGCGTCAGCGCTTTGGTGCCGGTGCGACGCCAGGCGCATCCAGGATATGAAGCCGAAATGCGCCTGCAAATCAAAAGAAACGACGGTCTCACAAAAAAGAAACGTTGTTTCATTAAGTGTTTTTGATGGCATAATAAAGCTTCATCGGGGGAGAATGCGCTCAGATCGAGTTGCTTGACCCGCGGACCATTGACTGAATCACGAGGCAGAGCAGCATGAACCGATTTTTTATCGATGAAACCCAGGCCTGGGAAGAACTGGGCGGCGGCATTCGACGCAAACTTGTTTCCTGGACCGACTCGCTGATGGCCGTGCTGGTGGAGTTCGATGAAGGCGCCATCGGTGAGCCACATGCCCATGAACTGCATGATCAGATCGCCTACGTGATTAGGGGACGGTTCGAGGTGGAGGTCGCCGGTGAGCGGCGGGTACTGCAGGCGGGCGATGCATTCACGGCGCCCAAAAGTGACCGCCATGGCGTGGTTGCCCTCGAGGCTGGCAGTCGCCTGATGGACCTGTTCTCGCCGAAGCGGGATGATTTCCTCGACAGCGGTGGCTACTGAGGGTGGTATTCGGCGCCCGTTCAGGGGCGCCTTTTAACCTGTTGCGTTGTCTGCTTAGGCGCAGTCCCGGTCGCGGCTCTTGTGCTGGCTGCAGCTGATCAGCATTCGGGTATAGGGATCGCTGGCTTCGCCACGGACCAGATCGTTGGTATCCAGCGTCTCGAGTACTTTGCCGTGTTGCATCACGGCTACACGTGAGCACAGGTGGGCCACCACGCCGAGGTCATGGGTGACCATCAGGTAGGTCAAGCCCTCGCGTTGTCGCAGGTCGGCAAGCAGGTTGAGAATTTCCGCCTGTACCGACACGTCCAGCGCCGATGTGGGTTCGTCCAGCAACAGAATGCGCGGCTCCAGAATCAGCGCCCGGGCGATGGCCACGCGCTGCCGCTGCCCGCCAGACAGCTGGTGCGGATAGCGGTAGCGGAAGCTGTCGTTCAGCCCCACCTTGCTCAGAATGGCGCCAATACGCTCGCGATGCTGGCCGATGCCGTGAATATGCAGCGGCTCGCCCAGGGCTGTTTCGACGGTATGGCGGGGATGGAGGGAGCCGTAGGGGTCCTGAAATACCATCTGAACCCGGCGGCAGCGGTCACGGTCAAGCGTACGCCCAAGCCGTTCGCCGTTGATTCGCAACTCGCCTTCCCAGTGGGAGTACTGGCCGGCCAGGCAGCGCAGCACCGTGGTTTTGCCGGAGCCGGATTCCCCCACCAGGCCGAACGACTCGCCTTCCCGTACCTGAAAATTGACGTCCTTTAGCACCTGCACTCGGCTGCCATCCAGACCGAACGACAGGTTGAGGGACTGAATTTCGATCATTGCCATTAGAATTTCCTCAGTCTGTGAGCCAGCTCGGATCGCGCTGCAGCACCGGCAGGCGCTCACGGCGTTGGGTAAGGCTGGGCAGGGCGGCCAGCAGGCCCCGAGTGTAGGGATGCTGTGCCTGGTCGAGGTCCGCGGCCCGAATCGATTCGACCACCCGGCCGGCGTACATCACCAGCACCCGGTCGCAGAAGTTGCGCACCAGGTTCAGGTCGTGGCTAATGAAAATGAGTCCCAGGTTGCGCTGGGTCACCAGTTCATCGAGTACCGACAGCACCTGCTGCTGAACCGAGACATCCAGTGCCGAGGTCGGCTCGTCGGCGATGATTATTTCGGGATTCGGTATCAGCATCATCGCGATCATGATGCGCTGACCCATGCCGCCCGAGACTTCGTGCGGATAGAGTGAATAGACCCGCTCCGGATCGCGTATATGCACCTTTTCCAGCATTTCAAGCGTCTGTTTGCGCGCTTCGCGCTGACTGACGCGGTGATGGGCCAGATAGGCTTCTGTGATCTGGGCACCGACGGTCATGACCGGATTCAGCGAATATTTTGGGTCCTGCATGATCATGGAAATACGCCGGCCACGAATGCTGCGCAGCGTCTTCTCGTCAGCGTCCAGCAGGTTCAGGTCGCCGAAGCGCAGCGTATCGGCGCTGATGCGGGCACTGGCCGGATGCAGCCGCAACAGGCTGCGTCCGACGGTCGACTTGCCGGAACCGGATTCGCCGACGATGGCCAGTTTTTCCCGCCCGAGAGAAAACGAAACGTTGCGCACGGCGTCGGTCGTACGGCCGTCGTTGATAAATTGAATGCTCAGATTGTCGACCTGCAATTTGGCTTCAGACATCGCTACTTCCTCATTCGCTTCGGGGGTCGAGCAGGTCGCGTAGACCGTCGCCCAGCAGGTTGAAGGCCAGGCTTACCAACATGATGGCCAGGCCCGGTGCCGCCACCAGCCACCAGCATTCCATCATGTAGCTGCGGCCGGTGGAGATCATCGCGCCCCATTCCGGCAGCGGCGGTTGAGCGCCGAGACCCAGAAAGCCGAGCCCGGCAGCCGTCAGGATGATGCCTGCCATATTCATGGTGAGTCGAACGATGACCGAAGAGAGACACATCGGCACTATATGGCGCAGGATGACGCGCGCCGATGAAGCCCCCTGCAGCTGCACCGCGACGATAAAGTCGGCGTTACGCAACTGCAGTGTTTCCGCGCGGGCCAGGCGGGCAATCGGTGGCCAGGTGGTCAGGGCGATGGCAATCACCGCATGCTCCAGGCCCGGGCCCAGTGCTGCCACGAACGCCAGTGCCAGCACCAGGCTTGGAAAGGAGATGAAGATATCGGTGATACGCATGAACAGCATATCGACAACACCGCCGAAATAGCCAGAGATGGTGCCGACAGCGAGGCCGATGGGGCCGACGATGACGGTAACCAGGGCAATGATGTACAGCGTGATGCGCGAGCCATACACCAGCCGGCTGAAGATATCGCGGCCGAACTCGTCGGTGCCGAACCAGTTATCAGCGTTGGGCGCGTGCAGCGAGCGGTTCAAGTCCTGCGCGAGGGGGTCGTGAGTTGCAAGCCAGGGTGCAAAGAGCGCGACCAGCAACAGCAGCAGCACGACCAGCAGGCCGGCTCCGGTCAGGGGGTTGTGTAGCAGGCGGCGGGCGCCCGTGCCCAGGCTCAGCCATAGGGCCTGGTAGCGTGTGTGGGGTTCGGACGACGTCCGTGCAGCCATGGAAATCTGAGTCGTCATCAGCGGGTCCTCGGGTCGAATACCTGGTAAAGCACATCGGTCAGCAGGTTGAGCAGTACGAAGATCAGGCCAATCAGCAGTACCGAGGCCATGACCGCATTCATGTCGCCAAGCAGCAGGCTGCTGGTCAGGTACTGGCCGAAGCCCGGCCAGGCAAAAACGGTTTCGATCAGCACGGCGCCTTCGAGCAGCGACCCATAGGCCAGCGCCACGATGGTCAGCAACTGCACCAGGATGTTACGAAACGCATGGCGCCAGATGACCACCCGTTCCGGCAGCCCCTTGACGCGAGCGGTCAGGATGTACTCCTGCGACAACTGGGTCAGCATGAAGCTGCGCGTCATGCGTCCAATAAAGGACACTGAATTCAGTCCCAGAATGAAGGCGGGCAGGATGATGTGCTTGAAGGCGCTGCCAAAGACTTCCCAGTCGCCGGCCAGCGCCGAATCGATCAGCAGCATGCCGGTAACCGGCGTCACCAAACCATCGTAGGCCAGGTCTACACGGCCGGCACCGCCAACCCAGTTAAGCCAGCCGTAGAAGATGATCAGGCCGATCATGCCAACCCAGAATACCGGGGTGGAGTAGCCGAACAGGCTGATAACCCGGATCACATGGTCGGCCAGGCGGCCGCGCTGGGTGGCGGCATAGACGCCCATCGGCACGCCGACGCCGATGCCAAAAATGATCGCGACCGTGGCCAGCTCAATGGTCGCGGGGAAGGTGCGCAGGATATCGTCCACTACCGGGCGTCCGGTTAGCAGGGCATTGCCGAAGTCGCCCTGGGCCAGGTCACGCAGATAGTAACCGAACTGAACCCAGAGTGACCGGTCGAATCCCATCTGGCGGTAGACCTGATCATAGGTCGAGCTGTCGGCATCCGGTCCGACAACGGCCAGTACCGGATCGATCGGCATCACACGGCCGATGATGAACGTCAGTGTCAGCAGGCCGAACAGGGTCAGAGTTACCGCGCTGAGGCGGTGCATGACACGTCTGAGGCCACGGCTGGGCAGGTTAAGGGATAACAGGGACATGGTGGTCTCCGGAATGGAATAATGCTAAAGCGCGCTAGCAGCCTGTCGGGCTTGGCCGGTCGTAGATCAGTGGTAAGTCCAACAGGCTGCTAGGATCGGACAGGCAGCTGCCGAGCTGGCAGTACCTGTCCGGCGCGCTGTGTCTTCAGCGCTGCTTGTAGACCTCACGCAAGTGTGTGGTTGCGGCCGGGTGACCCTGGTAGTTCTGGATATCGTTGCGCAGCACTACGGTGTCGACCATCTGCGAGACCGGGAAGATGGCACCGACCTGCTCGTCATAGAGCCGCTGGGCATCCTGGTACATCGCGAGCTGCCGGTTATTGTCCTTTTCGATCAGCGCCTGCTCGATCAGGGTGTTCAGCTCGGGGCTATGGAAGCCGGTGCGCCAGCCCTGGAAGTTGGTGAGTTTGGCTTCGTCACTGTTGTCGGGGTTGTAGACCAGCGAGCGCAGGCTCGAATGCGGGTGCGGTTCGATACCGCCACCGCCACGGCCAACGATGATCTCGAAATCGCGGTTGCGCATGGCGCCATAGACCTGGTTGCCGGTGCCGGTGATGATGCTGGCATCAATGCCGGCCTGGGCCAGGGTCGACTGCACGCTGGTGGCGATATTGATGAAGGGCGCGTCGGACAGCACGCGAATGCTGCTCTTGAAGCCATCCGGATAGCCGGCGTCAGCCAGCAGCGCCTTGGCCTGGTCGACGTCCAGCTTGTAGTCTGGTTCCGGCAGCGTGGCCGGCAGGCCCAGCTTGACCGGGCGCTGATGGTAGATGCCGTAGTTCGGCATCACCGTCTGGTTGATACCCTTGTAGTCGATCAGGCTGCGGACGGCCCGGCGTACCCGCTTGTCGGCGAACTTGGGGTCTTTCATGCTCACCGCGACATAGTACAGCGTGCCTCTTTCAATCGACTGGATGCTAACGTTATCGCTGGCTTTCATCGCCTCGATATCGGGCACCGACATGCCGGTCGCGACATCGATATCGCCGCGGTCGACCATCAGGCGCAGCGACTGCGATTCTGTCATGTGACGCATGATCACCCGGCGCAGTTTGGCCGGCTCGCGCCAGTAGTCGTCGAATCGGCTCATCAGCAGTCGGTCTTTGGCGCGCCAGTCGTCCAGCGTGAAGGGCCCGGAGCCCGCGACATGGGTGGTTAGCCAACCATTACCCAGGTCACCGTCTTTTTCGTGTTTCAGCACCGTCTCGCGATCGAGAATAAACGCGCTCGGCGAACTGCCGATGGTATAGAGCACCAGTTTCGGATCGGCCGTTTCCGGCAGCTCCAGCACAAAGGTGCTCGCATCGGGTGCACGCAGGTACTGCTCTGCATTCTCCGCACTGAAGCCATAGGTTTTCCAGGTTGCCGCCAGCGCCAGATTCAGTTTCAGTACGCGCTGTAGCGACCAGGCCACATCTTCGGCCGTAAGCGGGTTGCCGGAGTGGAAACGGACTCCGGGGCGCAATTTGAACGTCAGGGTGCGGCCGTCTGCGCTGATCGTCCAGCTTTCAGCCAGGGCGGGGAGCACCTGGGTGGGATCGTTCGAATCCAGCTCGACCAGCATGTCGTAGAGGTTGGCATTGACCTGTGCTACATCGAGCCCGGTCGCTGCGGCCGGATCGAGTGACAGCAGGTTGTTCATGCTCATGCCGACGATGAGCTGGTCGGTCGGTGTTTCGGCCTGGACGCTGGCGATCGGGGTGATCGCCATGGCGAGCGCCAGAGCACAGGATTTAAAGGTCGCGGGTATTTTCATGGGGTGTTGCCTCTTTTTTATAGTTAGCAGCAGGGGTTGCGGTGCCTGGTTACCGCCTCAGTAGCGTTCGATCCGGTGCTCCTGGATGTAGTCGAAGTTGATGTCTTCGCCGAGACCCGGTTTCTGCGACAGGTGGACAAAGCCCTCGGTGTCCATCGGGTCGACCAGGCTGTTGAGGTAGGCCGGCACTTCGTCATAGTCCAGGAATGGATGCAGCAGACCGCGCTCGTACCAGCGGCAGTTCTTGATCGCACCGACCACTGCCAGGTTGGCTGCGCCGTTGCCGTGCACTTCGCAGTCCATGCCAAACGCATCGGCCAGGTGGGCCACTTTCAGACAGGGACCGATGCCACCAACGCCTGCCACGCCAGCGCGCAGGATGTCGCAGGAGGCGTTCTTGACCCAGCTGGCGCGGCTGTAATGCTTGCCGGCCACAGTTTCGGGACCCAGTACAGGGATATCCAGGTTGGCCGCCAGCCAGGCGTAGGACTCGGCGGAATCCTCGACCATGGGCTCTTCGAACCAGGCAAAATCGAGACGCTGCAGTTCGCGGCCTATATAGAAGGCGTCGGTACGGCTGTACCAGTGATAGCCATCCAGCATCAGTGCGATATCGGGGCCCACGGCCTCACGCACGGCGGCGCAGGCCCGGACGTCCATTTTCGTGTCGGGGGCGAAGGATACCGGCGGCATCCAGGTGTGCAGCTTGATTGCCCTGTAGCCGCGGGCCACCAGTTGTTCGGCGAAAGCGGCGTAATTGTCCGGTGTCGCCAGGCCGCCTTTCAGCTCGTCTCCGCACATGGTGCTGCCGTAAGCCGGAACCTTGTCGCGGTAGCCACCAATCAGCTTGTGTACCGGCAACTCCAAAGCGCGACCGGCCAGGTCCCACAGCGCCTGTTCGATCAGGGCGAGGGCGCGGTCGGTCAGCTGGCCGGCGCTACCGCGCTGCCAGTGCACCAGGTCCTGCCAGAGGCGTTCGCGGTCGAAGGGGTTCTGCCCGATCAGCACCTTGCGTGCAAAGGCCTCGACAACATGGGCGCGGATCACTTCCGGCGGGCCGAATGCAAAGCCTTCTGGGCCTTCTTCGGTGGCGATGCGCAACATGGCCATCTTCGCCAGCTTTTCATCTCCGGGGTGTGAGTGCCCGGCACTGTCGACGGAACGGCGACTGGGGTACGTGAAAACCTCGACGTTGACGGATTTTATGATCATTTTTCTTGTAACCTCACTGTGTCGAATGATTGCTCTGGCCGGAATGGATCAAGCTGCAATTCGGGCTATCCCGGCTACCGTCGCCGCCGTGTAGGCGACATGAGTTTGGTTTTAAAAACTAATTCTTATTTTTTAGAAACACTATTTCATTTCTAAAATGGTGTCAATTGTTGTCTGATGTATGATTAATAAAGCCCGCTACAGGTACACAACAGCATCGCTGCGAGCTGCCGTTCGGGCCTGTGCATGGCTGTGGATAGCGAGGAGCCACTGGACGTCACCCTGCGCCGACGGTCGAATTAGGATACGGAGTCGAGTCGCTTGGGAGGTCGGGCCAGTCGCGGCAAAAGGCTAGGATTTGGCTGGGTTTTGGCTGGAGCTGCAGGCGCGTATAAGCCTCCTGCTCTACCTGTTATTGGCTGGAGACTGAGCGGGATGCGCAGCGCCTCAGGGTTCGGTGAGAGGAAAAAAGCCCCGCACGGCGTGCGGGGCAATGGCATTTCCGCTGTGGGATCTGCGTGACGGAAAGGGTTCGAGAGAGAGTGGCGTGCTGCTTCAGCGGGCCAGCCAGCCACCGTCCACCGCCAGGCTGTGGCCGTTGACGTAGTCCGATGCGCGGGACGCCAGAAACACCACAGATCCCATCATGTCCTCCGGCAGGCCCCAGCGTGCGGCCGGGATGCGGTCCAGAATTTCGCGACTGCGCTGCTCGTCACATCTGAGTGCTTCGGTGTTGTTGGTTTCCATGTAGCCGGGGGCGATGGCGTTGACGTTGATGTTTTCGTGGGCCCACTCGTTGGCCAGTAATCGTGTGAGGCCCAGCAAGCCGCTTTTGGAGGCGGTATAGGAGGGCACCCGAACGCCACCCTGGTACGACAGCATCGACGCGATATTGATAATCTTTCCGCCGCTGCGCTGAGCGATAAACTGGCGCGCAACCGCCTGGGACATGAAGAAGGCTGTGCGCAGGTTGACGCTCATGACGTCGTCCCAGTCCTGGGCCGAAAAGTCGATGGCGTCATTGCGCCGGATAATGCCGGCGTTGTTGACCAATATATCGATTTTACCGAATTCACTGACGGCCTTGTCGATGATGCCGGGGATATCTTCGGTCCGGGCGAGGTCGACGTGCAGACCGAGAAAGCGTCGCCCCAGGGATTCGATCAGGGCCTGGGTTTCGGTCGCATCGCTGCGATTGACGCCAATGATATGGCAGCCTGCCTGGGCAAGCCCGACGGCCATACCCTGGCCAAGGCCGGTATTGCAGCCCGTCACGATCGCAACCTTGTCCTGCAGGTTGAAAGTATTCAAAATCATCTCGGGTCTCCTGTTATATCAGGGTCGCGTGTCAGCGCAGGTCCTTAACAGCGATATGGTCCATATCGTTGAACACCTGGTTTTCGCCGACCATGCCCCAGATAAAGGTGTAACTCTGGGTACCGACGCCCGAATGGATCGACCAGCTGGGCGAGATGACAGCCTGTTCGTTGTGTACCAGCAGGTGACGGGTTTGCTGCGGTTTGCCCATCATGTGGAACACGGCTGTCTCTGCATTCATGTCGAAATAGAAATAGACCTCCATGCGCCGTTCGTGTGTATGGCACGGCATGGTGTTCCACAGGCTGCCGGCTTCCAGTTGGGTCAGACCCATCAATAACTGACAGGTCGGCAGTACATCCGGCACGATGTATTTGTATATCGTGCGCTTGTTGCTGCTGGCCGCGTCGCCGAGTGTTACCGGCGCTGCTTCTTCCAGCGTTATCTTGCGGGTTGGGTAGGCGGTATGGGCCGGCGCGCTGTTGTAATAGAATTTTGCAGGTTCGGCCGAGTCGACACTGCTGTAGCTGACTTCTTTGGCTCCTTGCCCAATATAGAGCGCTTCGCGCGGTCCGACTTCATACTCAACACCATCGACGGTAATAACGCCGGCACCGGCGATGTTGATCAGTCCCAGCTCGCGGCGCTGCAAAAAGTAATCAACGCCAAGACTCTGGCCCAGTTCCGGGGCAAAGTTGAGGGTCTTTTCGACCGGCATGATACCGCCAAAGATGATCCGGTCGACGTGGCTGTAGGTCATGCTGAAGTGATCAGCACGGAAAATATCCTCGACCAGGAAGTTCTGGCGAAGATCTTCGGTGTCCATCTGCCTGGCGTGGTCGCTGTGGACGCTCTGTCGAACCTGCATAACATCTACCTCTATTGTTCGCGTCGGTGTCTTGGGGCCGCTCAAGAACGGTTCCTGGCGGGGATGAACCCATCATAGACCAGTTCGGCACAATGGATCAATAAAAATAAAATTACGTTTCATAAATTCAAATCCATAAATAATGTGCTGTCGCGACGGTTGGCCTTAGCGGGGGAACTTACAGGTTCGACACCCATTGACGGTGCGCTTTCGAGGGAGGGGCGGTGATCGCGACAGTGCAGGTGCCGGGGATGCCAAATCAGTGGCGGTCTACATCTGTAGTACCGGATGCGTGCAGTGGTGCAGTGGTGGGAGGCGGCGCCACCGTTCATTATTTGCGGGTATTTTGAGTGAGCAGACTGTTTGGTTAATAAAAAGGCCGGTGAGTTAACCGGCCTTTTTATTATATGGGGCGTACTTGAAAGACCGCCTAATCCCTGTGCGAATCCTGCGACTTGTTCTCGGGCTTCATTTCTTCAAAGGTATGAAAAAACATCCAGTAACAGTAAAAAACAAAGCCCAGTGACACCATGCCCCAGAACGGGCTGTGAGTCGCCCACTCGAAAACGGACCAAAGCACGCAGAAGACTGTAGCGGCAACGCGTCGCCACAGGGGCTGAAAGAAAACCAGGTCCGTTTCGCGCATTAAGCTATTCCTGTAAAGAAGAAAGTCAAACGGCAGTATAAACGATTTATATCTTGGTTTAACGGCCGCCTTTGAAGGGTTAAGCCTCACTCGCCGGGAAATCCCCCGGCAGGGCCTCTGGACGATTGAAGGTCGTCTTCAGTTCACACAACGGGCGTGCCTTCGCCGACCAGAGCAACCCCTCCATCAGTTCGAGCGAATGCAGCGTCATGGCGCCACTGGTCCGCTCTTCGCGTTGCTGGCGGATTGCGAACGCCATGTCTACGCGCCCTACACTGCGGCTGTTTTCGGCGTGGCTGGTGGAGTTGAACGGATGCTCGCAGGGCAGCTCGATCCATTCGCTGTCGGCCACCGCCTGGCGGGGCATTTCCTTCCAGCGGGCATTGGCCTCAGTCCGCAGCAGCAGCCTGCCACCGAACAGGTTTGGCCCATCCAGCGGATCGACCCTGCGGCTTAATACTGACCAGGCTGATGTAATGGGCCCGTGATGCATAAAAGGGGACTCTCGCAAAGAGTCCCCTTGTTTGCTTTGCTGAATGCGTATATGCGTCAGGTTTTCTTGCTGCGCTTGTTCTGACGGTGCATGTCGACGATAACGGCGACGACGATGATGGCACCCTTGATGATGTCCTGATAGTAGGCATCGACACGCAGGAAGGTGAAGCCCGACAGCATCACGCCGAGGATCAGGGCGCCGATCACGGTGCCGGTGATGCGTCCGCGACCACCGGACAGCGATACGCCACCGATAACCGCAGCGGCGATGGCATCCAGTTCATACATCAGGCCCATACCCGCCTGGGCAGTCTTGATGCGTGCAATGGCGACCATGGCGGCAAGACCGGCCAGCAGACCTGCAATCATGTAGACCTTGATCAGGTGCGACTCGATGTTGATACCCGAAACGCGGGCAGCCTGGGGGTTGGCGCCGATGGCGTAAGTGAACTTACCGAAGCGGGTGTAGCGCATAACGATATGGAAGACGGCGGCGACGACCAGGAAGATGACGACCGGTGCCCAGCGGCCCATACCGTTACCCAGCATGGCAAAGCTCTCGGTGAAACCGGATACCGGGCTGCCGTCTGTGTACCAGCGGGCCACACCGCGGGCGGATACCATCATGCCCAGGGTGGCGATAAAGGGCGGAATCCTGGTCTTGGTGATCAGCCAGCCGTTTACAAAACCGGCGGCGGCACCGACGGCCAGGCCCACCATCAACGGAATGAACCAGGGCAGGTCAACCAGCGCCGGATGAATGATTTTCGGCCAGTTGGCGTCCTGGGCGAAGGTGGCTGCGACCATGGCGCTCATGGCCACCACGGAACCGGAGGACAGGTCGATGCCGCCGGTGATGATGACCTGGGTTACGCCGACGGCGATGATGCCGATGACCGAGACCTGCAGGATGATGATCTGGAGTCGGCTCATGTTGCCGAGAAAGCTCTGGCCGACGAGGAACCAGCCAAGGACTTCAAAGAAGGCAGCGATGCCGAACAGGACCAGCAGAATACTCATTTCCTGGGGCAGGCGTTTTTTGGATGGCGCTGCCAGCGTGGCATTAGGCGCGGTTGCAGTTCGGGTTGTCATAATCGACCTCTCATATACCTGATGCGGTAACGCGTTATTATTGGGCAGCCAAATCCATGACTTTTACCTGGTCGGCGTCTGCGCGATCCAGAATGCCGGTGCAGTGACCTTCGTGCATGACCAGAATGCGGTCACTCATGCCCAGTACTTCGGGCATTTCGGATGAAATCATGATCACCGCGACCCCGTTATGGGCCAGCTGCGTGATCAGGCTGTGAATCTCGGCCTTGGCACCGACGTCGATGCCGCGGGTGGGTTCGTCGAGAATCAGGATCTTGGGGTTGGTCAGCAGCCAGCGACCGATCAGCACTTTCTGCTGGTTGCCGCCGGACAGGTTTTCAATGCATTCGTGCATGTTCGGCGTTTTTACGCGCAACTTCTGGCTGATTTCCCGGCAGACCTTTTCGAGTTTTGCTTCCTGCACGAAACCATATTTCACGAAGTCATCGTGGATGACGGCCATCTGGGCGTTTTCCTGGATATCCAGCGGCAGGAAACAGCCGGTCTCCTTGCGGTCCTCGGTGAGGAACGCCATGCCCAGCTTGATGGCATCATGGGAGGTCTGGATCGATACCTCCTTGCCATTGATCTC
>NZ_KB899113.1:0-65892 GCF_000378045.1 Marinobacterium rhizophilum DSM 18822
TTGTAGTAGGTTGCATCTGATATCCCATGTTCACGACAGACGTCTTTGACCATGCAGCCCGCCTCGACGGACTTCAGGATCTGAACGATCTGTGACTCGGTGAAGCGTGACTTCCGCATCGTGTGTTCTCCATCAGCATCGTTGAAGTATGCCGGAGAACTCTAGTTTTGGCTGGTCCGATTTTAAGGGAGGGTTACACGTCCGTCAGCACTGCAGATCCAACGCCCAGGAACACAAGCTCCCAACAAAGTGTTACCCATGTCATTGAACTGAACCGCTACTCAAGTCCCCGTATCGTGCGCAGATCAGACGCTCCAAATCGCCCGGAGACCGGGCTCCCACGATTCCACCCCGCCTGACGAAATGGATTTATTCGACATACCGCAGGTTCTTTGCCTCTAAAGTGTGGGGCCAGGAGCACATTCTGCACCTACAATACTTGTGCCATCCGGCATGGCGGCGTACCGCCGCACGGTGCAATTCTCACGCTCATTAGCACCCTACAAGCAGCCATAGCCCCACCGGCAGTAACGCGGCAACAGCCCGCCAACAACCCGCCAGGCCGTTTCACCCGCTAACACACCATTACCAAGACATCAGAACAGCCACCCTCCCCCTTGCAGCAGAAAATTGCTGCTGCATTTTCTGGCGACCGGCCATCAATGGCCCTAAACCGGCAAGCATTGCGCCGTGCAGTGCTGTTGGCTGAAACCACATTGGCACCCAACCAAAACCAGTGCCCGATGGGCACGCTGCGCGTTGCCCACCCTGCAGTTAGTATCAAATCGCCAGTATTAAATACGTATCACCAATACAGCAGACGGCTGCTGAGCGGCGCTTGGCGCAATACGTGTTGTCTCGGTTTGACCCGCCGGACAGCAGGCAGGCGCTCCCGGCACGGACACGCACCATCGCCTCTGCTAGGCGCTCCAGCCTCGCCTTCCAGGTAACAGGGGTCTGCGCCCTGCTGCTCGATTTATGAAATATTATCTACAAATCATATACTTAATAAACATCTAACCCACATCATGCGATAGATTCAGGTTATGTTAATAATGCCTTGAGGGCCTGTGCTGTTTTCTGTAGATTCTTTCTAAAAGAATAATCGGTCTGCTTGGGAATACTGGCACTGCGCGTGTCAGCGGGGATGGTCGTGGAGTCGTTATTCCTGCCCAAGCCCACCATACAAGGTACGGATGCATGTCTTTTGTTGCAGTGGCAAGCCTAGCCTGGAGTCGAAGTTGCAAGCCCATACTTCAATGCTTCAGTGTAATCCTCCTCGCTCTCGTCACAGCGTTCATGTCTGGCTGCTCATCAGCACCGCTTCGTAATGATCACCCCTTTGCTGCAGCGAACATAACCGAGCAGTCCGACGCAGCGATGCTGCCCAAGGCCGGTGCCAACCTGGCGACGCTGGGTGGCGGCACGGCGGCTTCAGTAGTCATTCCGGACAGCGGCTTCATCGCGCAACAGCTGAATGATGTGCAAATCCTTCCGTTTCAGCCCTTTGGCCATACACTCGACACCGATATTGTTATCGGCCAGGCCAGTGATGACCGCTACAGGGCCGGTATGGGCTGGATCAGCAAGAACGATCACAACCATGTGAAACTCAGCCTGTTCCGACAGCAGAGGGTAGCCGACGGGCTCGACGGACTATGGCTGGCCAGTATCCAGGGAGAATTTACCCCCCTTGCCCTGGCTAAAGATTTCGACTTTACGGGGGAGCTCGCCCTTGCCGGCCAAAGCGGCGCCTCGCAACAAACGTCAGGGGGCTCCGGCATCCGCCTTCATCTAAACAGGAAGCCCGCTAACGGCTTCAGCTACGGCTTGGCCCTGAGTCAATTCAGCGCAGGCTTTCATCCCTACGGCAGTGTCGTGGCTGCAGGTGAACGCCGTGCTGTCGCCAAGCTGGGCTACAGACCCTGGAGCGATGCGAAAATGACCGCTAACGCGGACTATATTCTCCGCGGTTGGGATGGCGACATTCCATGCGATGAATACCGCACCGGCCTGTCGTTCTCCAGTACCGTTTTCACTTACCTGAGCGCCAAACTCGAAACATCCGCGCAGCGCACACTCGATTGCGCCGCGGCCTCCGATGCCGGCAACATCGACAGCTGGGCATTGACCCTCTCTGAAGATTCATGGACGGGCTGGGACATAAACCTGTTTGCAAAGGTGTCGGAAAAGAGCCTGCCCTTCACGCAGGAGCCACAGACCTGGAGCCACTATCGCGTATCCGGTGACCACGACTTACGCCTGGGATCACACTGGGCCTCATTCGGCCCTGAAGTATCCTTGCGAACCAACACCGTCGGTGAGGTAGAGCGCCGGCTGCAGACCGGGTTCGTGATGGGAATCGAAACCCGTACCCAGAATTTCAGCCTGCACCTGGGTTACGAGGCCCTTACAGGTTACGGGGGTGCACTTGACGCCAATGCCGGCAAGATCAAACTGAACTATCGTCTCGATTTCGATGCCTGAACGGTTGCCAATTATCCCTGCAGACGACGGGCGCGCCAAAACGCAGGATGCATCAACGAAAGCCGGAGCGAGCACTGCTGCCTGTGTGCGACCAGGCCCGCAAGGCGCAACACATAGCATCCAACCGATACCGAACCCACCGGCACTGCAGATCCAAATTCAAACACGCAAAAACCCCAGAAAACTGACACCCATGTCAGTGAACAGCACTGTTATTCATGTATCTTCTTCACCTGGCGGACATACTGGCCTTTCTGGCAACTCTTGGCTTCTTTGCGGTTTTGATTAGGTGTGTGCGCAAGCGCACAGTGAAGACACTGAAAATGGTGTTTACTGATTCCATTGTTTGACGGATTGCATATTCGCGCGGCATCCGACGAATAACGCCTGCGCTGGGTTCTATTGAAGCACCAGACGCCTGCAGATCGAGTTGCACAAATGCCGAGGCGGATGTAGCTCCCTCAGTCACAGGTTAGCGTGAGAAGAGAAAAGTCATGAACTTTCAACCCCCAAGCACAGCTGAAACCACAGGCACCTACCTGTTACGTTTTATTTCGTTGTATGACCGGGGACGCGGCATCGCTGTGCCCTGCGATGCCGCTGGCAACGTTGACACGGCTTCACTCAGCCTGCGACTTCGCCTTGCGTATCTTCGCGCAAGGTTAATGGTAGGTCGGGAGTACTCTCGTCCAACAGTGCAGCCGAAGGCCGGCAGATGGATAGGCTCCGCTTTACCCATGCTGCACATGGACACTAAACCGCAAGAAGTAATTTAGTACCAGCAGGACGCCAGAACAACGCTATACCCCCCTGGGCAGAAAATTGCTCCTGCATTGACTACCGGCCATCCATGGCCCTGCGCCTGCGGACACCGGGCGCATGCAGCGATCAGGCCCGCAGACAGGGACTGTTGTACCTCCGATGACAGCATACCCGGCTCTTCACCCTGACGGCAGGCCGACCGCACAATGGCGTCAGAGCACAGTGCAAAGGCTGCATCTGGGGTCATTACTATTAACCTGGCTGGCAAATAGGTTCTTTTTATGTCCAGCTGCCGCGGGTTATCGATCGACGGGCACGAAAATCAAAGGGGCAGCCATTATTAAACCGGTGGCATTTTACGTCTGTAGAGCCGGTTTAATACTGTGGCGCAGGATGCGCCACCATTGGCCAACGGCCAATGCGAGCCTTTGAAAATCCAGGGATTTCACAAATTCCGCCTGACTTTCAAGGGCGATGATGAAACAGGGCGGGACGACCTGTTTCATCGCCAGGTTAATAGCCAATGGCTACCGACCCATAAAGCCAATGCCAGTGGCGAGTTGCTGGCGCAGTGGAAACTGCTGGCGGACCGGCTGTAAGCAGCGGACGGATACCCTGATACCGGATCATTTTCAAAAGAGGGGTCAATTTTTGGCTGGCTATAAAAGCGGTCTTTACACTTCTTTGGTGCGCTAACGCACGGACAGAATTTTGGCATGCAAACATACTAAAAACAGAATTTTACGCCGCGATTCAAATACCACCACAAGGATTCGACCATGAAAGCACTTGTTTACTTGGGTCCAGGAAAAAAAGCATTGGAAGATCGACCGAAGCCAGATATTTCTGCGCCTACCGACGCCATCGTAAAAGTGACGAAAACGACAATTTGTGGCACTGACCTGCACATTTTGAAAGGTGATGTGCCAACCTGCCAGGCAGGCACTATTTTAGGGCACGAGGGCGTAGGTATCGTCGAGAAGGTAGGTGAGGCAGTAACAGCATTCAAACCGGGTGATCGGGTTTTGATTTCATGCGTCAGCGCCTGCGGAAAATGCAGCTATTGCCGCAAAGGTATGTACTCCCATTGCAGCACCGGCGGCTGGATTTTAGGTAATAGTATTGACGGCACCCAGGCAGAATTCGTGCGAACGCCTCACGCCGACACCAGCCTTTATCCCATTCCGGATGGCGCGGATGAGGAGGCTCTTGTGATGTTGAGCGACATTCTCCCAACGGGATTTGAGTGCGGCGTGCTTAACGGAAAAGTTAAGCCAGGCGATATCGTTTCAATCGTCGGCGCGGGGCCGATCGGTCTCGCAGCCTTGCTCACTGCTCAGTTCTACTCACCGGCCGAAATCATCATGATCGATCTTGATGATAACCGTCTTGAAATGGCAAAACGTTTCGGCGCAACAGCGACCATCAATAGCACTGACGGCAAGGCCAAGGATACTGTCATGAGTATGACGAACGGGCGCGGTGTCGACACGGCCATTGAAGCTGTAGGTATTCCTGCGACCTTCGAGCTTTGCCAGGAAATTATTGCACCGGGTGGCACCATCGCCAATATCGGCGTACACGGTAAAAAAGTTGACTTGCATTTGGAAAGTCTATGGGATCGCAATATTACTATCACGACTCGCCTCGTTGATACGGCAAGTACACCAATGCTGCTCAATATACTGACGGCAAACAAAATAGATCCAAAAATGCTCATTACTCACCGCTTCTCGCTAGAGAACGTTATAGACGCATACGAGACATTCGAAAACGCGGCGAATACGAAGGCACTCAAAGTTATTATCAATACTTAACCAATAACGCTGAAATATTCCGGCTGGCGTACAGGACATTGCCACAGGAAATAATCACGTCAATGGGTGTTTAGGGAACCTATGAATAAGTCCCAATGAGTCTCTGGCTTTCAGCGCGATCCGGAATCGAGGCGCAGTTTCGAAAGCATGCCGGGGCCTGTCGAGAAGCTGCAACAAAGAGTCCGGGTCGCGCTGAAAGCCCCGTAGGGCGTGCCCTGAAGCATGCATCTGCGTTGTTGCAGCGCTTGACAAGGACTAAGGCCAAGGTGCCCTTTAGGGTATTGCCTGCACACTGCGCCTAGCAGCTGCACGCTTCAGGACCCGCAGAGGACAACTGGGACTTGTTCATAGGTTCCTTAGATCGTGCATTCCCCATGGATGTACAAGTGTTATGTGTTTTCATTTGGGCACGATGGGGTTGTGTCGCAAGAAGAGGGCTTCCACAATCAGGATAGTCAGCATTACGACACAAGCGATGCCCACCACCAGCAGATCACTGGATATTTTAATCCAGAGAAATCCAGCCAGAACGACCAGATCAAGAAAAATTGCGCCTATAAGAACGGCGCTACGGGCGCCAATTTCCTGCCGCAGATGACGCAATATGCCCCAGTGAACGGCCATATCCATTATCAGATAAAAAATGATGCCCAACGCGGCGATACGTGACAGATCAAAGAAGGCCGTCAGCAGCAAACCCAAGACAACTGTATAGACCAGAGTATGCTTTTGGATGCTGCCCGGCATCCCAAAATGACGGTGGGGGACAAGTTTCATCTCTGTCAGCATTGCCAACATCCGAGAAACTGCAAATATGCTGGCGATAATTCCGCCTGCTGTCGCCAGCATAGCCAGCACAACCGTAAACCACAGAGCATATTCGCCCAGTGCAGGCCTGGCGGCGGCCGCCAGGGAGTAATTTCTCGTTTCGATAATTTCCTGAAGAGACAAGTTGCTCGCGACAGCAAACCCCACCAGCGCGTAAATAACAACACAAAGCGCGATGGAGATGATGATGGCTCTGCCCACATTGCGGTGCGGGTCTTTCAGCTCCGAGCCACTGTTTGTAATAGTGGTAAACCCCTTGAAGGCCAGAATACCGAGGGCCGTAGCGCCAATAAAACCGGCCAGTGATATGTCAGGGTCCTGGGCTGAGAAATTAACTTCCACCGAATCTGCCACCGTGACCCCCACAACGCCGAACAGAACGATACCGCCTATCTTGATAAATCCAAGCACCGACGACACGCCCTCGATCATACGGTTAGCGGATAAATTGATCAGAAAGGCTACCAACAACAATCCGACCCCCAGTGTTGGCACCAGCAAACTGCTATCGTCGATTTCAAACAACTGCAGTGTATAAGCCCCAAATGTGCGAGCCAGAAAACTCTGGGCGATGACCATAGAAAAATACATCAGCAGGGAATGAAAAGCCGTTGTCAGCGTACTGCCATAAGCCTTTTTCAGGTACATGGCTATTCCGCCGGCCGACGGATAAGCATTCGACATTTTGACGTATGAGTGGGCGCTGAATGACACTATCAGTGCGGCCGAAAGAAAAGCCAGTGGGAAAAGACGCCCGGTCATCTCGGCCATCTGACCGGTCAGGGCAAATATCCCTGCCCCGATCATCACCCCAGTACCAAGGGCAACAGCTCCGACCAATGTCAGACTGTCTTTACGATACTGCGGCTTTCGATCTTCAGTCATCTGCATATCGTTACGCATATCTCCTCTATCCAAGGTCGGCGATATCTATCCTGGATAACATAGTGGTCGCAATTGAGGCTGCGATGCCGCGCATCGAAACCCAGATCCCCGCTTCCCAGTTCTGAACATGCAAGACCCCGAATACGACACCTTTAACTGCTACTTCAAGCTTTGCCGCTGCTTGAACCTAAGCGGACAGTCAGAGTTGCTTGCGTAACTTCAGCAACTCCTTGCGGCGCACGGCGCTGACTTTCGGGTAGCTCATTTTAAGGTCCTGCAGCGCCTCAACGATGATCTGGGAGATGATCAGCCTGGCGTTCTTCTTGTCATCGGCCGGAATGACATACCATGGTGACTCCTCTGTGCTGGTGGCACTCAGGCATGCCTCATATGCACGCATATAGTCGTCCCAGTGCCTGCGTTCCTGGATGTCGGCGAGGCTGAACTTCCAATTTTTCTCGGGCTCATCGATACGCGCGAGAAACCGTTCGCGTTGTTCCTCCTTAGACAGGTGGAGAAAAAACTTGATCACCCGCGTACCGTTGCTGTGCAGATGTGCCTCCAGATCCGTGATGGATTTGAAGCGCTCGTCCCAGATGGCACTCCCGGCGACCGCATCGTCGGAAAACCCCTGCGCCCGGAGCAACTCCGGGTGCACCCGCACCACGAGTACATCCTCGTAGTAGGAGCGATTAAATATACCGATCCGCCCCCGCTCCGGCAGACGCTTGGTGGTGCGCCACAGGAAATCGTGCTCCAGCTTCTCGACGCTCGGTTGTTTAAAACTGAATACCTGGCAACCCTGTGGATTCACGCCCGACATGACATGGCGAATAGCCCCGTCCTTGCCGGCGGTATCCATGCCCTGGAAAATCAACAGCACGGCTTGCCGATTCGAAGCGTAGTTCAATCGCTGTAACTCGCTCAGTTCGACGACCTGAGCCTCCAGCATCTTTTTATATGCTTTCTTGGAGTCATAGACGGGCACAATCTTGGTCGGACGCTGAGCCAAATCAACTTTATTGCCGGGCTGAACGCGGTGATCATTAGGATCTATTTTCATAAAATCTGCCTGGTGTTCATGTTATTAGCCGGGCGGACAAACAGGTTTCCGCCCTATTTGTCCGTTATGTACAGGAAGTACGGTCCCATAACTTTTGCTCCTGCAAAGTAAGGTTTTCCGCCATCCTTGGCGGTCATGCCGCACACGCATGGATGCGTGCGTGGGTCACGCCATAGGCGCTTTAACCTAAAAGAATGGGCGCAGGTGCGTGGACATGCTGGCCTTCCTCAGGGGAAAAGGTGGCGTTCACATTGGCCTGCGGCCAATGATCAAGCATCCCTGCTTCATGGATTAACCCGCCGGATTAATAGCCACCGATGAGTTTTCCACCAAGAGCAAAAGCGCCGGCAACAAGCGCAGCGACCGTGCCGAGCAGGCTCCATAACTGGTTCGGCGTCATACTCCCCAAAAGCTCGCCAACCGTGAGTTCCGATGGATTCTTCGCAGCACTGATTTTTGCAGTCGGGCGCTGCGTCAGCTTTTGTTTCCAGCTGGAAAGCACACCGCTGAACTCCGTGGTTGCCAGCGCAGACGAGTTCGGAGTCACAGATTGGACGTACCAGTCATAGCCGCGTTCCAAAAGCCCTTCGCTCTTGATACCCTTCTCAACGATCACCAGCAGCGGATGACCCCGGCTATAAGCCATTGCAGCCTCGATCTGATTCCACGGGGTTGCAAGCCTGACATCTACCAGGGGCGACTCATGGGAAATTGACGCAGCCGTCGCGCAGGCCGGATCGACCCAGGCGCCTGCAAAGCACGCTACCGCCCTTCCAGCGACGGAACAGCGCCTGCGATCCGCCAGCGACAGGGGGAAACACAAGTATAGGAAACGCGGGAGGATTCACCCAGCCAGGCTTCCGATGCCCAGCAGACGAGATGTCGTTATCCGTCATGCCACAGGCGCTTTAATCTGAAAAGCCCGGCCATGCAGGGCGTTTATCGTCACAGGCCGCGGCCTTCCCATTGGCCCGTTTATTCAACGTAACGCCCAATGCCAAAACGAAAAAGGCCCGACATTTCTGCCGGGCCTTTCTATTGTCCAACCTAACGATCTCGTTCCAGCTCGCAGATTGCAGCGCGCGGATTCGAGAACCTAGCCTCAGTCTTCCCGATAATTATCGATCGACGGGCAGGAGCAAATGAAATTGCGGTCGCCATAGACGTTGTCGATTCGATTGGCCGCCGGCCAGAACTTGTTGCGACGGGTGGATTCGGTCGGGAACACCGCCTCGTCACGCCCGTATGGACGATCCCAGTCGCCCACCAGGTCCGCCATGGTATGCGGCGCGTGGTGCAGCGGGTTGTTTTCCGCCGTCCACTCACCGGATTCAACGCGGCTGATTTCACCACGAATCTTGATCATGGCTTCAATGAAGCGATCCAGTTCCGCCTTGGGCTCGGATTCGGTCGGCTCGATCATCAGGGTGCCGGCCACCGGGAAGGACATGGTCGGCGCATGGAAACCGTAGTCCATCAGGCGCTTGGCAATGTCTTCCTCGCTCACGCCAGAGGCTTCTTTCAGCGGGCGGATATCGACGATGCATTCGTGGGCAACACGGCCGTTGCGGCCACGGTACAGGATCGGGTAATGCTCACCCAGCTTCTCGGCCAGGTAGTTGGCACCCAGGATCGCCACACGGGTGGAATCCTTGAGGCCGGACTTGCCAAGCATGCGGACGTACATGTAGCTGATCGGCAGGATGGCACCGGAGCCAAAGGGCGCCGCCGAGACCGCACCATTCTGGTTTTCCAGCCCCGGTACCGCGCTGACCTGATGACCCGGCAGGAAGGGTGCCAGATGGCTCTTCACGCCGATGGGGCCCATGCCCGGACCGCCGCCGCCATGGGGAATGGCAAAGGTCTTGTGCAGGTTAAGGTGCGATACGTCGGAGCCGATCACGCCAGGCTTGGAGATACCGACCTGGGCGTTCATGTTGGCGCCGTCCATGTACACCTGGCCGCCGTGCTTGTGCACGATGTCGCAGATTTCGACGATTTCCTGCTCGAACACCCCGTGGGTGGACGGGTAGGTAATCATCAGGCAGCTCAGGCTTTCGCTGTGCTGCTCGGCCTTGGCGCGCATGTCGGCGACATCGACGTTGCCCCTGGCATCGCACTCGACGATCACCACCTTCATGCCCATCATGGCGGCAGACGCCGGGTTGGTGCCGTGGGCGGACGACGGGATCAGGCAGATATCGCGGTGGCCTTCACCGATGGATTCCTGGTACTTGCGGATCGCCAGCAGACCGGCGTACTCGCCCTGGGCACCGGAGTTGGGCTGCATCGAGACGTTGTCGTAACCGGTGATTTCCACCAGCATCTGCTCCAGCTCTTCCAGCATTCGGTGGTAGCCCTGGATCTGGTCGGCCGGTGCAAAGGGGTGAATGTTGGCGAACTCGGGCCAGGTCACCGGAATCATTTCGGCCGTGGCGTTGAGCTTCATGGTGCAGGAACCCAGCGGGATCATGCCGTGCACCAGGGAGTAGTCCTTGTTCTCGAGCTGCTTCATGTAACGCAGCATCTCGGTTTCGCTGTGGTGCGTGTTGAACACCGGGTGCGTCAGGATGGCGTCTTCACGGCGCTGTTCAGCGCTGATACCGGTGGCCTCGCCTGCCAGGATGCGGGCATCGATGGCGGCAACATCCAGACCGTGACCGGCGCCCAGAATAACGTCAAACAGCTCGGCGACATCGGCCGCGGTGGTGGTTTCGTCGAGGCTCACGCCCAGACGGTCGCTGCCGTTAAGGCGCAGGTTGCAGCCCTGCGCCAGCGCACGCTGGTACACCGCCTGCTGTTCATCGCCCAGGTTCAGCGTCAGGGTGTCGAAGTAGCTTTTATTGACCGCAAAGCCCTTGTCCGCAAGGCCGATGGCCAGGATGGCGGTAAGGCGGTGAATGCGCTCGGCGATGGCCTTGAGGCCTTCAGGGCCGTGATACACGGCGTAGAAGCTGGCCATGTTGGCCAGCAGTGCCTGGGCGGTACAGATGTTGGACGTCGCCTTTTCACGGCGAATGTGCTGCTCGCGGGTCTGCATGGCCATGCGCAGGGCCTGGTTGCCACGGGTATCCACGGAAACGCCGATAATGCGGCCCGGTACCGAACGCTTGAGCTTGTCGCTGGCGGCAAAGAAGGCCGCGTGCGGACCACCAAAGCCCATCGGTACGCCAAAGCGCTGCGCAGAACCCAGCACCACGTCGGCACCCAGCTCGCCAGGGGATTTCAGCAGTACCAGCGCCATCGGATCGGCCGCCACGGCGACCATGGCTTGCTGGCCCCTGGCATTTTCGATCAGGGTCTTGATGTCGGTGATATCGCCGCAGGTGCCCGGGTACTGCAGCTGCACGCCGAACACATCGTGCTGATCCAGTTCTGCCGCAGGCGCAACGACAACATCGTAGCCGAAGTACTCGGCGCGGGTGCGGATAACGTCGATGGTTTGCGGGTGCACATCATCGGCGACAAAATAGGTGTTGCTCTTCTTGCGGTTGGAACGCTTGCACAGCGTCATCGCCTCGGCCGCGGCGGTGGCTTCGTCCAGCAAAGAGGCGTTGGCCAGATCCATGCCGGTCAGGTCCATCACCAGCTGCTGGTAGTTGAGCAGCGACTCCAGACGGCCCTGGGCAATCTCCGGCTGGTAGGGCGTGTAGGCCGTGTACCAGCCCGGATTCTCGAGCACGTTGCGCAGGATAACGTTAGGCACCTGGGTGTTGTGGTAACCCATACCGATGTAGGACTTGTTGACCTTGTTCTGCCGGGCCAGGCCCTGCAGGTAGTTCAGCGCCTCGACTTCGGTCTCGCCGTCGTTCATGGCCAGCGCATCGTCCAGCAGAATGCTGGCCGGCACGGTCTGTCGCATCAGGTCGTCGAGCGACTCGGCATTCAGGGTCTGCAGCATCGACTGCTGTTCGGCCGCATCAGGGCCAATGTGGCGACGGGTAAATTCCGTGCGCTGCTCAAGTTCACTCAAGGTACGGGGTTCAACAGCCATTACACTAACCTGTGTGCTCTGTGCCGGCTTCGGATACACCGAAACCTGCAACGGGTTCTAAAAGTGCGAAGCGTCGAAACGCTTCACGTTGTGCGTAAATTCCAGTCCTGCTCTTGATCCGGCGGACAACCAGGCGCGGTGCCGCATTCCCTGCTGCGTTGTCCGTCACCCCGCTAAACAAGCGCTAGTGCGCGGACATACTGACGTTTGTGGCGCTCGCTTTGGACCTGTTCGGTATGGAACAGGCCCAATGCTTCAGCACGCCTGCTGCAGCTACTCATCCACCGGGTCAATCGTGCAGGGTCCGTCTTATTCCGCAACCGTCGCCTGATAGGCATTCGCGTCGAGCAGTGCATCGAGCTCGGAGGCGTCTGCCAGTTTCAGTTTCGCGATCCAGCCTGCGTCGTAGGCAGATTCGTTCAGGGTCTCGGGGGCGTCCACCAGGTCCTCGTTCACTTCAATCACTTCACCGGACAGTGGCGCGTAAATATCAGACGCCGCCTTGACAGATTCCACCAGGGAAAAGTCTTCCCCCTTGGCAACTTCGCGGCCAACCTCGGGCAATTCCACGAAAACCACATCGCCGAGCAGCTCCTGAGCGTGATCGGTAATACCAACGGTTACGGTACCGTCGCCATTATCGAGAATCCATTCATGAGATGCAGTATATTTCAGTGTATTCGGCACATTGTTCACAGAGAAATCCTTCTAAAGCGCTATTTTTGGTTCAATTTTTAAAAAAACGGGACGCTTAACGGTAGAGCGGGAAGCGGCCACAGAGGGCTTCAACCTCGGCCAGTACCCGGGCTTCGACAGCCGCATTGCCGGCGGGGCTTTCCACCAGGCCATCCAGCACGTCGTTGATCAGGTGACCGATCTGGTTAAATTCTGCGGCACCAAAGCCGCGTGTGGTACCGGCCGGTGTGCCCAGACGGATACCGGAGGTGACCATGGGCTTTTCCGGATCAAACGGAATGCCATTCTTGTTGCAGGTGATGCCGGCACGCTCCAGCGCCTCCTCCACCTGGTTGCCCTTCAGGCCTTTGGGACGCAGGTCCACCAGCATCAGGTGCGTATCGGTGCCGCCGGTGACGATGTCGCAGCCACGCTCAACCATCACTGCCGCCAGGGTACGGGCATTTTCCAGCACCTGGTCGATGTAGCCCTTGAAACCGGGTTGCAACGCTTCACCAAAGGCTACGGCCTTGGCAGCAATCACGTGCATCAGCGGGCCGCCCTGCAGACCGGGGAATACCGCGGAGTTGATCTTCTTGCCCAGATCCAGGTCATTGCACAGGATCATGCCGCCACGCGGGCCGCGCAGTGTCTTGTGAGTCGTGGTGGTCACGACATGGGCATGGGGCAGCGGGCTCGGGTGCGCACCGGTGGCGACGAGGCCTGCGATATGAGCCATGTCGACCATCAGCAGCGCGCCAACCTTGTCGGCGATGGCACGAAAACGGGCGAAGTCGATTTCCCGCGGAATGGCCGACCCGCCGGCGATAATCAGTTTGGGCTGGCACTCAAGTGCCTGTGCTTCCACCGCATCGTAATCAATGCGCTGGGTCTCGCGGGACACACCATACTGCACGGCATTGAACCATTTGCCCGACAGCGCCGGGCGCGCACCGTGGGTCAGGTGACCGCCGGCGTCCAGCGACATGCCCAGTACAGTATCACCGGGCTGCAGCAGCGCGAGCATTACCGCACCATTGGCCTGGGCGCCGGAATGCGGCTGCACATTGACGAACTGACAGTTAAACAGTTCTTTGGCACGGGCAATCGCCAGGGCTTCGGCTTCGTCGACAAACTCGCAGCCGCCGTAGTAACGACGCCCCGGGTAGCCTTCGGCGTACTTGTTGGTCAGTACGGTGCCCTGGGCCTGCATCACCGCCTTGGAGACAATGTTTTCCGAGGCAATCAGTTCAATCTGGCTGTCCTGGCGGTTGAATTCCGCATCCACCGCGGCCTGCAGCGCGGGATCCGCAGCGCTGAGGTCCTGGGTGAAAAACGCTGCACGTTCAGCGTTGGCGTAAAGGTCCCTTGTGCTCATGGTTTTATTATTCCCCGTTGACTGAAGGTTTACGGCGATGAAGCCGGATTAGCAGGCCACCACGTTGACGGCCAGGCCGCCGGTGGAGGTTTCCTTGTACTTGTCCTGCATGTCGAGGCCGGTCTGGCGCATGGTCTCGATCACACTGTCCAGTGACACATGGTGTTCACCGGTACCGCGCAGCGCCAGACGCGCTGCATTAATCGCCTTGACCGCCCCCATGGTGTTGCGCTCGATGCAGGGAACCTGCACCAGCCCGCCAATGGGGTCGCAGGTCAGGCCCAGGTTGTGTTCCATGCCGATCTCGGCAGCATTTTCGATCTGGTGGTTGCTGCCACCGAGCACCGCACAGAGTGCCCCGGCGGCCATGGAACAGGCCACGCCGATCTCGCCCTGGCAACCCACTTCGGCCGCCGAGATGGATGCGTTTTTCTTGTACAGCATGCCAATGGCCGCGGCGGTCACCAGGAAGGTCTTGATGCCCTCCACATTGCTGCCCGGCACGAAGCGGTCGTAATACGCCAGTACCGCCGGAATGACACCGGCCGCACCGTTGGTCGGCGCGGTCACTACGCGGCCACTGGCGGCATTTTCCTCGTTCACGGCGATGGCATAGAGATTGACCCAGTCGAGCACGGTAAGGTGATCCTTGATGCTGCGCTCGGGATGATTCACCAGTTCCTGCCACATGTCGTGGGCACGGCGCTTGATGTGCAACCCGCCCGGCAGTTCGCCGGTGTGCTTGCAGCCTTCGCGGATGCAGTCATCCATCACCTGCCAGATTTTCAGCAGCCGCTGGCTGATTTCCTGATCATCGTAGCGGGTGCGCTCGTTAGCCATCACCAGCTCGGCAATAGTGAGTCCGGATTCGTCGCCGTAGGCCAGCAGCTCAACGGCATTGTTGAACGGGTACGGCACCTCGATGGACTCATCCTCGGCGCCGCGGCCCTGGTCATCGGCCTCTGCATCGCTGAGCACAAAGCCGCCACCCACCGAGTAATACACATTGCTGTAGAAAATCAGCCCGGCCGCATCGAGCACTTCAAGACGCATGCCATTGGGATGCTTGGGAAGCGATTCGCCGAAATGAAAACGCAGATGGTCAGCCTCAGAAAACGGCACCGCCCGCTCCCCCGCCAGCAGCAATGTGCCGCTCGTTCGAACCTGCGCAATAAAGTCGTCGATACGGGCGGGATCCACCAGATCCGGTCGTTCACCCAGTAGTCCGAGCATCGCGGCGATATCGGTGGCGTGCCCCTTGCCGGTCATGGCCAGGGAGCCAAACAGGCTGACCCGCACCCCCGCGACGCGATCCATCAAACCGCGTTGCTGGAGTTCGGCGATAAATCGATTGGCGGCCACCATGGGCCCCACCGTGTGAGACGACGAAGGTCCAACGCCAATCTTGAACAGATCAAAAATGCTCAGTGCCATTTCGTCGCCTCCAATTTTTTACAGTTAGATGAGTTTTTGATTGATTAAATCCGCCGGTCGGAACCGGGCCGAAAAACGTCTAATGCCCCTGCGGCACGCTCGAATCCAGTACCCGAACCTCGCGCTGCGGGTACGGAATCTCGATATCATGTTCGCGGAACGCATCCCAGATCATCAGCAACAGATCACCGCCTACGCGGTTCTCGCCGTCATCAACCCCAATCATCCAGAACTCCACCAGGATATCGACGCCCGAATCGCCAAAGCCGCTGATCTCGGCATCCGGGCGCTCCTCGATGGGAATATCCTCACCACTGATCACCCGCGGATGGCTGGCGACCACGGTGCGCAGCAAATCGAACAGAAAATGCAGGTCTGTCTTGTATGACACCTGAAATTCCAGTGAGTAACGCTGCTTGGTGTTCTTGTGTGTCCAGTTGGTGAAACTGCTGCTGATAAACTGCTCATTGGGCACCATGATGTCTTTGCCATCAAAGGTTTCCAGCGTGGTGGACCTCATGTTCAGTTCGCGGATCATACCCTTGCGGCCATCCTCCATCTCGACGTAGTCACCCACGCTGAGAGATCGCTCCAACAACAGAATGATGCCGGAGATGAAGTTCGAGGCGATGGACTGCAAGCCAAACCCGAGCCCCACGCCCAGAGCGCCACCAAAGACCGCCAGCGCCGTCAGATTGATGCCCATAATCTGCAACAGCAGGATGAACACAACAAAGAACAGCACGATCTGAAACAGCTTGGCAAAGACTTCACGCGTACCGGCATCCAGGTCTTCCTGGCTGCGAATGATCTGTTGACCCGCCGCATTCGACAACCGCCCGAGCCAGAACAACACAGACCCGAAAATCAGTACCCGCGCCACACCGTAGGCCGAAATCTCTATATTGCCGACGGTAATGGAGATGCTCTCGAGGTAAACAATCAGCCCGTCGAGCAAGCCGAAGATATGTAGCAGAGCGATGGGCAGAAACACCCAGCTTGCCAGGGTACGAAAAAACTTTTTCTCAACAAAGCGGTTGATGATCGAATAAAGCATGAACACAACGGCGAAGCTCAATCCCAGGCGAACCAACCAGTTTTGCCCGAGCAACTTCTGACTCAAATCCACCGCAATCGACAACATCAGAATGAGCATCAGCGGCAGCAAGAGATTACGCGACTGATAAATCTGCAGACGCAGGCGCAGCAAGTGCCCCTCAAGCGGACGTTTTCTCAGCAGCGGCGAGTGGGTCTTCAGATAGGCCGCAATGGAATAGCCCACCAGAAGCGCCAGCGCAATAACGCCAACCTGGGAGTAAAACGTCGGGCTACTGAGCCACGCCAGAGAGGCGGAGAGCATCTGCTCAAACATGTCCATTAATTGATTTATGCCCATGACTGCTTTCCTGCCTTTCTATAAAAGGTTAAGACATTCGCTCAATGCCGTAGCACGCATCCCAGTATGATTGGCAAACACCCATAAGGCGAAACACGACGCCACAGAGCCCGGCACAGGCTTAACCCCTGAAGAGCAATTAGACTAGCAACAGCGTTTCCACAAATCAACGAAATATTTCCTATAGGAAACTTTATCCCCACTAGCACCCAGCCCTGAGGCTCATTAGGCTTTCTTTCCATCATCTGGCCGCTTGTGTAGTATCAGGGAAATATAAAATATTACCGCCGGTTACCTTCACTCTGTGCCACCCTGTCGTCCGCCCCGAGCCGCCCAGATGCATGCCCAGGCACGCCGCCAGCCCGCAGAACCGGCACTCAGGAGTGAATACCTATGCCCGACACCCCCTCATCGCCGCCCGAAAAACCTGAACTCCAGGTCAGCGCCGCCGGCCACGAATCCATTGTTGAACCCTTGCAGCTGGGCAAGCGAGTGCGCGAGATCCGCCTGAGCCAGAACCTCACCCTGGAAGAGGCCAGCAAGCGCACAGGGCTGGCGCGCTCCACACTGTCCAAAATCGAAAACGAACAGATTTCGCCTACCTTTACGGCCGTCAACAAGCTGGTAAAGGGCTTGGGGATCGATATTCCGCAGCTCTTCTCGCAGCCCAGAAAGGTGCGTCGCAGCGGCGGTCGCAGAGATATCACACGCCGCGGCGAAGGCAAGCCACACCCCACCCCGACCTACGAACATGAAATGCTGGCACCCCAGCTGACCAACAAGAAGATGATCCCGTACAGGACCACCGTACGGGCCCGCAGCTTTGACGAGTACGGTGACTGGGTACGTCATGATGGCGAAGAATTGCTGTATGTTCTCAGCGGCAGTGTCCGCTTCTACACCGAGTTCTACGAACCCGTCGATCTGGCTGAAGGCGACAGCGCCTATTATGACTGCGAAATGGGCCACGCACTGGTATCTACCAGCGAAGAAGACGCCGTTATTCTCTGGGTCACGGCCTGAGCCACCCAGTGCGCGCTCGATAGCCCGGCCCCTGTTATACTAATCGCCCTGATTTCAAAGCCCTGCCCAGGCCCCAGCGCCTGGACAGCGGTTTTTCGTCCCAGACAGGCGACGCCTTGCTGCGTGTTTACGACAGCCTGGCGCCATTTAAGTATTGCAATCGAATGAATGATCCGCTAATTTCGTTTCCTATTGGAAACTTAGTTTATCCGGAACAGCTCGCACGGCAACTAACACCTGCCTAGCAGCCTGTCTGGCTTAACAGCAACAGGTGTTAAGACCGACAGAGCGCCAGCATCCGGACGGCCAACATACCTTCTATAACGGAGCACACCATGGCAGAGCAGCCCAACAGCGCCCTTAAGAAAACCCCACTTTATAACCTGCACCTGGAACTGGGCGCCAAAATGGTCCCCTTTGCAGGCTATGAGATGCCGGTACAGTACCCGCTGGGCGTTAAGAAGGAGCACCTGCAGACCCGCGAGAAGGCCGGCCTGTTCGACGTATCTCACATGGGCCAGGTACTGCTGACCGGCGATGCAGCGGCCGCCATGCTGGAATCCCTCGTGCCGGTGGATATCATTGACCTGCCCGTTGGCAAGCAGCGCTATGCCATGTTCACCAACGAACAGGGCGGGATTCTGGATGACCTCATGATCGCCAACTGGGGTGATAGCCTGTATGTCGTGATCAATGCCGCCTGCAAGGAGCAGGACATTGCCCACATGCGCGCCCACCTGCCTGCAAGTGTCACCCTGCAGGAACTGGACGACCGCGCCCTGATTGCATTGCAGGGTCCCGAGGCCGTCACCGCCCTGAGCCGGCTGGCTCCACAGGTTGCCGACATGCTGTTCATGGACAGCGGCCGCATCAGCATTGACGGCGTAGAGTGCTTTATCAGCCGCTCGGGCTATACCGGTGAAGATGGTTATGAAATCTCCATCCCTGCCGACCAGGCCGAGCGCCTGAGCCGCCTGTTGCTGGACCAGCCGGAAGTTGAATGCATTGGCCTGGGTGCCCGCGACTCCCTGCGCCTGGAGTCCGGCCTGTGCCTGTACGGCCATGACCTGGATACCAGCACGACACCGGTCGAAGCCAGCCTGCTGTGGGCCATTTCCAAGTGCCGCCGCACCGGCGGCGAGCGTGCCGGCGGCTTCCCCGGCGCCGACATCATCCTGGGCCAGATCACCAACAAGGACAACAGCCGCAAGCGCGTCGGCATGATCGGTGAAGGCCGGGCGCCGGTACGCGAAGGCACCGAACTGTTTGATGCCGACGACAACCGCATCGGCGTAGTGACCTCAGGCACTTTCGGCCCTAGCGCTGGCGCGTCCATCGCCATGGGCTACGTCGACAGCGCCGCCGCTGTTATGGACAGCACCATCTTCGCCGAAGTGCGCGGCAAGAAACTGCCCATGCGCATCAGCAAGATGCCGTTTGTCGAGCAGCGCTATTTCCGAGGCTAAGAAGCGGGGTTAAGAGCCGAGGCTAAGAAGCGGGGTTAAGCGCCGAGGTTAAGCGCAGAAGTTAAAAGCCGGCGTCGTGCATCACGGCGCCGGCCACCGCCAGCACGATGCCAGGGGCCTTCCCTGGCACCGGCACAGCCCCGGTTCACGCAGGATTAATCTGCTCGCTGCCAAGCTTGCACTCAAGGCCCTGAGCAGGTAGATTTACGCCTCGTTACACAGTTTTGCATCACGAGAAGGGCTGACGTCCTCGCCAACCTGCCTACCTGGGCAAGGTGGTTGCCGCCAAGCGGCGATGCGGTCTATACCGACAACCAATCAGGTATCCGCACTTAATACGTCAGCTCTCATGAATGAGTTTTGAAAGCCTTGCGATTGCAGCAGGCCTTTCGTTAATACATGGGAGCACGGCATGTTCGAAGCACACTTTATTACCGCCACACCGGAAACAGCAGCGCCCTGCTGGCACGAGCCCGCGCGCGATCTGCAGCCACAGTCCACATCACAGCAAGGCAACACCCGACGCGTGCAGAGCCTGCGCCACCAGTGCCCGCTGCATGTCTGGGCCGCCGCTGGCAAGCGCAAAGACAACAACGGCACGGCCCACGACAGCTGGTTCCTGTATATCGAGTATTGCACCGGCAATGGGACACGCATCTGGCAAAAACTGGAACGCACCCAGGCCGACTGCAACCTGGAAACCCTGTTTGGGCAGGCACTCTGGGCAGAGCTGCCGCGCATTGACGCCGCACGCACACGCCAGTGGCTTGACGCGCGCGATAGCTAGGCACTGCACACAGAACACCTTCATTACAGGAACACCTGGACAGAAAACCGCGCAACGCCGGCATTCGAGTGTCGGCGGCAAAACGCGACGCCCAGCCAGGTCAGCGAAGCCTTCGCGATGGCGGCGCCCGGCCCTTTTTGTTACCGCATGGGCTGCACGCTAAAACCCAGCTCACGCGCCCGCGCCAACAGGCCGTCCGGCCCGACCAGGTGGGCCGCACCGACCAGCACCAGCTCGGTTTCAGGACTGCGCAGCAGAGACTCGATCTGCGGCCACCAGAGCCGGTTGCGTGCCAGTACCAGGCTGCGGTAGAGCGGCTCATATTCGAGCTTGAGCGGCAGTACCAGCTCATCGTACAGCACTGTTTCATCCCCCTCGCGCCACGCATCAATCATGGTATCGAGCATCGTACTGTCAGCGTCCAGTTCATCCAGCAGTTGCGCCATGAACAGATCGGGGTCCTCCTCTCCCATGGAAAACAGGTACTGCAGATGCTGCTCGATGCTTTCCAGCCCGAGTATCGGCTTGCCGTCATCCAGAGCCTGGCGATACAAACGCATGTCGACGCCCTCCTCTGTCGCCCCGAGACGCACCATTTCAACCCCCAGCAGCGTCAAAAACACGCCCGAAGGCCGCAACGGCTGCAACACCTGCGCAGAGACTCCACGACTTTGCGCATAACGCTGCAACTGAAGCCAGGTTGTATTCGACAGATGGTCTGAAAGGCGGCTGCCAGAGGGATACACCATGCGCTGGGCGATCAGCCCCTGCACTCGAGGGTCCGCCAACCCGCCAAGATCCACCTCAAACAGCAACACATCGGAAAGCGCATAGGCCTGATCAAACACAGCCGGCAGCGGCAAGTCTGCGGGCCTGAGCATGTGTACCGTCGCTCCGAGATAAAGCACACTGGAGCCGTTATCGAGGCGCCAAACGGGGCTTTGCGCCCAGAGCGGCGGCGCGCACAACAGCAGCAGCGCCATCGCACAGCGCAGCATACGGCCAAATCCCGCCTTTATCATTAAGCCTCCCGCGACAATCTATTTGCGTCACAGTACCCGCAAGCGATCCCGGACAGAAAGCCGGCGCTGCCGTAGTCGCTGTAATTTTCCCAATTCAGGCGGTACTCACCCAGAGTGCACGCGGTTTAGCGTTTCGCGTAGCCCGGCAAATTAAGCATGAAAGGCGGCTGGGCGACACAGTCGATATTTTTGGCCCGCATCCGCAGGCAAACGGCGCCGACGTTGTTGCGGCTGTAGCCGATCAGCAGCGCCTTCCAGGAGGTACCGTTTTCCATATCCCGTTCCAGCAGCAGCGGACGCCCGCCGTCCAAAGCCCCGCCCAGCTGCGTCTTTACCGCTGCAATGGCGCGACGCGCCTGGGCCCGATCAGGATAGATTCCCAGCAGCAGGCCCCAACTTTCAATCGGCCAGACCACACGCGTATGCATTCGCCCCGCCGGCCCACCCTGCTCACAGCCACTGCGCCCCACCGTGCCCTGCACCGCAGCCAGCACTCCCTGCGGGCGCACCTCAAGCCGCACGGACTGCGCTACAGACACCGGCGCGGCGAACCCCGCATCGAGCAGCCGGCTCACCTGGGCATCCCGCGCCGCCCGGCTGTTCGCACCCAGCACCACCGCAATCAGGCGCCGGCCGCCACGCGCGGCCGACGCGACGATATTGTACCCCGCCGCACAGGTGAAGCCGGTCTTCATGCCGTCTGCCCCCGGATAGCGCCCCAGCAGCCCGTTATGCGTGTGCAGTGTACGCCCCTGGTAACGGGTGAAACGGGTGGCAAAAAGGGCGTAATGCTGCGGGAAGTCCGTCAACAAGCGACGGGCCAGAATGGCCTGATCCCGCGCTGTCGTCACCTGCGCGTCATTGGGCAGACCACTGGCATTGGCATAATGGGTATCCACCATCCCAAGGGCAGCGGCACGCGCCGTCATTTTCACGGCAAACTGTGTTTCTGTGCCGGCCAGTGCCTCTGCCAGCACGACGGCGGCATCGTTGGATGACACTGTTGCCAGCGCCTCGACCGCCTGCGCCACCGTCAGCGTCGCGCCCTGTCGCAACCCCAGCCGCACCGCGGGCTGCGCCGCCGCTGCAGAGGACACCGGCAAGGGAGTATTCAGCGCCAGGCGCCCCTGATCCAGCGCCTCAAACACCAGGTAGAGCGTCATGAGCTTGGCAAGGGATGCGGGATACCAGCGCTGATCCGCGCCATCCTGATGAACAATGCTGCCGCTGGCCGCATCCACCACCAGCACCGGATTAGCCGCCACAACGGCCGGCATTGCAACGCACCCCAGCAGCACAACAAGCGCGAATGCAACAGCATGACGCCGTACCGGGCAATAGCGGGAACGGGAATAATGGGTGGCTTTACAATGCAAACACATGGCAGCTCGACCTCCCCTCAGCACTCCATGACAACGTGCGCCAACACCGGGCGCGCAGGGACAAGACCGCAGGAATTAATGATGCCTAACAGCATAGGTCATGCTCAGGCAGTGCACAGTCAGGCCACACTGCTTGCTGCATTTTATGCGAATGCGCAGCGGCTTATGCGAATGCGCGGCGGCGCCTTACTCGCCGCGGCGCAGAGACTGCATAGGTTAACGAGGCACTCAGATAGCTGCTCCGCCCCCTGTCAGCGACAGCATGACCGATTCATAGTCGGATTTGAGGTGACTCCATGCAAAGCGGCGCCTCAGCTGGGCTGGCAGGCCGCTGTCATCGACCATCGTATCCGCCCTCGCCTGCGCGAACATGACCCGGCGCGCCTGCCGCTCGATCAGGTCGGCGGCATGGCGCGCCTCCGCGGCAATATCTTCGCCGGCATCGGCGTAGAGACCCGACGGCGGCACGAACTCCGGATACACCAGCCGGTCCGGCAGCACCGGCAGGCACCCTGCGGCCAGCGCTTCAAGCACAGCCAGACCCTGAAACTCATGCTCGGCAGTGGACAGCACCAGGTCGGCTGATCGCAGCCATGCCTGATACTCAGACCGGGACGGCGCGAAACCAAACTGCGCGAGCCGGTGCGCAAACCGCGTGCCGATCTCGCCAAACTCCGCCGGCGTATGACGAAAACTCTGCCCCAGCAGGCACAGCCTGTAATCCATCTGCCGGTCTTCAAGTGCCTGCAAAATGGCGAGCAATCGGCGCGGCCCCTTGTCATATTCCCAGCGGGCCGACCACAGAATACGCACCGGGCGCTGCCCGCTGCCCGGCGCTGCAGCACCTTGCTGCCAGCGGGGATCGAAGCATTCATCACCCTGAACGGCAGGCGCAAAACAGCTGTCAGCCAGCGGCACCGGCAATACAGAGGAGCGCTCAGTCAACAGCGGCACGATGCCGGGCGGCACGTGATCCGGCAATTTTTTAAGCAGCGCGGCGCAACCTGCCAGGAAACTGTCCCGGTTGTAGGCCGAATTGAACAGTACATGGTCAGCCGCGAGCGCTGTATAGATATTGAGAATCTTGGGCTCAACCGCCTTGAAGGCGCGGTCAGACTCGGGATAGGCAAACTGGTTTTCGTGGAAATACACCAGGGCCGGAACCTGGGCCAGCGCCGGCACCAGCCCGCGCAATGCCGACAGATCCGTCATGGAGGTTGCCAGCACCAGATCATAGGCGCGCAGCAGGGTTTCGCGCTCGCCCAGGGCCCAGCTAAGACTGTTGCCCCGAATGCGCCAGGAAAAATACCGTGGCGCAAGGCGCAGCAGCGTCCATTCCCAGCCCGGGAACCCCTCCATCAGCTGGCGATACCAGTGCTGATGGCTGGCCGCATCGTAGGCCGATAACAGCAGAATACGCACGCAGATCAGTCGCGCGGAATCCGGCGCTTGACGCCGTTTTCGTCAATGGCCACGTAGGTGAACACCGCTTCGGTGACTTTGGAATGTGGACGGCTGCCCTTTTCGCGACTCATACGCGGACGTACCCAGACTTCAAGATGCAATGCCAACGAGGTGTTTCCCTGGCGTTTCATCTCGCCATAGCAACACACCACATCACCCATCTGCACCGGGCTGATGAATTTCATTGAATCCACCGCCACTGTAACGACGGCACCCGCTGTAATCTGCTGGGCCAGAATGCCACCGGCAATGTCCATCTGCGACATGATCCAGCCGCCAAATATATCGCCGTTGGTATTGGTATCGGCAGGCATGGCCAGCGTACGCAGCAAAAGATCGCCGCTGGGTTCTTGGGTACTGTCCGTCACCTGTGACTCCTGTGAATAATTTGATAAAAATCTGAACAAGCTCAGTAGTATACGTCTACAACCCCTCAGCGTCCCGCCTTCACGCGATGCCAGGCACTTCAGTGATAGACTTGTAATCCCCATTTTTGTATAATATGCGACCTTTTCCCCCATCCAGATTCTGTGCCAGCGGCATGGGGTCTCAGTTTCAAGGTACTTCAATCCATGTCAGATGCTGGTGAACAGCTCTCCTTTACCTCTCTCGGTCTCTCCGAACCGGTGCTCAAGGCACTGACCGACGTCGGTTACGAAATTCCATCTCCGATTCAAGCGGCTAGTATTCCGCACCTGCTCGCCGGCAGAGATCTGCTTGGTATGGCTCAGACCGGCACCGGTAAAACCGCTGCCTTTGCATTGCCACTTCTGTCCGGGCTGGACACTACGCGTCGCGAGCCGCAAATGCTGGTGCTGGCACCTACGCGTGAACTGGCAATCCAGGTTGCCGAAGCCTGCCAGTCGTACGCCAAACACATGCCGGATTTCCACGTACTGCCGATTTACGGCGGCCAGGCTTACGACACCCAGCTGCGCCAGCTCAAGCGCGGCGCCCAGGTCATCGTCGGCACACCGGGTCGCGTGATGGACCACCTGCGTCGTGGTTCGCTGAAACTCGACACCCTCTCCGCCATGGTGCTGGACGAGGCAGACGAAATGCTGCGCATGGGCTTCATCGACGATGTCGAATGGATCCTCGAGCACACGCCGAAAACGCGCCAGATCGCACTGTTCTCGGCCACCATGCCGCCGCAGATCAAGCGCGTTGCGCAGAAATACCTGAACAACCCGGAAGAAGTCCGGATTGTCAGCAAGACGTCGACAGCGCCCACGATCACGCAGAAATACCTGCGCGTCAGCGGACACCACAAGCTCGAAGCCCTGACCCGCATCCTCGAAATCGAATCCTTCGAGGCCATGCTGATCTTCGTGCGCACCAAATCTGCCACCGAAGAGCTGGCGAGCAAGCTGTCTGCCCGCGGCTACGCCGCCGAGGCACTCAACGGCGATATCTCCCAGCAACAGCGCGAACGCATCGTTGAACGCATCAAGAATGGCAAGATCGACATTCTGGTGGGTACTGATGTTGTGGCCCGCGGCCTGGATGTTGAACGTATCAGCCATGTACTGAACTACGACATTCCCTACGACACCGAGTCCTACGTTCACCGTATTGGCCGTACTGGCCGCGCCGGGCGCAAGGGTGAGGCGATCCTGTTCGTGGCACCGCGCGAAACCCGCATGCTGTACGCCATTGAAAAGGCAACGCGCCAGCCGCTCGAACGTATCGAGCTCCCGAGCGTCGGCGTGATCAACGAGAAACGTGTCGAACGCTTCATGCAGCGCATCAGCGACACGCTGGATAATGGTGAAATATCCACCTATCTGGACCTGCTGACCGACTACCAGAAAGAGCACGATACCGATCCCATGCAGATCGCTGCGGCGCTGGCGCTGCTGGCCCAGGGTGAAACACCGCTGCTGCTGGACGAGCGTGAAATTCCGCAGCCGCGCGAGTACAAGGACGAACAGCCACGCGAGCGCCGCGGACCGATCAATGTGAATCCTAACGCCCGCCCGCTGAAGGATCACCCGGAAATCGAAATGCAGCGTTTCGTGGTCATGGTTGGCCGCAGCCACGGCGTGATGCCGAAAAACATCGTCGGCGCCATCGCCAACGAAGCCAACATGGCCGCCAACCTGATCGGCCAGATCGATCTGTTCGACGACTACAGCACCGTTGATCTTCCGGCCGGCATGCCCGCCAAGGTCATGCAGGTTCTGAAGAAAGCCTTCGTATGCGGTCAGCGCCTGAACATCCATCCGGCCGGCGAACAGCCCGATACGGATCGTGGTGCGCCGTCACGCGCAGCGCGTCGTCCCGGCAAGGGCGCACCCAACAAGGGTCGCGGCAAGCCCCGCGAAGGTGCAGCACCGAACCGTCGTCCGGCGCAGAAGTAACAGCGACTGCAAACCGCCCCACGTGGCTACGGCCGCGTGGCTACGGCCACGCGGGTAACAGGCAAAAGCCTCCCGGGGACGCGCCTGTAGCGATGACACGAAAAAGCCCGCGACCGGCAACCCGGTCGCGGGCTTTTTTATATCAGGCTATTTATATCAAACGGCTCATAATCAGAGCCACATCAGCCCCTGATGACAAACACGCCACGCACTTTGCTCGTCCAGACAACCGAAGACAGCACTGGGTGGCTCAGGCGTTGCGGTATTCCAGCGCCACCCGGCGCGTCAGGCAGGTCAGCAGCGTATAGGGAATGGTGCCGCAGAACTGCGCCACTTCCGATACCGGCAGCTGATGCCCCCAGAGCTCAACCGTATCGCCAATTTTGGCGCCCGGAATATCGGTAATATCAATCGTCATCATATCCATGGAAACACGCCCGGCAGTGACAGTGCGCTGACCATTGACCACCACCGGCGTACCGCTCACCGCATGACGCGGATAACCATCGCCGTAACCCATGGCAATGGTGGCAATGCGACTCGGACGCTGACAGACAAAACTGGCGCCATAGCCCACCGCATCACCCGCCTCCAGCTCGTGAATCGCGATAATCTCGGTTGTCAGGGTCATCGCAGGCTGCAGCTTCGCTGCCTCTTCCTGCGCCACCTCAAAGGGCGTCGCGCCCCACAGCATCAGGCCGGGACGCAGCCAGTCACGCCGCGCCTGCGGCCAGGCCAGGGTGGCCGGCGAGTTGGCCAGACTGTGGGGGGCATCAATGCCTTCCACCGCCTGGTCAAATTCGGCCAGCTGACGCTGCGTGGTATCCTGCGCCAGATTATCGGCACAGGCAAAATGACTCATCAAGGTGATTTCCGCGACCTGCGGCAGCGCACGCAAGCGGGTGTACGCCGCATGGAAATTGCGCGGCTCAAACCCCAAGCGGTGCATGCCTGAATCCATCTTCAACCAGACATTGACCGGCACGGGCAGATCGGCCGCCGCCAGCGCATCAATCTGGTGCTCGCTATGCACCACCGTCCAGAGACCGTTGCGTGAGATATAGTCCAGCTCATCGGCTTCGAAAAAACCTTCGAGCAACACAATCGGCTGCTCGATACCGGCGTCGCGCAACTCCATCGCCTCTTCAATACAGGCGACACCGAAGGCATCCGCCTCGCCTGCCAGCGCCCTGGCTACAACCACGGCACCATGCCCGTAAGCATTGGCCTTGATAATGGCCGCCGCACGCGCATTGGGTGCGAGCGCGCGCGCCAGGCGATAATTGTGACGGATGGCGGCCAGATCGATCGTGGCCTTTGCTGGACGACTCATACTCATTCCTCCGAATGCCGATTACGCTGCGAACAACCGGGGCCAGCTAGCGCCGGACCCGGCGGCGGGATTTACTCGCCGGTGACCATGATCGCTTCAACTTCGATGTCCACAGCCTTGGGCAGCTGCTTCACCGCGTAAGCCGCGCGCGCGGGATACGGTGCAGAGAAGTAGCGGGACATTACTTCGTTTACCTGGGCAAAGTTGGCCAGATCCGACAGCAGGATGGTCAGCTTGACACAGTGATCCAGGGATCCACCGGCTTCTTCGGCGATCGCCTTGAGGTTTTCAAATACGCGTACGGCCTGAGCCTCGAAGGAGTCGCCAACCACTTCCATGGTCGCAGGGTCCAGCGGAATCTGCCCGGAGATATAGACGGTGTTACCCACCTTGACAGCCTGGGAGTAAGTGCCGATCGCTGCAGGGGCTTTTTCGGTATTGATGATGCTACGGTTAGCCATGTCGCTTCCTTGGTACTGATTTATGATTCACTGTGATTGCAATGGCGCTGGCGTACAGGTACCCAGCGGGCCACTTAGGATTGAAGCCCCGGCGGAGGAGTCCGTGACTGCAATCCTAAGTGTCCTAGATTCGGCGCCAAAAGTCAGCGACCAGTTGCTGCGCCCTTGCGACAAGGCGCGCAGCAACCGCAGTGCGAATGTCGCCAGAACGGCAATTTCGCGCTCAACGCTGCCAGCGATCAGCCGGCGTAGGCGAAGGGATAACGGTCAATCCCCAGACCCACTGGATCGATGTCGGTCTCGTGACCGCTCATCAGATCGGAGACAAACTTGGCCGAGCCCAGCGACATGGTCCAGCCCAGGGTGCCATGGCCGGTATTGAGGTACAGGCTCGGGTAGCGTGTTGCCCCCAGAACCGGCGTACCGTCCGGCGTCATGGGACGCAGGCCGGTCCAGAACTCAGCCTGATCCATATCACCGCCACCGCCGAACAGGTCGGAGACCACGAAGTTGACATTGGCACGGCGCTTCTCCGGCATCGACAGGTCGTAACCGGCAAGCTCTGCACTGCCGCCGACACGAATGCGATCGTTAAAGCGGGTCACTGCAACCTTGTAGGTCTCATCCATGACGGTAGACACCGGCGCGCGGCTTTCATCGATAATCGGCAGTGTCAGTGAGTAGCCCTTGACCGGATAGATGGGCACACGCATGTCGATCTGCTTGAGCAACATGGGGCTGTAGCTGCCCATGCAGACCAGGTAGCGGTCAGCCTTCATCACGCCGGCAGCGGTTTTCACACCGACGACATCCCCCTTCTCCATGACCAGGCCGTCAATCTGGGTGTTGTACATGAACTTGACGCCCAGCTCTTCACAGCGCTCAGCCAGCGCCTGGGTGAACTTGAAGCAGTCACCGGTCTCATCGCCCGGCAGCTGCAAACCGCCGACAATCTTGTCCTGCACATACTGCAGCGCGGGCTCCTTGGAGACACAGCCCTGACGATCCAGTACGGAGAAAGGCACACCCAGCTCGCGCAGAACCTGGATATCCTTGGCAGAACCATCAACCTGCTTCTGCGTACGGAACAGCTGCAGGGTGCCGCCGGTGCGGTGTTCGTAGTCGATGTCGATGGTCTCACGCAGTGCCTTGAGGCAGTCGCGACTATACTCGGCGATGCGCACCATGCGACCCTTGTTGACCTGGTACTTGCCTTCAGTGCAGTTGGCGAGCATTTTGCTCATCCACCCGTAGAACTGAGAATCCAGCGTCGGCTTGATCATCAGCGGCGACAGATCCTGCATCAGCCACTTGACCGCCTTGAAGGGCACGCCAGGCGCCGCCCAGGGTGCCGAATAACCCGGTGAAACCTGCCCGGCATTGCCGTAGCTGGTTTCCATGGCCGCTGCAGACTGGCGGTCAATGACCGTGACTTCATGCCCCGCATTGGCGAGATACCAGGCGCTGGTAACGCCGACAACACCACTACCGAGAACGACTACACGCATGTGACTACCCTCTGCTTATTTTTAAATCTGTTACAAGAATATGTATTGGAGTATAGGGATAATTTGTCAGAATTTTTTTGCGTTTTTGTTGTTTATACGGATAATAATCTGCCTATAAATATAATTACCGGAAATAATTATGGAAACCATCGGCAGTGCTCACAAAAAGCGCAAACTTGACCGTATAGACATGAATATCCTGCGTACCCTGCAGTTTGAAGGTCGCATTTCCTATACGGAACTGGCCGATCGGGTCGGGCTCTCCACGACCCCCTGCATGGAACGGGTTAAACGACTGGAAAAGGACGGCTATATCGAGGGCTACTACGCCCGGGTCAATCCCGCGGCGCTGGGCTACAGCATGCTGGTTTTTGTCGAGATCGCCCTGTCTTACCAGTCACCCGACGCATTCGACAGCTTCAACAAGGCGGTAGCACAGCTGCCCTACATCATGGAGTGCCACCTGGTGTCCGGCGACTCGGACTACCTGCTCAAGGCACGTATCCGCGACATGACCGAATACCGTGAACTGCTGGGAGAGATGCTGCTTACACTGCCGGGCGTCAAAAACTCAAAGAGCTATATCGTGATGGAAGAAGTGAAGGAGTCACTGGCGCTGCCCATCGATATCACCAAGCCGCGTACCTATTAAAGGCACCGATCAGGTAAAGGCACCCATTAGCGGCAGGATACAGACACTGGGACAGAAGCGAACCCGTGCATTCGGCCTTAGCGCTCCGCGTCCGGCAGCTGAAGCAACCAGTCGAAAAATACCCGCAGACGGGCGTTGTCCAGCGCACCTGGGCGATGTATCAGATAATAGGCGCAGCAGGAAGGCAGGGCCGGTAACGGTGCCACCAGGCGTCCACGCTCCAGATCCTCATCGATCAGGCATCCCCGGGCCAGCGCCACACCGAGCCCCGCGGCGGCGGCTTCCATGGCAAGATCTGCCCGGTTGAAGTAGTGGCCGCGATCGCTGTCCACCGATCCCAGGCCCGCCTTGTCCAGGTAATAACGCCACTCCGCATCATGCCGCGCCTCGCGCCAGGGCATGGAGTCGTGCAACAGCGTCATGTCCCGCCAGCTGGCGGGATCCGTCCAGTCACGTCCCGCTGCATACTCGGGGCTGGCCACCGGAAACAGGGTTTCGGCCAGCAGCGGCACCGCCACCAGCTCGCGGTATTCACCGAAGCTGTAATCGATCGCCAGATCGAAATCCCGCGGTTCAGTGCGCAGCAGCGATTCCTCGGCGAAGGTCTCCACCCGAATATCGGGATAGCCGGCCTGGAACAGATGCAGCCGCGGCACCAGCCACTTGAACAGCAGCGATGGCGTCGAGCGAAAACGAATCTGTCCCTCCAGCATTCCGCGCTGCAGGCGCTGCACACAACCATCCAGATCCAGCAGACACTTTTGCACCACCACGAAGAGCTGCTGCCCTTCGCCAGTCAGGTTCAGGCCGCGCGGCAGACGCTCGAACAGCTTGAACCCCAGCTGCGCCTCCAGATGTTTGATTTGCTGGCTGACCGCGCCCGTGGTGACATGCAGTTCCTCAGCTGCGCGGGTAAAACTCAGGGCACGGGATGCCGCCTCAAAGGTCCTCAGGGCGGCAAGAATCTGGGCATTGATCATCGGGGCTCCGAAGCCTGAGGTCTGTCTGAGCAGACAGTAAAGCAGAGCCACTGCGGTTTGCGAACCCCCGTCAGTGGATTTACGGGCTAAACTCACTTTAGCCCAGCTAAATGCTCATTGAATATTCCTTGGTTGCAGTTCCGGCGCGCCGAATCCAGAATGCGCCGCGATAACCGACAAACTAGCGAGGAATGATGGTGCCAGCTCCAGACCCGTCAACACTCAGGCAACAGCTCTCGCTGGGCCAACCATTATTCTGGCTAAACCCGGCCTATGAGCCGGCAGCACCTCCAGCCGAGCTGCACGATATCCTGGCTGCCGAGTCCAGGCTGCAGCGTTGCGCGCCGCTGCTGGCCAGGCTGTTTCCGGAGCTTGCAACGGATCAGGGCCTGATCGAATCTCCCCTGCTGGCCGTGCCGGCACTGCAGCAGGCACTCTCACTGCCGGGTACCTTACTGCTCAAGGCCGACCATGACTTGCCAATTGCGGGATCCGTGAAGGCCCGCGGCGGCTTTCACGAGGTGCTCTGCCACGCAGAATCCCTCGCCCTGGCAGCCGGTATTCTGCACAGCATCGACGACGATTACCTCAAACTGGCAGGCCCGGACGCTCGTGCGCTCTTTGCGCAGCACCTGCTGGGCGTCGCCAGCACCGGTAACCTGGGCCTGAGCATTGGCGTGATCGGCGCCGCGCTGGGCTTTGATACCTGCGTTCACATGTCCAGTGACGCCAAGGAATGGAAAAAGCAGCGCCTGCGCAACTTTGGTGTGCGCGTCATCGAGCATGCGAGCGACTATAGTGCAGCGGTTGCCGCCGGGCGCGCTGACACCGAAGCCAACCCCATGGGCTACTTTGTAGACGATGAGAATTCGCCCCGCCTGTTCTATGGCTATGCCGTGGCGGCACTGCGGCTACAGACCCAGCTCCAACAAGCCGGCGTTACCGTCGACGCGGACCACCCGCTGATGGTCTATATTCCCTGCGGTGTGGGCGGAGCGCCCGGGGGCATCTGCTTTGGTCTGAAACAGGTTTTCGGCAGCGCCGTGCATTGCTTCTTTGCCGAACCGGCGCAGGCGCCCTGCGTGCTGCTCGGCGTGCAGGACCCCGGCATACCATCGGTTTATGATGCGGGCCTGACCTGCAGCACGGAAGCCGACGGCCTGGCCGTGGGCCTGGCCTCCGAGTGGGTCTGCACACGCATTCGCTCGCTGCTGTCGGGGGTTTACACCGTATCCGATGCCAGCCTCTACCGTGACCTGTATCGACTGCAGGACACCGAGCAGGTCGCCATCGAACCCTCGGCGGCAGCCGGCATTCAAGGTCCGGCACGATTACTGCAGCGCGAAGGCAGCGACTATCTGCGTGCCCAGGGACTGGAATCCCGGCTTGAACAGGCCACTCAGATTATCTGGACCACAGGCGGACGCCTGGTACCGCACGAAGAATATAAAAAGTTTCTCGAAAAGGGAAAAATAGCTTCAAATGAAACTTTAACTGATTAAAATAGAATTTGTTTCCTACACGAAACAAAAATCGGTAAGCCGAAGGTACTCTGCATCTTCTCGAACCGAACAATCTCAAAGTCACCATCACGCTGATCGCCGGGTGACTTCACATCATGCCGACTCCCTACCCGGGGACGGGTGATAACAATAACAACGAGGAGGTTTCCCTCTAATGGAAATGATCGAGTCTATCATCGGAGAGATTAACAGTATTGTCTGGGGCCCGCTGATGCTGGTCCTGATACTGGGCGTCGGACTGTTCCTGTCCCTGGGACTGCGTCTGATGCCCATACTGAAGCTGGGTGCCGGCTTCAAGCTGCTGTGGCGGGGTCGCAAGGTCGCCAGCGGCGAAGAAACAGCCGGTGAAATCTCACCGTTTCAGGCCCTGATGACAGCCCTCTCAGCCACCGTGGGTACCGGTAACATTGCCGGCGTCGCCACGGCCGTTTTCCTCGGCGGCCCCGGCGCACTGTTCTGGATGTGGATCACTGCCCTGGTCGGCATGGCTACCAAGTACGCCGAAGCGGTACTGGCCGTTAAATACCGTGAAGTAGACGAAGAAGGCAACCACGTTGGTGGCCCCATGTACTACATCAAGAACGGCCTGGGCAAAAAATGGGCCTGGCTTGGCATGGCCTTCGCCATCTTCGGAGCCATTGCCGGCTTTGGTATCGGCAACACCGTGCAGGCCAACTCGATTGCCAGCGTGATGGAATCCAACTTCGGCCTGCCCACCTGGATCACTGGCGTGGTCGTGATGGTGCTGGTTGGCGCGGTTCTGATTGGCGGCATCCGTCGCATCGGCCATGTGGCCGGCGCCCTGGTCCCCATCATGGCGGTATCCTACATCGTGGCGGGACTCGTTGTTCTGTTCATCAATGCAGACCAGATTCCCCACGCCCTGGACCTGATCTTCACCCATGCCTTCTCACCGGTCGCCGCTGAAGGTGGTTTTGCCGGCGCCGCTGTCTGGATGGCCATTCGCTTTGGTGTGGCCCGCGGTATCTTTTCCAACGAAGCGGGCCTGGGTTCAGCCCCTATCGCCCACGCCGCCGCGCAGAACAAGAGCCCGGTACGCCAGGGCCTGGTCGCCATGCTCGGTACCTTCATCGATACCATCCTGATCTGCTCGATCACCGGCCTGGTAATCGTCACCTCCGGCATCTGGACCGGTGGCGAATCCGGCGCAGCGCTGACCTCTGCCGCCTTTGCCCAAGCCCTGCCGGGTCTTGGCAACTACCTGGTGGCTATTGCACTGGCGATTTTTGCCTTTACCACCATCATTGGCTGGTCGTTCTATGGCGAGCGCTGCGTTGAGTACATCTTCGGCGTCAAGGCCATTGCCCCTTACCGGGTACTGTGGATTCTGGCAGTGCCGGCCGGTGCGGTCCTGAGTCTGGATTTCATCTGGCTGGTTGCCGATACGCTCAACGCCTTTATGGCGATTCCCAACCTGATTGCCCTGCTGCTGCTCAGCCCGGTGGTCTTCCAGGTTACACGCGAATTCTTTGCTGAAAACAAAGACCTCTGATAGCCACGGCTATAAAAAAGGGACCGGCATTGCCGGTCCCTTTTTTTTGCGTCACGCACACAGGTTACGGGCAAATTGCCCGCCCGCCACCTGTCATGGATTACAGCTCCAGTCCGATATCACCTTTGGCCGGCCCATACTGCACCTGCACACGTTGCGGCAGTTCCGGGTCATAACCACAAATCAGCCGCATGCCCCCCGTGTCGACATAGTATTCCAGCGTTCCATCCCGGCGGGAACGCCAGCGCACATGGGTCAGCTCCTGCTCATCCCACAACCGCCACCAGCTGGCATCCCACTGCGCCGCCCGGGCAAAGCCCGGCGCACAGTTGCGCTGAGCCCGCTTTTCATTGCGTTTGCCCCAGCACTTAAGCTGTTTGCGACATTCAATCTCAGCAAGACGTGTGGACTTGGAGGTCAGCTTCTTGACACAGGCGCTTACCACCAGAGGATTCATGCTGCTGGCCTGACAGTCACGAATGGCCTGTTCGCTGGCCGCCATCGCTGGCGACGCCAGCCCCCAGGCGCAGGCCAGCAACAGAAACGGTACGTATCCTTTCATCGATCGAGTTCCTGAAGGTTTTCAGCAGTGTAGCCTATCAAACACCCAAATTTCAGCCGAAAGTCCCGGCTCTGCGCAGCAAAAAGCCCACGCTGGGGACTCTGCGGCTTTTCGCCACCTGCCCCACTGCCTATAATGGCGCCCTTCTTAAATGGCGCAGTGGTGCAGACCCCATGCAGCGAATCGACATGATCCTGGTCACACGGGCGCTGGCCAGCTCACGCACCCACGCCCAGCGTCTGATCAGGGATGGCCGAGTGCAGGCGCACCTGAACAACGCATGGCAGTGCATCGCCAAGCCCGGCCTGAAGCTCGACCCTGACACGGAGCTGCGCGTCAGTGCCGACCCGCAGGATCGTTTCGTATCCCGCGGCGCCCTGAAACTGCTGGGCGCGCTGGAGCAGCTGCAACTGGACCCGACCGGCATGGTTGCCATTGATGTCGGCCAGTCAACCGGCGGCTTCACCGACTGCCTGCTGCAGCATGGCGCAGCCGCCGTGGTCGGTATTGAGGTCGGACATGATCAACTCGATGCACGCCTTCGGGCCGACCCCCGCGTAACCTGCCTGGAGGGCGTGAATGCCCGCGCGCTTGATCCGCTGCAGTTGCTGCCGCTGAGCCGCGATAGCGCCGGTTTTGATCTTGCGGTCATGGATGTGTCCTTTATCTCCCAGACCAAGATACTGCCATCCCTGGTCCCGTTGATTCGAGCGGGAGGACGCCTGATCAGCCTGGTGAAGCCCCAGTTCGAGGTGGGCCGCAGCGGCATCGGCAAGGGAGGCATCGTACGCGACGAAAGCCTCTATACAGAAGTTGAAGCAACTATCCGTCGGCACTGCGAGTCACTGGGGCTCTGCATACAGCACTATATGCCAAGCCCAATCACGGGCGGCGACGGTAATCGCGAATTTCTGCTGATTGGCGTGAAGACCGAATCGCGCTGAGCCAAACGGCGAGTCCTCGGGCTACCAAGTCCCGCAAGCCGTCGCAAGATCTGTATACTTGCTCCATTCACTACCGAGACAGATCCCATGGAACTGAAACGCACCCTGCCGGCAGCCGTCGACAATGCACTGGAATACCTGACCGAGGCCACGGGCCTGCCCAAAAAGCGTCTCAAGGACGCCATGAACAAGGGCGCTGTCTGGCTGATACGCGGAAGCCACGAACGTCGCCTGCGCCGGGCCAACAGCCCGTTACGCGCCGGCGATCGAATCGAACTGTACTACGATGAAGCCCTGCTGGAACTCAAGCCGCCCCAGCTCAGCGCCATTGAGGACCGCATGGGCTATACCCTCTGGTACAAAACCGCTGGCGTAATGTCACAGGGAACGCGCTATGGCGATCACATGGCGCTACCGCGCATGGCGGAACTGGCCTATGGCTACAAACGGGAGATTTTCCCGGTACACAGGCTGGACCGGGAAACCCGCGGCCTCATACTGCTGGCCCATAACCGCAAGATGGCCGCCATACTGTCAAAGATGTTTCAGGATGGCGAAGTGGAGAAAGGCTACCAGGCCGTGGTACTGGGAGAAGCCCCAATGGAAGGCACCATTGACCTCGAACTGGATGGCAAGGCCGCCATCACCCACTTTACGCGCCTTGAATATGATGCCCAGCGTAATACCAGCGTACTGGAGATTCGCATTGAACATGGCCGTACCCACCAGATCCGCCGCCACCTGGCCCATATCGGCCACCCGGTGATGGGCGATCCGCGCTACGGCGAAGGCAACAAGAATCGCGAGGGCTTGTTGCTGGTAGCGCATCGGCTCAACTTTATCTGCCCCATACGCCGCCAGCCCACCGAATTCCAGCTACCCCAGCCGTTCGTCACCAAAAGCGACGCCTGACGCACAAGCGCAGCACGGCTGCTGCGCTATTCGCCCACCAGCTGGTTCAAGCACCAGCAGCCCTGCTCAGGCGCGATCAGATCACGCAGCTGCGGCAGCGCCTCTTTCAGCTCGCCCGGCAGCGTCCAGGGCGGGTTGATCATAAAGAGTCCGCTCGACGTCATGCCGAAATCGACGGTGTCCGGCCCCAGACCGAGCTCCACCTGCCAAAGGTTGCGCACACCGCCACTCTTAAAGCCGCGAATCATGTCATCAATGCGGGCACGCACGACCACCGGATACCAGATCAGATAGGTTCCGATGGGGAACCGCTTGTAGCCTTCCAGTACAACCTTTTGCACCTGGCGATAATCGCCCTTGTTCTCGTACGGTGGATCAATCAGTACCAGCGCCCGTCGCGACGGCGGCGGCAACAGCGCCTTGAGGCTGGCAAAGCCGTCGCTGCGTTCGACACGTACCCGTCGATCCCGTTCGAAACGCTCGCTGAGCAGACGATAATCGCTTGGGTGAAGTTCAAACAGACGCAACGCATCCTGCGGGCGCAGCATCTGCGCCGCCACCAAAGGTGATCCGGGATAATGCTCCAGCCCGCCGGAGGGATTGATCTTGCGCAACACCGTCATCAGGGGTGTCAGGACGTCGGGCAGCGGCTGCGCCCAGAGTCGCCCGATACCCTCTTCGAATTCAGCGGTTTTCTTGGCCATGGCAGCACCCAGGCGGTAACCTCCGGCGCCGGCATGGGTATCCAGATACAGCAGCGGTTTATCCTTGGCGGTCATGTATTCGAGCGTGCGGGCAAGCACCAGGTGTTTCAGGACATCGGCATAGTTGCCGGCATGGTATGCATGACGATAGCTGAGCATCGGCGTTCCGGGGGCAGTCAAAATCGGGGGACGCCAGCATACGCCGTCCCCCCTGCGGATTCCACTGCAAAACCGCCTTATTGGCTCGCCGTGTTAATACATGAAGCGGGGCTGTTTCAGCATTGAGCCATCTCTTTTTAAAGACGGCCCAATGCAGGCACGGCAAAAACCGGCACACCAGCCCACCTGCGCCCGTTTTTGTCGCGTGACCGGCAAATGGAGCCTGGCAGCCTTTCGGGCTTGGCCGGTCGTAATCAGTGTTAAGTTCGACAGGCTGCTCGTTGCCAACCCGGCTATTTAGTCGGCGGGCAACGGAACAATCAGCACTGGCCGGTCGCTGTGCTGCATGACTTTCTGTGCGCTGGAACCCATAAAAATCTTCGCCAGTGCCGAATGAGTGCGCGTGCCCATCACGATCACGTCTACATTCATCTGTTTCGCGGTGGCGAGAATTTTCTCCTCGACATTGCCCTTTTCGATCAATATCAGAGGCTTGCTGAGTTCCTGAGCCTTGCCTTGCGGCAACTCGTCGGCCCAAAAACGTTCTACCCGCTGCGTCATCTTGCTATTGAGTTCATCCATCCCCGTCTTGCGCAGTTTTGCCAGCACCTCCGGTTCGAAATGAGTCTCGATTATCGCTTCGGTCGACGGGCTAATCGCTTCCACCACGTGCAAAAAGGTGATGCTGGCCCCGCTATCAACCGCCAGTTTCACCGCCATGCGAAACGCCGGCACCGAGCTTTCACCCAGATCGGACGCATACAGAACCTGTTTGATTTCTGGCAGCATGATTCATATCTCCTTGAGTTAACGTCACTACGCCTTAAAAGCTTCAATACTCGGTCAGAACAGCCTGGCCGGAATCTGCACCACACACCATAAAAGCCACTCAGTATTGCCTGTCTGGAATCTGCACAACTAAACCCTCAAGGGCGGGCCCCACTTCCAGCTGGCAGCTGAGACGACTGTTCGGTTTGCGCTCGGCGGCCACCAGCTCAAGCATTTCCAGTTCTTCCTCCCCCGGTTCGCCTGCCGCGCCACTAAGCACATACACGTGACAGGTGCCGCAACTGCATCCTCCACCACACTGAGCCACGATACCTTCGATGCCATTATCAATCGCACCTTCCATCACACTACAGCCATCGGGCACGTCCAGCTCCCGACGCTGACCGTCCGGTTCGATGTAGGTAATTTTCGCCATCGCTATCTCCTGCCCGCGAACACTTCAAGTGTAGCCAGTAGTTTGATAGGACAACGCATTAGCTATAAAGCTGCCTTTAATTATACGACTGGGCTTGATCGCCGTGGATCTCAAGGCACTGATCCAGGACAAGGAAAAAGAAGAAAACGACAGCCAACTGCATTATTGCGCCATCCAACATTCCCCAGTCATCGGACTATTCCCCTTCCAGACGCTGACCCTCCGCTTTGATACGCACAGTGACCTTGATCTTTATGCCCACGCCGGTGCCACAGGGAGGTCAATGATACGCAAGGCGAAAGCAAGCCAGAAAAAGTGCTTAGGTGACATTGCGCCCGGCGCACGACTGGCTTAATATCGCCGTCGTTCTTGGGGGAGTAATCTTCCGGTCGACCTCGTCGACCAGAGTCGCTGTCAACATACTTGAGCCTCATGCTCATGGCAGTGACGTCCTGCGGGATTGATGAGACCTGAGACACGACAAGCTGCTCCTGGCGGGCCGGCTTGCTGTGTCTTGGTGTATTCATTAAAGCCCGCCCAGGAATATTGCCCTATGGAAGCCCTGCTATCCTCTGCCTCAGCCGTCGCCATTGCCGAAATCGGCGATAAAACACAACTCCTGTCGCTTTTCCTCGCTGCGCGCTTTACGCAGCGCAACGCCATCATCGCCGGCATTCTGCTCGCGACGCTGCTCAATCATGCCCTCTCCGCCTGGCTCGGCGCCTGGATCGCCGACTGGATACCCGCCACCTGGCTGCCCATCATCATTGGCGTGAGCTTTATTGCCGTGGGCCTCTGGGTGCTGATTCCGGACAAGGAAGATGACGACGATGCCGGTGTCCTGCGTTTTGGCGCCTTCATCGCCACCTGCGTGCTGTTTTTCATCGCTGAAATCGGCGACAAAACCCAGATTGCCACCGTTATTCTTGCGGCACGCTTTGACGACGCGACTCTCTGGGTGATCGTCGGCACGACGCTGGGCATGATGCTGGCCAATGTTCCGGTGGTCTATGCAGGTGCCTGGCTGATGGAGCGCATGCCACTGGTCTGGGCCCGTCGCGGTGCCTGCATGCTGTTTGCAGGTCTGGGTATCGCAGCCATACTTGTACAGTAGGCGCAGCGTCCTTCCGGGCATCCGGCTCAGGTGCGAGACCCCGCGCCTGGGCAATAATTTACGTAAAAATATAAAACAAAACAAAAATAAACGATAGCAAGCCCTAAAAGACTTGTTATTTCACAAAATTTACGTAAATTAACACAACTAAGATTCATCCTGGTCTACGACTGTTGATCGGTAACCATAATAAAGGAGCCAGAGATGCCCAACATCTCAGATTCTGACGCTTGGCAATTTCTGAAACAGCACGCTGACGATATCCGTAACATCCACCTGCGCGACCTCTTCGCTCAGGATCAGAACCGCTACGAGAAGTATTCGCTGCAGGTGCAGAACATTCTGCTGGATTTCTCCAAGAACCCGGTCACCGATGAAACGCTCAAGGGCCTGCTAGACCTGGCCAAGGAAGCCGGTGTTGAAAACTGGCGCGAACGCATGTTCCATGGCGACCGCATCAACTCCACCGAAAACCGTGCCGTTCTGCACACCGCACTGCGTAACCGTACCAACACCCCGGTATACCTCGACGGCAAGAATGTCATGGAAGCGGTCAACCACGAACTGGGGCGCATGAAAGCCTTCGTCGACTCGGTTCGCAAGGGCGACTGGCGTGGCTACTCCGGCAAGCGCATCACCGACGTGGTCAACATCGGTGTCGGCGGCTCTGACCTGGGCCCGCGCATGGTGACCCAGGCGCTGCGCCGCTACGCCGATGACCGCATCAAGGTCCACTTTGTATCCAACGTCGATGGTGTCGAGATCGCCAACGTGCTGCGTCCGCTCAACCCCGAGCGCGTGATGTTCGTGGTGGCGTCCAAGACTTTCACCACCAGCGAAACCATGACCAACGCCCAGACGGCCCGCAACTGGCTGATGTCCTCCGCCTTTGACGAGCGCGCAGTCGGCAGCCACTTCGTGGCCGTTTCCAGCAACCATGAGGCGGTCAAGGCCTTTGGGATCAAGCCGGAAAACACCTTCCAGATGTGGGACTGGGTCGGCGGGCGCTACTCCCTGTGGTCCGTTATCGGCCTGCCTATCGCGCTGTGCCTGGGCTTCAAGCAGTTTGAAGAACTGCTCACCGGCGCCCACGAGATGGACATTCATTTCCGCGATTCGCCACTGGAGAAGAACGCCCCGGTACTGCTGGCACTGATCGGCCTGTGGAACAGCACCTTCCTGGGTCGACAGTCCCAGGCCATTCTGCCCTACGACTGGCCCCTGGCCCGCTTTGCCTCTTACCTGCAGCAGGCCGAGATGGAAAGTAACGGCAAGTCGGTAGACCGCAACGGCAAGCCGGTCCCCTACAGCACCGGCTCCATTATCTGGGGCTCCCTGGGTATCGACGGCCAGCACGCTTTCTACCAGTATCTGCACCAGAGCAACACCGTGGTACCGGCCGACTTTATCGGTTCCATCGAGAGCAGCACCCCGGTACGCGGCCACCATGAAAACCTGATGGCCAACTTCTTCGCCCAGACCGAAGCGCTGATGAACGGCATCAGCCCGGAAGAAGTGCGCCGGGACCTCGAAGGCAAGGGCATGACGCCCGAAGAGATCGATGCCCTGGTCCCGCACAAGGTGCATCCGGGCGATCGGCCGACCAACACCCTGCTGCTGGAGCGGCTGGATCCCCGCACCCTGGGCGCACTCATTGCACTCTACGAGCACAAGATTTTTGTGCAGGGCGTGATCTGGAACATCTGCTCCTTTGACCAGTGGGGCGTAGAGCTCGGCAAGACTCTGGCCAAGCAAATACTGCCCGAACTGACCGGCGGCCCGGTTTCAGACAAGCATGACAGCTCGACGCGCCACCTGATCGATTACTTCAACGCACAGCGTCGCCAGACAGCCAAAGATGCAGGGCTCTGAGGCTTCGCCTCAGCCCGTGTCACGCTCGCAAGGAGATCCGATGCAGCACAAAGTGATTCAGATGCCGGCCGACAAGCGCATCGCGCTGATTGCCCATGACAACATGAAGCAGGAGCTGATTGACTGGTCGCGGCAGAATCTGGCGCAACTGAGCCGGCACAAGCTTTACGCCACCGGTACGACGGGACACTTGCTGGAACGGGAGCTGCAGCTGCCGCTCAACAAGCTGATCAGCGGCCCACTGGGCGGCGATCAGCAAATCGGCGCCATGCTGGTGGATCAGCAGATCGACATGGTGATCTTCTTCTGGGACCCGTTCGAGCCCATGCCCCATGACCCGGATGTCAAGGCATTGCTGCGTATCGCCGCGGTGTGGAACGTCCCCGTGGCCTGCAATCGCAGCACGGCGGACTTTGTCATCGGCTCCGCGCTGATGAACCAGAGCCACGACTACCGGGTGCCAGACTACAACGCTTACATCCAGCAACGTACGAGCTGACCCTGTCGGCAGCCCTCAGGGCTGCCGACGATCTTCTGCTTCCTGCTCGCTTTCCTCCTGCACCGCACGATACAACTCATCCGAGCTGTACTGCGATCCCGGCTGCGGCACAAAGGGGGGTTTGCTTTGCGCTGCTCCCCGGCGTGTACTGTGGTAGAGGCTGAAAAGCGCCAGCAGCAACGCGATCGCACCATTAAACACGAACAGCCCCGACGGCCCCAGCGCTGACATGAAGGTACCGCTGAGCAGAGGCCCGACAATCGCACCGATACCAAATCCCGCCAGCAAGGCACCGGCAGTCTGCATGCGCCGCCCCGGATCGCCCCAGTCATTGGCGTGGGCGCCTGCCAGCGAATACAGTGTAAAGGCCAGACAGCCATAGCTGAAACTGCCCAGCAGCAGCCACTTTACGTCCACTTCCCGCATCACCAGCCAGGCCAGCGCCCCACAGCACAGCGTGGTGCCGATGGAAGCCATGGCAATGACCTTGCGTCGCTCGATGCGATCCGACAGACGCCCCAGCGGTATCTGCAGCACCAGACCACCCAGAATGCCAAAGGCCAGAAAGAGCGCTATCTGATCCGCCGTGAGCCCGGCATCCTGCGCCGACAGCGGCCCCATGGTATAGAAAGATGCATTGATCAGCCCCGCCGCCATAGCGCCAAAAAAGCCCACCGGCGATGTCTTGAGTACCGGTGAAATGCGCAATGGCCCGGGCGGCTCCGGCAACGGTGCGGCGGTACGGGTCAGCAGCACCGGAATCAGCGAGGCCGAAAAAGTAATCGACGCCAGCAGAAAGAGCCGGTATCCCCCCGGATCATCCAGCATCAGCAGCAACTGCGCAGAGCCCGCCCCCAGGTAATTGACGATCATGTAAATCGACAGCACCGCGCCGCGGTTATGGTCTTCCGCCCTGGCGTTAAGCCAACTCTCAGTCACCACAATCAGCCCCGCCATGCTGAAACCGGCGATCAGTCGCAGCACAAACCAGAGTGTCGGCGAGACCACCAGCATATGCACCAGCGGTGTAATGGAAATCAGCGAGGCAAAGACGCCAAAGGCACGGATGTGACCTACCTGGTTGACCACTCCAGCACCGTACCGGGCGCCCAGGAAGAGGCCGATGAAGTAACTGCCCATAACCAGACCGATCAGCTCGGTGGGAAAGCCCTCCAGCCGTGTGCGCAGACTGAGCAAGGTGGTAAACATGCCGTTAGCCAGTAACAGCAATCCATAACTGGCCAGCAGTGCGGTCAGTTGCCGAATAGGACCCATCGATCAGTCATCCCTGGTCATCGTTGGAAGGCGCAGCACCAAAGCGGTGCGTTGCTATCTTCGCCCGTTCGGCACAAAGTCGCCAGAGAGATCCTTCATTAAAAACCGCAAGGCGCCACCTGAACCAGGAGCGACCCTGATCATTGGCCGTTAACTTCCAGAAAAAAACGCGCACAAACGAAAAGCCCGGGCAGCAATGCCCGGGCGTTAAATGGATAAATACCGCGTTAAACCCCGCTCAGAGCATGATGCCCAGCGCCAGGAAGCCAAACGCCGAGATCACGCCACCCAGCAATGCATAGGGCAGCTGGGTGATGGCGTGGCTCATGGGGCTGATACCGCACGCCTTGGCCGACAGTACCGTGGAGTCACCGTAAAAGCAGGCATGGGAACCAAAGGCAGACGCCGAGATCATCGCGCCAACCACCAGTGGTATATCGGCGTTGACCGCCAGTGCCAGCGGCAGGATGATCGGCATGCCCACCACGAAGATGCCCCAGAAAGACGCCGTGGCAAAGGCCAGCGCCGCCATCACCACGAAGGCCACCATGGGCAGCATTTCCGACGTCATGAAGCTCGTGGTCGCATTGATCACGTATTCGGTGGTGCCCAGGGCATCGTTGACTTCGGCCAGCATGAAACCGCAGAACAGCGTGCCCAGTGGCATGATCATGCCAACAAAGCCCTTGAGGATACCGTCGAACATCTGCCCGACACTCAGCAGGCGCTGCACGCCAAAGAATGCCAGGGTCACGAAGATCGACGCCATGGCGCCGGACATGATGTCGATGTCGAAATACCAGGTGAAGAAGATCAGCGAGGCGATGGGCACGAAGAAATTCAGCGTGTGGGATTTTTCTACCCCGGCCTCCAGTTCAACGTTGTGCGCACTGTCGGCGTCGCTTACCACCGCGCCGGTACTTTCAGCGCGCTGCTCCGCCGCCTTCATCCTGCCCAGCAGTGGCAGCTTGCCACTGATCGCCAGCATCACCACTGCCAGGCAGACCCAGGCATAGAGCATGTAGGGAATGGAGCTGATAAAGAGGTCGATGCCGGCGCCCTTTTCGGCCACCTTGTTGTCTTCCAGCAGGCCGGAAAAGAACACAGCCCAGGTGGAGAACGGCAGGATAATACACACCGGTGCCGCCGTGGAATCCACCACGTAGGCGAGGAATTCCCGCGAGGTTTTGACCCTGTCGGTGGCCTTGCGCATTGATGACCCGATGGTCAGCGCATTGAGATAGTCATCGATAAAGATCACCAGGCCCAGGGCCATGGTAGAGAACAGCGTGCCCTTTTTCGTGTGCACCCTGGTGGTCAGCCAGCGGCCGAAGGCTTCGGCGCCGCCGCCCATGGTCACCAGGGCAATCATGCTGCCCATCAGGCCGCAGGCAATAAAGATCCAGGCCACCGTCTCGTTCATGAACACATCGAGAAAGGTGCCCCCCAGCGCCGGGATAAAGTCCGCCACCGAGTTGGTCATGACCAGCCCCACCAGTACGCCAATAAACAGCGATTCAATCGTGCGCTTGGTGTAGAGCGCGGTGGCGATCACCACGCCGGTCGGCAGCAGGCTTAGCATGCCAAAATTGGCATCGACGCCGTAGGTCTGAAAGCAGTACAGCGCAAAGCCGATCACGGCGAGCGCAGCAGCGCCCACGACAAAGGAGTGATTCGATCGCGAAGCGCTCGGGTTCATAGTCGCGTCAGTTGAAGTCGTCATCTGTGTCCCTCGTTATACTTGTTTTTCGCCGCAACGGGAACGCGACGCCAGACCCCGGCATCGGGAGTCTCCCCCGGGATCTGCTGCCGACTTATTGCAACGATGGAAAAATTTACAGCCTGTCAGGCCTGCTTCAGGCCCTTGGTTGCTGCTGCGTGATGCAGTGGATATTGCCGCCGCCCAGCAGAATTTCCCGCGCATCGATGCCAATGACTTCCCGCTCGGGGAACAGCCCCTGCAGGATTTCACGGGCCTGGCCATCCCGGGCCGGATCCAGCAGCGGGAACACCACCACCGAATTGCCGATATAGAAATTGATATAGGACCCGGCCATGCGCTCGCCCTCGGTGCGCGGATGGCTGTCGGCGCACAGGTCGACGCCCACAGCTTCGTCGGCGCTCATGTACAGCGGCCCCGGCTGCGGCAGCTTGTGCACTTCGAGTCTGCGACCCTTGGCATCAGTGGCCTGACTCAGCACTTCCAGCGCGGCACGGGAAATCTCATACTGCGGATCGGCGGGGTCGTCGCACCAGTGCAGTGCCACCACGCCAGGCCTGACGAAGCAGGCAATATTGTCGACATGGCCGTTGGTTTCGTCGTTGAAGGTGCCCCGATCCAGCCAGATCACCTTCGAGACATTAAGGTAGTCGCCCAGCTGCGCCTCAATCTGTTCACGGCTGAGGTGCGGATTGCGGTTCGCGTTCAGCAGGCATTCCTCGGTGGTCAGCAGGGTGCCCTCACCATCCACATGGATGGCGCCGCCTTCCAGCACAAACGGTGCCCGAAAGCGCCGGTCGCCATTGATTTCGCACACCTTGCGGGCAACCCGATCGTCCTTGTCCCAGGGGAAATAAAGGCCGCCATTCAGGCCGCCCCAGGCATTGAACTGCCAGTCGATACCGGCCCGCTCGCCGGCATCATTGATGACGAAACTCGGCCCCATGTCGCGCATCCAGGCGTCGTTGGAACTGATTTCAATCACCCTCACCTCGGGCGCCAGCATGGCCCTGGCGTTTTCGTACTGGCCATCATTTACCCCCACAAACACCGTTTCACTGCGGGCAATGGCCTGGGCCACGGCCGCGAAAGCCCGTTGCGCGGGTTTGGCACCCAGGCGCCAGACATCACCGCGCTGGGGCCAGAGCATCCAGCAGGCATCATGGGGCTCAAACTCGCCCGGCATTCGGAACCCCAGTGCTTTGGGGCTGAGGTTTTCGTTCGTGTCACTCATCGCAGGCAACCTGTTTTCTTTGACTATAGATATAGGAGCCTTTCGGACTTAACACTGATCTACTGTGAAAAAGCCGATTTTGGCCATTTATTGACCTCTTTTTTACTCGTCGCAGGCTCCTCGGTCTGCGACCCCGCTAAAGCGGTTCTTTCCACTTCGTTCCAAGTGTTAAATAGAACCACTATTCGCCGCAAAAGAACTCAAAAGCTGACTCAAAACGGACTTTCCCTCGCTACGATCGGCTAAGCCCGACAGGCTCCGGCAAGCCGGGCGAACACGCGCCCAGCCGGCAAAGGACCAGGCTCTCACGCCTGGTAATGGCCGTCGTCGATCAGTGACTCGAGGGTAGCCAGAATGCTCTGACGCAAAATGCCCACCACAAGATCCACCGTCTCACGATTCCAGATCAGCGGCGGCGACAACACGTTCAGGTGCGCAATGGGGCGTACGATCAGGCCGCGCTTCTGACATTGTTCGGCGATGCGCTTGCCGACATTGGCTTCCATCGGCAACAGGGCCTTGGTGTTCTTGTCGGCGACACTTTCAATGCACATCATGAAATGGCTGCCGCGCACATCGCCCACGATGGGCAGGTCCAGCAGTGTTTTCAGCTGTGCTTCAAGGTAAGGCCCTACGTCCTGCACATTGGCGCAGATGTTCTCGCGCTCCATGATCTCGATGTTTTTCAGCGCCGCGGCACAGGCCACCGGGTGCCCGGAATAGGTAAACCCGGTACTGAACACGGCACCGTCGCGCTGCGGCTTGCTGATCACGGCGTATATCTCATCGCTTAGCAGGGTTGCGCCCAGCGGAATATAGCCGGAGGTGAGACCCTTGGCGCAATTGATAATGTCCGGCTGAATACCGAATACCGCTTCGGAGGCGAAAAAGTGGCCCAAACGCCCAAATGCAGTCACCACCTCATCGGAGATGTAGAGCATTCCGTATTTCTTGCAGACATCATAGATGCGACGGTGATACCCCTCGGGAGCCACCAGCACGCCACCGGCGCCCATGATCGGCTCGGCAATAAAGGCTGCAACCTTCTCTTTCCCCCCCAGCGCCTTGATGCTGCTCTCAAAGTCCTCCACCAGGTAGTCGCAGTATTCGGCTTCGGACATGCCGGCCGGACGACGGTAGCAGTTGGCCTCCTTGACGTGATGCACGAATTGGTCGGTGGTATCAAAGCCCCAGTTGTTGCTTTCGATGCCGGTCAACGTTGCGGACACATAGGTGGTGCCGTGGTAACCGTTATTGCGCGAGATAATGATTTTCTTGTCTGTCTGGCCCAGCTGGTTGAAATAGTAATGCACGATACGAATGGTTGTATCGTTCGCCACCGAGCCACCGCAGCTGTAAAAGACATGGTTCAGATTCGAGGGCGCCAGCTCTGCAAGCTTGGTGGACAACTCGATTGCCGGCACATTGGACAGGTTATTAAAGGGCGAATAATACGCCATGCGCTCCGCCTGCTCGGCCATCACCTGGCCCATTTCGCGGCGACCATGGCCGATATTTACGCACCAAAGCCCGGCAATGCCGTCGAGGTATTTATTACCCTTTCCATCGAAAACATATTCGCCGTGACTTTCGGTGATAATATCGCAGCCTTCTTTGTCGAAAACCGAGAAGTCGGTAAACGGGTGGATAAAGTGTGCCTTATCCTGTTCCCACAATTTATTAATGTCATGTGCCATGCGAATTGCCTCGCGGTATTCTGCGTTGTTATAGGGTTAGCCCGAATGGCGCTGCCGCCATCGATTCGATCCATTTCCATAAAGTACTATCAGCGCTAAAACACCATCTATACCCCCGAGGGGATAGCCGTGGCCATTTTCGGTAAAATGATCGCCACAACGGGCAATAACCTAATGACTTTCAAATGCTTAAGCCTGACCCAAAAATCACATCCTGTGCTACAGTTGGCACTAATAACCCATTAATCACGACTCTGGCTTACGCAGAATGAATAAAGTCGGCCTTGGCATTTCACCCTCACAAAGCTGGCACAGGGACCTGGCACGGCTGATTGACCACATAAGGATGCGCAATTTCCCCGAGGTACTGAACGACTGCCTGCTGCACCTGGTCAGCTTCGACACCCTGCTGATCGCCACCTACAAGCATGCCTTCAAACCGATCGTGGTGCTGAGCAATCACCCGCAGCGAATGGCACCGACACTGAACCTGTACGTTAATCAGCTCTACCTGCTGGACCCACTGTTCAACGCCATGCAAACGGGGCTTGCGGGCGGCGTTTACCGGCTACGGGAAATAGCACCGGACAGCTTTGAGAGCAGCGAGTACTACCGCAGCTGCTATCACGAATTTGACCTGGTGGACGAAATCATTCTGGTAATCCCACTGGAAAATGACGTCAGCTTTACGCTGTCGCTCGGGCGAAAATCCAGCCTGGGCTCCATTACCCGGGCCGAACGAAACACCCTGAACCAGATCTTTCCGGTGATAAGCGCGCTGGTGCACCAATTCTGGCTGGCCCAGTCATCGAATTACATACACAATGAAGAATCCCGCGATGCCATGGACTATGCACTCTCGACCTTCGGCAGTGGTGTTCTCACCAAACGCGAGCAGGAAATCACCGGGCTCATTCTCAAGGGGCACTCATCCAAGGCCATCGCCGACCTGCTGGATATCAGCGCCGGCACCGTGAAGGTGCACCGCAAGAACATCCACGCAAGGCTCAATACCTCGACACAGTCGGAGCTGTTCTCGATGTTCCTCGGCCACCTGACCAGCCTGGCGGGAAACTGAAGCCCGTTACACAACAGCCCATCAATGACCCCCTCCTGGCAGGATGTGGCGCAGCGAAGCGAAGCGAAGCCCATCAGGCTACCACCTCATTGCTGGACTGTGCCCAAGCTGCCGAAGGCCGGATGACTACCTCCCGGCAGGATATGGCGCAGCGCAGCGAAGCCCATCGGGCTACGATCTCATTGTTGGGCGGCGTCCAACCTACCCAAGGCCGGATGACTACCTTCGGGTAGGATGTGGCGCAGCGCAGCGAAGCCCATCGGGCTACGACCTCGTTGTTGGGCGGCGTCCAACCTACCCAAGGCCGGATGACTACCTCCGGGTAGGATGTGGCGCAGCGCAGCGAAGCCCATCGGGCTACGACCTCGTTGTTTGGCGGCGCCCAACCTGCCAAAAGCCGGATGACTACCTCCGGGTAGGATCTAGCGCAACGCAGCGAAGCCCATCAGGCTACCACCTCATTGTTGGGCGGCGCCCAACCTGCCAAAAGCCGGATGACTACCTCCGGGCAGGATGTGGCGCAGCGCAGCGAAGCCCATCGGGCTACGACCTCATTGTTGGGCTGCGCCCAACCTACCCAAAGCCGGATGACTACCTCCGGGTAGGATGTGGCACAGCGCAGTGAAGCCCATCAGGCTACCACCTCATTGTTGGGCAGTGCCCAACCCGCCAAAAGCCGGATGACTACCTCCGGGTAGGATGTGGCGCAGCGCAGCGAAGCCCATCAGGCTACGACCTCATTGTTGGGCTGCGCCCAACCTACCCAAAGCCGGATGACTACCTCCGGGTAGGCTGTGGCGCAGCGCAGCGAAGCCCATCGGGCTACGATCTCGTTGTTGGGCGGCGCCCAACCTGCCAAAAGCCGGATGACTACCTCCTGGTAGGATGTGGCACAGCGAAGCGAAGCCCATCAGGCTACGACCTCATTGTTGGGCGGCGCCCAACCTGCCAAAAGCCGGATGACTACCTCCGGGTAGGATCTAGCGCAACGCAGCGAAGCCCATCGGGCAACGATCTCGTTGCTGGGCGGCGCCCAACCTGCCAAAGGCCGGATGACTACCTCCGGGTAGCATGTGGCGCAGCGAAGCGAAGCCCATCGGGCTACGATCTCGTTGTTGGGCGGCGCCTAACCTGCCAAAGGCCGGATGACTACCTCCGGGTAGGATGTGGCGCAGCGCAGCGAAGCCCATCAGGCTACGGCCTCGTTGTTGGGCGGCGCCCAACCTGCCAAAAGCCGGATGACTACCTTCGGGCAGGATGTGGCGCAGCGAAGCGAAGCCCATCAGACAGCGACCTCGTTGTTGAGCGACCCCGGCCTGCGGTTCGAAATGACTCCCGGAGCAACACCACATAAAAAAGGGGCACTGCCCGACGGCAGCGCCCCTTTTCAATGTAAAGCCGGATCGGTATTACAGCCGGAACCACACGGTTTTCAGCTCGGTATATTTTTCCAGCGCATGCAGCGACTTGTCGCGGCCGTTGCCCGAGCCTTTCACACCGCCAAAGGCCACGGTCTGGTCACCATCGCCCCAGCCATTGACCCACACCATGCCGCTCTGAATTCTGCGGCTCACGCGGTGGGCGCGTTTGAGGTTCGAGGTCCAGACACAGGCGCCCAGGCCGTAGACGCTGTCATTGGCCAGTTGCACCGCTTGCTCTTCGGTCTCAAACTCGCACAGCGCCAGCACCGGGCCAAAGATTTCCTCGCGGACAAATGTCATGCCGTTGTGGGCATCGCTGATCAGAGTCGGCTGGGCATAAAAGCCCTCGCCGGGGCGATGCGCCCGCGTGCCGCCCAGCAACAGGGTGCCACCCTCCTCCAGGCCCGATACGATATAGCGGTTCACGCTCTTCAACTGGGCGGCATCCACCAGCGGTCCCATGGTGGTCGCCGGATCCAGCGGATCGCCGGGCTCGTAGGCCCTGGCCGCCTCGACGAGCGCATCGAGAAACGCCCCCTTGATACCCTTTTGCACATACAGGCGCGATGCCGCGATGCAAACCTCGCCCTGATTGGAGTAAATCGCCGCCGCCGCGTTAGCCGCGGCCTCTGCAATGTCTTCGCAGTCATCAAACACGATATTGGGTGACTTGCCGCCGGCTTCGAGCCAGACGCGCTTGAGATTGGACTGGCCGGCGTATTCCATCAGCATGCCCGCTACCCTCGTGGAGCCGGTGAACACCAGCACATCCACATCCATGTGCAGCGCCAGCGCCTTGCCGGCGGTATGTCCGTAACCCGGCAGGACGTTCAGGACGCCATCGGGCAGACCGGCCTGCTGGGCGAGCTGGGCAAGGCGCAGCACGCTGAGGGGGGATTTCTCCGACGGCTTCAGCACCACCGAATTACCCGCCGCCAACGCCGGCGCCAGCTTCCAGGTCGCCATCATCAACGGATAATTCCATGGCACGATGGCACCAATCACGCCGATGGGTTCGCGGCTCATCAGCGCCAGGGCATCGTTGCCGGTGGGGGCAATTTCACCGTAGATTTTGTCCACGGCTTCCGCGGTCCAGCGCCAGCAGTCAATGCTGGAGGGCAAATCCATACCGGTGGATTCGCGGATAGACTTGCCCATATCCAGGGTGTCGAGCAATGCCAGCTCGTCCTGATGCTGCTCGATCAGGTCGGCGAGCTTGAGCAGTACCTGCTTGCGCTGCGCGGGCGAACGCTCGGACCAGTCCCCCCGCGCGAAGGCGGCACGGGCACTGCTGACGGCGGCATCCACATCGGCACTGTCGCAGGCGGCCACTTGAGTCAGCGTCTGTTCGGTAGCCGGGTTGATGCAGTCGAACGTCTCGCCACTGATCGCCGGAACAAATTGTCCATCGATCCAGGCCTGATTGCAGAAAGCGAGGCCCGCAGCCTGCGCCTTCCAGTCGTCATAGCTCTTTTTCGCCATTGTCGTTCCCGTTCTCAGGTTATTGTGAAGAGTGTTGGTAAAAAGAATGATGACCAGTTTACGCACGACACTGGCGCGGATGTATATCCCGCGAGGGGTATATCCTGCGTTATGAACTCAATGGGTTGTCCGCCAGGCTATTAACCTCGCGTACAAATAGGTTCACTGCCTATTTGTACGTCACGCCACAGAAACGGGCGCAGGTGCGTGGACATGCTGATTTCTGTGGCGTTCGCATTGGCCTGCGGCCAATGGTGAAACAGGGATGTTTCACCTATTAACCCTCCGGGTTAGTAATAACAGCGCATCAGGCAGAGCCACACAAATATCGCCGGCACTATCCCCGAAGGGGTATGGTACCGAACCCCCACCGTGGAATACTTTACCCCACACCCGGCAGCGTTCCGCGGTTCAATAGGCAATCCGAATACCCGTTACTATTCTGATTGTTCGCTGGAGCCCCTGGGCAAACCAGAAACGCGGTGTCGACTGGTTAAAACGCAACAAGGGTGCCGCACTGCCTTTATATTGCGCGAAGACCACGGCCTTTCGGGTGCACTCATTACCCTGTTTGTAGCATTTCCATTAAGCTTCAGGCCGCCATCTGGCGGCCTTTTTTTGCGTCATGGTTACTGCATGACTATCCCCCAGTGGGTATATCGACGCCGCAGCCTTGTTATATACATTGCCTATCCATAACGCGCTTGTTTTACAGCGCATTCAGCCACGAATGTATCAGCTAATAACAACCGGGAGGCCGTCGATGTCCGAACACCCTATAAATACCCAGCGACTCTGGAACAGCCTGATGGAAATGGGCGAGATCGGTGCCACCGACGCCGGCGGCTGCTGCCGCCTTGCCCTGACCGAACTGGATCGCCAGGGTCGCGACCTTTTTGTGCGCTGGTGCCTTGATGCCGGCTGTGATATCCGGATTGACCGCATTGGCAACATCTACGCCCGCCGCCCGGGCACCGACCCCGACGCCCTGCCGATCAGCACCGGCAGCCACCTGGACACCCAGCCTACCGGCGGCAAGTTTGATGGTATCTACGGCTGCCTGGCGGGGCTGGAAGTCATCCGTGCCCTGAACGATGAGGCTATTCAGACCCGCCGCCCCGTGGAAGTGGTGATCTGGACCAACGAGGAAGGCTCCCGTTTTGCCCCGGCCATGGTGGCCTCCGGTGTTTATAGCGGCAAATTCAGCCTGGACTACGCACTGAATCAGACCGATGCCCAGGGCATTCGCCTGGGCGATGCGCTGCAGGCCATTGGCTACGACGGTGATCTTGAGGTCGGTGCGTGCACGTTCGGCAAGTTTTTCGAGCTGCATATCGAGCAGGGCCCGGTGCTGGAGCGCGAAAAAGAGGATATCGGTGTGGTCACCGGCGTGCTCGGCATGCGCTGGTACGATGTGACGGTCAAGGGGGTTTGTGCCCACGCCGGCCCCACTCCCATGAGCTACCGCCGTGACGCCCTGGGCGCGACGGCCCGCATGATTAGCGCCCTCATCGAGATGGCCGCCGACCGGGCGGAGGAAGATGGCCGCTGCACCATCGGTGAACTCGACATTCCCAAGGGCTCGCGCAACGTCATTCCGGGAGATCTGAACTTTACCCTGGACCTGCGCAACGCCAGCCTCGATGGCCTGGAGGCCATGGAACAGCACGCCCGCAGCCTGATCGATCGCATCGCCACCGATGCCGGCGTTGAAGTCACGCTTGAATGCATCTGGGATTCCCCACCCACCGTATTTGACGCCGCCTGTGTTGATGCGGTGGAGCAGGCCGTGGCGAGCAGCGGCTGCAGCTACCGCCGCATGACCAGCGGCGCTGGCCATGATGCCGTGAATATCAGCGCGGTAGCCCCGACTTCGATGATCTTCGTACCCTCCGTCGGTGGTATCAGCCACAACGAAAGCGAATACTCGACGCCGGAGCAGATTGGCCGTGGCGCCCGAATTTTGTACGAGGTGATGAAAAACGAAGCGCAGAACGCCTGATTCGCGGCAGTGAACTGAAATGCATGCCCTGGGTGAATCCCGTCAAAGGGCTCGCGACTATCGCCCTGCGGCTGCGCAGGATGGCAGGAGCCGCTCTGCTACTTCACTGTCGGTTAGCTGCGGATATTGGGCGGCGCAGCCCATCGTAGGCGCCGAAGACGCCTACCGTTCGACCTGGTGCATCGCGTCCCCCAACCCTGCCGCTGATCGCCAGGACGACGCCCGTAACGTGCGTCACCTTTCTAGGCGGCCTTTCAAATCCATTTTTTGGAAGCTGTTTCCATTTTGACCCGGTTGCCAATTGCGCCGCAGCGTCACTGCGGTTAGGCTATCGACCGCTGCCCCTGCCGCTCAAGGAAGCCCGGTCATGACGCCCATCGATTACCTCCTGCTGATTCTGGCCGGCTACCTCGCCGGTGTGCTCAACACCATCGCCGGTGGCGGCAGCTTTCTGACGTTCCCGGCACTTGTCTACGCCGGCATTCCCCCGATTGCTGCCAACGCCACCAGCGCCGTGGCGGTACTGCCCGGCTATCTGGGTGGAACCCTGGGCTTCAAGCGGGAGCTGAAAACACTTGATCGCGCCATGCTGGTGCGCCTCAGCCTGCTGGGGCTGGCCGGCGGCATCACTGGCGCCCTGCTGCTGCTGATTACACCCGCGGCGGTGTTCGATATCGCCGTACCGTTTTTGCTGCTGGGCGCAACCTTGCTGTTTGCCTTTGGCAACCGCCTGATGTCACTCATGCGACGCTCGGGCCAGCCGCTCCCCATGGCTCCCGGATTGCTGGCGGTTGCGGTTTACGGCGGCTATTTCAATGGTGGCCTGGGTATCATGCTGCTGGCGCAGTTCGCCGCCGCCGGCATGCAGGAACTCAACCTGATGAACGGCCTGAAGAACCTGCTGTCGTTCGTGCTGTCGTCCATTTCCGTGGCAGCCTTCGCCATTGCCGGTATTGTCGAGTGGCCCGAGGCGCTAATCATGATGATCGCCGCAACACTGGGCGGCTATAGCGGCGCCGGCATCGCCCGCGCGCTGCCGGTCGCTGTCGTGCGTGCGATCGTGATTGCGGTGGGCTTGGTGATGACGCTGGTGTTCCTGCTGAAATAGCAGCACCGTTGAGATAGCGGCCTGATTACACAGCAAACGCCGTACTGGCGGCACCGGTACCGCCGCTATGCAGCGGTTACAGCATGATGTTGTCACCCGCATCGACATACACCGTGCTGCCGGTAAGGTTGGCGCCCAGGCTACTGACCAGAAACGCAGCCATGGTGCCCACATCCCGTGGCGTGCCAAGCCGGTGCAAGGGTGCGCGGGCCACTGCGCTGTCCATCAGGCGATCGAATTCGGCAATGCCGAAGGCTGCGCGCGTGGGCATGGGCCCCGGCGAGAGCGCATGCACACGGATATTTTTCCCGCCGAGCTCCGCGGCCAGATAACGCACGGAGCTTTCCAGCGCGGCCTTGATCGGCCCCATCATGTTGTAGTTATCGACCACTTTTTCCGCACCGTAGTAGCTCATGGTCAGCAGCGTGCCCCCCGCCGGCATCAGCGCTTCTGCAAGGCGTGCTGCGCGAATGAAGGAGTGACAGGAAATGTCCATGGCCCGCGCAAAGCCCTGTGCAGACGAGTCCAGCAGCCTGCCATGCAATTCATCCAGCGGCGACCAGGCGATGGAGTGCACCACAAAGTCGATGCTGCCCCAGCGCTCCTGGGCCGACTTGAACAGCCGTTCCAGCTCATCTGGATGGGATACATCACATACCTGAAAAATGCTGGCCTCCAGTCGCTGCGCCAACGGCGCCACATGGGGACGCGCCTTTTCATTCTGATAGCTGATGCACAACTCGGCACCGGCTTCACGCAGCGCTGTGGCACAACCGAACGCAATGCTGTGATCGTTCGCCACGCCCAGCACAATGCCCTTTTTGCCGTTAAGGTCGATTGCCAATCCCTTTCCCTGTTCCATCCCCTGTTCCATCCCCTGCTCCATTTCTGCTTCATACGGGCCGTGACGGCCGTCGCGATTCTGCGCCCCGGCCTGAGCCCGGGCAACACTTTGCGTGCAAGGATCGCACCGTCACTGATGCAGATCAATCGGGCCACCGTTACCCCTTGCACAGCGGTACCCCTGCTTCAATGCAAAAGAATCTCACAGGGACTTTACCGGAGCTTTACCGGGCACCTTGCCGCTGTTTATTTCGTGTCGGCATCCAGCACGAACAGGGTTCCGATTCTGCGCTCACGCTGCACAATGGGCTGTTGCAGTTGCGCGCCCAGCCAGGCAGGCATGTCGGCGGCACTCAGACTGTCATCATCCAGGTCCAGCGCTTCCAGGCGGGTCTGCGGACTCAGTTCCAGCCCCGCACCGAGCGGTTGTACCAGCCGGTGCGCCACCGCATTGGCACGCACCAGGCGTCCGCGCCGATCAAACGCCAGCAGCCCCTGACCTTTCCAGCGTCGAAACAGCGGCCGGGTTGCCGTCAGTACCTGCTCGCGCGTTTTGAAATAGGCAATCGCGAGGTTCGCCTCGATGAGCTCGGCGGCACTCATGGCGAAATCCAGTGCATGGCTTTGATAGGTTTCCGTAAGGCCCGACAGGTCTACAGCGCCGATCACACGTCCATCGTGGGGGTCGTGGATGACATCGGCGGAGCAGGTAAAACGCTTGATCCCGCTACAAAAATGCTCCGCCCCGTACAGCTGGATCGCCTCGCCGGCCGCCAGCGCCGTACCGATGGCATTGGTACCCACCGCCGTCTCGCTCCAGAGCCCGCCGGGCGTCAGGTTCACCTCCTGCGCCACCATGCGGGTGTGCCGCTCCCCGGCCACATCGAGGATAAAACCGTTCTCATCCGCCAGCAGAATCACGCTGCTGGTACTGGACAGCAACTGCGATGCACGCTGTAACACCGGAAAGGCGGCATCCCGAAGATCCGCCTGGCGGTAACGACGATATTCCACCTGATCAACGTCGGCTGCCAGCGGCGCATTGTCGAGGTGCGGATCAAGCCTGGATGCAAAACAGCGGCGCCAGGACTCCTCCACCACCGGCCGAATCACCTCGTCGGAATAGTCCTGCCCCAGCATGAAGCGCTCCCAGACATCCAGCAGGCGGTTATGATGCTGTGGATTGCTGAGCAAGCGTGACGGATCGCGCATGTATTTAGTGGCAAGCGCCGCCTGGGTGCGGGTAAAAAACTGGCCGTGACGCATAAAGCCGGCGACAACACCGGCCTTGACCGCAGTGACCCGGCCACTGTCGTGCCTGGCCAGTACCAGTTCAGGAGGCAATCCATCGAGCAGATGCATATTTGCCGGCAATCCACTGGCAAAACAGGACGGGTACACCTGGCCGGTTTCCATGTCATAGAATGCGGGCCTGAAACCCTGGTTACGGTTTTCCTCGCTGACTCCGCCGCTGCCACGAAAAATCTCGTTCTGCAGGCGAAGCGCACCCGGCGTGAGTTCAACGCCGGCAGATCTGGGTTCTGCTACGAAAGCAGACTTGCTGGTCATACTCCCTCCTGGCCCTGGGGCCCGGCAGTGGGTTACTGCGACCTCTTACGTCCTGATTGTGGCGAGTCACTTGATAAGAGTACCCGGCACCCACGGTGGCCCGGGATGAAACACGTATTGAGTATAGACCGCTTCGCTTGTAGACCGGCGTGTGCGGCCTTGAACATTGGTAGCATGTGAGCGGCTGCGTCAGGAGCACGGCGACGGGGCACGGAGCCGGTAATCACCCCGACGCGGACAGTGCATCCTGTGGACCGACAACGGGCAACAACGCTAACACCATCCAGGCGGCCCTCGCTTGAATACTGGAAATTACATCGCCTTTGTACAAGACTCAAACGAGAGGTAGATCAGATAAAGCCATTAAAAACGGCTGATTGAGCAAAGGTATACTTTACAATAAATATTATGAGGCTCAAGACCTTATTAACAGACTGTTAGTCACCCCAACAACAGCCTCAGGAGGATACTAGAGTGATGTATTTTAACAACCTCAATCAGATCGTTGAATCGCTCGACACCGATGAGTCGACCAAAAACGATCCCATCAAAAGAACTTTCGTTTTTGATGGCAAGCATTTAACTGCAAATGTCGGAATAGTTCGTGACAGTGGAAATGCGCTTCATACTCAGAAGCACCACGACGAGATACTCGTTATCATTGAGGGCAACGTTGACTTTAAAGTGGGTCACGAAGTAAAGAAGGTGAGCAAAGGAGATCTGGTATTTATTCCACAAAACACACTCCACGGCCCAATACTCGAGGAAGGGGAACGTTTCGCAGCGCTTTCCGTGTTTGCTCCTTATTTTGACCGGTCCAAGAACAATATAGTGTGGGACCGGGATTAGGCGTAGTTAAACAGGTGCCTAACCAGGCGCTGAAATGCGAACAATTTTAGGAGCGGCGTGGTTTTGCTTGAGTAAAAAGTAAAATTCAAAAAAGGCGTCAGAGATATGCTTGATTACGGCGAAGCATGCCCTATTTCCATGGCAACGTCTGTTCTCTGTGAAAAATGGACTTTGCAGATCATAAGAGAGTTGTTTTTTGGTTCTACACGATATTCTGAGATACAGAAATATATTCCCAATCTCTCGCCATCCTTGTTGCGAAACCGCCTGCGTTTCCTTGAGGAAAAGGGCATCGTCTTTCGCAAACCCAGCGCCACTGCTGGCCGCTACGAGTACCACCTCACGCCTTCAGGAAAAGCACTTGCCCCCATTCTTAATGAACTCGGGCGGTGGGGGATGTGTCATGCCAGCGAGGGCATGACCGATAAGCCGAATGCCGCTCCCAGCCTGGTCAGAGATATTACCGGCGGCATCAACACAGACCAACTTCCCTCCGGCGATACTGTCATCCAACTCCATCTGACCGACGCGGAACCTCACGCCAAGTATCACATTTATGTCCGTGATAATGTCGCCCAAGAGTGCTCTCAGGATCTGGGTTTCGATGTCGATGTGTATATCACGGCCACGACCAAAGCGTTGACCCGGGTCTGGTATGGTGAAATTGATATACATAAAGCGATTGATAATGGATCGGTGAAAGTCGTTGCGCACCCTGTCTATCTAAAATCGTTGAAGGGCTGGCTTGGTATAAGCTCGTTTACCACTGAGAATCCTCAGCCGTTTCAGCCATGAAATAACAAAGCTAAAGCCAGCGTTTAATGCTAAGACACCGGTATTAAACTCCGCAATTCCTGGGACAGTATACTTATTAACCCGGCTGACAAATACATCGTCGACCGCAGCGGTGCCGAAAACCTGTGGGAGCCCGGTCTTCGGGCGAGTCGAGTGCTCGCCCAAGCCCTATTCGCCCGCGGCGCGAGCTCCTGTAAACGGCGATACATCCACCGATGGTGGCACAGTGATAGGTACCTAATCCACGAATAGAGGCATAAATAGAGACATGAATGAACCTATATTCAGGCCAGGTTTATATTTCCACGAACCGGTTTAATGCGATCGCCTGTTAGAGCTCGTATTTAACGCCAAGGCACCGGTATCGCGTCACTCACGACTTTACGCGACGTTATTTCAATTCATCGTTTTCCGCCCCGTGCCGAAAACGCCCTCTGGCAGCCAACACACTGTAAAAAATGTCCAATAAAAAGGGCGATGAATTCACTCATCGCCTTTTAAGTTTAGCCACTAGCGCTGCACATCCACCCGGTCAAGCGTGACCCGGTCAAACGTGACCCTTTCCAAACGTGAGCAGAGGACGGGTCCAATAGGGATCAGGCCGCATCCAGCCGCTGGCTGATGTAGCGGATACTCTGTTCCAGCGCGACCATGGGTTCGGCCAGCTCGGTGATCTCGCTCGAGAAAGGTTCGAAGGAGATGTAGCCGGTGTAGCCACCCTCAAGCAGCGCCCTGATCTGGCCGACGTTGCCAAGACGGTCTTTGGGCCCCACCAGTACACGGTGGGCATCCAGCATGTCATCAAAAGAAATGGCCGGATCTTCCACCCCGGAGATGTGCACCAGACCGGTATTCTGAGGGAAGAATTCGGTTTCACCTGCGCCCTGATGATGGAAGGTATCATGCACCAGGCCAAAACGATCTTCTGCGTTCAACTCCTTGATCGCGGCAACCGCTTGCTGCTTCAGGCGCAGCGATGAAATCGGGAAGCCCAGCGGTTCGACAAACCCCTTGAGGTTGTACTTTTCCAGAATCGGCTTGATTCCGGCGAGGGCCTCGCGCAGGCCTGCGCTTTTTTCCTCTGCTGTTGCGCAGTAACTAGCGTCGTTCAGCGGGCACATGACCAGGCCCTTTGCACCGCAGGCGCTGGCCAGCTGTGCCAGTTTCTCGGCCGCCTCAGCGCGCTCCTCATTCCATATATTGAATGGATAAAGCGCATTGATACTGAGAATTTCAATATCCAGTTCCTGGGCCCGAGCGCCAATGGCACGGGCGTTTTCCAGTTCCGTCACACTGTTCTGCTGTACATCATTGCGCAGTTCGACCGCTTTCAGGCCCAGCGATTTGGCAGCGTCCAACAGTTCGAACGCAGTCATGGACGGAGCGACCATGTGATTGAGGGAAAATTTTACTGGCTGCATGACTCATGTCCTGGCTAGATTTCTCCCTCGGTTCCGGGCCGGGACCGAGGGAGAACAGGGATTAATGGAAAATTGGCGTGACGGTTCAGTTATAAAATGCCGGACGCTCGACCATCACCACGGCTTCAACCTGCCCGCTTTCCTGCGCCGCTACAGCGGCATCGGCAGCAACGGCGGCGGCGTAACCATCCCAGGAGCTGGGTCCGCCAACGGCGTCGTTCTCGCAGCCGCGAATGAAATCCTGCAGCTCGATATCGTAGGACTCGATAAAGCGGTCTTTCCAGTCCATCAGCACTTCGTTGTAGAGCTTGGCGCCCTTGCGCATCAGCAGGCTCTGGGGTTCCGGCAGGTTGGCAATGCCTTCTTCGCCCACCACCGAGCACTGAATATCGTAGCCATACTGGCAGTTGACGAAGATTTCCAGGTCGATACGCACCCCCTTGAGGGTTTCGATCAGCAGAATCTGCGGGTCAGCCAGGTGCTCGAAACGGTTCTTGGTGCGCCTTGGGTAGACCACCTGCATCGACTTGTAATCGTCATCCAGCAGCCAGCGCAGTGCGTCCAGCTCATGGATGGCGGTATCGACAATTGCCATGCTGGTCACGTAACGATCCGGCACGGTCGGGTTGCGGTGCGCGCAGTGCATCATCAGCGGCTCGCCGATTTCATTGCTGTCGATGGCCTGCTTGAGCATCTGGTAGCCCTTGTCATAACGACGCATAAAGCCCACCTGCACCAGGCGCTTGCCAGCAGCGACTTCAGCCTTGACGATGTTCAGGCAGCCTTCGGCGGTCACAGCCAGCGGCTTTTCGCAGAACACATATTTGCCGGCGGCAACGGCAGCCAGCACGAACTCTTCATGGGTCGGCCCCCAGGAACAGACCAGGATGGCGTCCACATCGCTCGCCTTGATAAGGTCCAGGCCACTTTCATACACTTTGGCATCCAATCCCAGACGATCGACCACCGCGCGGGCCTGCTCCTGGTTGACGTCGTTTACGGCGACGATTTTGCCACCCGACAGGGTCTGAGTGATTCTGCGGGCGTGGTCTTCACCAATTGCACCCGTGCCAATTACACCGATATTAATAGTCATGCTTCAGTCGCCATTATTGAGTTATTGATATTGTTTTTTAACCGCACGGATACGCCTGACTTCGGATCCGTGCGGGCATAACAGGAGGAACTTGGGTTTTACTTGAAATACTTGTCCACGTAGCGCTGCATTTCGTCGCGCATGAAGCGCGATGACGCTTCTGCGCGTTCTTCCCAGGCAAATACGCAGCTGGACAGCACGCCATCAAAGCCGATTTCAGCCAGGGTGCTGAAGAACACATCCCAGTCGATCTCGCCTTCGCCCATATCCAGATGCTGATGCACCCGTGCCTGCGAGCCCGGCGGATTGACGATGTAACGCAGGTTGGACGATGCCTTGTGATTGAAGGTGTCGGCGACACGGGCATGTACCAGAATATCCTTGGTGGAACGGATGGTCTGAGCCAGGTCATCGCCGTAGTAGAACGAATGCGGTGCAATGTACGAGCATTTCACGGCCTCGGAATTAATGGTCTTGATGATCTCGACCGCAGGGTCCATGGTTTCAACCCAGTCTTCCGGATGCGGCTCGACACTCAGTGTCAGGCCTTCACGTTCCAGAATGGGCACCAGCACATCCATGGAACGCCAGAACGCGTTTTCACAGGCTTCGGGCGTGTGGCGACCCTCGCGGTCAGCGGCAGAGCGCTCGGGGGAAGCACCGCGACCGAACTCGGAAATCAGCAACGGGGCGTCCATTTCAACGGCGATCTCGATGGTGCGTTTCCAGTTATCCATCGCCACTTCCCACTCATCCTGATAGGGGCTGGACCAGCGGTACATCGGCTGCAGCGTTGCCAGACCCACACCGTGATCCTTCATGGCTTTCTTTAACGACTGGATGCGCTCGGGATACACACGCGGGCGGGTCCACCACTGCAGAAAGTCCGCCCGTGGCGACAGCTCGATATGCTCGTAGCCCAGCTCAGCGGTCAGGCGGCAAATCTCGGGCAGCGACAGGTGACGGTGCATGTAAGGATCAAGGGCGATTTTCATATTATTTTACCTATCAGCTTTGTGACCCGGCCTGAAACCCGCACCTTCTCAATGCGGGCTACCTGCAACAAGCCAAACGGAACAAACATGTCAGTCACTATACTATTTAGAATATTTATTTCAATTGGTGTCGGCTGAAAAAATGTCTGAATTTCTGTCAACGCAATGAAAGACTTTCACTCACTGACAGGTTTTTCCCTGGCAAGACACTGAGAAGGAGCTTTAATCCCCGCAGAACATGAGAATGCAATTTTGACAGAAACTTTCATTTCTTTCATGATGAGGACCGAAATCAGCACAATCACGGTCACAACCACCATGTCCAGCCGCCCCACCATCACCGCTGTTGCAAAGGCCGCAGGCCTGAGTGTTTCTACTGTAGACCGCGTGCTGAATAACCGCGCCCCGGTCAAAGACCAAACCGCACAACGCGTGCTGGAGGCCGCCAAAGCCACGGGCTACCCGGTCGACACTGTGCGCACCACGGATACCAGCGAACTCCGCCAAGCGCGCTCATACAGCCTCGGCTTCCTGCTGCAAAGCGAGCAACAGCCGTTCTATAAAGAGTTGCACCAGCAACTGGAACAGGCCGTGCATAACCGCAGCACACTGCAGCCACAGCTGCTCGAGGGTGCCCAGTTTGCATTTATTGACGATGCCAGCCCAAACGCCATTGCCCACCAGATCGAACGGCTGGCGGCAACATGCGATGCGCTGGCACTGGTCTGCTATGAACACCCCGCTATTCTGCAGGCTATCGAACAAGCCGAAGCCCGCGGTGTAGCCGTGGTCGCACTCCTGTCGCCACTGGGTACAGACCCCAGGCGTCCGTATATAGGTCTTGATAACCGCAAGGTCGGGCGTAGCGCCGGCTGGGCCATGGCACACCTGGTAAAGCAGGCTGGCAAGGTTGGCATCTTTGTCGGCAGCCATCGCTTTGTGGGCCATGAATTGCGTGAAATGGGCTTTCGTTCGTACTGCCGCGAACATGCCCCGCAGATCGAGGTGCTTGAGCACCTGGTGAGCCTGGACGATGCCCAGATCGCCTATCGCGGTACTCAGACACTGATCAGTCAGCACCCAGACCTTCGTGGCCTCTATGTGGCGAGCGGTGGCATGGAAGGCGTGATACGGGCACTCCGGGAAGCGCAGCTGGCCCAGTCCCCGTGTGTCATCACTCAGGAAATGACGCCCGACGCCCGTCAGGCGCTGATCGACGGCGTTGTCACCCTGGTCGTGGCAACACCACTGCGCCAGCTTGCCGGCGATACCATTACCCAGATGATCGCGACGCTGCAGCAGCGGGAGAATAGCCCTGTATCGCCTTCTGTAATGCCCCCGTCCCTGCCCTTCATTCTATACAACGCGGAAAATTGCTGATCTTTTCGACGCCGGCCGGAGCGTATAAATACCTGTTTTTAATGGGATTAAGCAGCTTTCAATACGGGAATGGAATGTCTGGAACAACAAATACAGAATATTTATTCCATTAACACTACCATTCAGAATATAAATTTCATAGAATCAGGGTGTGTTCGAGGCCGCAGGCACGGCACAAGACACTCGCTGTTGCATGATACGAGGGTCAGGGATGAGACGATCGAAGACTCATTCCTCAAGGCTCAGGCAAACAGCAGGGTCGTAGTGAGACGGTCTTGAACGATAAAAAATATAAATGAACAGCTGGAACGAATATTCCAATTCACCCCAAGCTAACGTTCAATCAGGAGAAAGTCATGATCAGCACCAAGAAAGCACTGCTTTGCGCCGCACTCACAGCCATTATCGCCTCCCCGATGGCTATGGCGGATAGCCTGAAGATCGGCGTATCCATGGCACTGTTTGACGATAACTTCCTTACTTCGCTGCGCAACGGTATCGAGAAAAAATCGGAAGAAGAAGGTGTCGAGGTTCAGATCGAAGACGCCAAGAACGAAGTCGGTACCCAGCTCAACCAGATTCAGAATTTCATCGCTTCCGGGGTCGATGCCATCATCGTCAACCCAGTCGACACCGACGCCACGGTTTCCATGAGCGACGACGCTCTCGCCGCCGGCATTCCGCTGATCTACGTCAACCGCCAGCCCATCAACATCGACACCCTACCCGATAATCAGGCCTTTGTTGCCTCAAATGAAGTCGAGTCCGGCACCTACCAGACCCAGGAAGTGTGCCGCCTGATGAACGGCAAGGGCAAGGTTCTGGTCATGATGGGCGAGCTGTCCAACCAGGCCGCCATTCAGCGTACCAAAGACATCCACGATGTGATCGCCACGCCGGAATGTTCCGGCCTTGAAGTCGTCGCCGAGCAGACCGCCGAATGGGATCGCACCAAGGGTAACAACCTGATGACAAACTGGATTGCCGCCGGCACCGAGTTTGATGCGGTCATCGCCAACAATGATGAAATGGCCATTGGCGCCATTCAGGCACTGAAAGCGTCCGGCCGCAGCATGGACTCAGTCATCGTCGCCGGTATTGATGCCACCGCCGATGCACTGGCCGCCATGAAAGCCGGCGACCTGGATGTCACTGTGTATCAGAGCGCCACCGGCCAGGGTGCGGGTGCTGTGAATACCGCTATCCGGCTGGCCAAGGGCGAAAAAACCGACAAGAAAATATGGGTACCGTTTGAACTGGTCACCCCGGAAAACCTGAACAACTACCTGAAATAACAACAATCGTTCCAGTACATCTGGCAGCACAGAGAGGTTAGGATATGGTTAGCCCATCACAGCTAGATGCGGTGTCACCCCAAAGCGTCATGCCGCATACAAAACCGTACGAGTACGTGCTTGAAGTCGTCAACGCGCGCAAGGAGTTTCCCGGCGTAGTGGCATTGGACGACGTCTCGCTGCGTGTGCGCCCGGGCACTGTACATGCTCTGATGGGTGAAAACGGTGCCGGCAAATCAACCCTGATGAAAATCATTGCCGGCATCTACCACCCCGACGCCGGTGAAATCCGGCTGCGCGGTGAAGCCGTACACCTGGCCACCCCGCTGGCGGCACAGGAAGCCGGTATCGCCATGATTCATCAGGAGCTTTTGCTGATGAATTCCATGACGGTGGCGGAAAACATCTGGATTCGGCGCGAACCCCACAACGCCTTCGGGCTGGTGGATCACGCCAAGATGCACCG
>NZ_KB899113.1:67822-76636 GCF_000378045.1 Marinobacterium rhizophilum DSM 18822
AACGTGCCCATTCCGGTACCGATGGCCTTCCATTCCTTCGGCGGCTGGAAAGCCTCGCTGTTTGGTGACCACCACATGCACGGCCCCGAGGGCGTGCGTTTCTACACCAAACTCAAGACCATCACCTCGCGCTGGCCGACGGGCATTCGCTCCGGCGCAGACTTTGTCATGCCGACTATGGAGTAAACATGGCAGACGGCCCCAGCGGGCCGTCTCGTTATGAAGCCAAACGCCCTGGCGTCTGCAGACCTCCTCCTGATGGGTCTGCTTGCTTTAACGGCCCCTGGCCGTACCTGCCCCCCACCATAGGCAGGCAGGTATTGACCCGGTCAATTGCTATCCACCGGGTCAATACCCTTTTATCCAAGCGGTACCTGAAAACGCTTATACGATGAGCCGGATTCCTGGGGTACAGATCCGCACCCACTGCCCAGATACTGGCTCTCTCACACCAGGCTCTATCTATTACCTCTATCAACCGCTCTGCCTCTTTGCACGGAACGCCAACAACAGTCGATGCAGCATCTTACGGCCCAATCGCGCTCTGTTAAGCGCGGGCGTGAACTCCGCTTGATCCGCAAGGCTTATCCACTACCTGCCAATGCTTGCAATTTTTATTGCACATATAAATTGACAGCAATTAGCGTTGTTGGGTAATGTACTCCTAGTGCTGCCGTGTTGGGATCGCGACTTGGCGAGAAAGGCAGAGTGAGCAATCCATTCAGCCGTCTGGATTGAGAGGAATCACGTGATTAAAAGAATAATGCTGGAGGCTGCCATGCCTGTAACCTACTCCCGCGTAAAAGGAATTCTCTACCGTCACCTACGGCTTACCCAGCTTTCAGGATGCCACCATTTTTGAATAGAGAGCGATCCAAATCTCAATTTCAGATTACACAAGGCGACTTGGGATTATTGATGGAACCGGCCGCTCAACGATAATCCTGAATATAAAAGTGTAAGCGCTTAATTCGAAACATATAAAAAATAAAATACGGGCTTCTGCCCCTATGGAGAGGAAAATAAAATGAAGAAGATCGCCTTGGCTAAAAGCCATTGTTTATCCGCTGTTACATCCCTCTGGCTCGCAACGCCGGCCCTGGCGAAAGAATTAGGCATGGGGTTCGCTATAAGCACCTTTGATGACACCCCCCGTACCATTCAAACTGGTCACTCCGAGTAACGTCGACGATGTCTGTCGGCAAGAACTGATCAGCCAGTCACGCCAGGTACCAATCGATAGCGGGAATCCTCTTCCCTATCCATGCCCCACCTGGACCCGTGATGCACCATAGATCTCTTAGTTGGGTCTCCATTCGTTAACGCTCAGAAAAGCGGAGGGGTGCGTTATGAATAACTCATCACCAGTAGAAGCGTTGTCCGAGAGCAGCGTGATTCCTCAGACAAAACCGTACGAGTACGTGCTTGAAGTCGTTAATGCACGCAAAGAATTCCCGGGCGTTGTCGCACTGGACAACGTCTCGCTCAAGGTCCGCCCTGGTACCGTTCATGCCCTGATGGGCGAAAACGGCGCCGGCAAGTCGACCCTCATGAAGATTATCGCCGGCATCTATCACCCCGACGCCGGCGAGATCCGGCTGCGCGGTGAGACCGTGCACCTGGCCACCCCGCTGGCGGCCCAGGAAGCCGGCATCGCCATGATTCACCAGGAGCTGTTGCTGATGAATTCCATGACGGTGGCGGAAAACATCTGGATTCGGCGCGAACCCCACAACGCCTTCGGGCTGGTGGATCACGCCAAGATGCACCGAATGACCACCGAACTGTTCGACCGGCTGAATATCCACCTGGATCCGGACGCCGAGGTCAGCGAACTCTCGGTGGCCAACCGCCAGATGGTGGAAATTGCCAAGGCGGTGTCGTTCGACTCCGACGTACTGATCATGGATGAGCCCACCTCGGCCATTACCGAGAAGGAAGTGGCGCACCTGTTCGAGATCATCCGCGGTCTGCGTGAACGGGGCATCGGTATCGTCTATATCACCCACAAGATGAACGAACTGTTTGAGATCGCCGACGAGTTCTCGGTGTTCCGCGACGGCCATTACATCGCCACCCACCTGTCATCCGAGGTGACCCGCGACGACATCATTCAAATGATGGTCGGCCGTGAAATCACCCAGATGTTCCCCAAGGAAGAAGTAGAACTGGGCGACGTGGTGCTGTCGGTGAAGAACCTGACCCTCGAGGGCGTGTTCCACGACGTGTCCTTCGACGTGCGCGCCGGTGAAATCCTGGGCCTTGCCGGCCTGGTCGGTTCGGGCCGCTCCAACGTGGCCGAAACCCTGTTCGGGGTGACACCCGCCACCTCCGGCACCATCGAGATCAATGGCAAGGAGGTATCGATTCAGACTTCCCATGATGCCATCAAGCTGGGCATGGCGTTCCTCACCGAGGACCGCAAGGAAACCGGCTGCTTCCTGCCGCTGGATATTCAGGAAAACGCCCAGATGGCCGTTATCCACGATGACTTCGTGAAGTATGGTTTCGTGCAGGAGGCCAAACTCGAAAAGGTCTGCCTGGAAATCAGCCAGAAGTTGCGTGTGAAAACGCCGAACATGCATGAGTGCATTGAAAACCTGTCCGGCGGTAACCAGCAGAAAGTGCTGATCGGTCGCTGGCTGCTGACCAACCCCAAGATCCTGATCCTCGACGAACCCACCCGCGGCATTGATGTCGGTGCCAAGGCCGAGATTCACAGCCTGATCACGCAGCTGGCCCATAACGGGGTCGCGGTGATCATGATTTCATCCGAAATGCCCGAAGTACTGGGCATGAGTGACCGCGTTCTAGTCATGCACGAAGGTCACTGCACCGGCATTCTGGATCGCGCAGACGCCGATCAGGTAAAAGTCATGGATTTGGCTGCCCAATAATAACGCGTTACCGCATCAGGTAAATGAGAGGTCGATTATGACAACCCGAACTGCAACCGCGCCTAATGCCACTCTGGCAGCGCCCTCCAAAAAACGTCTGCCCCAGGAAGTCAGCATCCTGCTGGTCCTGTTCGGCATCGCCGCCTTCTTTGAAGTCCTCGGCTGGTTCCTCGTGGGCCAGAGCTTTCTCGGCAACATGAGCCGACTGCAGATCATCATTCTGCAGGTCTCGGTCATCGGCATCATTGCCGTGGGTGTGACCCAGGTCATCATCACCGGCGGCATCGACCTGTCTTCCGGCTCCGTGGTGGCCATGAGCGGCATGGTCGCGGCGACCTTCGCCCAGCAAGCCAACTGGCCGAAAATCATCCATCCGGCGCTGGTTGACCTGCCCTGGTTCATCCCGCTGCTGGTGGGCCTGGCCGTTGGCGCGGCCGCCGGCTTTGTGAACGGCTGGCTGATCACCAAGACCAAGATTCCGCCTTTTATCGCCACCCTGGGCATGATGGTATCGGCCCGTGGTGTGGCCCGCTGGTACACCGACGGCAGCCCGGTATCCGGCTTCACCGAAAGCTTTGCCATGCTGGGTAACGGCCTGGGCCGCTGGGCACCGGTAGTGATCTTCCTGATTGTGGCCGTGGTGTTCCATGTGGTCATGCGCTACACCCGCTTCGGCAAGTTCACCTACGCCATTGGCGCCAACCCCCAGGCTGCCCGCGTTTCGGGTATCAATATCGAGTCGCACCTGATCAAGGTCTACATGATTGCCGGTCTGCTGGCTGGTCTCGCCGCCATGGTCGCCATTGCCCGCATCAAGACTGCCCAGGCGGGTATGGGCCTGATGTACGAACTGGATGCCATCGCCGCCGCCGTTATCGGTGGGGTATCGCTGTCCGGCGGTCGCGGCCGCGTCACCGGCACCGTGATCGGTGCACTGATCCTCGGCGTGATGCTGTCGGGCTTCACCTTCCTGCGCGTCGATGCCTACTATCAGGACATCATCAAGGGCGCCATCATCGTGGTGGCCGTGGTAGTCGACATGCACCGTCAGAACAAGCGCAGCAAGACAACCTGACGACGCAGGCCCATGTCAAGGGGCTCCTAATCATCCATCGTGGTGGCCGTGGTGGTCGACACGCACCGACAGAACAAGCGCAGCAAGAAGACCTGACGGCGCAGGCCATGACAAGAGGTTCCTAATCCTCCATCGTGGTGGCCGTGGTGGTTGACATGCACCGTCAGAACAAGCGCAGCAAGACAACCTGACGACGCTGCGCGCCAGGAGATGGTAATCGAGCGGAGGCCCGGGGTGTTCATCGCCGTCCTCTCGCTCGATCGCACAAGCGGATTGGTTCTTATCTTCTTGTACTGCCCGAGCACAGGATTTCATACTCTCCGGCATGATCAATGCCAGCTGATCAAAACGCTGATTCGCAGAGCCTCATGGGCTTACTATCCGCCTCCCCCTTGGCATCTTGTGCATTAGCACCGCATCCAGAACAATCACACCCTGGCCTTGCAAGTACCCCGGTAATCCCCCACTACCAAAGCACATACCGTCTTGCATAGATAATGGCGTATCCTACCGACCAGCGCTTGCAGGATGGCGTTAGCTTCAATGCCGCAGTTGTCACTAAGCCAGCCATACGAATGGGACCGGTCGCCTCAATCGACTGTTCCGGATATCGCCCTCGCCTGCACCTCCAGCGCCATCTTGATATCCCCCGTCAGGCATTTCACCACATTGGCGGATACCCCAAGCCGCAGGTTCCGTGGGCCACCCTGTAGCCAGAACCCTAGAAGCCGTAACGATTGCTTTCCCTGCTCCGGCCTCCCAGACTCAACATCAACATGCTGTTAATGACTCGGGCAATCAGCATCTCGCGGTCTATGTCCTCACCCGGACTACAGATATCCGCGATTGCCTTCTGATGTCGCTCGCCAAACCGCGGACTTTTCCACGAACTGGAGGCAAAATCTGCAACAGCGCTGCGCTACAAAGCCACGGGTGGTACATCGAAGCAACAACAGCCCGCGATCGGCCATTACAGACTTACTAGAGCCTTTCGGTATTGAGCAGACTGACCCGGCACACAGCAAGTCCTTGTAAGACCATGGCGAACACTAGAGCCTCCAGTAGAACCCTGGGCTAGGTTACAAGGGCCAAAGATATGCGAAACGCGACCGCTAACCGGCTAGGACGCACGCAGGTCGGTCAACGTGAATAACGAGGTCAGCTGCTTGGATTACCGGGCGATTGCGCAAGGGTGGGACGCGAACATTGGGGGGGCCCATATCCATCAAGGCGACCTGGGCTGAATGAACGCTTGGATCAACGAGTGATAGCAGGAAGGCAAGGAAACAATTAAATCTACGGTCGCGATATTATCTCGCGTTCAGGCAGACTGAAGCACAGAGCGAGGCATGCCTCATAGGCGGGGGTTGTACTTCAGAGTTGAATTCGCGCAGTACTATGATCGAATTCGCATGTTGCGGCCCTGGCAACGAAGGCTCCGCTGACAGTGATTCAGCCATGCCGCCGGAACCGGCGGGGCTTATGCCTTGTAAAACTCACCCCCTCCGCCAGCGGCGAAAGGGGTGAAAGGGGTGTTGAGGAAGAAGGAAAACTCAGCCGAACTCACTGACTTTGACAGCGCGGCCCTCAATGACCGATTTAAGTGCAGCCTCAGCTAACACCAACGCCAAACGTCCGTCTTCAAAACCCACTTCGGGAGCCACACCGTTTTCGATACTGTCGACAAAGGCATCAATCTCGGCGGCAAAAGCCTCGCTGTAACGGTCGATGAAAAAGTTCATAAGCGGCGCGCCCTGACCGGTAAACTCCGCGCGGTGAAGCGTGGTCATATTAGGACGGCGGTTTTCTGATATCACCATGCCTTCGTTGCCAAACGCTTCAACACGCTGATCGTAGCCATAGCTCGCCTGACGCGAATTATTGATGATGCACTGTTTGCCGCTAGCGGTGCTAAGAACGACCGAGACTGTGTCCCAGTCATTCAGACGCTCCATCAGCACGGGGTTGACAAGGCGCGAGCCGGTCGCGAAAACTTCAGTCACTTCTTCGCCGAGGATGAAGCGCGCCATGTCGAAATCATGGATTGTCATATCACGGAATATGCCGCCCGAGGCTTCCATATATGAGTCCGGCGCCATGCCTGGATCGCGGGACGTGATGACCACCTGATGCAACTCGCCGATTTTGCCCGCCTCGATCGCAAGACGCACAGCACGATGGCCCGGATCGAAACGCCGAACAAAACCAAGCATAATCGGCAGATCAGAGCTGGCAATGCTGTTCGCACAAGCGTTCACACGATCCAGCGACAGATCGATCGGCTTTTCGCACAGAATCGGCTTGCCCGCCACAACGGCTTGCTCGATGAAATCGGCGTGGGTGGGTGTCGAAGTCGCGATCAAAACAGCGTCAACGTCACCAGACAGGAATACATCCTCCGCCGAAGCGAAGTTGGTAACACCCAGAGTTTCTGACACCTGCGCCGCCGCCGGCGCATAGACGTCGAACACACCGGCGAGCTCCGCGCGCGGATGCGCATGGATATTTTCGGCGTGCATACGCCCAATACGGCCACAGCCGAGTACTGCAATTTTCAACATAACGTTCCCCAGAAATATCACTCAGGCAACGTTAGTTGCCAGTGTGTTAATTTGCCAATATGAATTGCTGTCGTTCCCAAAAACCTATCGCACGGGGTCGACACCAAAGGTTTACGAACCACAAGTTAAAAACACGGAATGTGCCGCATCCGGTACGGCCATGATCACCGCCTCTCCCTCACAGCAAGCATGAACTCAAAAGCGATTCTTTCGACTTCTGCGCAAGTCGCCTGCGAGTGTCCGTCATCCATTGCACCTAATCTCGAAATCGGCAGTCAATCCAGACGCCGTCTTTGGCATTCGATGCTATTGCGGCCTGAATAAAAGCAACCCCAGCAGCTCCCTCCCTCAGCCCCGGATAAGCCAAAAGCCCCTCAGGTAATGACTGTCCGTCCCGACGCGCTTCAATTGCAATAGCAAACTCCTCATATAGATTGCCCCAGGCATCCGAGAGCGCTTCTGCATGGCCACGCGGCATATGAACAAAACGCTCGGCGTCCGCAAGCATCCCGGCACCATGCCCTCGCGAAATCCGGATGTGGGCCGCATTGACTGGGCGGTGATGTAAATATTCGGGATCCTCCTGGTTCCACTCAAGCGTACCCGTCTCACCGGAAACCCTGATACGCAGTCCGCATTGAGCACCGGCAACCGCTTGGGAGATCAGCATCGAACCTGCAACACCCCCGTCAAAACGGCAATTGATGAATGCTGTATCTTCCAGCGGCTGTTCAGCGCCAAACCTGTGAAACTCGGCACGCAACTCCGTCATCTCGAGCCCGGAGATGAATTCTGCGAGATGATGGGCATGGGTGCCAATATCCGCCGTTGTCGCGGCACCGCCCACCATATAGGGGTTCTGGCGCCATGGGGTGCCAGACCACGCACTGGCGGTGGGCAGTAACGCCATCTCCTGAAAATACTCTACATGGATCTGGGTAAGGCGCCCGATCATGCCCTCCCGCACCATTTGACGGGCCTGACGCACCATCGCGTGTGCGGCGAACGAATAAGTCACGCCAAAAACAAGCCCGGTTTCGCGCTGTTTTGCAATGAGACTGCGGGCATCATCCAGCGTATTCACGAGCGGTTTATCGCTAATGATGTCGATTCCTGCATCCATGAAGGCCATGGCCACAGAATGATGAAGGTGGTTTGGAACGGTAATGGCCACGGCATCAATACCATCTTCACGGGCGGCCTCCGCACGTGCCATCTCACGCCAGTCAGTATAACTGCGATCCTCAGCCAACCCCCATTCCCGCCCCGAAGCGAGTGCAACCTCAGCGCGTGACGACAACGCCCCTGCCACGATATCCCAACGATTCGACAGCCGGGCGCCACGGGCATGGATTTTTCCGATGAAGGCCCCTGCACCACCACCGACCACACCGAGTCGCAGCTTGCGACTCGCCGTCGGAAAGCAGGGTAAGCTTTTGTTATTATTAGGCATACGTCCTCTATTTTGGCTCATTACCAGTGTTAGCCGACTGGCTTCGAATAACAGCTCGCCGACCAAGAACACAACATTAATTGCAATCATAGCTAAATTGCAACAAATTATTGTGATTGGAAGTAGGGCCAGTCAATGTTCTGCTTCGATGACCGCGTTTGTAATGTCTGTGCAGGCCCATGAAGTGGCTACATGTCTTTTGACGCCCCATCGTTCCCCCTGCTTTCCAGCAAGCTGACGAATGGCCAACTTGAACGGTTTAACCACCGCTTGATGAACCGGAGTACAACTAATTTCAGGACGATTTTCCCCATTTCAACAGGTTCGATGGTGTCTGGGCCGGTGACGACGATGCAACACTGGGCGCCAAAACTGCCATCGAAAATGCCAGTCAACACGATGAAATGCCGTTATTGGGTAGTTCCGGGACGAACAGCTCCGTGAAATTGCCACATTACGCATCTACAACAGGATTACTCTACGGCCACCCAACACCGGACAGCCCGACAGCCCGACAGCTCCCTACTGCGCTCAGCAGGGCATCAGCAACAACACAATCAACATAAATTCCGCTTTGTATTGATTTGCAATTTTTATTGCTATAAGGTTTTATCACTGAACATTAGCCGGGGATACCGCACTTCCACTCCACGGATCATTCCGTGCAAGGCACAGCTCCTGGCTTAAGCGGCAGCAATGCCCAGAGGCTGCCTGTAACGCGAACCAACCGGCTCGGTACACCCATAAAACCAAGATCAACGCGACTGAGGGTTTCATATGCCACGCATCATTCACCATTTCATCAACGGACAGGAAATCGCCGGGCAA
>NZ_KB899114.1 GCF_000378045.1 Marinobacterium rhizophilum DSM 18822
ACCATCATCGACGGCGATGTGCCGGCGATCAGTGTCGGTAATGTTGAGGTTGCGGAAGGTGACAACGCCGTGTTTACGGTCGATGTTTCCAACGCGGCGGCGGGCAGCAGCCTGTCCCTGGCGCTGGCCGACGGTACGGCGCTGGATGCGGACTACAACGAGGCGGTGTACCAGTATAGCCTGGACGGCGGCGCCACCTGGCAGAACGTTGCCGGGGCGATTACTCTGAGCAGCGGTGATCAGACGGTGCAGGTGCGCACCGACACAATCAACGATCAAGAGGTCGAGCCAGATGAGACATTTACTCTCAAAGCCGAGCTGACCAGCAACGGAACACTGGTTGATGATACGGGAACGGCGATCATTCTCGACGGTGACACTATTCCGGTGGTATCGGCGGTGACCAATACCGTGGTGTCCGAGGAAGGGCTCAGCGGTGCTGTGCCGGATTCGGTCGGCAGTGCCGACACCACCAACAGCGCAACCGACAACACCGGTACCGTGACCGCGGCTGATGCGGATGGCGACACGCTGAGCTACCGCTTCGCCAGCAAGCCGGCGGACGGGGCTTTTACGTCGAACAATGTGGATATCAACTGGACCTTCTCGAACGGTGATACTGTCCTTACCGGTTCGGCAGGCGGCACGACGATCCTGGTGCTGACCATGACTGCGGCGACCGGTGCCTGGTCGGCCGATCTGCAGGGACCGATCGACCACCTGGACGACAGTCAGGAAGATGACCTGACCATCGGCTTGACCGTGGTGGCGTCGGATGGCGTCAACGATTCGCTGCCCGCTAATATCAGCGTGACCATCGAAGATGACTCACCGGAATTCAACGGTGCCCAGCACCTGATTCTGGCCAATACCATCGGCAATATCGCTGAAGGTGCCTTCGATTTCTCCTTCGGTGCCGATGGCGCGAACGCCGTGGGTGCGATTACCTTCGACCTGTCGGCACTGCAGGCGCAAAATTTGGTGACCTTCCCGGAAGGGCTCCCGATCCAGTACGACACCAGTGTCGAGAATCAGGTGCGTGCCTACTTCGATGATGGCACCGAGCACGATATCTTCCAGTTGCGCCTGGATCCGGACACCAAGACCTACGAGTTCGAGATCTTCGGTCCGCAGCTGATCGCGACACCGGAAGAGGTGCTGGCCGGGCAGGGGTCTTCGTTTGGCTCAGGTCCTGGTACCGGGTATATCATTCCGGATGCTACCGACCCGAATGCTGACCTCGTGTTGATCTCCGGCTATACCGGCGGCTCGGGTGTCTTCAATACCACCGACAACTTCAACACCATTGAAGCAAGCTTGACGCAAGCAGAGGTTAACCTCAACGCCAATGCCTATGGGGTCGCAAATCCGCTGGTCAATAATGACGAGGTCTTGTTGCTGGATTTTGATTCCGACAACTTTGGCATCGATTTGACCAATAGCTTTGATGGCCCGCAAGTGAACTCGATTACGGTTCAGGCCGACAAGGGCGGCAGTGCAATCACCTGGGTTGCCTATGCTGATGACGGTTCGGTTCTCGGTTCGGATTCGTTGACAACGGTCAAGAATGAATCGATTGTGATCGAGGCCGATGACGGCGGCGTGATCAGTTACGTCGCCATTTTCGGCGATGTGGGTGCCAATACCGGCATCGTGGTGACCTCTGTCGGCGCCTTTACCAATACCGGCACCGCCGAGCTCGAGTTCGGCATTACCGGTACCGATGCGGATGGTGATTCGGTCTCCGGCACGATTTTGGTCACGGCTGAAGGTGACGGTACTCTGGATGGTTCGGTGGATTCCGATGTGCTGGCCAGCGGTCCGGGCAATCAGATCCTCACCGGCGGTGACGACAATGATGTTTTCCTCTGGAATGCAGGTGATGAAGGCACCCTGGCCACGCCAGCCGTCGATACCATCACCGACTTCAATGTCAGCGGTAACGATACCCTTGATCTGGCCGATTTGCTGGTCGGTGAGCATGATGGTACAGGGGTGGATGCAGCCAACCTGGATCAGTTCCTGAGCTTTAGCTGGGATGGAGCCAATACCACGGTTGAAGTTGCGCCTGATGCGATTAACAGTAGCGACGTGACGCAGAAGATTGTACTGGAGGGTGTCGATCTGACGTCCAACAATACCCTGAGCGATCAGGATATAATCGACTCGTTGATTGCAGGTAACAATCTGCTCACGGATCAGTAATCCGATAACAGTTGAGTGTTGCTTGATAAAGGGCTGACCTAAAGTGTCAGCTCTTTTTTTATGTGTGTGATTCGCAGTGCTGTCATCCCTGTCCGGTAAGATTGGCGGAGCTGCGTTCTTCTCGCTTGGCAGGGTTATTAATAGGTCTGTTTTCCGTTAGAATCCTCTGTTTTCCATTGCAACGGGCTTTGCCCCTCAGGGGCGGCAGGGGAACCGGAACGAATGCTGTTCAACAAGCTGCCAGATGACTTATTTCTGCCGCTGTCGGGTCAGAATCGCCATATTTATCAGGCGGTTATGCTCTCTTTGGCGGATCTCTTCTTCGACGAAGACCTGATCGACCCCTTTATTCCCAAGGATCTGGTGCGCTCGGCGATCGAAGATTCGGTGGTGCGCCTGGGTGTGCGTCGCTGGGAGCCGGAAGAGGACGACGAAACTGAGGGCAGCGAGCCGCCGCGCTCGGCGGCAGAATATGCCAGTCGAGTGTATCGCCGTCTGGTGCAAACCGGCTGGCTGGAGGAAGAGCAGCGCATTTATCGCACCTTCGTGCTGTTGTCGCCATCCATCAGCTATCTGCTGCGCTCCCTGGTGTCGATTGCCAATCTGGAGAAGCGCTCCTACGGGGGGGCGGTACTGAACGTACTCAGCTCGCTGGAATCAGCCATTAACGATCCCGTCGGCCGAGGCATCACGCTGGCAGAAGCGGCCCAGACGGCAGCGGATTTCAGCGCCCATCTGACCGACATGCTGCTGGGACTGCGTGAACTCAAGATCAGCCTGGCCGCAACCAATAATGCGCAGGAAATCGTGCGGCGTTTCTTTGACCGTTTTGTCGAACATATTCTGGTGTCCGACTACAAGACACTTAAGACCAAGAACAACCCGTTCCGTTTCCGGCGCCAGATTCTGGCTCTGCTGCGCGAGTTGCAGTTCGACAGCCTGCGCCTGGAAAAGCTGACAGTGCATTACCAGATGCAGTTTGAGGTCAGTCACGACGAGGCGGAAGCCAGGGTGCATCAGCACATTAACCGTATTATCCGCATCTTTGATTCGGTGGATAAGCGCTTGGCGACCATCGATGATTTCCGCTACCGGCTGGAAAAGCGCGTAGCCGACACCGTGCGCTACATGGACAAGACCACGCCGGGCATGGCCGCGCGGCTATCCCGCGTGATCAGCGAGATCGCGCGCAGGCCGGATGATACGATTCCCCGTATTGATACGCTGGAGTCCATAGGCTTCCTGTCGCCCTCCAGTGTGCGCTCGCCAGTGCGTCGGCGTATCGAGGCACAGCCGCGGGTGATTCATCAGGCCGAGATCGATCCGCAGGTACTGGAGTTGCGGCGCCTGTTCAAGGAATACAAGGAGCGCCGGGAAGTAACCCCGGAACGTATCGATGCCTACCTGGAAAGTAACCTGGGCTCGCGCAGCAGCCTCGAAGCCGGCGGTTTTCGCATTCAGAGCATCGAAGACTACATCTGTTTCAGTTATGTGCGCCATCTGGCCTCCCTTGGCAAAAAGGGCAAGGGCACCATGCAGGCCTACTCGATCCGCTTCAAAGACAGCTATGTCAATGTGGCCGACATGGTTGAGTGTCGAGATTTTGTGATTCAAAGGAAACTATAAATGCTGGGTGATCTGCAGAAAATCATTGGTCGAAGTGACCAGTACAAGGCTGACGACTTTGCTCGTGCGGCGAACCTGTTGCTGGTCAGTCAGTTTCTCTACGCCGAGCGACCGGGCCACAGAGACAGCTACTTTTTGGTGGCGTCCCATATCGATTATTTCACCAACCTGTTCGAGGCCATCGGCTGGTCACTGATCTATCAGCCGGACGAGGCGTACCTGGGCGTTTTGCCCAAGGGTGAGGAGCGGGTCATGCGTCTGCGCCTGGATGAATCGCTGCTGCTGCTCTGCCTGCGCCAGCAGTATGAGCAGAAACTGGAAAACTTCGAGGTTGAAGGCGGTAAGGCCTATACCAGCACCGATGAGTTGCTGGGGCTGTACGAGAACCTTACGGCCAAGGAGATCCCCAACGAAACGCGTCTCAAGGAGATCCTGTCGCTGTTTTCGCGCCATGGCCTGATCGAGCGCGGCAAACCGCTGGAAACAGAACCGAAAAACCTTCCGCTGGGAATTAATCCCACCATTCGTCAGGTGGTGGTTGAGGACTTCGTCGGTCAGCTGGAAGCCCTGTGTGACGCGGATAGCCGCGATGAAATGGCACCCGCCGAGGAGGCCGCTGATGAAGCAGCTCAATAGAATTGTTCTGGTTAACTGGTATGTGCTCGGCGCCATCGAGATTCCGATCAAGGGTAATGTCGCTATCGTTGGCCCCAACGGGTCGGGCAAGTCTTCGCTGCTGGATGCCATTCAGACGGTATTGATGGGCGGTCACAAGCGCTACCTGAGTTTCAACGCCTCGGCGGGGGAAAAGAGTGAGCGCAGTCTGCGCACCTATTGCCTGGGGATGATGGATGACAGCGGTAAGAAGGGTAACGCCCGTGAAGATGCCATCAGCTACATGGCGCTGAGCTTTTTCGATACCGAAACGGCGCGTGAAAGCTGTGTCGGCATCGCCATCAGTGCCTCCACGGCCTCGGCCGATGAGGATATTCTGGGACGTTTTATTCTGCAGGATTTTTCCGTATCACTGGATGACTTTACGCGTCGTGATGGCGAGGGACGTATTCCCAAGGCGTGGAATGAGGTGCGGGCCAATCTGCTCAAGGCCTGTCCGGACATGGTGCTTGAAAAACGCGCCAATCGCTTTATTCGCGAGATGGTGACGCACCTCAGCTATGATCCGCAGATGCCCAACGATGACGAGAAATTCGTTAAAAACTTCCGTAATGCGCTGAAATTCCTGCCCATTGACAGCCCGACACGCTTTATTCGCGAGTTCGTGCTGGACGAGAGCATTGTGCACGTGGGGGCCTTTCGAAAGTCGCTCGACGAATACCGTGCCATGGAGCACAAGACGCAGGAAGTGTCCCGGCGTATCGAAGAGCTTGAGAAGGTACAGGAGCTGTGCAAGGGCATCGCGCGTAACGTGCGCAACGCCGTCGAGTACGAATGGGTGGTGCATGAGTCCCGTTTCGAGAACACAGACCTGAAAAAAGAGGCGGCTGCCGAGCGCCTGGAAGAAAACCAGGAAAAAGAGGGCAAGTATCAGCTGTCCCTGGAGCAAAAATCCGATCAGCTCAACCAGATCATGCAGGAGCTGGCCGAAGCCCGCGCCCGCCTGAACAACACCGACAGTGCCCACCAGATCAAGGCACTGGAGTCGGCGGTCACCGCACGCCAGCACGAGCTGGGCGGCGTGAAAGACCGCATTCAGCATATTCACGGCGTGCTGCGCACGACCGTCGGGTTTGCCAGCTTCGAGCAGCTGATGCCGGAAAGTTTCCGCCCCGTAGTGCAGCAGTCTGTCGGCCTGTGGCGCGAGGGGGGCGACATGATGGCCGATCTCTGGCCCGAGTCGCCGGTTGAGGTCGATAACAACCTTGATGCGCTGAAAAAACATGTGGATGGGGTGCGGCGTGAGATCGCCCGCCAGTTCGAGCGCTCTGTTATTCGCCTGAACGAACTGCGCTCTGAAATCCAGAACCAGAAAGGTGCGGTGGAACAGCTCAAGCAGGGGCGGGCGCCGGTGCGCCGCAATACCCAGGAGCTGATGGAGCTGCTGGCCGAGTATGGCATCGAGTCGACGCCCATTTGCGAGCTGGTCGATATCAACGACGACAAGTGGCGCGTGGCCATCGAGTCCTTCCTGGGCGCGCGGCGTGAAGCGTTGATCGTGGAGCCGGATCGGGTCAAGGAAGCCATTACGATTTACCGCCGCAAGGGCCGGCATCTCAAGGGCAGCCGTATTGTAAACACCACCAAGAGTGATGACTGGCTGGGACGTTACAAGGCCGGCTCCCTGGCGCACTTTATCGATACCGATAACGACCATGCCAGGGCCTACATGAACCGGGCGCTGGGTTCGGTCATGGCGGTGGAAACCGAAACCGAGCTGCTGCGCCATGAGCGCGCCCTGACCTACGACTGCATGCTGCAGTCCGAGGGTTCTACCACCTCGATCAACGAATTGCAGCCCATCATGGGCATTCGCCGCCGTGCCAGCCAGCTGGAAGTGCAGGGGCGCCAGGTCGACCAGATGGTCAATGAATTTGCCACCCTGGGCAAACAGCACACTGCGCTGGAAAAGCTGCGTGACAACCTCATCAGCCTGGCCAACGCCCTGCTGGGGGTGAACGAACGGGCATTTGACCTGGTTACCCAGCGCGAGCAGCTGAACGCCGAGATAGAAGGCCAGCGCCAGGCCATTGAAGACCTGCGCAACCAGGATGACAGCGGTATTCAGCAGACGATTGCCGATCTGGTGAACGCACAGAAAAATGCCGGTGACGAGCAGAAGCAGCTGATGGATCGGCTGCAAAAGGCCCGCACGGCCATGATCAAGGATAACGCGGCCGTTGAGGTGCTGGAGCAGGAGCTGGTTGAACACAGCGCGGCCCGTGCCCGCTGCGAAGAGAATCCGGTTTTTGATGCCCAGGCGGCACAGGAAAAACGCGATTACCTTGATGAAACCTGTGTGGGCGAGCTTGAGCGCGTTATCTTCGAGGCGGCAAAGAAGGCCCAGGCCGAACTGCAGCTGCACGAGAAGAAGAAAAATGGCGTGCGTGATGCCGTGGCCCAGTACAAGGCGCGCTATCACGGCGGCGGTCTGAGCCACCAGGCGCTGGACATGATCAGTGCCGACTCGACCCATGAAGACCTCGAGGCCTTTGTCGACAAGACCGTTGCGGCGCTCATCGATTCGGAGTTGGCCGAATATGCCAAAAAAGCGGAGCGGGCCCGTCTGGAAGCCGAGACCGCTTTCCGGTCCGACTTTGTGGCGCACCTGAATGACCAGATCGACAAGATCAAGGAGTTGATCCGCGAGCTCAATTCACACCTGAAAAACCGTCCGTTCCACAAGGAAATGTACAGTTTTGAAATGATGCCCAATCCCGAGCTCAAGGATATTCTGGAGCTGGTTGAGGCCTACACTCGCATGGATCAGGCCAATGTCGGTTCCCTGTTCGATCTGAAGAATGATGGCGACAAGCCGCACCATCAGGCGCTGGAAAAGATCCATGATGTGCTGAAGGATGAAGGCGAGAGCAGTCTGCTGCAGGATTACCGCAACTTCTACAACTTTGAGTTGGTGGTCAAGGACCTGGAAGGCAACCGCAAGACAACACTGACGCAGCGCATCAAGACCGGCTCCGGTGGCGAGCACCAGGTGCCGTTCTATGTGGCCATGGCCGCTGCGATGGGGGCAACCTACCGCTTGCGTGAAGGCGCCGATGGCTTGCCGCTGGGGGGCATGAGCCTGTCAGTGTTTGACGAGGCGTTCAACAAGCTGGACTCCGAGAACACCATTACCTCACTGGCGTTCATGAATGACCTGGGGCTGCAGACCATCATTGCCGCACCGGACGAGAAGTATTCGCTGCTCAGCTCCTGCATGGATACCATCATCAACGTTTGTCGAGACGGCCGTGTGGTGGATATCGATGTGGAGTTCCCTACTGAAAAGGGCAAGGAGTTGCTGAATTCGGATCATCCGCGCACGCTGCTGGCGGCCATGGCCGAAGACCCGTTGAACGAGGTGCTTGAACCGGCGTAGCAGCCTGTCGGGCTTGGTTACGGGCCGCCGGGTGCTAAAGATGTGGCTGCTGCAACCTCGGTTGTGGTGGCCGCAGGTCTGTTACCAGGCTGGCGATGGCGTTGCGCTGGTGCAGCAGGTACAGGCGCCCGTGGCGGGCCAGGCCCAGCCAGTGTTCAGGCTGTTCCAGTATCTGCAGCAGCAGGCTGTTGCCGTCTGCGGGCGCTGCGCTGGCAGAGGCCCTGGCGCTCTGCAGATCCTGCCACTGATCGTTGGCCAGCAGACAGCACAGGTTGTGGCCGTCCCAGAGTGCCGGAGTCTGTTGCAGCGGCTTCAGTAGCCCCAGCATGGAGGGTGAGCTGATGTGCCGTTCACGGGCGAAGTAGCGCCGCACGCTCAGGTCGGTGTGTACGCCGAGCAGGGAGTTGTCCCGCACGTTGCTGCGAAAATCCAGCGTCTCCAGTCCCTTGAGCAGCGTATCCAGTCGCCAGCCGCAGGCCTTGATCAGGGCCCAGGCAGGCTCCAGCGAATAACGTGACCCAAGACTGAATTTCACGGCTTCGCGCCCGTCGCGCACAGTCCCGTCAAGCAGCGTGATCTGCAGAAAACCCGACTGAAAGTCCACCAGGCTTTCCGGCGTCTCGACGAAACAGTACGGCGACTCACGCTGGCACAGGCTGATCCAGTCATCACGGTGGTTGAGGGCGGGCAGGACTCGAATCAGCATGGGGCTCGGGGTCGCAAAATGGATCGAAAAGTATATAGAAAAGCGAGAGAGGCAACCATGAAACTGTTAAACCGCGCAGCCTTTGCGCTGCTGCCACGCCAGCCGTTTGCCGAATGGGTCAACGGGCTGCCCGCCGATAGCGAGCACGATCAGGACCAGGATCAAAGCCTTGAGGCATTGCGGGCCGAGGGAACGCTGTACCTGATCGACGAGGTTTTCAGTGAAGCGGATTTCGCCGCTGCGACGCAGCGGCACTGGCGGCAGATGTTTGAAAACGAACTGTCGGCCTGGGATGAGTTTGCCGATCACTGGCCGGCCGATCTCAGCATTGAGCTGTTTAATACCTGGTTTGAGCTGCAGCCGCAACTGATGGCCATTGATCTGTCGTCCAACCCGCTGCTGCTGGCGCCGCTGCAGGAGTAAGTGCGACCGTATTACATCATTATTGCTGCGATAGACCTCTGGGCCACTGTTCATGGTGCATTCGTCGCAGGTACCTTGGGAGCATTGAGTCACGGGCTGTTGCAGGGTATGAATAGTCGCTCAGTGAGAAGGGAGCCATGGCATGACCGATCTAGCCCACCACGGGTTGAATATGCACCCGCTGCGGGAGTCGTTATACGAAGAGCTGCATTCGCGTCCGTTTCAGCAGATTCAGGCGCCGGCCCGTGTCACGCATCTGGCGGTACTCTGCCCCGAGTCAGAACGCGCACAGCAGTTTCGCCATTTGCAGGCATTGTGCGAGCTGTTTGAGGCCCCCGTACCCGAGCAGGACAGCAGCTGCTTTCAGCAGGACTTCGGTGCCCTGCGGGTACGGCGCGAAACCCATATGGAGTTCGTTGCCTATACCTTCATTCAGCTGGAAGAGTCGAATCCTGCTGCGCCAGACAGTGACGCCCCTTTTACCCGCCCGGCGTTGTCTTTGCTGCCACCGGGCTGGCTGGATCAGCTGCACGGCACTGTGGTGGGGGCGTTCCACATTGCCTTCAAATACAGTGAACTGGATGCTGAGCAACTGTTGCCCCAGGCCAAGCTTAATTTCGAGGGCATGCGTCTGATTGGCAGTAGTCCGCAGCAGGGTGATGCCCTTATATGGACGAGCTTTCGACTGCACAGCGATGGTTTCGGGCGCTTCCTTGTGTACGACAGGGGCATGACGCCGAGTCAGCTCGGGCGACTCATGCAGCGCCTGCTGGAAATCGAGACTTACCGTCTGCTGATGCTGCTAGGCATACCGCTGGCGCGCAGTATAGGACCGGACCTGACGGTCATGGATGGAGGCCTGGCGGATATTACCCAGCGCCTTGCCGGCAATTCGAATCTTGATGAGGCGGTTATCCTGGCCGAACTGACGGCCATGGCGGCGCGTGTCGAAGATTTTCGGGCCCGTTCGACCTTTCGTTTCAGCGCGACCCGGGCGTACCATGAGCTGGTGCTCAAGCGTCTGGAGGAGCTAAATGAAGACGAGGTCTCGGGTCATTTGACCCTGACCGAATTTGTCACCCGCCGGGTTACACCGGCGGTGCGAACCTGCGAGACGGTGGATCGCAGGCTGGAAGATCTGTCCCGGCGCATTGACCGGGTGTCGGATATGATGCGCACTCGGGTTGAGCTGGCGATACAGGGGCAGAACCGGGCGCTGCTGGCTTCCATGGATCGGCGCTCGCGCATTCAGCTGCTGATGCAGCACACCGTCGAGGGGCTCTCGGTCGCGGCGATCAGTTATTACAGCGTTGGTTTGCTCAAGCATATTATTACCGCGGCCTACGATGCCGGTGTGCCGGTCGACAAGGATCTGGCGGTGGGCGTGTCGGTACCGCTGGTACTGTTCAGCGTCTGGTTTGTTACCCGGCGTATCCATAAACATTTTCATGAACTTGCCCGTGAAGAGCGCAGCGTGGAATCGCAGCGCGCAAAGGGCGAAAAGGCAGAGAAGTAATGAGCGTACAGGCGATTATTGAACAGAAGCTCACCCAGGGACTGAACATTGTGCAGCTGGAGATCGAAAACGAAAGCCACATGCACTCGGGACCGGCCACGGAGAGCCATTTCAAGCTGGTGCTGGTATCGGATGATTTTATCGGCAAGCGCCTGGTGCAGCGCCATCAGCTGATTTTTGGTCTGCTCAGCAACGAGATGAGCAACCCGATTCATGCCCTGTCGATGCATCTGTATACGACAGACGAGTGGCAGGCGCGTCAGCAGCAGGTGCCAGCGTCCCCCGATTGCATGGGTGGCTCTAAGTAGCCTGCAGGAGGTCACAGGATGGGTGAAGCGGTGCAGTCTGTTGGGTTATCTGGTAATCCACCGAATCAGGACGTCGCGTAACCCATCAGTTTGGCGGGCGACTGCATGGGGTGCTATCACCGACGGCGGTTCCACCCATCCTGCAGTCACCAGCGGTGGCCTTCGAACTTCCAGTCGATAGCATCGATGGTGTCATCCACCACGGTAACGCGAATCTCCTTGCCGTCGTCGATGTAGGTCCAGCGCTCGACCAGGCGCCGGTAACGGCAGCTGTCATGCCGGTGGCGCCAGTATCGGTAATAGCGCTCGTCGCAGCGATAACCCAGCTGACTGACCCATAACGGCGGCCCGGCATGCTGCAGCAGCCGTACTACCGAGTCTCCATCGCGAAACAGCACCCCCTTGATATACAGCTGATCGGCACCCGCCTGGCTGCTTGTCAGCAGCAGGAGCAGGCTCAATGCAAGGGTGGGCAGGGGCGCAGGGCAGATCATTGGACAGTGGCTCAGGCCGGCAGTGATTATGCCTTTTGGAGTCTATCCGTCTGGGAATGTTTCAGTGGAGTGCGCGCGAGGGGCCGCTAGTGGTGCTGCGGGCATGGAAGCCCGCAGTCGTCTCGATTGTTACGCGTGCACGACTCAGTACTGGCAGAGAGTCTTGAGCAGCGAAAAGTATTCCGGAAATGTCTTGGCGGTACAGCCCGGATCGTTGATGGTGACCGGCGTATCACTCAGTGCGACCAGCGAGAAGCACATTGCCATGCGATGGTCGTCGTAGGTGTCGATTGCAGCGTGTGTCAGTTGCGCAGGTGGCGTGATTTCGATGAAGTCTTCGCCTTCCACGACGCTTGCGCCCACCTTGCGCAGTTCGGTGGCCATGGCGCTGAGGCGATCGGTTTCCTTTACGCGCCAGTTGTAGATATTGCGAATGGCGGTGGGCCCCTGTGCAAACAGGGCGGTGGTCGCGATGGTCATGGCGGCATCGGGAATGTGGTTCAAGTCCAGATCCACGCCCTTGAGTGTGCCGCGGGTCACTTCAATCCAGGTCGGCCCCCAGGTCACGCGGGCGCCCATCTTTTCAAGCACGTCGGCGAAGTGCTTGTCGCCCTGAACGCTGTCGGCCCCTACGCCATGAACGCGAACGGTGCCGCCGGCAATGGCGGCTGCGGCGAGAAAATAGGACGCTGACGACGCATCGCCTTCGACCATGATCTCACCGGGCGAGCGGTAGCGCTGCTGTCCCTTGATAGAAAAGCGCTGGTAGTTGTCGTTTTCGACTTCGATACCGAAGCTGCGCATGGTGTGCAGGGTGATATCGATATAGGGCTTGGAGACCAGCTCGCCGTCCATTTCGATGACCAGGTCGTCCGCGGCCATCGGCGCGACCATCAGCAGTGCGGTCAGGAACTGGCTGGAAATATTGCCACGAATCTTGACCTGTCCGCCCTGCAGGCCGCTGGCATTGATCTTCAGCGGCGGGTAGCCCTCATCCTTCATATAAGTGATATCAGCGCCCAGCGTGCGCAGCGCGTCGACCAGATCCCGAATCGGACGTTCATACATGCGCGGCTCGCCGGTCAGCACGAACTCACCCTGGCCCAGGCATAGCGCTGCTGTCAGCGGGCGCATGGCGGTGCCCGCGTTGCCCAGAAACAGTTCTGCCGCCTGGCTTGTGAAGCTGCCGCCAATGCCTTCGACAGTGCAGCTGTGGCGATCGTCCGACAACTGATACGTAACCCCCAGCTGCTTGAGTGCATTGAGCATGTGGCGCACGTCGTCGCTGTCCAGCAGATTGGTAATGCGGGTGCTGCCCTCGGCCAGTGCCGCCAGCAGCAAAATGCGGTTGGACAGGCTTTTGGAACCGGGAATCTGGACTTCGCCATCGACGCGGGTGACAGGTTGCAGGGTGATGCTTTCCATTGAATTCTCTTGTACAGGTTTGCGCAGGGCATATACGTTACTGTCTTGCCGGCGTTACGTCGAGCCCCGCGTGCGCGTGCGCGGCATGATGCACGACAAGAGAGGGGAAATCAGGGCGCGGGCGAAGCCTGTAAGTGTCCCCCGGGTTGTTTTCGGTGTCTGGCCGGGGCTGAATTGTCTATGATGCCATTGGCAAACGATGAGGCAGACATCCTGCATGCATACCGTGACTTATGAATGGGAGCGCATAGCGCGCATTGCACTGGAGCACCGCCCTGAGCTGGTGCTGGCCAACCTGATCGCATTGCTGGCTACGCTTGTGTCGGTGCCGTTGCCGTTGCTGATGCCGCTGCTGGTCGATGAGGTTCTGCTCGACAAGCCGGGTCCGCTTATTGGTCTGATCAATCCGCTGGTACCGCAGAGCTGGCATGGTCCCGTACTGTATATCCTGGCCATTCTGCTGGTTACCGTTGTGCTGCGTGCCCTGGCGCTCGTGCTGGGAGTTTGGCAGGCGCGCCAGTTTACCCTGGTATCCAAGGACATTATTTTTCGCATCCGCAGTGACATGCTCAAGCGCTTGCAGCGCATCTCCATGGCAGAATATGAAACCCGGGGCAGCGGCGCCGTTACGTCCCACTTCGTGACCGATCTCGATACGCTGGACACGTTCATTGGCGGCTCGGTCAGCAAGTTGTTGATCGCGCTGTTGTCGATCCTTGGCACCGCGGTGATTCTGCTTTGGATGCACTGGCAGCTGGCGCTGTTTATCCTTTTTCTGAATCCGCTGGTGATTGCGATGACCATGGCAGTTGGCAAGCAGGTCAAGCAGCTGAAACGGCATGAAAATGCCGCCTTTGAAGTGTTTCAGAATGCGCTGGTCGAAACCCTCGATGCCATTCAGCAGATCCGTGCTGCCAACCGGGAGCGTCATTACCTGTCCCGCATGGTGGATGAGGCGCGCCGGGTACGGGATTATTCGGCGGCATTCGAGTGGCGCAGCGATGCTGCCTCACGGTTCAGCATGATGCTGTTTCTGGTGGGCTTCGATCTGTTTCGTGCCGTATCCATGCTGATGGTGGTGTTTTCGGATCTCAGTGTGGGGCAGATGATTGCGGTGTTTGGCTATCTCTGGTTCATGATGGGGCCAGTACAGGAAGTGCTGGGCGTGCAGTATGCCTTCTATGCGGCGAAAGCGGCATTGTCACGTATCAACGGGCTGTTAACGCTTGAGCAGGAACCCCGCTACCCGCATCGCCGTGATCCGTTCGCCGGGCACCGGACGGTGTCTGTTGCGCTGGAAGACGTGTACTTCGCTTATGGGGCCGGACAGGATGTCCTTAAGGGCATCAGTCTTACGGTTCCGGCGGGCCAGAAAATCGCCCTGGTGGGCGCCAGTGGCGGTGGCAAGTCGACGCTGGTGCAGGTGCTGCTGGGCCTCTATCCGGCCCGCAGTGGCCGCATCCTCTATGACGGTGTGCCGCTTGAGGATATCGGCCTGGATCGGGTGCGCGAACGGGTTGCCACCGTTTTGCAACAACCGGCATTGTTTAATGGCACGGTGCGCAGCAATCTGACCATGGGGCGGGAGTTCAGTGACGCGCAGCTGTGGCAGGCACTGGAGGTGGCGCAGCTAAGCGATTTCGTCGCCGACATGGAGCAGGCGCTGGACACCCGTGTCGGACGCCAGGGGGTCCGGCTCTCCGGTGGTCAGCGACAGCGTCTGGCGATTGCGCGCATGGTACTGGCTGATCCCAGCGTCGTTATTCTGGATGAGGCCACGTCGGCACTGGACGCCGAGACCGAGGCGAGGCTACATCTCGCGTTGAGCGGCTTCCTGGCGGGACGCACGACACTTATCGTCGCGCATCGTTTGAGCGCTGTGCGCCAGGCCGATCATGTGTATGTATTTGAGGATGGCCGTATTGCCGAAGAGGGGCCCCACGAGGAGCTGCTGGATAGAAACGGGCTCTATGCGCGGCTCTATGGACATTATCAGTAAAGGGAACTGACCCCGGGGGGTGAATGCAGTATCGCAGGCGTTTCAAGTGGCGTGCGGGTAATTCGGTTGAGCTGATAATCGACGGTGAGCAGTTTTTTCCTGTGATGATCAATGCGATCAGGCAGGCCAGTCACAGCGTGTTGATGGAGTTCTATCTGGTGTCGTCCGGCCAGATAATGAACCAGTTCATGGTTGAAATGATAGCCGCCGCGCAACGCGGGCTGATGGTCCGCCTGATCATCGACGGTTTTGGCAGCCGCAGGCTGTCGGAGCCGGATCGTTTGCGCCTTGAAGCCGCGGGTGTCGTGATCCTGGTGTATAACCCGCTGAAGTGGAACAAGCTGACGCGCAATTTCGCCCGCGATCATCGCAAGCTGATGATTGTGGATCAGTCCCTGGCCTTTATTGGCGGTACCGGCCTGACGGACGAGTATTGGCTGTCCGAGCATGCGGGGTGCCCCTGGCATGAAGTCATGCTGTCGCTACGGGGTCCCGCGGTCTGCGACCTGGTCGAGTTGTACAATGGGCTTTGGCGGCGCTGTACGGCGACGCGCTTGCCGCCCGGCAGCCAGGGGGTCGAGGTCGGGCCTGCACTGATGAAGGTGTGTACCAGCGAAGGTCTTTACCAGCAGGGGATCAAGCTGAATTTCTTGCAGCAGGTGAATCGGTCTCGCGAGCGCATCTGGCTGGCCACCGCCTATTTTATGCCTTCACGTTCGCTGCGAAGGGCCCTGCGCCGGGCTGCGTTGCGGGGGGTGGATGTCCGTCTGATTCTTGCCGGCCCGTACACCGACCAGCCCTGGGTGTTCCACGCCTCAAAGCGCTACTATCAGCGGTTGCTGGGTGCCGGGGTGAAAATTTTCGAGTATCAGCCCCGGTTTCTGCACGTCAAGGTCGGTGTTGTGGATGACTGGAGTTCGATTGGCTCCTGCAATCTGGATCACTGGAATCTGCGCTGGAACCTGGAAGCCAACATTGAGGTTCGTGAGCCACTGTTTATCGACCAGGTGACGCGCATGCTCGAGGCGGATTTGCACCAATGCACTGAAATAACTGAAAAAGCCTGGCATGCGCGTCCCTGGCATCGCAAAATTCGTGAGTATATTTGGTCGTTGATCAGTCAGATAGTGTTGAGAATCCGATGATGAGGGAGTGGCAATGAAATATATTTCAGGTTGGGCGACTGTAGTGCTTGGTGCTGTGATGCTGTCAGGCTGTGCAGGACCCAGTCTGACAGGCACCAGCTATTCGCGCTCAGAGGCGCGCCAGGTTCACTACGTTCGCTATGGCGTTGTGGATTCGGTAACACCGGTCGTCATTGAAGGGCGCACTGATGGCGCCGTAGGCACCGGCGCCGGTGCCATTGTCGGCGGTATCGCCGGCAGCAATGTCGGTGGTGGCAGTGGTCGGGCCGTGGGTGCCGTGATCGGTGCCGTCGCCGGCGGTGTGCTGGGCAACAAGATTGAATCCGCCGCGACACGCAAGCAGGGGCAGGAAGTCACGGTACGTCTGGATAGCGGCGAAACCATCTCGCTGGTGCAGGAAGTGGACGGCGGACAGTTTTTTCGCCCGGGTGAGCGTGTACGGCTGCTGGAGTCTGCCGGCGTTACCCGCGTAGCCTACTAGATATCACGGTTGCTGCTTCGGGGCGTTTCAGGGCATGTAATTTTTATGGGACAGGTGGGTTTTACTGTGATATGTTGAATCTAACTTTATCGGAAGGGAGGGCTTAACTGAGTGTCATCTACAATCACAGTTCGATCTCCAAATGGTCTTCAGACCATCAGGCATTAGCAGTAGTGCTTCAGTACTTCCCCAGGCAGGCCCTGTAACTCAGGCCCTGCCTTTTTGCATTCTGGGCTGATTCACTGATTTATTGCTCGATCCGATATAAAAAAGCCTCATCCGTTCAACTGGATGAGGCTTTTTTGTAATGCGCGAAGCAGCATCGGGTCACTGATTTTTGTTCCCGACAAAATCAGCATTCCCACCCTCTCTGGCGGTTCACTGTCGTTAGCTCCCGGCAACGACAGCATTTCCACCCTCCCTGGCAGTTCACTGATTTTTGTTCCCGACAAAATCAGCATTTCCACCCTCCCTGGCGGTCACTTTTCGGGGGCGTGGAAGACCAGGTAGAGATCAACCAGCAGCTCCGGAATCTGGCGCACCATTTCTTCGCTCAGGCGCTTGTCGCGGCGGATCTGCTTGAAGTCATCTTCTTCAAACAGGTCAGAGGCGACCATGATCGGCAGCAGCAGTTCGGCAACCTGCTCTTCGCGCTCGGGGCTGAACCAGAGCTCTTCATGCAGGAAGACACCTTCCATAAAGGCTTCGGCCCAGAGCGTCAGCGGTGCGACGCCGGATTCCTTGTCTTCTTCGTCGAGCTCCAGCGTGATATCGCACGGCAGGTCGACTTCTTCATCGCTGTAAAGGTCATTGCCAATAGACTGATACCACTGGCGCAGCAGTCCTGCGATTTCGGTGCGTTCGGCGTCGGATTTCCACTTGGGCTCTCCGTCGAGCAGCAGCGCGAGCCACTCGGACTCGGGTACGGGCTCGGGGCTGATGCTCAAGGCACAGAACAGTCCATGAATTCCGATCAGGTCGAGGGACTCTTCGGATACAGCGTCGGAGAACAGGAATTCCTCGAGTCGGTCCAGCTCTTCGTCATTCAGTGGCTGGGCAATAGGGGGCATTGACATGGGGTTGTCCAGATTCCGGTTTGGTTGCAGCGATTCTACCGCCTAAGGACTTAAAGAGGTAAGAATAAATTAAAATCCGTCCACCTGATTCACCCCGGCAACCGCCTGCGGGGAAATTCAAGTGACAGGGCGCTGAGCTTGCCGGATAATGCCGGCCCATGATGGAACACGCACTTCGGGTACTGCAAGACGTTTTTGGCTATGACCAGTTTCGCTCTCCACAGGAGGACGTAATCAGCCGCCTGGTGGGCGGTCAGGATTTGCTGGTGGTCATGCCGACCGGCGGGGGCAAGTCCCTCTGCTATCAATTGCCAGCCTTGCTGCGCGAGGGGACTGCGGTGGTCGTGTCGCCACTGATTGCCCTGATGCAGGATCAGGTCAGCGCACTGTCTCAGTGGGGAATCCGCGCCGGTTGTCTGAACTCGGCGGTCAGCTTTGACGAGCGCAGCCGTACCGAACAGGCACTGCGCAGTGGCGAACTGGACCTGCTTTATATCGCGCCCGAGCGGCTGCTGCAGCCACGCACGCTTGATCTGTTGTCGCACTGCACCCTGGCGCTCTTTGCCATCGACGAGGCGCACTGCGTGTCGCAGTGGGGGCACGATTTCCGGCCCGAGTATATGCAGCTCAGCCAATTGCGCCAGCGCTTTCCCGGTGTGCCGCGCATTGCCCTGACGGCAACCGCAGACGGGCGAACACAGCAGGAAATTGTCGAGCGTCTGGAGCTGGATCAGGCCGCGCGCTTTATTCAGGGATTTGATCGGCCCAATATTCGCTACCGCATCGGCCAGAAGGACAAGGCAAAAGACCAGCTGCTGCGTTTTATGCGTGACGAACACCCGCAGGATGCCGGCGTGGTGTATTGCCTGTCACGCAAGAAAGTGGAGGATACCGCGGCCTGGCTGTGCGAGCGCGGGTTCAATGCGCTGCCTTACCATGCCGGGTTATCGACGGAGCTGCGGGCGCATAATCAGCACCGCTTCCTGACCGAGGAAGGGCTGGTCATGGTGGCCACCATTGCGTTTGGCATGGGGATCGATAAGCCCAATGTGCGCTTTGTGGCGCATCTGGATCTGCCGAAAAGTATTGAAGCCTATTACCAGGAGACGGGGCGTGCCGGGCGTGACGGCATGCCGGCTGACGCCTGGATGGTGTATGGCCTGCAGGACGTTATCTTTCTGCGCCAGATGCTGGAGGGCTCCCAGGCGCCCGAGCAGCAAAAGCAGATCGAGCGGCAGAAGCTTGAAGCGGTGCTGGGGCTGTGTGAAATCACCAGTTGCCGGCGCCAGACGCTGCTGGCGTACTTTGGTGAGCAGGATCATGCGCCCTGTGGCAATTGCGATACCTGCCTGGAGCCGGTGCCGGTATGGGATGGCACCGAGGCGGCCCGCAAGGCGCTGTCGGCGGTCTATCGCTCGGGCCAGCGCTTTGGTGTAAATCACGTCATCGATATCCTGCTGGGCAGTGCCAGTGAAAAGCTGCGAGAGCGGGGGCATGATCGCCTGTCGACCTTTGGCATCGGCAAGGACCTGGATCGAAACCAGTGGCGTTCGGTGTTTCGTCAGCTGGTAGCGCGGGGCTACCTGGGAGTGGATGCCCAGGGCCATGGTGTGCTGCACCTGACCGAGGCCTGCCGTGCGGTGTTGCGCAGCGAGCAAAAGCTCGAACTGAGACGCGAATCCCGCACGCAGAGTCGCTTTACTCGCAGCTCGGTGCCGCAGTCCAAACTCGAGGCCAGTGACTACGCGCTCTGGAACGATTTGCGAGCGGCGCGCAAGGCGCTGGCCGAAGCGCAGGATGTGCCGCCTTATGTGATTTTCCACGATGCCACCCTGATGGAAATGGTGATGCACAGGCCGCTGAACGACGTTCAGTTGCGCAGGCTCAATGGTATCGGCGAGCGCAAGCTTGAAATGTATGGGCGCCAGTTCCTGGCGGTGATTGAACAGCATGAAAGCGCCGGCCAGACCGAGCCTGCGGCCTCCGACGAAGCGCTGCTGCTGTTTCGTAGCGGCATGACAGTGGAGCAGGTGGCGCTGCAGCTTAAGCTGTCGACGAATGCCATCTTCGGTCAGCTGGCGCGGGCTATTCAGCAGGGACTGCTTGAAATGGCCGAGGTGGTCGAGCTGCCGGAGGCTGAAGTCCGCCACATTCAGCAGGTGATGCTTGAGTGTGAACGCGACTTCGGTGCCGCGCTCAAGCCCGTGCATGAAGCACTCGGCGGTGCCTATGACATGGGGCTGCTGCGTTGCGTGCGGGTGGGTCTCAGGCTTGATCACTGAGCCCATCTGGGTGATGGTTGGAGCAGGCACCGCTGCCGGGGATAAATCATAAGGATGTGACTATGCTGAGCGCGCGTACTTTTCGACGGTTGCGTATTTCGATCTTGCTGCTGATCTTGCTGGTGGTCGCGACGAACACCTGGTTATCCCGCGTTCGAACCACCGACTGGCAGGAATCCCTTTGGGTGGTCATTTATCCACTTAACGGCGATGGTCGTGCGGATACTCAGCACTACGTCGATACCCTGGTGGCGGAGCAGTTCTCCAGTATCGGCCAGTTTTTCGAGCGTGAAGCTGTGCGTTACGGGGTCTTGCTGGATGAGCCTGTCATCGTGCAGCTGGCGGACCAGGTGCAGGCGCAGCCGCCTGAGCTGGGGCAGAGTCCGTCGTTACTGGACAGCGTTCGCTGGAGCCTTTCAATGCGCTGGTGGGCCTGGCGGCATGATAACTGGACCGGGCCCGAGCCCGACATTCGTATTTTTGTGCGCTACCATTCGCCGCAAAACCGGGATGTTCTGGCGCATTCCCTGGGGTTGCAAAAAGGCCTTATCGGGTTGGTCAATGCGTTCGCGGACCCCCGCTTTGACGGGCAGAATGCCATGGTGGTGGTGCATGAACTCCTGCATACCCTTGGGGCCATGGACAAATATGACCTCGCCAGCGGTTATCCGCTCTGGCCAGACGGGTTTGCACAGCCCAATCAAGTACCGCGCTATCCGCAGCTGCAGGCCGAAATCATGGCCGGCCGGCTGGCACTGTCGGAGCGTCAGGCGGTGATGCCGCAATCGCTGGACGAGGTGGTGCTGGGGCCGCGGACTGCCGTCGAAATCAACTGGCAGTAGGGTGACCGCTGCGCAGGGCGCCGGCGTCGAGAGGGCTGCAGGTTCACGGTGGGTCTGGATGGCTGCGCATTGGCCGCGAGTTCGTTATAATCTGCGCCTCTTCAAATTCCGACCGATGCCAACCCATGAGCGATATCCTGTACCACGAGGTCCCGAGCGATCCGACATCCCCTGCCATCCCTGCTGAACTGGCGTCTGAGGGCCTTTCTTCAGAGTCGCTGCAGTCAGATGCTGCGTTGTCCGCTGAGCCGCAGGCAGCGAGCAGTGCCGAGCGCAAAACGAAACTCCGCTTGAACAAGCTGCAGAAGCGGTTGCGTCGCGAGATGGGGCGGGCGATCGAGGATTTCAGGATGATCGAGGACGGTGACCGCGTGATGGTCTGCCTGTCCGGCGGTAAAGACTCCTACACCATGCTGGATATTCTGCTGAATCTGCAGAAAAGTGCGCCTGTCAGTTTTGAGCTGATTGCGGTCAACCTCGATCAGAAGCAGCCGGGTTTTCCCGAGCATATACTGCCAGCCTATCTTGACTCGGTCGGCGTGCCCTACCATATCGTTGAGCGTGATACCTACTCGATCGTCAAGGAGCTGGTGCCCGAGGGCAAGACTACGTGCGGTCTCTGTTCGCGTCTGCGCCGCGGTACCCTGTACGGTTTTGCCGATGAAATCGGCGCGAACAAGATCGCGCTGGGGCATCATCGTGACGACATTCTGGAAACCTTTTTCCTGAACATGTTCTTTGGTGGCAAGCTCAAGTCCATGCCGCCGAAGCTCGTGTCCGATGATGGCAAGAACATGGTTATTCGGCCGCTGGCCTACTCGCGGGAAAAGGATATTGAGGCCTATAGCGGCCTTAAGCAGTTCCCCATCATTCCGTGCAATCTATGTGGCTCCCAGGAAAACCTGCAGCGCCAGGTGATAAAGGAGATGCTGCAAGGCTGGGATCGCAGTCATCCTGGCCGTATCGAGACCATGTTCCGGTCCTTGCAGAATGTGGTGCCCAGCCACCTGGCGGATACGCAGCTGTTCGATTTTGCCAACCTGCAGCTGGGCTTTGCCCACGGTATCGCAGCGTCAGATGATACCGCTGCCACGCCGGGCGGGCGCATCGACATACTGTCACTGTAAAGTTTTATTGCCGTTTTCGGGGCTTTGCAGCTGAACGCAGCCTGATGTCTTTGGCGTTCAGCTATGCTGCATAACTGAATCTCATTTTGCAGGTTTTGGCGCGGTGTGCGCGCAAGAGTTTACAGCTGCGACCATGGTGATAGTGTCGTGCTACACTTTGCGCTGGCGTGGCACCGGAAGTGTCGAATGCTCGCGGAGCCTTCGGTGCCTGCGTTGCACGCGCGTCTTCATACAGGGATTGGAAGAGGCATTCATACATGAGTGACAATCAAGGTCGTCCGGGCGCTTTGCTCGAGATGGTAAAGGAGTTGCGCGGACTGCTACTGGATTTTATCGCCGGTGGTCCTACCCGGGCGGCTCGATACAAGGTGTTGCGCGATAGCCTGATGGCCGAGAAGGTGCTGAGTAATCATGTGCCGGCGCTGGTGCTTGAGCATGAAAACCTGAATGATCTGTGGCAGTTTCTGAAGGACACGTCGCCAAGCAAGGTCGAGCGGCAGGAATTGATCCGCAAGCAGTTTGACGACTTGGCCAGAGACCTCAGCGGTGCACCTGCGGATGTGCCAGCCCACCATGAAGCCATCGCGCTGGAAAAGCTGTTCAAGGGGTGGTACCGGCTCAGTCAGGACGACATGGAGCCGCGTCGGCTGCTGGGCACGGCGCATAAAATCGCCGTGCAGGTGTGCAGCTCCATTATCGATGCACATTACGACTCCGGCGAAATCCGCGGTGGCAATGAAGATTTGGCCGAGGTGTTCAGCATGACGACAGATGTGCTTTTTGCCTGCAGTGCAGACACCGACAAGCAGTTGATCGTCGCCGATATCGTGGCCGGTGCCCAGGCGTTGTTTAAGTCGTTCGAGGCGCTGCAGGAGGCCATCGGGTTAGCGGCGCCGAATGAGCAGGCCCGCCTTCAGATGGCCCGCACGGGCGTTGACAGCATTTTGTCCGCCGTTATGTCCTTGCTGAGCTGCTGGTACATGCTGCAGTCCTTGACCATCAAGCCCTGAGGCGTTCGCCTCACTTTTGTGTCCCCCTGCATGTGGTGACAAGATCTGTCGGGGCGGTAATAATGTGCGCCTTCTTGACAACTTTGTGCGTCGGTTTCCCATTGGGATACCGACCATGCACGAGCGTTCAGCAAAATGGGGATGAATGTGAAACAGATCAGCTGGATGCTGCTGGCGTCATTATTGCTTGGTGGTTGCGTGGCTAATGCCACTGCGCCCGGGGGAGCCCCGTCGTCTGTCGCTGCAACCCCCGGTGCTGGCGATACCGCTACCGGGCAGCAGGCCGGTGAGTCGGCGCCTGAAGAGTCGGCGCCGGCGTCCGCTGCTCCGGTGCGGTCGGGGCAGTCCAGCGCCGAAAACTCAGCGGCGGGTGCCTCCGCTACGCCAGGCGACGAGGCTTTGCAGCGCAATCTCGATACCCTGGCCAACCGGCTGACCCTGGTGCAAGAGCAACTTATCCAGATCAAGGCACAGGGCGCCGAGCTGTCGGAGCAGTCCAATACCGCTTTGGCGCGCTTGCAGATGTTGAGCAGCGACGCCAGCCAGGCAGGCGCTGAGGACGGTGGCGCTTCCGATGCACCCTCCGTGAGTGCGGCGCCTGAACAGCTGGCCGGGCTGATCGACCAGTTGAGCCAGATCGCCAATGAGCTGTCCTTGAGCGGTGTGGGGGATCGATATCGTATTGCCGCTGACTATACAGGCGCAGGGCAATGGATACTGATTCGTTATGACCGCTTTAACGGCGAGTCATGGCTGGCCGACCAGGGCGCCTGGCAGCCGCTGCTTGAAACCGTGCCGCTTGAGCGTTCCGAATACGAAGTTCAGCTCACCCGGGCTGACAATGATATCAAGGGTTATGTGGCTGCGCGGCTGGATCGGCGCAATGGCGACAGCTGGTGGCTGAAACAGGATACATGGCAGAAATTCGAGTGATGGGCGAGCATCAATACCCGGATCTGATCCGGCTGTTTAACGGTTTGTTTGAGCGCAGTCTCAATACCATTCTGGTGCGCGGCGATGATGAGCCCCTGTACCTGCCGGCGGATGATGCCTGCGGACAGCACCGGATTATTTTTGCCCACGGCTTTTTTTCCAGCGCCCTGCATGAAATTTCCCACTGGTGCGTGGCGGGTGCGAAGCGGCGCACCCTGGTCGACTTCGGCTATTGGTACAAGCCTGATGGCCGCACGGCGCAGGAGCAGGCGCTGTTCGAGAGTGTGGAAGTGAAGCCCCAGGCCCTGGAATGGATGTTTTCCGTCGCCTGTGGTCTGCGCTTTCATTTCAGCGCCGACAACCTGTCGGCAGAAATCGGCGCCAGCCGTGATTTTGAGCGGCGGGTTCAGCGTCAGGTGCTGCAGTATCTCGACACAGGACTGCCCGAGCGGGCCGGGATGCTGGTCGATGCGCTGCGCGCTTTCTATAACACGGACCCACTGCGGCCGGAGTCTTTTAGACTGCAACACGAAAGTGAAGCTGACTGTGAGGCTCAGCCCGAGCGGGCGACTGGCTGAGCCGTGGCCGCAGCAGGCGGCGGCAATCAGTGGGTGTGGTGTGTCTCGTCAGTGTGGGAATGCTGCATGCCGTGAGGCGAATCCTCGCCCATTTCCTCATGCATGCTATCGCCCTGTTCATGGGGCATGGCGTGATCCATTCCGGTGTGCATGTCATGCGACATTCCATCCCGCCTGGCTGCACCGGTGCGTGCTGGGGACGCGTCCATTGGGGAGCGCACAGGCAACAGCAGCTGCAACTGCTGCCCGTCACTGAATGACAGGTTTATGTCCAGGCTGTCGCCGGCATTAAGCGGTTGCTTGAGACCCATCAGCATCAGATGATTGCCGCCAGGCTGCAATCGATACTCGCCCCCCGGCGGTATTTCCACCTGCTTGATCGCGCGCATGCGCATGACGCCATCCTGCTCCATGCTCTGATGCAGCTCGACCGTCTGCGCCCCCTTTGAGTGAGCGCTTTGCAGCTGTACCGGGCGGTCGGCCGTGTTTTTCAGCACCAGGTAGGCGGCACTGATGCTCTGCCCGGGCGGCACCGCCCGCACGTAGCCGTGAGCCACCTCGACGTCTGCGAAGGCGGTGGGTACACACAGCAAGCCTGCCAGCAGGCCCAAACGGGATGCGAGGCGTGGCAGTGAAGGGGGCATGGCGGATCTCCTGTCGGGGGTTAAAGCAGTGCGCGCAGCTTGGCGGCGAGCTCGTCCGGATTTATTGAGTCGCTCAGGACCTCAAGCAGCTGACCGTCGCTGTCGATCAGGTACAGTCGCGAGCTGTGATCAACCGTGTAGCCCAGCGCCGAGTCGGTTTGTTCGCTGATGTGATAGTAGGCGCCGTAGCGCTTGGTAATCGTATCGATTTGAGCCTCGCTGCCGGTCAGCCCCACCAGGCTGGGGTGGAAGAAGGCGCTGTAGGCTGCCAGGGATTCGGGCGTGTCACGTTTCGGGTCGACGCTGACAAAGATGCCGCGTACCCGCGACTGCTCATCCGGACTGAGGCTGCGAAACCCCTGCGCCATGATGGCCAGGGATGTGGGGCAGACATCGGGGCAGGCGGTATAGCCGAAATAGAGGATGCTGGGATAACCGCGAAAGTTTGCCAGTGTCGTCGGCCCCTCGGCAGACATCAGGTTGAAGTCCCCACCCAGGCGTGTGCCCAGGGCCTGCCCTGCAGGTGACGGTCGCAGCAGAAGCGCACTGGCAATGCCTGCCAGCAGCAGTGCGCTCATGATCAGCAGGGTACGCAATGTTTTCAGGTTGTTATTCATTGGGCGCTGAACTCATAGTGGGCGGTGATGGGGGCTGTGGCCGTCTGGGCTTCGATACGTGCCCGCCACTGCATCAGGCGTGTGGTGCAGATGGCAAGTTCGGTTGAGCCCAGCCAGAGGCCAGGCTGGTCGGCGGATTCTTCAAGCTGCAGACGATTGATGCCCATGTACATATCCCGGCCTTCCAGCTGCAGCGTGACGGACCTTGGCCGTATACCTTTCAGCTGCAGGCTGAACAGCACAGTCTCACCCGCCCGCGCAGGTCCTGAAGCCAGTGTCAGTGTCATGGACCGTTCTGTGCCCAGGCTCGTGCAGGGGCCGGCTGACAGGTCGCAGCCAGGCGCCGTGCTCAGGCTGGGGGCCTGCGGCGACGCCATCATGCGCGGCAGCAGAATGACGCTGGCCAGGAGGCAGGCGCCGGTCAGCAGTATGATCAGCAGGGCGCGCTGCTGGCGGGACACTGGAAACATAGCAGGCTCGTTCATTGCAGGGGCACAGTGTAGCTTGGCGACGCTGCGATGTCCCTGTGGTTGAATGTCGCAGCGCCGCCCTGGCAGCCTGTCGGACTTAACACTGTTCTACTGCGGAACAGCCGCTTCTCTCCGGTAAAGAGGGGTCATTTTTCGTACTCTTTATTACTCGTCGCAGGCTCCTCGGCCTGCGACCCCGCTAAAGCGGTTCTTTCCACTTCGTTCCAAGTGTTAAATAGAACCACTATTCGCCTCAAAAGAGTCCAAAAACTGCCTCAAAACGGACTTTCCCTCGCTACGAACGGCCAAGCCCGACAGGCTGCTAGCGAGATTCGATACAGCCCTGCAGCTGTTGTTCGATGTGGTCCCAGTCCAGCGCTTCTGGGGCGATAATTTCAATACGTGAATCTCGTCGCCAGGCGATTTTGTCGATGTCGTGGTGCTCGAGCACGCGGTTATAAAACACCCAGACATAGCCGATTCTGAAGGCGCCCTTGATACGCAGGGCGCCTTCGAGGCTGTTGAGTACTGCCTCCAGCCGGTCATAGTCGAACACCTCATCGCGGTGGAATACCCAGCCGCAGCTGACAAAGTCTACACCCTGGCCGATACGCCGTATGGGCGCACCGACGGTGGGCAGCACCAGCGGCTGCAGCGGGGACATCGCGGGCGCTTGATCCTGCTGTTTGCTGTGGCTGTCGGGAAACTGGGCCGCCAGGGTGTCGTCGCGGATCAGGTCCAGCAGCTCGATGTCAAAATGGCCGTGGCGAGCCTGTTCAACGCGTTGCTTGGGCGGGAATAGCCCCTGCAGGCCCTGTAGCGCCTTGTCGACCAGGGCCTCGGACGCAAGATCCAGTTTGTTGAGTACGACGATGTCTGCCAGATTGAGCTGATCCTGGAAGGTTTCGTGGGCCATCACCCGCGGGTCCTCCAGTAGCTGTGGATCCAGCAGGCAAATGATGGCACGCAGATCCAGCGCATCCTTAAAGCTGCCGCTTTGCAGGGTGTCGATAATACCCTCGGGATGGCCGAGGCCGGTGGGTTCGATAATCAGCCGCTGCGGCTTTGCGGTACGGATCAGGGTGGCAAGTCCTGCCCGCAGCGCCGGTCCCAGTGCGCAGCAGATGCAACCGCCCGCCAGTTCCTTTATATGCAGACCGTCGGCATCGGGCATGGCCGCCTGGTCGACACCGATCTGGCCAAACTCGTTCACCAGCACGGCCCAGCGCTCATCGGCGGGCTTCTGCGCCAGCAGCGCGTTGATGGCCGTCGTTTTGCCGACCCCAAGGAATCCGGTAATGATATTCACGGGGATTTTCTCAGGCATTCCGATACTCCTTGGTACTCAGTGTTTGCTTCATCACCGGCCGCGGCCAGTGGCGTAAGGTCAGGTTCTGGCGCGACGTGAGGGCAGCTGTGCCAGCAGCATGCCCGCCAGCATCAGGGCACAGCCGGCCATGGCGCGGTCGGTCAGGGCTTCGCTGAGGAGCAGCCAGCCGCCAAGCGCGGCGAAGACAGCCTCCAGGCTCATGATGATAGCCGCATGCGCGGCGGGCGAGTGCTTTTGCGCATAGACCTGCAGCGTATAGGCGACCCCCACCGACAGCAACCCGGCATAGGCGATGGGCTGCCAGGCGGCAATCAGGTTGGCGGGCGTAAAGCTGTCCTGCTCGTATATCAGGGCCACGGCAAGGCAGAGCAGCGCGCACACCAGGAACTGAGTAATCGACAAACGCAAACCGTCCAGGTGGGGCGCGAGGCGGCCGATAATCAGCACATGGGCCGCCCAGAAAGCCGCACCGGCCAGTTCCAGCAGGTCGCCCCGGTTAATGATCATGGCTTCATTGATACTGAGGAAATAGAGACCCACCAGAGCCAGCGATGCGCCGGCCCAGATGCTGCGATTAACGGGTTGTCCCAGCATGCGGGCGGCCAGTGGTACCAGAACGATGTAGAGGCCGGTGATAAAGCCGGCGTTGCCGGCGGTGGTGTAAAGCAGGCCGGCCTGTTGCAGCGAGGCACCACAGAACAGCAGGCTGCCTGCCGCGAGGCCGCCACGCAGCAGTGGACCCAGCTCGGCCTGATGGGGTCGGGCGCGGAACAGGAGTGTCAGCGGCAGCAGCGACAGGGCGCCGAGTAAAAACCGGGCGGCATTGAAGCCAAAGGGACCCAGATGGTCCATGCCCACGCGCTGGGCAACAAAGGCAAGTCCCCAGATCGCCGCGACCAGGAGTAGCAGCAGGTTGGCTTTCAGGCGCAGGTTGTACATGGGGCCGCTGTCTCTCGATCCGTGAAAGTGCGCTAGGGTATCCCTGAGTTGTGCATCGGTAAACTGGTTATTGCAACAATTACCCCCCCCCCATCACTTGCCCGGGGATGCAGTATATGGATTAACCACTTATAGTGTTTTAGGAGATTCTTCCCGGTGCACTCGGCGCCATTGATGGCGAAGCCTGTATCGTTACAACTCGATGCTGTCAGGCAGAACACCCCAAGCTGGGGGCTGGAACGCAGTTATGACTGATAATTTCAGGCCAATGCGCCTAACGATGTTGATCTTGTCACTGCTTGTGCTGTTGTCGGTCGTTTCCTATGGCTGGTTCAGCTGGAAGAGCGTCCAGCGTAGCGTGACAACGGAACTGCATCAGCAGAACGCAACCTTTATCGAACACACAGAAGCGTTTTTTCGCGTGCAGGAACAGCTGCTTATGTCCGTTGGCGCACCGCTGGTGCGGGACAACAGGCTACGCCGTTCAGAGCTGCAGGCTGCCCTGGATAGCCTGTCCGGTACCGTGCCGCAAATCCGTGGACTCGCAGTGCTCGATCGCAGCGGTGAGCTGTTGCTGGGTGTTGGCGCTGATATTGCGCCGGATCTGAGTTTGAACTCAAGTGATGCCATTACCCAGGCTCGTTATACCGAACGCCTGAAGCTGGGAGCCTCCTTTCGCCTGAATGCCGATTCGGATGCGCTGCTGCCTGCATTTTTGGCCTTGCCCGACAAGGACGGTAATGTGCTGGCGCTGGCGGTGGCGCTCTACAGTATCAATGGCCCAGATTCCATCTGGCACAGTCTGCAGCGTCGCAACGATACACGGCTATGGCTGCTGGCGGATGATGGCAAGTTGCGCTATGCCCACCCCATGACGGGCGGCCTGCTGCGTGAGCTGGACAACACGAAGGTTGATACCCAGACCCTGGACGAGCTCCGCCTGCGCGCGGGCTATGGTATGAGTGGCAATGCATTTTCACTCACCCTCGATGGTGAATCGGTTGTCGTGCAGTCACAACTGCTGCCCGAGTATCAGTTTATATCCGCTGCATTTCTGCCCCTGAGCCAGCTGTTCTGGCTGTGGCTGGGCGAGGTTCAGTCGGTCGGCATCGTCGTGGCCATTTTCCTGCTGGTTGCCATGCTGGTTTACCGCCTGATCTGGCTGGCGGGTACGCGGCTGGTGAATGAACGTGTCGCCGCCGAGGGAAATCTGCTCAAGCTGTCCCAGGCGATTGAACAGAGCCAGGACAGTGTTGTTGTGACCGACAGCAACTGGTGTATCGAATATGCCAATCGCCGATTTGAGGGCGACGTCAAGCAGGACGAGTCGCGCCTCAAAGGTGTGGCGGTGACGAATTTTTCGCCCCACGATATGCTCTGTGATGACCTGGAGCAGATACAGAACAAGGTGCTGGATACGGGCAGCTGGTACGGCGAGCGCAAACGGGCCGGCACTGAACAATGGTATGAGTTCTCGATTTCGCTGGTTGAAATGCCCGATTCGGACAGCGTCAGTTTTATCCTGATCGGTCAGGACATCTCCGAACGAAAAGCCGCCGAGGCGTTGCTTTATCAGCAGGCCAATTTCGATTCGCTGACGCAGTTGCCGAACCGGCGCCGGGCCAGCGAAGAGATAACGCAGGCGCTGGAGCACGCCTGGAGCAGCCATGATAAGGTGGCGCTGCTGTACCTGGACCTGGATAACTTCAAGCAGATCAACGATACCTTTGGACATTTGTTCGGTGATCAGGTGCTGGTCAAGGTCGCACAGCGATTGCAGCAGGTATTGGAAGGACGGGGACACCTGGCGCACATGAGCGGCGACGAATTCCTGATTCATTTCAGTTATGAGCACCGTGAGCAGATCGAGCAGGTGGCAGACAGTATCCTGGCTGCTTTTCGCTGCCCCATGCCGTTGCAGGGCAAGAATCTGAGCATGTCGGTGAGCATCGGTATCTCCCGCTATCCGATCGACAGTCCTGATGCTCAGGGCCTGATTCGTGATGCCGACCTTGCGCTGTACGAGTCCAAGCGTTGTGGCCGCTGTCGTTATACCTTTTTTGATGCCGAGCTCGACAAGCGCATGAAACGCAGGCTTGAGATCGAGCATCAGCTGCCGTTGGCACTGCAGAACGGCGACCTCTATATGGTGTACCAGAGCAAAAACTCGCTTGAAAGCGGGGAGGTGCTGGGCTTTGAAGCCCTCATGCGCCTGGACTGTCGCGCGCTCGGCGCGGTCGGCCCCAGCGAGTTTATCAAGGTAGCTGAAGAAACCGGGCTGATTGAGGATCTGGGGCGTTTTGCCCTCAGGAAAGGGTGCGAGGATCTGGCCCGCTTTCAGGCCATTGCAGGTCGTTCCCTGACCATGGCGATAAACGTTTCGGTACGTCAGCTGGTGGATGAGTCCATTGTCAGCTACACGCGGCAAATGATCGATAAAAGCGGTATTGACCCCTCCACCCTGGAGCTCGAGATCACCGAGTCATTGCTGGCGGAAAGCCTGACGCTGGTGATGCCGCGGCTGGAACAGCTGCGGTCGCTGGGCTTGTCGCTGACGATTGATGACTTTGGTACCGGCTACAGTTCCCTCAGTTATCTGACCCGTTTTCCGGTCGCGACGCTGAAAATCGACAAGTGCTTTATCGATGAGATCGAAAAGCATGCCAACGATGCGATGGTGGTCCGCACCATTATTCAGATGGGTCATGCACTTGGCATGAAGGTTGTGGCAGAGGGGCTGGAGGTCGAATCCCAGTGGCGTCTGTTGCGCCAGTTCGGTTGCGATATCGGGCAGGGGTTTCTGTTTTCAAAGCCGCTCGACCTGACGCAGGCCGAGCGGCTGCTGAAAACCACTGCCAAGATTCCTCTGCTGCATCCCATGGGGGAAGACCGCTGACACAGCCTTGCCTCAGGCGTGCGCCAGCAGCGCCTTGAGCTCTGGAATGCAGGAGCCGCAGTTGGTACCGCAGCACAGAGCTTCGCCGAGGGACTCCACCGAGTTGGCGCCTTCTTTCATCGCCTGACGAATGCGTTTTTCCCCCACCTGGAAACAGGAGCAGATGATTGCGCCCTGATCCGGTGCCCCCTCGCTGGCCCGGCCAGAGAGTACTTGCATGCGCTCCTTGCTATTGAGCCGCAGGCCCAGTTGGGTCGACAGCCAGGCCGGTGGTGGCAGTTCAGCGTCGCAGCTGGCAATAAATACCCACAGCAGGCGCCCGTCCCGAAAGGCCGCGGCGCGATAGTGATTGGCACGGCTGTCGAGCAGTTCAATCATGTCGCTGCTGGCGGGCAGCCAGCTTTTGACCCAGGCGGACCAGTCGGGTCTTTCACTGAAGCCCGCCAGGGCATAGCGTTCGCCCTTTTCCAGCGTAACGCGGCTCCAGTATTCGCTGGCCGGGGTCTTGATGGCGTCGAGACTCAGCAGCATGCCCTGCCAGCGCGGGCGCAGCCCCTGCAGGCGCACCGGGCTCTGTTTCAGTTCCGGTTGCCCCGACACCGGGTCGGTCACGGCGGCCACCAGGGCATCGACGCAGCCGTGTGAGGCGTAACGGTCATTCCAGTGAATGGGTGCAAACAGCGATCCCATCTGCTGATTCGGGCTGATACGGGCGCGGCCGATAAACGTGGCGTCCTGCGCGCCAAGGCTGACCAGGTCACCGTTGCGAATACGATGCTGTTGCGCATCCTGGCTGCTGATTTCAACGTAGGGCTCGTCGCAGTGATCCAGCAGGCGAGGGCTGCGCGCGGTGCGGGTCATGGTGTGCCACTGATCCCGGCTGCGTCCGGTATTGAACACGAAGTCGCCTTCGCTGCGGCGACCGGCTGGCATGCGTGCCTCGATCGCAAGCAGACGGGCACGGCCAGATGGCGTGAAAAAATGTCCGTCCGCGAACATGCGCGCCGTGCCTTCGGGGCTCGCTTCGGTCACGGGCCACTGGATTGGTGCAAGTGCGTCGTACTGGGTGCGGGAGAGATCGGCCAGGGCAGAAATATCGAAGTCGCGGCTGCCCGCATTCTGATAGCCCGAAAGGCGGGCGTGCTCGCGAAATACGTCCGCCGGATGCTCATAGGCAAAGGCCTCGCCAAAGCCGAGCCGTGCGGCGACATCGCAAATAATCTGCCAGTCGTTGCGTGCCTCGCCCGGGGCTTTCAGAAAGCCGCGCTGGCGCGATATGCGGCGCTCTGAATTGGTGACGGTGCCATTCTTTTCGGCCCAGGTGGTGGCCGGCAGCAGTACATCGGCCAGGGCTGTGGTATCGGTCTGCTCGACGCAGTCGCTGACCACAACGAGCTCGCACTTTTGCAGCGCGCGGCGAACCTGGGCTGAATCCGGCAGGCTCACGGCCGGATTGGTGCCAATGATCCAGACGGCCTTGACGTCGCCCCGCTCGATCGCCTGAAACAGGTCCACGGCCTTGAGGCCGGGCTTGTTCGCCATGCGCGGCGCCTGCCAGAACTCGGCGACGGTCTCGAGATGGCTCGGGTTCTCCAGGTCCATGTGGGCTGCCAGCTGGTTGGCCAGGCCACCGACCTCGCGTCCGCCCATGGCATTGGGCTGACCGGTGATGGAAAACGGGCTGGCGCCGGGCTTGCCGACGCGGCCGGTGGCCAGGTGGCAGTTGATGATGGCGTTGGCCTTGTCAGTACCGGAGGATGACTGGTTAATGCCCTGGGAGTAAAACGTCAGGCTGCGCTCGGTACGCGCAAAAAGTTCGAACAGCCATTGCACGTCGGCAGGGTCGAGGCCGCAGTGGGCCGCGGTGGTGGCCAGGTCCGGGCACTGGCGTTGCGCCTGGGCCAGGGCGGCATCAAAGCCTTCGCAGTGCTGTGCGATATAGGTGTGATCCAGTGCGTCTTCCTGTGCCAGGTAACTCAGCAGGCCGTTGAACAGAAAGGCATCGCTGCCGGGTTTCAGGGCCAGGTGGCGGTCGGCCAGGTCGCAGGTGGCGGTGCGTCTTGGGTCCAGTACCACAACCTGCATCTGCGGGCGTGCCTGCTTGGCGCGCACCAGTCGCTGATACAGGATGGGGTGGGCCCAGGCGGCATTGGAACCCACCAGCAGGACAAAATCGGCCTCGTCGAGGTCGTCGTAACAGGCCGGTACTGTATCGCTGCCGAAGGCGCGTTTCTGCCCGGCGACCGCAGAGGACATGCACAGGCGGGAATTGGTATCGACGTTGGCGCTGCCGATAAAGCCTTTCATGAGCTTGTTGGCGACATAATAATCTTCGGTCAGGATCTGGCCCGACAGGTAAAAGGCCACCGAGTCCGGACCGTGCTGATCGATCAGCCGGGCGAAGGTGTCGGCCACCTTGTCCAGTGCCGTATCCCAGCTGACGCGCTGGCCCTGAATCTGGGGGTGCAGCAGGCGACCCTGATGGCCGGTGGTTTCGTGCAGTGCCGAGCCCTTGACGCAGAGGCGGCCATTGTTGGCCGGGTGCGTAGTGTCGCCGCTCACCGCGATGAGACGGTCGTCGCGAATGCGGGCCTCGACACCGCAGCCTACGCCGCAGTATGGGCAGGTGGTCAGGGCGGTGGACTCGGTAATGTTTGTCATGTTGGTGTTCCGCTAGCCGTGTCGTTTAGACCTGGGTGTATGGGCTCGTGGATTATGTTTCACGCATAAAAAAACGCCATCTCCCGCCAGGTGGCAGGAGATGGCGCCATTGCCAACTTCCACGTTAGTGGCCGGCCGGTGAGAATCAGATCTCGGTGGCACGGCACTCTTCGATATATTGTTATTGGTTATGCGAAGACTATGCCAGTTTGTTATTTTTCCCGAAATGCCCATGGCATTGGCGTTTTCGAGTGTTGACCGGGGCGGTGGACGGCCCGCCTCGGTGCAAAAGGTGCCGTTTGAGTGCGTGCAGGATTCCGAGTGCCCCTTAACGGGGCGTCGGGTCAATCAGCAGCACATCATCCTTCAGCTCGACCTGCCAGGTGGCGAGCTTCACGGCTTCATCTTCGAAGCACTGGCCATCGACGAGGCTAAAGCGCTGCTTGTACAGCGGTGACGCCACCACCGGCACATCGGCAATGGAGCCGACAATGCCGCGGGACAGCACATTGGCCTGACCGAAAGGGTCGTGATTATCGATGGCGTAGACCTGTTCGTCTTCCGGCAGGTAGAACAGTGCCACCTGGCGGCCATTCACCAACGCACAGACGCCGCTGTTGGGAACCAGGTCGTCTTTGCTGCACAGAGAAATCAAGTGGGTGTCAGTCGTCATTGTCGAATCCTCAGCTGGCCATCATTTTTACGGGGACGGCCGGTGTATTGGCGGCTTTTTCCTCGGCGGTGGCGGGGCGGATCTGGTCACGCTCCATCACAAACACCACGTTACTGTCGGTCTCTTCGGAGTTGACGAAGGGACGGAAACGCTTGAGGGCTTCAGGGTCCTCAATGGTTTTCTTCCACTCGCATTCGTAGGTACCGATGACCTGCTGCATCTGTTCTTCAAGTTCCGCCCCAAGGCCGAGGGAGTCCTCAATGATGACCTGACGCAGGTAGTCCAGGCCGCCTTCGAGGTTATCCATCCAGACGGACGTGCGCTGCAGGCGATCAGCCGTCTTGACGTAGAACATCAGGAAACGGTCGATGTATTTGATCAGCGTTGCTTTGTCGAGATCCGTGGCAAACAGGTCGGCGTGGCGTGGTTTCATGCCGCCGTTGCCGCACAGGTAGAGGTTCCAGCCGTTCTCGGTGGCAATGATGCCCACGTCCTTGCTCTGTGCCTCGGCGCACTCGCGGGTGCAGCCCGAAACGGCAAACTTGATCTTGTGGGGCGAACGCAGGCCCTTGTAGCGGTTCTCCACCTCGATGGCCAGGCCAACGCTGTCGTCGACGCCGTAGCGGCACCAGGTGCTGCCGACACAGGATTTCACGGTACGCAGCGACTTACCGTAGGCATGGCCGGTTTCAAAGCCCGCATCCACCAGAATGCGCCAGATCTCGGGCAGCTGCTCAAGGCGGGCGCCGAACAGGTCGATACGCTGGCCGCCGGTAACCTTGGTGTAGAGGTTAAACTGTTTGGCCACCTGGCCCAGCACGATCAGCTTGTCGGGGGTGATCTCACCGCCAGCGACACGGGGCACGACGGAGTAGGTGCCGTCTTTTTGCATGTTGGCCAGGAAGGTATCGTTGGTGTCCTGCAGACCGACATGTGGCTTTTTCAGCACGAATTCGTTCCAGCACGAGGCCAGGATGGAGGCGGCGGTCGGCTTGCATATTTCACAACCCTTGCCCTGGCCGTGTTTGTGCAGCAGCTCGTCAAAGGACTTGATCTGGTCTACGCGCACCAGATGGTAGAGTTCCTGGCGGGTGTAGTCGAAATGCTCGCAGAGGTTGCGGTTGACTTCCACGCCGCGGCTTTCCAGTTCATGGTTTACCAGGTTGGTCAGCAGGGCTGCGCAGCCGCCGCAGCCGGTGGCCGCCTTGGTGCAGGATTTCACGTCGCCAAGATTCGTCGCGCCGTTATCGATCGCCTGGCAGATATCACCCTTGGATACGTCGTGGCAGGAGCAGATCTGCGCTGCTTCAGGCAGCGCGGCAACGCCAAGGCCGGCCGGTTTGCCGTCACCGCCGCGCTGGGGCAGGATCAGGCTGTCCGGGAATTCCGGCAGCTCAATGCCGTTCAGGGCGTACTGCAGCAGGGTGCCGTAATCTTCAGCGTCACCCACCAGGATCGCGCCCAGCAGCGTGCTGCCACTTTCATTGACGACGATTTTCTTGTAAACGCCGCAGGCTTCATCCAGGTAGGTGTAGTTGCGCGCGCCCGGCGTATGACCATGGGCGTCGCCGATGCTGGCAACATCCACGCCCATGAGCTTGAGTTTGGTGCTCATGTCGGCACCAAGGAACTGCTTGTCTTCGCCCAGCAGCTTGGCAACAGCGACCTTGGCCATGTTGTAACCGGGTGCTACCAGGCCGAAGATGCGACCGTTCCAGAGCGCACATTCACCGATGGCGAAGATGTTCTTGTCTGATGTGAGGCAGTCGTTGTCGATCACGATACCGCCGCGCTCGCCCACTTCCAGGCCACAGCTGCGGGCCAGTTCGTCGCGGGGGCGGATGCCGGCCGAGAACAGGATGACATCGGTTTCCAGCACTTCGCCATCGGCAAATTCCATGCGGTGCACGGCGTTCTCGCCATCCACGATCTGCTGGGTGTTCTTGCCGGTGTGTACCCGCACGCCCAGGTCTTCAATCTTGTCGCGCAGCACCTTGCCGCCGGCATCATCGAGCTGCACGGCCATCAGGCGGGGCGCAAATTCAACCACGTGGGTTTCCAGTCCCAGATCGCGCAGTGCCTTGGCGGCTTCCAGGCCCAGCAGGCCACCGCCCACGACTACACCGCTGCGGCCCTTGGCGGCGCTGGCGGTAATGGCTTCGAGATCCTCGATGGTGCGGTAGACCAGGCAGTGCTCACGATCATGGCCGGGTACCGGCGGCACGAAGGGGAATGAGCCTGTGGCCATAATGATCTGGTCGTAGGCCAGTTCCACACCGCTGTCGCTGGTGACGGTCTGGTTTTCGCGATCGATGCTCACGACCTTTTCGTTCAGGCGAACGTTGTAGCCCCATTCGGCATACTGAGCCGGCTGGCCCATGGCCAGGTCTTCGGCCGTCTTGCCGGAGAAGTAAGCGCTCAGCTGGACGCGGTCATAGGCCAGACGCGGTTCTTCGCAGAATACGGTGACGTCAAAGCGGTCGGCTGCGCCACTTTCAGCAAGGCTGGCGAGGAATTGGTGACCGACCATGCCATTGCCGATCAGGATCAGTTTAGTTTTGTTCATGGGGTTACTCCCGTTACGGATTCTGTGGCTGGAACGGACCGAGTACAGCTGGATCGATCTGCAAGTGTGTGTTCAGTGTTCATACGGCGATTTCTTGAATGGCGAGCGTGGCGGGCACGCTCGGGTTGTCGTCGGTGCACGGGGGGCGGCCAAACAGCAGCGCCGGTTTCAGGTCGCTGAGGTCGGCCTGGCGCTGCATCAGTTCGAAGTACCACTGTCCGTCCTGTGCATCGCCGTAGAGCACCGCGCCCACCAGGCGGTTGTTGCGCAGCAGCAGCTTGCGATAAACGCCGCTGTGCGGATCGCTGAAGGTCAGGCTGTCCAGATCAGGGGCATCCAGGTATTCGCCGGCGCTGAACAGGTTGATGCCGGAGACCTTGAGCTTGGTGGGCACCGGTGCATCGCGATAGGGAGTGGCCAGACCCCGGACCAGTCGATCTGCCAGCAGGCGAGCCTGCTCCCAGATCGGTGCGACCAGTCCGAAGGTCCGTCCACGGTGCTCGATACATTCCCCCAGCGCGCTGATAGCGGTATCGCTGCTGCGCAGCAGGTCGTCGACCTGCAGGCCGCGGCCGCAGTCGAGTCCGGCAGCGCGTGCCAGGGTGCTGTTGGGGGTAATGCCCGTGGCGATAACGGCCAGCTGGGCGTTCAGGCGGGTGCCGCTTTTGAGCACCGCCGCCTGCAGGACTCGCTCGCCCTCGAAATGACTGATTTCATCGCCCAGCACAAACCGGATGCCGCGCGTGGCCAGCTCTGCGCGCAGCAGTTCACCGGCCAGGGGGTCGAGCTGGCGATTCATCAGCCAGTCGCCGCGATGGATCAGGGTGACTTTCAGGCCTTTCTTGGCCAGGGCGTGGGCCGCTTCCAGCCCCAGCAGGCCGCCGCCAACGACCAGCGCATCCCGGCTGCAGGCGCTTTGCGCGATGATCTGTTCGACATCCTGCTCGGTGCGAAAGTCGTAGATGCCCGGCAGCGACTGATTTGCAGCCTCGATGCTGGCCGGGCGCGAGCCGGTGGCCAGAATCAGCTGGTCGTAGTCGCATACCCGGCCGTTCTGGCTGATGACGCGGCGCTGTGCCCGGTCGATCTGCACCACGGCATCGCCGCTATGCAGCGTAATGGCGTGGCTTTTGTACCAGGCGGTGGTTTTCAGCTGAATGGATTTGCGATCGGTTTCGCCGGCCAGCAGGGGCGACAGCTGAATGCGGTTATAGGCACCACCGGGCTCTTCGCCGAACACAGTGATCTGGTAGCTACTGGCGCCGCGGCTCAACAGCTCGTCGAGCAGGCGGCTGGTTGCCATGCCGTTACCAATAATGACCAGTTTCTGTTGTTCCATCCGTTGCCGGCTCCGTCATAAAAAATCAACAAAAAAAGGCGTTCATCAGCCGTGCGCAATGACACGGGGATGAACGCCTTTGTTCAGTGGACTCTTGTGAGTCCGTCGCTTTGTTGTTTTATATTAAGCAGAGACCGTGCCAAGTATTGAAAATACTTGTATTACAAGGTGATAGCGCCGGTTTCAGGTGCCGCGGCAGGATGTGTAATGCACCGAATAGGGTGCAAGCCCCGGCTTGGTGCCATGTTTTGGTGCGAAAGCGCCCTGTGTGTGACGGGCCTTTGCGGCATTGCTCCCCGGTATGGCACCGCGTGCGGGCCGTAGTGCGGCATGCGTTACTCACCCGCTGCACGGCTTTAAAGTAGCGCCTGCAGCAGGTTGGTCAGCAGCAGAACGCCGGCAATGAGCTGCCAGCCGAGCAGGGGGTTACGCGTCATCAGGGGTTGGTCGCGTACTCGGGCCTCGAGTTGACTGTTGGGGGTGGTCAGATCATGCAGGAACTCCGAGTAGGCGTTATAGCGATGAATCGGATTGGGTTGCAACGCCTTGCGCAGACAGCCTTCCATCCAGAAAGGCAGGTCCTTGCGGTGCTTGAGTGCCGGAATGTAGTGCAGTTCGCCATAGTGCTCGATGCGACAGCGTTTGACGGACGGCTCCGCATAGGGCAGCTGGCCGGTGATCATTTCGTAGCAGATCACGGCAAGCGAAAACAGGTCGGCACGAAAACTGCCTTGCTGGCCCATCAGGTATTCCGGTGCCACATAGTTTACCGAGCCCTGGGGAATGGATTTGTCCAGCGGTGAAACCATTTCCTCGATGCCGGCGATACGTACCGTGCCGAAATCCAGAATGCGGACTCGGCCATCGTGATCGATCATGATGTTTTCGGGCTTGAGGTCCTGGTGCACCATTTCTGCCCGCTGAAAGGCGCGCAAGCCCGCGATAATCTGTCGCATCAGGTCACGGACCTTGTCGAGCGGTGGCTGGGGGTTGTCCTGCATCCACTGGCGCAGGTTCTGGCCCTCTATATACTCGCCCAGGTAATACATCAGGCGCTTGGGGTGCGGCGGGGCAAAGGTTTTCATCACATTGGGATGATCCAGCCTGCGCCCGACCCACTCCTCGCGCATGAAGCCGTCCAGGTAGAGGTTATCCTCGCTGAAATTCTCCGAGGGGGCCTTGAGTACATAGACCTGGCCACTTTCCAGATCCTTGACGCGGTACATGTGGCTGCGGGTACCGCTGAAAATGATATCCAGCACCTCGTAGCCGTCGATGCGGTTGCCGACACTCAGCACGGGCGGAATGGGCAGCGCACTGAGGCGCTGAAAGTTTTCATCCAGGGTTTCCAGCGGCAGCTGATCAACCTCAATCAGCAGGGCCGTGAGGTTGTCGTCACTGCCGGCTTCCATGGCCTGCTCGATCAGCAGGGCACTGGCGGCGACGGGGTCGCTGGGGTGGCGGGCGAGCAGCTGGCTGATCTGAGTCCGCGTCAGGTGCTCATGTACACCGTCGGTGGTGAGCAGAATACGGTCTCCGGGTTCCAGGGTCTGGGTACGGTAGTCCAGCTCCAGATGCTGGTCGGCGCCAAAGGCCCGGGATAAATAATTGCGGCCGTGTTCAACGTGTACATGATCGCGCGTCAGCTGTTCCATCTCGGCGCCGCGGCAGTGCCAGATTCGACTGTCACCGACATGAAAGCAGTGCAGCGTATTGGATTTGAAGATGACCGCCGAAAAGGTGCACATCATGCTGTCGTCGTGGCCCAGCCGGCTAGCATTCTGCTGATGCAGCCAGCTGTTGAGGCTCGATACCACGCGAGCGGCTGCATGACGGGTGCTCCAGCTGTCTGGCGTGCTGAAATAGTCGTTAATGAAGCTGGTTACCGCCGTTTGACTGGCGATATGGGAGTCGGCGCAGCTGCTGACACCGTCCGCGATGACCGCCGCTGCACCTTTGAGCAGCAGTGCCTGGTCGTCCGGGGCATGGGCGGCAAAGGCATCCTGGTTTTGCGGCTTGACACCGGCGATCGACTGGCCACCGAAGCGGACTTTCAGCTTGGCGGCGGCGCTCTTGGGCGGGTTTATCATTGTGGTTTCAACACCTCAAAAGGGGGCGAAGCCTTACGGCCGCGCCCCCTGGTTAGATCCCGTCAGCGTGCAGATCAGGAGACGTTGATCAGCTCGACACTGCCATCTGCATTCACTTCAGCCATGTGGCCGCGGGGCTCTTCGAGCAGCAGCAGGGCGACAAATCCGAGCACTGCAGTCGCTGCGATGACCATGAAGAACGTCTGGTAGCTGACCAGTGACAGCACGGTGAGATAGAACACCGCGCCAACGTTACCGTAGGCGCCCGTCATGCCGGCAACCTGGCCGGTGAGGCGACGCTTGATCAGCGGTACCACCGCGAAGACGGCCCCTTCACCTGCCTGGACAAAGAACGAACAGGCCATGGCGGCGATCACGGCCAGGGCCAGAGGCCAGCTGCTGTCGATAACCGACATCACACCATAGCCGACGGCCAGGCCTGCGGTCAGTACCAGCAGGGTGGATTTGCGTCCGCAGCGGTCACTGATCAGGCCGCCCGCCGGGCGCGACATCAGGTTCATGAAAGCATAGCCCGAGGCGAGCAGGCCGGCATAGACCATGTCCAGTTCGAAAACGTCGGCGAAGAACAGCGGCAGCATCGATACCACGGCCAGCTCCGAGCCAAAGGTGGCGAAATAGAGCACATTCAGTACAGCAACCTGCTTGAATTTGTAGCGGTGCATCTCCGGTACGGGCTGGGTGAATATTTCCCGGTTAACACGGTAGGCGCCGTAGCAGTCGTAGACAAAGAAGACTGCCAGACCGACGTAGATAAAGAACGCGGTGGTGCTGCTCAGGATCGAAACGCCATTGGGGGAGAGTTTCCAGCACAGCAGGGCCAGTGCGGCATACAGGGGGATTTTCATGATCAGCAGGAAGACGAAGTCGCCCTTGCTGGTAACTTCCATGCCGCCGATACGCTTGGGCTTGAAGTAGGTCGAGCCCTTGGGAGTGTCGGAAACATTGAAATACCAGATCACACTGAACACCAGGCACAGCAGGCCGGTGATGCCCACGGCATAGCGCCAGCCGTCTTCACCGCCGAAGATCAGCGCCAGGGTTGGCAGCAGCATGGCGGCGGCAGCGGAACCAAAGTTGCCCCAGCCACCGTAGATGCCTTCGGCCGTACCCAGTTCGTTGGCCGGGAACCATTCGCTCACCATGCGAATGCCCACCACGAAGCCTGCACCGATAAAGCCGAGCAGGAAACGGGCGATGGCAGCCTGGGTGAAGTCCTGGGCCAGGGCGAACATGAAGCACGGCAGGCTGCAGAAGAACAGCAGTGCAGCGTACACATGACGCGGGCCGTATTTGTCAGTCAGCATGCCGATCAGCACTCGGGCCGGAATGGTCAGGGCGACGTTGAGAATCAGCAGGGTCTTGATCTGGTCAGTGGTCAGTCCCAGGGATGTCTTGATCACGCCCAGTAGCGGCGCGAAGTTGAACCAGACAAAGAATGTCAGGAAGAAGGCGATCCAGCTCATGTGCAGGATCTTCATTTTGCCGGTAAAGGCAAACAGGTTGAGCTTGGTGTGATCAGTCATAGTTTTTATTTCCATTCCTGGGCCAGCAAGTGCAAAAAAAATGGCGTTCAAACGGTCCCGTTGCCGGGAAAGCTTGAACGCCATTGTTCAAATTTGGTGCAATTACCCGTTTCTGGGCTTTGTTTCGGTGCGTCAGGAAGTGCCTTTTTAGCCTATTCTGAGCCCATAACGCCTTTGTTATGGGTCAGGCGGCAGTGGAGGCTGTCGTTTCTCCTGGTGTTGACTTAACTATATGCATGTCCTGTGCCAACTGCGGCGCATCAGCGGCTGTTTTGGCGGCTTTCTGTGCGGGTGCTGCGCTTTGGCTGTCGCCTTCGACCGGTTTGTGCTGCTTCTCGTAGAGGAAACTCAGCACTTCATGGCGATAGTGGTTGTAGCGGACATCATCAGCCAGTTCGATGCGGTTGCGCGGCCGCTCCAGATCAATGTCGAGTATTTCCCCGACGGTTGCGGCAGGGCCGTTGGTCATCATGACGATGCGGTCCGACAGCAGTACCGCTTCGTCGACATCATGGGTGATCATGATCACAGTGTTGTTGAGTCGCGCCTGGATCTCCATCAGGGAGTCTTGCAGGTGAGCCCGGGTCAGGGCATCCAGTGCGCCGAACGGTTCGTCCATCAGCAAGATCTTGGGCTGCATGGCCAGCGCCCGGGCAATACCGACACGCTGCTTCATGCCGCCGGATATTTCATCCGGGCGCTTGTGCAGGGCGTGACTCATGTGGACCAGTTCGAGGTTGTGCTCGATCCATTCCTTCATTTCGGCGCGGCTTTTGGTGTTGCGAAAGACCTGCTTGACTGCCAGCTCGACGTTCTCGTATGCACTGAGCCAGGGCAGCAGCGAGTGGTTCTGGAACACGACGGCGCGCTCCGGGCCGGGTTCGCGTACCTCTTTGCCCTCCAGAACCACGCCGCCTTCGGTGGCCTCGTAGAGGCCGGCAACCAGGTTGAGCACCGTGGACTTGCCGCAGCCGGAGTGGCCGATCAGGGAGACGAATTCGCCCTGGTTTATTTTCAGGTTAACGCCGTCCAATGCACGGAAAGGGCCGCGCGAGGTCGGAAAATCGATTGCCACGCCGGTAAGTTCCAGATGTGTCATGGAGTATCTCCTCAATTAGCGCACAACGGCGTTCTTGTCCCAGGAAATGCGGCTCTGCAGCAGCTGCATGGCACGATCGAGCATAAAGCCGATGATGCCGATCACCAGTACGGCGACCATGATGCGGCCGAGCGAATCGGAGCTGCCGTTTTGGAACTCGTCCCAGACGAATTTTCCCAGGCCCGGGTTCTGCGCCAGCATTTCGGCGGCGATCAGAACCATCCAGGCAATGCCCAGTGACAGTCGCAGGCCGGTAAACATGGCCGGAATCGATGCCGGTATGGCGATTTTGATAACGTGGGTCATGAACGGCAGCCGCAGTACCTTGCTGACGTTTTTCAGGTCCTGGCTGATGCTCGAGACCCCCACGGCAGTATTGATCAGGGTGGGCCACAGGCTGCACAGCGATACGGTGATCAGCGAGGTGATAAAGGATTTTGCGAACATGGGCTCATCTGACACGTACAGTGCGCTGACCACCATGGTGACCAGGGGCAGCCAGGCCAGTGGCGAGACCGGTTTGAAAAGCTGGATCAGGGGATTGAGGGCGGCGTACAGCGTGCCGTTGAGCCCGATCAGAATGCCCAGCGGAATGGCGATCAGGGTCGCCAGCGCAAAGCCTGCCAGTACGGTGATCAGGCTGGTGCCGATCTGGTCGATAAACGTCGGCTTGCCGGTGTAATCACGCATACGGACCTCGGCGCCAGGGTCCTTCGCCAGGATGGCGGCATTGCGCTTTTCCTGGCGTTCCATAAAGGCGGCTTCGCGGCCGCGCTCGCGGTTATGGTCGGCGATCAGGCCAAAGGTCTGTTCATATACCTGCGCCGGTCCCGGAAACTGTCCGAGGGAGGTGTCAATATTGCGCGCGGCAATGTGCCAGGCGAACAGGAAGACCAGCAAGCCGATCAGCGGCAGCATCAGGGCGCGGGCGATACGGCTTACAGTGTCGGCGCTGGGCGTGCGTAGCGCGAGCTGCAGTCGGCCGAGCGTCAGTTTGTTCTTAGTGCTTTCGGTGCTTGCGGTACTTAGGGTGCTCACGGTGTGTGCTCCACGACAGGTGCGCAGGCGTGACGCCTGCGCAGGTTAGCCTCAGATTTTGTCGTCGCCCTTGAGGCCGATGCCGAATTTCTTCAGGTACTCATTGGGGGCATGGCCATCGTAGGTGATACCGTCGATGAAATGCGTCTGGGGTGCGCGGTAGCCATCTTCGGTGCCGAAGTCAGGGAAGTCGGAGGCCGGCATCGTGCCTTCCTCGATCAGCGACTGGGCAGCCTGGGCATAGATGTCCGGGCGATAAACCTTCTTGGCGATATCCATGAACCAGCTGTCCGGCTTGGCTTCTTCGATCTGGCCCCAGCGACGCATCTGGGTCAGGTACCAGATGGCATCGGAATAGTAAGGATAGGTGGCGTTATGACGGAAGAAAACGTTGAAGTCGGGCACATCCCGCTTGTCGCCTTTTTCATATTCAAAGGTGCCGGTCATGGAGTTGGCGATTACATCGTAATCGGCGCCGACATACTCGGGGCGCGACAGGATTTCGACCGCTTCCGGACGGTTGCCGTTGTCGTTGTCATCCAGCCACTTGGCTGCGCGGATCATGGCCTTGACGACGCGCAGGTGCGTATTGGGGTTGGCGTCAGCCCAGGCTTTGGATACGCCGAACACCTTCTCCGGGTTGTCTTTCCAGATTTCGTAGTCGGTGATGATGGGCACGCCGATACCCTTGAAGACGGCCTGCTGGTTCCAGGGTTCGCCAACACAGTAGCCGTGGATGGTGCCGGCTTCCAGTGTGGCGGGCATCTGCGGCGGCGGGGTTACCGACAGCAGGGCGTCGGCATTCAGCTGACCACTGATGTCGCCCTTGTGCGGGGCATAGTAGCCGGGGTGGATGCCGCCGGCAGCCAGCCAGTAGCGCAGTTCGTAGTTGTGGGTTGATACCGGGAATACCATGCCCATCTTGAAGGGTTTACCCTCGGCCTTGAACTCGTCAATCACCGGTTTCAGGTAGTCCGCCTTGATGGGATGTACCGGTCTGCCGTCGGCATCCTTGGGAATGAGCGGTTTCATGCGTTCCCAGATGTCGTTGGAAACGGTAATGCCGTTGCCATTGAGATCCATGCTGAAGGCGGTAATGATATGGGCCTGGGTGCCAAAGCCGATGGTTGCACCCAGGGGCTGGCCCGCCAGCATGTGTGCACCGTCGAGCTGGCCGTCAATGACACGATCCAGCAGGACTTTCCAGTTGGCCTGGGCCTCGATCTGCACGAAGAGGCCTTCGTCTTCGAAGTAGCCTTTTTCATAGGCGATGGCCAGCGGGGCCATGTCGGTCAGCTTGATGAAGCCGAATTTAAGGTCTTCCTTTTCCGGCGGGCCAATCTCGGCCTGAGCGAGGCTGAAGGTCATCAGCGATGACAGTGACAGGGCGCTGGCGAGGGTCATCGCGCGCTTGAGCAGGGTGCGGCGGGCCCCAACGGGTGCAGTGCTGACGGTTTTCCTGGATGACATGGTCTGGCTCCTCAAATTACAAACAAAAAGGCGCCTGCAACGGGATGAAATTTTCGTCCCGCTACAGGCGCCTTTGCCTGAAACTGCTGTTTATCAAATCTGAATAGTAAACAGCATGATGTGTGCCAGTTTTTTAAGTTATTGAAATATAATAACTATTCTTTCATGTCTCAGCATTGTACCCGGGGTTGTGCACTGCGGTAATACCGCGCCTGAGCCGCTGTGCACTGTTATTGCTCAGTTAGCGTGGCTTTGGCGGGCGTATCGAAGCGGCGGTCCTTGGGCAGGAGCAGAGGCCCCTGCTGGCCGGCAACCTCCCAGTCACTGTCGTGCATGCCTTCGGGTTTGCTGTCGTCGATGGGCAGGTTCAGCTGCAGCGCGGCACTGGCCTGGCGAAAGCTGTCGCTGACGTAGGTCTTGCGCGCCAGTGCATCCAGCTCTGCACTGGAGCGGGAGACGGGCTGGCTCTGTTGTATCTGTTCCAGCAGCCAGCGCGCCTGGGACTGCCACGGGAAGTTGGCGGCGCTGCCGAAAAACTGGTGTCGGCCGATATCGGGGTCCGGGGTGATCAGGTCGCTACCCAGGTACTGCGGCTGGCTCAGGATCTCAAGCATGGATGTGCGGTTGGCCGGTTCGTCAATCCAGGCGCAGGCTTTCAGCAGCGCCATGATCAGCAGTTGCAGACTGGCCGGGTTCTGGTTTGCCCAGTCGGCGGTGGTGCCCAATACCTTGTCCGGGGCGTTATGCCAGATCTGGTGCCCGCTGATCAGGACGCGTCCCACCTGCTGTTGCTGGGCAACGCTGTTCCAGGGCTCGCCGGCGCAGAACGCATCAATCAGACCGCGCTTGAGGGCATCGACCATTTGGGGCGGCGGGACCACCACCTGGCGGATGCGCTGCGGGTCAATGCCGCAGGCGTTGAGCCAGTAACGCAGCAGGAAACTGTGCATTGAATGGGCATAGACGGTGGCAAAGGTGGGGCGTGCCTGCGGATTTTTGCGCAGATACCAGGACAGGGCCGCGCCTGCCGAGGCGGGATCGGTGCCGAATTGGGGCGCCTGCTGCAGGGCTTCGTACAGCGCGCCGCTTAGCGTGATGGCATTGCCGTTGAGGCCGAGCCCCATGGTGCACACCATCGGGTTATGGCCATAACCCAGTCCCAGGGCCGTAGCCAGCGGAATGCCGGCGGGCATCTGGGCCGCATCGAGCATGCCCAGTTGGACCTTGTCGCGAATGCTGGCCCAGGAGGCTTCCTTGCTCAGGCTGACGTCAAGGCCGCAGGCTTCGAAATAGCCCAGCTCCCGCGCCACGATCAGCGGGCAAGCATCGATAAGGGGCACGAAACCCAGTGTCAGGTGCGGTTTCTCAGGCGCCGGAAGGCGGCTGGGAAGTGTAAGGTCGGACATAGCAGGTATCCATTTTGAGTCGGATTCAAATCAGGCGCCGCGAACAGGGCAGGCGTTGAATTCCCGGTCAGATTATTTCCATGACGGCAATGATGTTACGGGCGATTTCGGCCAGTGGTTTTTGCTGGTCCATCGCCATGCGCCGCATGGCTTTGAAAGCCTCGTCTTCGGGGCACTTGTGGCGTTTCATCACCAGGCCCTTGGCCTTCTCGATCAATTTGCGGTCGGCCAGCTCCGTGCGGGCCTCGACCAGCTCGCGGCGCAGGGCCTGGAATTCGCGAAAGCGCGCCGCGGCCGCATCCAGAATCGAGGTGATACGGCTATATTCCAGCCCGTCCACGACGTAGGCGCTGACACCGGAGCGGATCGCCTGGGTAATGGTGTCGCTGTCGCCCTGTTCGGCAAACATGACCACCGGGCGCGGTGAGCGGTCGTTCAGCAGCGCCATGTTCTCCAGTACATCCCGGCTTGGGGAGTCCAGGTCGATAATGATCATGTCGGGATGCAGCTCTTCCACCCGCTCGGCCAGCAAATCGGTATTGTCCAGCCGAGCCAGCACCTCGTATCCCTGGTCGCGTAGCGACTGTTCAAGCAGCGCGGCGCGGCCGCGATCCTCGTCAATCACCAATACTTTTATCGATGGAGGGCTTTTCATTCTAACGGGGGCTCCTGGGGGCAATCAGTCAGGTGAAACAATATCCTGTGCTTAAAAATATACGCATGTAACCGGGCATTGTTGAGCAAAAGTTTTGCACTGCAGTTGAACGTACTGCGAGTAGCCGACTGTCCGAAGTGTGGGTGCGGCGTTATAATGCGCGTCATTTCGCTAATTTGACCATAGCTTTCAGGATGACGATGACAGTTCGTACCCGTGTAGCCCCGTCCCCGACGGGCGACCCCCATGTCGGCACCGCCTATATAGCCCTGTTTAACCTGGCCTTCGCACGCCAGCACGGCGGGCAGTTTATTCTGCGCATCGAGGATACGGATCAGGCGCGCAGTACGCCCGAATCCGAACAGATGATTCTGGACTCCCTGCGCTGGCTGGGGCTGGACTGGGACGAGGGTCCCGATGTCGGTGGCCCGCACGGCCCTTACCGCCAGAGCGAGCGTGGTGACATCTACAAGAACTACGCGCTCGAACTGGTCGAGAAAGGCAAAGCCTTTCTGTGCTATCGCACGCCGGAAGAGCTGGATGCGCTGCGCGAAGTGCGCCGTGCCGCCGGTGGCCATACGGCACTGAAGCAGAGTGATCTGGCCCTGCCGGCCGACGAGGTTGAGCGTCGCCGTGCCCAGGGCATGCCCTACGTGATTCGCATGGTGGTGCCGGAGCAGGAGGGTGCCTGCGAGATCGACGACCTGCTGCGCGGTACCATCGAGCTGGACTGGGGCATGGTGGATGCCCAGATTCTGCTCAAGTCCGACGGCATGCCGACCTATCACCTGGCCAACGTGGTCGATGATCACCTGATGGAGATCACCCACGTGATTCGTGGTGAAGAGTGGATCAACTCTGCGCCCAAGCACAAGCTGCTTTACCAGTACTTCGGCTGGGACATGCCGGTGCTGTGCCATATGCCGTTGCTGCGCAATCCCGACAAGTCCAAGCTGTCAAAACGCAAGAATCCGACCAGTATTCTGTATTACCAGCGCATGGGCTTCCTGCCGGAAGCGTTGCTCAACTATCTGGGGCGCATGGGGTGGTCCATGCCGGATGAGCGGGAGAAGTTCTCCCGTAGCGAGATGTTCGCCAACTTCGACATTCAGCGTATCTCCCTGGGTGGGCCTGTGTTCGACCAGGAAAAGCTGAGCTGGCTGAACGGCCTGTGGCTACGTGAAGACCTGAGTCCCGAGGCGTTCGCCGAACGCTTTCAGGAGTGGGCGCTGAATCCAGAGTACCTGATGCAGATTCTGCCACTGATTCAGCAGCGCGTTGAAAAACTGTCCGATGTGGCACCGCTGGCCGGCTTCTTCCTGTCGGGCATGATCGACCTGGACGAATCGAAGTTCGCGCATAAAACGTTGCAGCTGGACGATATCCGCAAGATCCTGCAGTTCGCCTCCTGGCAGATCGACAACGAATCTGTCTGGACCAAGGACAATCTTTTCACCCGGCTCAAGGCACTGGCCGATGGCATGGGCTACAAGATTCGGGACTTCCTGTTCCCGCTGTTTATTGCTATCGCCGGCACCAGCCAGACCGTGTCCGTGATGGATGCCATGGCGATTCTGGGCCCCGACATGAGCCGCGCCCGCGTGCGCCATGCACTCAATGTCATCGGCGGCCCCTCGAAGAAAGAAGGCAAGCGCTGGGAGAAGGAATTTGCCGCGCTGCAGGCGAGCGCCTGATTAGCGAGGCCATGGCCTGCTACTCAAGTCAGTCAAAACCCCGCTAAGGCGGGGTTTTTGCCGTTTGGGCCGGGCGTGACGCCCGGTGTGTTCAAGCTGGACTGGTGTCCGTGGTGGGCTAGTCTCAATAGACTCTCTTACCTGACGGAATCATCACTATGAGTATAAAGGCTGCCATCATTCAGAAGCCTCCGGTACTGCTGGACCTCAAAGCGACACTGGAACGCGCTCTGGAAAGCATTGAGGAAGCGGCAGTGCAGGGGGCTGAACTTGTACTGTTCCCCGAGGCCTATCTACCGGGTTATCCGACCTGGATATGGCGGTTGCGGCCCGGCGGTGACATGGCACTGGGAAATCGCCTCCATGCCCAGCTTGTTGCCAACGCAGTCGACCTCGAGGCCGGCGATCTTGACGGCCTGTGCGAAGCGGCGGCACGGCACAATATCGTGCTGGTGATGGGGCTAAACGAACTGGATAGCCGATACAGTGGCTCCACGCTGTTCAATACGGTGGTGGTGATTGGCCCTGATGGAAAGATTCTTAACCGGCACAGAAAGCTCATGCCCACCAATCCGGAACGCATGGTTTGGGGCGCCGGCGACGGGTCCGGCCTGAATGTGGTTGAAACGCCCCTGGGACGTATTGGCTGCCTGATCTGCTGGGAAAACTACATGCCACTTGCCCGTTTCGCACTCTATGCGCAGAACATCGACATTTATATGGCCCCGACCTGGGACAGTGGTGATACCTGGCTGGCGACGCTGAATCATATCGCCCGCGAGGGCGGCTGCTGGGTACTCGGTACTGCAACCGCCATGCAGGCCAGTGACATTCCGGAATCCTTCCCCGATCGGGACGTGCTGTATAGCGCCGAGGAGTGGATCAATCCTGGGGATGCCGTGGTTATCAAGCCCTTTGGGGGTGTCGTGGCCGGTCCGCTGCACCGAGAAAAAGGCATTCTGTATGCGCAGATCGATCCAGCTGCTGCTCGCGAGGCCCGCAAATCCCTGGATGTGGCGGGGCATTACGGCCGTCCCGATATCTTTAGCCTTGAGGTGGATCGTGGCGTCAAAGCACCACTGACATTCAAGTAGTCGAAGCGCTGCCAGGCGTCCCGCGCTTGCGGCTCGCTCAAAGGGGCGCCGCCAGCCCATGAGCGTGTCGCTGGTAGGGGCGATCAGCTTAACGAGGTGATGACTGCGGCCCATGCTGGATGTTCCTGCCGGGGGCTGAGTAGGTTACGGATCAGAACGGCTGGCGACAAATATGGGTATTCTTTAACCAGTTGAATATTAAAGGACTTTTTTTAAATTATTCCGGAAATGTTGCTTGACAGTACGCAGGCCGGACTTTACTATACCGCTCGTCTTCTGAAGGGGGCCTTAGCTCAGCTGGGAGAGCGCGACGCTGGCAGCGTCGAGGTCGGGGGTTCGATCCCCCCAGGCTCCACCACTTCAAAGATTCTGTAAATCGCTGTTTTCTCGCTGCACTGTGCAAGGCAAGCATTTGCACGTTGCTGGCTGATTGCGCAGATAACTACTGTACTTCGCTTTAACACCCACCTCAGTGGCATGATTTTGCCTGTACGCGGCCTTGAGCGCAGCGAACGGCGCCCCCTGTTGCTCGCCGCTCACTGCTTATCACTGCTGCGCCTTATAATACCGCGCTGAAACCCTCGAACTGGGGCGGCCCCAGGTAAATATCCGTGGCCGGTTTGGCATTGGCGTGGGCCTTGCGAAAGGCCTCGGAGCGGGTCCAGTCTCTGAACGCCTCCTCGGAATCCCACAGGCTATGGGAGGCAAACAGCGTGCATTCATCGTTGCTCGGCCCCTGCAGCAGGTTAAAACTGCGAAATCCGGGCACGCCTTCCAGATGGCTGTCGCGATTCTTCCAGATCTCTATAAAGGCGTCTTCCTTGCCCGGGGCAATTCTGAAGCGGTTCATGGCCACGTACATCGTGCTGATCCTTGGTGGGTTAACGGTGGGGTCATCTTAACCTTTTCGTGCCGCCGGGGTCATGGGCCATGACCGCAGGGATGTCCAGTCTTTATACTCTGTCCAGCGGCGGGTGCGCATGCGCGCATCGTGTGGGATTACGGACTCTGAGTGGGGATGCCATGGCGAGTGTTGAGTTTTCAAAAGAAGAGAAGGCGCTGATCGTGCGCAAGATTCAGCGCTATTTTCACGCCGAGCTGGAGCAGGACATCGGTCAGTTCGACGCCGAGTTTCTGCTTGATTTCTTTGCAACAGAGATCGGGACTTACTTTTACAACCGGGGGCTTTACGATGCCCAGGCGGTGCTGGAGCAGCGCCTGGACAGTATTCGTGAGGCAATCTGCGAGATCGAGAAGCCGACCGACTTTATGCGCTGAGTCAGCGCTGTAACGGGATCGGCCGGTTTCGTTGGAAATTCGTACAGTGCAGGTGCCCTGTGAACAAAAGGTGGCGCAATCGATGTGGAGTCTGAGGGACTGGTGGCGCAGGCGGCTGCTGAGAACGGGCGGGCTGCCCGGGGCGCAGTGGCGCAACACGCTGGCGGCGCTGCCGGTGATGTCGGGTCTGAACCGGGCTGAGCGGCGCCGGCTGGGCGAGCTGGCGTGGCTTTTCCTGTACGAGAAGGCGATCCATAGTGTTCAGGGCGTAATCGTGAGCGACGAGATGCGCCTGCGCATCGCGGCCCAGGCCTGCCTGCCGATACTGGAGTTGGGGCTCGACAGCTACCGCGACGTCCAGACGGTGCTGGTCTATCCGTCCGGCTTCATTGTGCGCCATGAATTCGCGGACGAAGCGGGGGTCGTGCACTCAGTGGTGGCGGGGCTGTCCGGCGAGGCCTGGGAGCGCGGCCCCGTTATCCTGTCGGCGGATGATGTGCTGGCGGAAAACGCCAACGATGGCACCAATCTGGTTATTCATGAATTCGCCCACAAGCTGGATATGCTGAACGGGTCGGCAAATGGCTTGCCGCCGTTGCATTCGGGAATGTCGGTCGCTGCCTGGGCGGCTGCGTTCGAGGCTGCGTTCGAGGATTTGTGCACACGTGCCGCGCGCGGCGAAACGCTGCCGATTGACGCGTACGCGACCGAAAACCCTGCCGAATGCTTCGCGGTTATGAGCGAGGCATTCTACGAGATTCCACAGGTGCTCAACGCCGCATACCCGGACGTCTATGCACAGCTCGTGCTGTTTTACCGCCAGGATCCGGGCCAAAGGTTCCAGGGTATTCCCTGTGTACCATCTGACACCTGATCGGGACGCCGTTACAACCCGTGTCTTGTCGAATGGCGTAAACAGCGTGCGCAGTTTGGCTTATGCGCAGGCAGGTATTTCCCGGCTGTGCCTCTGATGGCGGTGGAATTTGCCAAGGCAGCCGGGGAGTACGCGGTCATTTTCGCCGGTGACGACAAGAGGGTAATGCCGGCCGCTGTCCTGGGTATCCAGAACGACTCCAACCTGTACGTCGATGAGGAGGGCCGCTGGACGTCCCGTTACATTCCGGCCTTTGTCAGGCGTTATCCGTGTGTGTCCTCCAGCGCACACAGTGGAAAGACCTTTGCGCTCTGTATCGACGAGGACTGCGCGGGTGTGAATCAGGAAGCGCGCGGCAATCGACTTTTGCCGAGGATGGCGAGCGCAGCGAATACCTTAACGGGGTGCTGAATTTTCTCAAGGAGTACCAGGCCGAGTACAACCGCACGCGGTTGTTGTGCGACAAGCTGGTGGAGCTTGAGTTGCTGGAACCGATGCAGGCGCAGATAAAACTGAAGTCCGGCAAGCAGCTCTCGCTCACTGGATTTCAATCGGTCAGCCGGGAAAAACTCAACGCGCTGCCCCCTGACACCTTGTCTGAGTTGGCGCGAACCGGGGCCCTGGAGCTGATTTACATGCACCTGTTTTCGATGACCCATTTTGCCGACATGATGGAGCGCGTGGCGAAGTCCATGGCCAGGGAGCAAAACGTATCGCTGGCGGACGTGGAGCCCCGCGGTAACGCCTAGTGCGGTCCGCATCGATCAATTGCGAAGGCAGTAACCCATACATTGGGCCGGCAGTAATTTGCGCAAGGCGATTCGGCGCAGACGAATGCAACAGGGGGAATATCATGGCTTTCCCGTTCCATGGCAGGGAGCACAGCCCTGCAGCGGAAAAGGCTTTCCCACAGATCGGCGCACTAATGCGCAAAATGTACCAGGGCTTCAGGGCTTCAGGGCTTCAGGGCTGCAAGCGCATACAGGCCCAGGCGAAAGCCCAGACCTGCACCACAGCCCCGCCGAGTGCTGTTCGAGCCACTTGAGCCTCGATTGCTGCTGTCTGCAGACCTGTCCTTTACCGCGTTGACCGCGAGTGACTTAACGCTCAGGTTACAGGTTGTCGACCAGGTACAGCATGTACAGATAGTGTTGGCCGATACGGCAGCACAGGGCGGCGAGACGATCATCAGCAGCCAGGAACTGGCCCAGACCAGCAGCTGCACCATCACAGGCTCAGACAGTCCGATCATTTTACCGTTGACCTGACGGGGCTGGACGAAACTGCCGAACTCTCTGTCACCATCCTCGACGAATCCAGCAAGGACAAGGACGGCCTGAGTGTTGTGGGGCCTCAGGTCGACTGGGCCCTCAGTGCTCTGGATGCAGGTTCTGTCCAGGGCATTGATTTCTCTGGTATCGAGCATCTACAGGGCGGCGAGGGCGATGACAGGTTCATCCTTGTCGACGGCGCATGGTTCAGTGGCTGGCTGGGCGGGCTGAGGGGCGGCGATACCGGGCTCGTCAAGGTACGGGCGCTGAGCCGGGGCGGCAGTAGTGGCGGTGTCTTCGGCAATGCGAGTTCGCTGCTGTTCGGCAGCAGCAATATCACCGCGGTCGGCGCTTTCGTCTACAGCGAGATTCTGGGCCTGACCGAGGCCTATCTGGACAGCTGCGGGTTACGGTCGATGAAAGCGACGGCGACCTGGTTGTCGAAGCCTGCAGCAGCGCGGCCGTGCTGGCGCCGGTGATCGGCTCCTGGCCGCGTTACGTGGGCGTGGCTTGAATCCCGTGGGCGAGCGCTCGTGCAAGATGCGCGACGGTGAGCTGCTCACCGAGCGCTTTCTGCTCGGTATTCCTGTCTCGGAGCTGCCCTTGGCGGCCTTTCTTGAGCTGCTGGCCGAATTTGGCATGGATGCGACGGGCCTTGCGCTTTTTCGACAGCATTTTCCGGGGGGGGGGGGGGGGCAGCGAGGTGCAGTTTGCGCTGGAGCAGGACGGCGACCGGACTCTGTGCAAGGTCTATCTCGAGTACTGGGATCGACTAGTTGAGCGGCTCGGCCGTGGCGAGACCGGTCCTGCGCTGCTCAACCTGGGGTTCAAGTGGCCCGCCGGGCGACCCCGGGAGATGGTGCAGGAGCGCTATATCTGCCACCCGAAGTTGCGACACCGCAGCATCATCGAACGCCTCAGTGCCTGTCAGGGGCAACTGAGTGAACAGGTGGTCGCGCTGGTGGAGTGGGCGAGTGAAACGGTCGCGGATGGTTCGTTGGTGTATCTGGAGGTCGATGACGCGACAGGGGGGGGCGTCACTCGTATGATATAAAGCTTTACCCCTGTAACCGGCGCCTGGCCGATGCGGCCTCACAACTGGCGCTGATCGCCGAACGGTTGAACTGCGATCCAGACGCATTGCGCGAGGTGTTGCAGCGTTATGCCGATGCCCCCCTGGGGCATATTTCTGGCGGTAGCGACCGCCGGGGGCGCTGCTTTTTCACCTTCTATTATGAAGTCGGGGCGCTGTAGCCGGGGCGCTATCGGTGCCCCGTGGCGAATTCCTGCACGTGCGGCGTCTGTTAGATGCCGCGAGGGGAGGCGATCAGGCAGCGACGCTCAGTGTTTCCTGCCAAAGTGCCTGGATGCCGGTCTTGTCCGTATCGGTCAGCCGGTCGACGGCAAAGGCGCTGTCCAGACTGTCACTGACGTGGCTTTGCAGCTGCTGTGCAGATTCGGGCTCGGCGGCTGCGGCCAGGCTCAGATGGCCCAGCAGGTAACTGCAGTAAAACAGACGGTCGTTGTCGTCGGTGGTCTGCTCCTGTGCCAGCAGGTAGTCGTGGAGGCTGTCGCTGTAGTCGTTGGGGGTCATGGAGACTCTACCTTCTTCAGTAGCAATTGTGCTTTCTTGCCGTCGCTTTCGATCTGGTAAAGCTTGACGATCATGTAATCCAGTTCCGGTGCAAACCAGATGTAGGTTTCCCGTTTGGCATCGTCGCCGCGGTCACGCTGTACCTTGATGGCCTTGAAGGTGCCCGCCGGGGTTTCAACGGATTCGGTGCCCAGTACTTCAAAATCATACTGCTTGAGGCTGCCGCCATCGGCGACCGGGTAGCTGAGTTTTGTCTGTCCGCCGGGAAGGTCGAGGCGAATCTGCATCTGGTAGCCCAGCTTGTCCAGAGTGCCGGCGGGAATGTCCATGTGCCAGGGCTTGTCTTCGACATTGTTGGTCACGCGGGAATTGGGCCAGTCGAAATCGAGAACGGCGTCGCGACGCTTGCCGAATACCTGGCGGTGGTACTGGTATTGCTGCGGGATCACCTGCAGGTCATTCAGGGTAAAGCGACTGCTTTCCTCGATGCCTGCAATAACCGCTTCGGCGGTGCTGGTCAGTATCCAGTGGCCGTTGGCGTCCTTGCGTAGCTCGCGCACGGCGTCGAGTGCAAGCTCAACCCCTACATCGAGTTGGGACTCATACAGAGCGCGAAAGGGTTTCAGCTCAGTGGGAGGGCTCAGGGCCTGGGCGCTGATACTGCTTGCCAGCAGCAGGGTGCAGCACAGGATCTGTTTTATCCGGCGGTACATCATTGAAACTCCGTATGGATTGCGCAGTGCAGAGGCCTTGGGTCGGGGCATCGCATTCTCCCGGCGCCTGATCGGGATCGTGCACCGGGTCGTTGCTTAAGCGCTGAATTTATACCCTCTGTCCGCTTGCCGGCAACTGAACGCCATCCAGCGTCACGCCGGTTTCCCCCAGTGCAAGGCGCCCTTCGCAGAACCACTCGACCGCCAACGGGTAGATGTGGTGTTCGCGTATTTGCACCTGCTGCTGCAACTGTTCTTCACTGGTGCCCGGGTCGATGGGCACCACCGCCTGAACGATCAGGGGCCCGCCGTCGAGTTCGGGTGTCACGAAGTGCACGGTGCAGCCATGTTCGCTGTCACCCGCCTCAATTGCCCGCTGATGGGTGTGCAGCCCCTTGTACTTGGGCAGCAGGGATGGGTGGATGTTGAACATCCGGCCCAGGTAGTGGCGCACGAAATCTGCGGTGAGAATCCGCATGAACCCCGCCAGCACGATCAGATCAGGCTCCTGCTGGTCGATAAGTTCCTGCAGTGCGATGTCAAACGCTTCACGGGAGGCATACCGGGTATGGTCGAGCAGCAGTGCATCGATACCGGCGTCGCGCGCGCGCTCCAGGCCCTTGACACCGGGCTTGTTGCTGATCACGGCGACGATACGACCCTTGATGCGACCCGCCTGGGTCGCATCAATGAGCGCTTGCAGATTACTGCCGCTGCCTGAAAGCAGTACTACAATCCGCTTCTTTGTCACGCTCAGGCCTCCGCGTTGCGCAGTTCGACCTGCTCCTCGCCATCCTGGGCCGCTTCGATCTGACCAATGACCCAGGCCTGCTCGCCGGCAGCACTCATGAGCGCCAGGGCGTTGTCGGTTTCGGCTGCGGGCACGGCAATGACCATACCGACGCCGCAGTTGAAGGTGCGGTACATTTCACGCGCATCGACGTTGCCATTGGCCTGCAGCCACTGGAACACGGGCGGCAGTTCCCAGGAGGCAGTGTTGATCACGGCCTTGCTGGATTTGGGCAGTACACGGGGAATGTTTTCAAGCAGGCCGCCGCCGGTGATGTGGGACAGGGCGTTGACCTGGCTGTCCTTGATCAGCTGCAGTACGGACTTGACGTAGATGCGGGTCGGCGCCATCAGGGCGTCGGCCAGAGTTACATCGCCCATGGGCTGGTTGAGGTCGGCGTCGCTGACTTCGAGGATCTTGCGGATCAGGGAGTAACCGTTGGAGTGGGGGCCTGAGGCACCCAGTGCAATCAGGCTGTCGCCGGCCTGCACGCGGCTGCCGTCGATAATGTCGGCCTTTTCGACCACACCCACGCAGAAACCGGCCAGGTCGTAGTCTTCGCCTTCGTACATGCCGGGCATTTCGGCGGTTTCGCCACCCACCAGTGCGGCGCCGGCCAGTTCACAGCCACGGCCAATGCCGGTGACAACGTCGGCGGCAGTCTCAACGTTCAGCTTGCCGGTGGCGTAGTAGTCGAGGAAAAACAGCGGCTCTGCGCCGGCGACAACCAGGTCGTTGACGCACATGGCGACCAGATCGATACCGATGGTGTCGTGTTTCTTCAGGTCCATGGCCAGGCGCAGTTTGGTGCCGACCCCGTCGGTTCCAGAAACGAGGACAGGCTGTTTATACCCGGCCGGAATTTCGCACAGGGCGCCGAAGCCGCCCAGTCCGCCCATGACTTCTGGGCGCGCGGTGCGTTTGGCGACACCCTTGATGCGTTCAACCAGGGCGTTACCCGCGTCGATATCGACACCGGCGTCTTTGTAGCTCAGTGATGTTTTGTCGGAACCGGTAGACATGAATCAGATAACCTTTCAGCAACGGGGTTGGCGGCAAAAAATGAAGGCGGCATTCTATCAGGTTGCGCGTGAGGCGGCTATTGTGTGTTAGAGTTTAAACGTTTTTTACCTCGCTGTTTGGCGGATTTGTCGCTGCTGGGAATACCTCATGTTTATCAGGTGCTTGCGTCAGGCTTTGGCCTGTGTCGCGTTGTTGTGGGCTGTCGCTGCGGGAGCGGTCACGGTGTCGGGTCTTTACAGCGCAGAAATCAAAGTTTCCAGTGCCGGTGTGCCGCCCGCTGCAGGGCAGGTTACCGACGGCCTGGCGCAGGTAATGATCAAGCTCAGTGGCAGCAGGGACGTGGTCACTCAGACAGGGTATGGCTCGGTACTGCTCCAGGCGCAGGAGTTGATGCGAGAATACACCTATCGCACGTCGGCTGAAGGCGAGCACTGGTTGCAGTTGAGTTATGATCAGGCGCAGCTCGATGCATTGTTGCAGGATGTCGGTATTCGCGGCCTCGGGCAGCAACGGCCCGCGCTGCTATTGTGGCTGGTGCAGAAGCAGGCCGGTTCCGCCGAGGATTATATGGCCGCCGATCACCCGGCCATGCAGGCCCTGATGGCGCAGGCGAAACGTCGTGGTCTGGCGCTGCAGCTGCCCTTGCTGGACTTGCAGGACTTCCAGCAGCTGTCGCCCGAGCAGCTGTGGCAGTCCGCGCCGGACGCCGTGCGCCGCGCTTCGCAGCGTTATTCGCCCGATGCGGTGCTGGCCGGCCGGGTATGGTCTGAAGGTGGCTTCTGGTTCAGTGAATTTGAGCTGGAAGGTACGCGGTGGGAGACACAGCGCTTTGCGCTGGCAGGTGAGCTGGACGAGCAAATGACCCAGGTCATCGATGCAGTCGCAGACAGCCTGCTGACAGGCTTTGTGGCGGCGCCGGTGGATTATCGTCCGGCCGGGCTGGTGCTGCAGGTGGAAGGCGTCAGTGGCCAGGCCGATTATCTGATGCTGGTTGAGCGTTTGCGTCAGAGCGAAGGGGTTACGGCGGTTTTTCCTGAGCGTATATCACCCGGGCGGCTGTACCTGCGCCTGCAGCTGGATACCAGCGTTGAGCAGCTGGAACAAACGCTACGGCTGGACAATCGTCTGGAACCGGTCGGCCGCCTGGATGCGGCTGGCGTAAAAGATACGGGCCTGCTGCAGTATCGCTGGCAGAACTGATAACAGGGAAGGCGCAGAATGACAGAGTCGCAACGCTGGTTTTTACTGATAGTTACCCTGGTGCTGGGAGCGCTGATCTATGTGCTGGCGCCGATTCTGGCGCCTTTTCTGGTCGGCGCTCTGCTGGCCTACCTGTTTGATCCCGTGGCTGACCGGCTGGAGGAGGCAAAGTTTGGTCGTACGGGCGCGGTCGTGACGGTGTTCGTGTTCATGACGGCCCTGATGGTGCTAACGGTGCTATTGCTGTTGCCGCAACTGGGACGCCAGGTACAAGTATTGCTGGAACGGGTGCCCATGATCATTGACCTGTTCGAGCAGCGTGTCGTACCGCTGCTAGAGTCGACCCTGGGCACAGATATGGGCAGTGTCGATCTGGGGACCCTGAAATCCATGTTGGCGGGCAACTGGCAGCAGACCGGCAATCTGATGGCGCAACTGGCGGGCGGCATTACCCGTTCGGGTCTGGCAGTGCTGGCCTGGATAGCCAATCTGGTGTTGATCCCGGTCGTACTCTTTTATCTGTTACGGGACTGGGATCTTATGATGGCGCGCATTCGCATGCTGCTGCCGCGCTACCTGGAGCCCAAGGTCGCCCTCTGGGCGATGGAATGCGACGAGGTACTGGGAGCCTTTATAAAGGGGCAACTGCTGGTCATGTTGGCGCTGGGTATCATTTATGCCACGGGTCTGTGGCTGGTAGGGCTTGATATTGCGCTGTTGATTGGTATGCTGGCCGGCCTCGCCAGTATCGTGCCGTACATGGGTTTCATTATTGGTATCCTTGTTGCCGGTATCGCAGCCTTTATACAGTTCCAGGATCCCATGGTGCTGATCTGGGTAGGCGCGGTGTTTGCAATCGGGCAGGCGCTGGAAGGCATGGTGCTGACACCATTGCTGGTAGGCGACCGGATAGGACTGCATCCTGTGGCCGTGATCTTTGCGATTATGGTTGGCGGGCAGCTGTTTGGATTTGTCGGCGTATTGCTGGCGTTGCCGGTTGCGGCGGTTATCATGGTGCTGTTACGGCATCTACACCAGGGCTACAAGAGCAGCACGCTGTATGGGTCGGCGCAGGTTGCCGAAGTGGAATTGCTGAATACAGAAGCGGATGAATAATACGGCACCTTTCCAACTCCCGCTCGGCGTATCGCTGCGGGATGATGCGCGTTTTGAGAATTATCTGACCGGTGCCAATGGCCTGGTTCGCGCAATGCTGCAGCAGGCCGCCGAAGGTGAAGGCGAGCTGCTGCTCTATCTCTGGGGAACGCCGGGTGTAGGCTGTACCCATTTGCTGCAGGCCGCCTGTCACGCCAGTGAGCCGGCAAGGCGTACGGCGGTCTATCTGCCGTTGCAGGAATTACTGCATCTGGGGCCCGGCATTCTGGATGGCATGGAGCATCTCGATCTGGTCTGCATCGATAACGTGCAGCTGGTGGTCGGCAATCGACAGTGGGAAGAGGGGCTGTTTCACTTCTTTAACCGCATTCGGGCGCAGAATAACCGTCTGGTGGTGGCGGCCAACAGCGCGCCGCGCCAGTTGGGCATTAACTTGCCGGACCTGGCCTCGCGTCTGAGCTGGGGCATGGTTTTTCAACTGCATGCCCTGCCGGATGAGGACAAGGAGCGCGCCTTGCAGTTACGCGCCCAGGCGCGTGGCTTTCAGCTCTCCAGTGAAGTGGTGCGCTATCTGATTCATCATGCCAGTCGCGACATGGGTGACCTCTTTGGTTTGCTCGACCGGCTTGATCAGGCCTCGCTGAGTGCCAAGCGCAAGATTACCATTCCGTTTATCAAGCAGGAGATGGGCTGGTAACACTGGCCCGCTCTGCGTCTGATCTCTTGCCCCTGCGCGGGCTTTTCTGCATCATTCTTTTTCCGTTGAGTTGCTGTTGCCTGCAGATGCCCCTGGCGCAACACCTTCACGCACTTGCGCCCTCTCTTTTGGGTTATTGAGCATGTGGGTGGCGGACAAATCGGTCGGGAATCTGTTTGTCCGCCTGATTAATCGTTAAGTGCTATAGCTAATTCTGACATTAAAACTCTGGTGAGAAGCAACAATGCTAGACGAGCGAATAATGCGGGATTTCAGTGCCCGTGATGAAGACGAGCAACAGGCATTTCTGACTCAGACCTGGTGCGACAACTGTCAGCAGGCGAACCTCGGCATGCACTCGGTGATAGAGTACGAACTCAAGGGTGTGCTGTTTATCGAGGGCAAGTGCTCGGGCTGCGGGCAGCCGGTGCTGACTGAGCTGACGGACGAAGATTTCTGAGTAGCGGGGCTGGGTGAACGGTGTCGAACGAATTTGAAAATCGCTTTGGCGGCAGCCGCCGGTTGTACGGCGTTGATGCGGTCGAGCTTTATCGCCGCAGCCATGTCTGCGTGGTGGGCATTGGGGGGGTCGGTTCCTGGGTGGTTGAAGCGCTGGCGCGTACAGCGGTCGGTCGTATCACCCTCATTGATCTGGATGATATCTGTGTTACAAATACCAACCGCCAGATCCATGCCCTGAGTGGGAATATCGGTCGCTCCAAGGTTGAGGCGATGGCCGAGCGGGTGCATGCGATCAATCCCGAAGCGGTGGTGGCGCAGATCGAGGAATTCATAACCACGGAAAACATTGCCGAACTGATTACCGGCGAGTTTGATTACGTGGTGGATGCCATTGATAGTCTGCGTGAGAAATCAGCCCTGATTGCGCATTGCAAAAGGCGCAAGATTCCAATGATTACGATTGGTGGCGCCGGTGGGCAGGTGGATCCGACCCGTATCGATATCGCTGATCTGAGTCGTACCAGCCAGGATCCACTGGCGGCCAAGGTGCGCTCCTGGTTACGACGCCATTATGGTTTCAGTACGTCGAAAAAATTTGGCATTGATTGTGTCTACTCGACCGAACAGCTGGTTTACCCGCAGCCCGATGGCAGCGTCTGCCAGCAGAAGACCCTCAGCGAGGGCAGTACTCGACTGGACTGTGATGGCGGCTTCGGGGCTTCGGTCTGTGTTACGGCCAGTTTCGGTTTTGTGGCGGTATCGCGCGTGCTGAAAAAGCTGCAGGAGCGGGAGATGCGCCGCGTGGCCGCGCTGGCCGATGCACCGGTGTAGCCAGCCCTGCCGGGTTTAGCAGGGCTCGAACGATGTAAAATACGCCCCGGTACCGCTTTATCATTGCGGTGCAGGGGCGTTTTTATTGCCCTTCGCCCTTCGTCCTGGATCTTGTGACTGGGCCCGATTAGCCCAGCCCAACCTTGATCCCCAGTGCCATTAAGGCCACGCCAATCGTCCCTTCAATTCGGTGCCGGGTACGTGTCAGTGCCTGCTGTATCGTCGGCCGTGTCAGTAGTACTACCACCAGGCTCAGCCAGGCAAGCTCAATCGTCACCGGAGTGAGTCCGTATAGCAGCAGCGCCGGCCAGTTGTGATCTTGCTGCAGCACCTGGGAAAACATGGCCATAAAGAACAGCAGCACCTTGGGGTTGAACAGGCTGATCATCAGCCCTGCGAAGAAGCTGTGCTGGCTGGCCGCCGGGCTGTTGGCTGTGTCTGCATTCCGGGATTTAACGCTGCTCAGCAGGTAAACGACACCCATATACAGTAAATAGGCGCTGCCGAGCCAGCGTATGCTGGCATACAGGGCCGGTGACTGGCTTATCAGGGTGGCAATGCCTACCAAAGACAGGGATGCGTGTATCAGCAGCGCTGTGGCAAGGCCCGCGGCGGTGACAAATCCGGCCTTGCGGCCGTGCCCCAGTGTATTGCGTAGCACGATGGCCATGTTTGCGCCCGGTATCATGGCTCCGAGCAGAGTAATGCCGGCAAACAATAGCCATTCGAACATCGTATCGATCCCTGGGGTCGTTGATCTGGACGCCCAGTGTAGGGGGTGGTGGATCGATCTCGCCAATCCCCATTGCTGATACGGGGTATTACCCTTGGTTATGACGTGGCGAGGGCCTTGAAAAACGGGAGTTTTCAAGCGCCTCATAAAAGCGTTCGCGGACAAAACGATGTGCTGCATCATGTTGCTGGCGCTGGTGCCAGATCAATGAATAACGCACCTGCTCGACCTCAAAGGGCAGCGGGCGCAGTGTCAGCGCGTGTCGTTCCCTGAGGTTTTCCGCCATATGGGTGGGCAGGGTCAGAATACAGTCACTGCTGGCGCAAAAGGCGAGCGCCGAGTGGAAGAAGGGGACTGTAATGCGCACGCGCCTAAGGTGACCCAGTTTGGCGAGGGCGTTGTCCAGCGCGCGGTTTTTGTCGCCGCCCCCGCTGATGCTGATATGGTCTGCACAGGTGTACTGGTCGAGGTCGGGCCCGCCGTGTGCCAGAAGCGGATGCTGGGGTCGCAACAGGCAGCTGTAACTGTCCGCGCCCACCTGGCGGCCGTGAATGTCATCTGGCACCTCATCCAGAATGCAGGCGGCCAGGTCCATGCGCCCTTCGCGCAGGTCCGTAATCATGGCGGGTTCCCAGAGGTGAAAATGCAATTGCAACCCGGGCGCGGTGCGACACAGGTCCTCGACCAGTGCCGGCAGTATATGTTCGCTGGTGTAGTCCGTTATGGCGATGTTGAAACGCCCCTGGAACAGCGTTGGATCGAAGTGATCCGGCATCAACAGGCTTTCAATGTTTAGCAGCAGCGGCGCAATCTGTGCCGACAGCACTTCGGCCCTGGGGGTCAGTTGCATGTTGTTGCCAACCCGGATCAGCAGGGGGTCGCCCAGCAGTGTGCGTAACTGGGCCAGGTTGCGACTCATTGCAGGCTGGGTCACAAACAGGGCGCGCGCTGCCTGGCTTACGCTGCGATGGCGCAGAAGCTGGTGCAGTGCTGTCAGCAGGTTCAGGTTGATGCGTGATAATTCCATGGCGCAAGGATATCAGCTCAGGTAATACGGGAGAATGCCGTGGCAAGATATAGCGTGACAGGCGATGAAATTGTTCAGGAATAGGGCGGCTGTGCCAAGATGATGTAGCATCAGACGGCTACTCGGGGAAAAACAATGCATGACGCGAAAGAGGTCAGTCAATGAAAACACTGGCATTTGATGTGTATGGCACTTTGGTCGATCCGCTGCGCATCAGTGAGGCCTTGCGTCATCTGGTGGGTGAGTCTGCAGCGGAGATTGCCAGTTTGTGGCGTGCCAAGCAGCTGGAGTATGCATTCAGGCGTGGTCTGATGCGTCAGTATGCGGACTTCGGTCGCTGTACCGCCGATGCGCTGACGTTTGCCCTTGAAGCTTCCTCTGTGTCGCTGGAGGATGCGGATCGCCAATGGCTGCTACAGTGTTATCAGGCGCTTGAGCCTTTTGCTGACGTAGTGCCGGCCCTGCAGTCCCTGCGACATCAGGGCATCCGATGCGTTGCGTTTTCGAACGGCCCGGTTTCTGATCTTGAAGCCCTGCTGGGGCATGCCGGCGTGCTCGACCTGCTGGATGACCTGGTGAGTGTTGACGAGATAAAAACATTCAAGCCCGATCCTGCGGTATATAATTACCTGGTGGCGCGTTCAGGATCGCGTCATCACGATTGCTGGCTGGTATCCGGCAATGCCTGGGATCTGATTGGGGCGCGCAATGCCGGCCTGAATGCGGTCTGGGTGAAAAGATCCGAGACTGCATTGTATGATCCCTGGGGAGGCGCTCCGGATATCGAGGTGCCTGACCTGCTCGCGTTGGCCGCACAGTTGTCCGTTCAAGGCGGATGACAGTGCCCGCCCGCCCATGTAGTGCATAGCTAAGGATGGAGCTGAAAGTGGAGATGCAAGATGCAGCCTGATCGTCGCCCGTTAGACAGGGCCGATTCGTCGCGCTCAAAGGTCGCGCCAGCAAAGGGTGGCGGGCTGGATCGTGGCTTTGGGCACATGCTGCAGCAGGCGGCCATCTCGCCGGAACTGGTCGCGGAGCTCGCGGCAGATCGCGAAAGTGGCAGGCTGTCACGGCTCGAAAATACTTTGCTCGCGCGCTGGCCGGTGGCCCACTATGCCTCGGTATTGCGTGATCCCGCTCAGGCGCTGGAGGATTGCAGAGCGGATTACGATGATTTTCTTGAGGGCGCTCAGCTGGTTCTAGACGAGTTGGGGCGTTTTGATATCGCGGCGTTGATCGAACTGCGTTTTCCGGTGGGCGGCGTGCAGCTGGGGTGGAACCGGTTTGAGCTATCTGATCTGTTTCTGGGGCAGGTGTGGCTTGCTCAGGATCCCATGCTTGAATGGCTGGCCGTTCATGCAGCACGGCTGGAATTGCTCACTGCCCGTGCCAGGCCTTATGCGCTGGCCCACAGTGCGCTCCGGCTGGAGCAGGAGGGTGCTCAGACCCGGGCCAATGCCATTGCCCAGGGGCAGCTGTACCCCTATTTGCAACATCTGTTTAATGCTGCGTTTAACCTTACTGGCGTAACTCCGCTGCGCGACTCGCAAGTCCCTGTCTCGGGCGTTGACCCGCTGTTGCTGGCGGGTGGTGGCTTGCGCCTGAGTAATTTCAATGGCTCTGCCAAACAGGCACTTGACCTGCTGGATATCGATGTTCGCTGCACCACGGTGCGGCAGCTGCGCTGTGCAGCAGCGTTGCTGTATGAAAAAAGACTGCTGGGGGCTCAGCAGTATATTCTGTTACAGCATGCACAGTGTTTTGCCCAGGGCGCAGGCAGCTCTGAGCTAATCGACTGGATTGATGTTTTCGAACAGGCGCTTGCCGATCTCTGGATGCGCGGTGACCTGGGGGATGCGGTTCAGGCTGTTGTAACCTTTCTCCATAGTGCCCGTAAGCACTCAGGTCACCCTTCGTAGTCGGCGATGCATTGCGGATTCTAGCAGCGCGCTTTTTCTGTTGTTTTGCATTTATTTGCCCGCCTGATTCTGTAGTCCGTCAGTATCCCTTTGTGCGTTTTTATGCGTACTGTCAAATCTGGGCCTATGCTGTAACACTGGAATCGCGTGGCTGAGCATGACCAAACAGACAGAAAATTCTGTGCAATCTCATTATTGTCGAGGTATTTTAACCTTAACTGATTGATTTTATAGATTGTATCGCCCAATCTGAGAGGCTGGGCACTGGGCGCGAATGCCGTGCGTTTCGAGACATCATTACAACTGTCCTTTGAGTGTCAGTGGCGTGCTGCAAAGAACTCGCAGGATAAGTTAAAAAGGGAAGGAAAAAACATGATGAAACTTAAAACCGCCTTTACTGCATCGGTACTGGCCGCGGGGGTCATGCTGTCGGGCGCGGCGCAGAGCGTGTCAGCGGCCGATCCGACCTATGTCACTATCGGCACCGGCGGTCAGACGGGCGTGTACTATGTCGTGGGTCAGTCGATCTGCCGCCTGGTGAACCGCGGCGCTGAAGAACATGGTATCAAGTGCACGGCACCCTCGACCGGCGGCTCCGTCGCGAACCTGAATGCCATTCGTGAAGGCGGCCAGGACATGGGTGTGGCCCAGTCCGACATGCAGTATCACGCCTACCACGGTACCGACAAGTTCGCAGAGCAGGGCCCCAACCCGGACCTGCGCGCGGTATTCTCCGTACACCCTGAACCCTTCACCGTGGTTGCCCGTAGTGATTCCGGCATCAAGGTGTTTGATGACCTCAAGGGCAAGCGGGTCAATGTCGGCAACCCGGGCTCCGGTCAGCGCGGCACCATGGAAGTGCTGATGGAACGCAAGGGCTGGACGCTGGATGATTTCATGCTTGCCTCTGAGCTGAAGTCGTCCGAGCAGTCACAGGCACTGTGTGACAACAAGGTCGATGCCATCATCTTCACCGTGGGTCACCCCAATGGCTCCATCAAGGAAGCCACCACCTCCTGTGACGCGGTCATGGTGCCGGTGGAAGGTGCTGAGGTGGATGCACTGGTCGGCGAAAACGACTACTACGCCAAGGCGATTATTCCGGGCGGCATGTACAAGGG
>NZ_KB899115.1:0-10031 GCF_000378045.1 Marinobacterium rhizophilum DSM 18822
CGCAATACTGGGCGGAATCATGATCCCCAGGGTACCGCCGGCGGCCAAAGTACCGGTCGCCAGGGAGTCGGCATAACCGTGCTTGCGCATTTCCGGCAGTGCCACCCGCGCCATGCTGGCCGCGGTGGCGACCGAGGAGCCCGAAATGGCCGAGAAGGTGCCGCAGGCCGATACCGCCGCCAGCGCCATGCCGCCGCGCCAGCCGCCAAACAGCGAGCGCGCCGCGTTGAACAGCTCGCTGGACATGTTGGCGTGCGAGGCCAGCACTCCCATGAGCAGAAACATCGGAATCGGGCTGAAACTGTAATTGCTCAGGGTTTCAAAGGGGCCGGCCTCCAGAATCGCGAAGGCCGGATCAAAGGCGATGATGGTGCCAAAGCCGATCACGCCGGTGGCTGCCATGGCCAGGGCGATGGGGCAGCGCAGCGCAATCATCACCAGCATCAGGCCCATGCAGACCAATCCAATCAGGGGAGCACTCATGCCGTTACCTTCTTCTTGCCCATTAATGCCTTCTGGCTCATTAATTCCTTCTTGCCCATTAACTCCAGAACGCCGCAGCTGAAGCCGCGCAGCGCCAGTACACCCAGCGCAAAGGCGGATACCAGATACATCGGTGCCAGCGGCAGCAGCAGATCCTGGGTCAGTTCGCCGCTCAGGCGCGCTGCCTCGGCTGCTTCGATAAAGCGCCAGCACAGCAGGGCGCCGAATATGCCAAAGCAGAAGGTATAGAAGCCGTCGAACCAGCGCAGCGTGCCGGGTGCCAGATTATGGGTGAACAGGTCCACCACGATCTGTCCCTTGTCGACGGCATGGGGGAAAGCAAACAGCATGGAGAACAGCAGGCCGTACTTCACCAGCTCGATGCCCCCCGTAAAGGTCAGGTCAACTGAACCTTCGGTCATGGCGAACAGACTGCGAGTAGCGACATCTACCACCACACTGAGCATCATCAGGACCAGCAGCAGGCCGCTGATCCGGTACAGGATCAGCGCCAGGCCATTGATTGCATTGATCAGCCACGTCATTGGCTATCCTCGCGCAAGGGCTAAAGAGTCCGGCGGGTTAACCGACGACGCCTGTTGACCTCATCGATTAACCTGCCGGGTTTATTTTAGCTTGCGCACCCTTTGCTCAATTCCTGAGCGTGACTATATACCTGCCGGGCCGGCAGACCCTTGGCTTCCAGCTCGCTCAGATAGCTTTCAGTAACGCGGTCGAGCGCCGGCTTCCAGGCACTTTTTAACTCGTCACTGAGCTCGATGATCGGCTGATTCAGCGCCTTGGCATCCTGGATCGACTGCTTGTCGAGATCGTCAAAAATCCTGGCCATGAACTGGGCCCATTCCGGCCCTGAGTGTTGGTCGATGACGGCTTTCAGGTCCGCCGGCATCTTGTCATAGACACCTTTGTTCATCGTCAGCACGAAGCTGAGCGAGTAAAGGTTGAGTTGGGTGTGATGATCCGCCACTTCATTGAGGCGGAAGACCTTGGCTCCGTCCCAGGAGATTGCAACGCCGTCGATCACGCCTCGCTGCAGGGACTGGTAGATTTCGGGTGCCGGCATACCTATCGGCTGAGCTCCCAGGTCCTCCAGCAGTTGCCCGACAACGGTGGTTGGCCGGCGGATGCGAAGGCCTGCAAGATCCTCAGGCTTGGTCACCGACTTGCCTTTCATGTGCAGCTGGCCCGGGCCGTTGGTCCAGACGAAGAGCACATGAGTGTCCTGGTATTCGCCGTTGATATCGCCGTTATCGTACAGTTTCTGCAGCACACAGGAGCCCTGGGCGGCGGAGTCAACCAGGCCCGGCAGCTCGATCACCTGTGTCAGCGGGAAGCGGTTGGCGGTATAGCCCTGGACCGTTGCCGTAACATCGGCAATCTGGCCGACGACGGCATCATAGGCCTTGGCCGCCTTGGTCAGTGTTTGTGCCGAATAGAGTTCTACCTCAATGCGGCCATCGGATGCTTTGGTGAGCGACTCGGCCCAGGCCGCAAGGCCGTTGTGAATATCGGAAGTGCCGGGCCAGGGGTGGGCCAGACGCAGGGTCACGTCTGCCGCCTGTGCCGGGCTCAGGGGGGCAGTCAGGGCGCAGGTGGCGGCGGCGATACCCGCCCATTTTTTCAGGTTCATAGTTGTCGATTCCTATTGTTATGTATTGATCGGCCTGGGTTCTGGTTTTGAGCGCCTAGATATCGAGTACCAGCCTCGGGGTTTTGGCGCGTGAGCAACAGGGCGTGAACTGGTCGTTCATCGCCCGTTCGCTCTCGGTGAGAAAGTAGTCGCGGTGATCCGGTTCACCCTCAATGATCCGGGTCAGGCAGGTCCCGCACACGCCTGACTCACAGGAGAACGGAATTTCAATGTCATGTTCCTCAAGCACCTCGATAACGGTCTTGTCGGCCGGGATTTCGAATACCTGGCCGGTACTGCTGAGCTTGATTTCGAAGCTGCCATCGCTGCTATGGTCGACCGGAGCGGCGGCGAAATATTCGCGATGCACCTGTTCTGCCGGCCAGTTCTGTGCCTGCGCAGTATTGAGCACGTGTTCCATAAAGCCACCGGGGCCGCAGACATAGACATGGGTGCCGGGGGTGGGGGTGGCCAGAAGGCGGGCAGCGTCGAGTTTTTGCGCCGCGTCACCATCATCAAAATGGAACTGCACCTGATTGGCAAAGGCGGATGCCTGGATGCGCTCGATAAAGGCGGTTCGAACCGGAGATCGGGTGCAATAGTGCATCTCGAACTCCGCCCCGGCGTGTGCCAGCCGTTCGGCCATGCAGAGAATCGGCGTGACACCGATGCCACCGGCGAACAACAGGCTGCGCCTGGCCTCGTGGGCTAGCGGGAAGTGGTTACGGGGTTCGCTGATCTGAATTCGGTCGCCTTCGCTGATTTGCTGGTGCATCGCCAGGGATCCGCCGCGCGAAGCCGGATCCTTGAGCACGCCGATTTCGTAGCGATGGCTTTCGTCGGGATGGTTACAAAGCGAGTATTGCCGAATGATTCCATTGGACAGGTGTACGTCGATATGGGCGCCGGCGCTGAACGGCGGTAATGCGGCGCCGTCTGGGCGTGCCAGTTCAAATACGCAGATATCCTCGGCTGCCGTTTTTTTCGGAACAACCACGACTTCAATCATGACAAGGTTCCTGATCCGTTGGTGGTGTATTGGTCCAGCAATGGCGTGTGCCGGGTTCTGAACAGATTGGCGAATCCGTTAACGGCACCGTTGATAACCGCTAGCAGCCTGTCGGGCATGGCCGATCGTAGCGAGGGAAAGGCCGACTGGCTGCTAAAGGCTGGTGCTCTCGATCAGGCGGCGTTCTTCCTTGATGATACGATCCAGGATGCGCCGCGACTGGACGCCGCCGGTATCGATATTAAGTTTCAGCAGCTTGCGTTCAGGGTAGGCCAAAAGATTGGCCTGCTGACGTTCCAGCATCTCGAGATCTTCGCTGAAAATCTGGCCCTGACCTTCACGAATCTGGTCGGTCAAGGCCGCATCTTCCGGCTTGAAGTGGCGCGCCATGCCCCAGAAGTACCAGATCGACGTTTCGGTTTCGGGTGTGATGAAATCCACCACGATGCTGCCGGCCTTGAATTCAGGGTCTGCCTCGTAGCCGCCGTTTCCGGCATGGGCTACGCCGACTTCGATCATCACGTGGCTCGGGGGGGTAAAGCGACAGATCTGCCAGCGATCGACCGGAACATCATCTGCCAGGTGGTTAGCCCGCAGGGCGGCCTGCCAGAATGGTGGCGCTGTGACATTGTTCATGAAGCGGCTGGTGATAACCGTGTTGCCTTCGCTGGTGGTGGCAACCGGTGCTTCGTCAATTTCTTTTTGACCGATGCTGCTGGAGTGCACGTAGGTTTCATGGGTGAGATCCATGAGATTATCGATCATCAGGCGATAGTCACAATTGATATGGAAAAGGCCGCCGCCGTAGGCCCATTCAGGGTTGTTGGCCCATTCCAGCCCCGGAATCCCGGCGGGGTCTGCCAGCGCGGCGTCGCCGGTCCAGACCCAGACGAAGCCGTGACGCTCGACCACCGGGTAGCTGCGGATACAGGGGAAGCCCTGCACGCGTTGCCCGGGCATGGCTGCGGTTTTGCCATCGCAGCCCATTTTCAGGCCGTGATAGCCACACACCAGCAGGCCATCCTCAACATAACCGAGTGACAGGGGGGCGCCACGGTGCGGGCAGAAATCTTCAACCGCGGCCACCTTGCCTTCTGCCCCACGGTAGAAAACGATCCGCTCACCGCAGATCTGGCGGCCGAGTGGCTTGTCGGCAAATTCGTCCGGAGTGCAGGCGACATACCAGGTGTTTTTGGGAAACATGACAGGCTCCTATCTACGACCTTATTATTTTTAATGGATCCAATTTTGCACGGTTATTGATGCAAGTCAATAAAAATAGGAGCTATTGGATCCATTTTGTTTTTCCACGGTCCTCTGCAATGTTTCATCTCTATCTAAGCCGGGTCGGGTTCAGCCGGGTTGAAGAGCCTGTCTGCCGGCTATGGTGTTCGAAATCGGCGGACGATTTATCTGGCAGAACTCATGCCGCCGGGCTTGAGTCTGAGCTGGATGGTTGCGCTATGGGTACGCTGACCTGCATGCCGGAACTCAACGGGTAGGGGGTTATTGGATCCAATTTGATGTTATTCTTAGGGGCTGTTGATGTTGGTGCATATATGCTGCCGGCACTATCAGCAGCCCCTGGTTTCGGTCGCTGATAGCTCGGCGGTCTGATCTATAGCGTTCTGATGTCTTACGAGGTTTCCATGAGCAAACCGGGTCAGCGTGTGCTCAGCACATTGCGGCAAATGATTCTTTCTGGCGAGTTGGCGGCCGGTGAGCGGGTTGCCGAAATACCGACGGCCGAACGGCTCGGCGTGTCACGCACACCGGTACGTATTGCGTTTCGGGCACTGGAGCAGGAAGGACTTCTCATCAAGCTGGAGCGCCGTGGTTACCGGGTGCGCCAAGTCACACCCGAGGAGATCAGTGGATCGGTGGAGGTGCGCGGAGCCTTGGAAGGGCTGGCGGCGCGGCAGGCGGCAGAAAAGGGGCTGACGGCGGAGCAGCGTCAGGGTCTGTTGGAGTGCCTGGCCTGGGGGGATGCATTATTTGTCAAAGGCTATGTCACCGAAGACGATCTTGAAGCCTACCACGACCTGAACAAGCGCTTTCATTCCCTGATTATTGAAGCGAGCGGCAATCCCGCCATCAGCACGGCGCTGAGTCGCAGTGAACATATGCCATTCGCCTCCGTTAGTTCACTGGCCATCGATCGCCATAATCTGGCCCGGGAATATCGCCGCTTCAACTTTGCCCATATGCAGCATCATGCCGCTTTCGATGCCATCGACCATGGTCAGGGCGCACGGGCTGAAGGGATCATGCGCGAGCATGCCAATGCCACCCTGCGATATGCGGAGCTGTTCTGTTCGGAGCCGGACGATACCGGCACGATTCGAGTGATCGGCGGGGAGTTAAAGCCCAGTGACTAGGTTCTGCTGTTAATGACAAGGTGTGCCGTATGAGCCCGCCCGTGGGGTACATGTGCCCCCGTTCTTTCATCGTTTCGCTGAAGGTCGCAATGATATCGGCAGGGATAGTTCGATGAGCGGCCTCTTCGATGCCAAGGCAGATGACGGCCATAGCTAACCGTGTGGTGGTGCACTGCCGGGCTGTTGTTGCGGGCTTTAGTTGCGGGCTTTAACAGGAGCTGGACTTACAGCTACAGATAAGCCAGGGCGTCTAATCTGTTCTGGCGAACGGTGGCGGCCAATCATGCGCGTGGCATCAGGCCGCCGTGGCCGGGTGCGCTGGCGCTGCTGAATTTTGTCACCCTGGTGCTGGCGGATCCTCCCTGGAGCATTACCTGGGCCTATGCACTCGGGGGCGCAAGGTGGCGACGCAACCAGGCTGGAATCCGGCCAGCTCGGCATTCTGGCCGGCGCGGTTTCAGTCAGCCGCCCTGGCCAATGACCTGCCGCAGGATGCCTTAACGGCCGGAAAGACCTTTCAGGCGGCGTCTGCCTCAATCCGCTGATCCAGTTCTTCCAGGTAGCTTTCCAGCACAAGATTGGACGGTGCGCCCTTGCGGGTGATGGCGCTGTACTGGGTGATATAGCGGTATTGCAGGGGGTTTAGCGCGCGCATCAGGCCGTCGCGGATCCAGCGTTCGGCGTAGTGGGTCGGCAGAAAGCCGATGTACTGTCCGGTGAGAATCAGAAAGGCGATGCCTTCGCGGTCGGTGGCGGAAGCGGCGGCCTTGAGCGGTTCATGCAGGGTTTTTACCTGCGGTGTCTGGGCGTAGGCGGGCAGCACGGCGTCGCAGGCGGCCAGGTCATCGGGGGTAATTTCCGCCCGCTCGAACAGCGCATGCTGGTGGCTGCAATACAACAGTGATTCTTCATCGTAGAGCCGGCGGTAGTGCAGCCCGGGCAGCGTCTTCAGCGCCGGTATCACGCCGGTATGCAGACGGCCGTCCAGCACGCCGAGCTCAATCTCGGTGGGGGGGATCATGCGGATATTGATGCGGATGTCGCCACGCTGCTTGAGCGCGTTGAGCGCATTGGTAATGTGCATTTTCGGCATGGTGACCAGGTTGTCGGTGATGCCGATATTCAGTTCGCCCTTGAGCTGGGCATGCAGGCCATTGACCCGGGTGCGAAAGCCCTCGATCGCCGCCAGCAGCTGCAGGGTGGCTTCATACACCTCGCTGCCTTCCTCTGTCAGGGAAAAGCCGCTGCGCCCGCGCTGACACAGGCGCAGCGCCAGGCGGCCTTCAAGGTCATTCATGGCGATGCTGATGGCCGCCCGGCTGATGTTCAGCTCCACCTCGGCGGCGGAAAATCCCCCGCATTCCACCACCTTGCGATAGATGCGCAACAGGCGCAGATCGGTATCGCTCAGCTGGCCGGGCAGCACGGGCTTGCGGGGCTTCATGGCGCAACTCCTTGATTCTTTTGGCGGCTGTTAAGAGTACATCAACACTTGAATGTAAGTTAACTAAACACTTGTCTAAAGGTTAATACGTTTGTGTTTAATTTACAGTGGTGCTTCGGCACACTCGATACATACAGAGTCACCCACCGATCATTGCCGATTTAATAACAAGGGGTATGCCATGTCTGAACTGGATACTAGCAAAACTGCCGGACTCAGCGCCGAGCAGCTCGATGCTTACTGGATGCCGTATACGGCCAACCGGCAGTTCAAGGCCGACCCGCGCATCATCGTCGGCGCCGAGGGTGCCTACTACAAGACGGCCGATGGCCGCCGTATCTTCGACGGTCTGTCGGGCCTGTGGACCTGCGGTGCCGGTCATAACCGCCCCGAAATCGCCGAAGCGGTCTCGAAGCAGCTGCGCGAGCTTGATTATGCGCCGGCGTTCCAGCACGGCCACCCCAAGGCGTTCGAGCTGGCGCACCGCATCCGCGAGCTGACGCCGGCCGGCCTCGATTACGTCTTCTTTACCGGTTCCGGTTCAGAGAGCGCCGATACCTCGCTGAAGATCGCCCGCGCCTACTGGCGCAAGAAGGGCAAGGCCACCAAAACCAAGCTGATCGGCCGCGCCAAGGGCTATCACGGTGTCAACTTTGGCGGCTTCAGCCTCGGCGGTATCGGTGCCAACCGTACGCTGTTTGGCCAGGGGGTCGATGCCGACCACCTGCCCCATACGCTGCTGAAGGAAAATGCCTTTACCCGCGGCATGCCGGAAGTGGGCGCCGACAAGGCCGAGGATTTGCTCGAGCTGATCGCACTGCACGATGCCAGCAATATTGCGGCCGTGATCGTAGAGCCGATGGCCGGCTCCGCCGGTGTTATTCCGCCGCCTGTCGGCTACTTGAAACGCCTGCGCGAGATCTGCGATCAGCACGACATTCTGCTGATCTTTGACGAGGTCATCACCGGCTTCGGCCGCATGGGCTCGATGACCGGCGCCGAAGAGTTCGGCGTGGTGCCGGATATCATGAACGTCGCCAAACAGCTGACCAACGGCGCAGTGCCCATGGGGGCGGTGATCTGCCAGGGCGAGATCTACCAGACCTTCATGGAGCAGGGCGGGGCCGACTACATGCTCGAGTTGCCCCACGGCTACACCTACTCCGGTCATCCGGTGGCCTGTGCCGCGGCGCTGGCGTCGCTGGACATTCTGCAGAACGACAACCTGATCGACCGGGTGAAGGAAATGAGCCCGGTGTTCGAGAACGCGCTGCACAGCCTCAAGGGCACCCGCTATATCAGCGATATCCGCAACTACGGCCTGGCCGGCGCGCTGCAGATTGAAAGCTACCCCGGTGAGCCTGCGCGGCGCCCGTACGAGATCGCCATGAAGTGCTGGGAGAAGGGTTTCTATGTGCGCTACGGCGGCGACACCATCCAGCTGGGCCTGCCCTTTATCGTCGAGCGTGACGAAATCGACCGGGTGATCAATGCCCTGGGCGATGCCATCGGCGAACTCGACTGAGCGACGCGACTACAACGACAACAAATTGACAGAGGCAACAGCATGAACACCATCGGACATCTGATCAACGGCGAAATGCGTACCGACGCCGTCCGTACACAGAACGTTTACAATCCAGCCACGGGCGCCGCCGCACGCCAGGTCGCACTGGCGTCCAAAGCCACCGTCGAGGAAGCCATCACCGCGGCCCAGGCGGCCTATCCGGCATGGCGCAACACCCCAGCGCTGAAACGTGCCCGCATCATGTTTCGCTTCAAGGAACTGCTCGAAGCCAATGCCGAGAAAATCTGCACGCTGATCGGCGAAGAGCACGGCAAGATCTCACACGATGCCGCCGGCGAACTGCAACGGGGCATCGAGAATGTCGAGTATGCCTGCGGCGTGGCTGAGCTGCTCAAGGGCGAGCACAGCAAGAATGTCGGCCCGAACATTGATTCCTGGAGTGAATTTCAGCCGCTGGGCGTGGTTGCCGGCATCACGCCGTTCAATTTTCCCGCCATGGTACCGCTGTGGATGTTCCCGATGGCCATCGCCTGCGGCAACTGCTTCATCCTGAAGCCTTCAGAGCGTGATCCCAGCTCGACGCTGTTTATTGCCCAGCTGCTGCACGAAGCCGGCCTGCCCAACGGCGTCATGAACGTCGTCAACGGTGACAAGGAAGCGGTGGATACACTGCTGACCGACAGCCGTATCAAGGCGGTCAGCTTCGTCGGCTCAACACCGATTGCCGAGTACATCTACAGTACCGCCAGTGCCAATGGCAAACGCTGCCAGGCGCTGGGTGGCGCCAAGAACCACGCCATCGTCATGCCCGATGCCGATATGGACAATGCCGTTAACCAGCTGGTCGGTGCCGCTTTCGGTTCCTCGGGCGAGCGCTGCATGGCACTGTCGGTTGCCGTTGCCGTGGGCGATGCCGCCGGTGATGCGCTGATTGCCAAAATGAAGCAGGCAATGGAAACGCTGAAAGTGGGTGCCTTCACTGACAGCAGCAACGACTTCGGTCCGCTGATCACTGCCCAGCACCGCGACAAGGTGGTCGGTTACATCAACAGCGCCGAAGAGCAGGGTGCCAGGATTGTCGTGGATGGCCGTCACCCCGAGGTGCCCGGTTATGCCGACGGCTTCTTCGTTGGCGGCACGCTGATCGATCAGGTAACGCCGGACATGCTTAGCTACCAGGAAGAGATCTTTGGCCCGGTACTGCAGGTTGTGCGCGTTAACACCATGCAGGAAGCCATGGATCTGATCGACGCCCACGAATACGGCAACGGTACCTGCATCTTTACCCGTGACGGTGAAGCGGCACGCTACTTCTCCGACAATATCCAGGTGGGCATGGTCGGCATCAACGTGCCGCTGCCGGTGCCTGTCGCTTACCACAGCTTCGGCGGCTGGAAACGGTCACTGTTCGGCGATCTGCACGCATACGGTCCTGATGCGGTGCGCTTCTACACCAAGCGCAAGACGGTCACGCAGCGCTGGCCGTCGGCCGGTGTGCGCGAAGGGGCGCAGTTCGCGTTCCCGTCCTGAGTCTGGAA
>NZ_KB899115.1:10466-65707 GCF_000378045.1 Marinobacterium rhizophilum DSM 18822
CGCAGCGCTGGCCGTCGGCCGGTGTGCGCGAAGGGGCGCAGTTCGCGTTCCCGTCCTGAGTCTGGAAATGAGTCGGGCGGCCGGTGCCGTCCGCCTTCTGGGCGAGCGGAAACGGTCACTGTTCGGTGATCTGTAATTTGTTGCCCTGATCTGAGCAGGGCGACAGGCTGGTGTACGTATAGTCCTACTGTCTGTCGTCCTGCTCAGATTATCAGGTCAATGCCGTTATGTAGCACGTAAGTAACCGTAAATATGTGACATGGTGTTCGGAGTGCGCCCGCAGGCGAGCTCTAGCGCTGTAAAGCATTCAGTACATTATTAGCGCACCGGATCAGGTCAATCTGATCCGGTTTTCGTATATAAAGTATTCAGCCGCCCCGCCTATTGTTAATATCACGTTACTAAATTAGGACGGAGCCCTTTTGTGGCTCAAAAACGGAGTCAGAACAGGCTTCTTGCGAAAGCTGCTCTGCCAATAAGAAGTGTAAAAGGTACGGCATATCGAGTGTGTGAGTCGCCGTACTCCCGTCAAACCCAGGGTGGAAAAATGATATCCAACGAAGCGAAGCTCGTTCGAGAAGTGCTTGTTGCACGCGGACTGGAAACCCCGCTGAACGACAATGGCATGAGCAGTGAACAAAAGTACGCGCGCATTAAAGGCCTGATGACCGAAGTGGTCGGTACGCTGGGACTGGATCTCAGTGATGACAGCCTGGCCGAAACGCCGCATCGCATTGCCAAAATGTATGTCAACGAGATCTTCGCTGGGCTCGATTATGCGCACTTTCCCAAGATGGCGCTGATCGAGAACAAAATGCAGGTGGAGGAAATGGTCAAGGTGCGGGATATCAGTGTCGTCAGCACCTGTGAGCACCACTTCGTGACCATCGACGGTGTCGCCAAGGTGGCCTATATCCCGGATCAGACCATTATCGGTCTGTCCAAGATCAACCGCATTGTACGCTTCTTCGCCCAGCGGCCGCAGGTACAGGAGCGCCTTACGCAGCAGATTCTGGTGGCGCTGCAAACGCTGCTGGGCACTGATAACGTGGCGGTCAGTATCAATGCGGTGCATTACTGCGTGAAGTCCCGCGGTGTGATGGATGCCAATTCTCAGACGGAGACCACGGCACTGGGCGGTATCTTCAAAAGCAACGCCCGCACCCGGGCCGAGTTTCTCGCCTAGTGTACGGTTGCACTCTTGGTGGTGCTTTAGAATGCGCTCATTTTTTCGCCAGTCAAGGCGTGAGGCGGAGTCATAGTGGGGCTCTGGCGACAACGAACAACGCAGGATGGCGGGAAAAGGGGCCGTTATAAGCTTCATATAGGGTGCAACAGTACACGAGTACACACCCTCCTGGGTGGCGGTGGATGAGCGGGAAAGTCTGGGCCGGCTGTGCTACCTATAGAGGTAGTAGCGCGGTGAGTTAATAGCTGGAGCAGGGATGCTTCATCATTGGGCCTTTCCTTGAAAAATGGCCCAATGCGAGCGCCACACAAAACGCATGTCGGTGCACTTGCGCCCGTTTTGTGGTGTGACAGGCAATAAGGTAGAGAGCCTGAGTGCCAGCCAGGTTAACAATACCTGTACAGTTTTGCGGGGCATAATCAATGAAGACTATTGCCGGGGATGAGCCGTGGCAGCAATGGGGCGCCGACTATTTTCGAGCCCTGTCGACCTTCGGTGCCCTGCAGGACAGCACAATCCGCAGCCTGCTCCAAACCGGCAAGGTCATGGAGCTGTCCCGGGGGGAAGTGCTCTACCGACCGGGTGACAAGACCGTCGGCTTTTATGTCATTCTCAAGGGCACGATTGCCCTCTACATGCATCATCATGATCGCGATGCACTGACCCGGCTGTACCGTACGGGTGAACAGCTTGGCTTCGTCGACATGATCGGCCTGCACGACCGCTGGTCGACCAGCGTTGCTCAGGAACCCACTGTTCTGGTGGATATTTCCACTGACCAGTTTTATGAGCTGCACCTGAGTGCTCCGGATGATTTTGGCTTGCTGATGATTAACCTGTCACGGGAAATGGCCCGCACGGTGATCACGCTGGCCGAGGTGATCGTGGATCAGAGTGTGCTGATTGCCACGGGTCGCCAGGACGAGGGGGGAGGCCGGAAGCCACGGGATTCCGTGGCCCCGGCTGACGTCGATAACAAGCGGTAGATCGGTTGGCTGTTTCCTGCGTGACACGCATCCTGGCCTGCCACGCAGCAAGTTCGAGTTAACAGTACTGAATGCTCAACCGGCGTTTGCGAAGTACTCCAGCGCCAGCACGTAGCCCAGCGTCCCCAGCCCCGCAATCACACCTTCGGCCCGCGCCGAGACAAAGGAGTGATGCCGGAAGGCTTCGCGCTTGTGGATGTTTGAAATGTGCACCTCGATGACCGGCTTTTCAAAGGTGTTCAGCGCATCCAGAATAGCCACCGAAGTGTGGCTATAGGCCGCCGGATTAATGATGATGCCATCCGCCTGGCCGCGGGCTTCGTGAATTTTGTCGATGATTTCCCCTTCGTGATTACTCTGGAAAAAAACGATTCCAAAACCCAGCTCCACCGCTCGGCTGAGCAGGCGCTTGTGCACGTCGTCCAGGGTTTCATGGCCGTAGACCTCCGGCTGGCGGGTGCCCAGCAGGTTCAGGTTCGGACCATTCAGTACATAGATGCGTTTACTCATATCAAACTCCCCGATTATCAGTAGCCAAACAGCCTGGGAATGAAGGTCACGGTCTGCGGGATAAAGGTGATGATGATCAACACCAGCAGTTCGACCAGGAACATGGGCATAATGCGGCGTGAAATCGCCCCCATGCCTACGTTGGCAATCGAGTTGGACACGAACAGGCAGATGCCCATGGGTGGCGTGACCAGCCCGATCATCAGGTTGAAGATCACCACGATACCAAAGTGCGTCGGATCGATCCCCAGGCTCATGGCGATCGGGTGCAGGATCGGCAGCAGAATCAGCATGGCGGCGATGCCTTCCAGGAACAGACCAACAATCAGCAGAATCAGGTTCACTGCAATCAGGAATACCCAGGGGCTCGATATCTCGTCCAGCACGAAGCTGCTGACGGTCTGGGGCACACGGGAGAAGGTGAGCATCCAGTTGGCCGCAGCGACCACGGCAATAATGATCAGAATCACCGAGGAGTCACGCATGGCGCGGGTGAAAATGCGTGGCAGCTGGCTCAGGTGCAGGCTCTTCAGTACGAACATGCCGGCGATCAGGGCATAGCCGGCTGCCAGGGCTGCGGCCTCGGTGGGGGTGACGATACCGGTAATGATGGAACCGACGATAAAGACCGGCATAAACAGCGGGATCAGCGCATCGACAAAGGCCTTGATACGCTCTTTGGCAGACAGCTTTTCGCGCAGCGGGGCGTAGTGAGCGGCGAAAAAACGTACATAGACCGAGAGGCCAATGGCCAGCAGCACGCCGGGGGCAACACCCGCCAGAAACAGCGCCGGTACCGACACGCCGGAGGTGATCAGGGCGTAGATAATGACTGGAATGCTGGGCGGAATCATTGGGCCGATCACCGATGAGGCAGCCGTCAGTGCCGCGGCAAAATCGCGCGGATAGCCTTCCTTCTCCATGGTGGGGATAAAGATGCGACCCAGCGCAGAGGTGTCAGCCACGGCGGAGCCGGAAAGCCCGGCGAAAATCACCGACGCCCAGATGTTGACCTGTGCCAGGCCGGCTTTCATGTGGCCGACCAGGGCATTGGCAAAGTTGATGATGCGACTGGTGATGCCGCTTTCGTTCATTAATTCCCCCGCCAGTACAAACAGGGGAATGGCCAGAATGGCGAAGGAATCGAGGCCTGAAAAAATGCGCTGGCTGACCAGCCCAAAGGAAAACGGGGTCTGGGAGACATGCCCAAATACGGCCAGCAAAATGCCAAACGCAATGGGACTGCCGATCGCCAGCAGTACGAACAGTATCAGAAATCCAACCATAGTCTTATTCGCTCTATTGGGCGTCGCGTGGGCGTGGCGAGTGAAGAGCCGGGCCGCTGGGCGCCTTTGCCTTGTTCAGATGTGTCGGTGTACGGCTGCTAAGCCGAAGTGCTGGTTCGATGCTCGGCCAGTTTGATCAGGGCCGCCAGTATCAGGCCGATACCGCCAGCGATCATGGCAGATTGAAACAGGTACATCGGCAGGCCGGTACCGGGTGCCAGGATGGCGCCGCGCTTGAGGACAAACAGGTAGCCGGACCAGGCCAGTACGGCGCCTGCAGCAAGGGATACGAGGTCGACGGCGATGGCCAGCAGTCGACGAATAGGCGCCGGAACACTGTCCTCTACAAAGCTGAACTTGATATGGATGCCTTCGAGATAGCACAGAATGCTGCCAAACATGGCGCCATAGATCATGGCGAACTTGGCGACTTCCTCGCTCCAAAGGATGGGGGAATTCAGGGTATAACGGCTCATGCTGCTGGCCAGCACGACCGCAAAGACGATAAACAGTGAACTGCCTGTCAGCCAGGACAGAACGTTCTTATAGATGAGCTTCATAAGCTGTAATCCCGGAAAACAGGTAGGTGTGCAAGCGCCGGGAGCCTAGCGCTCCCAGCGCGTACCGTTCAGCAAAGGCTAGTTGGAAGTAGCTGCTTTTACCGCATCCTGAGCCTTGGTGATCCAGCTGGGATCGATTTCGCCTTTGAGCCACTCAATGACGGCAGGCTGGGCAGCGCTCTGGAATTTGGCCATCTGCTCTGCATTGGGAACAGTGATTTCCATGCCATTCTCGGCCAGCTTGGCCAGGCCTTCGGCGGAATTAACCTGCTGAATGGCGCGGCCGACCAGACCTGCGACCTTGGCGGCGCGCTTGATGATCGCCTGGTCCTCGGGGCTCATGCTCTGCAGCAGTTCGTCATTCATCAGGATAAAGTCGGTGCCATAGACGTGGCCATCGAGACTGATGTACTTCTGCATTTCGTAGAACTTGTTGCCATAGATAACGCTGACCGGGTTTTCCTGACCGTCGACCACGCCGGTTGCCAGGGCTGAAGGGACTTCAGGCCAGGCGATCGGGGTCGGCTCGCCACCCAGTGACTTGACCATCTCGACGTACAACGGTGTCGTCATGACGCGAATTTTCAGGCCTTCCAGGTCCTTGGGTTCGCTAATCGGGCGTTTGGAGTTGGTGAAGTTGCGAAAGCCTGTTTCGCCGTAGGCAAGGGTACGCAGGCCTGTTTTCTGCAGGCAGTGCTCGCCCAGTGCCTGGCCAAACTCGCCGTCCAGCACCTCCCAGGCGGTGGGGGCAGACGGGAACAGATAGGGAATTTCCAGTACGGACGCTTCGGCACAGAGCTTGGAGTAAGCACCGGACACCATTGCCATGCTCAGGGTACCTTCCTGGGCGGATTGCAGCAGGTCGGTTTCACCGCCCAGCTGGCCGGCCGGGTAAACGTTAACAGCGATGCGGCCACCGGACTCGGCTTCAACCAGATCCTTGAAGACCTTGGAGGCCGCGCCTTTTTTGGAGGTTGTCCATTCCTGCGGGTCGACGTGACCCAGGGTCAGTTCAATGTCCGCAGCCTGGCCCTGCAGGGCGAACATGGCGGCAGCAGTGGCTAAACCCAGTGTTATTTTTTTTGTTGAAAGTTTCATTCTTCTCTCCACTGACGGGCTTCAGTATGAATCCGGCATCGCTTGTTGTTGTGAATGCTTGCGCGTATCAGGGTGGCCCTGAGTTGGAATGCAGGCTAGCAACAGTATTGATTACGGTCAAGTTCGTAGGTTTAAGTTAAAAATCTCCTATATTTTTGGTGGCATTGTTTGCTATCGCCCTGGTATTGCCTGATTGGTGCTTTAAACCCAGTAATTTCAGGCTCTTAGTCTGCACGGTGGCCTGTCGGCCGACAGTGTTGAAGGTGAAATACGCAGGTCGATATGAAGAATGACATTTTGTTTGTTTTATATGTCGATTTCGATATGTTAATCGCCTCATGCCGTCTCAAGCCAGCTGGCATGCGGGTTTCAGCCGAATGCGCAAAAGTATCCTATATTTTTGTAAATACCATACATATTGACGATTATTGGTTGTGGTGGCTATTATCTGTCCATCTGAAAACGCAGCCGGCTACAGCGTTGCCTGTCGCCGGGTCCGGATGGCGTGCACCGCTGTGCCGCTGCCCTGTTTATCTGCGGCTCCCTGGAATGCTATGGCGGAGCAGCTTCGCTCTGGAGAATAAGAATGCTGAAACTTGGTCTAATCGGGCAATCCATTGCCCAGTCTCGCTCGCCTGCCCTGCATGTCATGCTGGGTGAAATGTACGACGAGCCTGTGACCTACGAACTGCACGAGCCGGCGGATGCCAGCGAAGCCGCCTTTGTCGCGACCCTGGACAGCCTGCGCGAGCAGGGCTATCGGGGCACCAATGTGACCTTCCCCTACAAGCAGCTGGCTGTCAGCCATGCCGCTGAAACCAATCAGGGGGTTCGGCTGGTGGGCTCGACCAATACCCTGAATCTGAGCGGCACGGTGGCCGCATATAACACCGATTACAGCGGCTTCATTCGTGGCTATCGCGGCCGTGTCGGCGAGCAACCCGCAGGACGGGTACTGCTGATTGGCGCCGGCGGAGTTGGTCGTGCGGTGGCCTTTGGGCTGTTTGAAGTGGGTGCCACCGAAGTGATGATCGCGGACCTCAATGCCGCCAGTGCAGCCTCCCTGGCCGCGGCACTGAATGCGGCGGGGTTCAAGGCATCCTGTGTCTCGCCCGAGGGCCTGGCGACTGCGGCGGCCAGTGCCGATGGCCTGGTGAACTGTACGCCGGTAGGACACTACAAGACCCCGGGTCTGCCGATTGCGGCTGAGCTGATCGGTCCGCAGCGCTGGGCCTTCGATGCGGTCTATACACCCATCGATACCGAATTTCTGGTCCAGGCGCATCGCCGGGGCCTGGCCATCGTCTCGGGGTTCGACCTGTTTATTTACCAGGGTATTGATGCGTTTGAAATCTTCACCGGCATACGCGCCGATGCCCAGGCGGTCCTGCAGCGTTTCAAGCAGAAGTTCGACATCCAGAGCGGCCTGATCACCTGATGATCCATTGCCAGCCGGCCCGCTCTTGTGCGGGTCGCTGTTTTTGCCGGGGCGGCACCCTGCAGCTCTTTTTTGTGTTGCTCACATAGAGCCTGGCCGCGTCTGACGCGGTCTTTTTTTATGTACAGGATGTACGTATGCCGCGGGCGCATGGATGCGCAGGAGCGGCGATGTACAGGATGTGCGGTCCCTGTAAACCGCTTCTTCGTTTACAGGATTTTCGTGGGGCGGCCCTCCGCGGGGCGGTCCTCCGTCATCCGTGGCGATCTTGCTAGCGGCGACGCAGGGCGTCGTGGGGGGTGAGAATGACAGGCTGGGCGCTGGAAGCGCAGAAAATAGCCTGTATTTGGAGTAAGATTGAGCGAAATCCTGAATGTCAGATACCTTGTGAGAATGCGTATGAACACTGCGGTGGACCGTAAACTGGTTGGACAGACGGCGTACGAGAGCCTGCGTAATGACATCGTCACCGGCAAACTGGGACCGGGTCAGAAGCTGAAGCTCAACGAGCTTCGTGCCAGCTATGGCGTGAGTGTGAATACCCTGCGTGAAACCCTGATGCGGCTGGTCTCCGATGGTTTTGTTGCCTTTGAGGATCAGAAGGGCTTTCGAGTGAATCCGGTTTCCGTATCCGATCTGGACGAGTTGATCGAACTCAGGGTGCAACTCGAAATTCTCGGTCTGCAGAAATCCATGGCCAATCACAGCAACCGGATGAACTGGAAGTCTGCGTTGATCGGCGCCCATTACCGGCTCAGCTGCATGGAAAAGCTGATGATGCAAGATGAATCAGCCCATGCCAGCGAGTGGGAAAAGGCAGATCGCGATTTCCACATGACCATCGTCTCCAACAGCGGCTCCAATCAGCTGATCCGTTACCATGCCTCCGTTCTGGAGCTCTTCATGCGCTACCAGGTGCTGGCACTGAAAAAACGGCCGTTCCGTGGCGAGGCCGTGGCGGATGAGCACCAGCAGCTGCTGCAGCTGGTGCTGGACGACCAGGTGGATGCTGCCAAGGCGTTACTCAGCGAACACATCAGCAAGGGCAGCGAATTGCCGCTCTAAAGGTGATCTGGCACTTTACAACAGTAGTCTGAGCGTCAGTGTGATGGTGGCGAAAGATGCCACCGTGGTCACCAGCAGGGTGCTGGCGCACAGGTTGCGGTAGCCGTAATTGCCGCCGATGATCGGGTAGATGCTCATCATCGGCATGGCGGCCATCAGCACGGCGGCCAGTTGCAGGCGCGGATCGAAGTCCGGCAGCAGCCAGATCAGCAGCACCATCATCAGCGGGTGGAGTGCCAGCTTGCCGGCCACCACCAGGCCAATTTCCGACATGTTGCCGCGCAGCGAACTGTTGACCAGGGAACCTCCGACCACGAACAGCGCCACCGGGGCGGCCGTGCCTGACAGCATGCCCAGACTCTTGAGCATCACCGCGGGCAGCTGCAGTTCAATGGCTGATGCCAATACCCCGGCGACAATGGCAATGATCAGCGGATTTTTCATGACCCGTACCAGCACCGACTTCCAGACACTGGCCAGACTGGTGCCGTTCTGGCGCCCAACGCCGTATTCGATGATTACCAGCGCCAGCGGCAATATCAGCATGTTTTCGATCATCAGGGCCATGGCAAAGGCGTTGGTGGGCGGGTCGTCGAACACCAGTACCAGCACCGGGAAACCAAAAAAGGCGCTGTTGGACACCGCCATGCCGATGGCCTTGACGCCGCTAGCGTCGATGGAATCCCGAAACAGCAGTTTGCTGAGGCCAAGGCCGGCTGCCAGCGCCAGCGCCGAACCTGCCCCGTACACCAGCAGGTAGGTCGGATCAATGACCTGGTTGAATTTCATGTTGGACAGGGTGCTGAAAATCATCGCCGGCATGGCGATATACATCACCAGGCGGCCGAGCCCGGGTATCGCATCGGCGGGCATGAGGCGTGTTCGTACGGCGATAAAACCCAGAGCAATGAGCAGAAAGATCGGCGCGGTGGTCGACAGAACAGCCAGCATGCGTGCCTCCGTGGCAACAGGGTAACGATAGGGTAGTGTCTGCTATGGCTGTGTCAGCGTGCGCGCCCGTTGCAGCACGGCGTCGAGCCAGGCCGTGGTGGCGCCATCGGTGAGCAAACGCTGCTGCATCTGGTTGATATCCAGCTGGATACCACTGAGTTGGGCTACGATGTCGAAAAGGTGCTGCGGACCCTGAATCGCCTGGGCACAGGCCTGTTTCAGGATACCGGCCGCCTGGTCGCGCGGCATGCTGCGCGCCAGCTCGAAAGTGGCAGCTTCCGCGTAGATCACGCCATTGAAGGCACCAAGATTCTGCAGCATGCGGTCGGTATTGATTTCAATGTATTGCAGGGCTTCGAGGCCGTGTTTCAGCGCCACGGCGGTCGCCATCAGTTGCTGTGGCAACACCAGCCATTCCTGGGCCCAGCTGCTGCCGCTGCGTTCGTGTTCATGCAGCATGGCCTGGTGCATCTGGCCGACGAGGCCGGCATTGTGGCGCGCCATGGCCAAAATGATTTCGGCGTTCACCGGGTTGCATTTCTGCGGCATGGTGGAGGAACCGCCGCCATTGCTGAAGCGTATTTCGCCGACTTCGGTCTGGGACATCAGCAGCCAGTCCTGCGCGACCTTGCCCAGCGCGCCGCTTGTCAGGCTGAGCCAGCTGGAAAATTCCACCAGGCTGTCGCGCTGGGTGTGCCAGTTGTTGCCGCAGGCCAGATTTAGCCTGCGGGCCAGGATCTGTCCGGTCAGGTCGGCCTTGTCGCCCATGGCGGCGAGGGTGCCAACGGCACCACCGAGCTGGGTTTTCAGCAGCCTGGGCTTGAGTTCCTGCAACTGTTCGAGCTGGCGCAGCAACGGCGACAGCCATTGCGCGATCTTGAAGCCGAAGCTCATGGGCACGGCCTGCTGGGTGCGGGTGCGTCCGGCGATCAGGGTGTCGCGATGTTGTTCTGCCAGATCCGCCAGGGCTGTAATCATGGCCTTGATACGTGATTCGAACAGTGTGATCAGCTCGCGGCAATTCAGAATAAGTGCGGTATCGACGATATCCTGGCTGGTGGCGCCAAAGTGAACCCAGCGGGCCTGGTCCTGGTCGGCGGGCAGAGCATCTTTCAGCGCCTTGACCAGCGCAGGGATCGGCACACCGGCCGAGGCTGTACCGTCGGCCAGGGAAGCGGCATCAGGGGTTAGCGAGGCTGCCGCCGTGGCGATGGCAGCGCCCGCATCCGCCGGAATCAGACCGGCTTCGGCCTGGGCCTGCGCGAGTTCCCCCTCGACTCTGAGCATGGCCTTTAGCTTGGCCTGATCATTCAGCCAGACGCCGGCCTCGCTGTCAGACAGCAGGGCGCCGTAGAGGACGGAGTCGAAGGGTGATACCTGAATCATGGTGTGTCTCTCTGAATGTATAACGCCGAACCGGGAAGGATCTCCTGTTCCCGCGCCGGCGACATCCGGTCGCCAGCGGTTCGGTGTCCTGGTTTAAACGGCTTCCAGCGCGATGGCGATGCCCTGGCCGACACCGATGCACATGGTGGCCAGTGCAAAGCGCTTGCCGCGGCGCTTGAGCTCCAGTGCTGCCGTGCCGGTGATGCGTGCGCCCGAGGCCCCCAGCGGGTGGCCCAGGGCGATGGCGCCGCCGTTGGGGTTGACCTGTTCGGCATCGTCCGCCAGACCCAGATCGCGCAGCGTGGCCAGGGCCTGGGACGCGAAGGCTTCGTTCAGCTCGATGACATCGAACTGGTCGATGGTCATGCCAAGCTTTTGGCACAGTTTCTGGCTCGCCGGCGCCGGACCGAAGCCCATGATACGCGGCTCAACGCCGGCCGTCGCGCCGCCAATCACCTTGGCGATCGGGGTCAGGCCGTATTTTTTCACGGCGTCTTCGGAGGCAATGATCAGCGCCGCAGCACCGTCGTTGACGCCCGAAGCATTACCGGCGGTGACGCTGCCGTTCTGGCGAAAGGGTGTGCCCAGTTTGGCCAGAATGTCGGCGGTGGTGTCCGGGCGCGGGTGTTCGTCTTCTGCGAACAGGATCGGGTCCTTCTTGCGCTGCGGGATGCTCACCGGCACGATTTCCTCGGCGAAGATGCCGTCGGCCTGGGCTTTGGCGGCGCGCTGCTGGGAGCGCAGCGCAAAGGCGTCCTGGTCGGCGCGGCTGATGCCGAACTGCTCGGCCACGTTCTCGCCGGTTTCCGGCATCGAGTCGACGCCATAGGCGGCTTTCATCTGCGGATTGACGAAGCGCCAGCCGATAGTCGTGTCGTGCACCTCGTTATGGCGCGAAAAGGCGCTGGTGGCCTTGGGCATCACGAAGGGGGCACGGGTCATGCTCTCGGTGCCACCGGCGATGATCAGGTCAGCTTCGCCGGCCTTGATGGCGCGGGCCGCCATCAGGATGGCGTCCATGCCGGAGCCGCACAGGCGGTTGATGGTGGTGCCGGTCACCGCGGTCGGGTAGCCGGCCAGCAGCAGCGACATGCGCGCGACATTGCGGTTGTCTTCGCCGGCCTGGTTGGCGCAGCCGAAGATGACATCGTCGATCGCCATCGGGTCGAGCTGCGGGTTGCGCTCGAGCAGCGCTTTCAGCGGCACGGCGCCGAGGTCGTCCGGCCGCACGGTGGCGAGGCTGCCGCCGAAGCGGCCGATCGGGGTGCGCACGTAGTCGCAGATGTAGGCAACGGTCATGGCGGTTTCCTTATTGGCCGGCGTGGGCACGGGCGGTGCGTTCGTTCAGCGCACGCAGGGCACCGAGTTCGATTTCGTTGGGTGCCGGTGTTTCAACCACCTGCTCGGCAAAACGGACCGCCCAGCCGGTGTTGTCACGAATCTGTTCGCGGGTCACACCCGGGTGGATGGAGGTGACGACGAATTCCCGAGTATCGGGGTCCGTTTCCATGATGCACAGGTCGGTGGTCAGCCGGCTCGGGCCCTTGGTCTTGACGCCAAGCGCCTCGCGCTCCTTGCCGGTCTTGCCATGGCCCAGCGAGGTCATGAAGTCGATGTTCTCGACGAAGCCGCGCTTGGACTGCTTCATGACGATGAAGATTTCGCCGCAGGAGGTGGCAATCTCCGGCGCGCCGCCGCCGCCGGGCAGCCGCACTTTTGGATGATGGTAGTCGCCGCCAACCACGGTGGTGTTGAGGTTGCCGAACTTGTCGAGCTGGGCGGCGCCGAGGAAGCCAACGGAAATGCGGCCGCCCTGCAGCCAGTAGCGGAACATTTCCGGTACCGCGACGGTGGTGACAGCGGTATCGCACAGCTCACCGTCACCGATGGACAGCGGCAGAACGTCGGGCTTGGTACCGATGGTGCCGGATTCGTAGATCAGGGTGACATCGGGGGCATGGGTCAGGCGGGCCAGGTTGCAGGCCGCCGATGGCATGCCGATGCCGACGAAGCAGACATCGTCGTTGCGGATGGCACGGGCCGCGGCCACGGTCATCATTTCGGTCGGAGTGTAATTCATGTCGGCGTTCCTGTTACTGCTCGGCGTTGGTGAAGGCGACGCGGCTGGCGAAGGCATCGGGGCCAACGTTCAGGACATTGTCCTGCATCCAGCTCTGGAAGGACTCGCGCTCGCTGGCGATCGGGTCCCAGGCCTTGTAGAAGGCATTGTCGCGATCGTAATAGCCCTTGGCATAGGACGGGTGGGCGCCACCGCGAACCTGGACGACTGCCTTGAGGGTCCAGCTCGGCAGTACGCAGGCATTGGGATGCACGTCGTCGAAGTTATCGACGATCTCCTCGACCGTGACGATGGCGCGCTTGGCGGCCAGCACGGCTTCCTTCTGCACGCCGACGATGCCCTCGATCAGTACATCACCGTTGCGATTGGCCTTCTGGGCATGAATCACGGTGACATCGGGACGAATCGACGGCACGGCCGCCAGTTTTTCGCCGGTAAACGGACATTCGATACTGCGGATGTTCGGGTTCACCTCGGCCAGGCCTGCCCCAAGGTAGCCGCGAAAAATGGCGCAGGGCAGGCCGGCGGCACCGGCTTCATAGGCATTGGCCATGGCGGCGTGGCTGTGTTCCTCGATCTCGAGCGGGCGGGGCCAGCCGTTTTCGTAGGCATCACGGAAGCGGCGCAGCGAACCGACGCCCGGGTTGCCGCCCCAGGAAAAGATCATCTTCTTCACGCAGCCCATGCCGATCAGCTGATCGTAGATCAGGTCCGGGGTCATGCGGATCAGGGTCAGGTCCTTTTTCTGCTGCCGAATGATTTCGTGTCCGGCGGCGTAGGGAATCAGGTGGGTAAAACCTTCCAGGGCGATCACATCGCCGTCAAAGACGTTTTCGGCGATTGCGTCCTTTAACGATACAAACTTGGTCATGGAATGATCCCTCGTTATTAGAGCCTGTCAGGCGAAGCTGGCGTTGCGCCACCGGAGCCTGCGGCCCCGGTGGCTTCTGTATTACGGTCAGGCAGGTCTGTCTCAGGCAGGCCTCAGACCCAGAATTGCGCGGGCTTCGGCGGGCGTGGCCACGGTACGGCCATGCTCGACGACCATGTCGGCCAGACGCTCGACCAGCTGGGCATTGCTTTTGGCAAGGGTGTCCTTGTCAAAGCGCACGTTGTCTTCGAGTCCGGTGCGCACATGGCCGCCCAGTTCCAGTGCCCATTGGTTGAGAATCAGCTGGTACTTGCCGATACCGGCGGCGGTCCAGGTGCCGCCGGGGCAGACCTTTTCGTATTGCTTGATCATGAACTCCAGCACTTCGCGATTGGCCGGAATGGCATTCGGAATGGAGGTCACGAACTGCAGGTGCACCGGTGCCTTGATCAGGCCACGTTCGACGAGCTTGGCGGTGTTGAACACCATCGACAGGTCAAAGGCTTCGATCTCGGGCTTGATGTCGTACTTCAGCATGCGCTCGGCCAGGTCGTCGATCAGTGCCGGCGAGTTGGCATAGACGATGGAACCGAAGTTGACGGAACCGGTGGCCAGGGAGGCCATGTCGGGCTTGAGGTGCAGCATGCCGCCACGCTCGTCACCCTGGCCGCTGCGACCGCCGGTGGAGAACTGAATGATCATGCCGGGGCAGTGCTTGCGAATACCGTCCTGTACTTGGGCGAAGCGCTCCGGGTCCGACGAGGTGGTGCCGTCTTCATTGCGCACGTGCAGGTGCACCAGGGTGGCGCCGGCCTCGAAGGCTTCGTGGGTCGATTCAATCTGCTCGGCCGGGGTGATGGGCACCGCCGGGTTGTTGGCTTTCTGCGGTAGGGAGCCGGTGATGGCAACGCTGATAATGCATGGATTGGTCATGGCTGTCTCCTGATTCAAAAATTAAAGAACACGGTTTCTTGCGGGCCCTGCATGTGAATGTCGAAACGGTACTCCACGCCGGTGGACGTTTCGTGTCGTGTCGCGATCAGGGTGTCGCGTCGTGCCGCGCCAACCTTGTTCAGCACCGGATCCTCGGCATTGAGGCTGGCCTCGTCACTGAAGTACAGGCGGGTATAGGTGTGATTCGGCAGGCCGCGCATAAACACGATCACCGAAATGAAAGGCGCCCGGCCCTGCTGCGCCGCACCCGGCTTGATGGTGTCAAAGCGAAAGCTGTTGTCGGGCGTGGTGCCGGTGCCAACGCGGCCGAATCCCTTGAACGACGCCTCCAGCGCGCGGGATTCACGGGCATCGTTGGGGTGATTGAAGCGCCCGGCGGCATTGGCCTGCCACAGCTCGATCATGGCATCGTTGATCCGCTGTCCCTGGCCATCGAACACCTGACCAACGATACGGATACGTTCGCCCAGGGTCTGGTCGGTGGCCATCTGGCCGCTGGCGACCTGGGTCTGGGGGTAATGGTACTGCTGGGCGGTGAGGCCGTAGGCGAAATAGGGGCCGACGGTCTGGGACGGTGTCTGTTTCAGTGACATGAATCAGTCCTCCATTGGGGTGGCATTCACGCCACGCAGTACGATGTCGAAGATGTAACCCAGCGCAAAACCCTCTTCGGTAACATCGATTGAAAAATCGGCGATCATGCGCTCGCGGGCGCCTTCCGGCACTGATGTGTAGATCGGGTCCAGTGCCAGCAGTGGATCACCCGGGAAGTACATCTGGGTCACCAGGCGGCTCGCGATGGATGCACCAAAGAGCGAAAAGTGGATATGGTTTGGGCGCCAGGCGTTGGGATGGTTGCCCCAGGGGTAGGCGCCGGGTTTGATGGTGTAAAAGCGGTAGCCGCCATTGGCATCGGTCAGGCAGCGGCCGGAACCCAGGAAGTTCGGGTCCAGCGGTGCGTCATGCTGATCGGCCTTGTGCACGTAACGGCCGGCGGCGTTAGCCTGCCATACTTCCACCAGGGTATTGGCCACCGGGTTGCCGTTTTCGTCCAGCACGCGACCGGTCACAACGATGCGCTCGCCCAGTGGCTCACCGTTGATCTGGCCGTTCTTGGTCAGGTCGTGATCCAGCGGGCCCAGAGCCTCCAGACCATACGCCGGTCCCGTCAGCTCGGACAGTTCGGGATCGATGTCCACCAGGTTTTGCGACACGCCGCGCAGCACGGTGGATTTGTATTCAGGGCTGATATAGGCCGCATGGCTGGCCCAGTCGCGCTTTGTTATTGTGCTCATCTCAGTTTTTACCTTCATCAATAGCGATTCCCATGCCGGTATAGGTTTCCTTGGCAATGCGAATGGCGACATTGGATGCTGGTACACCGGCGTATACGCCCAGGTGCAGCAGGGTTTCACGGACTTCGTCCAGCGTAGCACCGGTATTGGCGGTCGCGCGGATATGCATGGCCAGCTCCTCCTCGTGGCCCAGGGCCGCCATCAATGCGATGGTGATCAGGCTGCGGTCCCGCTTGCTCAGGATCGGGCGGCTCCAGACCGAGCCCCAGGCACCTTCCGTGATGAAGGTCTGGAACGGCTTGTCAAAGGCCGTTTTGTTGGCTTCGGCACGATCGACGTGGGCGTTGCCCAGTACCGAGCGACGTACCCGCATGCCCTGCTCATAGCGGCTCAGCGGTTCGGTGACCTCAGCCAGGAAGTCACGGATCAGCGCGGCCAGCGCCTTGGGCTGCTCAACGCAGGGCAGGTGGCCGGCATTGGCCAGCAGTTCGAAACGTGCACCGGGAATCAGTTCTGCGGTGGAACGCACCAGCTCCGGTGGAGTGGCTCCATCTTCATCACCGACGATGCACAGGGTTGGCTGAGTCAGTGCCGCACTGCTTGTCGTCAGGTCGGCGTTACGGATGGCAGTACAGGTGCCGATGTAGCCTTCGACCGGGGTACGGATCATCATGTTGCGCCACAGTACAACTTCGGCGGCCTTTTCCTCGCGAAAGCTCGCGGCGAACCAGCGTTCCATAACGGCATCGGCAATGTACTCCAGGCCGTGCGCCCGTATCGTATCGATGCGGCTGTCCCAGCCGGATTCGGGGCCGATCTTGTGAGCGGTGTCACACAGGATCAGGTTCTTCACCAGCTCTGGCCGTCTGGCTGCCACGCCCTGGGCGATCAGGCCGCCCACCGACAGGCCGCACAGCGTTACCTGGTTCAGTTCCAGCGCATCCAGCAACCCGATCAGATCATCGACATGGTGGTCGAGCGTGTAGGGTGCGGGTGGGCATGATGACAGGCCGTGACCGCGTTTGTCGTAACGCAGGAAGCGAAACTGGTCTGTCAGCTCCAGCAGCAGAGGATCCCAGACTCGCAGGTCGGTCCCCAGCGAGTTGGAAAAAACCAGCAGCGGCAAATGAGACGGACCGTCGAGCTGGTAGTGGATGAATTCTCCGTTTAGCGACAGGCTTTGCATATTCATTGACCCTGGTGTGGTTGCAGTCTATGCCCTTACTCTCGCCTACTTCTTCCGGCATGTAAAATGAGGTTTTGTTGTTTTTATATGCTCTTATTGATATGTGTGTTGGGGTCTGCAGACTTTATTGCCAGGGCCACATCACGCACGGCATTCATTAACAGCTGCAGCGCCGGAGACGGAAGGGTATCCGCCCGGGTGGTCAGGCCTACCGGCCCAAGGGTTTCACGGGTGTCCAGCGGCAATTCGCTGAAAATGCCGTCGGCAATTTCCCGCGCCACCACGCCCCTGGAAATGATCCAGATGGCATCAGTCTGGCGGATATATTCCTTGCCGAAGGCGTCGGATACCGTTTCGATGCGATCGTGCAGTGCGCCGATGCCCTGGCTGATCAGAAAGCGCTCAACGGTCGGGGCAATGATGGACTCCTTGGGCGGGTAAAGTATGGTGTAGTCGTTGAGGTCACGCACATTCAGTTGCGGATGTTTCAATAACGGGTGGCTTGGCCGCACGGTGAAGGCGATTTTTTCTGAATAGAGGTGCTGGAACGACAGGCCGGACATCAGCTCGGGTTCGGCCAGCCGGCCCACCACCAGGTCAAGCTGACCGACCCGCAGCTGGCTCAGCAGCAACGCGTTAGGGCCGGACTGCAGGTTCAGGGTGACGTCGATGCCGCCCTGGCGAAAGCGCTGCACTGCTCTTGGCAGAATGCTGGTGGCCACTGTGGGCAGCACGCCTACACTGAGGCGTAATTTGCCCCGTTGCTGTGCCTGGGCAATGCTGTCGGTGCCCTCACGCAGGGCTGCAACGCTGGCGCCGGCGTATCTGAGGAATACTTCGCCAAACTGGGTCAGTTCGACACCTTTCTTGCTGCGTTCCATCAGCCGCACGCCCAGCATTTCCTCCAGTTCCTTGAGCTTTTTCGACACCGCCGGCTGGGTCAGTGCCAGCACATCGGCGGCGCCACCGACGCTGCCCTGGCGCGCCACTTCGAGAAAGCACTGCAGGTGGCGGTACTTGATGCGGTTCTCAAGCATGGGTTTCTCCGGAATGTTGTCTAGAATATAGGATATTTTTTAAATGGTTGAACGCATAGTTATTTTGCATCATTGCTGACTAAATATAGTCATATTTATATCAAATTCGATATTTAAATAGTTGCATTATTCATTTTTCAGCACGTCTGCAGAAAAGGTAGTGTTAGAGCAACTACAAAATCAGCCCTCCGCGAAGCCCAGGCGACGTAGGCAAAGGCTCAGGCATCTTCGGGAATACAACATGAAAACGGCACTCGCGACGGTCACGATTTCAGGTTCACTGCAGGAAAAGCTGCGCGCAGCGGCGAAGGCCGGCTTTGATGGCATCGAGATTTTCGAAAACGATCTGACCCAGTTCGACGGTACGCCACGGGATGTTCGTCAAATGGCTGATGACCTCGGGCTGGAGATCATTGCTCTGCAACCGTTCCGGGATTTCGAAGCGATGCCGGAACCCTGGCGCACGCAAAATTTCTATCGCGCCCAGCGCAAGTTCGAGCTGATGCATGAGCTGGGCACCAAGCGCATGCTGATCTGCAGCAATGTGTCCCCACATGTGATTGACGACCGTGACCGCGCCGCTGCCGACCTGCACGAACTGGCGGAGATGGCGCGTCACGAAGGGTTTATGATCGGTTACGAGGCACTGGCCTGGGGCCGTTATGTCGCCGATTACGATGTCGCCTGGGATATCGTTAAACGGGGTGATCACCCGAACCTTGGCATCATTCTGGACAGCTTCCACATGTTCGCCCGCGGCAACACCCTGGACGTGCTGCGTGATGAGATTCCGCTGGAAAAAATTGCGCTGGTGCAGGTGGCGGATGCGCCCAGCCTGCAGATGGAAGTGCTGCACTACAGCCGGCATTTCCGCTGTTTCCCGGGCCAGGGCGACTTGCCGGTGGTGGAGTTTGTGCAGTGCCTCAGGGACAAGGGCTTCGATGACTACCTGTCCCATGAAATCTTCAACGACGAATTCCGCTCATCGTCGCCGCTGGAAAAGGCGGTGGATGGCATGCGCTCCCTCATCTGGCTGGATGAGCAAACGACGGCCACGCCACCACCTCAGCCCGAGATTACCGATGTCGAGTTTATTGAGTTTGCAGTAGAGGGTGACAGTGGCGCCGAGCTGGAGCAGCTGCTGCAGAATCTCGGCTTTCATGAAACCCATAAACACCGCTCCAAGAATGTAAGCCTGATGCGCCAGGGCGACATCAACCTGGTGCTGAACCGTGAGCCGTTGAGCCAGGCCCATGAACACTACCAGGCCCACGGTGTTTCTGTCTGTGCGTTGGCGTTTGCCACCACGGACCTGTCCGCCATGCTGGCGCGTACCGAGCGCTATCGTAGCAGTCGCTTTGCCAACCAGGCGGGCCCGGGCGAGCTGAACATTCCGGCGATTCGAGGGATTGGCGACAGCCTGGTGTACTTCGTGGAACGGCCGGGCAACTTCCGTTTCTTTGATATCGACTTTGTGCCGCTGAACGAGGACGGCAATAGCGCCGTGGGACTGCAGCGCATCGACCATTTCGGTCAGACGGTATCCAACACGGATTTCCTGTCGGCGTCCTTCTTCTACAAGTCGCTGTTCGGGTTCGACGTAGAGGCCAGTACTGACCTGCCGGATATCTATGGTCTGGTGGTCAGCCGGGTGGCCAAGAGCAAAGATGGCCGGGTACGGATTCCGATCAACATGACGGCGGCGCGCGAAGCGTCGGCGCAGCGCTTTATCCACAAGTCCAAGGGCTCCGGTGTACAGCAGATCGCCTTTTCATGTGACGACATCTTTGCCTCGGCCGAGGCGGTGAGTGCAGACCAGTTGCTGCCGATGCCGGAAAATTACTACCGTGATCTGGATGCACGTTTTGCGCTTGATCCCGAGTTACTGCAGCGGATGCGCAGCCTGAACATTCTTTACGATCGAAACGACGACGGAGAGTTCTTTCACTTCTATACCCGCGAAGCCCACGGCGTCTTCTTCGAGGTGGTGCAGCGTACTGGCAGCTATGACCGCTATGGGGAAGCCAATTCCCATATCCGCATGGCGTCCCAGGCGCGGCAGTACCGCCGCGAAGAGGGCGTTTGATCGTCAAGCGAGGTCGAGCGGGACAAGCGTAATACGTTGAGTAAGCAAAGAAAAAGAGCGCAGCCAGTGGCAGCGCTCTTTTTTTATGCGCAACAGGGTTGTACCGGCATGTACTTCACCGATGCAGGCTCCTGCAATCGCAGTATTTCCGTGGGGCGGCCATCCGTGGGGCGGCCCTCCGTGTGGGGCCTGCCGCCATCCCTGGCGGGTATCCTGCACCCTGTGCTTAGCCGCCCAGGTAGGCCTTGCGCACGTTTTCGTCGTCAAGCAGCGCAGTGCCGCTGCCGCTGAGGACCACGCGACCGTTTTCCAGCACATAGCCCCGATCGGCGATTTTAAGCGCCTGGTTGGCATTCTGTTCCACCAGGAAGATGGTGACGCCATCGTCGCGCAGCTTTTCGATGATCTGGAAGATCTGCTGAATGATGATGGGCGCCAGCCCGAGCGAGGGTTCATCGAGCAGGATCATGCGTGGGCGGCTCATCATGGCGCGGCCAATGGCCAGCATCTGCTGTTCGCCGCCGGACATGGTGCCGGCCCGCTGGCTGAAACGTTCCCGCAGGCGCGGGAACAACAGCAGCACCTGTTCGAGGGTCTCTTCGTATTCGGCCTTGGTGCGAAAATAGGCGCCCATATGCAGGTTTTCCTGCACCGTAAGGCGGGCGAAGACCCGCCGCCCTTCCGGCACGATGGCCAGCCCCTTGCGCATGATCTGTGCGGTGGGCTGGCCGGTGATCACTTCACCATCGAAGCGGATTTCTCCGCTGGTGGCCTGGGGATCCCCGCAGATGGTCATCATCAGGGTGGTTTTGCCGGCGCCGTTGGCACCGATCAGCGTGACGATTTCGCCCTTTTTGACCTCGACCGAGACATCATGCAGCGCCTGTATGGGCCCATAGTGGGTGTTTATGTTGTTGATCTGCAGCATGTCATTCCTCTCCGAGGTAAGCCTTGATGACGTCGGGATTTTGCTTGATCTCATCTGGCGTGCCGTCGGCCAGGGGGGTGCCCTGGGCGATCACGTAGATGTGATCGGAGATTCCCATCACCAGACTCATGTCATGCTCGATCAGCAATACCGAAATCTCGTGCTCATCGCGCAGGCGTACGATCAACTCGTCAAGCTGCTTGGTTTCGTTGGGGTTGAGGCCCGCTGCCGGTTCGTCGAGCAGCAGCAGTTCCGGCTGTGTCACCATGCAGCGGGCGATCTCGAGTCGCCGCTGCTGGCCGTAGGACAGGTTGCCGGCTTCGCGGTTGGCAAAGGACAGCATATCGACCTGCTCAAGCCAGAAGGCGGCGCGATCCATCGCTTCCTGCTCCAGACGACGGTAGGTGGCGGTTTTGAACAGACCGGCTGCAATGTTGGTGTTGAGGTGACGATGCTGGGCCACCAGCATGTTCTCGATCACCGTCATGTTGGAAAACAGCCGCACATGCTGAAAGGTGCGCACCAGTCCCTTGCGGGAGATGCGAAAATCCTTCAGGCCGGCGATCTGTTCGCCCTTGAACATCACACTGCCGTCCGAGGGCGGATAGAACCCGGACAGGCAGTTGAATACGGTGGTTTTACCGGCGCCATTGGGGCCGATGACGGATACGATCTGACGGTTCCTGACCGCCAGATTGACGGCATTCACCGCCACCAGGCCGCCAAAGCGCATGGTCAGGCCGTTTACGTCCAGCAGTAACTGACTCATCGCTTCAACTCCATGTGCGGACGCTTGCTCGGCAGCAGACCCTGTGGACGCCAGCGCATCATCAGCACCATCAGCAGCCCGAACAGCAGCATGCGGTATTCCGAGAACTCGCGGGCGAACTCCGGCAGGATGGTCATGACGATCGCCGCCAGGATAACGCCGAACTGCGAGCCCATGCCACCGAGCACCACGATCGCCAGGATGATCGCCGATTCGATGAAGACGAAGGACTCGGGGCTGATAAAGCCCTGGCGCGCGGCAAAGAAACAGCCGGCGAAACCGGCGGTGGAGGCGCCGAAGGTGAAGGCCGAGAGCTTGATCACGGTGCGGTTCAGCCCCAGCGAGCGACAGGCGATTTCATCCTCGCGCAGCGCTTCCCAGGCGCGGCCGATCGGCATGCGCATGAGCCGGTTGATGACGAACAGCACCCAGATCACCAGCAGCACGGCAATCAGGTAGAGAAAGATCACCTTGTAGCTGCTGGAATAGTCGATACCCATGAATTCATGGAAGGTGGTCTGGCCTTCTGCCGCACGACGGTTGAAGTCCAGCCCGAACAGGGTGGGCTTGTCGATTCCCGAAATGCCGTTGGGGCCGCCGGTCAGGCTTGTCCAGTTGTTCAGCAGGATACGGATAATCTCGCCGAACCCCAGGGTCACGATGGCCAGATAGTCACCGCGCAGGCGCAGTACCGGAAACCCGAGCACGAAGCCGAAGGTGGCCGCCAGCAACGCCGAAATCGGCAGGCAGATCCAGAACGACAGGCCGAAGTAGCTCGACAGCAGCGCATAGGTATAGGCACCAATGGCATAAAAGGCGACATAGCCCAGATCCAGCAGGCCGGCCAGACCCACCACGATATTGAGCCCCAGGCCCAGCATAATATAGATCAGTGTCAGGGTGGCGAGGTCCACAGCGCCGCGGGACACCATGAAGGGCCAGACAGCCAGGCCGACGATCACGGCCGCAATCAGCCAGGGCTTGAGCCGCGCCTGCACGGATACGGCGGGCAGCAGTTTGCCAAAGTCAGGGCGGGGAATACCGGCACTGGCGGCGCTGATATGATCACGGAACAGCTGCGACAGGAAGACGATGGCAATGCCGGACAGAATCCAGGCCCACTGCGCCGAGGTGGCACCCACCACGCGCAGCTCGGTGCCTTCGGAGGTGAGCTTAACGCCCACCATCAGACAGGTTAGGATCAGGGTAATGCCGGCAGCAAAGACGGCGGCGTAAAAATTCTGGCGCATCATACTTTCTCCACTTCCGGTTTGCCCAGCAGACCGCTGGGGCGGAACAGCAGAATCAGTATCAGCAGGCCGAAGGACACCACATCCTTGTATTCAGACGGGAAATAGGCCGAGGTCAGGGCTTCGGTGACACCCAGGATCAAGCCACCGAGCATGGCACCGGGGATCGAACCGATACCGCCGAGCACTGCCGCGGTAAAGGCCTTGAGTCCGGCAATAAAACCGACAAAGGGGTTCACCACGCCGTAATACAGGCCCAGCAACAGGCCGGCCACGGCCGCCAGTGCTGCACCGATGACAAAGGTCATGGCGATGGTGCGGTTGGTATCGATGCCCAGCAGGTTGGTCATGCCCTGATCTTCAGAGCAGGCACGGCAGGCACGACCCATGCGTGAGCGCGATATGAACAGCGTCAGCACGGTCATGCAGACCAGCGTCACGATCCAGATCAGCAGCTGCATGTAGGACAGCGAGACTTCGAACAGCTGCGGGTCGCCAAATGTCCAGCCGCCGCTAATCTGCGGGGCCAGGGCAACATCACGCGAACCCTGGGCCAGAACCACGTAGTTCTGCAGAAAGATGGACATGCCGATGGCGGATATCAGGGGTATCAGCCGGTTGGACCCGCGCAGCGGGCGATAGGCCACGCGCTCGACGGTCCAGCCGTAGGTGCTGGCCATCAGCACGGCAACCACAAGGGCGATGACCAGGATAACCGGTAGCGCGACCATCCCCATGCCGAGCAGGCCGGCGATGACGATGAACGAAATATAGGAGCCGATCATGTAAATTTCGCCGTGGGCGAAATTGATCATGCCGATGATGCCATAGACCATTGTGTAGCCGATGGCGATCAGGGCATAAGTGGACCCGATCGTCAGCCCGTTTATGAGCTGTTGCAGGAAATAGAGCGATGCTTCAGACATAGTAAAAACCAGGTCAAACGACACCCGGGGCGCCTGTCAGCCATCGACAGAGGCCCGGCCCCGGATCGCGGGGCTGGGTGCCGGGGGCAGCCGGAACGCGAGGTCCAGACTGCCGATTATTGTAATTATTTACTGGGCAGCAGGGGTTTTCGAGCCGTCCTTGTGCAGGCTGTACACCAGGAAGGTGGACTCAGTCAGGTCACCTTTCTCGTCGTAGGCGACCTTGCCGATGGAGGTATCGAAGCTGTGGCTGCGGATATAGTCAGCCATTTTGAAAGGATCCGAATCACCGGTGGCATTGATGGTGTCAGCCATCACCTGCACAGCAGCGTAGGCGGTGAAAACGAAGGGGCCGGAGGGGTCTTCGCCCTTGGCCTGGATGGCCTCCACGCGGGCTTTGTTTTCCGGGTTCTGGTCAAAGCTCTTGGGCGCTGTTGCCAGTACGCCTTCGGTTGCATCACCGGCGATCTTGGCCAGATCGGCGTTGACGATGCCTTCTGGGCCCATGAACTGCGCGTCGAAGCTCTTTTCAGCCGACTGGCGCAGGATCAGACCCAGTTCCGGGTGATAGCCACCGTAGTAGACGAAATCGACGTTCTCTTTCTTCAGCTTGGCAATCAGCGCGGAGAAGTCCTTGTCGCCCGGTGTCACACCTTCAAACATGACCGGCGTAATACCCTTGGCTTCCAGGCCATCCTTGACGGTCTGGGCCAGGCCTTCGCCGTACTGCTGCTTGTCGTGAATGATGGCCAGCGTTTTGGGTTTGACGGTGTTGGCGATGTAATCTGCTGCCATGCTGCCCTGCAGGCTGTCCAGGCCGATGGTGCGGAAGATCAGTTGATGACCCTTTTCGGTGATGGTCGGCGAGGTGGACGCGGCGGTAATCATCAGCACGCCTTCTTCCTCGTATACATCGGCGGCCGGCTCTGTGGAGCTGGAGCACAGGTGGCCCACGACGTGAGTGATGCCGTCATTGACGATCTTGTTGGCTACGGCGACGGCCTGTTTGGGGTCGCAGGCGTCGTCGTAGATCACACCTTCGAGCTGCATGCCGTTAACGCCGCCCGCCTTGTTGATATCTTCAATCGCCGCAATTACGCCGATTTTCTGCATGTCACCGTACTGGGCAACCGGGCCGGTTGCCGGGCCTGCCAGTGCGATCTTGAGTGTTTCGGCCTGCACGGCTGCGGCTGAACCCAGAATAGCCAGTGCGGTACCAACACTCAAAAGTGTCCTTGAAAACTGTTTCATTGCAGAGATTCCCCTTCGTTTATATTGCGTATGGCGCATGCCACGTCTTTCTTGTTATAGCTCGCTGCCTACGTTTACTTTGTCTTTGAGACAAAATCAATTGTAGAACGCACTCAGCGTGCACATGATCGATATTGTCAGGATATGTGGTGTGGATTGTTATTGAGCGGGCGCCGCCAATCGCTGATGCTTCGAATGACCCGCGGTCTGGAATGCGATGGGCGACCGGGGTTGCAGTCGGGCATATTAAATTGTCTCTGCATCTGAACCGCCTGGTTTGGCTTCCCTGCATAATAATTACAAAACGTGGAACACTGCCAATCTGTTGTCCAGACCGATTGGCGGACCTCAAGGGTCAATTATGGGATTTAATGTTCAAGGCCGGTTCCGGCGCCTGTTTATGTTGCTGGGAATCAGCACTCTTTCGTTACCTGGTTTAGCAGCTGACAGTTTCGCGACTGAGGGTTTTGATCGTCTGCAGGTACCCACGCTGGTGAGCCAGCGGGCGACACAGTCCTTGTTGCTGGATATCGACACCGCGGGTGAGCGCCTGGTGGCGGTGGGGGAGCAGGGCGTGGTGCTGTTGTCCGATGACCAGGGCGAGCGCTGGCGTCAGGGCGCAGTTCCGGTCAGCGTGCTGCTGACGGCGGTGCACTTCGTCGATGCGCAGCAAGGCTGGGCCGTGGGGCACGATGGCACGGTGCTGCACAGTGCAGACGGCGGCGCCAGCTGGAGCCTGCAGCTGGATGGCAATGAGCTCAATACGCTGCGCGTCAAGCAGCTCGAGGCCGAGCTGGAGGCACTGCGTCTGGATGCCGAAGCGGCCCCCATGGTGCTGGAGGCGCTTGAATACGCGCTGGAGGATGCGCGCTTCACGCAGGAAGAAGGCCCCCATATGCCGCTGCTGGATGTCTGGTTCGCTGATTCGCAGCACGGTTTTGTGCTCGGAGCCTACGGTCAGCTGCTGCGTACCCTCGACGGAGGCCGCAGCTGGCAGACCCTCGGTCACCAGTTGCCCAACCCTGACCGGTTCCACCTGAACAGTTTGCTGGCAACGCGCAGCGGCGATCTCTATATCGCCGGTGAAGCCGGATTGCTGCTGCGCTCGCGCGATGCGGGACGGACCTGGGCGGCGCTGGAATCACCCTATGACGGCTCATTCTTTGCCATGGCCGAGCTTGACGGCCTCTACCTGATGGGACTGCGCGGCAATCTGTTTCACAGTCCGGACGGTGAGCATTGGCAGGCGCTTGAGCTGGATTCCTCCGCCACCCTTAACAATGCGCTGGCGGTGGGCAAGACCCTGCTGCTACTGGGGCAGGGCGGCCTGTTGCAGGCCGGCAACCGCGCGGGTTTCGCGCCGCTGCAGCAACCCCGCTCGCGCCAGAGCCTGAGTGCGGCCGCCGTGGCGGGTGCCAGGCTGATCGTGGTCGGTGAGGGCGGCATTCAGCGCAAGGACATGCCGCAGGAGGGCGCACAATGAAAAGGCTGACCCTGTCGATACTGGGACTGGTAAAAGGCAGCGAGCAGTTGATTGAGCGGCTGATGTTTCATCGCCGCCGGACCTTGCTGGCGCTGTTTGCGCTCATAACCCTGCTGCTGGGCTGGCAGGCGAGCCAGATCAGGCCCGATGCCAGCTTCGTCAAGATGATTCCTACCGAACATCCATACGTCGAGAACTACCTGAATTACCGCGATGACCTGGCGGGGTTGGGCAACAGTGTGCGTGTGGTCGTGGCTGCGACCGATGGCGATATCTTCACGGCCTCCTTTCAGGAAACGCTGCGCAAGGTAACCGACGAGCTGTTCTTCCTGCCGGGGGTCGATCGCTCGGCGCTGGCCTCGATCTGGACACCCAATGTGCGCTGGACCGAAGTTACGGAAGAGGGCTTTGTGGGTGGCCCCGTGATTCCTGACGATTACGATGGCTCGCCGGCGGCGCTGGAGAATCTGCGTACCAATATTTTGCGTTCGGGCCAGGTCGGACGCCTGGTGGCGAATGACTTTGGCTCGGCCATTGTGCAGGTGCCACTGTTTGATCGGGATCCCGAAAGCGGTGCCGCCCTGGACTATCAGCAACTGTCCCACCTGCTCGAGACCCTGGTGCGTCAGCCCTATGAGTCCGACGCGGTGCGTATTCATATCACCGGTTTTGCCAAGGTGGTGGGGGACCTGATCGACGGGGCGCGTGATGTCGCCCTGTTCTTTGCCGTGGCCTTCGGCGTCACCCTGGTGCTGCTGTATCTCTACTCCGGCAGCCTGAGCGGCACCCTGATCCCGCTGGGCTGCTCCCTTGTGGCGGTGGTCTGGCAGCTCGGTCTGTTGCGTCTGCTTGGCTACGGGCTGGATCCCTATTCGATGCTGGTGCCCTTTCTGGTGTTTGCCATTGCGGTCAGCCACGGCGTGCAGGTCGTCAATACCGTGGCCCAGGAGGCAGCGCAGGGCGCCGATAATGTGCTGGCGGCGCGCCGGGCTTTCCGTGCGCTCTACATTCCGGGCCTCACGGCGCTGCTGTCGGACGGGCTGGGCTTCGTCACCCTGATGGTGATTCAGATTCAGGTGATTCAGGATCTGGCCATCGCGGCGTCCATCGGGGTTGCGGTGATCATTCTGACCAACCTGTTGCTACTGCCGTTGCTGATGTCCTGGTGCGGTGTTGGCGCCCGCGCCATCGCCCGGGCGAAGCGCGCGACGGCATCGACGCGCTCGGCCTGGGCGTTGCTGACGGTCTTTGCCCGTCCGCGGGGGGCCACTGTGGCCCTGCTGGTCGCCGCAGGGATGGCACTGGCGGGATTGCAGCTGAGCACCGGGCTGAAAATCGGTGATCTGGATTCGGGCGCCCCGGAGTTGCGCAAGGATTCACGCTACAACCTCGACAATGCCTTCGTGACCGAAAATTACTCCACGTCCAGCGATGTATTTGTGGTGATGGTCACCACTGCGCCTGAGCAGTGTTCGAGCTTTGCCACGCTAGAGCGGGTGGATCGCCTGCAGCACTACCTGACCAATGTGCCGGGCGTGCAGTCCAGTCTGTCGCTGGCGGATGTGTCCGAACGGGTTACGGCGGGGCTTAACGAGGGCAGCCTGAAATGGCGTTCAGTGAGCCGCAATCAGTTTGTGATCAATGCATCCCTTGCCTATGTGCCCGGCGGCCTGATGAACACAGACTGCTCGCTATTGCCGCTGATCATGTTTCTGGATGACCACAAGGCGGAAACTCTCAGCCGTGTGACCGCCAGCGTGAAAGCCTTTGCCGCGCGTCATGACAGTGATGCGATTCAGTTCCGGCTGGCGGCAGGCAATTCCGGCATCGAGGCGGCCACCAACGAGGTGATCGGCACCGCCCAGTACAAGATGCTGCTGATGGTGTATGGCGTGGTAAGTCTGCTCTGCCTGCTGACGTTTCGTTCGCTGCGCACGGTGATCTGCATCATTCTGCCGCTGGCGCTGACGTCCTTGCTCTGCCAGGCGCTGATGGCCACGCTGGGTATTGGGGTCAAGGTGGCGACGCTGCCGGTGATCGCCCTGGGCGTGGGCATCGGGGTGGACTACGGAATCTATATCTATACCAAGCTGAACAGCTTCCTGCTGCAGGGCCAGAGCCTGCCCGATGCCTATCTGGCGACGTTGCGTACCACCGGCAAGTCGGTTGCCTTCACGGGCCTGACGCTGGCGATCGGTGTGGTGCTCTGGGTGTTCTCACCCATCAAGTTTCAGGCAGACATGGGCATATTGCTGACCTTCATGTTCCTGTGGAACATGCTCGGTGCGCTGATTTTGCTGCCGGCACTGACCTGTGTGCTGTATCGCCATTCAGGCGCCAGGGTGAGGCAAAAGGAGACCAGTGATCTGCTGTCCTGAGTCGGCTCTTCGGGGCTGGAAAGAGTCAATCAAAATCCGGCGCCCGATGCGCTGCCGGGAATTTGGGGATGGATAGATGGGGAACGGGTCTATGCCTTTGGCACCGAACAGAATACTGGTTTTGCTGGATGGCGGGTCGCACTGCCGGGAGGCATTGCACCGGGCCGGCCTGATTGCCGGGGTGATCGATGTGCCGCTTGATCTGCTGTGGTTTGGCACGCGACCGGCCTGGGAAGGCATGGACGACGCGCTGGCTCAGCTGCACGGTGACAGAACGGTGCATCTGCTGGACCCGACGGCGTCACTGTTCGAAACCCTGCGTAATGAATGGGCGCGCGAGCCCTACTCATTGCTGGTCAAAGGGTGCGATCCGCACCACGGTGAGGCAACGTTGACGGCACCACTGGACTGGCGTCTGCTGCGTGAAGTGCCGGCGCCAGTGTTGCTGGTCAAGCGCATTGAACCCTGGGCCGGTGGCTGCGTGCTGGCGGCAATCAATCCGTTGCACGATGGTCCGCAGCAGGCGGCACTCGATGAATCGGTACTGCGGGCGGCGGACCTGGTCGCCACCCTGGTCGGGGCGCAGTTGCACACGGTGGTTGCCACCGCGCCGCCAATGCTGGGGGCGAAAGCGGAAGACCAGCTGGCCAGCCTGATTGCAGCCCGAGCCCGCGACGCCACCCAGACACTCTGTCAACGGCTGGCCCTGAGTCCGCAGCAGCATCATATCGGCGAGGGGCCGGCCGAATTCTGGATCAGCCAGATCAGTAACGACCTGAACGCGGCACTGCTGGTGATCAGTACCAGTGCCCGCAGGGGTGTCCGTGGCGCCCTGTTTGGCAATACGGCCGAGGATATTCTCGATCGCACGGCAACCGATGTACTGGTGATGCGGGCCGGTTCTGTCATGACGGATCAAACCTGAGCGCTGTGGTGCTGTGCTGATGAACAGTCTGTTCGTGCAGACGCACCGCTAGCCCGCACCCTGTGCGGGCTTTTTTCTGCCTGGCTTGACCGTATTTGTTATTTATTCTTTAGCCGGCGAATAACTGCTTTGAGGCGTAAATAGCGCGAATGATAATTTTTGTCACTAAAACTGGAAGCATTTGTTATTGGTCGCAATGGCGAATTCGGTGATCCTGTGGACTACAGAATAACGAGAGCGTCCGGTGGCCGGATGCCTGCGATTACCCAGTTGAGGATGGAATCATGCCAGAGTACAAAGCCCCGCGACGCGAGATGCACTTTGTGCTGAACGAGCTGCTGGATGCGGATGCGCACTACAAGGCACTGACCGGTGCCGAGGATGCGACACCGGACATGATTGAGGCGATTATCGATGAAGGCGCCAAGTTTTCCGAGCGTGTGCTGGCCCCGCTGAATGCGGTCGGGGATCGGCAGGGCTGCCGGCTTGAGGGTGGCGAAGTGGTAACGCCACAGGGTTTCAAGCAGGCGTACAGCCAGTTCGTCGAAGGGGGCTGGTCTTCACTGGCGCATGATCCGCAGTGGGGCGGCCAGGGGCTGCCCGAATCTATTGGTATCGTCATCAACGAAATGGTGGGTACCGCCAACTGGGCCTGGAGCATGTATCCCGGCCTGAGCCACGGCGCCATGAACACACTGGAGGCCCATGGTACGCAAGAGCAGAAGCAGCTGTACCTGAGCAAGCTGGTGAGTGGCGAGTGGACGGGTACCATGTGCCTGACCGAATCCCATTGCGGCACGGATCTGGGCTTGCTGCGCACGCGCGCAGAACCCGCCGCCGACGGCAGTTACCGCATCAGTGGTAGCAAGATCTTTATCTCCGCCGGTGAGCACGACATGGCGGAGAATATCGTTCATATCGTGCTGGCTCGACTGCCGGATGCACCCGCCGGCACCAAGGGCATTTCGCTGTTTATCGTGCCCAAGTTCCTGCCGGATGCACAGGGAGGCGCCGGTGAGCGCAATGCGCTTGCATGCGGTGCGCTGGAACACAAGATGGGCATTCACGGCAACGCGACCTGCGTAATGAACTTTGACGGCGCCACCGGTTATTTGATTGGGCCTCCCAACAAGGGCCTGAACTGCATGTTCACCTTCATGAACACGGCGCGTCTGGGTACGGCATTGCAGGGCCTTGCTCACGCAGAGTGGGGCTTTCAGAACTCGCTGAGTTATGCCCGTGACCGCCTGCAGATGCGGGCGCTGTCGGGGCCCAGGAATCCTGATGGCGTTGCCGATCCGATTATCGTTCATCCAGCGGTACGCAACATGCTGCTGACGCAGAAGGCCTTTGCTGAAGGCGGTCGGGCGCTGATTTATTACTGCGCCCAGCTGGTGGATCGCGTCAAGCAGGGGGCTAGCGAGGCGGACCGCTCTGAAGCCGATGCGCTGCTGGCCTTTCTCACGCCGATCGCCAAGGCCTTTCTGACCGAAGTGGGTTACGAAGCGGCCAACCATGGCATGCAGGTGTATGGCGGCCATGGATACATCGCCGAGTGGGGCATGGAGCAGAACGTACGCGATAGCCGTATCTCCATGCTGTACGAGGGCACGACACAGATTCAGGCGCTGGACCTGCTCGGACGCAAGGTGCTGATGACCCAGGGCGCAGCGCTCAAGGGTTTCACCCGGATACTGCACAAGTTCTGCCAGGCGCAGGATGGCGACACGGCCATGCAGCCGTTCGTGGCGCCGCTGGTGGAGCTGAACCGTGAATGGGGTGATCTGACCATGAAGATCGGCATGAAGGCCATGCAGGATCGCGAAGAGGTCGGGGCCGCTGCGGTGGATTACCTGATGTACTCAGGCTACGTTGTGCTGGGTTACTTCTGGGCCCGCATGGCTCAGGTGGCACAGGCAGAGCTTGCACGCGGCACGACCGAGGCGGCCTTCTATGAAGCCAAGCTGCAGTGCGCACGCTTTTATTTTGAACGCCTGCTGCCGCGAACCCGCAGCCTCAGCGTAACCATGCTGTCGGGCGCCGATAATCTGATGGCACTGGATGCCGAGCACTTCACTTTCTGATGTGGCTACTAAAATACAAGCCGGGGCGCATGCTGGTGTCCCGGTTACTGAAACTGCGTGTCAGGCGCTATCACAGACACACAACGGATCCGGAGCAAGGGAACATGACCGATACAAGCGTACTTTTCTCCAAGATGGAACAGCAGTTCGATGCCGCGGCCGCAGCGGGCGTGGACGCCGTGTTCCAGTTTCAGCTGGACGATTCCGGCCCCTGGTTTGTTACGGTGGCCGAGGGTTGCTGCACGGTTACCGAAGGGGAGAGCGAGGCACCCACGGTGACATTGTCGATGGACAGCGGGACTCTGGGCGAGATAATGAGTGGTGAGCTGGATGGCATGAGTGCCTTCATGGGGGGGCGTGTGCGGGCCGATGGCGACATCATGGTCGCCACCCAGCTGGCGAACCTGTTTCCGCCAGCCTGATGTCGGGCCTGTGCCGGGCGGTTTAATGATCGGCCGGCCCATTCCGTACACTCAACACAAACCAACAGTCGATAACAATAATATTCAAAGGATAACGTCATGGCTCAGGTACGAGGGCATTCAATTCCGCAACAGCTCAACCCGCGGCATTACAAAACCGTACTGGATGTGGTGGCGCGGGTTTGTCGGGACTATCCGGAGCGTCCGGCGTTCACCAGTTTTGGCCGTACGCTGAGCTATGCCGAACTGGATCAGTTAGCCGATGCCTTTGCGGTCTATGTGCAGCGCAATACCGACCTCAAACCCGGCGACCGGATTGCAGTGCAGCTACCCAACCTGATTCAGTACCCGGTTGTGCTGTTCGGTGCACTGCGGGCAGGTCTGGTGGTGGTCAATACCAACCCGCTCTACACGCCGCGGGAGATGGAACATCAGTTCCGGGATTCCGGCGCCAGCGCGCTGGTGATCCACAAGAGCATGGCGCACAAGGCGGAGAAAATTATCGACAATACCGATATACGTCATGTCTTCGTGACCCAGGTCGGTGATTTGCACGGTTTTCTCAAGCGCACACTGCTCAATGCCGCCATCAAATATATCAAGAAGATGGAGCCGTCCTATTCACTGCCGGACGCCGTGAGTCTGCGCCATGCGCTGGCCACTGGCCTGGGGCTCTCGCCTGCGCCGGTTGCCTGTGAGACCGGCAATCCGGCGGTGCTGCAATATACCGGTGGCACGACAGGCCTCGCCAAGGGCGCGGTGTTGAGCCACGGTAACCTGGTGTCCAACATGTTGCAGGGCAGCAAACTGATCAGTCGAGTGGATGGCCACTGGAGCGACACCACGATGGCGCCGTTGCCGCTCTATCACATCTATGCCTTTACCATCTCGCTGATCGTGATGGAAAACGGTGGCCATACGGTGCTGATTCCCAACCCCCGGGACATTGATGCGTTCATACGCGAGCTCAAGCGCTGGGAAGTGTCCTGTTTTATCGGGCTTAATACGCTCTTTGTGGCACTCTGTAACCGGGAGGCATTTCGACAGCTGGATTTCAGTCCTCTCAAGGTTACCATTTCGGGTGGCATGGCACTGACCCACGATGCTGCCGATAAATGGCACGCGGTGACCGGCTGCGAAATCATGGAAGGCTACGGCCTGACGGAAACCTCGCCCGCGGTCGCGATCAATCCGCCCGGCGGTGTGCGGGTGGGAACCATTGGCTGCCCGCTGCCGGAGACCGAGATACGGGTGATTACCCCTGAAGGGGCCGACGTGGCGCAGGGCGAGGCTGGAGAGCTGTGCGTGCGGGGGCCTCAGGTCATGGTGGGGTACTGGCAGCGCGAGCAGGATACGGCGGATGCATTCACGGATGACGGTTATTTTCGTACCGGTGATGTGGCCGTCGAGGAGGCTGACGGTTACCTGCGTATCGTCGACCGTGCCAAGGACCTGATCATCGTGTCCGGTTTCAATGTGTACCCCAACGAAATCGAGGATGTCGTCTCCTCCCATCCCGACGTGGTGGAATGCGCCGCGGTGGGGATTCCCGATGCAAGAACCGGCGAAGCGGTGCAATTGTTTGTGGTGAGTCGCAACGAGGCACTGGCGGATGCCGATATCAGGGCCTGGTGCAAGGAGCGCCTGAGCCGCTACAAGATCCCTCGCGAAATCATGTTTACCCATGATTTGCCCAAATCCAACATCGGCAAGGTCCTGCGACGCAAACTGAAAAAAGACAGCGCGCAGGATGTCGAAGTCGCCTGAATCAAGCACCGGAGCAAGCATATATGCCCTTACCCAAACCTGCACGTCGTGCCCAGCATCACCACCGAGTCGTCAACTGTGTGGGCTTTTTGCGTGACGACGGGCTCTGGGATATTGAAGGCCGCATGACGGATACCAAGGCCTATGATGTCGATAACGAGGAGCGCGGCGGTTATGTGGCGGGCGGTGAAGCCTTCCACGATATCAGCATGCGCCTGACGATCGACCAGGACTTTCTGATCCATGCAGTGGAATGCGTCATTGACGCGGCACCTGCACGCATGTGCGCCGGTATCGCAGGTGTTTTCAAGCAGCTTGAGGGAACCCGTATTGGCGCTGGCTGGCTGCGCCAGACCCGCGAGCTGGTGGGGGGCGTCAAGGGCTGCACCCACCTCAATGAGTTGCTCCAGCCGCTGGCAACAACCGCCATTCAGACGCTCTGGCCGTTAAAAAATACGGATGAAAAAAAGGAGCGTCGTGGTGCCATTCTCAACAGCTGCCATACCTGGGCGCAGAATTCCGAGATCGTGAAACAGGTATACCCCGAGCTCTATACACCGGACCCTCCGGCTGCCTGAGTGCCTTCGGGTGCCCCCTCGTACGGGCCCCCCCCCCCTGAAAATAACAACTGGAGAACTGCATGAGCCTACCCGAATCCTTTCACGGGCGGCTTCGCCTGCCGCTTATTGCCGCGCCAATGTTTCTGGTTTCTGGTCCCAGGCTGGTGACCGAGACCTGCAAGGCCGGTGTGATCGGCACCTTTCCTGCGCTGAATCAGCGCAGCAGTGAAGGCTTTGAGCAATGGCTCGAGGACATCAACGCGGTGCTGCAGGATCACGCGCACACCACGGGTGTGCCAGCGGCGCCTTTTGGCGTTAATCTTATAGTGCATCCCACCAACCCGCGCCTGAACGCGGACCTGAAGTTATGCGTAAAACATCGGGTGCCAGTGGTGATAACTTCACTGGGTGCGGTCAAAGAAGTCGTGGATGCCGTGCACAGCTACGGGGGGCTGGTGTTTCATGACGTGACCAACCTGCGCCATGCCCAAAAGGCGGCCGCGGCCGGAGTGGATGGGCTGATCGCCGTCTGTGCGGGCGCAGGTGGGCATGCCGGGACCCTGAGTCCCTTTGCGCTGATGAATGAGATTCGCCAGTTCTTTGAGGGCGTGGTGATTCTGTCCGGTAGCCTGTCCACTGGGCAGGACCTGGCCGCCGCCCGCATGCTGGGGGCGGACCTGAGCTACATGGGCACGCGCTTCATCAACACCCGTGAGAGCATGGCACCGGATGACTACAAGGACATGATTATTGGCAGTCATGCTGCTGATATCGTCTATACGCCCAAGGTGTCAGGCATTCCCGCCAGTTTCATGCGCCAGAGCCTTGAGGCCGCCGGATTACTGGATGCTGCGCATGATACCGGCAAGGCCATGGATCTGAGTGACGAGGCCAAGGCCTGGAAAACGGTCTGGTCGGCGGGACAGGGGGTTGGCTCCATTGTGGACGTACCCACGACCGCCGAGTTGGTGGCGCGTTTGAAGCGAGAATATTTAGAGGCGGGCCGACAGTTTGCGGCCGATGCAGTCCAATACCGGGATTGAGGAGAATTGTTATGTCTGAACTGATAACACGACAGCACGACGACGGCGTACTGGAATTGACTCTGAATCGGCCGCAGAAAAAAAATGCATTGAACCGGGAGATGTACCTCGGCCTGACTGAATTGCTGCAGCGGGCCGATGCCGACGAAACGGTTAAGGCCGTGCTCCTGAGTGGCTCGGGCGATAGCTTCTGCGCGGGTAACGATATTGCCGACTTTGTCAGCAGTGGCGCCAGCGCGGAAGCGGCACGGGTACCGTTGCGCCTGCTGCAGACGCTGGCAGGGCTCGAAAAACCCCTGGTCGCGGCCATACAGGGCCATGCGGTGGGCATTGGTACGACGCTGCTGCTGCACTGCGACCTGGTGTATGGCGCCGACAACAGCCGATTGCAGCTGCCGTTCGCCCGGCTTGGTCTGGTGCCTGAAGGCGGCAGCAGCTTGCTGCTGCCGCAGCTGGTCGGACACCGCAAGGCGTTTGAGCTGCTGGTGCTGGGCGAGGTCTTCGATGCGGACTGTGGCCTCAGCATAGGGCTGATCAATGAGGTCACGCCTGTTGATCAGGTGCTGCAGCTTGCACGGGAACGCGCCGGCACGCTGGCGGCGTTGCCACAGCAGGCGGTGCGCAAGAGCAAGCAGATGCTGCGAGCCCATCAGCAGGATCTGTTGCAGCAGGTTCTGGTGGAGGAAATCGACGCCTTCCGCGAGCGGCTGCATTCAGAGGAAGCCCAGCACGCCTTGATGGCATTTATGCAGCGCGGCTAAAAATACGAGAATTCAGCAGCTATTATTCAGGGCCGGCTTTGTTGCCGGCCTTGTTGTATCTGGCGTTTGTAATCGACACCGCGGGTGTACCCGTGGGCTACTGCAGGGTGCTGTTTACGCACATAGTGTTATTGTTTTGTTGGTTTTTAATTATTTTAACTATATGAAATATAAGAATAAAAAAAATGTTGAAACTTATTGTCAGTAATGCGGGCTGATTTTGTCATTGTTGCGAACGCTGCTGTGACTACTATGGTCAACAGTAACAAGACGTTTGAAGCCAGGAAGCCCTGGCTTTCAGGCGGGACCGATTACAGACTCCGGACAGATTCCGGCGGGGAGAACAAGAATGGTGTATGCAGGACAGGCGGTCAGCGTACGGGACGCGGGCGACGGTCTTTACGAGGTTGTTTTCGATCTCGCAGGCGAATCGGTTAACAAATTCAATCAGGCGACGCTTGCCGAGCTGCGCGACGCCGTGACAGCGCTCCAGGGTACTGCCGATGTGCAGGGCGTGCTGTTCAGCAGCGCCAAGGACGTGTTTATCGTCGGTGCCGATATCACCGAATTCAGCCAGATGTTTGAGCGCAGCGAAGACGAGATCGCAGCCGCCCTGCTGGAAATGAATCAGATCTTCAATGCCATCGAGGATCTGCCGTTCCCGACCGTCACGGCCATCAACGGTGTGGCCCTGGGGGGCGGTTTTGAACTCTGCCTGGCCACTGATTACCGGGTGGCGAGCACGGCGGCCAAGGTTGGCCTGCCGGAAGTGAAGCTGGGAATCTACCCGGGCTGGGGCGGCACGGTACGCCTGTCGCGTCTGATCGGTGTCGACAATGCCAACGAGTGGATCTGTGGTGGCGCCGAACAAAAAGCCGCGGCGGCGCAGAAGGTGGGGGCGGTGGATGCCGTGGTTGACGCCGACCAGCTGACGGAAGCTGGCCTGGATCTGCTGCGTAACTGTGTCGCCGGCAAGTTTGACTACCTGGCACGCCGGGAAGAGAAGCAGAACCCCATCAAGCTCAACCAGGTTGAACAGATGATGGCCTTTGAATCCGCCAAGGGCGTGATCGGGGCCAAGGCCGGGCCGCATTACCCGGCGCCCATGGCGGCGCTGAAGACGATGCAAAAGCACGCCAGCCTCAAGCGCGACGCGGCCCAGCAGGTGGAAGCCAAGGGCTTTGCCAAGCTGGCCAAGACCGATGTCTGCAAGGCGCTGATCGGCCTGTTCATGAAAGATCAGCAGGTTAAAAAGACCGCTCGCCAGCATGCCGCCGGAGCAGCGCCGGTGCGTCATGCCGCGGTTCTGGGCGCCGGTATCATGGGCGGCGGCGTGGCCTATCAGTCGGCATCCCGCGGGGTGCCGATTCTGATGAAGGATATCAATGAAAAGGCCCTGCAGCTGGGGCTGGATGAGGCTACCCAACTGCTGGGCGGTCAGCTCAAGCGCGGCCGGCTGGATGCGAGCGGGGTCGCCAAAACCCTGACCATGATCCGCCCAACCCTGAGTTACGGCGATTTTTCCGGCGTTGACCTGGTGGTCGAGGCGGTGGTGGAAAACGTCAAGGTAAAGCAGGCGGTGCTGGCCGAAACCGAACAGCACCTGCAGGAGGGGGCGATCCTGGCCTCCAATACCTCGACCATCTCGATCACCGAACTGGCTTCGGCGCTGAAAAAACCCGAAAACTTCTGCGGTATGCACTTCTTTAACCCGGTACACAAGATGCCGCTGGTGGAAGTCATTCGGGGCGAGAAGAGCTCCGATGCGGCCGTTGCCCGTACCGTGGCGTACGCCCAGACCCTCGGCAAGACACCGATCGTCGTCAATGATTGCCCGGGATTCCTGGTTAACCGTGTGTTGTTTCCCTATTTCGGCGGTTTCAGTCTGCTGCTGCGCGATGGCGCGGACTTTCGCAGGATTGACAAGGTGATGGAAGGTTTCGGCTGGCCCATGGGCCCGGCTTATCTGCTGGATGTCGTGGGTATCGATACGGCGCATCATGCCGATGCGGTCATGGCGGCGGGCTTTCCGGACCGTATGACCCACGCGGGCGAAAATGCCATTGATCGGCTGTACAGCCTGGAGCGTTTTGGCCAGAAAAACGGCAAGGGTTTCTATGCCTATACGCAGGATCGTCATGGCAAGCTGAAGAAGCTGCCGGATGACAGCATTGCCCAGGCCCTCGACGGTGTCGTGGGGGCGGCGCAGGATCTGTCCGATGAAGAGATCATCGAACGCATGATGATTCCGCTCTGTATCGAGACAGTGCGCTGTCTGGAGGACAGCATTGTGGCCTCGGCCGCCGATGCGGACATGGGGCTCATTTACGGTATTGGTTTCCCGCCGTTCCGCGGCGGTGCGCTCTATTATCTTGATCAGCTGGGGCTGGCCAACTTCTGTGCCATGGCTGCCAAATATGCCGACCTTGGGCCGCTTTACCAGCCTACGAAGGGCATGCAACAGATGGCCGCCAGCGGCGCAACCTACTACAGCTGATACGGGAGGATACCCAGATGAGCCTGAAACCCAATGACGTGGTAATCGTCGATGCGGTGCGTACCCCCATGGGACGTTCCAAGAATGGATCCTTTCGCAATGTCCGCGCCGAAGCGCTGTCTGCCGCGGTTATGCAGGGGCTGCTGTCCCGGCATCCGCAGGTCAATCCGGCCGACATCGAAGATGTTATCTGGGGCTGCGTCAACCAGACCCTGGAGCAGGGCTTCAATGTCGGCCGCAATGCGGCCCTGCTGGCGGGCATTCCCCATACCGTCGCAGCCCAGACCGTCAACCGCCTCTGTGGCTCGTCCATGGCCGCGTTGCATACCGCCGCCCAGGCTATTCAGAGCGGCAACGGTGACCTCTTTATGGTGGGCGGTGTCGAGCACATGGGTCATGTGGCCCTGACCCACGGCGTGGATGTGAATCCGCAGATGTCCAAACAGGTTGCCAAGGCGGCCATGATGATGGGCGTTACCGCCGAGATGCTGGGCAAGATGAACGGGGTGTCCCGCGAGCAACAGGATGCCTTTGGCGCCCGCTCGCACCAGAAAGCCCATGAGGCGTCGCTGTCCGGTCGCTTCAGTAATGAAATCGTGCCGGTCGAAGGGCATGACGACAAGGGCTTCAAGTCGCTGCTGGAAAGCGATGAAGTCATTCGCCCGGAGACCACGGTTGAATCCCTGGCTGCACTGCCGCCCGTTTTTATCCCCAAAGTCGGCACTGTCACGGCCGGCACTTCCTCGGCACTGTCCGACGGTGCCAGTGCAATGCTGCTGATGTCAGCCGAGCGCGCCCAGAACCTGGGTCTAACGCCCCGGGCGCGTATCCTCAGCATGGGTGTGGCCGGCTGTGATCCGTCCATCATGGGCTACGGTCCGGTACCGGCCAGCCAGAAGGCGCTCAAGCGTGCCGGCCTGCGTATCGATGATATCGACTACTTCGAGCTCAATGAGGCCTTTGCTGCCCAGGCGCTGTCGGTCATGAAAGGCCTGAAGCTAATGGACAAGATGGACCAGAAGGTCAATCTCAACGGGGGCGCCATTGCGCTGGGGCACCCGCTGGGGTGCTCAGGCACGCGCATCACCACGACGTTGCTGAACGTGCTGGAGCAGCAAAACGGTACCCTCGGTCTGGCCACCATGTGTATCGGCATGGGGCAGGGCATAGCGACGGTCATCGAACGGTTGAACTGAGTATTAAGCCGCCAGGTTAATCGCCTGAAGCCGTGCGGGACCGCGCGTTTCAACGCGCTTGCACAGAGTCCAGCGAGTAAAGCCCCTCAGCACAGACAGCGCTCGGGGGGCTTTTTTGTGGTTCTTCGCAAATTAGTGTGAAATCCGACACTGCAGGACCCATCCGGGGTGTCAGTTCAGCATTGCGCAAGCCGGCATTGTTGATGGGTTACGCCGCAGCAAATCCGCCGCGTAATGATAGCGCGGGGCTATTGCGGCTCCACCCTACGACTCGATACAGGCTGGCCTCGAGTTCGCGAATCTGCCAGCTGATGGCCGCCTGGGTGACACACAGCGCTTCGGCCGCGCGGGTAAAATTATGGTATTTGGCTGCTGCCACGAAAGACTTTACCGCCCTCAGTGAGGGCATCTTGACCAATACCTTGTCCGGCTCAACGTGTTTAACCATAACGATGCGTATTTAATAACCTTGATAGAAAGTCGATTTGGTCAATGCAGGAGCACGTCTTGAGCCGCTGACAGTGATACATAGATGCACCGGGTATCACGATCCTGTCCCAAAGTCGCTTGCCACAAAGCGTGGCGCGGGAACAGGCGGGTGTGGGCTCTGATCTTGCAGGGCGGTACGATGCGACGGCGAGGCCCATGACTCAAACTCTTTCACTTCTTGAACCGCACGCTGATTTCACAGTGGCGGAGAGTGCGACTGATTCCGCGCCATTCACCTGACAGAGTTGCGGCTGTACCCCCAGTGTTTTTTGTTGGCGTGTCGGGAGGGTTGGCCGAACGTACAGGACTGGCCTGATATCAATGCTGCAAGTTCCTTGCATATCAATGCTATATTGACGGTCGATCGGCTCTAAGACGTTGATATTTTATTGACTAGCAGGTGTACAAACGCATGGATGTTGCTTCGGCGCACCGGGGATCTTGTCGACAGCATTGCTTCCCGGCGTTAGTGCCTGGAGCCCCGCTCGGTTTTCAGGTTTTGCTGCGCTCGCTGGTGATGCTTTGGCTTGGCTGTTTTCCCGTGTTCGCCCTTGGCGCTGTGCTGCCGCTTCAGCCGGTGATGACCGGGGTTGTGGTGACGCCCTACCTGAGCGTGCTCGAGGATCCCGGCGGTACACTGGCTATCGAGGATGTTCGCAGCCAACCCTGGAAGGGGCAGTTTGAATCGCTGCCCAATGACAAGACCGCTTTTGGGGTGTCCGCCTCTGCCTGGTGGGTGCGGCTGGAGGCACAAAATTCCACCGGGCAGCCGGTTGCGTGGGTCCTGGATGTGCTGCACAACACCACGGACTACGTGGACAGTTATCAGATCCGCGAGGACGGCACGGTTGTCACTCAGCTGTCAGGTGACCATCGGCCCATTGCGGCAGGCGCTACCCCCAGCGAGACGTTTTACTTTTCCTATCTGACCCAGCCCGGCAGCAGCGAGATTTACCTTCGTTTCCGTTACGCGTCCGCCGGGATCATCAATGTTTACCAGGAGGCCTCAACTGTCGCGGCCTATGCGCAGGCGCAGCATCTCAAGGCCATATGGCTTGGGGTTTTCCTGGGCGGATCACTGCTGGTTATTCTCTATAATCTGTTTCTTATGCTGTCTCTGCGCGAGGCGCCGTTCTTCTGGTATCTGCTCTATGCCTCGTCAGCCACTGTTATGTATCTGGCGCTCAGCGGACTGGGATACCGGTATCTCTGGGGCTTCAACCACACACTGGCAGACACCCTGCCGAATATCGCGGTGGCCTTGTTCTATATGCTGGCGGTGCAATTTACCCGCAGCTTCCTGGATACAAAGGTGAGAGCACGACGCTTTGATCGCCTGCTGCTGGCACTGATGCTGCTGACCGGTTGCAGCGGAGTACTTTTCCTTGTTGGGTTCAAGGCGGTCTCGATTAACCTGCTGCTGATGATCGGGCTGGCGCTGGGGCTGTTTCCGGTTCTGGGTGCCTGGCTCTGGTATCGGGGCCATCAGATCGCCAGGGGCTACACCCTGGCCTGGAGCCTGTGGTCACTGATCGTCATCAGCGCCATTTTGCGGTTTAGCGGCGTCATACCTTCCGATCCCGTTACGGTTGCCATGACCCGTTTCGGCATGATCTTTCAGAGCATTGTGCTGGCCTTTGCGCTGGCCGACCGAATCAATATCCTGCGCAATGAAAAGCTTAACGCTGAACGGCGTGAGCTGCGTGCCTCGATACGCTCGAGGGATGAACTGGAAGCCAAGGTTATGGAGCGAACCCGGGAGCTGGAAGATGCCCGCCGGCAGGCCGAGGTCCTGGCGCGCGTAGATTCCTTGACCGGCCTCTTAAACCGCCGTGCATTCTTCGAGCGCGGCAATGAGGAGGTGAATCGAGCCATACGCTACCGGCATCCGCTGTCCGTTATCATGCTGGATATTGACCGGTTTAAGGTTGTGAACGACAGCTTCGGCCACCCGGTTGGCGATCAGGTCATCAAGCAGATTGCCGGGAAACTCACCGGCGTGTTGCGGGACTCGGACATCATATCGCGCCTGGGTGGCGAAGAGTTCGCGGTCATCCTTGTCGAAACGCAGCGTGATGCCGCCCTGGCCCTGGCTGAGCGACTGCGAGCTGAAATTGAAGACTGCACGGTAACCGCCATAAGCTCAGTGGTGAAAGTCACGTCCAGCTTTGGCATTTCGGAATTAAAACCCGGCATGGGTTCGCTGAATGAGTTGCTGGCGAGTGCGGACGCCGCCCTTTATGAAGCCAAGAGCCAGGGGCGTAACCGGGTGGTTTGCGAAGCCGAGACCGAGTTGAGTATTGCCCGCCTGCGGCAGTAATGGCACCCAGCGCACATTGCTCAGGTTGATTGTTCGGCCATGCATTCAAGGCGACATCAGTCATGGCAGCAGTGCTTGGCTGATCACCCCAGGGCTGTGATCACGCAGGTCAGTTCAAACCATCGAACAGCCCCGGCACGACTGCACCGCGTGCTGCAAGGCATCCCTGGTGTGCGTGTGCGCTGGATAGCGGGCGAGGTATCTGTCGCTGTATCTTCATGCGCCGTACAGCGGCATTGAACGCCCGGCATAGAAGCTCTGGCCGTGGCGGCGCTGCTGCGTATCAGCTCAGCCCCTCAAGCAGCCACTGGCGCGACTGCACCGCGTGCTGCAAGGCATCCGTGGGACTCTGTGCAAGGTATTTGTCATTGAACACATCGAACACGTAATCTCCGCGGTAACCGATGCCCTGACAGTAGCGTACCAGCTCGCGGATGCTCTGGCCGTGACTGCCTTCACCGGGATAGAGGCGGGCGTGACGGGCGATATCGATCTGGTCTTCAAGCGCCGGAATGGCGCTCATGGCAAAGTCGGACAGCTGAACCAGGCTGATGCGTTCCACTGGAATTTCGCCGAGCGATTCCGGGCTCTGCGCCTGGGCCAGCAGGTGGAAGCTGTCAATCACCAGGCTGAGGTTGGTATTGCCGGCACGCCTGACGATCTCCCAGGCCAGGGGGTAGTTATGCACATCGTGGGCCCAGGCGAGGGGTTTGAAGCCGATGCGGATGCCGCGCGGTGTCGCCAGGGTTGCCAGGATACGCAAATCCGCCGCCATTCGGTCGATATCCACCGAGGCATGGGACGAGGTGGCCGGCGTGACGATCAGCAACCGGCAGCCCAGGCGCGCCATGAGCTGCAGGTAGGTTTTGGCCAGTTCCACCTTGTACGCCATGATTCGGCCCGAATGCCCGCCAAAGTCACGTACTTCCTGCAGCGCACTGATGCGCAGGCCACTGTTGCGGATGCGCTCTACCGAACCGCTGATACCGTCCTTGGCACCGGACAGGTCCAGCGCGCCGAGCTCGACAGCATCAAAGCCTGCCTGGGCAATTGCCTGGAGTTTTTCATCCAGGCTGCCGGTCAGGCTCAGGCTGCTGATGGAAAAGTTCGGTGCGGTGATGTTGTCGCCTTGAGTCATGAATAATTACCGGCCGATAAGAAAATTAACGCTGGAATCGAACTGAGGATGCTGCACCAGGTAGTGCGAATCCGGCTGCCTGCCCGACTGTGCGCCGGCAGGCTTGAGCTTCAGCCCGGCGGCGGCGAGGTTTTCCTGTGCAGTGGCCAGGTCGGTGGCGGCCAGTTCGATGCAGGATATCCCCTCGTCGGCAAGGTCTGCAGGCTCGGCATCGAGTTCGTCAAACTTCAGCTGCAGCGATCCATCCGGGCTGGTAATGGTCCCGTCTGCTGTCGTGCTGAAACCGAACAGCTGGCAAAAAAAGTCGCTCCACTCCCGAGTGCGCCCAGGACAGACCGCGAGTGTCATCGAGCTGACCCGCTGCAGGTTCTGCGCCGGGGGCTCGTTGCCTGGCAGTGCCTTGAAATCAATATCATAAATGCTGAGATCCTCGCCGTAGCGATCTATCAGGTAGATCTGGCTACCGCCGATGCATTCCAGCGCCGGTATGTTCAGCTCCATGACACCCGCTGTCGTGTTGGCCTCCCAGGCACCCCGCGTCAGCAGGGTCTGGTAGGCGCTGTTGGCATCGCTGACGCGCAGCGCCAAAGCACAGATGGAAGTGCCATGCTGCTGTGCATAGGACTGGGCGAAACTGCCGGGGGTGGCATTGACGATAAAGTTGATATCGCCCTGGCGGTACAGGGTGACATCCTTGCTGCGATGACGGGCACGGGCCTGAAATCCCAGTTGTTCCAGAAAGTGCACCAGCTGTGCCGGATCGGGGGCGGAAAATTCAACAAATTCCAGACCTTCAATGCGCACGGGGTGAAGATCATCGGCGGCCTTTGTTCTAGAGTCCGGCATGACTTGAATGTCTCCCTGGGTTGATTCTGATGGGGCTGCACGGCGCTGCCTGGCATTGCAGGCTGCAGTATAGGCGCTCGTTGTGCCGCCGGTGCTGTGCCTGGGTATGCCTTGTTTGCCGCTAGGGCACGACAATTGTGATGGTTAGATACTACTTAATAGATTTTGTAGTATCTATGTTTATATATATTGTTGTTTGTAAAAAATGCCTTATTGGTTTGTAATCTGCTGCTTGGCTTTCAATTCCGTTGTAGTCAGCGTGGCAGCATTTGATAAATCATGTCGCGCCCCGATCGCAGGCCCAGGTACCCCCAATGAATACCGACGACGAGAACAGCAGCACCTGTCAGCAGTTGCGTAATGATATTCTGGATGGCTCCATTGAGCCGGCCAGCAAGTTATCCATCAGTCATCTTTCCAACCGTTACGACTCCAGTGCAGCGCCCGTGCGCGAAGCCCTGTCACGCCTGGCGGCTGAAGGCCTGGTGGTTCGCAAGGGTCAGCGTGGCTACTGGGCGGCACCGGTCTCGGTGGAGGAGTTCATCGAGGTGGCACGCTTGCGGGTCATGCTGGAAGTGGATGCGTTTCGCCAGTCCATTCGCCATGGTGACCTGGATTGGGAAGCCGGCATCGCCGGTGCCCGGCACCGCGAACTGAGTGTACGCCGCAGTGCCCAGGGTCAGCTAAAGGAAAGGGCTGGTGAGCTGATTCGTGAGAACCGTCGCTTTCATCTGGCGCTGATTGCCGATTGCCCGTCCAAATGGCAACTGCGTTTTATCTCCACGCTCTACGATCAGTCCGAGCGCTTTCGCCGCCTGTCACTGCTCTACCTGCGCGAAGGGGCCGTCGAGGTGGATGAGCATGAACTCATCATGGAGGCTGCCTTTCGCCGCGACGAGGATGCCGCCTGTGACTTGCTTCGCACGCATATCGAACATTCCAACAGTCGCGTAATAGAAACGCTGTTCCCGCAAAGGCAAGCCGAGTAGCTGTCGCCGCGGCACCGACCGCGGACCTGTTACTGATTGCGGCTATTCGACGCGCATTGAGCGCGCAGAGGCTGGTAAAGCCCGTTCGGCATCTGTTGCGAGAGCATCCTCCACCGGCTGCGATAAAGCGTTTTACGCCCCGTACCCTGTTGCTCTATATATATCGATATCGGTATCTGACGCGGCGGATTTTTCAATAGACGTACTTTTAGTAAGGTTTATAGTGATCTCAAGGTTTAGGGAGGGGAGAGAATCTCCGCCTGCCTGATTAAAAGGATGAGAGAGGATCGCTATGTCTGCTAATCGCTTTGTAGCCCGTGATCGTAACTGGCATCCGGCGGCACTGACGCCGGATTATAAAACCTCGGTGGCCCGCTCGCCGCGCCAGGCGCTGGTGTCGCTGCAGCAGTCCACCAGCTCAGAGCTGTTGGGGCCTGATTTTCGCGAGCTGAAAGTGGGTCCGCATGACAACGACCTGTTGCTGAACTTTAACCACGGCGGCTTGCCGGTGGGTGAGCGCATCATCATGAGCGGCCGCATACTGGATCAGTTCGGCAAGCCCGTGGCCGGTACCCTGGTTGAGATGTGGCAGGCCAATGCCGGCGGCCGCTACCGCCACAAGAACGACAGTTATATCGCGCCGCTGGATCCGAATTTCGGTGGCGTTGGTCGCTGCATCACCGATGAAGATGGCCGTTACGTCTTCCGTACCATCAAGCCGGGTCCTTATCCGTGGCGTAATGGCCCGAACGATTGGCGCCCGTCCCACATCCATGTCTCGGTCATGGGGCCGTCGATCTCAACGCGTCTGATTACCCAGATGTACTTCGAGGGTGACCCGCTGATTCCGAAATGTCCCATCATCAAAACCATTGCCGATGAAGAGGCCGTCCAGACCCTGATCGGCAAGCTCGACATGGCGCTGAGCAATCCGATGGACTGCCTGGCCTATCGCTTCGATATTGTCGTGCGCGGTGGCTTGCAGACCTATTTCGAGAACCAGGGCTGAGGAGGGGAATGAAAATGACTACTGAACTGCTGAAAGAAACGCCGTCCCAGACCGCTGGACCTTATGTCCATATTGGCATGCATCAGGCCGCGGCCGGCAACCCGACCCGCGATCAGGAAATCAGCGATGTGCTGGCCAAGCCCGGCGCGGATGGTGAGCATATTCGTATCGAAGGCCGTGTGTTCGATGGTAACGGCAACCTGATCAAGGACTCCTTTATCGAGGTGTGGCAGGCCAATGCTCAGGGCGAATACGACCCGGTCTATAACGTCGAAAAGCCCTTTAACAGCTTTGGCCGCACGGCAACCACCTTTGACCAGGGTGTCTGGACGCTCGATACCGTCAAGCCCGGTGCCGTGGCGCACCCGAGCGGCGCGAATATGGCGCCGCACATCAACTTGTCGCTGTTTGCCCGGGGGATCAATATCCATTTGCAGACCCGGCTCTACTTTGCCGACGAAGCGGAGCTGAATGCCAAGTGCCCTGTGCTGAACATGATTGAGCACCCGTCCCGCCGCGAGACGCTGATCGCGCAGCGGGTGGAGGAAAACGGTCGGGTGATCTACCGCTTCGATATCCGCGTGCAGGGCGAGAACGAGACCGTATTCTTCGACTTCTGATCGCCAGGGTAACGCAGTTATCCACAGGCCCCGACCGGTAATGGCGGGGCCTTTTTGCTGTTGGTCGTCAGGAAAACTCCGGATAACGCTTGCGCATATCCTCAAGCACGATTTGAAAGAGTTCGGTGGCAGCCCGGGTCATGATCTCGCGTTTGGGTGTGACCATCGAGATCAGGCTGTCGGGGATATTCTCGACCAGCGGCACAATGGCGAATTCCTCTTTCAGATGATCGTACTCCAGTGCCTCGCGGGAGAAGAGGGCGGCCAGATCCGCGCTCTGCATCAGCATGCGTGCCAGCGTCATGGACGTGCACTCGCGCACGTGGGTCGGGAGTGGCAGGCCATTGACGGCGAAAAGCTGGTAATAATAGGTGCTCTGGTCCTTGGGGGGATCAAGGGAGAGCCAGTCGGTCTGCTGCAGCACGCGCAGCGACTTGGTGTGGCGTTGCGGGTGCTCCTTGCGTACCACGACCACATTGGGAATACGGCAGATCGGCTGCCATTCGAGGGCGCTTTCCATCACCGGTACCTGGGAGGTGACGGCAAAGTCGATGCCGCCCTGGCGCAGCTGTTCGAGCAACTGCGCCGGGCGCATCTCCAGAATGCGCAGATTGGCACCGGGCTGACGGCGCTGAAACTCATTGAAACTGCCGACCAGGGGCTTGAGCAGTGAGGAAATGGGCGTGATGCCGATGGTTACCTCGCTGTTCAGCATGCCCTTCATGCCATCGAGATCCTGCCGCGCCCGTCGCGCGGTTTCATGCATCAGCCTGGCGTAGCCCAGCAGTCGCTCGCCATAGGCCGTCAGGGTAATGCCCCGGGCGTTGCGATCGAACAGGGTGACGCCATACTGGTTTTCCAGTTCCTTGATCGCCTTGCTCAGGGCCGGCTGCGTGATATGCAGTTGCAGGGCCGCGGCCTGCAGGCTGCCGGCTTCGTGAACCGCCAGAAATGCTTTCAGTTGATGCGTCTTCATGACGCTATTCTACACGTGGCCGGCACCGGGTCACTCCTTCAGGTAGCGCTCGACCAGCCGTACCCAGCAGGCCGCGCCGAGCGGTATCAGGCGGTCATTGAAGTCGTAGTGGGGGTTATGTACAGAGCAGCCGACCCAGTCGCCGGTGCCGTTGGCCAGCAGGAAATAGCAGCCAGGCCGCTCTTGCAGCATCCAGGCGAAATCCTCGCTGCCCATCAGCGGCAGCGCCTCGTTGCCTTCGACCTTGTCGTCGCCCAGCACATCGCTGACGCAGCGGTGCATCAGTTCGGCTTCGGCATCGCTGTTTTGTAGCGGTGGCACGAGGCGGACGTAGTCGATGCGGGCGTCAACGCCGTAGGCCGCGCACTGACCCTGCACGATCTCGCGTATACGCCGTTCAATCAGTGCGCGGCTCTCGGGAGTCAGTGCCCGTACCGAGAGTACCAGGGCGGCCTCGTCGGGAATCACGTTGGAGGTCGTACCGGCTTCAATCTTGCCGATGCTGACGGCGGCCGATTCCGTGGGCGAGATGTTGCGCGAGACGATGGTCTGCAGTGCCAGGATAATGCCGGCCAGAGCCATGGTCGGATCGGCCGACAGCTGCGGCATGGCGGCATGACCGCCCTTGCCCTGCAGGCGGATGGTGACGCGGTCGGACGAGGCCATGAAGACACCCGCGCGGGCAACGCCGTGGCCGACCTCCTTGCCCGGCATATTGTGCAGTGCATAGACGGCATCACAGGGAAAGCGGTCGAAGAGGCCGTCGTCAATCATCGCCTTGGCGCCGCTCAGCCCTTCTTCGTCGGGCTGAAAGATCAGGTTCAGCGTGCCGTTAAAGTGGCGGTTGTGGGCCAGGTAGTGGGCGGCTGCGAGCAGGATGGCGGTATGGCCGTCGTGACCGCAGGCGTGCATGCGGCCATCAATGGTGCTGGCGTGGGGAAGCCCGGTGTGCTCCATGATCGGCAGCGCGTCCATGTCGGCGCGCAGGCCGATGCAACGGCTGCCGGTGCCATTGCGCAGTACCCCGACCACACCCTGGCCGCCAATGCCGGTATGGGTCTCGTATCCCCACTCTTCAAGCAGCTGCGCGACCAGGGCCGCCGTGCGCGGCACCTCGGCCCCGAGTTCCGGGTGGGCATGGATGTCGCGGCGGATGCGCACGAACGCTTCGCAACTGCGCAGAAAGTCCGGGTTATTGATCAATGTGTTGTCGTTCATGGCAGGATCTCAGTCGCAAGCGCGTTCAGGGGTCGGTACCGGAAAGCGCCACATGGCGATAGCGCTGATCACCAGCGTTGTCATCAGGTAGAACGCCGGCGCCATCTGATTGCCGCTCCAGCTGATCAGTGAGGCAACCAGCAGGGGTGTAAAGCCGCCGAACGCCGTGACGCCGAAGCCGTAGATCATTGACATGCCGCTGGCGCGATGCTGGCGACGAAAGGCCTCCATAATCAGCACGAACAGGGAAGACGAGCAGGTGGCGAAGAGCGCGATCAACACACCGATGACTGCCAGCGCCTGCCAGAGGGCGCTGGTGCTGTGCAGCAGCAGGAAGGCTGGATAAATCAGGATGAATGCCAGAGCCATGCCAATCATTGGCAGTGTTTTGCGGCTTTGCAGCCGATCGCACAGGCGGCCGAGTACAGGGGGAAGCAGGAACAGCGTGAGGCCGGCCAGTACGGCGACGGCAAAGGCCGTGGTGGCCGGATAGTGGAGTTCGTTAATCAGGTACGTGGGCATATAGAACACCTCGACGTACATCGATGCGGTACCGGCCCATATCATCAGCATGCCGCAGACGATGGTGCGCCACTGGGTACGCAGCACGGTTTTGAAAGGCGCGGTCAATTCGCTGGAACCTGCGTGGGTTTCATCCAGGTTGCGACGGATGTAGAGCCCCACCGGACCGATCAGCAGGCCGATGATAAAGGGAATGCGCCAGCCCCAGGACTGGATCTGCTCGGCATCGAGCAGGCCGTTGATGGCAAAACCCACCAAAGCGCCGGCCAGTGCAGCGGCACCCTGGCTGGCCAGCTGCCAGCTGACCATATAGCAGCGGCGGGGGCGGTTACCCGATTCCATCAGAGCGGCGGAAGCTGCGCCAATTTCGCCACCGGCAGAGAGGCCCTGCAGCAGCCGGCCGACAACCAGAACAACAGTAGCGCTGACACCGATGCTTTCGTAGGTTGGCGTAAGGGCGATCAGGCCGGTGCCCAGCGTCATCAGGCCAATGGTCAGGGTGAGCGCGGCCTTGCGGCCATGGCGATCAGCATAGTTTCCGATCACAACGGCACCCAGCGGGCGCATGACGAAGCCAACACCGAAGGTGGCCAGTGACAGCAGCAGGGCCGCCACCGGGCTGTCAACGTTAAAAAACAGCTGGCCAATGATGGCCGCGAAGAAGCTGTAGACGGTGAAATCGTACATCTCGAGGCCATTGCCGATCGAGATGGCGACAACATTCTTGCGTGACGTGTTGGCAGGCCGGGTGTCGCCTATCGTGCCCAGCGTAGCCGGATTATTCAGTTCCAGGGTGCTGCTCATGGCTTTCTCCCGTTTATTGTTCGGAAAAGGGTGGAGTTAAGTTGTCAGCATGCTGGTTACTGATAATACAGGCCGGGGTGAGATTGGCTCGTTAACAGAAGTTATATACATGTCTTTTGGTTTTGCTCTTTGGGTGCCGATTCGGTGAAAGCGCCCTGGTTGGTGATGTTCGGGTCTGCGTGACCCTGACTGGTGCGCGCGGCCTGTATGGCCTGTTTTTACGGTTAATTATCGAATGCTGGGGACTTTGTATGCTGGATTTCAGGGTGTAATTGGTGCGGATGCAGGAGGCCGTTGATGATGCGGTGTCAGTCGCGGGGGCTTGTTTAATTGGTTATATATATAATTTGTATTCATGTATTTTTTCTTATTCTGGCGTTGTATCGAAGTTGTTCTCGCTGCGAAAGCGGCCGGGGGTGAATCCTGTGGCGCGCTTGAAGTAACGGGAAAAGTAGGCCGGATCCTGAAAGCCCAGATCATAGGCGATTTCATCCAGGTTACTGCGGGTATAGATCAGGCGGCGCTTGGCTTCCAGCAGCAGGCGCTCCTGCGGGATGGCTTTGGCGGTCTTGTCGAGCAGCTGTTTGCACAGCCGGTTGAGACGGGCCGTCGAGGTGCCCAGGGCTGCGGCATAGTCGCTCAGGGTCCAGTGATCGCGAAAGTGTGCCTCTACCTGCTGGCGAAAGACCGCCAGGGTGGCGCTGGGGGTTGTGCTGGATTCGGCCGATATGCCGTGAAGGTCAAGCTGGCGGCGCAGTGTCATCAATACGGCGTGGGCAAGCCATTCGCACATCAGCGCGCGACCGGTATCCGGGCGATTGAATTCCCAGTCGATCTGCTGCAAAAAATGCTGCAGCTGGGCAAAGAGTGGCCCGTCTTTTTCGAAAGCAATGGTCATGGGGGTGGTTAACAGCGGCTCGAGATAGGGCAGGCTGCGGCTGTAGGACGCGTCGCTGAGCATGGGTTCTGCCAGCGTCAGTACCATGCCGACCGTCTCGGGTCGAAAGCAGAATCCATGCACCGCGCCGGGCGGAATGGTGATGGCCCAGGGGCCTTCCAGTACATGCACCTGCTCGTCCAGGCGAACCTCCACGCCGCCGGAAAACATGCAGATCATCTGAAACATGCGTCCGTGGCGGTGCGGCTTGATTACCCAGCCATGTACGCTGCTGCGGCTGGTGATGTTTTCGATATGCACAAAAGCGGGGTCTTCAATGGTGCCGGCCTCGCCGTAAAGGCCGAAGTGGGGAATCTGGGCCGGATCCGTCTGTGGTTTGGCGCGGGTCGGTGCTGCCATGGTGCGGGCCTGTGCGAGGTTGGTATTCTTGAGTTGCCTGTCTGATTAGAAGCGCCCCTCTGATTAAAAGTGCAGTTGTACCTTGTTTCGTTCGGTCTGTCTCGGTTCGTTTGAGTGCCTGTGGAGGGATTTTGGTCCAAGTTCCAGAGGTCTTGGTGGGCCATGGATGAATATTGAACTGAAGGGGCTGGATGTATGGGTGTAACAAAAGTACAAGTTTTTGTAAAAAATTTGACTTACGTCAAGTGCCGCCTGCATCGATTATAGAGTCATACCGACGGCCAGCCAGTAACTGTGGTGGCCGGCGCAAATAAGAAACAGACAGGAGGCGGTGTCCATGAAAACCCAGGTTGCGATTATCGGATCAGGTCCCTCGGGGTTGTTACTCGGCCAGCTACTGCATCTGCAGGGCATTGATACGGTTATTCTCGAGGCGAAGAGCCAGGCGTATGTGCTGAGCCGTATACGTGCCGGTGTGCTGGAACAGGGCTTTGTGGATTTGCTGCGCGAAGCCAAGGCAAGTGAGCGCATGGACGCTGAAGGTCATGTTCACGATGGCGTCGAGTTTTCCTTTGGCGGTCGGACGGAACGTATCGACCTGAAAGGTCTTTCGGGCGGCAAAACGGTAATGGTCTACGGTCAGACCGAAGTCACCCGCGACCTGATGGCAGCACGGGCCAAAACCGGTGCCACCAGCATCTACGAAGCGACCGATGTGCAGCTGCACGACTTTTATAGCGACAAGCCCCGCGTGACCTTCGTCAAGGACGGCAAAACCCAGCAGCTGGAATGTGACTACATCGCCGGCTGCGACGGTTTTCATGGCGTGTCACGCAAATCCGTGCCCAAGGATGCCATCAAGACATTCGAGCGCGTATATCCCTTCGGCTGGCTCGGTGTGCTGTCCGAGACACCGCCAGTGTCCGATGAACTGATCTACGCCAACCACGAGCGCGGCTTTGCGCTGTGCAGTCAGCGCTCGGCAAACCTGAGCCGCTACTATATTCAGTGCCCGCTCGATACAAACCTTGATGAATGGACCGATGAACGTTTCTGGGAGGAGCTTAAGGCCCGCCTGCCGGCGGAAACCGCTGCCGCCCTGGTGACCGGTCCGTCCATCGAGAAAAGCATTGCGCCGCTGCGCAGTTTTGTCGCGGAACCCATGAAATTCGGCAACCTCTTTCTGGTCGGCGATGCGGCCCATATCGTACCGCCGACCGGCGCCAAGGGGCTGAACCTGGCATCCAGCGATGTCTATACCCTTTATCACGCGCTGAGAAAAACCTACCAGGAAGGCCGTGCCGACCTGCTGGAAAAGTACTCCGAGATCTGCCTGCGTCGTATCTGGAAAGCCGAGCGTTTCAGCTGGTGGATGACGTCCCTGCTGCACCGCTTCGATGGCGATGAATTTTCCCAGCGCATGCAGCAGGCCGAGCTGGAGTACTACACCCAGTCTGAAGCCGGCCGGCGCACCATTGCCGAGAACTATGTCGGCCTGCCTTACGAGGCTGTTGAATAAAAGGGCGACTGTCGTCGCCGTGCTGCCCGGGAATCATGGCCGTTTATATAACAACAATAGACAGGTAATCCGATGAAAAAATTGACCACAGTTGCCAAAACCGCAGCCGCCACCGCGCTGCTGAGCCTGCTGCCATACAGTAACGTTATGGCCGCCGACTTCAATCTGCGCTTCGCCCACTTCTGGCCTTCGAGCTCCGGTGTGAATGAAGGTTTCGAAGCCTGGGGCAAGTCGCTGGAGAGCGCGTCTGATGGCCGTATCAAGGTGGATTTTTATCCTGCCCAGACGCTGACCAAGGCGCCTCAAAGCTATGACGCGGTGAAAAACCGCATCGCCGATATTACTGCGACGGTGCAGGGTTACAGCGCCAACCGCTTTCCGCTGACCCAGGTGATTGAGCTGCCGGGGCTGGCGAAGACTGCCGGGCAGGGTTCCTGTGTGATCCAGTCACTGTACGATGAAGGCCTGATCAGCAGTGAATACGACGATACTCATGTCCTCTTCCTGTTTACCCATGGGCCAGGTGATATCCATACCCGTGACAAGGCAATCAACACGCCTGAAGACCTCGCGGGGCTGAAAATTCGCCGCCCCACCACCGTGGTAGCCGAGCTGCTGGAAGGCCTGGGTGCGCAGCCTGTCGGCATGCCTGCACCGGAAACCTACCCATCCCTGCAACGTGGCGTGATCGATGGTGTGGCCATGCCCTGGGAAGGCATGACCAGTTTTCGCCTGAACGAGCAGACAAACCACCATACGGAAATCGGTCTCTATACGCTGTCCTTCGTGGTCACCATGAACAAGGATGTCTACGACAGCATGCCGGCCGACCTGCAGCAGGTCGTCGATCAGCATTCCGGCAAGGAGTGGGCGCAGAAGCAGGCGGTCAAGTTTGATGAACTCGATACCAAGGGCCGCGCCGAAGCCGTCGCCGCAGGACAGGAGATCATCACGCTGGAGGGCGGTACTGAAAATGCGGCCTGGAAACCGGTGCTCGACAAGGCCACCGAGAACTACCTGGCCGGCCTTGAAGGCCGGGGGCTGCCGGCCCGTGATGTCTTCGCCCGGGCTAAAGAGCTCAGCGTCAGCTGCAATAACTGAGCTCGTTTCAGAGCCGTGCCAACGTTCGTGGGCACGGCCCCGGTGCACTTATTCCCTGGAGCGAGGTTTCTGATATGAAATGGCTGATCAATGCAATCAATGGCCTGGCGCTGATCCTGTACCGGATCAGCGGCCTGCTGCTGGTCCTGATGATGCTCAGTGTGGTGGTAGATGT
>NZ_KB899116.1 GCF_000378045.1 Marinobacterium rhizophilum DSM 18822
GAAAAGCACGAGAGAGACAAGATTGACGCATTGGCGAGAGCTTGTGCTGCAGACAAGACAGGGCGTTGAAACAACGCACGCACACCTCGAATTAAGTACGTCGCGACAGGCCAGCACCGGTCGAGACCAGAATCCGTATTGTACAAGTTTTGCTTGGCGACAATAGAGCTGTGGAACCACCTGATCCCATCCCGAACTCAGTAGTGAAACGCGGTATCGCCGATGGTAGTGTGGGGTTTCCCCATGTGAGAGTAGGTCATCGCCAAGCATTTATTCAACGAAAACGCCCCGACCATTGGTTGGGGCGTTTTTGTCTGTGGGATGGAAAAAATCGCGTACGAAAAGGACACAGCTGACTGTTCAGCTTTCGTCAGGAGGGCCAAGTATCTCCGAGATCCGGCGCCTTGCACGCGGGGAGGAGGCCATATATGGGCTTCAGCCCAACACCTGAAACGAGCGTCGCTATTGTTGGGCTGAAGCCCAACCTACAAGAGAGTCAGAAGGCCGCTCATTCTTTACCACCCGTCTTCAGGTGCCCGCGGGACGGTTCGTGTACGAGGCGCCAAGCATCCTATCGGTTTTGCACGGTGCCGGCTGAACGCATTCGCTGCGAGGGCGCAGCTCCTACGGATAAAGCCCGACGTAGCACCTGATCCCGTCCTGTTTTATCTGCCGCGGCGCCGACTAATGCGCCAGGCGTTTGATAGCACAATGCTGCACTTTTAGGCAGGCTTGGCTTTTCGCTCAAGTCCGCGAGTCGTTGTGTCGAACCTCCATTGCTATCTTGGCCAGATAAGATGGTCCCGATTTCTGCCCTCTGAGCGATTGATCCAGTATTTAATCTTGAACGGTTCGCCAAGCCTGGTCGATGGAGGGAGGCCTGAATTGCGGCTGACCTTAAAGCGGCCATGGCAGCCGAGAGTTTCACCTGTGGGGGTTACCGCTATTTGGCCGGCTCCGGTGCCGCGGGTGGCGTCTAGCTTGCCCCATATTTTGAGTTGGGGATTATTGTTGTAGATTCCCACGCCACCATAAATCCAGGTATCTCCGCGTACCGGCATCTGATGCTGGAATTCACCGCTGGCATTGACAGCCGTTTTGAAACTGAAGCGCGGTGCTCTTCCCAGTGTGCCCTCGACTTGGCCATTCGCTACATTCAGACTGACTATGTCCTGGTAGCGTGCACAGTCGATTTCCACCGGCCCTGCGATGGCACCATAGGTCACTCTATGGGAATAGGCATTGCGAGCCAGTCCTTGCCAGTTGCCATCCAGGGTCATCATGTTTAGCTGATCAGGTGCTGGCGGTTCATACCAGTAGCTGGGCGAGGCGCAGCCGGTCAGTAATATTGTCGTGAGCATAAGGAGAGTCGTTTGCAGCGGTTTCATCTGGGGCTCCTGGAACCTGGGGTTCTAACTGTCAGACTGTGTCGCAGTTGCTCGGTTCAGTGCTGCGGGGCGAGCATGGCAACAATACAAGCGCTGTGGGGTCATCTTGGTCGTAAGCCCGTGATTGTTGCCGCTTATTACAAAGTAGCTGTAGATTCACCTTTGCGAATAAGGCCGGATTTCCGACGGTTCGTGACAGTAAGCCTGCACTGTGCGTGGACAGCTGGTTGCTAATCGACTAAAATACCGCCGGTTTGCCTGCCCGCAGAGGGCTGGCTTAGCCCAAAATTCTTTAGAGCGAGGTAAAGTTTCGGTTTTACCTCGCTTTTTTGCACGTGTTCATTTTGCATCGGTTTGTTTGTAACGCATCGCGCGGGGGAGGTTCACTTGACGAGACCAGCCATTTTGGCCCTTGAAGACGGTAGTATGTTCAGGGGGGTGGCAATTGGTGCAGACGGCCAATCCAGCGGGGAAGTTGTTTTTAACACCTCCATGACCGGATACCAGGAAATCCTGACAGATCCGTCTTACTGCCGTCAGATCGTAACTCTGACATACCCGCATATCGGTAACGTTGGTACCAACCAGGAAGACGAAGAGTCTGGCAATACCTGGGTCTCCGGTCTCGTGATCCGTGACTTGCCCTTGTTGGCGAGTAACTTTCGCAGCGAGCAGTCGCTGGATGAGTATCTGAAAGCCAAGAATATTATTGGTATTGCTGATATTGATACGCGGCGTCTGACTCGGATTCTGCGCGAGAAAGGCGCTCAGAATGGCTGCATCATGGCGGGCGATTCGATTGACGAAGTTGAGGCCCTGGCTGAAGCCAAGGCATTTCCCGGCCTGAAAGGCATGGATCTGGCCAAGGTGGTATCTACTACCGCATCGTACAAGTGGAATTCCTCAACCTGGGCGCTGGGCGTCGGTCACGTCGACAAGGCTGAGGCTGACCAGCCGTTCCACGTCGTGGCATATGACTTTGGCGTGAAGCGCAATATCCTGCGCATGCTTGTTGAGCGCGGTTGCCGCCTGACGGTGGTACCGGCACAGACTCCGGCCGCCGAAGTGCTGGCGCTGAACCCGGACGGTGTCTTTTTGTCGAATGGCCCGGGCGACCCAGAGCCCTGTGATTATGCTATTCAGGCGATCAAGGAAATCTTCGAGACAGATCTGCCTGTTTTCGGCATCTGCCTGGGACACCAACTGCTGGCGCTGGCCTGCGGTGCGAAAACGGTGAAGATGAAGTTTGGCCACCATGGCGCCAACCATCCGGTACAGGATCTGGATTCATCCCGCGTGATGATTACCAGCCAGAACCATGGTTTCGCGGTTGACGAGACCACCTTGCCGTCCAATGTTCGCGCTATCCACAAGTCACTGTTTGACGGGTCTTTGCAGGGCATTGAACTGACTGACCGTCCGGCCTTCAGCTTCCAGGGTCACCCTGAAGCGAGCCCGGGTCCGCAGGACGTGGCGCCGCTGTTCGATCGCTTTATCGAGCAGATGAAGTCCCGCAAGGACGCCTGAGCAATACGTAGTTACAGCTAACAGATTTGACTGGTTTATATCGATGCCAAAACGTACGGACATTAAAAGTATTCTGATTCTAGGCGCAGGCCCGATCGTAATCGGCCAGGCCTGTGAATTTGACTATTCCGGTGCTCAGGCCTGCAAGGCGCTGCGTGAAGAAGGTTACCGGGTTATCCTGGTAAACTCTAACCCAGCCACCATCATGACCGATCCGGCGATGGCGGATGCGACATATATTGAGCCTATCACCTGGAAAACAGTCGCTAAAATCATTGAAAAAGAACGCCCGGATGCACTGCTGCCGACGATGGGCGGTCAGACCGCACTGAACTGCGCGCTGGATCTGGACCGCGAAGGTGTACTGGCCGAGTTTGGTGTCGAGATGATTGGCGCGAGCCAGGATGCCATCGACAAGGCAGAAGACCGTGAGCGCTTCGACAAGGCGATGAAGTCCATTGGCCTGGAATGTCCGCGTGCGATGATCGCCCATAGCATGGAAGAGGCTCTGCAGGTGCAGGCGTCTATCGGGTTCCCTGCAATCATCCGTCCGTCTTTCACCATGGGTGGCTCCGGCGGCGGCATTGCTTACAACCGTGAGGAGTTCGTCGAGATCTGCGAGCGTGGTCTTGATTTGTCTCCGACCAATGAGCTGCTGATCGACGAATCCCTGATTGGCTGGAAAGAATACGAGATGGAGGTCGTGCGAGACAAGAACGACAACTGCATTATCGTCTGCACCATCGAAAACTTCGATGCCATGGGTGTGCACACCGGGGATTCCATAACAGTAGCGCCCGCTCAGACGCTGACTGACAAGGAATACCAGCTGATGCGCGATGCTTCCATCGCCGTCCTGCGCGAGATCGGTGTTGAAACCGGTGGCTCCAACGTACAGTTTGGTATCGACCCGAAAACCGGCCGCATGGTCGTTATCGAGATGAACCCGCGCGTGTCGCGTTCTTCAGCGCTGGCATCCAAGGCAACCGGCTTCCCGATCGCCAAGATCGCGGCCAAGCTTGCCATCGGTTACACCCTCGACGAGCTGCAGAACGACATTACCGGCGGCCGCACACCGGCGTCGTTCGAGCCTGCGATCGACTACGTCGTTACCAAGATTCCGCGTTTCACCTTTGAAAAATTTCCCCAGGCAAATGACCGTCTGACCACACAGATGAAGTCCGTCGGCGAAGTCATGGCGATCGGCCGCACTCAGCAGGAATCCTTGCAAAAGGCGCTGCGCGGTCTGGAAGTGGGGGCCACAGGCCTGGATCCGATCGTGGATCTGGAAAGCGAAGATGCCCGCAGTGACATCATTCGCGAACTCAAGCAGCCGGGCGGCGAACGGATCTGGTACATCGGTGATGCCTTTCGCCTGGGCATGAGTGTGGATGAAATTTACGCGCTGTCCGGTGTGGATCCCTGGTTCCTGGTGCAACTCGAAGATCTCGTCAAGGATGAGGCGCGCGTTTCCGAGATGGCCCTGTCCGACATGGACAAGAATCAGATCTACCGCCTCAAGCGCAAGGGCTTCTCCGATGCCCGGCTGGCGACCCTGCTCGGTGTGAGCGAGAAGCAGTTCCGCAAGCAGCGCCAGGGTCTGGGCGTTCGTCCGGTCTTCAAGCGCGTTGATACCTGCGCTGCCGAGTTCGCCACTGATACGGCCTACATGTATTCAACCTACGAGGAAGAGTGCGAGGCTAAGCCGTCGACGCGCGACAAGATCATGGTCATTGGCGGTGGTCCGAACCGTATCGGCCAGGGTATCGAGTTTGATTACTGCTGCGTGCATGCCGCACTGGCTGCCCGTGAGGATGGTTTCGAGACCATTATGGTCAACTGCAACCCCGAGACGGTTTCGACCGATTACGATACCTCGGACCGGTTGTATTTCGAGCCGATCACGCTGGAAGACGTCCTGGAAATCGTTCAGGTCGAGCAGCCCAAGGGCGTGATCGTACAGTATGGCGGCCAGACTCCGCTGAAACTGGCGGTGGCGCTGGAGCAGGCTGGTGTGCCGATTATCGGTACCAGCCCGGAAGCGATTGACCGCGCCGAAGACCGCGAACAGTTCCAGCAGATGCTGAAGCGTCTGGGTCTTAAGCAGCCACAGAACGCGACGGTTCGCAGCCTGGAGGCGGCGGTTATCGAAGCGGCCAAGATTGGTTATCCGCTCGTGGTACGCCCGTCTTACGTACTGGGTGGCCGGGCGATGGAAATTGTTTACAAGGAAGACGAACTGCGCCGCTACATGACCAGTGCCGTGAAAGTTTCCAACGATGCACCGGTTCTGCTGGACCACTTTCTGAATGCCGCCGTTGAGGTGGATATCGATGCGATCTGCGATGGCAAGACCGTGGTTATCGGTGCCATCATGCAGCACATAGAACAGGCCGGTGTACACTCCGGTGACTCTGCCTGCTCCCTGCCGCCTTACAGCCTGGCAGCCGATGTGCAGGACGAGATGCGCGAGCAGGTCAAGAAGATGGCACTGGAACTGGGTGTTGTCGGACTGATGAACGTACAGCTGGCTTACCAGGATGGCGAGATCTACGTGATTGAAGTCAACCCGCGTGCTTCGCGTACCGTGCCCTTCGTGTCCAAGTGCATCGGCGTGTCGCTGGCCAAGATTGCGGCGCTGGTAATGACCGGGAAATCCCTGCAGGAACTGGGTTTCACCGAGGAAATCGTGCCCAGCAATTTCTACGTCAAGGAAGCGGTGTTCCCGTTCAACAAGTTCCCGAGCGTAGACCCGATCCTGGGGCCGGAAATGAAGTCCACCGGTGAGGTCATGGGTGTTGGTGCAACCTTCGGTGAAGCCTTTATGAAAGCCCAGATCGGTGCCGGCGAGAAAATGCCCAAGAAAGGCAAGGCGTTCATCTCGGTACGTGATGTCGACAAGGCCGGCGTGGTCAAGGTGGCCAAGTCTCTGGTTGACCTCGGCTTCTCTCTTGTCGGTACCGGCGGTACTGTTCGCTTGCTGGCAGAGCACAATGTGCCGGCAACCGCGGTGAACAAGGTGATGGAAGGTCGTCCGAATATCGTGGACATGATCAAGAACGAAGAAATCGTTTATGTGATCAACACCACGGAAGGTCGCAAGGCGATTGCCGATTCGTCCGAAATTCGTCGCAGTGCTTTGCAGCACAAGGTGCCTTATACCACTACGCTGGCCGGTGCTGAAGCCATGACCATGGCGCTGGAATATGGTGAAGAGAAGGTTGTTCGCAGCCTTCAGGATTTGCATGCAGGTGTTGTTAAATGAAACGAGTCCCGATGACAGTCAGTGGTGAAAAGGCTCTGCGTGTTGAGCTGGATCGCCTCAAGAGCAAAGACCGTCCGCGAGTTATCGCGGATATCGCCACTGCACGTGAGCATGGCGATCTGAAGGAAAATGCCGAGTATCACGCGGCTCGCGAGCAGCAGGGCTTCATTGAAGGCCGGATTCAGGAACTTGAATCCAAGCTGTCTCAGTGCCAGGTGATTGACGTGACCACCATTCCGCATAGCGGCAAGGTGTTCTTCGGTGCTACGGTACTGATTGCGAACATCGACAGCGGTGATGAGGTGCGTTACCAGATCGTCGGTGACGACGAGGCCGATATCAAGCTGAGCAAGATTTCGGTTAACTCGCCTATTGCCCGGGCCCTGATCGGCAAGGAAGAAGGCGATATCACTTGTGTGGCAACACCTGGCGGCGAGATTGAATACGAAATCGTTGAGGTGAAGCACATCTGATTGTGCTGTCCTATAAAAAAACCGCCAGCTGGCGGTTTTTTTATATTGCGAATCAGGCTTAGCGCAACAGGTTGGACAGCTTGGGATTGGGCTCCAGCGCCTTGCGATAAATCAGGGCGATATTACCGATTTCCTGCACCAGGGTGGCCTCTACAATGGTGCAGAGTTCCTGGATAAGCTGCTTCTTGATCTCGCGCTCGCCGACCGCAAACTTCACCTTGATCAGTTCGTGGTCGTCCAGGGCGCGATCCACTTCAAGCTGCAGGTTTTCGGTCAGTCCCTTACCGGCAACGGTCACGATCGGGTTCAGTTTGTGGCCGATGGTGCGCAGCTGCTTCTTTTGCTCGGGCGTCAGGCTCATACTAGAATACGTTGCCTCGTGATTGTGTGGGTCCGGCTTGCGTGTTAAAACGGGCCGCGATGAAAACAATCAGTTATTTTACCTGAGTTGCCCATCGCTGAGTAGCGTTGCAACCATTGATCGGTCTGGAATTACAAGTGGCAAGATCTAAGAGCAGTGGTCGGTGGTTAAAGGAACATTTTGATGACCGCTACGTCAAACAGTCAAAGTCCGACGGTCTTCGGTCCCGCGCAAGTTACAAGTTGCGCGAGCTGAATGAAAAGGATCGTCTGTTTCGTTCGGGCATGACGGTGGTTGATCTGGGGGCCGCGCCGGGTGGCTGGTCCCAGGTGGCCAGTGAGCTGGTTGGCGATAATGGTCGTGTTGTGGCGTCGGACATCCTGCCAATGGATTCACTGGCCGGTGTCGAGTTTGTGCAGGGCGACTTCACCGATGAAGCCGTGCTGGTGCAGATCCTGGCTGCGCTCGGGGATGCACCGGCAGACCTTGTAATTTCCGATATGGCCCCCAATATGAGTGGTATGTCTGGAATTGACCAGCCTGCAGCCATGTACCTGGTTGAATTGGCACTGGATATGGTGCGTCAGGTACTCAAACCGGGCGGTTCCTTTCTGGTTAAAGTGTTTCAGGGAGAGGGGTTCGACGCCTATCTCGCGGACGTGCGGCAGAGCTTTACCAAGGTTGTGACCCGCAAGCCCGATGCATCGCGCGCGCGCTCCCGTGAGGTCTACCTGCTCGGAACAGGCTTCAAGGGCTCATAAAACAGTCCGCGGTACACCACCGGCCTGACTGTCAGGGTGGTGTGTGAAGTAGTCAGGCCAGTTAAACTGGTGTACTTTTGAAGCGCGAATTTTCGTGCGTGAGCGTCAATTGAGGGTAGTCCTTTGAACGATATGGCAAAGAATCTGGTCCTCTGGCTGGTTATTGCTGCGGTCCTGCTGACCGTTTTCAATAACTTTAATGCCGAGGGAGATTCCCGCAGACTTACATATTCCGATTTCGTGGCGGAAGTCCAGGCTGATCGCGTGTCCAAGGTTGTGATCGATGGGTATACCATCGTGGGGCAGCGGCAGAACGGGGAGCGGTTCGAAACCATTCGTCCTGCGCTGCAGGACCCCAAACTGGTCGACGACCTGCTGCTGCACAAGGTCATCATCGAAGGTAAGCAGCCTGAACAGCAGAGCATCTGGACCCAGTTATTGGTGGCATCATTCCCGATACTGGTGATTATTGCCGTGTTCATGTTCTTTATGCGCCAGATGCAAGGTGGTGGCGGTGGCAAAGGGCCGATGTCCTTTGGCAAGTCCAAGGCCCGCATGATGAGTGAAGACCAGATCAAGACGACCTTTGATGATGTTGCCGGTGTCGAAGAGGCCAAGGAAGACGTCAAGGAGTTGGTCGACTACCTGCGCGATCCTGGTCGGTTCCAGCGTCTGGGTGGTCATATTCCCCGCGGCGTGCTGATGTCCGGTAATCCCGGTACCGGCAAGACGTTGCTCGCCAAGGCTATCGCCGGCGAGGCGAAGGTGCCTTTCTTCAGCATTTCAGGTTCCGACTTTGTCGAAATGTTTGTCGGTGTGGGCGCGTCCCGCGTGCGTGACATGTTCGAGCAGGCGAAAAAGAATGCGCCCTGCATTATCTTCATCGACGAAATCGATGCGGTAGGTCGTCACCGTGGTGTTGGCATGGGCGGTGGTAACGACGAACGCGAACAGACACTGAACCAGTTGCTGGTTGAGATGGATGGTTTCGAAGGCACTGAAGGTGTCATCGTCATCGCCGCCACCAACCGACCTGACGTGCTGGACCCCGCTCTGCTGCGTCCCGGACGCTTTGACCGTCAGGTTCACGTTGGCCTGCCGGACATACGGGGCCGCGAACAGATCCTCAAGGTGCATATGCGCAAGGTTCCGTTGGCTGATGACGTCAAGCCCGAGCTGATTGCACGAGGCACCCCCGGCTTTTCCGGTGCCGACCTGGCTAACCTGGTAAACGAAGCGGCGCTCTTTGCTGCCCGTGACAGCCGCCGCACCGTTGGCATGCTGCAGTTCGAAAAGGCCAAGGACAAGATCATGATGGGCGCGGAGCGCAAGTCCATGGTCATGTCCTACAGCGAGCGGCTGAACACGGCCTACCATGAAGCAGGTCACGCTATCGTCGGGCGCTTGATGCCCGAGCATGACCCTGTTTACAAGGTCTCCATTATTCCCCGTGGGCGGGCGCTGGGCGTGACCATGTTCCTGCCCGAGGAAGACCGTTACAGCCATAGCCGCCGTACGCTTATTTCCAACATCTGCTCGCTCTATGGCGGTCGTATCGCGGAAGAAATGACACTCGGCAAGGATGGCGTTACCACTGGAGCTTCAAACGATATTCAGCGTGCGACCAGTCTGGCGCGCAATATGGTTACCAAATGGGGCTTGAGCGAAGAGCTGGGGCCGCTACTGTATGACGATGAGGACGGTGATCCCTTCACGCGCGGTTACGGCGCACCTGCCAAGCAGACATCGGAAGAAACCCAGCGTCAGATCGACTCGGTCGTGCGCACTATCATTGATGATTGCTATGTGAAGGCGCGCCAGTTGCTGGAGGATAATCGCGATATTCTCGAAGCCATGGCGCAGGCGTTGATCAAGTACGAAACGGTCGACTCATCACAACTTGATGAGCTGATGGCGCGCAAGCCGGTTACGCCGCCAGATGGCTGGGTCGAGACGGAGAGCGACTCGCAGACGACTGAAAGCAGTGAGGCCCGGGATGAAACCGAGCCCCGCGCCGAAGCGCCCGCCGATGCAGATGACGATCAGCAGAACGCCGGCTCCTCGCAGGATCAGGCGTCCCCTGCGCAAGATCCTGATTTGCCGGAGTCAACAGATCGCAAGTTGAACTGATGTAATTGGCACTGAATAGTATCGAAAAAGGCTGGCCTGGAAAGGTTGGCCTTTTTGTTTTGGAGGCAGAGTAGTGAATAGCATCAGGCTGAAGTGTGGGGCTCGAGAACTCGATTTTTCGCGAGTTCAGGTTATGGGTATCCTGAATGTCACCCCCGACTCCTTTTCGGACGGCAATACCCTGTACCAGGCCGGGCAGCCGGTTGCGGAGAAGGTGCTGCGGCGTGCCGCCAGCATGGTGGAGGAGGGTGCCAAAATCATTGATATTGGTGGCGAGTCGACCCGCCCCGGCGCCTCGGACGTCAGTCTGCAGGAGGAGCTCGATCGCGTACTGCCCGCGCTGGAGCTTATTCAGCGCGAGCTTGACGTCATCGTCTCGATCGATTCGAGCACACCGCAGGTGTTTACCGAGGCTGCCCGCCTGGGTGCTGGCATGCTCAATGATGTGCGGGCGCTGGGACGTGACGGCGCCTTGGCCGCCGCTGCAGCCACCGGGTTGCCCGTCTGCCTGATGCACATGCAGGGAAACACACCGGCAGACATGCAGTTGGCGCCGCATTACGAGGATATTATTGCAGAGGTCGGCGACTTTCTGCGCCAACGCGTAACGGCGTGCGAGCAGGCGGGTATCGGTCGCGACCGCCTTCTGCTGGATCCGGGTTTCGGATTTGGCAAAACGCTGGAGCATAATCTGCGTTTGCTGAATCAAATGCAGCGCTTGCAATCGCTCGGCTTGCCGCTCCTGGTTGGCACTTCGCGCAAGACGATGATTGGCCAGGCACTGGATCGCCCGGTGGATCAGCGCCTGGCGGGCGGTTTGGCGACCGTTGTGATGGCGGTGGAAAGGGGGGCGAAAATTATTCGAGTGCATGATGTGGCTGCGACGGTGGATGCGGTGCGCATGACCGAGGCGGTGATGATGGAAACCAAGGGAGAGCAGGCGTGACGAAACGTTATTTTGGCACGGACGGAATACGAGGCAAGGTTGGTCAGCACCCCATTACGCCAGACTTTGTGCTTAAGCTGGGTTGGGCTGCAGGCAAGGTTTTCGCCCGTTCCGGGCAGAGTCGAATCCTGATTGGCAAGGATACCCGCATATCGGGCTACATGTTTGAATCAGCGCTGGAAGCAGGATTGTCAGCCGCAGGTGTTGATGTGCTGCTGACCGGCCCTATGCCGACTCCGGCGATTGCCTATCTCACAAAAACGTTTCGAGCCGATGCCGGTATTGTGATCAGCGCCTCGCATAACCCGTTTTTCGATAATGGTATCAAGTTCTTCTCCGCCTCCGGCACCAAGTTGCCGGATGAAGTCGAGCAGGCGATAGAGGCTCAGATGGATATCGCCATGTCCACTGTAGAGTCCCATGAGCTGGGCAAGGCGCGCCGTATTGACGATGCCGCGGGGCGTTACATTGAATTCTGCAAGGGCACGGTCAGCGGAGCCTTGAGCTTGAAAGGTCTGCGTATTGTGCTCGATTGTGCGAATGGGGCCACCTACCATGTCGCTCCCCAGGTGTTCGAGGAACTCGGTGCCAAGGTCATTCGCATGGCGACTTCGCCGGATGGTATCAACATCAACGCTGATTGCGGTGCCACGGATCCGGCAGCGCTGCAGCAGCGGGTGCTGGCCGAAAAGGCGGACATCGGAATCGCTCTCGATGGCGATGGTGACCGCGTGATTCTGGTGGATGCTGCCGGTGAGGTAGTGGACGGTGACGAAATACTGTTTATTATCGCGCGCCAGATGCAACTGCACGGGCGTCTGACCGGTGGTGTTGTCGGTACCCTGATGAGTAACTATGGGCTTGAACTGGCGTTGCAGCGGGCTGAAATTCCCTTTGTTCGGGTCCGGGTCGGTGATCGCTATGTACTTGAAGAGCTGGATCGCAGGGACTGGTTCCTGGGAGCGGAGAACTCGGGCCATGTCGTCTGCCGACACCTGACCAGCACCGGCGATGGAATCGTTGCCGGACTGCAGGTGCTCAAGGCCATGGTCAAAAGTGGCGAGACGCTGGCGCAGCTTAAAACCGGCATGAGCAAGCTGCCACAAGAGATGATCAACGTGCGCGTCTCCAGGCGAGTGGACATCAGTTCTGTTGCGGCGATCGACGAGGCGGTGGCCCGGGTCGAGGCGCGACTGGGTAATTCTGGGCGTGTGTTGCTGCGTCCATCTGGTACAGAGCCAGTGGTTCGGGTCATGATCGAAGGTGAGGACGGAGCCTTGGTGACCCAGCTGTGTCGAGAGCTCGCCGATGACGTTGAAAAAGCGTTGCAAGCGCTTGTATCTTAAAGTCGCCTCGGTTAATATTTGCGCCTCTTTCGAGAGGGGACACCGATGCGTAAGAGTATCGTAGCTGGAAACTGGAAGATGAACGGCAACCTCGCAGCCAACGCTGAGCTGGTTACAGGCCTTCTGGATACGTGTTCTGGCAGCGATAGCGTCGATGTGCTGGTTTGCCCGCCTGCGGTGTATATTCCGCAGGTAGCAGCGCTGCTGCAGGGCAGTCATATTTCCCTGGGTGCACAGAATGCATCCGCTTTCGAAAAAGGTGCATACACCGGCGACATTTCGCTGTCTATGCTCGCCGAGTTCGGTGTCCAGTACGTTATTCTGGGACATTCGGAGCGTCGCGCACTGTTTGGTGAAGATGATGCCCAGGTCGCAGCCAAGTTTCGCGCTGCCATGGATTCCGGTACGACGCCAATCGTCTGTGTTGGCGAAACGCTGGAAGAGCGCCAGGCCGGGCAGACGCTCGATGTTGTGAGGCGTCAGCTTGGGGCAGTGCTTGAAGTTGCCGACACGGCAGTTCTGGCCGATGCAGTTGTAGCGTACGAGCCCGTCTGGGCAATCGGTACGGGGCTGACAGCAACGCCAGAGCAGGCGCAGGAAGTGCATCAGGCATTACGCGCATTGATTGCCGAGTATGATGCCGCTGCTGCGCTCAAGGTCAGGATTTTGTATGGCGGCAGTGTAACTGCCGATAGCGCGGCGCAGTTGTTTGCCAAGCCCGATATCGATGGCGGTCTGGTAGGTGGAGCCTCTCTGAAGGCAAAAGATTTTCTTGCGATCTGCAGTGCTGCTGCGGACGCATCGGCAAATGGTTGATTAAATGGAAACTCTGGTTCTGGTTGCACACGTGCTGCTCGCCGCTGCGATTATCGCTTTGGTACTGTTGCAGCAGGGTAAAGGTGCAGAAGCCGGCGCCGCCTTCGGTGGTGGTGCTTCCCAGACCGTATTCGGCAGCCAGGGTAATAGCAGCTTCCTGGGTCGAATGACTGCAGTGATGGCGCTGGGTCTGTTTATAACGAGTTTTGTTTTGGCCGTGTTCGCAAAGGACAAGGCCGAAACGGTTGGCGATGCTGGTATTCCAGCGCCGGCCGTGATCGAGAGCAGTGCGGTTGAACCGCAACTGCCGGTACTGGAAAGTGCGCCTGAGCCTGCGGCTGATGCCGACGTGCCCAGCGCCGAGTAAGTACCAATCAGGTGTTGCCCAAGTGGTGGAATTGGTAGACACGCTATCTTGAGGGGGTAGTGTCCCTAGGACGTGCCGGTTCGAGTCCGGCCTTGGGCACCAAGTTGTAAGAAAGACAGGAAGTGTGTAATATACGCACCTGTTTGTTGCGGGGTGGAGCAGTCTGGTAGCTCGTCGGGCTCATAACCCGAAGGTCATAGGTTCAAATCCTGTCCCCGCTACCACCTTATTCGTGTATCTTCGAAAAGGCCCCTCTTTAGGGGCTTTTTCGTAGGTAAATCAAGGCATTGATGCCGCGATCAGTAATGGGTCCAACAGAGACCCATTTTTTGTTTCCGGCGTCCGAATCGGTGCTTGCCAACAAGAGGTTTGCCGGTGTCAGCAAAGCTGAAATTGCTACATGAATTGATAGAGCCGGGTGTTACATCGCTCGGTTTCGAGCTGTGGGGTATCGAATACCTGGCCCACGGTGCTCACAGTGTACTGCGCGTCTACATTGATTCCGAAAATGGCATTAGCGTCGATGACTGCGCCAAGGTGAGCCATCAGATCAGCGGTGTGCTGGATGTTGAGGAGCCTATTAGCGGCCAGTACAACCTGGAAGTTTCATCACCCGGGCTCGACCGCCCCCTGTTCACGCTTGAACAGTTTGTCGCCTTTACCGGCCACAAGGTTGAAATACGTCTGCGTGCGCCGTTTGAAGGGCGCCGTAAGTTCAAGGGGCTGCTTAACGGCGTCGAAGGCGACGAAGTCCTGGTAGTCGTAGATAACGAAGAATATCTGTTGCCGATCGATTCTATCGATCGTGCGAACGTAGTTCCGCAGTTCTAAGGAACGCGAAGGGTTGAGCGAGGCAGTGGCATGAATAAAGAGATTCTACTGGTAGCAGAAGCAGTTTCGAACGAAAAGGATGTGCCCAAAGAGGTCATATACGAAGCGATCGAACTGGCACTGGCAACAGCGACAAAAAAACGCTTCGACGAAGAAGCCGAAATCCGTGTTGAAATCGACCGGGCGACGGGTGATTACGATACTTACCGTCGCTGGCTTGTTGTAAGCAATGAGGCGGTACCGGCGCTTGGAACCGAGCTGACCTTGCAGGAAGCTCACGAGCAGGATATCAACCTGCAGCCGGGCGACATTTATGAGGAAGCGGTCGAGTCCGTCAAGTTCGGCCGCATCGCAGCCCAGACCGCGAAGCAGGTTATCGTGCAGAAGGTACGTGAAGCTGAGCGGGCCAAGGTCGTTGCACTGTATCAGGATCGCGTAGGCGAGCTGATCTCCGGCAGCGTCAAGAAGGTGACACGTGACAATGTTATAGTAGATCTGGGTAACAACGCAGAAGCTTTGCTGCCGCGTGAATTCCTGATCGGCCGGGAAACCTTCCGTATGGGTGACCGGGTACGTGCCATTCTGAAAGAAGTGCGTGCCGAGGGCCGTGGCCCGCAGCTGGTATTGAGCCGTTCCTGTTCAGCGATGCTGATCGAACTGTTCCGTATCGAAGTGCCCGAGATTGCCGAAGAGGTGATCGAGATTCGTGCCGCGGCGCGTGATCCGGGTTCCCGGGCAAAGATTGCGGTTAAAACCAACGACGGTCGCATTGATCCGGTTGGGGCCTGTGTCGGCATGCGCGGTGCGCGTGTCCAGGCTGTCTCCAATGAGCTCAATGGCGAACGCGTCGATATCATCCTGTGGGACGATAACCCTGCGCAGCTGGTTATCAATGCCATGTCACCGGCGGATGTCGCCTCTATCGTCATCGACGAAGAGACGCACTCAATGGATGTGGCCGTGGCACAGGAAATTCTGGCGATGGCGATCGGCCGTGGCGGCCAGAACGTACGTCTGGCCAGCGAGCTGACCGGATGGACACTGAACGTGATGACCGAGGAAGCGGCGGCTGAAAAGCAGGAGTCGGAACTCGGATCCATCATGGATATCTTCACGAAACACCTGGATGTGGATGAAGATGTTGCCGAAGTGCTGGTCGCTGAAGGTTTTACGTCCCTCGAAGAGGTGGCGTATGTGCCGGTTGATGAAATGCTTGAAATCGATGGCTTCGACGAAGACATGGTTGAAGAGCTGCGCTCCCGAGCCAAGGATGCCCTGCTGAACCTGGCGATTGCCAGTGAAGAGGTGCTTGAGAACGCAGAGCCTGCGGCAGACTTGCTGGAAATGGAAGGTATGGATCGCCATACCGCCTTCCTGCTGGCAGCCAAGGGCGTGATCACGATGGAAGACCTGGCTGAACAGGCTGTCGAAGATCTGCTGGATGTCGAAGGCATCGATGAAGAGAAAGCCGCAGTACTGATCATGACCGCCCGGGCTCCCTGGTTTGCGGACGATGAGTCTGGGTCAACGGATTAGGAGAGAAAACCAATATGGCAGAAGTAACAGTACAGCAACTTGCCGATGTGGTTGGTGTTTCGGTCGAGCGTTTGCTGAAGCAGATGCAAGAAGCGGGTATCAAAGGTAAGGCCGATGGTTCCAAGGTTACCGAAGGCGAGCGCCAGGATCTACTGACTTACCTGAAGCGCAGCCACGGTGAAAACGCTGAATCGGGCGAACCGAAGAAAATTACACTTAAGCGTAAAACTACGTCTCAGTTGAAGGTCTCCGGTGCCTCGGGCAAGAAGAAGACAATCAACATTGAGGTGCGCAAGAAGCGTACCTACGTTAAGCGTGCCGACGCTGAAGGCGAAGCTGCTCCAACAGAGCAGAACGTTGAGCAGCCGGTCAGCGCCGTGGCTGAACAGCCCGTAGCACCTGTCGCAGCCCCTGAAGCGCCGCCGGCGGTACAGCAGCCGGTTGCAGACGCTAAGCCTGCAGCACCCCGGGTCGATACCAAGCCCGTCAAGGCTGTTGAAGCTGACGAGCAGCTGGCGCCGCCTGCCTCCAAGGCAGATCCTCGTGAAGAGGCGCTGCGCAAGGAAAAGAAAAAGCAGCAGCAGTTGGCTCGCCGCAGCACTGCGGATGACAAGAAACCGTCCCGTGGGGCCAAGTCTGCCCGTGGACCGGGTCGTGGCTTTGGCGACGACCGTGATGGTCGTCGTGGTGGCAAACTGAGCCGTGGTCCTGGCAAGGGCCGCGCGCGCGGTGGCAAGCCGAACGTGCATGGTTTCAAGGAGCCTCAGGCACCCCAGGTGCATGAAGTTCAGCTGCCCGAGAGTCTGACGGTGGCCGAACTGGCCAAGAAGATGTCGGTCAAGGCGGCCGAGGTCATCAAGGTAATGTTCAAGATGGGCGCCATGGCGACCATCAACCAGGTGATTGACCAGGATACCGCGACGCTGATCGTCGAGGAGATGGGTCACGTTGCCAAGCCGATGCAGGAAAATGCGGTTGAGTCGGCGCTGATGGAAACCATCCAGCAGCAGCAGGGCGAAACCCAGGGCCGTGCGCCGGTGGTGACCGTCATGGGTCACGTTGACCATGGTAAGACGTCACTGCTCGACTATATCCGTACCACCAAGGTGGCCGCGGGCGAGTCCGGCGGTATTACCCAGCATATCGGTGCCTACCACGTCGAAACCGACAACGGCATGATCACCTTCCTGGATACACCGGGACACGCGGCCTTTACCGCCATGCGTGCCCGCGGTGCCAAGCTGACCGACATCGTCATTCTGGTGGTTGCCGCCGATGACGGCGTGATGCCGCAGACCGAAGAGGCTGTTCAGCACGCGAAAGCGGCTGGTGTGCCGCTGGTTGTCGCCGTCAACAAGGTCGACAAGGAAGACGCCGATCCGGATCGTGTCAAGAACGAACTGGCCCAGCGCGATGTTATCCCTGAAGAGTGGGGCGGCGAAGTTCAGTTCGTCAACGTTTCTGCCAAGACTGGAGAGGGCATCGACAAGCTGCTCGAAGCCATACTGCTGCAGGCTGAGGTTCTGGAACTGAATGCCGTGCCAGAAGCGCCGGCACAGGGTGTTGTGGTCGAGTCCCGCCTGGACAAGGGCCGTGGTTCGGTTTCCACCGTGCTGGTTCAGAACGGTACACTGCGCAAGGGCGACATCGTCCTGGCGGGTCTGCATTATGGCCGTATCCGTGCGATGCGTGATGAGAGCGGCAAGGACATCGAAGAAGCCGGTCCGTCCATTCCGGTGGAAATCCTCGGTCTTGACGGTACGCCCGGCGCCGGTGACGACTTTGCCGCGGTCAGCAGCGAGAAGAAAGCGCGTGAAGTTGCTCTGTTCCGTCAGGGCAAGTACCGCGAGATCAAGCTGGCGCGTCAGCAGGCATCCAAGCTGGAAAACCTGTTTGCCAACATGCAGGCCGGCGATGTGAAGTCGCTGAACATCGTCCTGAAAGCGGACGTGCGCGGATCGCTCGAAGCCCTGACCCAGGCGCTGGAAGACCTGTCTACTGACGAAGTGAAGGTCAATATCGTCGCAGGCGGTGTGGGTGGTATCTCCGAGACCGAGGCAAACCTTGCCGTGGCCTCGAGTGCACTCATCATCGGCTTCAACGTGCGTGCCGACAACCAGGCCAAGGCCATCGTTGAGCGTGAAGGTCTGGAACTGCGCTACTACAGCGTAATCTACGACATCATTGATGACGTGAAACAGGCCATGACGGGTCTGCTGTCGCCGGAGTTCCGTGAACAGATCGTTGGTATTGCCGAAGTACGCGATGTCTTCCGCTCGCCCAAGCTGGGTCTGGTGGCAGGCTGCATGGTGACCGAAGGTACCGTGCACCGTAACAAACGTATCCGCGTACTGCGCGACAACGTCGTGGTATACGAAGGCGAACTTGAGTCGCTGCGTCGCTTCAAGGATGCCGTGCAGGACGTTCGTCAGGGCATGGAATGCGGCATTGGCGTCAAGAACTACAATGACGTCAAGGTCGGCGACCAGATCGAAGTCTTCGATACCATTGAAGTTCAGCGGACACTCTAAACGCCATGGCACGAGAATTTACTCGAACTCAGCGGGTAGCGGACCAGATCCAGAAGGATCTGGCCCAGCTGATCCAGCGACAGATCAAGGACCCGCGCGTGGGGATGGTTACCGTCAGTCATGTGAAGGTGGCAAAGGATCTCGGTTATGCCGATGTCTATGTCACCGTCATGGCCTTCGGCGAGCAGTCCGATGAAGCACAGACCGTGAAGGAATCACTTTCTGTGCTCAACAAGGCTGCGGGCTTTCTGCGCCACGAACTGGCGCGCGGTATCAAGCTGCGCGTCATGCCGCAACTGCGCTTTCACTTCGACGAAAGCGTCGACCGTGGCCGCCGACTGCACAGCCTGATTACTCAGGTGAACCAGCCGGAACCAGGCGCTGAGCCAGCCGGAGACTCGGCGGACAAAGCGGACGAGGAATAAGGCATGACCGAGGGCAGAAAACGCCGCGGTCGGGCGCTGGACGGCATTCTATTGCTCGACAAGCCCGCCGGGATGACCTCCAACGGCGTACTGCAGCGGGTCAAGCGGCTGTATGGCGCGGCCAAGGCCGGCCATACCGGTGCGCTGGATCCGCTGGCGACCGGCATGCTGCCGATTGCGTTCGGTGAAGCCACCAAGTTTTCCCAGTTCCTGCTGGATGCCGACAAACGCTACCTGACCACGGCCAAGCTGGGTATCCGCACGGATTCCAGCGACGCTGACGGTGCGGTGGTGGAAACCCGTCCGGTACCGGTGCTGGATGAAGCTCAGATTCTCGCGTTGCTGGAAGCGCATTTCTCGGGTGAAATCGAGCAGGTGCCCTCCATGTTCTCGGCCCTCAAGCACAACGGTCAGCCGCTCTACAAGCTGGCGCGCAAGGGGATTCAGGTTGAAGTCAAACCCCGACGCGTCACCATCTTTCACTGTCGCCTGACCGCATTGCGCGAGGACGAAATCGAGCTGGATATTCGCTGCTCCAAGGGCACCTATATCCGTTCTATCGTGGAAGATCTTGGGCTGTTGCTTGGCTGCGGTGCCCATGTACAGCAGCTGCGCCGCCTCGATGCGGGGCCCTACAAGGCCGAGCAGATGATCACGCTGGATGCACTGCAGGACCTGGCTGTAGAACGGCCCGAAGATGGCGGGGAAAAGGGCATACAAGCCCGACTTGATGCGCTATTATTGCCGGTCACCAGTGCCCTGGAGGATATTCCTTCCCTGACGCTGGATGCAGCGCAGACGCAGCGTATCCTCATGGGGCAGCGTCTGGCATTGCCGGAGCAGGCTCCGGCTGAGCTGATAAAACTGATTGCTGGCGAAACCGGAGTTTTTCTGGGTATCGCTGAAATATCTGACGACCGTGTTCTGCGCCCCCGCCGCTTGCTGGCGACGGGCTGAAACGGTCGCTGATAGCCCGGGTTGTCGCTCTTCGCAGTGGCGGGCAAGCTGATTGGCGTTGTACTGATAATATGCTCGGTACATCGTTTCTTCTTAACAGGCGGCACAAGCCGCACGCATATTGATATTGGAGCTGGATAAAATGGCATTAGCTGTAGAGAAAAAAGCAGAGATCGTTAAAGACTTCGCCCGCGGTGAAGGTGATACCGGATCTCCTGAAGTTCAGGTTGCTCTGCTGTCCTTCAACATTCAGGGACTGCAGGATCACTTCAAAGAGCACAAGCACGATCACCACTCCCGTCGTGGTCTGATTCGCATGGTTAACCAGCGCCGCAAGCTGCTGGACTACCTGAAGAAGAAAGATGCTGATCGCTACCTGAAGCTGATCGCGCGCCTGGGTCTGCGCCGCTAAGTTGATGTTACCGGGGCCATACAATGTATGGCCCCAGTTTTATCCAGGGGGCGAAAGTTCCCGCACGCAAGATTCAGCCAGCCGCTTTTGCCGGCTGAGATAAACGCCCTGATATCATCCCAGACTGTTCATCCCGCCCGTACTCAATTGCGCTTTGTCGCAGAGTGCAACTGAGTACTGGCTTTTAACGAAGGACTGAATGCGACGGTTTGGTACAGGGGACGATTCTTCGAACCGATGAGGTAATCCATGTTTCAAGTAACGACCAAAACATTCGATTTCGGTGGCCAGCAGGTCACGCTGGAAACCGGCCGTATTGCCCGTCAGGCAACCGGTGCGGTCATGGTCACCATGGGTGGCGTACAGGTCCTGTGTACAGTTGTTGGCGCCAAAAGCCAGCGCGAAGGCCAGGATTTCTTCCCGCTGTCTGTGCACTACCAGGAAAAATACTACGCCGTAGGCCGTATTCCTGGCGGTTTCTTCAAGCGCGAAGCGCGTCCGACCGAGAAAGAAACCCTGACCTCGCGCCTGATCGACCGTCCGATCCGTCCGCTGTTTCCCAAAGGCTACATGAACGAAGTGCAGGTGATCTGTACTGTCATGTCCGCTGACAAGAAAAACGATCCCGATATCGCTGCGATGATCGGTACCTCTGCGGCGCTGGCGATCTCCGGTCTGCCGTTCCAGGGCCCGATCGGTGGTGCCCGCGTGGGCTTCACCGAAGCTGCTGGTTACATCCTGAACCCGAGCTACGAACAGCTGGAGACCTCCGAGCTGGACATGGTCGTGGCCGGCACCGCCGACGCGGTGCTGATGGTTGAGTCCCAGGCGCAGGAACTGTCTGAAGACGAAATGCTGGGTGCCGTTCTGTTTGCACACCAGGAAATGCAGGTGGCCATCAACGCCATCAACGAACTGGTTGCCGAAGCCGGCAAGTCCAAGTGGGAATGGCAGGCGCCGCAGAAAGACGAAGCCCTGATCGCACAGGTTCGTGGACTGGTTGGCGAAGGCATTGCTGGGGCCTATCAGGTTGCCGACAAGGTTGAGCGTCAGAACCGTCTTGGCGAACTGCGCAAGCAGGCTGTCGATGCCCTGGCCGGCTCAGAAGAAGGCCAGCCGAGCGATCGTGCCATCGGTGGCATCTTCAGCTCACTGGAAAAAGAGATCGTCCGTCACCGCATCATTGAAAGCCAGCCGCGTATCGATGGCCGTGACAACAAGACCGTGCGTGCGATCGATGTTCAGATCAACACCCTGCAGGGCGCCCATGGTTCTTCCCTGTTCACCCGTGGCGAAACGCAGGCCATGGTGACCTGTACGCTGGGCACCAGCCGTGATCAGCAGATGATCGACGCTATCGAAGGCGAACGCAAAGACCCGTTCATGCTGCACTACAACTTCCCTCCGTACTCAGTAGGTGAGGCTGGCCGCATGATGGGCGCTGGTCGTCGCGAAATCGGTCATGGCCGTCTGGCACGTCGCGGTGTCGCGGCGGTTCTGCCGACTCAGGATGAATTCCCGTACACCATCCGTATCGTGTCCGAGATTACGGAGTCCAACGGTTCCAGCTCCATGGCATCTGTCTGTGGTGCCTCTCTGTCCATGATGGATGCGGGCGTACCGTTGAAAGCACCGGTAGCCGGTATCGCCATGGGTCTGGTCAAGGAAGGCGATCGCTTTGCCGTACTGACCGACATCCTGGGTGATGAAGATCACCTCGGCGACATGGACTTCAAGGTTGCCGGTACCGAAGCAGGCGTTACTGCTCTGCAGATGGATATCAAGATCACCGGTATCAATGAAGAGATCATGGAGATCGCTCTGGAACAGGCCTGCGAAGCACGCAAGCACATCCTCGGCGAGATGGCCAAGGTCATCGGCTATGCCCGTCCGGAACTGCCGGACAACGCGCCGGCCATGACGCAGCTGAAGATCAATCCGGAGAAAATCCGTGACCTGATCGGCAAGGGTGGCGCAACCATCCGTGCGCTGACCGAAGAAACCGGCGCCATGATCGATATCGATGATAACGGTACTGTGCGTATCTACGCCGACAACAAGACTGCAGCGAAAGCCGCTATCGAGCGTGTACAGGCGATTACGGCAGAAGCCGAAGTCGGCAAGATCTACGAAGGCAAGGTTGTTCGCATTGAAGACTTCGGTGCTTTCATCAACATCCTGCCGGGCAAGGATGGTCTGGTGCACATCTCTCAGATTGCCGACAAGCGGGTCGAGAAGGTCACCGACTACGTCAACATGGACGATATCGTCAAGGTCAAGGTCCTGGACGTAGACGTCCGTGGCCGCATCAAGCTGTCCATGCGCGATATGGTTGCAGACGAGTCTGCTTCCTGAGCCTGACCGGCTGAATAAAAAAACCGCCTGAAAAGGCGGTTTTTTTTGGTCTGCGTTTTACCGGGCTTGTCAGGCCGCCGCGCTTTCGCTGCGCATCAGCGAGTAGATGCGAAAGCCGTACACGGTAACCAGTGTTCCCATCAGGTCGAAGACCACGCTCAGGAATGCATCGACGGGGGGGGTGCTGATACCGGCTGTTTCGGCCAGGTAAAGCAGTGGCGCCTCGATCAGGAACAGCGCGCCGAAAATGAGCAGCAGCCCCTTGAGAAGCAACCCGAAGTAGACCTCGGACTCGGCCCAGCTCTGGCGTAGCGATGCCACCGGTTTACGGTCTTCAAGTACGCAGATGTAGTCGGCAAACACCAGTCGTACGCCTGCATAGATACCCGGCACGATCAGGAGCATCAGGCCCAGGGTGACAGCGAAGCCGCTCAGCAGATAGGTAATCAGCAGGCGGCGCCAGTATTTGAGACTCAGGGCCACGGCCTGGAAGGCGCTCAGCGGACGGCTATCCACTGCCGATTGCAGAAACAGGATAGTGGCGCCCCAGTACAGCGGCAGCAGGGTCAGGTTAAGCAGCATCAACAGGCCCGTGCCGGTGTGCATCTGGTTGCTGTTGGCCTCGAAGCCGGAGTCGAGCAGCAGGCCCAGCAGGTTCAGGCCGATAATAAAGGGCAGCTGAATGCGAGCAATGGTGCCCAGGTGACGACGAAAGAAGAACAGGCTCTGGCGGATATATTCAAAGGTCATGGTAAGGGGTCAGGCTCCTGTTTTGGCGTCGGCCAGCAGTACCAGCTTGAAGCTGCCGTCTTCGGCCAGGGTCTGGATACGCCTGAAGCGCGATGCGGCACGGCGTTCCAGCATGATTTGTCGGTTGACTACAAAGGCAGCGATGCCATTGCGATCCAGCAGGCGTGCGGCGGCACTGAGAAAGCGCTCGGTCAGATCGTCCTCGACGCTAAAGCCCGCATGGAAAGGCGGGTTGCAAAGAATAAGCTCGAACGGGCCGTCGATGCCGGCACCACAGCTGGCGGGAATGACCTCGCCGAGAATGCCGAGCTCTGCAAAGTTGCGCTGGCAGGCGGCAATGGCGGCGGCATTGTTGTCGGTGGCCGTAATCGGAGCCCCCAGGCGTGCCGCCTGAACCGACAAATAGCCGTAACCACAGCCCAAGTCCAGAATTCGCCTGGGCGGTGCCTGTAGCTCGGCGACGAACGTATCGAGCTGCTGTATGAGAAAGGCGCTGCCCCGGTCGATCTTGTCCCAGCCGAACACGCCGGGCTTACTCCAGTAGCGGAAGTGCTCATCCGCACAGGCCTGCCTGAGTTGCGAGTAGTCGCGGTCATCCAGCGGGGAGCCCGGCTGCTCGGGCCGGGTAAAAATGCCGCGCCAGCAGTTGGCGCTGGCTTTTTCGGTCTCGGCCCGGCCCGCAAAGAGCACACGGGTGCGGTCGAGGTAGCCCTTGATGCCTTCGCCCTTGTCGCCGCTGAGGATCAGTTGGCCGCCGATCTTGAGTACCCGCAGGGCCTGGTTGATGTTGTGGTGTACCAGTGCCTTTTCCTTGGAGACGCGGTAAATAACCCGGGTAACCGAGCCTGCCGGGATTCCGCTCAGGTCGAAGTCGGACCAGTCGGCCTGCCAGCCGCGTTCCTGTGCGGACTGCACCAGGTCCAGCCGGTTGGCGATCATGTGAATATTGCTGCGTGGCGCAATCTGGCTGCGCAGCAGGTTCTCGTCAGCCAGCCAGAGCGTATGCGCGGGGGCATCTTGTATAAAGGGCAGTAGCAGGTTGAAGGCCGGATCGTTCATGGTTTGATACTGGCGATCTCTTCGTCCGTGAGGAAGCGGTATTCGCCGGGCGCGAGTTCGGGATCGAGGCTGATGCTGCCGATCTGCTCACGGTGCAGTGCGGTGACCTTGTTGCCCAGCGCTGCGAACATGCGCTTGACCTGATGATAGCGGCCTTCTGTCAGATAGACGGTGGCTTCGCGGGGAGCCAATATGTGCAGCTCCGCAGGCTTGGTCAGCTTGTGTTCGCCATGTAGCTTGAGGCCGTCCTGGAAGGCCTGCACCGCAGATTCATCAATGGGGTCGGCCGTTTCCACACGGTAGCGTTTGGCCAGCTTGTGTCGCGGCGAGGTGATGCGGTGTGACCACTTGCCGTCGTCGGTCAGCAGAATCAGCCCGGTGGCGTCGATGTCGAGCCGGCCGCAGCAGTGCAGTTCGTCGTTGCGGGGCAGATCCACCAGGCTGTTGATGGTGGGGTGGCTGGGATCATCGCTGGCGCTCACGTAGCCTTCAGGCTTGTACAGCATCAGATAACGCGGGCCCGGCGCGCCTATGGGCTCGTCATTAAGGCAGACTTCGTCAACCCCCGGCTCAATATGCACGGCGGGATTGTGCGCTTCGCTGCCGTTGAGGCTGACATCACCGCGGTGCATGATGCGGTGTATTTCCTTGCGTGAAATCCCGGTTGCCTGGGATAGATACTTGTCCAGTCTCATAGCTGCTCTGAATGCTGTGTAAATGCGGCTAGTATACCTGAGCCACGGGGAATTTTGTCGGCCCGCAATTGTGTACAAAACATGAAATACGCAGGCGCTTGGGCTAAAATGGCGCCCAGCCAAAGACCTCTATGGAACTCATGTGAAACTGTTTGTCGATAACCTTACCAACGTCGATTTTTCCTACCTCCACCCGCAGCGCGGTTTGCTGGGCGAATCCTGGCTGGTGCAGCTGGTACTGGATGGCCGGCTTAACGATCAGGGCATGATCTGCGATTTTGGTATCGTCAAAAAGGCCGTCAAGGCCTGGATGGACAAGCACATTGACCACGCGCTGCTGGTGCCCACCGGGCTGCCGCGTCTGCAACATGCCCAGCACGCAGGTGAAACAACAATCGACTGGCTTTACCCCGATGGGCGTCATTTCTACTGCCGATCGCCGGAGCAGGCCATTACCCTGGTGGGCGAGCCGGACATCAGCCCGCAGACCCTGGCGGCCTGGTGCAAAGAGCAGCTGCTGGCGCTGTTTCCCGACGAGGTGCAGGGGCTGGAACTGGCCTTTGTACCCGAACGCATCGAGGGTGCCTTTTACCATTACAGTCACGGCCTGCATCAACACGATGGTAACTGCCAGCGCATTGCCCATGGGCATCGCTCCAAAATTGAAATCTACCTCGACGATCAGCGCGAAGAAGCGCTGGAGGCCCAGTGGGGTGAGCGGTTGCGGGACATCTACATCGGCACTCGCTCACACCTGGTCAGCGAGGCGGACGGCATGCATCACTATCGCTATAACGCCCCCCAGGGCGAATTTGAGCTTAAGCTGCCGGCACAGTACTGCTATGTGATCGACACCGAGACGACGGTCGAGCAGATCGCGCAGCATCTTGCGCTTGCCATCAAGCAGACGCATCCCGCTTGCGCGGTGATGGTGCGTGCGTTTGAAGGTGTCGGCAAGGGCGCAATTGCAACGGCCTGATACTTCTGCCTGGTCTGCCTCAGCGCTGGCCGAGCCCTGGCACACTGTAATCGCATACGCCATCCGGAAAGATGCGCTGCAACTGGGCCCTGTGCGGCTGCATGTCGATGGGGGCATAAAGTCCCCGGTTAAGCGCCTGATCCACACTGATCAGGCTGCACTTGAACAGGTCGCCCCGCAAATCCTCCCCCGCGACTGAGCGTGGTGTACCGTATATCGGGTACTGCTGCATGCAGGTTCCGGGCGTCTTGCCGTTCCAGCTGCCGTTCCACACGTCTTTGCCTGCGGCGATCAGGCGACCATTCGCGCTGAAACAACTGTCTTGTGCGGTAAGTGGGCGCTTACCTTCGCGCAGCCACTGCAGGAGTGTATCCAGCGCCAGCGGCACAGGATTATCCGGTTTGGCGGTCATCCAGATCAGCTGATTGTCTGCATAACCGTGCTGCTGCAGACGCATGCGGGTACTGAAGGCGGCACTGCTGTGATGCATATCCAGTGCCGGCTCCAGGTAATGGCGCAGATCTATGATGGGAATCGACAGCTCGCCGGTAAAAACCAGTCCTGCCTGCACGGCAGCCTGAATGGCCTCAGTATCCCCGTGGCTGCGCGCTGCGGGGGTGTAACCGGCATCCGGTGAAAGCTGCATATTCTGGTCACTCCAGGGGCTGAATGCGAACAGGTCGTCATCGCCGTTCAGGAGCCAGAAGCGCTCTTGCTGCATCTGTGCAGGCGGCTTCCATCCCCCAATGTTGGCATTCAGGTGCACGAAGGTATCGACGCTGATCTGGCCCTCAAGCAGTGCCTGCAAGCCGTATTGCACGCCGACATTGTCCCATGTCTGGCGCGCATAGCCGTTTTCATCCACGCCGTAGATATAGCGCAGGTCCTCCCAGTGAGACCAGTGGACCTGGCGTTTGACTTCGGGGCTGAAGCGCGGATCAAAGTGAACAAAGCGCGGGTTGTTGACCAGAGGCGTCAGGCCGCGCCAGGCCAGGCTGCATTCGCTGCCGCCCAGTGGCCAGTGCGGCGCCCGGCCACGGATGATCATGGCCAGCTCGTACAGCCAGGTGCGGCTGTCGTGGACACCGTCGCGGCTGTTCAGCCCCGCCACCTTGCGCCGCGCAGGCCAGCTCCAGGTCGTCTGCGCGGTCTGGTCGAAATAGTACTCCAGCAGCTCGCAGTCGAACGCGTAGATGGTCTGGGTCAGCATGTCCGGATAGGCGTAAAGCGCAATGCCGGCATCGAGCAGACCAGTGCCGTTCTGGCCAATCAGGTACTGCTGTATGGCGCCGCCAGAGCCGCCGATCCCCAGGGTAAACTCAGGTGTCCCGTAGCGAGCGCTGAACTGGCGCTTTACGCGCCCGGCCGTTTCTTCGGCCAGCCAGATATTGTAGTGGTTTGAGGTCTGGTTGCCGGTCGAATAGGCGATGGCATAGCCCTGGCGAAGCTGATCGATGCGCCGCTCGGGCAGATCGGTATTCCGCAGGCGTCCCTGGCGATAGCCGATGCCCACGCCGCCACGGAACTGATAGATCAACTGGTGGTTCCAGTACTGCATGTCTGGTACCGCGGGGCGGTCGTTGGGGCCGCGCAGGGTGGTGATGTTGTAGATAAAGCGATTGATGGTGCCCGTTTCGCTACGCACCACGAAATCGATGTCCTGTCCGTTGATGTGAATACGGGCGATATCGCCGTTGGCCTGGTCAAGGGGATAGAACTGGCTGGTACCAGCGCGGTTGTAGTAGTAACTCACCTGTGTCGGGTACAGGCAGTCCTTGCTGTAGCCGAGCCGCTGCGGTGTTTTTTCGCCCCGCTCATCAAGCGCAAAGACTTCAATGCCAAACCCATCCTGATTGTCCACCAGTGGCTGGCCCAGACCTGAGTCTTCGCCGTCGCAGGCGAAGGGGTACTGCAGGGGACCGGCGTAGATGGGCTCATGCGGGCCAATCTCGCCCAGGCGAATCGGGTACGGGAAGGGGTCTGGCGGGCGCTGCCAGTCGCGGGGGTGAGGGCCACCGTAACTGGGCAGAGGTTGATTAACTCTGGGCGCCATCCCCACCACGGTGGGCATGCGTTCGTACTTGCTTGTGCCAGGCAGGTAGTTCGGTAGCTGGTGCCAGAACCAGACCGCCAGCCCCAGCAGCGGGATCAGAATCAGTGCTGCAATCTTGCCAGCTTTCATACAGCCTCCTCCAATTTGAGTTGGGGCCGAAGTCTGACCGCAGTCATATTCAGGTGTTTTACAGGCTATGACATCAACGCGGCACCCAAGGTTACGCAATGTTGTGTGGGTATCAGCGGGGCAACAGCGGTAAGCCCGCTATCCAATAAGTGCAGTTTAGACGCCGTGATCGTGGCTGGCTGGCAAGTTCGACGCGCAGGCGGGGAAATCGGTCAGGAGGATGAGCCTGGTTAAAGGCGGGGTGGCGCGCTGGGAATGGGCTTGATGCAAACGAACCGGGGGCTCGCGCCCCCGGTAGTTGTTCTGCTGTTAAAACCGGGGCTGCGTGATGCCACCCCGGTGATGCAGGCTCTTAGTCGCGCTCGATTGCCAGCGCGGTGCCCATGCCGCCACCGATGCACAGTGTGGCCAGGCCTTTCTTGGCATCGCGTTTGATCATTTCATGCACCAGGCTGACCAGTACACGGCAGCCGGATGCACCGATCGGGTGGCCCATGGCGATGGCGCCGCCATTGACGTTCACGATGCTGGTATCCCAGCCAAGATCCTTGTTGACCGACATGGCCTGGGCGGCGAAGGCTTCGTTGGCTTCAACCAGTTCCAGGTCTTTCACACCCCAGCCGGCTTTTTCCAGTGCCTTGGTTGTGGCGCAGATCGGACCGGTGCCCATGATGGCCGGATCAACACCTGCCGAGGCGTAGGCCTTGATGCGGGCCAGCGGCTTGAGACCCAGCTCTGCGGCTTTTTCGGCCGAGCAGAGGATCACGGCGGCGGCGCCATCGTTGATGGTGGAGCTGTTGCCCGCGGTGACGGTACCGTCACGCTTGAAGGCCGGGCGCAGTTTGCCCAGGGCTTCGGCAGTGACGCCAAAGCGCGGCTGTTCATCGGTATCGAAGACAACCGGATCACCCTTGCGCTGCGGGATGATTACCGGAATGATTTCGTCCTTGAAACGACCGGAGGTCACAGCAGCTTCTGCCTTGTTCTGGGACGCAGCAGCAAAGGCATCCTGCTCTTCGCGTGAGAAACCGTATTTTTCAACGATGTTCTCGGTGGTGATACCCATGTGGTAGTCATTGAACGCATCCCAGAGGCCGTCCTTGATCATGGTATCGACCATGCTCCAGTCGCCCATGCGGGCGCCGTTGCGTGAGTTGGGCAGGACGTGCGGGGAAGCGCTCATGTTTTCCTGGCCGCCGGCGATGATGATGTCGGCATCGCCGCAGCGAATCGCCTGGGTGGCCAGCTGCAGGGCCTTGAGGCCTGAGCCGCAGACCTTGTTGATGGTCATGGCCGGCACTTCGTTCGGCAGGCCGCCCTTGATGGCAGACTGACGAGCAGGGTTCTGGCCGCAACCGGCGGCCAGAACCTGGCCGAGAATGACTTCATCGACCAGAGCGGGGTTAATTTGGGATTTTTCCAGCAGTGACTTGATGACGGTGGCCCCGAGGTCGACTGCGGAGATGGCAGCCAGGGAACCATTGAAGGTGCCAATAGCCGTACGGCCAGCAGCTACAATTACAACGTCGCGCATAGGTGTGCCTCTATAATTGTTGGTAGCGTCTCAATTGTGGTGCGGCGGGACTGTCCGGGTTGAGTCTGAGTGATGCTCACCTGGCTGGGTCGTGATGCGGACAAGCGCTTTACGGGCTGCCAGCAAACCGGCTGGTGGTCGTTCATCTCAGATAGATCAGACAGACTGCTGCGGATCAGCATAACGGGGAAATATGTTCCCATTATTGCAGGGGCGAAATAAAACTCAGACGTTCGGCAACGCGGGAAGGTTGCCGGCCAAATCGCCACCTGCAGATCCATGTCGCACTTTGTTATTACGTTTTTAATAATGCGACCGGGACAGTCTGCGCGAGCGGTTCTCTGTTTGTCAAGCACACAGCCTGCAAGCAGGCCGCATGCTGTGGCGTGGGGCGGGCATACGGGGGGCGTGAGGATGGCTGACGACGGGTCGAAGCCATCCGGGTATCAGAGATCGAATTCGAGATTGTCGATCAGGCGGGCGGCGCCCAGGTAGGCTGCGCTGAGAATCACCAGCTGCTGATCCGAGTCACCGGCCGGTTGCAGGTCGCTGCGCCGCACAATGCGCATGAAGTCGCCCTTGAAGCCGACGTTTTCCAGCTCGGCAAGGGCCTGGCGCGTTAGCTGGTCGTAATCCCGTCGGCCGTCCTGAATCACCTGTGCGGTTTCGCGCAGTACGCGGTTCAATGTCGGTGCAATGGCAAGCTCCGCAGGGCTGAGGTAGCCGTTGCGTGAACTGAGCGCCAGTTGGTTCCGGTCGCGCACGATGCTCACGCCGTGAATCTCGATGGGCATGCAGAGATCGGCCACCATGCGGCGGATAATCAGCAGCTGCTGGTAATCCTTGCTGCCAAAGAAGGCAGAGTCCGGCTGGACGATGCCAAACAGCTTGCTGACTACCGTGGTGACGCCGCGAAAGTGCCCTGGACGGGTGCTGCCGCAATGCATCTCCGACAGTTCGGGTACTTCAACAATGGTCTGCTTTTCGCGGCCATTGGGGTACATCTCGGCTTCACTGGGCACAAACAGGTAGTCGCAGCCGGCGGCGGCGAGTTTGATCTGATCAGCCTCCAGTGTGCGAGGGTAGCTGTCCAGGTCTTCGTTGGGGCCGAACTGAAGCGGGTTGACGAAAACGGTCGCGACGATGATGTCAGCGTGCTGGCGTGCCTGATTGACCAGCTCCACATGGCCGGCGTGCAGGTTACCCATGGTCGGTACCAGGCCGATTGTCTTGCCAGCCTGGCGTGCTGCTTTCAGTTGTTCGCGTAATGCCGGAATATGGTGAATAGTCTGCATATCACTCGAATCCATGCTCATCGGCTGGAAAGGTGCCGGCGCGGACCTGTTCACCGTAGCTCTGAATGGCGCCTGCAATGCTGTCAGCGTCGGCCATAAAGTCTTTTACAAAACGCGGCTTGCGGCCTGCCGTAATGCCCAGCATGTCGTGCAGGACCAGTACCTGGGCATCAGTCTGTGGGCCTGCGCCTATGCCGATCACCGGGATGTCGACCGCGCGGGAGATTTCTCCGGCCAGCAGCGACGGTACACACTCAAGCAGCAGCATGCTGGCACCCTGTTGTTCCAGCACAATGGCATCATCGATCATCTGTCGAGCGCTGGTCGCGTCGCGCCCCTGTACACGGTAACCGCCCAGGCGGTTAACCGCCTGGGGCGTCAGCCCCAGGTGGGCGCAGACCGGGACGCCGCGATCGGCCAGCAGGGCGATGGTCTCAGCCAGCCAGGCACCGCCTTCAATCTTGATAATATGGGCGCCGGCCTGCATCAGTTTGCCGGCGTTGAGCATGGCCTGCTCTGGCGTGGCGTAGCTCATGAACGGCAGATCGCTCATCACCATGGCGCCTTGGTTGCCGCCTGCAACGCAGCGGGTGTGGTAGGCCATTTCATCCACCGTGACCGGCAGGGTGCTGTCGTGGCCCTGAAGAACCATGCCCAGGGAGTCACCCACCAGAATGACCTCTGTACCAGCGCTACTGACCAGCTGTGCAAAACAGGCATCGTACGCGGTCAGAACTGCGAACTTCTTACCATCCTGCTTGAGCGCTGAGAGGGTGTGTAGAGTGACGTTGTTCATAGGGGAGCTCGGCTTTTCGTTTGACTTCAACGGTTCCGGATTATAACGAGATCCGTTCCAGTGTGCCTATAGGGTATTCACTTAACAGCGTTGCCAGCGGGCGACCATCCTGCAGTGCCAGATCGGGGCTGATTTCACTCAGGGGCCAAAGTACAAAGTTGCGTTCATGCATGCCTGGGTGAGGAACCGACAGTCGTTCAGTGGATATGGTTTCCTCACCGTACAGCAGCAGGTCCAGGTCCAGCGTGCGGGGGCCCCAGCGCTCCAGCCGTACGCGTTGATGCAGTTGCTCCAATGCCTGTAGTTGATCCAGCAGGCTGTGCGCATCCAGTGTCGTTTCGAGCAGTGCCACGGCGTTAACGTAGTCCGGCTGATCCTGTGGTCCCATGGGTGGGGAGCGATACAGGCTGGAGTGGGTCAGCAAGTGAGTGCCGGGCAGTGTCGCCAGCTCCTCCAGAGCGCGCGCAACCTGTTGTTGCGGCGAGTCCAGATTACTGCCCAGGCCTATATAGCAGCGGATGGCCTTATGCATCGCGCTGGCGGGTACGAGGCTTGCGCCGACGCTTGCGCGGTTTGGCGGCAGAGGGGCTGAGATCGTCCTGGAGCGATGCTCGGTCATTGCTATTGGCGCTCTGGTAATCAGTCCACCACTGACTCAGGCCATCCAGGTCTTCACCACTGGACTCACGCAAAAGCAGCAGGTCGTAGGCGGCCCTGAAGCGTGGATGCTCCATCAGGCGTTCTGCGCGGTTACCCTGGCGTTTGGGAAGGCGTAGCTGTAACTCCCAGATTTCGCGTAGCGGGGTAGAGAAGCGACGGGGTATCGCGGTATGGCGGATCTGGGCGGCGATGACCTCATTGGCCGCTTCGTGCAGCGCTGGCAAGGGCGGCATGCGGCCTTCTTTCATCAGACTGTTCAGACGCAGCTGCATGGGATACCAAAGCAAGGCGGCGAACAGGAAGGCGGGTGTAACGCTCTTGCCCTGTTCCAGCCGGCGGTCGGTATTGCGCAGTGCCTTGAGAATCAGTTCCTCTACCGGCAGGCCTGCAGCGGGGCCTCGCTTGATTGCACTCTGGACCTGGGGGAACAGTTGCTCGAACAGGCCGTACGTCTGCATCTGCTTGTAGGCGGCAACACCATGGCCGGACTGCAGCAGCTTGAGCACTTCATCAAACATGCGTGCGGCGGCAATATCTCGCAACAGCGGAGCCAGTTCAGGGATGGGTGCCGCGGTAGCCGGTTCAATGTCGAACTCCAGTTTGGCAGCAAAACGAACAGCCCGCAGCATGCGTACGGGGTCTTCGCGGTAGCGTGACGCAGGGTCGCCGATCATGCGAATGACCTTATGCCCGATATCGCGGTAGCCGCCGGCGAAGTCATGCACGCTGTGGTCCTGGGCCGAGTAGTAGAGGGCGTTGATGGTGAAGTCGCGGCGCAAGGCGTCTTCGCGCAGCGTGCCATAGACGTTGTCGCGCAGTATCAGACCGCTGGCGGCCTGGCGGCCGTCTTCGCCATCTTCGTTTCGGTCTTCCGTGTCATGTCCGGCGCGGAAGGTTGCAACTTCGATCACTTCACGCCCAAAGCGGACATGGACCAGCTTGAAGCGGCGGCCGATCAGACGCGAGCGCCGAAACAGTTCTTCGGCCTGTTCCGGTGTGGCGGACGTGGCTACATCGAAGTCCTTGGGACGCAGACCCAGCAGAATATCGCGTATGCAACCTCCCACGAGATAGGCTTCATGACCATCATCGTTAAGGCGATGAACGACTTTCAGCGCATTCTCATCGAGATGCTGGCGGGGGATGTTGTGTTGGTCTCGGGTGATGACGCTTTCAAGCGTGCTGCCTTCAGTGGCAGACTTCTCATCAGTATCCAGCTTGGGTGCCATATATCTTCTACGCAGTAGCAGGGTGGCGCCAATAAGGATAACCGCAATAGCCGCGGCTATGAACAGGCTCATATCCATAAGTGTTTGTTTTTTGTTCGCCCTGGCGGTGGAAGTCGCGCATCATATCACTGTTGCCGGCTCAGTATAAGAGTGGCTTTTTGGCGCGGTGCTAAGCTGGAATGGCAGATCGGAAGGGGGGGTGAATAAAAGATGAGTTAGCCGACCACCGTGATTAGAACGCAACCTGTGACTTATTTTTATTCAGGTCAATGCGATTCTCAATCTAGGGTTTGGGGACCTTCGTGACAACGCACGGCAGTCAGCTACAGGCCTCGTTGTTATTTTTATTCGAGGTGGGTTATCTGGAAGAGTCGACCGAATTTATTTTTATTGTTGGTCTGGTTTCGCAGGTAACGGTGTTGTTGTTCTGGCATGTAATAGAGCATGCATTGTGCCAGTTTTTGTAAGTCATTGTTATTGATGTAAATGTTCGTTTTTTGGGTTCTTTCCAAGACTCAGGGTAACGTCAAAGTGTTACTTTTTGGAACGACTTGGTAGCACCTTGATGGGTAGCAGGGTAACAGCGCGCCCGCCCGGTACAATTAACAGGGGTGACTGCCCCAGGCAGTGCAGAGCAGAATCCAGTGTACAGAAGGGCACCAGGCTTCGGCTCAGAATGTTGATGGCGGCGATCACCAAAAGGTGTCAGGCGTTTGGGTGCAGATGCAGATGCAGATGCTGTGCCTGGATGGGAAGCTAAACTGTGACGGATCTTGCAGTGGCGTGAAGCGCTGCCCTGTAACGGCAACTCCGAAGTTTTAGGTATCCAATAGGGGTCTGGGTGGTCAGCTCGGGCATGAGTGGAGCTGTGGCCGAATGCATCGCAGGTGTGGATTGAGCGCCAGTGACGAGTATCGTGCTTGTCCAGATGCAAGTGTCTGTGAATCAAAAAACGAAGGCAGTGTTGCAAGGGGAAGAAGTACAGGAGGGTAGAACGGAAAAGAGGTTTGAAGCCAGAAGGGGTTCAGTTACGAGATGGGTGGCTGATCACCGGGCAAAAACCATCATGACCTGTTGTTATTTTTATTCAGGTGCGAGGATCGGGGATCCCAGATGCATGTTCGGTGACCAGCGCAGGCCTCATTTATTATTTTTAGTGAGGCTAGCTACTCGTACGATCTCTCCGCAGTTATTTTTATTCTGGAGGTTTCGCCGGTAAGTATTTTGTTGTTCTTCTTAATTCTTGTTTTTCTTGGTTCTTAAGAGTGCACGGCCTGTGCCATGTTTTATAACTTGCTGTTTAATATGAATATTTTTATTATTTAACGCTTTTCATGTCGCAAGGTAACAGCGGTTTGTTACCTTAGGGAACGTCTTGCGAAACATATCTGGGTGCAGAGGTAACACTAAAGCGGTAACACTTTGTTACCGCCTGGCGACCCGGACGTTACTTGCTGCGACTCTTGCGTGGTATGCCAAGCTTCTGACGTCGTTCCCACAGACACTTGCGGCTGACGCCAAGCTTCTTGGCCAGGTCTGTCTCGCTCATGCGATTCTGGTTTTCCAGTACAAAGCGCTGAAAGTAGTCGTCCAGCGACAGGCCTGTCTGAGGCTCGCGTCGGTTGCTGGTCGTGGGCGTGTCGCCCGATTGGTAAGCGTAGCTACGTTCAAACTGATGCAGCCGCGATGCAGGTTCCAGGTCAAGCCCGAGCAGTTCAGTGGTGATCAGCAAGTCATCTGCCAGTATCAGCGCACGCTCGATGGCGTTTTCCAGTTCGCGTACGTTGCCGGGCCAGTGATACTGGGTCATGGCTTCCAGTGTGCCTTCACTGAATCGCGCAGGTGCCAGTCCCATCTTGTTGCAGGCCCGTTGCAGGAAGCGGTTGGCCAGTATCGCGATATCGTTACCGCGGTCACGCAGCGGCGGCATACGCAGTTCCATGACGTACAGTCGATAGTAGAGGTCTTCGCGGAAGTCGCCGTTGCGGGCCATTTCCTTCAGGTTACGATGGGTCGCAGCGACAAGGCGTACATTGACCTGGGTTGAATGCACGGCGCCGACACGACGAATTTCGCTTTCCTGCAGGAAGCGCAGCAGCCGGGCTTGTGCTTCGAGCGGGAGTTCACCGATTTCGTCGAGGAAAAGAGTGCCACCGTTGGCGGCCTCGATCAGGCCACTGCGTGCGCTGTTGGCGCCGGTGAAAGCGCCTTTCTCGTGACCAAACAGTTCGGACTCGATCAGGGTGTCCGGAATGGAGGCACAGTTCACCGAAATGAGGGGCGCGCTGGCGCGATCGCTCTGCTCGTGAATGGCGCGGGCCACCAGCTCCTTGCCGGTACCGGACTCACCCAGGACAAGCACGGTGGCATCGGTACGGGCAACCTTGTCAATGCGGCTCAGCAGCTCCTGCATCGGCGGGCACGAGCCCAGCAGTTCGCTCTTGCTGCCTTTGGAAGGCGCCTCGGTGCCACTGTCCGAAGCCTGGGCCTGGCGGCTGAGTACATTGTCGATGGTACGCAGCATCTCGTCATGGTCAAAGGGCTTGGCGATGTAATCGACCGCGCCGAGCTTCATGGCATCTACGGCAGAGCGCAAGCTGGCATAGCTCGTCATGATAAGTACCGGCACCTGTTTGGCCAGCGTTATCAGCTCGGTGCCCGGCGCGCCGGGCAGACGCAGGTCTGAAATAATAAGGTTGTAATCCTGCAGCTTGAAGCGGCTGGTGGCTTCGTCAACGGAGCCTGCGTCATCGACCTGATAGTCGTGACGTTCGAGCAGGCGACGCAGGGCAGTGCGAATTATCGTTTCATCTTCAACAATCAGAATACGGCTCATTCGGTTCGACCTTGATTCCTACATGCAGGACATAACGCGCGTCAAAGTTCCGACAGCGGAAGTCCAGGTAAGGTGATGACCACTAGAGTGCCTTTATTCTGTTTTTTGTCGGCAGGGCTAAGTATTTCGATATTACCATAGTGTTCCTCGATAATATTGTAGACCAACGGTAAACCCAATCCGGTTCCCTTGCCCGGATCCTTCGTGGTGAAAAAAGGCTCAAACAGACGGTCCTGCAGTTCAGCGGGAATGCCACTGCCTTCGTCCTGCATACGGATGATGACCTTCTCGTCTTCCTGCTCTGCGCTGATGCTGATCAGGCCCAGCTCGGGCGAGGCGTCGCAGGCATTATTGAGCAGGTTAACAAAGACCTGCAGCAGCTGCTGCAGGTCGCCCACGACCTGCAAGTGTGGCGGCACGTCGTTTTGGTAACGCTGGTGTCGGCCGCGGCTGTCGAGCGAGACGAGCTGAATGGCTTCGGCGATGCAGGCATATATATCGACAGGGTCATGCTGGGTGACATGGTCCTGGCGCCCGGTGTGCGCAAAGCGGACCAGTGACTGTACAATGCGGCTGATACGCTTGGTCTGATCGAGGATTTGCTCGCCGGATTCGAGCACCAGCGGACTTTCGGTTTCAAATTTCAGGTTCTGTGCCAGGCAGGCTATGCCAGTGACCGGGTTGCCGATCTCGTGGGCCACTCCTGCGGCGAAGCGCCCGATGGACGCGAGCCGTTCGTTGTGCGCCAGCTTGTCGGCCAGCATGAGCGTGTCGGATTCGTCTTCCAGCAGAATGACCATGCCCGAATGCGCTTTTTGTTCGTTGAGCTGGGCCTTGTGCAGGCTGAACCAGCGTGGCTGGCCATTGACGACCAGTTTCTGGTTCGGCAGGTGTGACCGGTCACTTTCGGTGAAGCAGGTGAACAGCTCGCCCCAGGGGGCTGGCAGCGAGGCGGGACGCCAGGTCAGCACATCGTCTGCCGACAGGCCGGTGTAGTGTTCAATTTCCGCGTTCCAGAACAGAATGCGGCCATCGCTGTCCAGCGTGCAGACTCCCACGGGCAGTTTTTGCAGCGTGAGACGGTGATAACGCCGCAGCTCGTCCAGTTCTGCTGCCAGGCCTCCCAGGCGCTGATGGTATTGCTCCAGCTGGGATTCCAGCAAGTGCACATCGCGAGCCCTGAACCCTTCGATCGGGTCGTGACGATCCAGTGGCTCGAGGATGGTGGCGGCCTCCACTGGCCCGACCAGGCCGGACAAATGTTGCTCCAGCTGAGTGCGCAGGCGCAGCAGGTCCAGCGGCGACAGTACTTCATAGCTGATACCCAGCTGGCCAATGGCGCTTTGCAGCTCACGCTTCGCCGTCTCGGTGCCCAGTCGCGGACGCAGCAGTGCTTCGAAATCTTCCACCCGGGTGGCGTTCAGACGAATGCCCATAGGCTGCTGCATGACATTCAGCATGCAGGCGTCGGCAGCCTTGCGTTCTTCGTCGCCCGTGGGAAGCAGACGTGATGCGACCACCAGTACCACACAGTTGAGCAGCAGGGAAAATACGGCCGACTGATGCCAGTCATCGGTATTGATGTCAAAGTCCAGCACATTGATGTTCTGATCCAGCGCAATCGGCAGCAGCATGGTCAGCAACCAGCTGCCGGTACCGGTGCACAGGCCCAGCACGAATCCCCAGCGGTTAATGCCGGCCCAGAACAGGGTGGCCAGCAGACCGGGCAGGAATTGCAGAAAGGAAATAAAGGCGATCAGCGCCAGCAAATAGAGAGTCTCGGGCCGGGAATACTGGGTATAGAACAAATAGCTGCTGCTCATCAACACCACAATCAGGATGCGGCGCAGCCACAGCAGCCAGTTGTAGAAGCGCACATTGTCGGGTACCTGGGTGATGGGCAGCAGTAGATGGTTCTGCAGCATGGAGGCCATGGAAACGGTCGCAACGATAATGACGCCACTGGCCGCTGAAAGGCCACCCAGAAAGGCAAGCAAGGTCAGTGTCTTGGAGTCGAGTACGACACCGATGTTGAGTACCAGGTACTCGGTGACCTCGGTGGCCTCGAGCTTCATGCCGGCCCAGACGATAATCGGTACTGTCAGCGCCATAAAAAACAGGTACAGGGGCATCAGCCACGAGGCCTTTTGCAGGCTCAGGGCCGATGAGTTTTCGGTGAAGGCCAGATGGTACATATGCGGCATAACGATGGTTGTGGCGAAAAACGCCAGCAGCAGGGTATGCCAGTTCTCGTTTTCCGGGATGTGCTGAATGCTTTTCAGGGCGGCGGGATTATCGGCCAGCCACTGCTCCAGCCCGGCTGGACCGCCAAAAATGATGAACAGCGAATAGCCGGCGATGGCCAGCAGGGCAGCCAGCTTGATCAGCGACTCCACCGCCATGGCCACCACCAGGCCGTTGTTGCGGTTGCGCAACGATGCGTGACGAGCGCCGAACAGAATCGCGAACAGCGCCATGACGGCGCAAAAGGTGGCGGCGATGAGGTCTCGAGGGGCATCCTTGTTGAGCAGGTATAGCGAATCGGCCACCGCCTGGATCTGGATGGCAATCAGGGGCAGGGTGGCGGCGACAACCAGCAATGACGTCAGAGTGCCGACGGGGCCACTGCGAAAGCGGAACGCGAAGAGGTCGGCCAGCGAGCTGAGCTGATGGGTGCGGGAGATCCGCAGAATCGGCACCATGATGGCTGGCGCCAGTACAAAGGCCAGGGTCGCGGCCAAGTAAGAGGTCAGGTAAGTGATACCGGCATCCTGCACCATGCCGAAGATGCCGTAGAAGGTCCAGACACTGGCATAGATCCCCAGTGAGAGTGCATGTACCAGGGGGTGGCGTACCAGTCGCTTGGGCAATTTACCGCGTTCAGTCAGGTAGGCGGCGCCAAACAACACCAGCAAATAACTGACGCCGGCAATGAAAAGAGCATGAATACTAAACATCCCGATGACTCCGGCGCAGGTCGATGAGCCAGCTCAGGGCGATCAGTACGAGCCAGATCAAAAAGGGTCGATACCAGGGGGCATCGGGCTGCAGCCACCAGTCGAGCAGCAATGGGCCTGTCAGGTAAAAGCCGATAATCATTAACAGGGCGGTGCGGTGCAGATACATAGGCCTCCTTGACCCGCGGACCACGGCAGTCCGCGGGTTTTGGGGATGTGCTCCATATTCCAGTGTTCGATGCTCCACCGCAACAATTCGCTGGCGCTGGCATCGCGTAGTTCAGCCGGCGGGTGCTGGCCGAGAAACTCGAGCGCCGCCAGCAGTGCCGGTACCGGGTTGAGCGCATCCAGCGCCGGGGCATGCGTTTGCTTGCTGAGCTTCTGCCCGCTGGCGGAGGTTGCGACCGGGATATGGGCATAGGCCGGCTGCGCGTATCCCAGGTAGCGCTGCAGCTGAATCTGGCAGGGGGTTTCGTCGAGCAGGTCGCTGCCGCGTACCACGTGGCTGATGCCCTGCAAGGCATCGTCTACCACCACGGCAAGCTGATAGGCGAACAACCCATCACGGCGCTGGATCACGAAGTCGCCGTGCGCCCGCGCCAGGTCGTAGTGGTGAGTGCTTTGAATGGCGTCCTGCAGCCTGATAACGCCCGCTTCGCAGCGCGCGCGTATGGCACAGGCCTCGGCACGAGGCGGATGTTGCGCAAGGCAGTGACCATCATAACGAATGCTGCCGGTACGCGTGAATATCTGCTTGCGTGAACATGAGCAGCGGTAGGCCAGCTGTTGCTGCAGCAGCTGGTCAATGACGTCGTGATAAAATTCGCTGCGCTGACTCTGGTACAGCACTTCACCGTCCCATTCGAAGCCGAATGCTTCCAGGGTCGAGAGAATCAGGGCGCTGGCGCCAGGCTGTTCACGCGGCGGGTCGAGATCTTCGATACGGACAAGCCATTGACCCTGACGGGCGCGGGCATCCGCATAACTGGCAAGGGCTGCCAGTAGAGAACCGAAGTGAAGTGGGCCGGTTGGAGATGGGGCGAAACGTCCGATATAGCGCAAGGGTCAGGGTCCTACGCTGTATCCGGCCGCCTGGGCGGCCGGTGCAGGATGGGTCAGCCGCCGAGCTGCTTTTCCTTGATTTCCGCCAGCGTTTTGCAGTCGATGCAAAGCGTTGCGGTAGGCCGTGCCTCAAGGCGACGAATGCCTATTTCAATGCCGCAGGCATCGCAGAAACCGTATTCATCTTCGTCGATGCGCTCAACCGCTTCGTCTATCTTGCGGATCAGCTTGCGCTCACGATCGCGGGTGCGCAGTTCGAGGCTGAATTCCTCTTCCTGGCTGGCGCGGTCACTGGGATCGGCAAAGTTGGATGCTTCTTCCTGCAAATGATGGATAGTGCTGTCTACTTCTTCCATCAACTGCCGTTTCCAGGCATTCAGAATCTGTCGAAAATGCTCGCGATGAGCATCGCACATGTACTCTTCGCCCGTATCGAGATCGTAGGGCTTAAAGTGCGTAAACTGAGAATCATTTGTTGGCATAGTCTCGCCTCACGTCTCCGAGTCCTCCGAACTGTTACAGCCCGGTTCGGTTATCCCTATCTGCCTAAAGCCGTGCAACCGCCGGCACTGGAAGGCGACGAAGTTACCAGAACCCTTTTCATTAGGCTAGCCTTTATAACCAAATTCGCCAGTGCAGCCATGGTAGCGCCACAGGGGGGCTGGGGCGTTATAATCCTGAGCTTTTAGGCAAAGGGGCAGACGCAGATGGCAGCGCGCTGGAGTGATCGGGTCGGTGATATCGACTCCTTCAAGGTGATGGATTTGCTAAGGCGGGCTCGCGAACTGGAAGCCCTGGGGCATGATGTGGTGCATATGGAAGTCGGGGAGCCGGACTTCCCAACCGCCGCACCGATCGTCGAGGCAGCCCGGGTGGCGATTGATCAGGGGCATACCCAGTACACGCCTTCCACCGGCATTCCGGAGCTGCGTGAGGCAATCGCGGCTTTTTATCAGCAGCGCTATGGCCTCGATATCGCGCCGCAGCGCATTATCGTCACCGCCGGTGCATCCGGCGCGCTGCTGATGGTGTTTGCATTGCTGGCCAATCCGGGTCAGACCTTCATGATGAGCGATCCGGGATATCCCTGTAACCGGCAGTTTCTGCGCCTGGTAGAAGCTCGCGCTCAGCTGGTGCCGGTGGATGCCGATTGCAATTTTCAGCTGACGCCGCAGCGGGTTAGTGAGTACTGGCACCCCGATACGGCGGGAGTCCTGCTGGCGTCGCCCGCCAACCCCACGGGTTCCGTGTTGAGCAAAGCAGAACTGGCGGCACTGGCCGAGGCTGTGCGACAGCAGGGCGGTCACCTGGTGGTGGATGAGTTGTACCACGGTTTGACCTACGGTTTTGAGGCGCCGAGTGTGTTGCAGGTGGACCCGCAGGCATTCGTGATAAACAGCTTTTCAAAGTATTTCGGCATGACGGGCTGGCGGCTTGGCTGGATCGTTGCCCCGGAGCAAGCGGTGCCGGAACTGGAGAAGCTGGCGCAGAATCTCTACATTTCCCCGACGACAATCTCGCAGCATGCCGCCCTGGCGGCCTTCAAGCCCGAAACCCTGGAGATCCTGGAAGCACGCCGGCGTGAATTTGGCGCACGACGTGACCGTCTGGTCTGCGGCCTGCGCGAGCTGGGCCTGGGGATTCCGGTGGCGCCCGAGGGGGCTTTCTATGTGTATGCCGATGTCAGTTCCATCACCGATAATGCGTTTGAATTCTGCTGGGATCTGCTCGAGTCTGAGCACCTGGCCGTAACGCCCGGACTGGACTTCGGCCAGTATCGGGCAAATGATTTTATCCGCTTTTCCTATACCACCAGCCTGGCGCGCATTGAACTTGGACTGGAGCGCCTGCGACGGCGGCTGGCGCGCTGATGCAGCTGACCGACCTGATCGAGGGGCGCCTGGTGCGTCGCTACAAGCGCTTTCTGGCTGACGTCGAGTTGCCGGATGGACGCTGTGTCACGGTGCACTGCCCCAATACGGGGTCGATGCGTAACTGTGCCGAGCCGGGCAGCCGGGTCTGGTTGACGGACTCGGCCAATCCCAAACGCAAGTACCCGCTCGGATGGGAGCTGGTGGAAGTGGAGGGGCGTCACCTGGCGTCAGTCAATACCGGACGTGCCAACTCTCTGGTGCGCGAAGCCATCGAGCAGGGGCAGATTGAGCCTCTGGCGGGCTATCGCAGCATTCGTCAGGAGGTTCCCTACGGCGCAGAGCGCAGCCGAATTGATCTGCTGCTCAGTGAGGGCGTCGCGGCCGATGCCTGGGTTGAGATCAAGAACGTGACGTTGCTCGAGTCGAATGGCTGGGGCAGTTTTCCCGATGCGGTGACGCTGCGGGGACAAAAGCACCTGCGCGAACTGATGCTGCTGGCGCAACAGGATGTGCGTGCAGTGCTGCTGTTCTGTGTGCCGCATGGCGGCATCGAGCGGGTACGACCGGCAGATGATATCGACCCGGCTTACGGTCGTCTGCTGCGTCAGGCGCGGGATTGCGGCGTGGAGCTGCTGGCCTGGGGAGCGACGCCGACAACGCAGGAGCTGGTGCTGAATCGTCGGCTGGAGGTGGTGCTGTAACGCGCTCAAAGGCACCCAGGGCCTCAGAGCAGGATGATCTGTCCGTCGACCTGAGTAAATGCCACCGCGGTCAGCGCCTGGCCATTGCAGGGGCCGGCGATACACTCTCCGGTGTCGATCTTGAACAGGGCGCCGTGGGTGGCGCACTGGATGAAATTACCCTCGAAGTCGAAAAACTGGTCTGGTTGCCATTCGAGCTCGACACCCCGGTGCGGGCAGCGATTCTCGTACACGAAAAAACGTTCGTTATGATGCACGGCGACCAGCGCGCGGCCGTCCAGGTTAAAGCCGCGGGCGCTTTGGCTCGGGATCTCGCAGGTCTTGCACAGGACTGTCATATCTATTCCAACGTGAATGGCGATAACGCGTACTTGAGGCCTGTTCACCCACAACCGGGCAGGTGGCCTCTATAATGCGCGTTGACGAATGCTAAGAGAGCCGGATCCCGCGTGCAAGGCCCGATAACCCGCAAGACCCTGCGTCCGCTGCTGCTTATGCTGCTGATATCGGGTGGCGTACACTTTCTGCTGGCGGCGTCCTGGTTTGCGTCGGAGCAGGGGACCGCCACACGTGCCGCGCCAGGCAGCGCCGCCGGTGAAGCACACATTCGCGTACAGATGGTGGCCGCCGAGCGTGATGTTGCCGTGGCAGCCCCTCCGGTATCACAGACAGAATCCGAGCCGGAGCAGCCGTTCAGCGCGCCAGTCCCCACGAACAATACTGCTCAGCCTCAGCCTCAGCCTCAGCCTCAGCCTCAGCCTCAGCCTCAGCCTCAGCCTCAGCCTCAGCCTCAGCCGGAACCAGAACCAGAACCAGAACCAGAACCAGAACCGCAGCGTACCCCCGCCCCGGATCCTTTTCCCGAGACTCTGCCGGTGCCGGTCGAGGAACCGATGGTCGCTGCCAATGCGGGGGGCGCCATGGCTGCTTCGACGTCACTTGCCCAGCCTGCCGATGGCCCCATGGAGCAGCAACAGGCCACTTGGCGCAGTCCGCCCCGCCCACCGGTCTACCCGATGCTGGCGCGGCGCCGCGCGCAGGAGGGCGAGGTACTGCTGCGACTGGATCTTGATATGCGTGGGCGGATAACGTCGGCACGGGTGCTGGTATCGTCCGGCTACCCGCTGCTGGATGCGGCTGCGTTGCAGGCCGGTTCGGACTGGCGCCTGCAGCCCGCACGAATCAATGGCGTTGGTGTGGCTTCCTATGTGAAAATTCCGGTTCAATTTCGGCTGGACCAGTGACCCCGATTCGATGATATCTAGTGTATGTCTGTCCGCAAACCGGCTGGGTCTGCTGTTATGGCTGCTGTTTCTGCCCGTGGTGCTCGCTTCTCTCTGGGTTGGCCCCGTGTCGCTGTCTTTCGATGCACTGTTACAGCCCGGTTCACGGGACTGGCTGATTCTGTTTGAGCTGCGTTTGCCGCGACTGGTGATGTCGCTGGCGGCGGGGGCGGTGCTGGCCATTACCGGGGCATCGATTCAGGCACTGTTTCGCAATTCACTGGCCGATCCTGGCTTGATCGGCATCAGTGCCGGGGCGGCACTGGCGGCGGTGGCCGTGCTGGTGTTCGGTGGAGCCTGGCTGCTGGGCCCGTTTGGACCGGTTTTGGTGCCGTTGGCTGCCTTTGCCGGCGGTGTTCTGGTGACGGTGCTGGTGCTGCGTATTGCACGTACGCCGCAGGGCGTATCGGTGACCACCATGCTGCTGGCGGGCATTGCACTCAACAGCATTGCGGCGGCGGCCATCGGTATCATGAAATATTTCAGCGATGAGCTATCGTTGCGTCAGGTGACCTTCTGGTTGCTGGGTAACTTGCACAGCACAGACTGGAGCAGTGCGCTGCTGCTGATGGCAATTGGTGCGCCGGTAGTGGCATTGCTGCTTCGGGAAGGGCAGCAACTCAACCTTCTGCTTCTCGGAGAATCCCAGGCACGGTTGCTCGGTGTGGTGACCTCACGTCTGCGTGGTCGGCTGATACTGCTGGTTGCTCTGGGCGTCGGTACGGTGGTGTCGCTCGGAGGTCTGATCGGCTTTATTGGGCTGGTGGTGCCGCACCTGGTGCGGTTGTTGTGTGGGCCTGACAACCGGGCGTTGTTGCCGCTATCGGCGCTGCTCGGCGCACTGCTGCTGACACTGGCGGATATAATGGCACGGCTGCTGGTCAGCCCGGCAGAATTGCCTATCGGTATCGTCACGGCGCTGATTGGCGGGCCTTTCTTTCTCAGTATGATTCTGTATCGGCAACGGGGGCGCACATGACGCTGCAGGCCGGTGGTTTGACCCTGCTGCGCAACGGCAGGGCGCTGTTGCAGTCGGTGGATGTAGCCCTGCGTGCGGGCTCTCTGACGGTGATGCTGGGACCCAATGGCGCGGGAAAATCCACCTTGTTGCATGTGCTGGCGGGGCTGGAACTGCCAGAGGAAGGCTTTATCCGTCTGGGCGGCCGGCCGCTGACTGCGCTCCCCAGCATTGAACGCGCCCGCCAACTGGCGGTCATGACCCAGGATCAGCCGCTGGATTTTCCCTTTGGTGTAGAGGAGGTCGTGTTGCTGGGGGCTTATCCACTGGGGCTGGGGCGTGCCGAGGAGCGGGCGCACTGTCAGGGCTGGCTGCAGCGACTCGAACTGCAACACCTCTCGCGGCGCAATTATCTGAGTCTATCCGGAGGTGAACAGCAGCGGGTGCAGCTGGCGCGCGTGCTGGCCCAGTGTGGCGAGCAGACAACGGCGCTGTTGCTGGATGAGCCGGTCAGCGCAATGGATCTGAGGCACCAGCATCTGTGCCTGCAGCAGTTGCGGGCACTGGCGAATGCGGGGGCTGCGGTACTGGTGATTCTGCATGATCTGGCGCTTACGGCGCTTTATGCCGATGAGGTACTGCTGCTGAAAAAGGGTCGGGTACTGGTGCAGGGCCCCATGCGGCAGGCCATGACCGCGCCGCATTTGAGTGCGCTGTTCGACGTCCGTGTCGAGGTCAGTTTGCAGCAGGGCGTGCCGCGCTTCAGTTCGTCACTCCCGAACAACGCCGTCCCGCTTTAGCCGGTCTGTCAGCAGATCCAGCGCTTCGTCATCATCGGTATAGACGGCCACGGTACGCTCGAGCTCACCATCCTGCAGTGGATGCTGCATCTTTTTTTGTTGATGCATGACGGCCACGTCGGCATCGGATGCATCCAGGCCTTTGGCTTTTCTTCGCTTGAGACGGGCTTCGATCAGCTTCTGTTCACAATGACAGCTGATAATACGGAAGGGTACACCCAGAGATGCGGCCAGCTCGGCATAACTGGTGCGCGGCCGCTGGCGAATAAAGGTGGCATCGACCACGACGGTGTAACCGGCCCGCAGCATTTCGCGGGTGGTTTCAAACAGCTGGTGGTAGGTGCGGATATTCATCTCCTGGCCGTACAGCTCCAGTTTCCCGCCCTTGAGGCTCAGCTCGCGGTAGAGGCGCTTGCGTTCGATGTCGGAGCGAATGCGGATGGCGTCGATACGTTCGACCAGCTGGCCGCTGATGTAGCTCTTGCCACTGCCGGACAGGCCGTGCATCAGCAGCAGCGCCGGTTGGGGCCGGCGGGCGTAATGTTGCGCCAGTCTGAGGTAGCGGCGGAAGGTTTCGAGGTCGGGGTTATCTCCGAGCATCGCTACCTTGGCCCGGACCATGGCGCGGTAGGCCTTGTAAAAATTAAGCAGTTTTAATGCTTTATAGTCGCCAGTCAGTTCGAGATAGCGGTTTAGCAGGCGGTGGGCCCAGCGGAACTGGCCGTTGGCCTCCAGGTCCATCAGCAGGAATGCCAGGTCGCAGATCGTGTCTATCCAGCGGAACTGCAGGTTGAACTCGATACAGTCGAACAGCCGGAGTTTGTCGTTAAACAGGGTGATGTTGGCCAGGTGCAGGTCGCCGTGGCATTCGCGGACATGACCCTCGGCCTTGCGCTGGCGGAAGACCTGGGTCAGGTCACGAAATTCCTGCGCCGTCTGTTGCGAGAGCTGCTGCACCGCAGACCAGTCTTCGGGATCCGTCAGCACATCGCGCAGGTGCAGGAAGTTGTCCGAGACAACCTCCCAAATGGTCTCCGGTTCACCCCAGGGGCTGTCCGAGGCGACGATGGGCAAGGCGGTGTGGAAATGCGCAATCTGCTGCGCCAGGCTGTCGATCCAGGCGGGCTCGAAGCGTTTCTGCTGCAGTAGCAGATCGAGTCGCAGTGAAGTATCAAACTGGTGCATGCGCACGGCGTACTCGAAGGGTTCATCTTCGCCGTTGATGCGGGGGTGCTGCGGGGTGCCAGTGATGGCGACGACCTCCAGATAGAGGTCCGGTGCCTGGCGGCGATTCAGGCGCAGCTCCTCCTCACAGAAATGCTGTCGTTTCTTGAGGGTGGTGAAATCCAGAAAACCGAAGTCGACCGGCTTCTTCACCTTGTAGGCATAGTCGCCGGTGAGCAGGAGCCAGGAGATATGCGTCTCGATGACGCGAATGTCCTTGGTCGGATGCGGGTACGCCGCAGGGTCACAAAGTGATTGAATAAATTCAGGAAACATAGAATCCCGGTATCGCGCAATTAGGTAAGGAATTATACTGAGCTGATGACAAAAAAGAGAGCCTCCGCTGCAAAACCTTCCCGTTCCGGAGCCAGGCGCAAGCCTGTTAGCAAGCGTCCACGGGGACGTTTTTGGCCTTCCCTGTTTAAATTCCTTTTTAAACTGACACTCGTTATGAGTGTCTTTGCTGCCATTGGCATGGCCTATCTGGACATGCAGGTTCGTAGCAAGTTTGAAGGTAAACGCTGGGCATTACCAGCCAAGGTATATGCCCGTCCGCTCGAACTGTACCCGGGGCAGCCCCTGGCGATGAATGACCTCAAGGCGGAACTGACCAGTCTCGGTTACCGTTTTGTGCGCAGCGCTAGTGCACCGGGTCTTGCGGAGTGGGCCAGTTCCCGCGCCCGGGTTTATACCCGGGGCTTTACCTTCCCCGACGGATTTGAGCCGTCGCGGCAGCTATTGCTGGATTTTAGCGGTGAGAACCTGAGTCGCATCATGGATGAAGACGGCCGCACCTTGCCACTGGCACGGCTGGAGCCCTTGCTGGTGGGCGGAATTTACCCCAACAGTAATGAAGACCGTGATCTGATCCGGCTGCAGGAGGCGCCGCCCTACCTGGCTGAGGCGCTGATCGGTATCGAGGACCGCAGCTTTTACGATCATCACGGCATCTCGTTCAAGGGCATTGCTCGAGCGATGTGGGTCAACTTTCAGGCCGGCCGCTTTGTGCAGGGTGGCAGTACCCTGACGCAGCAGCTGATCAAGAATTTCTACCTCACAGCGGATCGCACGCTACTGCGCAAGCTCACCGAAATTCCCATGGCGGTATTGCTGGAACTGCATTACGGCAAGGACGAGATCCTGGAGGCCTACCTTAACGAGGTCTATCTGGGACAGTCCGGTGCCCGCGCCGTGCACGGTTTCGGCTTGGCGAGCCAATATTACTTTGGCCGTCCGCTGCAGGAACTGCAGCTGCATCAGGTGGCACTGCTGGCCGGGCTGGTGAAGGGACCGTCCTTCTATGATCCGCGTCGCCACCCTGCGCGGGCGAAGGAACGCCGCGACCTGGTGCTGACGATTCTGGCCGAGCGTAATGTTATCAGCCCGCAGCAGCTGGCCCAGGCCCAGGCCGAAGACCTGGATGTGGTAAAGGAAAAGAATCTGCACAAGGGGGCCTACCCGGCCTATCTGGACCTGGTGAAGCGGCAGCTGCGTGAAGATTACCGCGATGAAGACCTGAGCTCCGAGGGGCTGCGGGTCTTTACCAGCATGGATCCGGTGGTTCAGGGGCGTGCCGAAGAGGCGCTGGTGGCCACCATGGCCAAGCTGGAAAAACGCTACGGAAAGCGGGTCGACGGCCTGGAAGGCAGTATGGTAGTGACGGATCCGCAGACCGGCGATGCGCTGGCGCTGATCGGCGGCCGTGATACCCGCTTTCAGGGATTTAACCGGGCACTGGATGCAGTGCGCCCCATCGGCTCCCTGGTAAAGCCGGCGGTCTATCTCGCAGCGCTGGAGCAGGGCTATACCCTGGCCAGTCCACTGGAGGATAATGCACTGCGGGTCAAGCTGCCGAACGGCGACCTGTGGGAACCCAACAACTTTGACAAAAAGTCCCATGGGCTTGTCCCGCTGCACAGGGCGCTGGCGTTGTCGTACAATCTGGCCACCGCCAAACTGGGCATGGACATCGGTGTCGAACGGGTCGTGGACATGCTGCACCGGCTGGGCATTGAGCGCGACCTGAATGCCTATCCTTCGTTGTTGCTGGGCGGTCAGGGCATGTCGCCGTTTGAAGTCGCGGGTATGTATCAGACCATCGCGGCTAACGGGTTCCAGACACCGCTGCGGGCGATTCGCATGGTGACCGATGCCCAGGGGCAGGAGCTGTCTCGCTATCCGTTCCAGGTGCGCCAGACGGTACCGGTGGAAATGGTGCACCTGATTCAGTACGCCATGCAGGAAGTTGCCCGCGAGGGTACGGCGCGGTCCGTATACAATCAGCTGCCGGCCAACCTGAACGTGGCAGGCAAGACGGGTACGTCAAACGACCAGCGCGACAGCTGGTTTGCCGGCTTTACCGGCAACCGCCTGGCGGTGGTCTGGCTGGGCCGGGATGACAACTCGCAGTTGCCGCTTACCGGCTCCAGCGGCGCACTCCAGGTATGGACCGACTTCATGCGTCGGGAGCAGCCTCAGCCCTATCTGGCACGGATGCCGGACGGTATTGAGTATGTCTGGGTAGATGAAGCAACGGGGTTGCGTTCGGATCAGCGCTGCGAAGGCTCCCGTCAGTTGCCGTTTTTGTATGGCACTGCACCGCAGCAATCCGTAGACTGCGGCTTCAACGATCCGGTCGGAGAATCCCTTGAGTGGTTCAGAAACTGGTTTAGATAGGAAATGACTATGTACCGTTACAGACTCCTGCCGCTCGTCGCCACCCTGCTGTTGGCTGGTTGTGCGGGCCCTGGTATCTATCTGCCGCCGGTCGAGGACCGCAGCGCCCCGCTGAGCCGAGCGCCCCAGGCGGCACCGGTGGAGCAGGATACCGGCGTGCGGGTCACGCCGGTTTATGATGAGCCAGTCATTCGCCAACAGCGTCTTGATAGCGATGGCGGCTTCTCGGTGCAGCCGCTGTACCCGTCGAGCGCGGACCGTGCCAGCGGCCAGGTGCAGGATGGTTATCAGAGCGGTGTACAGACTAACTCCCAGTACGGCAGCGCCCAGAGTGGTTATCAGAGTGGCGATGCTGCGCCTGCTTCGTCCAATCCGGCGGTCGTTGCTTTGCTCGACAGTGCCCGTCAGCAACAGGTAGCGGGCTCCCTGGCTGCCGCCCAGACCAGCCTGGAACGTGCTCAGCGCATAGCCCCGCGTGATCCGCAGGTGTATTACCAGCTGGCAGATATACAGCGCCAGATGCAAAAATACGCCGAAGCCGAGCAGTTGGCGCGGCGCGGCATCGCACTGGCCGGTGGTCAGCCTGACACCTTGCGCAAACTGTGGCTGCTGATCGCCTCTGTGCGCAAGGATGCCGGGGACCTGACCGGTGCCCGGGATGCGCTGGAGCAGGCGCGGCGCTACTAGTATAGTAGGCGCCACTCACTGCCCGTACTGCGGTTCAGCGGCGCAGGTGGTTGAGGATATCCAGTGTTGTCACGACGCCTGCCAGTTCGCCATCCCGAGTGATAAACACGCGGTGAATGTGGTTGGTGCACATCAAGTCCACGGCGTCGTTGAGCGATGCGCGCTGATCCAGTGCGATGATGTGGGGTGTCATGATTTCACTGACCAGGTGCTGGCCATGCTGGTCGCCGCCGACCAGCCCCAGTTGCTCGGGCGTCATTCCTTCAAGTCCGCTGTAATAGTATTGCGTCAGGGGATTTTCCTCGATGGAGTGCTGTGCACTGCGGTCAAAATGCAGAATATCCGTGAGGCTGACCACGCCTTTCAGGGTGCCATGGGTGTCGGTGACCGGCGCCCCGCTAATGCCATGTGCGTTGAAAAACTCTATCAGACTGTGCAGTGACCAGTGCTCTGATACCTTGAGTACATCGCCGGACATCACTGAGGCAACGGTTGCCGTGTCTAGTGTATGCATACGCGTGATTCCTTCTTGTTTTTTTAGCGGTCGGTCGAGTGCCCTGAAGGCAGTTTAGTCGAGTCTGGTCAGGAATTGGGCGGCAAGGAGCCCGGCGAGGCCGGGCTCTTGTGGCTACAAGGCGTCTGTCTTTACTGAGACATCTTTATGGGAAGGGAGAACTTTCAGGCAGGCTGGGTGCTGCGCCTGAAACTGTAACCACACAGTACGACAAAGGCGGCCAGTGCGAAGCGATAGAGCGCATCCTGTTGGTAGCCGCCGATCAAAGGCGCCGGTCCGAACAGTAACAGGCCGGTAGCGAGTGACACGGTGCCTGTCAGGGCGTACAGCCGAATTTTGCCGCTATACCCCTTGATAACCCCTGCCAGCAGGGCCAGGCAGGTCAGCAGTGCCAGAGCCTGCGCGTAGAACAGGCCAATATCCGAGCGTCGCCCCAATTCGAACAGGGCAAACAGACCCAGCAGCCAGCGTCCCCAGGCGGCGCGCGACCACTGCCTTTGCCAGCCGTGGGCGATGGCTACGCTGGCGATCATCGGCAGGCCTGCGAAAAACGCCAGGTTATCCAGCAGCAGTCGCAGGGTCTGCGGATCTTGGCCGGTGCTGGTCAGGGTGAGCCGGCCCAGCGCCGCCAGTGCCAGCGACAGGGCGCTGAGCGCAAACATGTAATGCAGGTTTCGTTGCGCCAGCGACTGCGACTGGCGATATATCACAACGGCGATACCGAGCCCGCTGCACAATAATGCCAGGTTAGCGGCCAGGCTGAGCATCTCAGAGGCTGGCAAAGACACGGTCGGCAGCGGCCAGCGTGAACTCAATGTCCTGCTGGGTGTGAGCGGCTGACATAAAGCCGGCCTCGAACGCCGACGGTGCCAGGTACACGCCTTCTGCCAGCATGCCGTGGAAGAAACGGCCAAATTTGGCGGCATCGCACTGCATGGTCTGGGCGAAGCTGCTGACTTCGTCCTGCTCGGTAAAGAACAGACCGAACATGCCGCCTACTCGGCTGGTCGTGAAGGGCATGCGATGACCCAGCGCGACGGCCTCCAGGCCTTCGGTTAGCAATTCGGTCTTGGCGCTGAGCTGTTCATGAAAGCCCGGTACCGAGATGGCGTTAAGCATCGCAAGGCCTGCTGCCATGGCCAGCGGGTTGCCCGACAGGGTGCCGGCCTGGTAGACCGGGCCCAGCGGTGCGATATGGTGCATGATTTCACGCTTGCCGCCAAAGGCGCCGACCGGCAGGCCGCCACCGATCACCTTGCCGAGGGTGGTGAGGTCGGGTTTAACGCCAAAATGCGCCTGGGCGCCGCCCAGCGCGACGCGAAATCCGGTCATGACTTCATCAAAAATGAGTACGCTGCCGTACTGGTCGCAAACCTCGCGCAGGCCTTCGAGGAAGCCCGGCACCGGGGCGATGCAGTTCATGTTGCCGGCGACCGGCTCCACGATGATGCAGGCAACCTGGTCACCCACCGCTGCAAAGGCGGTGCGGACACTGTCGATATCGTTGTAATTCAGGGTGATGGTGTGTTCGGCCAATGCTGCCGGTACGCCGGGGGAGTTGGGTTCACCCAGGGTCAGGGCGCCAGAACCGGCTTTCACCAGCAGGGAGTCGGAGTGGCCGTGGTAGCAGCCCTCGAACTTGACGATCTTGTCCCGGCCGGTGTAACCGCGGGCCAGGCGAATCGCACTCATGGTTGCCTCGGTGCCGGAGCTGACCATGCGTACCATTTCGATAGAGGGCATCAGCGCGCAGACTTTGTCGGCCATCTCTATTTCGATCGCGGTGGGCGCGCCAAAACCGGTGCCGTGATCCAGTGCTTCACGAATGGCATCGATCACGGCGGGGGACCGGTGGCCCAGAATCATCGGCCCCCAGGAGCCCACGTAGTCAACGTAGCGCTGGTCATCTTCATCGAACAGGTAGGCACCGGAGGCATGTTTGAAGAACAGCGGGGTGCCGCCGACACCCTTGAAGGCGCGAACCGGTGAATTGACGCCGCCGGGAATGTGCAGCTGGGCGGCCTGGAACAGGGCTTCGGAACGGGACATGGACATAACTCCCTAACGCTAAAGTGGTCAATCAGAACTGTTGGCTGAACAGCTGTGCCTGGTGCCGAATGTCGGCTGCGGCAAACAGCGCGTGAATGACGGCCACCATGCTGGCGCCGGCTTCAGCTACCTGGCGGGCATTATCCATACTAATGCCGCCTATCGCCACCACGGGCAAACCAAGTTCCTGCGCGGCCAGAGGTAAAAGCGACAGGGGGGCCGGTCGCGCGCCGGGCTTTGTTGTAGACGCAAAGAAAGCGCCAAAGGCGACATAATCAGCCCCCGCGGCCTGGGCTTCCCGTGCCAGTGCCAGCGAGTCGTGGCAGGTTACGCCGATAATGGCATCGGGGCCCAGTTGCGAGCGTGCCGCAGCAACAGAGCCGTCGGTTTGCCCCAGGTGCACGCCCTGAGCCTTGCAGGCGCGCGCCAATGCCAGGTCGTCGTTGATCAGTAGCGGGCGTTCGAACTGGTCACAGAGTTCACGCAACAGGGTGGCCTGGCGCAGGCGCTTTGCATTGTCGTTACTTTTGTCCCGGTACTGAACGATGGCCGCGCCGCCCTCCAGTGCGGACCGGACCTGGCTCAGCAGAGTCGCATCGTCTGGCATCAGGGTACTGTCGGTGATGGCGTAGAGGCCGTGGAGTGCGTAGGTGGTCATGGCTGTTCCGTGGGGTCTTGTTGTTGCTGGAGCGGTCGGGGGTCTTGTGCTCAGAGCGCCTGATGCTGCAGATAGTAGGCCTCTATCTGGGCGCGGGTCAGTACGCCGATGATGTCGCCGCGATTACTGTTGACGCAGAGAATATCGGTTTGGCGCTGTTGCATGCAATCGACCGCTTCTTTCAGTGTGGCTCGAAAGCTGATGGTAACCGGATCTCGACGATTGGCCGGCAGTTCCAGCAGGTCCACGTCAGCATCCGTCTCAGTCTGTTGCAACCAGAGCATCAACTCCGAGCGTGGCAGGAGTGCGCGCAGCTCAGGATCGCGAATCAGTATCCAGTCTGGAGTCTGTTCCGACAGGAATACCGCCTGGGCACGGGATTCGTGTGCGCCGGCCTGTAAAAAATTCCGATGCATCAGGCTGCCGACGGCCGCTCGCGACAGTGCCTGGGCGAGTGGTGACTGGGTCTGATTGAGGCCCTGGGCGCGCAACAGCGACTGGAAAATGGATGGCAGCTTGAACAGGTGTCGTACTGTCAGGTTGCTGATGACGATGGCGAGCATGGCGGGCAGAATGATGTGAGGGTTGCCGGTCAGTTCGAGCAAGGCAATCAGGGCCGCCAGCGGTGCATTGAGGACGGCGCCCATCATGGCACCCATGCCGATCATGGCATAGAGGCCGGTCTGCGACAGCATTTCGTCGTTGAGCAACTGGGCCAGGGATCCGATCAGGGCGCCGGCTACGGCGCCGATAAAAAATGTGGGGCCTATCAGGCCTCCGGGAACGCCGAGCCCCAGTATGATTGGTGTGAGCAGCCACTTTGCCAGTAAGAGTCCGGTCAGCCATAGCAATGGTTGCGGGCCCAGTAAGGTGTCACTGACAGTGTCATAGCCGACCCCCATGATTTGCGGAAACAGCAGTGCCACGGCGCCGGTCAGAACACCGGCCAGAAGCAGTCTCCACGGCCAGGCAAACCTCGCGAGTCGTGCGGTGTGCAGCATGATGAGGTTAAACCCGCCGGCCAGCAGGCCGATCGCCAGCCCCAAAAGCATGACCAGAGGGATCTCACTCAGGTCGCCAATACTGAACTGGGGTACGCTGAACAGGGGTGTTGATCCGATACTGGCGCGGATGACCAGGTCAGCCGTGACGGCCGCGACCATGATGGGGGTGAATCCCAGTACGGTGTACTCAAGCAACACTACCTCCATGGCGAACACCACGCCTGCCAGTGGTGTGTTGAACGCGGCCGATATACCCGCTGCGGTACCGCAGCCAATCAGCAGTCGCATTGAATTATTGGGCAAACGCAGCCACTGGCCGATCAGGCTGGCACCTCCTGCGCCCAGGTGAATGGCCGGTCCCTCGCGCCCCACCGAGTGGCCGCTGAGCAGCGCAATCGTAGCACTACTGAACTGGACCAGCAGATTGGTTGCCGGCAACTGCCCCTGGTGATAGCCCAGGCGCTCCAGTACATGTACCACACCCACCTTGCGCTGGGTCGGCGCCAGGCGCCAGAACAGCAGAATCAACGTCAGGCTGCCTGCGACCGGTAACAGGAAGCGCAGCGCGTCGGGGAGGCCTTCAAAGTTTTCGGGATTCTGTTCAGGAAGGTAGATACTGAGCGGGATTTCGATGACGAGTCGAAACGCCATAATGATCAACCCGGCAGTGAGGCCAGAGAGGACGCCAAGCAGCAGCATTTGCGGCAGCGAGTCGATATGTGCCAGTCGATCGCGGAAATGCTCCAGCGATAAGAGGTCCTTGCGTATCAATGGGCAGTGTTCCGATAGTTTTTAGGCTGTGTGCTTTGTATGATTAAGGGTAACAGTTTTCGACTCTGAAGAGAGGTGGATGTGATTAAGGTAGGTATCGTGGGCGGCACTGGCTATACCGGTGTAGAGCTGTTGCGGATTCTGGCGAATCATCCCGATGTGAAAGTCGATGTGATCACCTCCCGCTCTGAAGACGGCATCAAGGTGGCGGACATGTTCCCGAACCTGCGTGGTCACTTTGATCTCGCCTTTACAGTGCCGGATGTCGACCGCCTGGCGAGCTGTGATGTGGTGTTTTTCGCCACACCCCATGGCGTGGCCATGCGCATGGCGCCCGAGTTGGTAGAGCGCGGCGTACGCGTGATTGACCTGGGTGCGGATTTCCGTATCAAGGACATCGACCTCTGGTCGAGCTGGTACGGCATGGAGCATACGGCGGCGGCGCTGGTGGAGCAGGCCGTATATGGTTTGCCGGAAGTCAACCGGGAGCAGATACGCACGGCACAGATGATCGCCTGCCCGGGCTGCTATCCCACTGCAGCACAGCTGGGCTTCTTGCCGCTGATCGAGAACGGACTGGTGGACACGCGTCGGCTGGTCGCTGACTGCAAGTCAGGCGTCAGCGGTGCCGGTCGTGGAGCGAGCGTGGGTGCGCTGCTGTGTGAAACCAGCGAGAGCATGAAAGCCTATGGTGTGGCAGGGCATCGCCATCTGCCGGAAATCAAGCAGGGGCTGAGCACCGTGGCGGGCCGCCCGGTGGGGTTGACCTTCGTGCCGCATCTCACGCCAATGATTCGGGGTATCCACGCCACCCTGTATTCGGTACTCAAGGATCCGAACGATGGTCTGCAGGCGCTGTTTGAGTCCCGTTACGCCGACGAGCCCTTCGTCGATGTGATGCCGGCGGGCAGCCACCCCGAAACCCGCAGCGTGAAGGGTGCCAATACCTGTCGTATCAGTGTTTTCCGGCCGCAGGATGATGATACGGTGGTGGTGCTCTCGGTGATCGATAACCTGGTCAAGGGGGCTGCCGGCCAGGCGGTGCAGAACATGAACATCATGTTCGGGCTGGATGAGCGCGCGGGCCTGAACCTGGTTGGCTTGATGCCATAATACTTGACTAGTTTAGTTGGGTAAGAAAGAATAGCGGCCTGATTGACGTTTGTTGGAGTAGGTATGACTGAGTCCTTTGAGCAGAGCTCCCCGATGGTCTTCACCGACGCGGCGGCTGCGAAGGTGAAAAGCCTGATGGAGGAGGAAGATAACACCAACCTCAAGCTCCGGGTTTACATCACCGGAGGAGGTTGTGCCGGTTTCTCCTACGGGTTTACCTTTGATGAATCGGTAGCCGAAGACGATACCGCCGTAGATAACGACGGTGTCACGCTGGTGGTGGACGCCATGAGCTATCAGTACCTGGCGGGTGCCGAGGTTGACTACAAGGTTGGCCTGCAGGGCTCCCAGTTCGTAATTAACAACCCCAATGCAACCACGACCTGTGGTTGTGGATCGTCTTTCTCGATCTGATCGGCAAAACGGACAGCACTCGCTGTCCGTTTTCTCTTCTGTTTACACCAATAAGACCCTGTATCCCTGCACCGCCGCTACGCGGGCGTATCTGCATGTCTGCAGTACTTAGGGGGAATACACCGCACCGAGCACCCGTTCGTTCACGGCCCCGGTTACGGCAGGCATGTTGCCACTGAGGTCGTCGAGCCTGCGTCCGGCCAGCCAGGCGAAGGCGCAGGCCTCGACCCAGTCAGGATCCAGTCCCAGCGTCGCTGTCGTGCTAAGGGTATAAGGTTGCAGCAGTGTTTCCAGGCGCTTTGTTAGCAGACTGTTATGGCAGCCACCGCCACAGAGAAAAATGTCGCAGCCCGCATCCGTAACCTGCATGATTTCATTGCTGATACTGACCGCGGTCAGTTCCAGCAAAGTGGCTTGAATATCCTGCGGTGCCCGCTGGCCAAAACCGCTCTCTAACAGGCGCTGTTGCAGCCAGTCAGGGTTGAATTGCTCGCGGCCGGTGCTTTTAGGGGCCGGTGCGCTGAAAAATGGCAGCTGCAGCAGATGCTGCAGTAGCTCGGGCAAAACAGTGCCGGTAGCCGCCCAGGCGCCACCGTGATCATAGCCAAGTGCCTGATGTCGATGAATCCAGTAATCGAGCAGTACGTTACCGGGTCCGGTGTCGTAGCCTGTGGCGGGCAGTTCTGTATCGCCGGGCAGCAGGGTGATATTAGCCATACCACCTATGTTCACAATGATTCGGCTGGCACCCGGGGTACGAAACAGGGCTTCGTGGAAGGCGGGCACCAGAGGCGCTCCCTGACCGTCTGCCGCCATGTCACGGCGCCTGAAATCGGCCACCACGCAAAGGCCGGTACGCTCTGCAATCAGGTTAGGGTCGCCAATCTGCAGCGTGAAACGGGCTTCTGGGCGGTGGCGCACGGTCTGGCCATGGCTGCCGATGGCCCGGATACGCTGCCTATCAAGCTTGTTACGATCGATCAGATTATTGGCCGCACTGGCGAACAGCTCGGCCAGTTCGAGATCAAGCCGGCCGAGGCGCTCGATTTCGTCTGCCCCTGGGTGCATCAGCGCCAGGGTTTGCTGGCGCAGTGGCAACGGAAAGGGCTCGCTGTGGCTGGCCAGCATGGCACAGCCGGAGGCATCGAACTCAAACGCAACAGCGTCGACGCTATCCAGGCTGGTGCCCGACATGAGCCCGATGTAAAGCGGCCGCACGGGGCTTACTCGGCGCTGGCGACTTGAGTGCTTGAATAGGTTTCAAGCTGTGCCATGAGCGCCTGGGACGTAGACATGAAGGACGCCCGTTCAGACTTGGGAACCGGGTCTGCGTGGGGCAGCTTCACAGTAACGGGGTTCTTGTGGACTCCGTTCACCTGGAATTCGTAATGCAGGTGGGGGCCCGTTACCATGCCGGACTTGCCGACGTAGCCAATGAGCTGGCCCTGCTTGATTCGGCTACCCACAGACAGGCCTTTTTTGAAACGGGACATGTGGGCGTAGAGCGTATTGATGTTATTGCCGTGCTGCAAAATAATGACGTTGCCATAACCGCCTTTCACGCCCCGGAATATGATCTTGCCATCGCCGGCAGCCTTTATCGGCGTACCTATGCTGGCGGCGTAGTCGACGCCCTTGTGCGCACGAATCCTGTTCAGGACCGGGTGTTTTCGCTTCATGTTAAAGTTGGAACTGATGCGGGCAAAGTCGACGGGAGTGCGCAGAAACGCCTTGCGCATGCTCTCGCCCTTGGGGGTGTAGTAGCTGGTGTTGCCCTTGGAGTCGGTGTAGCGCAATGATGTGAAGGTATCACCCTGGTTGGTGAACTCAGCGGCGACAATCTTGCCGACGCCAATGACCTTGCCATCAAGTTTCTTTTCTTCGTAGATCACGCGAAAACTGTCGCCCTTGCGGATATCAAGCGCGAAATCCACGTCCCAGCCGAACAGGGCGGCCATTTCCATGATGGTGTTGCTGGGCAGGCCGGCTTTTTCGCCGTCCAGAAAGAGCGAGCTTTCTATCGTGCCATAGGCATAGCGATGCTCGATGTCGGGTTTCTTTTCGACAGTATCGATGCTGTAGCTGTCACCGTCCTGTTCCAGCAGTACCTGCTTGAGCGGATTGATCAGGTGCTTGAGCTTCTTCAGTTCGCCGTTCTGGATTAGAAAAGAGAGGGACTCACCGGGGTACAGACGCTTGAGAGCATCGCTATTCTTGGTCGCTTCGCTCACGATAAAGACATCACGGGCCGAGAGGCCTGCACGTTTGAACAGGGTGCTGAGGTTGTCGCCTGCGGTAACTTTATAGTCGACCCAATTTTCGGCTTTGGGCGCGGGTACGGGGGCGGGCTCTGCAGACGCTGGTTCAGGAGTGGTCTGCGCGTTGGTGGCAACGACCTGATCCGTATTCTTGTCTGGGATCTCTTCGCGATCTGTCAGAGTTGCGTTCTGTCGCTCCGGCGTAGCGGGCGCGATTGCGTCTTTGTTGAGGTTGAGATCAAGTTTCAGGGTTTCCTGCGAGCTGGATCGGGACGACGAAAGATCGCCTCGAGTGGCCGACACTTCTTCAGAGGGCACCAGCATCAGGGTAAAACCTATAATGACGGCGCATACAGAAGCCGCTACCAAGTGCACGGCGGGAAGACGATTACCTATAACTTTAATGATGTTCAACACAATGCTACCCATATACAGAAAATCCAGCGCTGCCCTATTTAACCGCAAACTTTAATGGATTGCCAAAATAGAATATCGGCTGTGACAACAAAACCTTGATAGTGGTTCGCGGCTGTTTGTTTGGATGCAGACGGGCGGGTAGAATACCGGCCCTAATGTTGGGCGAATCCAGGGTATTCGAAAGCAATGAGCGATATGACACTGTTACAGGATCTCAAGGCGCGCGGTTTGATCGCGCAGACCACAAGCGAAGATGAGCTTGATCAGCATCTGAATGAGAGCAGTGTGACACTCTATTGTGGCTTTGATCCCACGGCAGACAGTTTGCACCTTGGGCACCTGGTTCCGCTGCTGATGCTCAAGCGTTTTCAGGATTATGGACATCGACCGATCGCATTGGTTGGGGGCGCGACCGGGATGATCGGCGACCCGAGCTTCAAGGCTCAGGAACGCTCCCTTAATACAGCTGATGTGGTGGCGCAGTGGAGCAATTGCCTCAAGACCCAGATCAGTCGATTTATCAATTTCGACGAGTCTGATGGCGGCGCTATCCTGGCGAACAACTACGATTGGACTGCCAGCATCGATGTGCTTACTTTCCTGCGTGATATCGGCAAGCACTTCACGGTAAACACGATGATTTCAAAGGAGTCGGTGCGTCAGCGAATAGAACGCGAAGGCTCCGGCATTTCCTTTACCGAGTTCACTTACCAGATTCTGCAGTCCTACGATTACCAGTATCTCAACAAGGAGTATGGCTGCACGCTGCAGATCGGAGGCTCCGATCAGTGGGGCAATATTGTCGGTGGCATTGACCTGACACGCCGCATGAATAGAGCCCATGTGTATGGGCTGACACTGCCATTGATTACCAAGTCAGACGGTACCAAGTTCGGCAAGACAGAAGGCGGTGCGGTATGGCTGGATGCCAACAAGACATCGCCCTATGCCTTCTACCAGTTCTGGCTGCAGACGCCGGATGCCGATGTCTACCGCTTCCTTAAGTTCTTCACCTTTATGTCGGTGGCCGACATCGATGCGCTGGAGCAGCAGGATGCGGAGCGCGAAGGTAAGCCCTTGGGGCAGACAGTCCTTGCCCGCGAAGTTACCGCACTGGTCCATGGCGAGGAAGGCTTTATTGCAGCACAGCGAATTACAGAGGCTCTGTTCTCCGGCGATCTTTCTAATCTCGGTGAAAACGACTACGAGCAGCTGAGTCTGGATGGGTTGCCATCCTCGGTGCTGAATGCCGATACGCTGGCTGAAACACCGTTGACCACGCTATTTGCCGATGCAGGCCTGGCTGCATCCGGCAAGCAGGTCAAGGATGCGCTGCAGCGCAAGGCTGTCATTATCAATGGTGAAGAGTTCGGCATGGAAGACAACCTGAACGCGCAGGGTGTCTTCAGTGCCGAGCGTGCTTTGTTCGGCAAGTACTTCCTGGTGAAGCTGGGCAAGAAAAAACATCATCTGTTTGTCGCGGGCTAAACCGGCCCGTTCGCGATCTGCGCGAATAGTTATAATGAGATGCAAGGGCGCCCCTAATGGGCGCCCTTTTCTTTTATGGGGCTTTTGATATGGAGCTGCTGGCGATTGTTATCGGCTCGGTCCGGTTTTATTCACGGGGCTTTGGCAGGCTCATGAGTGCTAATGGTTAACTACTGTTTATTATTTAAACCAATTGTGTGCTTCCAGGCGTTTTCCAAGCCCGGATTCGGCCTTTTTTCACTTTCCGGGCATTATTTTCAAAAGGGCTGTTGACTCTCCGCTGGGGGGATGTAGAATGCGCACCTCGCTTAGGGAGAGCGGCTTTAACGGCCCTCAAGCAGAGCGAGCAAGTCGGAAGTAAGTGGTTGATTTTCTTGCAAAGTTAACCGGAGTTATCGACTTGTGAGTCACCCTGTTTTCCTCGCGGCTCCGGCCACGAAAGTTGAAAAAAAGGGTTGACTTAAAACACTGAGTCGCTAGAATATGCGCCTCACTTGAGACACGGGATCAGCGGTAACGGTCCTTGAGTCCAAACGCTCTTTAACAAATTGATCAGGTAATTCGTGTGGGCGCTTGTCAGGATAAGGCATAAAAGCTTTATCAAGGTAAGCAACCTTCATGTGAATTCATTTAAGTTGTTTTAGCTTGAGCAGATTTATCGATACTTCGGTATCTTGATTTTAAACTGAAGAGTTTGATCATGGCTCAGATTGAACG
>NZ_KB899117.1 GCF_000378045.1 Marinobacterium rhizophilum DSM 18822
CGAACTTCTCCGCGACCAGATCGCTGTATCCCTTGGAGGTGGCCCAGGTAACGAACTCGGTGGCGGCGTCCTTGGCATCGGAGCTGGCCGGAATCGCCAGCGCCCAGGACCAGAGCCAGCCGGCGCCTTTCTCGGTTACCTGCTTCGGAGCCAATGCAAAGCCCACCTTGTCTGCAACCACGCTCTCCTTCGGGTCGGTGACGAAGGAACCAGCCACGGTGGCATCGACCCACATGGCACACTTGCCGGAGTTGAACAGTGCCAGGGATTCGTTGAAGCCGTTGGAGGATACTCCCGGCGGGCCGTACTTGTTCAGGACATCGACATAGAACTCGATCGCATTGGTCCAGGCTTCGCCGGTGAACTCCGGCTTCCAACCCTCGTCGAACCAGCGTGCACCAAAGCTGTTGGCCAGGGTCGTCACGATCCCCATGTTCTCGCCCCAGCCCGCCTTGCCACGCAGACAGAGACCGTACTGATCCTGCTCCGGCTTGTGCAACGCCTTGGCGAAGTCGCGCATCTGCTCCCAGCTCGGCTGTTCGGGCATGCTGAGGCCTGCCGCCTCGAACAGGTCCTTGCGGTAATAGGTCATGGAGCTTTCGGAATAGAACGGCAGCGCATAGAGCGTGCCTTCTGCCGACAGGCCGTTACGCACCGACGGGAAAATATCCTCAAGGTCATAGTCCGCCGGCAGGTTGTCCATGGGCTTGAGCCAGCCTTTTTTGCCCCAGATCGGGGTTTCGTACATGCCGATGGTCATGACATCAAACTGACCGCCATCAGTGGCGATATCGGTGGTCAGACGCTGACGCAGCACGTTCTCCTCCAGCACCACCCACTCCAGCTTGATGTCCGGGTTGGCCTGTTCAAAGGTGCTGGACAGCTCCTGCATGCGGATCATGTCGCCGTTGTTCACGGTGCCGATGGTCACAGTGGCGGCGCTGGCGCCCAGGGATGCCAGTGCCATGGAGGATGCCAGCAGCGTGGGAATAAGACGTGGTTTCATTGAGCTACACTCCTGTACTGATTCGCTGATCAGCCTTGTTGTTATATTTCTTGTCTTCCCTCCTCTGCGTAATCAGGTCATGCAGTGGGGAGCGAGGGTGTGTCCATTACACGCTTGCGCGCCGATCAAAACAAATGCAAAAACCACCCGATTTCTATACTTTTTTGCACTCCTGAAAAGTAGAAGATCCAGAAGAAAACAAAAAAAGTTAAACTTATACCTTTTATTTCAATTAGTTATCGAAACGAAGGGGGGTGACTCTAAAAAATGAAGTGTACAGGTTATCGACGCTGCGCTAGTCTGAAGCCGTTTCCCGCTTAGCGCCCGAGCTGCCTGTCAGGCTTGACCGGTCGTAACGAGGGAAAGTCCGTTTTGAGGCAGTTTTTGAGCTCTTTTGAGGCGAATAGTGGTTCTATTTAACAAAAAAGAGGACAAAAAATGACCAGAATCGGCTTTTCCGCAGTAGATCAGTGTTAAGTCCGACAGGCTGCCAGGAGGCCCGTTCAAGCCATGTCCCAGCGTGCCGATCGACAGGCAGATCCTGCCTACGAACTCATCAATCCCCTTGAGCATAGCTCGATCATGTACCGCCAGCATGGTTTTCCCCATCCACTGGTACGCTGGCATTATCACCGCGAATACGAACTGCACCTGATCACACAGAGCTCTGGCAAGGTCTTCGTGGGTGATTACATCGGCAATTTTTACCCCGGCAACCTGATCCTCACCGGCCCCAACCTGCCCCATAACTGGATCAGCCAGACCGATAATGGCGAAACCTTCGACGAACGCGACAGGGTCGTCACCTTTACCGATGAACTGATCCAGTCGGCTCGCGCAGTATTTCCGGAGATCACCTCCCTCGACGCCCTGCTGCAGCGTTCAAGGTTCGGCATTCAGTTTCAGGGCCCGGCGCTGATCAGCCAGGTTAGCGCGCTGATGCAGGAAATATCGCAAACCGAAGGCCTCAGACGATTGGCGGCCTTTTTAAGTTTAATGAGCCTGCTGGCGGAATCCGATCAGTACAATCTGCTGTCCAGCGATCAGTACCAGCGCCTTGGCGGCGAGAAAAACCAGCACCGGGTCAATCTGGCGGTGAACTACATTGTCGAACATTACAACCGCGACCTGGGTCTGGACGAAGTCGCCGAACACCTGGGGATGCAACCGACCTATTTTTCGAAGTTCTTTCGCCAGGCCACAGGGCGGCGTTTCGTCGAATTTATCAACAGCCTGCGCATCACGCGGGCCTGCGACCTGCTGGCCCACAGCGATCTGCCCATCACCGAGATCTGCTTCGATGTGGGCTTTACCAACATCTCCAACTTCAATCGCCGCTTCCAGGCACTCAAGGGCATGACGCCATCGGACTACCGCAAACTGGCGCCAGTCGCCAGCGCGACCTGAGGCTTGCCGAGCGCAAGCCCGCCCGCCGGTAATAAAATCTGCTGACCCGCGATCAGTGCCCTTTCCAATCCAGCGCCGCCTGCAGCAGCTGCCTGAGGACCTGCCGAGTGGGTTGTGCCAGATCCGGGCGAAAGCCAAAGGGTTCGGTTTCATCCATGTAGGTACATTGCGCCAGTTCCAGCTGAACGGCGTGAATACCCGCCTGCGGATCGCCATACTGGCGGGTGATATAGCCGCCCTTGAAGCGACCGTTAAATACGTGGCTGTAGTCCTTTTGCTGTGCGCACACCGCCTGCAACCGCGCCGCCAGCTCAGGATTGCAGCTGGCACCACTGTTGGTGCCCAGGTTCAGGTCCGGCAGGCGGCCGTCGAACAGGCGCGGGACCTGCGATCGGATGGAATGTGCATCCCAGAGCAGCGCATAGCCGAACTCGGCCTTGAGGCGCTGCAACTCCGCCTGCAGGGTCTGGTGATAGGGAGTCCAGATCTCTGCCAGGTAACGGGCACGTTCCTGTGCAGACGGCGCCAGCCCGTCGCGGAACAGCGGACGGCCATCGAACAGCGTATTCGGGTAGAGCCCGGTGGTGGCCGTGGCGTACAGCGGCGTGTCGTCGGCCGGGCGGTTGAGATCGATCACATAGCGCGAATAACGTGCCTCCAGCACACTGGCCCCCAGCGCGCCTGCAAAATCGTACAGCTCGGGAATGTGCCAGTCGGTATCGGCGAGATTCATCGCCTCGGGCACCAGCCCCGCCTCGACAGCCGGTGTCAGGCATGTACCGGGATGCGGCATGCTGATCAGCAGCGGCACTCGACCGCGCGTGAAATTTAGAACGTTCTCCATGGATACCTCCGTATGCTCCGTTTATGTTTGCGGATGCTGCGTGGCAACCGGGCCTGCCCGTAAAACGGCCTGGCCGGCGGCACACGCAAAGCCGCTCCAGACCGGGGAAAAAACAGGACCAAGCCGGCTGGCCGGGCTTCACACTCTAAATGTATATACAAATATCTTTACAGGCCACTGAACATCACAGATGCCAACTCTGCACACCGTCTCGATACTATCCGCTTCGACAGCATCCGATTAAAAGCCAAGCGGGCCGGGCTCAGAACAGCGTCTGCTCACCCGGTGCTAAAGGGGCGTCAATTCAATCAGGCAGCAGTTCAGCGCCACCGGCGCCGACAGCGTCAGTTCCAGCAGCTTCCCGTCGCCGCCGATGCCAAGACAGTCGTAACGTCCCAGCACACCGCAGTCGTCTCCTTGCCGGTTAACCTGCAGGCCCTCGCCAGCGCTGAACAGCAGGACGGTTGCTGCCGAGCTGAACAGCCGCTGGGCCTGCTCTATGCGCAGCCACTGCAGGCGCGCGCTATAACGCTGGGGCGCATAGATCAGGTTGAAATCACGGATTGCACCGTTCAGCAGGCGACACTCCACCCGGCTGTCTCCCGCAAAGGCATAGGGATCAAAGGCGCGCAGCGGGCGAGAATCGGCACCGTCGACGCTCAGGCACATACCCTCTCCCTCCAGCACACTGATGATGCGTTGGTATCCGGCGAACGACGAAAAGGCGCCCGCCTCGTCGATATCCGCGATCGATACGCGCCAGCCAAACCCATCCAGGTTCACGCCGGCATCGCGCATGATTTCCAGCGTGGTGCCTGCACCGTTTTTCCAGGGCATGCGCGGATACCCTGGCGCGCGCAAAAGTTGAATCATGATCGAAACCTTTCCTTCAGGCTGTGACACATCCTCGAACACTGCAGGTGCGTATTGAACAGGCGTATCGTTAAGCCCCATGATTGAGCCGTGAAAATAGCAGTTTACGCACCTTGAAAACACATGTATATATCTATGTATATACAATTGAAAACACGAGGACCAGGATGCCAACCTATTACGCTGAACGCGCACTACTTCCACAGGGCTGGGCCGATGCGGTGCGCATCGAGGTGTCATCCGACGGCTTTATCCAGGATATCCAGACACGGGCGAGCAGCGACGGCGCACACACTCTGAAGGGGCCCGTGCTGCCGGGGATGCCCAACCTTCACTCCCATGCGTTTCAGCGCGCCATGGCGGGTCTGGCCGAAGTGGCCGGCAACCCGCAGGACAGTTTCTGGACCTGGCGCGAGTTGATGTACAAGCTGGTCGGCCGCATAACCCCGCAACAGCTGGAGACCATCGCCTGCCAGCTCTACATCGAAATGCTCAAAGCAGGCTATACCCATGTCGCCGAATTCCACTACGTGCACCACGATCCGCACGGCCACCACTACAGCGAACCGGCAGAGCTGGCCCTGCGGATCAGCCGGGCGGCCGAAAGCAGTGGCATTGGCCTGACCCTGCTGCCGGTGCTGTACAGCCATGCGGGATTCGGCGGACAGCCAGCGCACGATGGACAGCGCCGTTTCATCAATGATGTTGACGGCTACCTCAGTTTGCTGGAGTCCATACGCGCGCACCAGAGCGCACACACCAGCCAATCCACGGGGCTCTGTTTCCATTCGCTGCGTGCGGTAACACCCGAGCAGATGACGCAGGTGCTGGCGGTCGACACCCGCCGCTGTCCTATCCATATTCACATCGCCGAGCAGCAGCAGGAAGTTGACGACTGCCTGGCCTGGAGCGGGCGCCGGCCACTGCAATGGCTTTACGAGAATGTACCGGTGGATGATCGCTGGTGCCTGGTGCATGCCACCCATGCCACGGCGGACGAAGTGACATCCATGGCCCGCAGCCGGGCGGTGGTTGGGATATGCCCGACCACCGAAGCGAATCTCGGCGACGGCATTTTCCCGGCGACCGATTACCTGGCCCAGGGCGGGCGTTTTGGCATCGGCTCGGACAGCCATGTATCGCTCAGCGTTGTGGAAGAACTGCGCTGGCTGGAGTATGGGCAGCGTCTGCGCGATGAGAAGCGCAACCGCCTGTATCGCCAGGACAACCCGATGATTGGCCGCACGCTTTTCGATACGGCGCTGGCCGGTGGCGCCCAGGCGTCAGGTCAAGCCATCGGCGCTCTCGCCGTCGGCAAGCGCGCCGACCTGCTGGTACTGGACAACAACGACCCCTACCTGGCGACCGCCCAGGGCGACGCACTGCTCAATCGCTGGCTGTTCGCCAGCAGCAGTAACCCAGTGAAAGATGTGATGGTTGCGGGGCAATGGGTGATACAAGAGGGTCATCACCCGCTGGAAGAAACCAGCGCGACCCGCTTCAGACAGGTACTCAAGTCGCTGTTGGACGCCTGACGGCTTAATGACGACCAGCCTGAACATTAAGGCCGGGATAAGCCTGCGATACACTCAGGGTGTTGTGCTGGCGCACAGCGCCCCGTCATCGCCAAGCCACAGAGCAGCTCGGCGCTTTCGCCCCTGCAGCAGGTTGGGCTTCTCTGGCGAAGCCAACCTGCTGACACGAAGTCTTAAGCGAAGACGAAGTACTTGCGCACTGTCTCCACGACTTCCCAGGTGCCCTTCATACCGGGTTCGATCACGAATACATCACCGGCCTTGAGGTGTACCGGCTCCTCGCCTTCGGGAGTGATGATGCAGTAGCCGTCGAGAAAGTGGCAGAATTCCCACTTGTCGTAATCCACTTCGAATTTGCCTGGGGTGCAGATCCAGGTGCCCATGATCTTGCTGCCGTCCTCGGAGAGGTAGGCATTGAGGTTCACGGTATGCGGGTCGCCGCCGATACGCTTCCACTTGGTGGCGTCAACAACCGGAGTGGGGCAGGTTTCGCGCATTACGGTGATGAAATCGGACATGTCAGCTCCAAAGCGATCTGATGAAAGATCGGCCATTGTAGGTCCAGTGCCGGTGCGGTGATTGTCTGGTTCCGACACCGAACGCGCAAAAACGCGCATGCATACGCGAGCCTGTGGGTGGCCTGCGCGTGAGCCGCAGTGAATGCAGCAACTGCGGCTTATGCAGCAAACAATAAACGGCCCATGCACCCGCAGGATGACCGCCAAGGATGGCGGAAATGGTATTTTTGCAGGAGCAAAAAATACCAAAATACGTCCCTGTATAAACCCTGCTCCTGCACATCCATGTGCTCGCAGGATAAATACGTCCATGTATAAACCCTGCTCCTGCACATCCATGTGCTCGCAGGATAAATACGTCCATGTATAAAAAACCGCCGAACGGAGTCGGCGGTGAAAGGTGATCGGGATGCAAGACCGATCTGAGTGCAGTAACCCCTTCGAAGGCGTCGGCAAGGGTCACCGTGGAGAAACGATCAAATTCAGGCCACGAGCTGTTCCCGGGTGACGAAATCCTGGGTGTCGGCCAGAGCCCTGCCGAACTTCTCGATGATTTCATCGACCTGGGCTTCGGTGATCACCAGCGGCGGGCAGAACGCCAGGCTGTTACCGGCCACTGCACGCAGTATCAGGCCATGCTGTTCACAGGCACGCTGGGCAAAGGCGCCCACGCTACCGCCCGCGAAGCTCTTGCCGGTAGCCTTGTCCGCCACCAGCTCGATTGCACCGATCAGGCCGCTGCCGCGCACCTCGCCCACCAGCGGATGGTCGCGGAACTCAGCCAGACGACGCTGCAGGTAATCGCCCATTTTGGCGGCACGCTCAAAAATATTATCGCGCTGGTAGATCTCCAGCACTTTGAGCGATACCGCACAGGCCACAGGATGACCGGAATAGGTGTAGCCGTGACCGAATACGCCGAGCTTATTGCTCGTATCGATCATCGCTTCGTACAGGTCTCCGCGAATCACCGAGGCGCTGATCGGTATATAGGCCGAAGACAGCTGCTTGGCCAGGGTCATCAGTGCCGGGCTTTCGATGCCCATGGTGTTGCAACCGAAATCCTGTCCGGTGCGGCCGAAACCGGTGATCACTTCGTCGGCCCAGAACAGGATGCCGTACTTGTTGAGGATGGCCTGCACTTTCTCGTAGTAGCCGGCCGGCGGCACGATCACCCCACTGGCGCCGGTGATCGGCTCGGCGATAAAGGCGGCGATGGTATCCGGCCCTTCACGCAGGATCAGCTGCTCCAGGTTGTTGGTAATACGGGTCACGAAGTCCGCTTCGCTCTCGCCTGGCAGCGCGCCCCGGAAATAGTGCGGCGCATCGGTGCGCAGAATACCCAGCGCCTCGACCGGCAGGTCGAAGTTGGTCTGATTGACCGGCAGACCGGTCAGCGAAGCCGACGCCACGGTGACACCGTGGTAGGAGCGCTCGCGGGCGATGATCTTGCGCTTTTGCGGCTGGCCGATCGCATTGAAGTAGTAGCGCAACAGCTTGATGTGGGTATCGTTGGCATCGCTGCCGGAGCTGCCAAAAAACACCTTGGCGTTCTCGACCGGTACCATCTCGGCCAGCCGTTCTGCCAGTTCGATACCCGCACGGTGCGTCTTGCCACCAAACATGTGCGAGAACGACAGCTTGCCCATCTGCTCGGCAGTGGCCTCGATCAGCTCCTTGTTGCCGTAGCCGAGCGACGTGCACCACAGGCCTGCCATCCCCTCGAGATACTGCTTGCCCGTGTTGTCATAGACATAGACGCCTTCGCCACGCTCGATGGTCAGTTGCTCGGTCGCGGTGAAATTGGTCGTCGGGTAAATGATTGAACTCATGACTTGTTCCTCAATATCGCCTGTAGTTACTGGCCCAGGCCGCCCATGCAGATGTATTTGATTTCCAGGTAGTCATCCAGGCCGTACTTGGAGCCCTCGCGGCCCTGGCCGGACTGTTTCATGCCGCCGAACGGCGTCGCATCTGAACCCAGGGCGATTTCGTTGACCCCGACCATGCCAAAATCGAGTCCCTCGCTGACACGCCAGACACGGCCCACATCACGGCTAAACACGTAGGCCGCCAGGCCAAATTCGGTATCGTTGGCCATCTCAATGGCCTGGGCTTCGGTATCGAAACGGAAGATCGGCGCCACCGGGCCAAAGATTTCTTCCCGCGCAACCCGCATGCCTGCAACCACGTTGCTCAGTACCGTGGGCTGATAGAAGCACTCGCCCTGGGCGTCTGCCGTGCCGCCGGTTTCAACCCGCGCGCCCTTGGCCACGGCGTCATCCACCAGCGACTGCACGTTGCGCACCGCCTTGGCGGTGATCAGCGGTCCGTGGGTCGAGTCCGCGTCCAGACCATTGCCCAGGTGGAAACCGTTCACCTTGGCGGTAAATTTTTCCACGAAGGCGTCATAGATGCTGCTCTGCACCAGAATGCGGTTGGCACAGATACAGGTCTGGCCGGAGTTGCGGTACTTGGCGGCGATGGCGCCATCCACGGCCGCCTCCAGGTCCGCATCATCCAGCACGATCACCGGCGCGTTGCCGCCCAGTTCCATCGAGGTGCGCTTCACGGTGTCGGCACTCTGCTTCATCAGCAGCTTGCCCACCGGCGTGGAACCGGTGAAGGTCACCTTTTTGACCGTGGGGTTGGAGGTCATCTCGCCGCCAATGGCCGGGGCGTCATCCCCCGGCACCATGTTAAGCAGGCCCGCCGGCACACCGGCGCGCTCTGCCAGTTCGGCCATCGCCAGCGCGGACAGCGGCGTTTCGGCCGCCGGCTTGACGACAATGGCACAACCCACGGCCAGTGCCGGCGCCACCTTGCGGGCAATCATGGCATTGGGGAAATTCCAGGGTGTAATTGCCGCCACGACGCCCACCGGCTGCTTGATCACGATGGAACGGCGATCACTCTGCGACGGGATCACATCGCCATAGACACGCTTGGCTTCCTCGCCAAACCACTCCACAAAGGAGGCGCCATAGGCGATTTCGCCGCGGGACTCGGCCAGGACTTTGCCCTGCTCCAGCGTCATCAGCAATGCCAGGTCTTCCTGGTTGGCCATGATCAGCTCGTACCAGCGACGCAGCACGACTGAACGAGACTTGGCCGGCAGGGCTTTCCAGTCCTGCATTGCCAGCTCAGCCGCCTCGATGGCGCGACGGGTTTCAGCCGCCCCGACCGATGCCACATCGGCCAGGTGCTCGCCCGTAGCGGGGTTCGTGACAGCGAAGGTCGCGCCGTTATCAGCGTCGACCCACTGGCCATTGATGTAAGCCTGGGTTTTCAACAGACCGGGATCTTGCAGTTTGATACTCATGTTCGTACCACCTTAATGGTTTGGCGGGCCGGCGCCTGTGGGGAGGCGCGGCCTCAAAATCAGGGTTACAGTTATAAGGCAGGCTTGCCTTGCTTAATATGATTATTTAAAGAATCATACATTTGTATATTCAATTGTATTAATCGACTTCAGGTGCACAATGGGCAAGCGGAAAACGGCAATCAGTAGTCAGCTGGCCGACATGGACCTGCGCCTGCTGCGGGTGTTTAAAACTGTAGCTGACTGTGGCGGCTTTACCGCCGCCGAAGTCGAGCTCAATCTGGCCAACTCGACAATCTGCAACTACATGGCGGATCTGGAAAAGCGCCTCGACATGCGCCTGTGTGAACGCGGCCGGGCGGGCTTTGGCCTGACCGAACAGGGCAAGGTGGTGTATGACGCGACCCAGGAACTGCTGTCGGCGCTGGATCAGTTTCGCAACCGGGTCAACCTTTCGCACGATCGCATTCTGGGCCATCTGCACCTGGGCTGCGCCGAGCACATGCTCGGCCTGCCGCGGGCCTTTATTGTCGATGCGCTGGGCAGCTTCGCCGACAAGGCACCGGATGTGCGCATGCGTATTTCCACCATGGCCTCGGACGACGTGCTGCCGGCGGTGCTGGACGGTCGCGTGCAACTGGGCATTACGGTACTGCACAGCGACATGCCAACGCTGAACAGCCTCAAGCTTTACGACGAGGAAATGTCGCTGTATTGCGGCCGGGGTCACCCGCTGCACGGGCAACGAGATGACCAGATCGCTTTCGATGACCTGCAGCAGTACAACTTCGTCGAGTCGCCGCGACTGCAGCCGGGGCGGGAACTGATCCCGGGCATGGCGGCCTGGAACAAGCAGGTCTCAGCCCATCACCAGGAAGCCCGCGCCACGCTGATCCTCACTGGCCACTATCTCGGATTTCTGCCCCGCCACCTGGTGAAGAACTGGGGCTGGGGCGACGCCTTGCAGCCGGTCCTGCAGGACCAGCTCAGTTACAGCAATACCTTTTGCGCCATTACCAAGCCCCAGACCGAGCGCAACCTGGTGGTCGAGGCGTTTCTGGGTTGCCTCAAGGAAGCCGTGGCCAGGAACGCCAGGTAACGACCGGCAGGCCGGTAACTTTTCCTGACACCCCAGGCCTTTGCGGGCGGAACCGGGCTGAATTGCCAAGTTCTAATACATAGAACGAGTAAAACCGGAACTGAGTGATGCAATGACCCCAGGGCAGTCCGTGTAAGGGCTTCGTCGAGTACACAGGACCTTGCCTGCATGTAGCGGCCATTGCAGGGGCCCTTAATGAACGAATCGGGAAAAGTCGCGAAAATGAATACTAAAGTCGCGAATGTTATTGAAAAAGACGCTATATTACCGGAACGCATCAGCACCGGGGTATCCGGGCTAGAGGAAATACTGGGGGGCGGCTTTATTCCCCAGGGCGCCTACCTGGTACGCGGCGCGCCGGGCAGCGGCAAGACCATGCTGGGATTGCACTTTTTGACGGCCGGCACGCAAAAGGGCGAGCAGTGCCTGTTCATCACCCTGGGTGAAACCGAACAACAGATTCGCAAGAATGCCGCCTCGCTGGGTTTCGACCTGCAAGGCGTCTCCTTTCTGGACCTGAGCCCTTCGCCTGAGTTTTTCACCGAGGACCAGAGCTACGATATCTTTCACCCCGCCGAGGTGGAACGCGAGCCGATCACCCGCAAGATCATCGAGCAGGTCGTGGCCATCAGGCCCCGCCGGGTTTTTCTCGATGCCCTCACCCAGTTCCGTTATTTGTCGACCGACCAACTGGAATTTCACAAGCAGGCATTTTCGTTCCTGCGCTATCTGCGCGAATCGGGCGCCACGGTGGTCTTCTCCTCGGACAGCAGCCCGGAGGCCCCCGATGACGACCTGCAGTTCATGAGTGACGGCATTATCCAGCTGGAATGCAGCGATATGGAGCGTCGCCTTTTCGTCACCAAGATGCGCGGCTCGAGTTTTCGCATGGGCCACCATACCTTTCGCCTGACCGCCAGGGGCATGGAAGTATCACCGATCCTGGTACCCGACAGCCTGCACGAAGGGAAGGCACCGGTCGTTAGCGGCGAAATGATTGCCTCTGATATACCGGAGCTGGATGCGCTGTTGCACGGCGGCCTGGACCAAGGCTCGACAACGGTACTGACCGGCCCCAGCGGCGTGGGCAAGACCACCGTCGGCGTGCAGTTCATGCGCGCTTCCGCCAGCCGGCAGGAGCGAGCGGCCCTTTATATCTTCGAAGAGGGGCTGGAGTCACTCTTGCGCCGGTGCGAGGCGATCAACCTGCCTATTCGCCCGTTGATCGACAACGGCTGGTTGAAGATTGTACCCATCGAGCCCCTGAGCTTCACGGCCGATGAGTTCTCCAGCCTGATATGCCGGGATGTGGAGGAGTCCAACGTCCGCCTCGTGATGATTGACAGTGTCGCCGGCTACAACATGAGCCTGCGTGGCAAGGACCTCGTCAGTCATCTGCACGCCCTGACCCGATACCTCAAGAGCAAAGGTGTCAGCACCATTCTGGTCAACGAACTGGAGGCGCTCAGCGGAGACTTCCATATTTCTGAAATCGGTATCAGTTATCTGGCCGATGACATCATCTTCCTGCGCTATCTGGAGCTCAATGGAGAGCTGCGCAAGGCGATGGGTGTCATCAAGAAACGCGTGGGCGACTTCGAAAAAACCCTGCGAGAACTCGAAATCACCCCTGATGGCCTAAAACTCGGCGCGCCAATGACCCGTTTGCGCGGCCTTTTGAGCAGTAGGGCACAACTTATTTAGCGCAAGAGTGGTTCACATGGTTTCTGAAGACGGCCCCTTGATCTTGGCTGTTAATCACAACCGGCGAAACCTGGATCTATTGAAACAGTTTCTGAGCGAAGACGGATATCGAATTGTCGCCGCGAGCAGCCTGAAAGAACTCGGCGAGGCATTGAATGCTGAACAACATATCGAGCTGGCGCTGGTGGATGTCAGCGGCTTTGACCCTGGTATATGGCGCCACTGCGAGCACATGCGTATCAGGCAGTTGCCTTATCTCGTACTGGTATCAAGCAAAGAGGCTGCCGGCAGCCTGCATCAGGGCTGCTGCCATGGCGCCCGCTATGTGCTGGTCAAACCGATGCGAAAAAAGGAGCTACGCTTGATCCTGAACGGCTGTTGCAGGCATCACGATGAACCGGATTCTACTATTACTGGACCATGAGGAAAACCGACGCCTGCTGGCACAGTGGCTGGAGCCGCAATACCAGATACTGCCCAACACAACCAACGCACTGCTGGCGGGCACCTTTGATCTGTGCATTCTCGATGCCCCCGCCCTGAACCGGCTCTGGCAGCAGGTCGAGGCCAGAAAAACGCGGGAACGCCCGCTATTCCTGCCGTTTCTGGTGGTCATCTCGCAACGTTACGACCATATGATTACCGGGCTTGTGCGCCAGTGTGTCGATGAGCTCATCAACAGTCCGGTGGAGAAAACCGAACTGGTCGTGCGACTGGAAAACCTGATGCGCATTCGCCAGCTGTCCCTGGAGCTGGAGGCCGCGAACGCTCAACTGCAGCGCAACCTGCAGCGCATGAAAGACGACGAAGAAGGCGGCCGCCACATCCAGTTTCAACTGCTGCCCACGCAGAACAAGCAGCTCGGCCCGTATGAATTCAGTCACAGGCTGATCACCTCCGCGTACCTCAGCGGCGATTTCATCGACTATTTCGCCATCGACGACCAGCATCTGGGATTCTATATGGCGGACGTCTCGGGTCACGGGGTCTCGTCGGCCTTCATCACGGTGCTGCTGAAAAGCTATATGACACGCTACCTGGAGGACTATCGGGAGAACCGCGACACAGCCATCCTGCGGCCGCACGAAGTGCTCGGCCGCCTGAACCATGAGATCTGCAGCGCCCAGCTGGGTAAATACCTGACCATGTTTTACGGCGTGATCAACCAGCCCGACAACCAGCTGCTGTTCAGCCAGGGCGGCCAGTTCCCCTTCCCCATGCTGTTTGACGGATCCGGCTCGCGCTTTGTCGGCATCAAGAGCCTCCCGGTCGGGCTGTTCGAGTTCGCCGAATACGAGACCCTCAGCCTGGAGCTGCCGCCCGCGTTCACCATGGCCCTGATCTCGGATGGCATACTGGAAGTGCTGCCGCACACGCAACTCAAGGACCAGCTGGCGTTCCTGCTATCCTTAATCAGCAAGAACGACATGACCATAGAGTCGCTGATTCGCGCACTTGCATTGAATAACCAGAGCCCACTGCCGGACGATATAACCTTCCTTATGATCCGAAAACGGAGTTGAGATGGAAACGGGTACTGTCTTCTATGCCAAACAAGGGCGCACCTACGTGCTGAAGCTGGTCGGCGAGCTTCGCTACACCCAGGGCGAGAACTTCAATGCGTTCCTCGAGCGGCTGTTTCAGCGCCAGGACTTCGATCAGATTCTGATTGACCTCAGCGGCACGGAATCCATCGACAGCACCATGCTGGGGCTGTTGGCCAAGGTCGCCAACTTCATGCGTGACCGCTTCCAGCGCAAGGCCATCCTGGTGTCCACCAACGAGAATATCAGCCAGCTACTGGATAGCCTGGGCTTCTGCGAAGTGTTCAACGTTTGCGAACAGCCGGACACCGAGACCGGCGCCCTGCAGCCCTTGTCATGCGCCAGCACCAGGACAGAGGACATGGCCGCGACCATACTTGAAGCCCATACCATTCTCAGCGAAGTAAAAGACAGCAACAAGGTTCTGTTCAGGGATGTGATAGACGCCCTGAAAGACTCTACAGGCTGAGCGCGCGCGCCAGTGATGCCTGCCTGGATTCAGAACTGAAGGCCATTGCAGACCCTGCTGCAACAGGATGGTGGCGCGACGATAACCGCGGTTCAAAAAGCACACATCAAAACGGGGAGGCATCCGCCTCCCCGTTGGTCTATCTCACTGGCTAGTCTTACTGGCTCATCTCACTGACCGTTGATCGTGGTCAGACGGCCTTGTGGCCGCGACCACCCAGCATGACCACCAGCGACCATACCGAGTCGGCTCCAACGAGAAAGCCAACGATTATGCTGTTCCACATGGCCGCCGCGATGCCGGTATATCCCAGCAGGAACGGTGCGGCGATTAGCCAGGCACCCAGTGCAAGCAGGACCCATTCTTCCCACACCTGCGTCTTCCTGAGTACGGCGATGGCAAAAACGACCACTGCGACGCCCACGATCACTGAGTTCCACATGACCATCATGGCATCCGCGCCGGTCGTACCGAGCAGAAAAGGCGATACAACCAGCCAGGCGCCAAACAGCAACATCAGCCAGTCACGCCAACGTTCTTTAAACTGTGCATAATTCATGGCACACCTCCCACTCTTGATCCGGTTACGTTGGACAGTCCAGTCTGGCTGTCCAACAGCATCCAGTACTTTTAATATCCCTACTTAAAAAATAGGATTGTTTTGAGGAATTTCAATGGGTCGCGCCCTTGCCAGCAGGGGCTTTCGGGGGAGAATGCGGCACGGCATCTTCGTGCAGACGTTGCGCTTTGAGTTACAGCGGCGGACTACAACGCCCTGATCAGCACATAGACCGTCATGGCAATGACCGACAACGAACTCCAGGTCCAGCAGAATGCCCGCACATCGTGCAGTTGAGCTGTCACATAGGCGAGAAAATGCGCGGCACGGGAAATCACGTAGGTCCAGATCAGCACCTGGGCCAGCAGCACCGGCGGTGCCGACAGCACGAACAGAAAGCCTGCCACGAGAAAGCCGGGGATACTTTCAAGGTCGTTCAGATTAAGCCTGCGCGAACGCTCCACATACTCGTTGGGCTCCAGCTGCCCCGCTATCGGCGCAGGATTGAGTGGGCTTTTCTTGGCGTCTTCAGGACTGCGAAAACCACCACCGGCTTTCATCATTCGCACCACCGTCATCCAGGGCTGGAGCATCAGTTTAAGCAACATGATGCTGGCCGCCACGCTGTACGCCTGGAACACCGGATTATCAAGACTTAACAGAGCAATGCTGTCGGGCATGACCTTTAAACTCCTCAATGGCGGAACAAGCAGCCTCGCCGCTCAAGTGCTGGCCGGCGGATGGGCCGCGACCAGCTTCTGAATCTCGTCGGCCTCCAGTGTTTCCTTCTCCAGCAACATCTTGGCCAGGGCCTCCAGCAATGCCCGATGCCGTTCCAGCAATTGCGCAATGTCTTCCTCGCGGGCCTTGAGCAAGCGACTCACTTCGGCGTCGATCACCTCGGCGGTGTGCTCGCTGAAATCCCGCTGCTGGGCCATTTCCCGACCAAGGAAGATATGTTCCTCGCCGCGGCGAAACGCGACCGGGCCAATCCTGTCGCTCATTCCCCAGTGTGTCACCATGTGGCGCGCCAGGTTCGTCGCCTGTTTCAGATCCTCCTCTGCGCCAGAACTCACCTCAGAAAAGATAAGCTTCTCGGCACCCCGCCCCCCGAGCATTACGCCAATGCGGTCATACAGGTAGCTCTGCTTAAAGTTGTGCCGCTCCACATCAGGAATTTGTTCGGTAACGCCCAGCGCCCGCCCCCGTGGCAGGATGGTGACTTTATCCAGCGGATCAGCATGGGGCAGCATGCAGGCGGCGACCGCATGCCCCGACTCATGAAAAGCCACCAGATTTTTTTCCTCGTCACTGAGCACCATCTCGCGCAAACCGCCCAGCACGACCTTGTCACGGGCTTCGAGCAGCAGCGTCATATCGACATCATTGCGCCCCGTACGGCCGGCCAGCAACGCCGCCTCGTTAACCAGGTTTTCGAGATCCGCGCCGGAAAAGCCCACGGTTAGCGCCGCGAGGCGCGCCAGATCGGCATCAGCGGCCAACGGAACCTCTCTGGAGTGAATTTTCAGGATGGCCTCACGGGCAGGCCGATCGGGCAGGTCCAGCGTCACCTTGCGATCAAAACGTCCCGGGCGCATCAGGGCCGCATCCAGCACATCGGGTCTGTTGGTCGCCGCCAGCACCACGACGGTTTCATGGGGATCGAAGCCATCCATCTCGTTCAAAATCTGATTGAGCGTTTGTTCACGCTCATCATGCCCCCCGCCGAGACCGGTGCCACGCGCTCGACCCACCGAGTCGATCTCATCGATAAAGATGATCGCGGGCGCTTCCTTCTTGGCGCTCTCGAACATGTCACGCACCCGGGAAGCCCCCACACCAACAAACATCTCGATAAACTCCGAGCCGCTGATACTGAAAAACGGCACGTCGGCCTCACCGGCCACCGCACGGGCCAGCAGTGTCTTGCCCGTACCGGGGGGCCCCATCAGCAGCACCCCACGGGGAATCTTGGCGCCCAGTTTGCGGTAGTGTTCCGGATCACGCAGGTAGCCGCTGATCTCGCGCAGATCCCGCTTGGCATTGGCGAGCCCCGCCACATCATCGAAAGTGACCCTGGACTGCCCCCTCTCGAAGCGTTTGGCCCTGGATTTGGCAAAGCCGAACAGACCGCCGGCGCCGCCCCCGCCCATCATGCGCTCCTGCATCCTGGCGCTGGCATACCAGAACAACCCGATGATCAGCAGCCAGGGAATCAGGCCCACCAGCAATCGCGCCCACCAGGAACCCTCCTCGGCTCGGGCTCGAACCTCCACGCCCTGTTCCTCCAGTAACGGAATCAGCTGCGGATCGTCTATCGGCGGCAACGTTGTGGTGAAGCGGTTGCTCACGGGCGCCTGGTTTGCCCCCGTCACGGGTTCTGGCCGGTGCAAGGTACCTGTTACCTGCGCGCCCTGCATCGTCACCGTGGCCACATCACCGGCACGCACGCGTTCCTTGAACTCCGTATAGGACAGGTCCTGCCGCTGTTGGGTTTGCGACATGTCCAGCCAGAAATAGGAGAACAGAAACACGGTCAAAAACCAGACGATAAGCCGAATGCCGGAATTCGGAGATTGCGCAGGCCCCGTTCCCGAGGGTGTGTTGACTGGCTGTTTATCTGTCATGGAGCTGGAACCTTCAGATGTGCCAAATATCATCCCAACAGTGTAGTTGACTGGAGCGTCGCACCGCTGCAACCCGGCGCAGATGAAAATTAACACAAACCTAAACGAGAATGATTTGCACTACTTTTACCGTGTGTTATATTTCCCGCCCTTCTGCGACCGCTGTTCGGATCAACCGTACGCCGTTGCGGCACTGGGCAGAACGAACTCAAAACAATAGAAAGCACCCGAAGTAAAGAAGGCCAACATGCTGTTTGATATCCACTTCGAATTGAAAACACTCATTAAAATCACACATCTTTTAGGCCTGGCACTGGGGGTCGGTGGCGCTCTGTTGCTGGACCTGATCATTCTCAATTTCTTTCACCGGCGTAGCATTACCGAGGAAAAGTTCGACATACTGCGCCAGTCAACGCGCGTCGTCAGCCTCGGCCTGGGCCTGCTCTGGGTATCCGGCGCCGGTTATCTGCTGCATTACCTCGCCTATTTCGAACAGGGACTGCACAACCCCAAGGTCTGGGCAAAAGTTATTATCGTCGCCATTTTGACGCTGAACGGCATGCTGATTCATCACTTGATCCTGCCCCATATACAGGCCCGGATCGGCAAGACGCTTTTCCACGACTGCAGTCTGCGCAGACAGATAACCATGCTCAGCGCATCAGCTGTCTCGATTGTGTCATGGCTCACGCCCATGGCACTGGGTGCGTGCAAGGAAATGAATTTCAGCGTCCACTGGAGTCAGATCCTGCTGGCATATGGGGGCTTGTTACTGCTGGGGATTATCGGCATTCAGCTGATCAATCATTTCTGGCTCAACCGCCCCAGCCAAATCTGACCAGGCAGTATTGCAACAACAGCCGGTGAGTAAAGCATTCAGGACATGGCAGCGCGCATGCATAAGCACTCAAAAAGGTTGTTCGCACAGTAGACGCAAAGCTCGAGACGAAGCCCCGGGGTGCGGCACAACGGCGCCGGGATAAGGGATATCCGCTTCTGACGCTGTCGGGCGTCGTGACATGCATCTTGGAGTTTCGAACCAGAAACGGGGTATCTAGAATCACGGCTCGGCTGAGCCGCGCCAAGTCCGCTGTTCAGTGAGAACGGAGCACCCTTGCGGCTCCACCCATTCGGTAAGGTCGCGCGCGAAGCACTGCAAGCTCGCCGTCAGATAGCAGCGGATCAGCCGAACTAATTAGACACGTGTTAGCCACGCGCGCTGGCGCGCGCCGGGGTACCTTTATCCAGCGCGCGCATGGCCACGATACCGGCCAGGGGGCCAAGCGACAGCAGGCCGAAGGCGGCGCCCCAGCCGGCGGCCTGCTGAATAACGGGAATAAGCCAGATGGTGGGCACCGTGAGAATAAAGCCAATCGCCAGTTGCAGCGTTAATGCCGTACCGACATAGCTTTGATCGGCAACCTCGGTTAACAGCGTGGAAAACTGGGCCGAATCCGCCACCACCCAGAACCCCCAGACCAGCCCCACCAGCAGCACCAGCAGCACCGGCGCCTGTTGCATAAAACCAATGATCAGCGCACAGCCGCCGGAAATCGCCATGGCGAGCGCCGTCGCCCGTGCCCGTCCCCAGTGATCCCCCAGCAGGCCGCCGGCCAGGCATCCCGCCGCACCGGAACCGATAACCGCAAAGGTGCCGAACGCCGCCCACATGCCGGCCTGTTCAACCCCTTGCAGCGCCAGGGTGCTGGTAAAGAACACCGAAAACCAGGCCCACATGGCATACAGCTCCCACATGTGACCGAAGTACCCCAGGGATGTGAGCAAGACTCGGCGATCGCTGAACACCTGCCAGGCCTTGCGCGGGTCAAAGGGCGCCCGTGGAAACGGAAAAGGACCGTCGCTTCCCAGGTACTCGGCCACGAGCCCGCCCAGCAGCGTCAGCAGCGAGGTGACAACTATCACCCGCTGCCACTCGAGCCCCCCCATGCCATTCACCAGATGGGGCGCCGCCGAGCCGAGCGTAAGCGCGCCGACCATGATACCCAGCGCCGTACCGCGCTTGAATCTGAACCAGGTTGCCATTGCCTTCATGGCCGGCGGGTATACCGCCGCCAGACAGGCACCGGTAATCCCGCGCAGCACAACAGCGGTCCAGAGTCCCGGGGCCAGCAGAAGGAACAGGTTGGCCAGCGCCGCAAGTACGGCACCCAGCAGCATGAGGCGCCGCGGCGCAATCCTGTCGGCCAGGTTCAGCAGCGCAGATCCCAGTGCACCGAGCACAAACCCGAGTTGAACCGCAATCGTCAGCCAGGCCGCCTGGCCGGTCTGCAGTCCCCAGTGCTGCACCAGTTGTGGCACGACCGCCGTGGCCGAGAACCAGGTGGTCATGGCCAGCAACATGGCCGTTGCCAGCACTGCCAGACCTCGCCAACAGCCGGCGGGATCACGGTTCAGGACGCCATTGTCATTGGGTTCGCTCTGCATGTCCTTGATCCCCGTGGTTTGGCATAGATTCGAGGCCGTCGGCCACCTGCACGCGCCCAGCATACCGAGACCGGCACCGCCTGCACAGGCCACCGGGCACCCTCTTTGGTCGCAATAGAAAGCCGGAAGAAACGATCAACCTGGCGAGCAACCTGATCAGACAGAGCGTCTATACTGCAAGCCACAGCGCAGCAGGGGAAAGGACATGCCCATGTCACGCCACTATATCCGTCACCCGTCAGAGATACCGATTCAGATAATACTGGCCGGCAAACCCCAGATGCACCGCATGTCGAACATCAGCCTCGGTGGACTCTGCGTTCACACCGGCCACTGCCTGCCCAATGAGACTGAAGTCATCATCCGTATTCCGCTGTTGATACCCCAGTTCAGCGCCAGCGGCCAGGTGCGCTGGTGCCATTACCTGGCGCAGCAGGACGCCTTGCTGGGTATCTGCTTTCGTGATCCGGAAACAGCCTTTGCGGTACGCATGGTCGAACAGATCTGTCACATAGAAAGCTATCGACGGCAGGCCAGCCGGCAAACGGGCCTCGACTACAGTAGCGAGCAAGCCGCCGTCGAGTGGATTGCGCGCTACGCCCACTGTTTCCCGGACCTAACAGGTTGTTGAAAAGCGTTAGCGAGGCAGCTAGCGCAAGCGGTGCGCCGCCCGGGCAAAAATCGGCGAAATGAGGGAGTTTATGGAGTATAAATGACCGAATTATTCGCTTCGCTCACCCCTTCGGGGCCGCATTAAAGTGCGTTCAGGCAAAGCCTGTGAGCCGATTTTTAATGCCGCAATAGCAACGCAGGTAGTTTATCAACAGCCTGCTAAGCACCTGATAAGACACCTGTCGGCACCTCAAGCCGAATGCTTGAGGCGCTGCAACTCGTCGCGGTAGTGCCCGGCCAGTTCAAACTCCAGGTTCTTCGAGGCTTCATACATCTTGTCTTCCAGCTGACTCATCGCCTTGGCAAGCTGCTTGGCGGTCATGGTGGCTGGGTCAAACTGAGTATCTTCTGCCTGGGTGGCCACTTTCCTGGCCCCGCGCGAGGCCTTGCGCCCCGGAATTGTGCTGGCACCTTCCATGATATCGGCCACCGACTTGTAAATGCCCTTGGGTACAATGCCGTGTTCAAGGTTATAGGCGATCTGCTTGTCGCGCCGGCGCTCGGTTTCGGTCATGGCCCGCTGCATTGAGCCGGTAATGCGATCGGCATAGAGGATGGCACGCCCATTAACGTTACGAGCCGCCCTGCCGATGGTCTGGATCATTGAGGTTTCGGAGCGCAGAAAACCTTCCTTGTCGGCATCCAGAATGGCCACCAGCGCCACTTCAGGCATATCGATGCCCTCGCGCAGCAGGTTGATGCCCACCAGCACATCAAACTGACCGATTCGCAGGTCGCGAATAATCTCGACCCGTTCCACCGTATCGATATCCGAATGCAGGTAGCGCACCCGTACGCCATGCTCGGCCAGGTAATCGGTCAGATCTTCTGCCATGCGCTTGGTCAGCACCGTGACAATAACCCGCTCTTCGTTGGCCGTGACCTTGCCTATCTCCGACAGCAGGTCATCCACCTGGGTGACGGCCGGACGCACTTCCACCTGGGGATCGACAAGACCGGTGGGGCGCACCACCTGCTCGGCAATCTGCCCGGCATTGGCGGCCTCATACTTGCTCGGGGTAGCGGAAACAAAAATCATCTGCGGCGCCAGCGCCTCCCATTCCTCGAACTTGAGCGGCCGGTTATCCAGCGCAGACGGCAGACGGAAGCCATATTCCACCAGGGTTTCCTTGCGCGACCGGTCGCCCTTGTACATGGCCCCCAGCTGCGGCACGGTGACATGCGACTCGTCAATCACCACCAGGGCGTTGTCCGGCAGGTAATCAAACAGCGTCGGCGGAGGCGCACCGTCGACGCGGCCGGACAGGTAGCGCGAGTAGTTCTCGATACCGGAGCAATACCCCAGCTCCATGATCATTTCCATGTCGTACATCGTACGCTGCTCGAGCCGTTGTGCTTCCACCAGCTTGTTGTGATCGCGCAGCTGCTTGAGGCGCCCGTGCAACTCGTCCTTAATCTTGTCGACCGCCGCCAGCAGCACTTCGCGCGGTGTCACATAGTGGGTCTTGGGGTAGATGGTGACGCGGGGCACGCGGCGCAGTACGGCGCCGGTCAGAGGATCAAAGTAGCTGATCTGTTCCACTTCGCTGTCGAACAGTTCAATGCGCACCGCCTCGGTTTCAGACTCCGCCGGGAATACATCGATAACGTCGCCACGCACTCGGTAGTTGCCCCGGTGCAGCTCGACATCATTGCGCGTGTATTGCAGCTCCGCCAGACGGCGCAGCACCTGGCGTTGATCAATCTCTTCGCCCCGGTCCAGGTGCAGCATCATCGACAGGTAGGATTGCGGATCGCCCAGACCATAGATAGCAGAGACCGTTGCCACGATAATGGCATCATCACGCTCCAGCAAGGCCTTGGTGGCCGACAGGCGCATCTGCTCGATATGATCGTTGATGGAAGCGTCTTTCTCGATAAAGGTATCGGACGACGGCACATAGGCTTCAGGCTGATAGTAGTCGTAATACGAGACGAAATACTCAACCGCATTATCCGGGAAAAACTCGCGAAACTCGCCATACAACTGTGCCGCCAGCGTCTTGTTGTGCGCCAGGATAATGGTGGGCCGCTGTATCTGGGCGATCACATTGGCGACGGTAAAGGTCTTGCCCGACCCCGTCACACCCAGCAGCGTCTGGGCCACCAGGCCCGACTCAATACCATCCACCAGGGTGGCGATGGCCGTTGGCTGATCTCCTGACGGCTGAAAGCCCGACTGAATCTTAAATCGCTGTTTCATTAAACTACCTGCCTCACAACGCGACCGCATATTCTAACCTACCTGGACGCCAAGCCCTATGATCTTGCACCAGGGAAAGGCATTCAAGGATAAACCGGCAGCTCAGCTGAGCGCGCAGACCCGCGCCTGAACCCGACCTTGGCTAAAAGGCCGCGAACCTGCAGCTTTAATGTGCCAAAAGTCTCATTCTTTTTTACACAAGGATTCAGACTGACACGGGATTCCGCTATCATTGGCCGGCTGGGAACAGCAGCAGATCGAGTACCGACTAATAGAGGATTGTGGCTTGGACGTTCAACTTTCAGACCGTGTAAATAGTATCAAACCGTCCCCGACGCTTGCGGTTACCAACCGTGCAGCAGAACTGCGCGCGGCCGGCAAGAACATTATTGGTCTGGGTGCAGGCGAACCCGATTTCGACACCCCGGATCATATCAAGCAGGCCGCCATTCGCGCCCTGAACGAAGGCTTCACCAAGTACACCGCCGTCGATGGCACTCCCGGTCTGAAAAAAGCCATTATTAGCAAGTTCAAGCAGGACAATGGCCTGGAATACGCGCCCAACCAGATTCTGGTGTCCTGCGGCGGCAAGCAGAGCTTCTTCAACCTGTCGCTGGCGCTGCTCAACGCCGGTGATGAAGTCGTCATTCCGGCGCCCTACTGGGTCTCATACCCGGACATGGTACTGGTCGCCGACGGCAAGCCGGTCATTGTCACCACCACCCAGGAGCAGCGCTTCAAGATGACCGCCGAGCAGCTGGAAGCGGCCATCACAGACCGTACCCGCCTGGTGGTACTGAACAGCCCGTCCAACCCGACCGGCGTAGCCTACAGCCTTGAAGAGCTCAAAGCGCTGGGCGAAGTGCTGAAAAAACACCCCGGGGTTCTGGTTGCCACCGACGACATGTACGAGCACATCCTGCTCAACGATCAGCCGTTCTGCAACATCCTGAACGCCTGCCCGGAACTGTACGATCGCACCATCGTGCTGAACGGCGTGTCCAAGGCCTACTCCATGACCGGCTGGCGCATCGGCTATGCTGCCGGCCCCGCCAAGCTGATTGGCGCAATGAAGAAAATACAGTCCCAGAGCACCTCGAACCCGACCTCCATCGCCCAGGTTGCGGCCCAGGCAGCACTGGAAGGCGACCAGGGATGCGTGGCCGAGATGGTGAAGGCGTTTCGTCAGCGGCATGACTATGTTCTCGAGGCGCTCAATGCCATCGAGGGCGTGGACTGCATTCCGGCAGACGGCACTTTCTATGCTTTCCCGAGCTTCCAGGGCGTAATTGACGCCGACCCGCGCTTTGAAAACGACCTCGACCTGGCCGAGTTCCTTCTCAACGAAGCCGGCGTCGCACTGGTACCGGGCTCGGCCTTTGGCGCACCGGGCAACATGCGCCTGTCGTTCGCCACCAGCCTCGAAACACTGCAGGACGCCATCGGGCGCATCCAGAAGGCCCTCGGCGCCTGATCCGCCGACACCTTTGCAGCGTTATACCGCACGGGCCCCCAGGGGCCCGTTTTCGTTTTCAGCCACATCAAAGCCTGAGCGCCCCACCCGGCCGCACGATGCCTGTTCGCTCATAGGATAGCCACCCGAATCCAATAATGGCCCCGCCAACAAAACCGCAATCTTTGCAGGTTTTAATAGACGATCGTTAGCGCTAAACTGCCATCTTATTTTTAGCATGACCGGTCTAATTAAAATGAACCGCGGACGCAAACCCGAACACTGCCGCGAAAGCATCCTGGAAATGGGCATGGAGCTGTTTGATCGCAACGGCTATCACGGTACCGGCCTGAAAGAAATTCTCGACACCTGCCAGGTCTCCAAGGGCTCCTTTTATAATTTTTTTGGCAGCAAGGAAGAGTTTGCCATCGAGATTATCCGCCACTTCCAGAGCCAGGCCTTTGAATGCTGGAATCAGCAGGCCGACCAGCCCCCGGGGTGTCATGCGGCGCGATTGCGACACAAGATTGAGACCGAGATCCAGACCGGCCAAGCGCACTGCTTTCGCATGGGCAGCCTGCTGGCGAACCTGTCCGGTGAGATCGGCGCGGCCTCGGATGCCTTTCGCAGCGCCATTCTCGACACCACGAACCGCATCCTGGATGCGCTCGAACAGGATATGCTGCAATGCCAGCACGAAGGATCGGTACGCACCGACCTCGGCGCCCGGGCCCTGGCAGAACTGATCTGGAACTGCTGGCAGGGCGCACTGCTGCGCATGCAGGTGGAGGATTCCACCGCGCCCCTGAGCAACATGGTAAAGATGCTGTGGGAGCATGTGCTGCCACCGCGCCACATATAGCCCCTCAGCAAGGATGAGAGCCCAACCCCATGAAAGCACGCGATCTGATTTTGCCACTGCTGCTGGCACTGCCCCCCCTGTCAGCCACCACCTGGGCTGACGAGGAAACGCCGCAAAAATCCGGTGGACTGCCGGCTGAAGTGATTATGCTGAAGGCCCAGCCACTGACCCCGAAAATCGAGGCCGTGGGCAACTTGCAGGCCAATGAAAGCGTGGTCATACGCCCGGAGCAAAGTGGTCAGATTCGCAAAATCCTGTTTGTCGAAGGCCAGGATGTCGAGGCCGGCGCTCTGCTGTTTCAGCTGGATACCGCGCTCTATAATGCCGCCCTGACCCAGGCCAGGGCGCGGGTCAACCTGAGCCAGCAGGAGTACCAGCGTGCCCAGAGCCTGCTGCAGCGCAAGGTCGGCTCACAGAACGACCGCGACGCAGCCCTGGCGCAGCTACGGGTTGATGAAGCCGAGGCCTCACTGGCGCAGGCACGCATCGATAAAATGAACATCCGCGCCCCTTTTGCGGGCACGACCGGCCTGCGCCGGGTCAGCCCGGGAGACTATGTCAGCACGGGTCAGGACCTGGTGGACCTGATCGACACCCGCAACCTCAAACTGGACTTTCGCATTCCGGAGATCTACCTGCCCGCCGTCGCGCCCGGTCAGCAGGTTAGCGTCGCCGTGGATGCCTTTCCCGGACGGATCTTTACGGGCGAAGTCTACGCGCTTTCTCCCAGCGCCGATCCCCGAGCCCACAACCTGGAGCTGCGTGCACGTATCGATAACAGCGACGGCATGTTGCGCCCCGGGCTCTTTGCCCGCGTTGAACTGCAAGGCAGCAGCGAGGCTAACGCCCTGCTGGTACCCGAGCAGGCCATCATCCTGCAGGAAGGCGCTTTCAGCCTGATGCGGGTCAGCAGCGAAAATGCCGTTGAAATCGTACCGGTAACCCTCGGTCAGCGGCGCCCAGGCCAGGTACAGATACTGTCTGGCGCAGCGCCCGGCGACACCATCGTTACCGCCGGGCACCTAAAGCTCTTTCCCGGCATGCCGGTCACGCCGGTGTTCGTGGATGGCTCCACCGATGCCGATGCACAGGAAGCCGCACAATGATCCTGCCCGATCTCAGCATTCGGCGCCCGGTGTTGGCGACGGTAATGAGCCTGATGATTCTGCTGATCGGCTTTATCAGCTATGACCGCCTGACCGTGCGCGAATACCCCAAGATCGACCTGCCGGTCGTGACGGTTGAAACCAGCTACCCCGGCGCCAGTGCCTCCATTATCGAGTCCCAGGTGACACAGGTCATCGAGGACTCGCTGTCCGGTATCGAAGGCGTCGACTTCATGAACTCGATCAGCCGCACCGAGAAAAGCCAGATCACCATTACGTTCAAGATCGAACGCGATCCCGACCAGGCGGCCAACGATGTGCGTGACCGCGTTGGCCGCATCCGCGCCGAGCTGCCCGATGACATCGACGAGCCGGTGGTGGCCAAAACCGAGGCCGATGCGCAACCCATCATTTATCTGTCCTTCGCGTCCGACCACCACAACCCGATGGAAATCACCCGCATAGCCGATCAGCAGGTCAAGGACCGGCTGCAGACCGTGGCCGGTGTGGCCAATGTGCTGATCTTCGGCGAGCGGCGCTATTCCATGCGCATCTGGCTGGACCCTTATCGCATGGCGGCCTACAACCTGATTCCCGAGGATATCGAAACGGCGTTACGCAAGCAGAACGTCGAAATCCCGGCCGGGCGTATCGAAAGCAGGGACCGGGAATTCACCATCCTGACCCGCACCGATACCAACGAGGTCGAGGAGTTTGAGCGCATTATCATTCGCAATATCGACAACTACCCGGTGCGTATCCGCGACGTGGCCCGAGTGGCAATTGCGCCGCAAAGCGAACGCATTATTACGCGCTTTCGCGGCGAAAGCGCCGTTGCGCTGGGCGTCGTGAAGCAGGCGACGGCAAACCCACTGGACGTGTCCCAGGGCATCCGCAATGAAATGGTGCAACTGGAAGCCAGCCTGCCCGAAGGCATGCGGGTCGAGGTGGCCTACGATTCCTCGGTATTTATCGACGAGTCCATCAAGTCGGTCTATCAGACCCTGATGCAAGCCGGCGTGCTGGTCGTGCTGGTCATCTTCTTCTTCCTGCGCAACCTGCGTGCCACCCTGATTCCGGTGGTGACCATACCGCTGTCACTCATCGGTGCCTTTGCGATGATGTACCTGATGGGCTTCACCATCAACACCCTGACCCTGCTGGCGCTGGTCCTGGCTATCGGTCTGGTGGTGGACGATGCCATCGTCATGCTGGAGAACATCTACCGCCATGTAGAGGATGGTCTGGACCCGATCCAGGCGGCATTCAAGGGCAGCAAGGAAATCGCCTTCGCGGTCATCGCCACGACCCTCACCCTGGTGGCCGTGTTTGCGCCAGTCGCCTTCACCGAAGGGCGTACCGGCCGGCTGTTTACCGAGTTCGCCCTGACACTCGCCGGTGCCGTGGTGGTATCCACCTTTGTGGCCCTGACCCTGTCGCCGATGATGGCCTCGCGCATGCTGCACCACGAAACCCGCCACTCGACGCTATTCAACCTGATCGAAGGCTGGCTGCATGCGCTGACGACGGGTTACCAGACCCTGCTGGATCGCACCCTGCACTCCCGTCTGCTGACACTGGTGATCATGCTGGCGAGCATCGGCGCCGGCAGCTTCTTTTACCTGCAGCTACCGGAGGAACTGGCACCCTACGAGGACCGGGGCACCATCATGTCGTTCTCCATTGCCCCGGAAGGGTCCACGCCGGACTACGTCGACCGCTATGCACGCCAGATCGAGGACATCATCAGCGCCGTGCCGGAGCAGAACCGCTACTTTACCGTGGTCGGCTTTCCCACCGAAACCAACACCCTGACGTTTATCGGCCTCAACCGCTGGGAAGAACGGGAGCGCACGCAGCAAAGCATCGTCGAATCCCTGACACCACAGCTGTACGGCGGCGTGGCGGGCACACTCTCGTTCGCCATGAACCTGCCCTCGCTGGGCCAGAGCATTATTTCCCGCCCGGTGGAATTCGTGATCAAGTCCCAGGCCGACTACAGCGAGCTCAAGCGCATCAGCGACGAGCTACTCACGCGGGTGCGGCAGAACCCGAATTTCATCCAGCCCGACAGCGACCTCAAGCTCAACAAACCGGAGCTGCAGATAGCAGTCAACCGCGACAAGGTGTCGGACATTGGCCTTGAAGTGGACAGCATTGGCCGCGCCCTGGAAACCTACATGGCCGGGCGCAACGTGACCCGCTTCAAGCGTGATGGCGAACAGTACGATGTAATCGTCCAGATTGAGGACGCCAACCGGCGCACACCGGACGACCTGACCAGCATCTATGTGCGCAGCCCAGCGGGCGACATGATCCAGCTGGCCAACCTGGTGGAGCTGAGCGAAACCGTGGCCCCGAAGGAGCTGAATCATTTCGACAAGGTGCGCGCAGTGAAGCTGCAGTCCCTGCTGGCGCCGGGCTACAGCCTGGGCGAGGCGCTGGCGTTCCTGCAGCAGAACCTGGCCGAGATAGCACCCCAGGCAAGCTTTGACTACACCGGCCCCTCGCGGGAATTCAAGGAATCCAGCAGCAGCCTGCAGGTCACCTTTGCGCTGGCGCTGTGTTTTATCTTCCTGGTACTCGCCGCGCAGTTCGAGAGTTTCAAGAACCCGCTGATCATCCTGCTGTCGGTGCCTCCCGCACTCTGCGGCGCCCTGCTGGCGCTGTACTACAGCGGCGGAACGCTCAGCGTGTATAGCCAGATCGGCCTGATTACCCTGGTCGGCCTGGTCACCAAGCATGGCATTCTGATCGTCGAGTTTGCCAACCAGTTGCAGGACCAGGGCATGGCGTTGCGCGAAGCCATCCTGCGGGCCGCAAGCCTGCGTCTGCGCCCGATCCTGATGACCGCCGGTGCCACCGTACTGGGCGCCCTGCCGCTGGCCATCGCCTTTGGCGCCGGCGCAGAATCGCGCCAGCAGATTGGCTGGGTTATCGTCGGAGGCATGACCTTTGGCACCCTGCTGACCCTGTTCGTGATTCCTACTGTCTATAGTTACCTCGGTAAGCGCACCTTCAAGGATGTTGCCCCGCTTCCCCATACGCAATAAAGGACGCCACCTGTGAAATCGCTCCCCAATACCGCCCGCCCGCTACTCCTGGCACTGGCCATGGGACTCATCAGCGCCCAGTCCCAGGCTGGCAGCCTGGCCGACCTCTACCAGCGGGCACTGGAAAACGACCCGCAGCTCAAGTCGGCCGCCGCCAGCCTGCAGGCCGGTCAGGAAGCGCTGCCCCAGGCACGCTCCGCCCTGCTGCCCGATATTGCCATGGGAGCCGATGCCAACTGGACCGACACCGAAAATGCCGGCAGTAACGACAGCACCGGCGTAACGCTGACACTGAGCCAGTCGGTGTTCTCCGCTGCACGCTGGTATAACCTGCGCCGCGGCGAGGTACTGTCCGAACAGGCGGGCCTGGTGTTTGATCAGGTCCAGCAGACCCTGGTACTGCGCAGTGTCACCGCTCACCTGGCAGTGCTGCGTGCCATCAACAATCTCGACAGCGCCCAGGCCGAAGTGCGCGCCATTCAGCGCCAGCTTGATCAGGTCAACGCCCAGTTTGAAGTCGGCCTGATTGCCATCACCGATGTACAGGAAGCGCAGGCCAGCTTTGATAACTCCGTGGTGCGCCGCATCGAAGCCGAAGGCGAACTGGATAACAGCTACGAAGCACTCGAGCGTCTGGCCGGTGTACCCTTTCGCACTGTCGATGCACTCAAGGCCGACTATCCGATAGAAAACCCGACACCTGCACAGCCACAGCCCTGGCTTGAAAAAGCCTGGCAAAACAACCTGGGCCTGATGATTGCGGACAGCAGCATCGAAGCGGCCAGGCGCTCAGCGCAGTCAGCCCGTGCCGGTCACTACCCGACCCTGGACCTCAACGCCAGCTACGACAGTGATACCAGCGGTGTTTCAGGATTTGATGCGGGCGAAACCAGTACCCTGGGCCTTGCACTGCGCGTGCCCCTTTACCAGGGCGGCCTGACCAGCTCCCAGTCGCGCGAAGCCCAGGCCCTGCTCGACAAGGCTATGCAAGATCGCCAGGACACCCTGCTGGCGGTTACCCAGCAGACCCGCAGCCTGTTGCGCAACCTGCGCACCAATGTCCAGAGTGTAAAAGCGCGCGCGCAGAGCATCCGCTCCAGCGAAACAGCACTGCAGGCCACCCAGGAAGGTTTCAATGTCGGCACCCGCAACGTGGTCGATGTGCTGAACGCCGAGCGTACGCTCTATGCCGCCCAGCGTGACTACGCCAATGCTCGGCTGGACTTCATCTCCAACCTGTTCAACCTGAAACAACAATTGGGTACCCTGAGCCCTGAAGACCTGATGACCCTGGACACCTGGCTCGAAGCGCCGGACAAAGGCTAGAAAAAACCAGGAAAGGCCGCCACGGCCGGTGCTACAAAGGATAAGGGAATAACGGATTGCGGCACTACGAACATGCCAGCACAAAGCGGCGCGATGAATGCTGAACGTGAAACCGGCGCCCAGGCGCCGGTTATTCGGTATCATACAGCTAACTAGTTTTCAGACAGCACATAGACGCTGCCGTCCTCATCGTCATCGGGCGCCAGGCCCTCTTTCTTTTTCATGTGAAACCCCTTCTTTCTATCTATCGCACTCTGCAATGGCTGAGTGCATACTGAAAGAAATCGACCACTCTGACTAAAACATTAGCGCAACTGAGACAAGATACAACGCAATGCCAGCCACCGGAGAACCGACATGAGCAACCTGCTAACCCGAATTCTCGAAAAAGTACGGGTCACCTATGTGCAGGAAATGCAGGACAACGGCTGCCGGCAACCGTACCTCACCGCCGAGCGCCTGTGTCGTGAAACGCTGCACATAGAGGGCGACGCCCTCGCCCAGATTATCGACGAGGACCCCACGCTGCTGGCTGCCCGCGCCGGTGACCTGATAGAGAACCCCGACGAGCGCGACAATCCTGCCGTCGGCCTGATTATCTGCCGAAATATCATGGCTGCAGCGCTGGATGGCCTGCTTACGGTCGCCGTGGAAAATGAATGGCTGGACGTGGACGAAAATGGCAACGTGCTGGTCGATGCAGATGAGCTTGGCGAGCACAGTACGCCCGTCCCCGCCGTCGACTACAGCCGCTCAGCCCGCGCCCTGGAAAACGCGGGCAAGGCGGGCGTCAGCAGCCTGACGCAACTGTTCCAGGCGGCAGAGTCCGAATACAGCCGACTGCTGGAGAATGAAGTCCACGACGCCTATCAGCTGGCCCTGAAAACCTCATCGGACTTTTCTGTGTTCGCACCCGATGACATCGCACCGCTCGTGGCCGAGAACCCGCTGCTGCTGGGCCTGCGACCGGACGACCTGGTAGACCCGGACCTGTTCGACGGTGATCCCCCCGCCGGCATCATTATCAGCAGCCACCTGACCCACATGCTGCTGCAACAACTGCTGGAGCTGGCGTCCGAACGCGGCGCCCTGGCGCGGGACAGCAGCGGCCACCTGATCACGCCGGATGAAAGCGAAGCCCGGCCGCAACTGCATTAAACCCGCAACTGCGCCTGGCACCGGCCAGGCGCACCGGCACCCGCGAAGCCGCGAAGCCGCGAAGCCGCCAGCGCAGCATCCAATTAAGATAACGGTATAACCGCGCAAATGCGGCGTTGCCCTCACACCAAAAGGCAAGCCCGCATCAACTAAAAAGGCGCTACCCGAAGATAGCGCCTTTTTAATCAGTTTCGAGCCCTCAGGCCACGAGGAATTGCCTGCTCAGTGCATGGTCATGCCGATCGGCGCAACCGCAGCCTTGTCCCGATCAAACGCTTCACGCAGCTCGCTCAGCGGGCGCAAACCATAATCCATCGGGTCTGCAGGACGCTCCAGCCAGTCGAGACTCCAGATGCGGGTCATCAGCTCATACTCACCGATCAGCGCGTCAAGGAAGATCATCACGGCCTCGACCCTTGGGTCCAGGTCCAGTTCCTTGGGCGCGTCGTCCATGTAGACCTCAAGACGCAGCTTGGCATCCACCAGGCGCAACGCGAACCAGTAGTCGCTCAGTTCGCAGTACTCGTCACCCACATTGATAAACCCGGGAACCGGATCATAACGGTGGTTAAATGCCTTGAACTGGATACCACTGAGCTGGGGAGCCGCGCCGACCAGGCTCAACACCATGCCGATGGATTCAGGATAGCCATCACAGCCAAAAATCATCTCAACCGGACCTTCGTCTTCATCACGCTCGAAGTGAAATGTCAGGTTCGAATCAATCTCGCGCAGAATATCGCTGTACTGGTTAAGCAGCATGTCGGCTTCGAAATGACTTTCCTGCTGACTGTGCAGCAGCAGGTCAATCGTCTGTTCAACCTGCTGCCAGAACTCGTTAATCTGTTCGCGATTGTGTTTCATGGTTTGATTCGCGTCGACCGCACTGCCTGTATTCATGTACGAGGGACCACAACCCCTGTCTGTCCCTGGTATTTGCCATTGCGATCCCTGTAGGAGGTTTCGCACACTTCGTCGGCACCCAGAAACAGCATCTGCGCCACGCCTTCGTTGGCATATATCTTGGCGGGCAGCGGCGTTGTATTGGAAAACTCCAGCGTCACATGGCCTTCCCACTCGGGCTCCAGCGGCGTGACGTTGACGATAATCCCGCAGCGGGCATAGGTACTCTTGCCCAGGCAGATGGTGAGCACGTCGCGGGGAATACGGAAATATTCAACCGTACGCGCCAGCGCAAAGGAGTTGGGCGGAATAATGCAAACATCGGACTTCACATCAACAAAACTGCCGGCATCGAAGTCCTTGGGATCAACAATGGTCGAGTTTATGTTGGTGAAGATCTTGAATTCATCGGCGCAGCGCACGTCGTAGCCGTAGCTCGAAGTGCCATAGGAGACGATCGCCCCGCGGTCGGTATGACGCACCTGACCGGGCTCGAACGGTGTAATCATCTCGCACTCTTGCGCCTGACGGCGAATCCAGCGATCGGATTTAATTCCCATAGGTTGTCCGTATGTCGTGAAATCTGAATGGCGCGACATTCTACCGGTTTGAGGACCGGCTGAACAGGCCAGTGTGAAGCAAGGCTGCGGGTTACATGGTGCTGTAACCCGCCCTTTCCCCGCGCCGCTGGCGAGAATCAGTCGTTCTGAACGGAGATATTGGGGAAGGCGGGACCCTGAGTCGCGTTGCGCTGCGCAATTTTTCCAGCCACACGCCGGGCAATGGCCAGATACGTCTGAGTGGCATGCCCCTCGGGATCCGCCACCACCGTGGGCTTGCCGGCATCCGTCTGTTCGCGAATCTGCAGCGACAGCGGCAAGGCACCAAGCAGCTCGGTATCGTACTGCGCAGCAATGCGGGCACCACCACCGGCACCAAATACAGACTCCTCATGGCCGCAGTTGCTGCAGACGTGGGTGCTCATGTTTTCCACCACACCCAGCACGGCAATGTCGACCTTGCGGAACATTTCAATGCCCTTCTTGGCGTCCAGTAGCGCAATATCCTGTGGCGTGGTGACCACCACGGATCCGGTGACAGGAACCTTCTGGGACAGTGTCAGCTGAATGTCGCCGGTACCAGGCGGCATGTCGATGAACAGATAATCCAGGTCATCCCACAGCGTCTGCGTCAGCAGCTGCTGCAGAGCACCGCTGACCATGGGACCGCGCCAGACCATGGGCGTGTTTTCGTCGATCAGATACGCCATCGACATGGTCTGCAGACCCTGCGCGATAATCGGTTTGAAGTATTTTTCCTTATCCGTCTCCGGATGCACACCCGGCGCCACGCCCACCATCAGACCCAGACTCGGGCCGTAGATGTCGGCATCCAGAACGCCCACCCGGGCACCTGCCCGGGCCATCGCCAGGGCCAGATTCACCGTTGTGGTGGACTTGCCCACCCCGCCCTTGCCGGACGCCACGGCGATGATATTGCGCACGCCATCAAGGTTAGGCAGATTTCGCTGGGCCTGATGCGGCTCGATCTTTTGCAGGATCTCAACTTCGGCATTCAAACCGGTTTCATTCTTGATCAGCTGCGCAAGTTCACCGCTCAGCACAGTGGCGATATCGGCACAGGGGTACCCCAGCGTCAGGGTTACGGCGATACGATCGCCGTCTTCGCGAACAGAACTGATGGCACCGGCACTGACCAGGTCCGTACCCAGATAGGGATCCTGGTGCTGACTCAAAACGGCTTCGATGCGCGCGCGGGATTGCTGCATGGGGGATTGGGCTCCTGTCGCCTTGCGGCGGCCAAATAGTTTATCGAACACGATGCTATATCCTACTCTTTTGCTCAGGAATTATTCACGTTTTACGCGCTGCCGTCCAGCCGACATCGGACCAATTCCGAATAAAAGGAGCGTCTACGCACAGCTCACCACTGCATTGCCGGCCTCTTCACTGAGCTGCTGAGCACAGGCCCGGGCGGCGCCAAAATCACGCTTTCCACTGCCCAGCAGGGGGATCTCGTCCACGGCATAAATCTCGGATGGCCGCATCATCGGCGTCACCGTCTCGCTCAACCGGCTACGAACCTGCTCGGGCTTTAACTGGGCACCCGCCATCAGCAGCACCACACGTTCGCCCTTGCGGGCATCGGGCAGCGCCACCGCCAGCAGTGCGCATTCGGTACTGTCCAGGCCCGCCGCCACCGCATCCTCCACCGCCTGCAGGCTGATCATCTCGCCGCCAATCTTGGCAAAGCGCGCATAGCGATCCAGAATACTGAGAAAACCTTCCTCATCCAGCCGGCCCTTGTCTCCGGTGTTATACCAGCGCAGACCATCCCGCTCGATAATGGCTTGGGCTGTGCGCTGCGGATCATTCAGGTAGCCGCGCATGATCTGGGTACCACCGATCAGCACCAGCCCCGCCTCGCCGGTGGGCAGCTCATCCAGGGTTACCGGATTCACGATGCGCACCGTGGAACCCGGCAGGGCCAGGCCGACAGTGCCCGCCCGCGTGCCGGTCTGCACGGTCCACCAGCTTGTATCCAGATGATTCGGCAGGTTAACCGTGGCCACAGGCGTCGTTTCGGTGCACCCGTACCCCTCCAGCACGGGTACATGGAAACGCGCCTCGAAGGCTTCATGTACGGCGGGATCCAGCCGTTCAGCGCCGGCCACCATCAGGCGCAGCGACTGAAACATCAGCGGATGCAGTTTTTTATTGCGCAGATAGAGCCGCATGAAGGTTGAGGTTCCACACATCAGGGTGGCTCTGAAACGCGCCACGCCCTTGCCAATGTTGACTGCATCGGTGGGATCCGGATGACAGACGACAGGTATGCCCTCGATCAGTGGCAACAGGCAGGTAACCGTCAGCCCGAAGGCATGAAACAGGGGCAGGGTTGCCATCCAGCAGTCATCGTCACGTACATTGAGTACATCACCGATCTGTTTGATATTGGAAAGAATATTCCGATGACTCAGCATGACGCCCTTGGGCGCCCCCTCGCTACCGGAGGAAAACAGTATGGCCGCCGTGTCATCAACCCGGGCATGCCTGCACAACCAGCCCTGTAACAGCATCACCGGCAGTACTTTCACAGCCACCAGCATGGCCAGGGCTTCAAACGTGCCAATCGACGCTTTCAGGTCCTCCATGTACAGCACGGTACGCCCGACAAACAACGCCTGAGTATCAATACCCCGGGACTCCAGGCGCACCAGAAACTGGCGCGACGTGACAATCGTTTCCAGTGCGGCCCGGTCGGCGGCCGCCAGCAGCGCCTGGGGCGACGCCGTGAAATTCAGGTTGACCAGTGTTTTTCCCGCCATCAGCGCCGCCATATTGGCGATCGCACCGGCACTGGATGTCGGCAGCAGCAACCCAATATTGGCGCCACCTGTACGCCGGAAACGCCGACTGAACAGCCCACAGGCACAGAGCAGGCGCGAATAACTCATCGGCGCGCCCCGCACGTCGCTGATCGCCCACTCCGCCGGCGCCTGGCGCGCCGTGCGGATAAAGGCCCTGGGCAGGGTCTCCAGCGTATCGGTATAGGAGTTCCAGGTATGGATCGACAGCTCGAATACACGCTTTTTAACCTGCTCGGCCGTACTGTGCAGTGGCATCGGCGCGCCAAAAGCGACAATAAGATCCCGTTTGAGTCCCTGACGGCGGCTGGCCTGCAAACGACTGCTGGAGCGCGAAAAGCGACTGCCCCATAAACCACGCAGATAAAACGGCACTATAACGGCCCCCACATCCTCGGCGAGGCTTTCACAGGCGTGCTGAAAGCCTTTCTTGAAGCTCCCCAGCTGACCGGTGTGACTGATGGAGCCCTCGGGAAACAGGCAGACTACCTTGCCGGCCTGCAGCAGTTCAGTAACCCGTGCCAGGGCCGCGCGGCTGTTACCGCCGGAAATCGGTATCACACCAAACAGGTCGAGGAAGCGACGCAGATACCAGCGTTCGTAAATGCTGCGCTCCATAACAAAGTGCACGTGGCGCGGGCAGGCCATCTGAACCATGGCCCAGTCGAGCCAGCTGATATGGTTACCCAGCAGCAACGTGCCACGCCCATCCTCGGGTATATGTTCAAACCCCAGCACCTGCAGCCGATACTTGCGCTTGAGCACCATGGCTACCATCAGGCGAATCAGCGCTTCTGGCAACGTGATAATGGCGAACAGGGCACCGGCCACTGCCAGTATCGCCAGGCCATACAGCAACCAAAGACCGGAAATACCCGCAGACGCACACAGCACGGTCAGGCCAAGAAAACTCAGCATGGCCACATTCTGAATAAAATTGTTGCCTGCCAGAATGCGCCCGCTGTCGTGTCGATCGGCATTGAACTGGATCAGTGCATTGAGTGGAATGATCATCAGGGCGCCAAACAGGCCAATCATGAGAAACAGCACTGCCGAGAAACCCAGTGAGGCGGCGTGCGGCAGCAACACCAGCCCCAGCGCAACACCCGCTGCACCCAGGGGTATGAGGCCGGTATTGATATGGTGGCGCGACAACCGCCCCGCCAGCATGGAACCGACCATAATGCCGATGCCGGCCAGCGCCATGGTGCCCTGGATCACAAAGGTGTTCTGCTCCCCGAGCGACGCCTTGGCAAAGGCCGGAAAGACCGCCAGCATCACCTGACTGATCGACCAGAACAGCGCCAGCCCGATGATCGACAGCCAGATGGGCCTGATTCTGGCGATATGGGACAGATTGGTCGCCAGGGTGCGACCACGCCGATAGGCAGACCAGTCAAACTGCAGGCTTCGATCGGTGTTCGTCAGCGCCGGCAAGCGGTGCGCCAGTACCGTTTCCAACACGGCACCCGCCACCAGAAACCAGCCCAGCGGGGCAATGTGCTGCACCACCCGTGCGGGATCCTGCGGCAACTGCAACAGATCAGCCAGGCGCATTTCAAACAGCAGCGAGAACACCATGATGCCCGACAGGATCGCCACCATGGTGGCCGCCTGAATCCAGCCATTGCCTTCGCTCAGACGGCTGGTGCCCACCAACTCGCGGATATAGCCGTACTTTGACGGAGAATAAAAGGCACTTTGCAGCGCCAGCACGAACGTGAGCGCGAACGCGGCAACAAACCAGCCCTGGTAGTAACACAGGGTGATGAGCAGCGTCACCAGAACCGCGCCCCAGGCGGAAAAGCGCATGACACGATGCTTGGGATATTTGTCCGAAATAAAGCCCGCCGGCGTAAACAGCATAATAAAAGGAAGCAGAATCAGCCCATTGACGATAGCGGTGAGCAGTATTTGCTGCTGACCGTCGAAGGTCTTGAAAAGGGTATTCTGAATAATGATTTTATGGCCGAGATCGACAAAGGCATTGATAAAGGCCACCGACACGAAGGCCAGAAAGCCGCGCAGCTTGAAAAGTTCACTCATGCCCTGCTCTCCCTGTTCAGACCCCAGCCATCGAGGTGATAATCCACCAGCGTAATCAGCATCTGCTCCTGTTTCCCCTCTGGCGGCAAAAACAGCTTGCCGCGCAACTGCAATACCGCCACCCCGTGCACGCCACACCAGAGCGTACGGGCCGTTAGCGCCAGTTCCGTGGCCGACGCATCGGGCACGAGTTCAGCCAGGCGGCGCTCAATCTGCAAAAACAGCCGTTCGATCGAATCATTTAGCCAGGCCGGCACCTGCAGCGTCTCGGGCGTACGATGCTCAAACAGCAGACTCCAGCGCTCGGGCCAGCGGGCTGCAAACGCGACATAGCACAGCGCATAGGCCTTAAGTGCCTCACGCGGCGACTTGTCACCCAGCGCATCCAGCTGCGCCAGCAACATGGCCAGGGTGCGCGCATTGAGCTGCCAGCACAGATCATCGAAGTTGTTGAATACGGAATAGAGTGATGCCGCGGAGTATCCGATATCGGCCGCGATACGACGCGTGCTCAGCAACGCCGCACCCTGCTTGTCGAGCAGGCGCTCAGCGGCGCTCAGCGCCAGTTCGGTAAGTGCTTCACGGGAATGCTCTCGGCGCCGGGCCATTGAATGCCTCCGCTGATCCGTCATTTATTGAACACTGTTTATTAATTCACGGAAGATTACTAAACAGTGTTCAGAATGTAAACCCCGCACCTGTGAACCCGCTGCACGGTACAGCGGCCGTGTTTGACGCAGATGGCGGCATAAGGCAACGGTAATTGAATAATCGACGCTTGATTTTAGGAGTTAAAACCCTGTATTTTTTGCCGAACCCTTCCATAATAGGCGACAGGCATTTTCGCCCCTCGCTGATACCCAATAAAACCGGACATTGATGAGCAATGACAATATAACCGAGTGGCTCATGTCACTCAGCATGGAAGAACTTCTCGACCTCGATTTCAAGCTGAAGGCGGAAATCAGGCTCATGGCACAGGAAAAGGCCGCAGAACAAGAGCGCATCGAACAGGCTCGACTGGAGCAATTGCGCCTGGACAAAGAGCGTCAGGAACGCCAGGAACAGGCTCGATTGGAGCAATTGCGCCTGGACAAGGAGCGTCAGGAACGCCAGGAACAGGAAGCCCAGCAAAGGGCCAAGGCCATGCCGGGCCCTCGCCCGCTTCCCACCAATCTCTATGCAAGTGTCGATCAGCTGGCGGCCAACCAGGGCCTGGATATCAGCGGCCTGATGAATGAAATTGCCCGCAAGGCAGCGCAGGCGCAGAAGCCCAAAACCAAGCCCAAAACCGGCTCTGGCAACAGCTCGGGAAATGGCCGGCGCTAGTCCTCTTGCTCAACATGAGCTTTTAGAGCGCCAACGCGACCTGCGTATTCGGCCAACCCGGTGAGAACCGTTTGCCGGCACGAATGACTGACACGAACGCGGGTATTTTAAAACGAAAAAACCGCCGTTCCACGAGGAACGACGGGGCGCAAAACCGTATTTTCAGTTTTCAGATGCCGGGTTACGAGCCCCGGGTGCCAGGCACCGCCGCATAGGCGACCACTTCGACCAGCATCTCTTCGCGCGCCAGGCCCGCAATCACCATCGCTGCCCGGTTGGGATAAGGAGCTTCAAAGTACTGCGCGTAGATCTGGTTGAACACCGGCAAAAAATCTCGATCCGTCACATAGATCAGCACCTGGGTCACATCCTGCATGCCAAGGCCGGCCGCCTCAATGGTATGTTTCAGGTTATCCATCGTCTGGCGGCTCTGCGCTTCGATACCACCCTCGACAACCTGACCCGCCCTATCGATGGGAATCTGTGCGGTATAGAGGGTTCCGTTACCGATCACTGCCCATTCCAGCGGCGCCTTGGAGGCATACAAGTCGGTTTTGACAATCTGTTTCATAGGCCCTGGGCCTCCCAAGTCGGTGTTTCAAAAATGCATTCAGAAGGCGGCAAGCAACGACGTGAATGGCCGCCTGCACCCGTGTTTAATCGATCAATTTTTGTTCTCGCGCCATCTGACGGGCGATTTTTGGCGCCGTCCACAGTGATGGCAGCAATACCAGGGACACCGGCACAGCGGTCACCACAATAAAAGACTGCAGTGCCGAAATGCCGCCCGAACCGATCGAAATCAGCAGCGCCGCCACGACACCCATCATGATGCCCCAAAACACCCGCACCGCACTTTGCGGATGGTCCGTGCCGGTCATGACCATGGAAACCGCGTAGGTCATGGAGTCACCGGTGGTGGCGACAAAAATGATGGTCAGGATCAGGAACAGCACCGAGATAATGAACCCCATGGGCAACTGTTCGGTGATCGCCAGCAATGCCGCCGGCAGGTTGAAACCGGTGAAGGGCTCTGAAATGACTCCCGGATTGGCCAGCTCGAACGCCAGCCCGCTGCCACCCACAATGGTGAACCAGAAGCAGGTGATCACCGGCGCCACGACAGAGATCAGCAGCACCAGCTCACGGATGGTACGGCCACGGGAGATGCGCGCAACGAACATGGCCATCAGCGGACCGTAGCCCAGGAACCAGCCCCAGAAGAATACCGTCCACCAATCGAGCCAGCCCGGATCAGCACGGAAGGTTGCCATCGGAATGAACTTGTCCAGGTAGATGCCAAACGCCTGCAGGAAGCCATCGAATATGAACGCCGTCGGTCCGAAGACAAGGATGAAGGCCATCAGAATCACCGCCAGAATCACGTTGGCCCGACTGAGTATCTGAATACCTCGCGTCACGCCGCTGACCGCGGACAGCGTGTAGATCACCATCAAGGCCACCAGAATAGTCACCTGAGTGCTGTAGGTATCCGGGATACCGAACAGTTTTTCCAGCCCGAAGCTGACCTGCAGACCGAGGAAGCCGATAGGCCCCACAGTGCCTGCCACTACCGCCAGCACGCAGCAGGCGTCAACGAAGGTACCCAAAGGCCCTTTCATCACGTAATCACCGAACACCGGATACAGCAGGGTGCGCGGCTTAAGCGGCAGGCCCTTCTCATAGTGCAGGTACATGTAGACGATGCCGGTCAGACTGCCGAGGATCGCCCAGGCCAGGAAGCCCCAGTGCATAAAGCTCTGGGCCAGCGCATTGTACGCAGCCTGTGCGGTACCGCTTTCGTTGCCGGCGTCGGCAAACAGCGGTGGCGGCGACGTGAAGTGCGCCATCGGCTCGGCCGCGGCCCAGAACACGCCACCACCCGCCAGCAGGGTGCACATGATGATGCAGATCCACTTGAAGGTGGAGATCTCCGGTACCCTGATGCCGCCGAGGACTACCGCACCGGTGCGACCGATCGCCAGACACAGACCGATGACAAAGGTCAGCAGCAGCAGAACCTGCCAGTAGGCACCGAACATCCTGGTCGAAGCCGCAAAGGCGCTGTTGACCCAGCCCGACATCAGCTCGATGTCATAGAGGGCAAAGATGACGAACAGCAGCAGCGCGCCGCCACTGAGAAAAAACACCGGCAGATCGACATCTGCCAGCAGTTTGTACTTGGGGAGCGGCATATCGACGTTCGCCACCGGGGCCTGATTGTTGTTATTCATGCTAGCCTCCTGAGAGATTCCCGTTACGGGAAAGGGTCACTTTTTCAGTCGGTTTCAGCCGCGCGGCTGCAACCCCTGATCCAGAAAATTGAGCCAGTTGAGCCCCATGATCCGCGCCACATCCTCGGCGCCGAAACCGCGCCTGAGCAGGCCGGCGGTAATGTTGGGGAAGTCGCGGCTATCGCGGAACCAGGACAGTGGCTTGGGCCACTGCGAATTGGCGGCGGAGCCTTCGCCATAGTCCATGACCTTGGACCAGCGCCCGTTACGCATCCATTCCAGCACCGACAACGGCTGGTCCTGACACAGATCGGTGCCAATGCCGATCTGCTCGACACCCATGATGTCGGCGGTGCGTGCGACCATGTCGCAGAAATCGTCCAGCGTGCAGTCCGAGCCGTTCCTGAGGTGGAACGGGTACAGGCTGAAACCCAGCAGACCACCGGATTCGCCCAGTGCCTGCAGTACCTTGTCGGACTTGTTGCGCTTGGCGGCGTGGAAGAAATCCGGATTGGCGTGGGAGATCACGATCGGGCGCTGCGAGTACTCGATGGCCTCGAGGGTGCTGCGCTCGGCGCTGTGGGACATGTCCACAATCATGCCGACGCGGTTCATCTCGCCGACCACCTGCCTGCCGAAGCGGGTCAGGCCACTGTCGTCCGACTCATAGCAGCCGGTCGCCAGCAGGCTCTGGTTGTTGTAGGTCAGCTGCATGATCATGAGATTCAGTTCGCGAAACACTTCGATCAGGGCTATTTCATCCTCGATCGGCGAACAGTTCTGGGCACCAAATATAATCCCGACCTTGCCCAGTTCCTTGGCACGACGGATATCGCCGGCATGGCGCACCGGCATGATCAGGTCGCCGTGCTGCTCGAAACGCCGATTCCACTCACCCAGGCGGGTCAGGGTTTCGCGGGCGTTTTCGTGGTACACAACGGTGACATGCACCGCGGTCACACCGCCTTCTTGCAGCTGTTCAAAAATGCCGCGATCCCAGTGCGAGTACTGCAGACCGTCGATCACTATCAGTTCGTTATGCATCGGTTGGCCCCCGTAGAGACAGGTAATTAAGGGCGAGCGAACGCCAGGCGCCGAGCTGTGGGACACAGCGGCGCCCGGCTCACTGCGCGATCAGGCGCGAATGTAGGTGGTTTTGACCACGGTGTAGAACTCACGGGCGTAGCTGCCCTGCTCCCGCGGACCGAAGCTGGAGTTCTTGCGACCGCCGAAAGGCACGTGGTAATCGGTGCCGGCAGTCGGCAGGTTGACCATCACACAGCCGGTCTTGGCGCGGCGTTTGAATTCGCTGGCGTACTTCAGCGACTGGGTCATGATGCCAGCAGTGAGACCAAAATCAGTATCATTAAGAGTCGCCAGGGCTTCCTCGAAATCCTTCACCTTGATCACGCAGGCCAGCGGCGCAAAGGCCTCTTCACGGTTGACGGTCATTGCATTGGTGCTGTCGACGAACAGCGCCGGCTGCATGTAATAGCCATCGGTGGACGCCTGGATACGCTCGCCACCAAACACCAGGCGGGCACCTTCCTGTTTGGCCAGTTCAACGTAACGCAGGTTCTGTTCCAGCTGACGGGCATCAGCCACGGCACCGATATGCATGCCGTCCTCCAGCGGGTTGCCGACGCGAATCTTTTTCAGGCGCTCGATCACGGCGTCGACAAAGCGGTCATGAATGCCCTCGGTGACGATCAGGCGCGACGACGCTGTGCACTTCTGCCCGGTGCCGAAGAAGGCACCGCTGACCGCACATTCCACCGCCTGCTCAAGATCGGCATCATCCAGCACCACCAGCGCATTCTTGGAGCCCATTTCCAGCTGGCACTTGACCAGGTTCACCGCGGTGGCGGCGGCCACCTTGCGACCGGTTTCCAGCGACCCGGTGAACGTCAGTGCATTGATGCGCTTGGAGTGGATCAGCGTATCGCCGACCGCCGCACCCGGCCCCATAACCAGGTTAAAGGTGCCCGCGGGCAGCCCCTGACGCGAGATGATCTCGGTCAGTGCCCAGGCACTGGCCGGCACCTGGTTGGCCGGTTTGAAGACAACCGCGTTACCAAAGGCCAGCGCTGGCGCAATTTTCCAGGCGCCAGTGGCCACCGGGAAGTTCCAGGGCGTAATGATGCCCACCACACCCACCGGCTCGCGACGGGTTTCTATTTCCACGCCAGGGCGGACCGAGTCGGCGGTTTCACCCATCTGACGCAGCACTTCGGCCGCGTAATAGTGGAAGAACTGACCGGAGCGGTAGACCTCACCCACGCCTTCGGCCAGCGTCTTGCCTTCTTCACGGCACAGCAGGCGGCCCAGCTCGTCCTTGCGCGCAATCAGCTCGTCGCCGATCGACATCAGCACCGAATAGCGCTGTTCCAGACCGCTCTGCGCCCAGGCTTCCTGGCCACGAACGGCGGCTTCAATCGCCTGCTCGGTCTGAGCGGCATCGGCCTGCGCATAGTGTCCGACCAGATCGCTGATATCGGACGGGCTGATATTGGCAACGGTTGAGTGTCCTTCAACCCAGTTGCCGTCGATGTAGTTACGATAAATTGCGTCAGACATAAGCACCTCCTATTCGTTGCTTGCATACTAGAATGGGCCACTTAATAATAAAAATTAATAGTAAATATTGCCTGATAAGGAGAACTTATTATGCTGGCCGAACTTAAGATTGCACAGCTGCGTCATTTTGTCTGGGTCGCCGAGCTGAAAGGTTTCCACGCCGCTGCCGCAAAGGCTCACCGAACCCAGCCTGCCATTTCGCTGTCGATACGGGACCTGGAAAACAAGCTGGGTGAAGGCCTGTTCGAAAAGCGCAATGCCAAGACCGCCAAGACCGAACTCACGCCCTTCGGGCTGCACTTTCTGCCCCAGGCCAAGGAGCTGATCGCCCACCACGACCGTATCGCCGAAGACATGGCGCTGCTGGTGCAGCACAAAACCGGGCATCTTCGCCTGGCGGTGGTGCCGTCTGTCGCCAGCCGCATGCTGCCCAGTATTCTGCAGCGCTTCATGGCCAACACGCCGGACCTGCACCTGAGCATCTTTGATGCAAGCTCCGATACCGTGCTGGAAATGGTGGAAAGCAGGCAGGTGGATTTTGGCATCGCCAGCCTGTGGGAGGCCCAGAGCGACAAGACCTTTATACCGGTGTGGGAAGACCGCGTCGGTGTGGTCTGTCACCGCGACCATCCGCTGGCCGGCGAAACCCACCTCAACTGGAAGCAGCTGCGCGGCCACCGCCAGATCAGCAACGGTACCACCCGCCTGCTGGCCAACAGTGACGCCGAAGAACTGATCGACAGTGCCCAGTTCTACATCTCCAACATGATCTCGCTGATCGCCATGCTCGACGTCGATATGGGCATCACCACGCTGCCCTGGTTCGCCTTCCCCCAGGACAACCCCAACCTGAAGTTCATTCCCCTGGCCGACCCCGAAGTGGTGCGCCAGATCGGCATCCTCAGCCAGGCCCATCGTTCGCTGACGCCGCCGGCCCAGGCACTGGTGGATTTCATTCTCACGACCGAGGGAAAGCTGGCACCGCCAGAGAGACAGCAGTAAGAGACATGCCCGAGCGCTGGCAACCCGGCCTTACAATAAGTAAGGCTCGACATTATCCCGATCCACATTTGAAAACCTTATCAAATGATTGAACGAACTGATTTGTACAGCCATCGGAAACGGATGAGTATTCACTCATAACCTGAACGGGTATTAACACCGCCACCGAACCTGCCGGGCACCCGCCTGGCACACAGGCCCATCCGTCCAATCGAGGGCCTATATTTTAGCTGTACGAGGATAACAACAATGATCAATCCTGCTGTCATCCAGGCCGAACTCAAGGGCCCCGGCGCACTCGCCCTCAGACCCGCCAGCCAGGTCATGGATCTCGAGCGCCTTGGCAGCCTGCATCAGAGCCGCCTGAGCTTTATGCGCACCCTGGTGCGACGCATCATGCGCGAGCGCTGGAGTATCGACGCCGTGCGCCTGGAGCTGGACTCTGACGGATATGGCACCGTGGTTTATCGCATCCAAACACCCACCAGCCTCTACAGTTTTGTGCTCTTCTCCAGCTATCTGGCCCCGGAAGATCGTAACGATCGCGTCATCGCCACCCAGTGGGATCTGACCATGGCGCTGTGCGAAGGCGAGGTCGATGATGCCTACGTTGAGCAGCTGCGCCAGAACGTGCCCAAACAGGAAGCCGGCCGCGTCGATGCCCGCGTGTTTGTACTCTCCAGGGCCAATCGCAGCGCCCGCAACTTCGACTATGTGGTCGATCAACTGGCCAAAGGCAAACAGCCGGACGTAAAACGCATCACCCAGGTGGGCTATCTGTACCGTACCACTGCGGTCTATGGCAGCGGCAAGCTGGGCATGGCCGACTGGCAGAAGGTGGCGGCCAGGCACAGTGATTTTGCCAGACCCTTTGCCGCCGAAATGTTTACCTGCTTCATGCTGCGCAACTTCAGCCTGACCCAAGCCGAGCACATCGCCAGAGCCCGAGCACCCGAACAGGCAGTAGCCATGCAGCCGCAGATCAAACGCTATTTCGGTATCGGCAATTCCACCGGCCTTGGCATGGCGCCCTATCTGATCAACCATCCGCTGCTGATCAACCGCTGGATCGAAATGCGGGAACTCGCCCTGGCCCGTATTCGCACCTTTGGCGTGCCCGGTCCCGAGCGCCTGACCCGCTTCAAGGCACTGGCGGTACGGGCGCATCAGCACACTCGGGAAATCGTCACTGAGGATGACTGGCAGACAGGCAAGAATGGAGAGGTCGTCGCAGATCTGGCGGCCCTGCAACACTACCTGGGCGAACATGAACCTCGCGACTGGAACAGCCTGATCGCCTGGGCCGAACAACACTGCAGCCTGCAGGGACAGGAGATGGTCAACTCCATTCTCTTCGAGGTCTATCCTGATCTGGTGGACGAACTGGAGGACCACACCGGCGTCACCGAACATCAGGACCTGGCACCCGGCATGTCGGTAGCCGAGCTCCGGGCACTGATTGAAGAGCGCTACCGCTGGGCGCTGGACATCGACTTCGAGGCCCCGCGCGCCACCGAAACATTCTGGTACCGGTCACAGGAAAAACAGGAACCGCGTCTGGGCGGCAGCGAACTCGATTGCGGCCGAGCCAGGCAGATGCCATTGGGCATTGGCCTGCAGGTGGCCCAGTGTTACCGCAGCCTGTGCGACTATGCCGCCCAGTATCCGGAGCACAGCTGCGCCTACTTCCTGTTCCAGAAACCGGAGTATCGCGGCATCGTGCGGCGCATCCAGAGCCTGCGGCACTGTGTCTATGGCGACATTCAGGCCAACCTGCTGGATCAGGATGTACTGCCCATGCATCTGCTGCGCTGCAAGCTGGCGTTCTTTGGCGTCAGCAAGTTCGACCCCCGCTCCCGCCTGTGGGTGCGCAACACCATGTTCCAGGGTGCACCCCTGCTGGATGATATCGGTCAGCCGTTTGACGATGACTGGTTCCTGCCCCTGACGCCAGCCATCGACACCGAGGAAACCCGCTGATGCGTATTTCACTGAACGAACTGAACGCGACCCTGAAGCGCTCCTTCGAGGGCATGGGCTACTTCGTTGGCACCTATGAAGACGCCGCCCAGATGGTAAGCTGGCTGGAAATGCATTCAGAACAGGGTTTTAGCGAACTCGAGCGCGCCCTGCCTTACGTCAACGATGACGACAAGGCTGCTGTTGAGCTGTTGTTTGAGGATGCCAGTTCCGCCATCGTCGACTGCCATGGCCGCAGCGCCCTCAACAGCCTGGCACTGGTGCTGGACCTGGCCCATGCCAAGGCGCTCAAGGCCGGTATAGCGACCCTCAAGGTGCAGCACTGCCACAACCGCAAGTTCATCCTAAAGCTTCTGGCAGACTGCGGTCGTCGCGGTATCAGCATGATGGCCTACTGGCAGAACGGCACTCAACCCGCGACCGAACATGTCGCCAGCATCGGCGCAGGCGAGCGCTATCCGCGCTATAGCGAAGCGGTGCTCAAAACCGGCAGCCGCACGCTGGAAAAACAGACCATGACGCTGATCTGCAGCGACCGGGTCAACATCGCGGCTCAGCTCATGTCCAGCCCCGATGATCGGGTCAGCTGGCGCACCGTAGAACCCGATGCCTTTGCTGCCACTGGACGTGCCACCCTGGAAAGCGGTATCGAGATCAGCGAAGTCCTGTGGCAGACCCTCAACCAGCTGGGCGAAAAGGTGCTGGTCGAAAATACCGAACAGTCCCGTCGAGGAGCCGGCGGGCGATAGACTGGCACCGTCCCTGTGGCCCATGCGAAAGTCCAGACTGGCTGACACGTCTGCCAGTCGGCGGGTCTATAATGCGGCTCTCCCTGCACGCCTTGTCGGCTGCAGCACCAACTCCGCATCACCGGCAAGGGACCTGCAATGATCTACAGCCTCTGGGATTTACTGGCCCTGGTCATTGTCACCGCGGGCATTGCATTGCAGGGCGTGGTGGGTATCGGCTTTGGCCTGGTCGCTGCGCCCCTGCTGTTTCTGATCGACCCGCTCTATATCCCGGTGTCGCTCATCATCCTGGGTGCCTTGCTGTCCGGCTACATGGTGGCGCGCGGCCGGCAGCATCTTTCATGGCGTCGCCTGATGCCGGCACTGATCGCCCGGGTGCCGGGCTCCTGGCTGGGGGCGCTGCTGCTGGCATCGGTATCCCCGGCAGTACTGAGCCTGATTCTCGGCAGCACTTTGCTGCTGTCGGTCGCACTCAGCTGGCGCAATAGCATCCGCATCAGCATGTCGACGCGTTCACTGTCCGTTGCCGGATTTTTATCCGGTCTGATCGGTACTGCAACCTCGGTGGGCGGCCCCCCCATGGCGCTGGTGTACCAGGAGTCCAATGTGCTGACGGCACGCAGCGAGCTGGCGGCATTTTTCCTGGCGGGCCTGCCCATTACCCTGGCCATGCTGGCATTCACCGGCAGCCTGCCGCTGGCATCCCTGCTGCTGACACTGAAGATGGTGCCGGGCCTGATTGCCGGCGTGTTTGTTGCACGACGCATCGACCATCACATCGACAAGCGCAGCGCCAAACCCCTGCTGCTGTCGATCTCGCTGTTCGGTGCGATCATGGTGCTGGTACAGGGCATCCGCCTGCTCTGAGGCGCTGCCCGTGGCCAGCGGCAGGAAACCTGAATTACCGGCGCGTGAGGTACACGCCGCATTCCAGATGGTGCGTGTAGGGGAACTGATCGAAGATCGCAAAACGCTCGATGCGATGGCTTTGCGTCAGGGTCGCGAGATTGTCCTTCAGGGTCTCGGGATTGCAGGAAATGTAGACGATATGCTGATACTCGCTGACCTGCGCCACGGTATCGGCGTCCAATCCGGAGCGCGGCGGATCCACCAGCACCGTGGTGAAATTGCAGCTGGCCAGGTCAAGATGAGCCGTGCGGCGGGCTTCGCGCTCGCCCTTGAGCACCTGGGAAAAATCCTCCGATGACATTCGCACAACATCAATATTGTCGATACCGTTCTCGGCGATATTGAATTCGGCCGCGCGTACCGACACCTTGGCAATCTCAGTCGCAACCACACGGCCAAAATTCTGTGCCAGCGGTAGTGTAAAGTTACCATTGCCGCAGTAAAGCTCCACAAGATCACCACCGGCCCCATCGGTCACATCCAGCGCCCAGCCGATCATCGAACGGCAGACCTCGGCATTGGGCTGGGTAAAGCAGTTCTCCACCTGCTTGTAGCGATACTCGCGACCATTGATATTCAGCCGCTCAATCACGTGGTCACGCCCCAGCTCTTTTTTACTCTTGCGCGAACGTCCAATGATTTCGATGTCAAACTGCTCGGCCAGCGCCCGGGCCGCCGTTTCCCACTCGTCCTCGATGGGGCGGTGATACAGCAGCGTCACCAGCAGGTCACCGGACAGAGTGCTGAGAAAATCGATCTGGAACAGGCGAAAACGCAGGGCGGGATCAGCCTTGATCACCTCCAGCATCGGGAACATGACATCGTGGATACGGCGCGACACCATGGGACAGTGATCAACACGCACCGGCTGGCGCTTGTTGCCGGGCTCAAACATCACATAGTAAAGATCATCCCCATCGTGCCAGACCCGAAATTCAGCCCGCATCCGGTAATGCTCCGGTGGCGACGGGAAAACCTCAACCTGCGGCAGCGCGAAGGAAGAGAAGTCCTCGCGCACGGCGTCACACTTCTCGGCCAGAAGCGCCTGGTAGAGGGTCGGGTCAACGTTGGGTAATGCCATCAGGGTAGTATCCGGGATCTGTCGGGAAAGCGCGGCATTCTATCAGCCCCGCCGCCGCCATCAAAGCGCCTCAAGCATGGCTATGCAGCGCCACTGCGTACTGCCTGACGACGGCCGATCATTGCCAGAAAACGGCCACCATCGTTAGCGAGAGACCGGGCCGGGTTCGAGCTTGAGCCGGTACTCGTTGGCCATCATCTGCCAGCGCGACAGATTCTTCGCGATCCCCAGGCGCTCCAGATAGGATTCCGACAACTTGCACGAGAGGTCGGCACCGGGGCCGTTGACCAGGGCAGGCAGGAGCGCGTCGGCCAGATGCACCGCAGTCAAGGGCTCAAAACGGCTACTGGGGGATGCGGCCGGAAAATGGTGCAGCAGCACGGCCTCGACCACGCTGAACGGCAAATTCCACATTCCCAGCAGATAGGCTGCGGCTTCGGCATGGGTGAGCCCCAGGCGCATTTTCTCCATGGCATACATGGGCTGCCCCAGACGCACGGCTTCACCCATCAGGGTCTGATAAGCCTCCGGGTCCTTGTTGGCCAATACCGAAATGCCAAAATCGTGCAGCAGGCCGGCCAGAAAGGCCTGCCCCTGCTGATTGCGATCCAGTCCTGCATCCGCACCCAGCTGCTGCGCCAGACGGGCGACCAGCATGGAACGCTGATGTAGCTTGGAGAAGGAGAACGCCGTCCAGGTATCGCGCTGCCGGAAACGGCTGAACAGGTGCGTGGCCAGCAACAGATCACGGATCATGCGTACACCGATAATGGTCACCGCCTCATCGATACGGCTGATCTGGCGGCGCAGGCCGAACAGGGCCGAATTGACCAGCTGCATGATCTTGGCGGCAATGGCCGGATCCTGCTCAATAATACTGGCAATGTTTTTGGCATCGGCCACGTCGGAATTCAAGGCTTCATTCAGCTCACGATAAACCGTTGGCAAGGTGGGCAGTCGCCCCAGACCACTGATGTAATCCCGAATGGCTGACTTGTTAACCAGACCTTCAATCTTCAGCGCATATTCGATGGCAGCGCAAATCTCGACACCACTGGCGGTGTCAGGCAGCGTCTGGTGGGCCACTTCCAGCGCCCGCGCGGAACTGGCCGGTGTAAGGTGTCCGCTGATCAGTATACGCAAGATCCCCGGACGCTCGTCAGCCACCTTTTTCAGCAACCCCAGCGCCCTGTATGGCTGCTGATGAGCCACGACGACCAACACCTGGCAGTCGTAGTATTTCATCCGCGTCTGGACCTCACCCTCGTCATCCAGACAAAGTACATCCCAGCCCGCATGCTTGCCCACTTCATGAGCCGCCCCGCGATGGCTGAGCTTGGAATCACAGAACAGAATTCTGCAGGTTTGATCGCGGCCTGTTGGCGGGCTCATTCAACATCCTTATAGGTGCACAGTGATGCACTCTTTTTAGCCGGAAAAACATGCTTTGTCGACCGCGGATCGGTTCATATACAGCGCCAAAAAGCGTAGAATCCGACAACTTTGTTTCAGTCTACCAGGTTCCATTAGCCGACTTATGACCCAGAATCCGCGCAAGATCCTCGTTACCAGTGCCCTGCCTTATGCCAACGGCCCCATTCATCTGGGCCATTTGGTGGAATACATCCAGACCGATATCTGGGTGCGCTTCCAGAAGCAGCGCGGCCATCAGTGCACCTATGTGTGTGCGGATGATGCACATGGTACCCCCATCATGCTCAAGGCCGATCAGCTGGGCATCAGCCCTGAAGAACTGATCGCCCAGGTCAGTACCGAACATCAGCGCGACTTCGCGGGCTTCATGGTGGGTTTTGACAACTACTATTCCACCCACTCGCCCGAAAACCGCGACTTCGCGGCATTGATCTACCAGCGCCTCAACGACGCCGGTCACATCGCCCGCCGCACGATCACCCAGGCCTATGACCCCGAAAAGCAGATGTTCCTGCCGGATCGTTTCGTCAAGGGCGAGTGCCCCAAATGCGGTGCGGCCGATCAGTACGGTGACTCCTGCGAAGCCTGTGGCGCCACCTACAGCCCAGTCGAACTGAAGAACGCCTATTCGGCCATCTCCGGTGCAAAACCGGTCGAGAAGGACTCTGAACACTTCTTCTTCAAGCTCGGCGATTTTGAACAGTTCCTGCGCACCTGGGTCGACAAGCACGTGCAAGAGCAGATGATTCACAAACTCAACGAGTGGTTTGAATCGGGCCTGCAGCAGTGGGACATCTCCCGCGATGCGCCGTACTGGGGCTTCGAAATTCCCGATGCGCCCGGCAAGTACTTCTACGTCTGGCTGGACGCCCCCATTGGCTACATGGCCAGCTTCAAGAACTGGTGCGAGAAAAACAACGTCGACTTTGACGACTACTGGGGCGCGTCCTCCGACGCCGAGCTGTACCACTTCATCGGCAAGGACATCGCCTACTTCCACACCCTGTTTTGGCCAGCCATGCTCGAAGGCGCGGGCTTTCGCAAGCCCAACGGCGTATTCTGCCACGGTTTTCTGACCGTCAACGGGCAGAAGATGTCCAAGTCCCGCGGCACCTTCATCATGGCCGAAAGCTACCTCAAGCATTTGCGCCCCGAATACCTGCGCTACTACTTTGCCGCCAAGCTGGGTTCCGGTATCGACGATATCGACCTGAGCCTGGATGATTTCCGCATGCGTGTGAATGCCGACCTGGTCAACAAGGTGGTGAACATTGCGTCACGCTGTGCCGGCTTTATCGCCAAGAAATTCGACGGCCAGCTTGGCGCCAGCCTGGTTCAGCCCGAGCTCTATAATGATGCTGTCAAAATGGGCGAAACCATCGCTCAGGCCTACGAGCAACGCGAATACGCCCGTGCCATGCGCGAAATCATGCATATCGCCGACAAGGCCAACCAGTATATTGATGCCGCCGAACCCTGGGTGCTGGCAAAACAGCCAGAACGGGCACAGGAGGTTCAGGACAGCTGCACCCTGGGAATCAACCTGTTCCGCGTTATCCTCAGCTACCTGGCACCGATTCTGCCCCAGGTCGCCGACGAGGCCGCCACGTTCCTGAACATCGACGGCTTCGCCTGGGATGACATCCAGACCCCACTGCTGAACCACCGCATTAACAAGTTCAAGCCGCTGATGCAGCGCGTTGAGCCCGATGCCATCGACAAAATGGTTGAAGACTCCAAGCAGTCGATACCGGCCCCCGCGCCGGCTACACCGGCCGCACCGGCTGCGCAAAGCCCGCTGGCGGCAGAGCCCGTGGCGGACACCATCGAGTTCCCTGATTTTGCCAAGGTTGACCTGCGCATTGCCAGAATCGCCAGGGCTGAGCATGTTGAGGGCGCCGACAAGTTGCTGCGACTGACCCTGGATCTGGGCGGGGAAACCCGCAATGTGTTCGCCGGCATCAAGTCTGCCTACGCACCGGAACAGCTCGAAGGCAAGCTTACCGTCATGGTCGCGAACCTGGCACCGCGCAAGATGAAGTTTGGTGTCTCCGAAGGCATGGTGCTGGCCGCCGGGCCCGGTGGCCAGGATCTGTGGATTCTGGAACCCCACGAAGGCGCCCAGCCCGGCATGCGAATCAAGTAAGACTCATCGCGCTTGCCCTGTGATTAGCTGAATTGCAGGGCAAGCGCGTGGCTCGATGCCATCAATGACGTTCCCATCCCCCGCAGCCCTGCCTGCTGCCCTCTGCCGTATTCATCCAGTCTTCGACCACAACGAAAACCCACGATAGCCCCAAGATCACTCCAGGTCTGCCACACGACAGAGGGCCTACAATTGCGCCGGCAACCTGATCATGGGCCTAACCCGCTCTGTTGACGGGCAGTTCATCCGCGCCTTCTCTACTGCCGGGCCCCACCCGTGAGCGGTCACCTGTTCGACACATTTTCATCACATGATTCGGCTGCACGCACACTGCAGCCACCGGCCGGCTCCTTAACGGATATAAATACAGAACTTTCTTTATTAGCAAAAACTAATATAATGGTTTTTTTACGCCACCGGAGCCACGCCCATGACCGCCTCGATTACCACTCTTTCTGCCCAGGATTTTGCTCAACGATGCCATACCGAGGCCTGCACAGTGCTTGATGTTCGCAGCGGCAACGAATATCGCCAGCAGAATATCCCCGGCAGCCTGCACATTCCGCTGCACGACCTGCAAAAGGAAGCTGACCGTATAGCACAGCTGGCACCGTCCCAAACACTCTATTTACTATGCCAAAGCGGTGCACGCGCGCAGGCCGCTGCCGAGCAGTTAAGCAAGCAGTGCCCTAATCCGCTGGTCATCATCGAAGGCGGCCTGAACGCATTGCAACAGCACACTGCCCAGCAGCAACCGGCAAGCGGCATCAGCCTGGAGCGACAGGTACGCATCGCCGCCGGCAGCCTGATACTGCTGGGGGTTCTGCTGGGCACTGCGGTGACGCCGGTGGGCTATGCCCTGTCCGCATTCGTCGGCGCCGGGCTAATCTTTGCCGGTGCAACAAACCGGTGCGCGCTCGGCCTGCTGATGGCCCGTATGCCCTGGAACCGATAGGCCCGCACAGGCTATGCCCGATCACAGCCGCGCATCGCCGCAACGCGGCGCAACCGGTGCCGCATGCGTGATGCGCCTGTCGTCCTTCACATGAACCGCCCTTAGCCCGGGACCGCGGCTCGACCGTCACCACGACAGCAGAATAGCGCGGTACTTTGCTGAAACAGCCGTGGTGACTGGCACGCCAGTATCACCATATTTCGCATGGATATTCTAATCAGGAGACACTGCACGGGGCACTTGGGTCTTTGCCGTAAGTCATTGTACAGGCAAAAAAAGATGGTCTATCGTTAGGTTGTTTCATCTGTGCGTCTCGTTACAGTGGCGTCTGAAAGGGCTCAGAATCCTGTCGAGACAGCAAGTTGAAGTTGTGGCACGTCAATTGCTTTTATTTCCAATTAGAGCGCTCACATCGACCAGCGCATACCCGTCCACCGAATAGAATAAAAATTACATTTCATATCTCAGGAGAACCATTCCATGATGAAAAAAGCTCTCGCGACAGCCATTGTGATGTCAACCGCCATCTCTGGCCTGGCTGCAGCGGAAGGTACGCTGGAAGCAGTCAAGGCACGCGGCGTATTACATTGTGGCGTTACCAGCGGCGTGCCGGGTTTTTCCGTACCGGATGAACAGGGCAACTGGAAAGGGCTCGATGTCGATGTGTGTCGCAGTGTCGCCGCAGCAACACTGGGCGATGCCACCAAGGTGAAATACATCCCCCTCACCGCCAAGGAGCGTTTCACCGCGCTGCAGTCCGGCGAGATCGACGTACTCTCCCGCGTTACCACCTGGACCCAGACGCGCGATACCCAGCTGGGCCTGAACTTCACCGGCGTGACCTACTACGACGGCCAGGGCTTCCTGGTTAAAAAGGACCTGGGCCTGACCAGCGTCAAGGAGCTGGATGGCGCCACCGTCTGTGTGCAGTCCGGGACCACCACCGAACTCAACCTGTCCGATTACTTCCGCGCCAACGGCATCACCTTTACGCCGGTGGTGTTCGATACCAATGAACAGGCGGCCAGCAGCTTCGATACCGGCCGTTGCGACTCCTTCACCACCGACCTGTCCCAGGCCTATGGTCTGCGCACCCGCATGAGTGATCCTGATGCCGTGGTTGCGCTGCCTGAAGTCATCTCCAAGGAGCCCCTGGGTCCTGTCGTGCGCCAGGGTGACGATCAGTGGTTCAACATCGTCAAATGGTCACTCTTTGCCATGCTCAACGCCGAGGAGCTGGGTGTCACTTCAGCCAACGCCGACGAAATGAAATCCAGCGAAAACCCCAACATCAAGCGTCTGCTGGGTGTTGATGGCCCCAAGGGCAAGGGCCTGGATATCGCCGATGACTGGTCTTACCAGATCATCAAGCAGGTGGGCAATTACGCTGAATCCTTTGACCGCAACGTCGGCAAGGACTCGGCGCTGAAAATAGACCGTGGCATCAACGCCCTCTGGAACCAGGGAGGCTTCCAGTACGCACCACCGATGCGTTAAACCCGCAGACGAGCCGTGCCTGCGGGCCAGGCACGCAAGGTCACTGGCGCTCAAGGGCGCCAGTCGTTAACAAATATCGGTCCCAGAGCCCGTTGGTGTCGTGATACAGCGTAATGCCAGCGGGGCTCCCACGGAGGACACTATGTCCGAAGACACACCCAAGGCCGACAAGCCGGGCAGCTCGCGCGCCCCCAGCAGCGAAACCCGCTTCTGGAACGACCCCGCCAAGCGCGCGCTGATCTTCCAGGCCTTACTGATCGGCATTATTGGCTTTTTCCTCTTTTCCATCGTCAGCAACACCCTGAACAACCTTGAAACCCGCGGCATCACCACCGGCTTTGGCTTTCTGACTGATGAAGCCGGCTTCAGCATTCCCCTTTCCCTGATCGATTACACCGCCGCCGACAGCTACGGCCGTACCTTCATCGTTGGCTTGCTCAACACCATTCTGGTATCAGTACTGGGTATTATCGCGGCAACCCTGCTGGGATTCGTGATGGGGGTTGCGCGCCTCTCCGACAACTGGATGATCGCCAAGCTATCGACCATCTATATCGAAATCTTTCGCAACATACCGCTGCTGCTACAGATGTTTTTCTGGTACTTCGCGGTACTGCGCTCACTACCCTCCCCTCGCCAGAGCATCGAGTTCCTTGGCAGCTTTCTGAACGTACGCGGCTTGTCCGTACCACGCCCGGTGGCGGAAGAGGGTCTGGGCATGGTGTTCTGGGCCTTTGTTGTCGCCATCGTGCTGAGCTTGATACTGGTGCGCTGGGCGCACCGGCGCCAGGATGCGACCGGGCAGATCTTTCCCAGCGGCTGGGCCAGCACCGGCCTGATTCTGGGGCTGCCGCTGCTGACCTTCGTTATCATGGGCGCACCCTTGTCACTGGACGCGCCGCAATTGCGGGGCTTCAACTTCACCGGTGGCATGACGCTGATGCCCGAGCTGGTTGCACTCTGGCTGGCGCTGACCATCTACACCTCGACCTTTATCGCCGAAACGGTACGTGGCGGCATCCTGGCGGTTCCCAAGGGGCAGCTCGAAGCAGCCTCGGCGCTGGGTCTGCCCAAGACACGCACCCTGCGCCTGATCGTGATCCCCCAGGCCATGCGGGTCATTATCCCACCACTCACCAGCCAGTACCTGAACCTGACCAAGAACTCGTCCCTGGCCACCGCCATCGGCTACCCCGATCTGGTATCCGTATTCGCCGGCACGACGCTGAACCAGACCGGTCAGGCCATTGAGGTTATTTCCATGACCATGGCGGTCTACCTGACGCTGAGTCTGCTCACCTCGCTGTTCATGAACTGGTACAACAAGCGCATGGCGCTGGTTGAACGCTAGCCAATTGCCGGAGAGCTTCCCTTTATGAAATATGCTATCGAAGCTGCGCTGCCCCCACCGCCCAATACCGTTGGCGTACTGGGCTGGATGCGGCGCCATCTGTTCAACGGCCCGCTCAACTCGGTGGCCACGCTGGTCATCGGATTCCTGGCCGTTTACTGGCTGATACCGGTCGTGCAATGGATGCTCATCGACGCCGACTGGGTCGGCGAGAGCCGCGAAGCCTGTACCAGCGGCGGCGCCTGCTGGGTGTTCATTTCAACGCGCCTGGATCAGTTCCTCTATGGTTTCTATCCATCGGGGGAATACTGGCGCCTGAATCTGTCCTTTATCATGCTGGCAATCCTGACTGCCTGGCTGATGCTACCCAACATGCCGTTCAAGGGCTGGGCATCCTTTCTCACCCTGGTGATCTACCCGATCGTCACCTTCTACTTGCTCACAGGCGGCGCCTTCGACATGCCCGCGGTGGATACCCACCTGTGGGGCGGCTTCAGTCTGAACCTCATACTGGCCGTCATTGGTATTGTTGCCGCCTTGCCATTCGGCATTCTGCTGGCACTGGGCCGACGTTCGGAGATGCCAATCGTGCGTTCACTGTCGGTGGTCTATATCGAGATCTGGCGCGGCGTACCGCTCATTACGGTACTCTTCATGGCCTCGGTCATGCTGCCGCTGTTCTTTCCCGAAGACATCTCGTTCGACAAACTGCTGCGGGCCATGATCGGCATTATCCTGTTCCAGTCGGCCTATATGGCGGAAGTCGTGCGCGGCGGGCTGCAGGCGATCCCCAAGGGCCAGTACGAGGCCGCCGATGCTCTGGGCCTGAGCTACTGGAAGAAAATGATTATGATCATTCTGCCCCAGGCGCTGAAGATGATGATTCCCGGCATCGTCAACACCTTTATCGCCCTGTTCAAGGACACCAGCCTGGTGGTGATTATCGGTCTGTTTGACCTGCTGGCGATTGTTCAGGCGGCAAGCAACGACCCCGACTGGATCGGCTATGCCACCGAAGGCTATATCTTTATTGCCCTGATGTTCTGGATCTTCTGCTTTGGCATGTCCCGTTACAGCCAGCACCTCGAACGGCTGCTGCATACCGGTCATGGCGGCCGTAACTAATGTGTTTGGAGACTATTTACCATGACTGAGCCACAGATCAAGCAGGCAAACCTGGCCGTCGAGCTGCGCAACCTGAACAAGTGGTACGGCGATTTTCACGTTCTGAAAAACATTAACCTGCAGGTCCAGAAAGGCGAGCGCATTGTTATTTGCGGCCCTTCCGGCTCCGGCAAGTCGACCATGATTCGCTGCATCAACCGGCTTGAGGAGCACCAGCAGGGCGAGATCATCGTCAACGGCATTCATCTGACAGAGGACCTGAAAAAGATCGAGAATATCCGCCGCAACGTCGGCATGGTATTCCAGCACTTCAACCTGTTTCCCCACCTGACGGTACTGGAGAACTGCGTACTGGCGCCCATCTGGGTCAACAAGGAGTCTCGCAAGGACGCAGAAGCGAACGCCATGAAATACCTGGAACGCGTCCGCATCCCCGAGCAGGCCAAGAAGTATCCGGGCCAGCTCTCCGGCGGCCAGCAACAGCGTGTGGCCATTGCACGCAGTCTGTGCATGAACCCCGATGTCATGCTGTTCGATGAGCCCACCTCGGCGCTCGACCCGGAGATGATCAAGGAGGTACTGGACGTCATGATCGAGCTCGCCCAGGAAGGCATGACCATGCTGTGCGTGACTCACGAAATGGGCTTTGCCAAAACCGTGGCCAACCGGGTCATCTTCATGGATGCCGGGCAGATTATCGAAGAGAACAACCCCCATGAGTTCTTCGATCACCCGCAGCATGAAAGGACCCAGCTGTTCCTGAGCCAGATCCTGCAGCATTAAGCGATAAGAATCGGCTCATAAATAAGGTAGCGGGAGTGTTCGATAACCTTCGACAAGACGAAAGGACCCAGTTGCTCCCGAGCCAGATCCTGCAGCATTAAGCGATAAGAATCGGCC
>NZ_KB899118.1 GCF_000378045.1 Marinobacterium rhizophilum DSM 18822
GCCCGATCCTGGACCTTCAGTCGGATCGACAAGTTTATCCGACGTCGATTGAGAGCGTTACTGCGCAAGCAAGCGAAACGCCCGGGGATGGGTCGGTGTTATGCCGACCATCGCCGCTGGCCTAATAAGTACTTCGCTGCTGCCGGGCTTTTCACCTTATCCGAAGCTTGGCAGAAGGCGAGCCAATCACGATGTTGAAACCACCGACTGGAGAGCCGTGTGCGGGAGAACCGCATGCACGGTTCGGAGGGCGGGGAGGCCTAAGCCTCTCCGACCCCTATCAGGTAATTGTGCGGCCGGTGAAACTCGGCTATTAAATCCATCTCTCTGCTTCGGCTATCACGGTTTTGGCGCGGTTGGGGATTGGCTTTTTGCGGTGATAACACAGGTAGAGGGTTTCATTTACCGGATTGGCGAGCGGGTGCACCCGAATCTGCTCGGGCTTTTGGAAAGCGTCCACCGCATGGGCTGGCAGTACGGTAAAGCCCAGCCCCAGGCACACCGGCTCCAGGATCAGGTTGATTTGATTTGAAAAGCCGCTCTGGCGGAATTGTTCGGTGTGCTGAAACTCGGGGTAGTTGGCACCCAGCAGCAAACCGGCGTGATGGGCGCCATCGGGATGGTCAATAAACCCCAGCGCCAGCAATGCATCCCAGCTGGGTACCTCGATCTCGGCGGGTGTAACCAGCAGCAGGGCTTCGCGCCCAACGGCGGTACTGCTGACCTCCCCCAGGAAGGATGGCCGTGTCATAAAACCTATATGCACCTCAAAGCCCGCGATGGCCGCCTCAACGCCGGAGTTGGGCCCGAAGCGATAATCGATGGATAGCCCAGGGTGGCGGCGCTGCAACTCAAGCAAATGGGGATAGAGCTTGAGCCCCACGCTGCCCGGCGATATGAGCTTCACCAGCCCCTCGTGCGCGGAATCAGCACAGACCAGTTCTTCCAGATCGAACAGCGAACGAATAATACTGCGCCCTTCGTGGTAGAGCCGCACTCCTTCGTCGGTCAGGGTGAACTGCTTGCCCTGGCGCAGCAGCAGCGGGCGCCCCAGCTGCTCTTCGAGCTTGCGCACATGCTGGCTCACGCCCGACTGCGTCATGTGCAGCTGATCGGCCGTGCGGGTGAAATGCCCGATCTCAACCAACCGGCAGAAACTGTTAAGCCAGACGGGATTAATCATTACAAAAAATACTCAAATTATAATATTTGATAATTTTACATAATCAGCCGTGATTTGTAACCTGTGCTGCAACCCAATACAGGAAGCACCCCATGAGTAATCTATACCCGCGCAATTTCTCCCATATCGGCATATCCGTACCGGACCTCGAAAAAGCCGTCGAGTTTTATACCCAGGTGATGGGCTGGTATCTGATTATGAAGCCCACCGAAATCGTTGAAGACGACAGCCCCATCGGCGAGATGTGCACCGATGTGTTCGGCAGCAACTGGGACAGATTCCGCATCGCCCACCTTTCAACCGGTGATCGCATAGGCGTGGAGCTGTTCGAATTCAAGGGTCAGGTTAACCCTGAAAACAATTTTGAATACTGGAAGACCGGCATATTCCACTTCTGTGTGCAGGACCCGAACGTCGAAGAACTGGCCGAGCGCATAGTCGCCGCTGGCGGCAAAAAACGCATGGAAAAGCCGCGCTACTACTACCCCGGCGAAAAGCCCTACCGCATGATCTATATGGAAGATCCGTTTGGAAACATTCTGGAGATATACAGCCACAGCTATGAACTGATCTACGGCGCCGGCGCCTATTAATCAGATAGCGGGTTGATTATTACGACCCAATAGATGAAGCAGGGAAGCTTCATGCTTGAACAGGCTTGCATGCGCAAGCCTGTTAACCAATAACCAATCACGAATTACCAGCAACCGCAGCAAGCATTCACCAACCGTGGGCGAAACGCAATGGCAAAACACGGATAGGCACAGGCAACAGACAGGCAAAACGCGAACAGCGGCAGAACAGACAGCGGCAAGCGATATCAGCAGCTAGCTAGCGTCAAGGGGATACACCGAGGAAGACTCAGAGGTACAGCTTCACGAAGGTAGTGCCTTTCAGCGAACCAGCATCATGCCAAACGTAATAAGAGTTGCACCGTAAATAAGCTTTTCCACGAGTTCGATATCCAAGTGAAATGGGTGCTGCATGTGTGCCATGAGGCCTTTTAGTCCTGTCGGTTACAGTTAAATTTAAGAAGGTCGGAGCTACGAACTGGGGGTGGCAAATGCCGTCTGGAGCGAGGCGTGTCACGAGTTGAGGCGCGCGATTATAGAGTTTTTGTGCAGTGCGTCAATAGCCGAAAACAGAAATAGTTGCAAAGAGCGCAAAAATATTCTAGCCAGTAAAAAAACCACTTTCTGTCCTCGTTTTCGAAGCAATTTTCGTACCCCTACTGGCCCCTTCCCAGGCGTAATATTCGCCCGCAAGGCAGGCTCATAGAAGTGGCCTGAAGTGGCGCAAACGGACAGTTCACCAGGCTGCCGCATGACCATACGCACCAGGTAACGCCGCGCCGGGCTTAGCCGCAGAAAGACGTCACTCACTCAAGCGCTCTAAGGTTTCCATAAACCTGTCCAGGTCAGCACTGCGTTCAAAATCAAACTTGTACTTGTTGTGGAAATAGATATATAGCGTCACCCGGCCGTCCGTCATGGAGACCGTATAGCCATCGTATTCGGCCCGCGCCGTCACGCCATCCAGCACGTGACCCTCTGCGCCTTTCTCGCCGCGCTGCGTAATGCGATTGAACGCCTTGAGCGCCGAGACCACACTGAATCGATGTTCCATAACCCGCCCTACGGTAGTTGACAGCCCTTGTTCATGCGGCGCCTGAAACGCCAGCGGGCAAAATGCAGATAGGCCCATTGCAGCGCTGGCAGCAGACATAAAAAACCCACCAGTTTCGCCAGCCATCGATAGCCCGGCAGCCGCTGCCAGATCATCATGAAGTTGGCCGCCCCCGTAACCAGACGTCCGTCCTCGTCCAGGCCGTGCAGCACCGCCATGGCATCCAGGTAATCCACACCCACCGACGCCAGCCTGTTCGAATCCGCAACAATGTCCACCCACTCGATCAGCTGACGAGTATCGAGCCGCCGGTAGTGCGCAATCTCGCGGCGACAGAGGCCGCAGCTGCCATCATAAAAAATTACGGGTTTCATGGGGGGGCTATACGGGGGCACGGGGGGGATTGGTTCACTGGGCAGGGTCCGGATGCTGTTGAATGAATGGCTGTAAACGGCCCGGAATGAGGTTATTGGATCGCACCGGTTCCGCCCAGCTTCTGCTCGAAGGTGCTCGCAGATAAATGAAGGCCGTTCTGATTGTTCTGTACGGCGTAGCCTGATTCACGGTTGAAGCTTGCGGCGGTCGTATGAAGTCGCGCCCCGCGACGAAGCCTTTCCGCTGGGCTCTGACCGCATTTGGCGGCGCGACAGCCCCGCCTCGCCCGCTCGGGCCGGGCCGGACCGGGCCTGAGCGTCGTTACTCCCGCTTTCCGGAGAAGGCGCATGGCAGCACCCCGGCCGTCAAGGATTACCGACCGCTCAGCTTCCACGGGCCTGCGCACCTGTGAAGCCCGCATGCTGAGAGTACGGGAGCAGGATCGAAAGTTATCGATGGATGAACGGCCGAACGAGGTCAACATGCCCCGCAGCGGGGTCGAGGTCGCGGCTTTGCGCAAGGTAGTGGGTTCGCTGGCCACCCGCTGATTCTGCCGTTTCTTTATTCCCCCATGGGTCGGCCATCAATCGACATTGGGCCGTACGGGGCTATGCTGAAAATGAACCCGAAAACGCGGAGGCAACCCCATGATGTTCAAGAACCGCCAGGATGCCGGCCGGCAACTGGCGAAGGCTCTGGAGAAATACAGGGGCCAGGACGCCGTCGTCTTTCCCCTGCCCCGGGGCGGCGTCACGCTCGGTGTGGAAGTCGCCCGCGCGCTGTCCCTGCCGCTCGACCTGATCGTACCGCGCAAGATCGGACACCCAGGCAATCCCGAGTACGCGATCTGCGCCCTCGCCGAGGATGGCGAGCTGATCTGCAATTCGGCAGAAGCCGACAATGTGGACCCGCAGTGGCTGCGAGAACAGGTCGACAGCGAACACCGCGAAGCCGTACGCAGGCGTGAGCACTACATGCGCGGCCGGCCGCCGCAACCGCTGGATGGCCGGATCGCGATACTGGTCGATGACGGCATCGCCACCGGCCTGACCATGCAGGCAGCCATCCACGATATCCGTCACCGCGGCGCCAGCCGCATCGTCGTCGCCATACCGGTCGTGCCGTGGGAAACCTTCGAGTCCCTCAAGGCCGACGTCGACGACGTGGTCGCCCTTGATGCCCCGCTGCTCTACCGTGGCGCAGTCGGTGCCTACTACGAGGAGTTCGGCCAGGTAGAAGATGCCGAAGTGCTGGCACTGCTCGATGCGCTGCACCCGCCCGCATAATTGCGCGCCAGGGCGCCGGGCGGATGCCGATGGACTATGCTGAGAAATGCAGATAAACCTGCGGCAATCCGAGTCCGATTATTCGGGGGAGGTTAGCACTATGTCCATTTCACCGACCGTGCAGATATATCTGGATCGCCAGCATGTCCCCTACCACACGCTGCATCATGCCTATGCGGAAACCATGATGAGGTCGGCCATCGCCGCGCAGCTGCCTGCGCGCCAGGTCGCCAAGGGCGTCGTACTCAAGGACGATGAAGGTTTCGTGATGGCAGTGGTTCCGTCGGATCGCATGGTGGATATCGACGCCATCAATCGCAGCATGAACCGGCTGCTCGAACCCGCATCGCAACAGGACGTCAAGATCCTCTTTCGTGACTGCAACCAGGGCGCGGTCCCGTCACTGGGACAGGCCTACAACATGCCGGTCATCTGGGACGATGCGCTGGCACAGGAAGAAGACTGCTATTTCGAATGCGGTGACCATACCGACCTGATTCGCCTGGACAAGTCCTCGTTCGAGAAGGTCATGCACAGCTATCCGCACGGTGTCATCAGCCACTGAACGCAGTCAGACTGCGCTCGAAACGGCGCCTACCAGGGCGCCGTTTTTTTAGCACCGCCCGCACGCCAGGACGTTCGAGCCCTCGTCTCACGAAACGGCCAGCCGCACGCAGCATGTCGAAACGCTGCGGACCTGAGCCCGTAGCGAATGCCCGGGCTCACAGGGCCAACGGGCGCCGGGTATCGGGGCCCTATCGAGCGGGCGTTCAGCCGGAGCGCCCCAGCAGCGTCAGGTAATCGAGCACGTCGAACACGCGGCCGACATACTTCTCCCGCAGCTGGAACTCGGCGCCATGATCCTGCTTCAGGTCCTGCCGGATGGCCTGCAGCAGCTTGCGCAGACGGCGCCGGTGCACGCCGAAGCGGGCCTGCAGCGGATCGGTCAGGATACCGATGAAGGTGGACACGAACGCCATTACCACCACCATGGCGGCGATAACGGCCAGCAGCGTCGGCAACGACGGGGTCACCGGCACCAGCGCATAAAAGTAGGACCCGGCCACGGGCCCCAGCCAGAAACTCGATACCGCGGCGTACTTGGCCACCGAGGCGGCAATAGCGCTGCCGGCACTGAGACTGCCGAAAGAGGCCTGCCCCAGCGCCAGCTGGCTGGACAGCAGCACCACGACATTGCCGGCGAACTCTGCCGTACCGGTACGCGAAGCGCCGTACTCGGCCAGTTTCAGCTCAAGCTGACGCCGAAAGGCCGGGTTCTGCTGTCGCCCCGCAGCAGCGTGCAGCCTGGCGTCGATAAGACCGGCCAGCGCCGGGTCCTTGAGAATTTCGTCCATCAGGGCATCCTTGCGGCTTTCACGCACGCCGTCCCGATGCGGCAGCTCCAGCAGCTCCGTCACCACCAGCCAGCCGACCTGGCGATCCAGGTTGGTGGTCAGGCCGCAGGGTACCCTGTTCAGGGCCGCCGCCACACCGGCAAACCCCGCCAGCCCGGCCAGTTGCCCCAGCAAAAAGAGCACCAGCCGTGCAACCGACCAGATGATGTTCAGCGGCACCCGGACCAGATCCCAGCCAAGCGCATGGGCATGCAGCCTGAGACTCCCCCTGATGGAATAATGATGCCGCACGAAGCGCCCGACCCGGTTTTCCCGGGCGGCCATATAGCGATCGATGGCCCGGCTCACGGCCTCTTCGACGATCTGCTCATAGCCCTGCGCGCGCGCTTGCGGTGCCTGGTGCGATGCGGCCCCTGCAGGACCTGCTGTATGCAGCGAACTCACGTCGATCCCCCGGCTTCTCGGTGTTCAATGTGTATTGGGCAGGCTCGGCGCTGCCGGATGAGGTTTTCATCCACATCCGGCGTAAAGGTACCACAGCAACTGCAGCCACATCATGTTCACCCGCATCCAATGGCTCACCGGATGCGAAGCGGCGTCAGGCGCCGAATGTGTGCTGATCCCCACCTGCAAATACTGACCGTGAACAAACACAACCCGTCGGTTTGGACGCGTAACGCATCCAGATCTACCGGCTCAGACAGATAAAACGCAATGACGGATTGGCTGCTTGCCCGCCGGCTTATGGCCATGGATCGCGGAAGGCCGCCCCACGGAGGGCCGCCCCGCGGAAGGCCGCCCTGATAGTTCTGTAGTGCGATGCCATGGTGCCCGTAGGAGTCGCGCCCCGCGACGAAGCCTTTCGCTGCGCTCTGCCCTCGCCGGCTTCATAAGGGGGACCGGAGCCGCGCTGAAATTTGGTTGCCAATCTGATGGTCTGGGCTCAATTGCCTGTACAGAAGCCTTACCCCGTTGTACCTTTCATTAGCCTGTCAGCATTTAGTTGATAAACAGCAGACGGGCCAAGCAGGCATCGCAGCGGATGCGCCCTGCAACCAAACACCGCCCGGCGCACCTTGCTGCAAGAAAAAAGAGCCAAGAGACAGGCGCCCAGGCAAACGTACCACCGACAATCGTCAGCTGAGCATGGAAGCCAGTCTGGGTGACCTCACCCCCTCTATCCCTTCTATATTCCCCTGACCTGCACACACCACCACTCGCATTCCGTCACAGGGCGGGCGGTAGCGTGGCTTTTCGATCTGATGGCAAGTGGTGATGCGTGATCTGACCCTATTATTGTGTCAGAAGGCAAAAGACAAGACCTGACCGTATGACTCACGATGTTTCTGCCATAAGGAGGATAGAATGTCGGACATAACGCTAAACTTCATCAATAAATCCAATGATCAAAACAACTCTGAATTTGTAATATTTTCCAAGAATACTTTCGGCGGCTCTGATTACAGCTCAGTTGCCTGGAAGGTGATTCGAAATCTTGGTACAGGTGACACTCACCAATTTGTATACCCAAGCAATTTTTCCGTTTCTGTCGAAGACAACTATGGAAATTACACGCCACAGTTGAAGGCGAACCCGGGAGACCTTTTTGCCATGGTCAAGGACCAAACGGGTGACGTGATAAAACATCTAGGGACAGGAAATTATGGGAATGCATTCAAGGTCGAAAACCGCCTTGAGCAAGGCTCCATAAAAGCGAAGATTTACAAAGATGGAAAGTTATTCAACTCAAGCCCCAGTTTGGCTCCAGACCAAAAAGTCACATTTGAATTAGATCCTGTAATTTGCATAAGTGCTGTTTCGCATATTCAGGAAGGTGACGCTATAGAATCTGCGGCCGTTTCTTCGAAACCTTCTGAAATATCTTTATTGGGAATTAAGTCTGCCGATATTGTTGTTACCGGTGGTGGGCCTGGCAACGCTGCTGAGCCGTTCAAGTTTGAATTGGACAACGTGGTTGAATCCTGAGTTTTCACCGGATCCCGGTATGTTCGGACCCGACAGGATTGCCCAACGCCTCACAGACGCGATTCAGGACGTCCCTGCGCCGCTCTCCGTCCTTCAGATGGCTGCCATGCAGCTTGAACCACTCGTCGATCAGCTGGGACAGACGCCGCCGGTCGGCCTTCTTCGGCTCCCAGTCCGGGCCCTGGGCATGCTGTGCCCTTAACCAGGCCTCCCAGCGCTTGCCCTCGGCCTTGGTCTTGAACGTCTTGCGGTATCGGGGGCAGGAGTGTCCGATATGGATATCGAACTTCCAGCCGCTGTCGGTCTTGGTGATAGCCATGAAGCACCAATTAGATGATATAATTTCCTCCTAAATTGAGAACTCTAGACTCTATCACATTAGATTAAACTAAAATCCCATATTAGCTTTTAGCTTGATTTTTCCAACTAGCGTGCTTATAGAGTATAAACAGGGACAGTATGACCATTAATTTTGATGTTGTAATCGAAACCCCAGAAGACTCGGTCGACATGAAGGCCGGGCTAGAATCTTTACAAGGTGTATCGGATGCAACTCGTTGCATTTCGGAAGCTATACTGACTGGAAATACACCACAGAGACTGTCACATAAGGGAAAGGTTAGAACTGCTTTAAAAAGAAGGTTCAAAGGCTCGTACGGCCAGATCTTCAGCCTAGATATTCATGACGAAAAGTTAAAATCAAGATTTAATCTCATTGGAAAAGAAACCTTCGTTGAATTAATTACATATTTCATAAGCGAGGCTTTATACAAAGACTCAGTACAACTATCTGATAAAGCCCAAAAAGTGCTGGATAGTCTAGGCGATTCGGCCGATAAGGTAGTAAAACAACTGCGTAAGTCCTCATTAGAGAACATCCATAAAATTTCAGTTTATTTTGATCATGACATTAAAATTAGATATAGAAAAAACAGACTGGAGTAAGAAGTAATTGCAAAGTTCGATAGTTCGACGGCTAAAGTTCTTGAAGCAAAAGAATCAAAAGATATTATAGACTTAACTGTTAGCATTACCCGTTTAAATATCAACACTGGAAATGGTCGGTTCCTAATTAAAGGGCAAAACGATACAGTAGCCTTTGGCTTCGGCGTAAATTACAGCGAAGTAAAAATAAGAGCCAAGAAACTATTTTCAGAAAATTTAAACTATAACAACGGTCTAAAGAGTGAAGATTGGAAATACCTAAAAATTAGTGCCTCACCTATAACTTTAAAAGATGGAAAAGTGGTCAAGTATATCGTCAAGAGAATTACAAATGACCAATAGATATATAATTGCAGCTGCAGTCACTATAGCCGTAGTTTTTTTATCATATTTTATACATTTTTATATGATTCTTGGCTATAAGATATCTAATGACTCTGCCATTTGGGCACAACTCGGCGATTATGCAGGAGGTATCCTCAATCCTATTCTAAGTTTCATTTCGATTGTTCTATTAATTAAATCATTAACCCTTCAAAATCAGGCCAACTTGGATCTTAGAAGAGAAATAAAAAACAACGAGAAAACAGAAAAATTAAAATCTTTCGAATCTATATTTTTTAATATGATTAATTCACAAAAATATTTATTTGACACATTTCGAATTGAAGTCAGTATAGACGAAGAATATGTGACAAGGACTGGCGTTGAAGCAGTTATTGAAATTGAAAACGCAATAGAAGCAAGAAGAGAAAATAATCCTAATGATAATATTGTTCAAGAATATCTTGATAACCTTGACGCTTTCGATCAAATATTTGGGATTACCCGAACTTTCTACATAATGGTGAAGATGATTTCAGAGAAGTTGAGTGACTCCCATGGCTTTAATTTGGAAGATAGAAATTCACATTTTTTAACATTATTAAACTTTACAGATTTCGCTCAACTCAGGCTTATCATGATCTGCGTACAATTTATGGACTTTGAGTCAGTAAAATACTTGAAAAATAATGATGAATTCAAAGCCGTTCTTGATGAAACGGGTTTAAGCTACGAGCTATACTAGACAAATAAAAATTACTAACTCAAAGAGAGCGTTCAGAGTTCTGTTTCAGACGATAACTGTTATATTTTATCTACCAAAAAATAAAAACTATCAAATCTGACATTCTTTTGTGATAAAAGTTTTCTCCTTTTTATTATAAACCGATACATAACCTCTATCTAACGTAGCAGAAAGTTCACCAGAGTTTACATTTTTACAATGCGTTTTTGAAAAATACTCTGTTTCTAACAGAATCTCACCTGAAATCTGGTCATAAAAATTTTCCGCTTCTTCAACATATTCAAAAGAAAACGATATTAACATTAGCAAAGAAAAGAGACCTAAAAATCGCGCCAACACATTAATAAATTTTAATGTTTCCCCATCCCTTCTCTTTTCAAAGAAGATAATAATCCAGTAAATTGAAATCAATATAAAAATAACAAAAAAAACGATAAGAAACCAAGACGCCGGGACAAACAAAAAAGATATAACACTAGTAGCAAAAGGGAAATAACTTGGATCAACCCCTACAAATTCATTTACAAAATCATTAGCAAAAATCTCAGAAAGCTTATAAGCAAATAGCGCCAAACCAGCCAAAACAAATCTAAATAAAACACTTGAATATATTTTCATTACGACATAAGCGTATTCAATCAATGTTGCAATAGATAATAATGCTCCTGATAACAAAACCAACAACAAAGACCAATCTATAGCCCATAAAATATAATAAAATTCCCATAATAAACGCAATAATATAGCGATGATTAGAATTATCACCCCAAGGCGATACATCTTCTCGTAAATAAGCGAGCAAGGAAACTTCAAGCCACTATCATTAATAGCCATGATATTGCCATCTCTTTAAGTATATACTTGTTAATATAGTTAGCCAGTTATTCGTAAAAGTGCATATATCAATATAACATTAAGAGTAACCGATGCCATCAGCATTACGGTCTTGTAGTCGGGAGAGTCGTTAGCAGCTTGAACAGGCCGCTTGGGATACTCTAAACGTTCGGCAAGTCTCTGTAGGCGATTCGAGGGTCACCCATTAGCCGACGGTGGTCAGGTCTTGCCTTTTGACACTTTAACGAGTTTTGGCACCCAAACCTCAGAACGGCCCCCTCCCCCTTATGAAGCCGGCGAGCACTGTGGTCATTTTGCGAATTGGCCCGAAGGGGCGATACCGGGACTGCCGAGCCGCAGATTAGGAGCATGAATGTGCCGGCTCTTCACCTTGACGGCAGGGCGCCCCCAAAATGGCCGCAGAGCACAGCGAAAAGGCTTCGTCGCGGGACGCGACTCCTACGACCGCCGCAAGCTTCAGCAGTCAATCAGGCTACGCCGGTATCATTGAATCACTACGAACTATCAGAACGGCTCCCTCCCCCCTCAGCAGCCGACGAGCACCGGGATTATGCTCCGATCAGACCCGAAGGGGCGAGACAGGGACTGTCGAGCCGCCGATTGGGGACATGGATGTCCCCTTAGCGGCGTCCGGAGCATCATTCCGGCGCGCAGTGCAGCCGAAGGCCGGCTGATGGGTGGCGCTTTTCTTTGGATACTTTCTTTGCGCGTGCAAAGAAAGTAACGCGCCAGCAAGGCGCAATACGCACCCAAACAACGCCAGAAATAGTCCCGTTTACCACCTTTCAATAAAGTAACCAGCTAGCCAACTGGCTCCCACCGTTAGCCCCTTTCCCCCAAAACCACCACCCTCTCCCGCCGCCACAAGACAAACACCAATGTCAGCAGCATCGGCCCCACCACCATCAGGTTTACCCACTGCCAGCCGTGCAGCTCCAGCAAGAACCCGGCGAGTAAATTCGAGCCCGCCACCACGCTGAACAACAGCGTATCGTTCAGTGCCTGGGCCCGCTCGGCGTCCTCGGGCCGGTAGCTGTCTGCCAGCATATCGGTCGCGCTGACGAACATCAGATTCCAGCCAACGCCCAGCAGCAACAGGGCGGCGGCAAAGTTCAGCTTGTCGACACCGGCCAGATTGATACTCACCGCCACCAGGAAGCAGACGATACCCAGCGCTGCGGTGCTGCGGCTGCCGAACCGGCGCACCAGGCGGCCGGTGACAAAGCTCGGCGCGAACATGCCCAGCGTATGCAGCTGAATCACCCAGTTGGAATCACTGCTGGCAAACCCGTACAGGCGCATGGCCAACGGTGTGGAGTTCATGATGAAGGCCATCGCCGCAAAGCCGATGGCACCCACCCACACCGCCAGGGCAAAACCCGGCTGGGCCGCGATCTGGCGCAGCGAGCGCTGTGCGCCCCTGGCAGGTGACCGGCGAACACGCAGGCGGGATTTGAGCAGCAACAGGGCCGTCAGCAGGCAGAGGGCGGCAACGGTCAGGTAGGTGCCAGCGTAGAGCTTAAGCAGCAGTCCCTGGCTCCAGTTGGCCAGCGGGCCACCGATCAGCGCGGCCAGTACGCCCCCGCTGAGCACCAGTCCGATGGCACGGCTGCGCCAGACCGGCGGTGCCTGTTCGATGGCGGCAAAGCGATAGTGCTGCCAGGTCGCATTGTGTATTCCCAAGCCCAGCGTCGCGATGCAAAACCCCGTGAAGCTGCCCTGCAACGCACAGACGGCCGCCAGCAGTGCCGACAGCGCGCCGATCAGTTGGCCCAGCAAGAACACCGGCCTGCGGCCATAGCGGCGCATCGCCAGCGCCACCACGAAGGCCCCCGCCGCCATGCTGACGAACTGCAGCGCCAGCGGCAGTGTGGCCAGTGACTTGTTATCCGCCAGCCCGAACCCGGTGAGCGCCGCCACCGTGAGGTACAGCATCACCCCGGTCTGGGACAACGCCAGCGCCAGGCTCAGCAGGATCAGGTCATTACGCGCAGTCACCGACACTGTCCTGTCTTGCACCGCTTCACTCGATTCCATGTGGATACTCCCGAATTTCAAAGAAAAAACGACTTTTTTGCGCATTGGCCAGGCGGGGCGAGCCAGGAACTGTCGAGCTGGCGAAATGGCGAAATGGCTTCAGAACACAGACAAAAGGCTTCGTCGCGGGACGCGACTTCATACGACTGCCGCACGCTTCAGCAGGGAATCAGGCTTCGCCGGTATTGTTAAATCACTACAGAACGATCAGAGCCGGCGAAATGCGCTCAGAGCTCAGAGAAAAGGCTTCGTCGCGGGACGCGACTCCTACAAACACCACAAGCTTCGGCAGGGAATTAGGCTGCGCCGGTATTGTTAAATCACTACAGAACGATCAGAGCCGGCAAAATGCGCTCAGAGCGCAGCGAAAAGGCTTCGTCGCGGGACGCGACTTCATACGACCACCGTAAGTTTCAGCAGGGACGTACAGAGCGATCAGAACGGCCGTCATCCCCCTTGTGAAGCCGGCGAGCGCTAAGGTCATTCTGCGAACAGGCCCGCAGGGGCGATACAGGGACTGTATCGACGCTGATTAGCACATGGATGTGCCGGCTCTTAACCTTGGAGGCCGGCGCCCGCAAAATGGCATCAGAGCGCAGCGAAAAGGCTTCATCGGGGCGCAATCTTTAAGGTAAAAAGCCTTGGTTACTTTCTTTGCGCGTGCAAAGAAAGTAACGCGCCAGCAAGGCGCAAAACACGGCCCCCGACAACCACCTCACCATAAATTCCAACAGTCCTCACCAATAACGAGCTGTTCTCTCAGGCATTAGCCGTTAAAGGTAAACACGCTAACAGCCAACCTCAAACCGGAAACGACACCCTCGCCTCTCCCAGCCCCTCAAACCGCCCCACCACCTCGGCCCCCGGCTCAACAAACACCATCCCCGTCCAGGTACCGGTCGTCACCAAATCGCCCTTTTTCAGCCCACCGCTGCGACCGGTCAGATGATTTGCCGTCCAGTGCACCAGAAGCATGGGATCGCCCACCGAATGGGCGCCCTGGCCGCGCACCCGCACTTCGCCATCAACGATCAGCTCACCGGCAAGCTTGGCCGGGTCCAGCGTGCGCCAGTCCTGGGTGCCGCTGCCGACGATCAGTGCGGCGTTGATCTGGTTGTCGGCCAGCTTCCACAGCTCGGCGCAGGTTTTCCAGGGTTTGAGGCGTGTATCGACCACCTCGATCGCCACGTAAACGCCCTCGATCGCGGCGGCGACTTCCTCGGCGCTATAGGCCTGATCCCGCGGCGGCAGGTCTGAGTTGAAGCGATAGCACAGCTCAACCTCGATACCGATCATGTGCAGGCTGTCGGCCGGAATCACCGTCGGCGACGCGCTCACCACCGACTCGAAGATGGGCGCGGCATAGGGTTCGGTTTCGATATTGGGAGCACCGACCTTCCAGGTGCGGATGCCCTCGGGGCAACGAGCTTCAGTCACTATGGCCTGGATGGCGTAGGCATCGTCCTTGCTCTGGGGTTCCAGCGCCTGCGGCAGCTGCTCGATCTGCTGGCCGCTGTTGTAGGCCTGCAGAAAGAGTTCGGCGGCCTGTTCCACCTGGGTTTGGGTTAGTGACATGGCTGTCTCCTGTATAGGGTTGGAATCATGAAAGAGGTAAAGCTAAAAATCGTCATCGTGTTTTAATGGGAATTCGGGAAGTTTGCTGTTGGCGAATCCCTGCCGTCCCATATTTCGGGCGTGGCTGCTTGCCCGGTGGCTATTTGTTACTTCCATTGCGCTTTGCTGGCGCGATACTTTCTTTGCTCGTGCAAAGAAAGTATCCAAAGAAAGCACGCCCGAAGCAGCCTCAACTACTGCGCGCTGAAACGATTTTTCGGATGCCGCTGACGTCACGTCCCTGTGCCGCATCGGCAGCTCGGCATCCATGCCTCGCCCCTGCCGGGTCTTATCGAAAAATAGTCCCAGTGCTCGTCGGCTCCTAACGGGATTCGGGGTGGTAGCTGCAAGTCACTGGGAGTGCTTCGGCTAGCTAGCCTATCCCGCCAATGACATAACCAGCGACCGACGGCTACGCCGGCCAGTGCGGTTCTCCAAGATCGGCGCGGGCCTTGGCTTCGTACTGCTCGGCCAGGTCGAACAGCGACCGGTCGCTGCCAAAGCGGCCCACCAGCTGAAAGCCGATCGGCAGGCCGGTGCGCGATGGCGCCGACGGCAGGTTGATGGCCGGGTGGCCGCAGGCATTGACCCAGCCGGTATAGATGGCGTGGCCGCGCGGGCCGACCTCGCGGCCGTCGATATGGTCGGGGTACGGTGTCGCTGCCGGCCAGGGCAGTGCCGCGGCCGAGGGCGTCATGATGATGTCGATGTCGCCATAGGCCGCCGTCACCTGGGCACGGAACGCATCGATACTTTCCAGCGCCCGCAGATACGCCGGTGCACCCACCGCCGCGCCCGCCTCTGCCATGCCCGCAAAGCGCTCGGAGGCAAGTTCCCGGGCCTGTGGATAACGCTCAAACAGGGAGGCAACACCCACCTGCCCCAGCACCGGCCAGAATGCATTGACGAAATCGAGGCTGAACGGCAGCGGTCCTTCGCTAACCTGGTGACCGAGGGCGCGCAGCCTGTCGCAAGCACCGGCCACGCTGGCGGCGATCTCCGGGTCCAGCGCATTGCCGCCGAAATCATTCACATAGAGAATGCGCAGCGGCTTTTGAGTCCCGGGCTCGGCTGCCGCCCTTTCGGATTCAGCAGTGGCGGCACCTGAGGCAAACAGCGACTTGCGATCGCGGTCATCGGGCCCCGCGATCAGCTCAAACAGCAGCCGCGTATCGGCCACGGTGCGGGCAATGGGGCCGATGACCTCGAAATCCAGCAGAATCGGCGGCAGGCCGTTACAGCGCGCCACCGCACCGATGGAGGGCTTGAACCCCACAAGGCCGGTGTGGGAGGCCGGGCGGCGAATGGAGCCGCCGCCGTCAGTACCGATGGCCAGCGGGCCAAAGCCCGCCGCCACGGCCGCCACCGCGCCACCACTGGAGCCGCCGGGGGTCAGGTCCGGGTTCCAGGGGTTGCGCGTAACGCCGAACAGCGGATTGTCGGTGTAGCCCTCCAATGTGAATTCCGGCACGTTGGTCTTGCCGAGAATCAACATGCCGGCGGCGCGCATGCGCGCCACCGGCAGCTCGTCGACATTCGGCACATAGTCGGCAAACAGCTTCGAGCCCCAACTGCAGACCAGATCCTGCACCTGGATATTGTCCTTCACCGTCACCGGCACGCCGTCCAGCGCGCTCAGCGGCGCACCCGCCGCCCAGCGCTCGCCGCTCGCCTGTGCCGCCTTCGCGACCGCCGGATTGGCGGTCACGATGGCATTGAGCTGCGGGTTCAGGGCCGCAATGCGCTGTTCGATTGCCGCCAGTACCTGCACCGGCGTCAGCGCGCCGCCGGCATAGGCGGCACTCAGCTGTGCCGCACTCAGGGACCAGAGGGCCTGCGGGGCCGCGTCGGACCCGGCGTGCGAATCGGCTTTCACATCAGGCTCGCCTGCCATCACGTTCTCCATCATTTCAGTCATTCGTTGTTAGAGCATCAGGTTGGGCAGCCAGAGCGCGATCTGCGGGAAGATCATCAGCGCCAGGGTAAAGGCCAGCATCATCAGCATATACGGCAATACGCCCCACATGACTTCCTGAATGTTACCGCCATCCTTGCGCACGCTCTGCACCACGAACAAGTTCATGCCCACCGGCGGCGTGATCATGCCCAGTTCGCACATCAGCACGATGAAGACACCAAACCAGATCGGGTCCACACCCATGGCCATCATGATGGGATAGGTAATGGGAATCGTCACCACCTGCATGGACAGCACATCCATGAACATGCCAAGGCACAGGTAGAACAGGATCAGCACCAGCAGCAGCCCGGTGGTCGACAGCCCGAAGGAGGTCACCCAGGCGGTGAGATCATCCACCACGCCGGTCAGGCTGATGGTGAGGTTCAGTATAAAGGCGGCGGTGATGATCAGCAGGATCATGCCGGTGATGCGCGCCGTCTGCACGAAGCAGTTCTTGAAGAACTCAAGATTCAGCCGGCCGGATCTCCAGCCGAAGAACAGTGCCGCCATCACGCCAAGTGCGGCGGACTCGGTCGCTGTGGCGATGCCCAGGTAGATACTGCCCATGACGATGCCGAAGATGACCGCCGGCGGAATCAGGTTGACCGACAGGCGCAGCTTGTCCTTCAGCGAGACCGTTTCCTCCCGCTTGCCCTCGGGGCCCCAGTTGGTCACGGCGATATAGCCCATGAACAGCAGGCTGAGCAGAATGCCCGGCAGGAGGCCTGCCATGAACAGCTTGCCGATGGAGTTGTTGGTCAGCGAGCCGTAGATCAGCATGTTGACGCTGGGCGGAATCAGAATCCCCAGGGTGCCGCCGGCCGCGAGGCTGCCCAGCGCCTGTTTCATCGAGTACTTGCGATCCCCCAGGGTCGGCAGCGCCACGGTGCCGATGGTGGCTGCGGTGGCAACCGACGAGCCCGAGGTGGCGGCAAAGAGCGCGCAGCAGCCGATATTGGTGTGGATAAGCCCGCCCGGCAGGCGCCCGAGCCAGGCCGCCATGGCCACGTACATGCGATCGGCGATGCCGCTGCGCAGCATCAGCTCACCCAGCAGCACGAACAGCGGAATGGCGGTGAGGATGTTCTCGTTGTGCACGCTCCAGATCACGGAACCGGTGGATTCCAGGAACGGCCAGCCGAACACGATGCCGCCACCGACCATGCCCACCAGTGCCATGGTGACGGCAATGGGCAGGCCCAGCAACAGCATGCCCAGCATGGCAAAAAAGGTCAGAAATACGATGGATACACTCATTTTACAGCCCCCGCGGTGCCCGTTACGGTAACAGCCGACATCGGCTCCTGAGGCCGGTTTGCGTCCTGCGCCCCATCCTGTGAATGCGAGCGGTGCTCAAAGTCCTCGAGTTCCTCTTTGACTTCCTCGGACACGCCCTTGGGATGGAACTCGGTGTTCAGGGTGTCGTGACTGCCGCTGAACAGCAGCCAGGTGGCACGCACGGCAAAGCCCGCGGACACCACGGCAAAGGTCGCGATGCTGGCAAACCAGACGCCCTGTGGATAAATCAGCGGCGTGGCCCAGGGCGTTGCCGCCGTGCTGCCATAATCCCGGGTTTCGCCGATCACCTTGTAGGTGGTCCAGCACAGGGTGGCCGCAAAGGCCGCCATCAGCACCGCCGACAGCCAGTTAAGCAGGGTCTGCAGCCTACGCGGCAGCAGATCGTGGAACAGGTCGATACGAATATGGGTACGGCCCAGCAGCGCCAGCGAAAACGCCAGGGTGCCGCCGATGGCCAGGGCATAGCCGCCGAGTTCGTCGGCGCCCTGCAACGACATGCTGAAAAATTTGCGCAGAACCGTTTCGACCGAGACCAGTACGGACAGCAGCACAAACACCGTGCCGAACACCATGCTGGCAATCGTCTCTATACGTTTCATCAAGACACCTCACTCTGGTAGGAAAAACGGGCCGAAGGGCTGTCGCCACCCCGGCCCGTGTTACTCAGCGGTTAGAGCCCAACAGACTCACCGAGAACCTTTTTCCAGTCAGCCGAGCACTGCGGGTTGGTCTTGTCGCAGACTTCCGACCAGGTCGGGTAGGAGACTTCCTTCACGCCGTTGCGCAGCAGCGCCATATCGTTGTCGCTGACCGGCACTTCGGTCAGGGTGAAGCTGGTACCGGTGTTGCACGGCGTGGCACCCACATTGCAGCGCCCGGCATCGTCGAACAGCTCTTCGGAGTAGGCCCAGATTTCGTCCACCAGACCATCGAAGGCGCCCTGCAGCGTCGCCTGCTGCTCAGGTGTGAACTTGTTCCAGGTGTCCAGGTTGATGCCGTAGCCATTGAGCGCCATCTGGAAGGCCAGCGGCAGCACGTGGGTGGTCACTTCCGGCCAGCCGGCGGAGTTGGCAGAGCTTGGGCCGGTAATGGCGCAATCCACCACGCCCAGCGCCAGGCTCTGGTGCACGTCGCCAAAGCCCAGCGGCACCGGAATGCCACCCACGGACTCGACAAACTGCGCCAGGTTCTGGTCATACACCCGCACCTTCAGGCCTTTCACATCGCTCAGGCTGGTAATGGGATGCTTGCAGAACAGCACCTGGGGCCCGAACGGCCAGACGCCCAGCAGTTTGGTGTTGAAGCGCTCCTGCAGCCGCTTGTCGACCACTTCGCTGTACTTGTCCGCCACATCGCGGCCGGCCTTGTAATCGGGGCTCAGGCCCACCAGGTCGAGACCCAGAATGGTGGGTTCGTCACGGGAGACCTGGGACATGCGCAGCGAGACCAGGTCGAACATGCCGGACTTGAGTACGCGCAGTTCCTCCACATCCTTGATGCCGGTGGTATCCAGCGGCTTGTAGTTCACTTCAATCGGCAGGCCGGTTTTCGCCTGCAGGGTTTCAAAGAACGGCTGCTCCTTGTTTTTCTGGATCAGGCCGGTGGCCAGCGGCTGGCCCACCACCCTCAGCTTTACCGTATCCTGTGCCATCGCCGGGGCGGCGACGACACAGGCGCCCAGTACTGCGGCCAGTAGTGTTTTTTTCATGCTGTGGCTCCTTATTTTTATAATCAAACAGTCGGGTTGACTGGTTTCAGGCATTGCCGCGTGCGGCAAAGATTGGCGGCCGGCACACCGGCCGCCGTATTCCGTGTGATCGTTCCGGTTGTCAGGCGGCGCGCACGGCGGCGCCGGTTCCCGCGGCCGCTTCGGCCAGGTAATCCAGCGCCGCCTGCACACCGCCCTTGTTGTGGGCAATGCCGGCGACATCCAGGCCCATTTCCACACCCGCCAGGGTGCCGATCAGGGTGAGGTCGTTGAAGTCGCCCAGGTGGCCGATGCGGAACACCCGGTCCTGCAGCTTGTTCAGACCCGTACCGAGCGACATGTCGAAGTTCTCCAGGATCACCGCGCGCAGGCGGTCCGCGCTCTCGCCTTCAGGCATCAGCACGGCGGTCAGTACGTTGCTGTGCTCACTGGGCACCAGGCTCAGCACTTCCAGGCCCCAGGCACGTACCGCCCGGCGAGTGGCTTCGCTGTAACGGGCATGGCGCGCAAAGACATTGTCCAGCCCTTCTTCCAGCAACATGGCGATGGCTTCTTTCAGGCCGTACAGCAGGTTGGTGGCCGGCGAATAGGGAAAGTAGCCCTTGGCGTTGTGCTGCAGCATCTCGTCCCAGCCCCAGTACGAACGCGGCAGGCCCGCATTCCTGGAGGCCGCCAGCGCCTTGGCGCTGATGGTATTGAAACTCAGCCCCGGCGGCATCATCAGGCCCTTCTGCGAGCAGGTGATGGCCACATCCACGCCCCACTCGTCGGTGCGAAAGTCCACCGAGCCCAGGCCCGAAATGGTATCCACCAGCAGCAGCGCCGGGTGGCCGGCAGCATCGATGGCGCGGCGCACGGCCGCCACATCGCTGGTCACGCCGGTGGAGGTTTCGTGGTGTACCACGCAAACCGCCTTGATCTGGTGATCGCGGTCCTCGCTCAGGTGACGCTGCACCGCGGCAGGATCCACACCGTGGCGCCAGTCACCGTCGATGAACTCGGCTTGCAGCCCGAGCTTTTGCGCCATGGAGTGCCACAGGGTGGCGAACTGGCCCGTTTCGCACATCAGCACCCGGTCACCCGCACTCAGGGTATTCACCAGGGCCGCTTCCCAGGCACCGGTGCCGGAGGCCGGGTAAATCACCACCGGATTATCTGTTTTGAAAATCTGCTTCATGCCGGCCAGCACCGTTTTGCCAAGCTCGGCGAATTCCGGCCCGCGGTGATCCATGGTTGGTTTGTCCATCGCCCGCAGAATGCGATCAGGCACATTGCTGGGCCCTGGAATCTGCAAAAAATGGCGGCCACTTCGGTAAGTCATTCGCGATCTCCTTGTTGTTATAAAAGATGCGTTGCCCTGGGCAGCGCACCGGCGTGCTCAATGACAGGCGCCAGGCTGGGGGCTCCAGCCTTCATGAACTCGGTGTTACACCCCGCCTAGCAGCCTGTCGGGCTTGACCGGTCGTAGCGAGGAAATGGCCGTTTTGAGTCAGTTTTTGGGCTCTTTTAAGGCGAATAGTGGTTCTATTTAACGAAAAAGAGCACGAAAAGTGGCCAAAATCGGCGTTTCCGCAGTAGATCAGTGTTAAGCCCGACAGGCTGCTAACGCACCCGCGGCTTGGCCATCTCGGGCCGGCCGCAGGGCAGGAAGCGACCACGCCCCACCGCATTGCTGGGCGCGCCCTGGCCCCAGACCACTTCCCCGCGGGACAGGGTGGTTTCGGGCCAGCCGGTGATCTGCATGCCCTCGTAGGGGGTGTAGTCCACATCGTGGTGCAGCTGTTCGTTGCGGATGGTGACTTCGCGCTGCGCATCCCAGATCACCAGGTCGGCGTCGGCGCCCACGGCAATGCTGCCTTTTTGCGGGTAAAGACCGTACAGCTTGGCCGGGTTGGTGGACGTGAGTTCGACAAAGCGGTTGATGCTGATGCGACCCTTGCCCACGCCTTCGGAAAACAGCAGCGGCAGGCGCGTTTCCAGCCCCGGAATGCCGTTAGGGATGTAGTGGAAATCCACTTCCTTGCCGCCCGGCTTCTTGCCCAGCGGGTCGTCGTAGTTAAAGGGGGCATGGTCGGATGAGAAGATGGTGAACAGGCCATCGCTGAGGCCATCCCAGATCACCTGCTGGTTGGCTTCATCGCGCGGCGGCGGGCTGCAGACGCACTTGGCGCCCTCGTAACCGTCGATGCCCAAATCCTCGGCGGTGAGGAACAGGTACTGCGGGCAGGTTTCGGCAAACACGCTCAGGCCCTGGCCCCGCGCCCAGCGAATCTGCTCCACCGCTTCGCGGCCGGACACATGCACGATCAGGATCGGCACATCCACCAGCTCCGCGTAGGCGATGACACGGTGGGTCGCTTCACGCTCCACCAGCATCGGCCGGGCGGCGGCGTGATAGCGCGGCTCGGTATGGCCTGCGTCCAGCAGACGCTTGGTCAGCCAGCCGATGCAGTCGGAGTTTTCGGCGTGGATCATGGCCATGGCGCCTTCGTTGCGCGCCACGCTGAGCACATCCAGAATCTGGCCATCGTCCAGCTTCAGATCATCGTAGGTCATGTAGATCTTGAACGAAGTGCAGCCCTCGCGGATCAGCTGCGGCAGCTCGTCCTTGAGCACCGCTTCGGTAGGGTCGGTAACGATCAGGTGAAAGGCGTAATCCACCAGCGCCTTGCCCTCGGCGCGGCGGTGATAGTCCTCCACGGCGGCGCGCAGCGACTGGCCCTTTTCCTGGGCGGCAAAGGGAATCAGGGTGGTGGTGCCGCCACAGGCCGCGGATCTTGTACCGCTGGTAAAGTCATCCGCCATCTTCATGCCCTCGGGCATGGGCTGATCCAGGTGACAGTGGGCATCGACCCCGCCCGGCAGCACCAGCTTGCCGCTGGCATCGATTTCGTCGCGGCCGGCGCCGAGGTTTTCACCCAGCGCCACGATGCGCCCGTCCCGAATGCCGATATCGCAGTGGGAGGTATCGGCGGCGGTAACGACCTGGCCGTTGCGGATGACCATATCGAACTGGGGCTGGATTGGCGAAGACTGATCAGACATTTTGATTCCTCTTTCGAGAGCGGCTCACCAGGCGGCCGTTACTGGCAATAGCCAGCGGCTCAGCGGCCGGTTGCGCATCCACATCGTTAAGCGATAAACCATCCTAACCCCGATATAATTATGAATGCAATATATTTTATTCACCCAAAAGACAGCGCAAAAACAAGATTCAACCCCTTGTTTACAAAGGGATAATCAGCCAAAAAAACCGAGATATTCGATGCTTTAGAAAGAAAAAATATAAGAAATGGAGCAGGAATTGCGGCCCAAAAGGAGTCATGGGCGGCGGCTTGCAGCGCGCCGTGCCCCACCGCGGGAGCCGCTAGCAGGAAGCGTCAGCCCCCAGGTGAAAAGCGAAGCCGCTCAGGAAAAATGCAGCGGCCTCAGCGTCGTAGCCGCGGTGCCAGCAGGGAGTCGAACAGAAGCTGCAGGAAGTGGAACAGGATACAGCTGATCACGGCCACGCCCGTGGACGAACCCAGCCCCACCAGCACGCTGACGGCCACCGGCAGGGTTTTCTGCGAAGCGGTCAGCAGCAGCGCGCTGCGCTCGCCGGCCTCCAGGCTCAACAGCCTTGCCGCCAGCAGGCTCAACAGCAACAGCAGCCCATGCAGCACCAGCACCAGCACGGCGACACCCGCCAACGCCGGCAGGGAGAGCTGATACAGCGCCGCTTCGCTGGCGGACAGCGTGATCCAGACCGTCAGGATCACGCTGATTGTCGGTACCACCCCGAGCCAGGGTGCCTGCACCATGCCCCCCAGCAGGGGCCGCACAAGCAGCCCCAGTACAAAGGGCAGCAGTACGATCTGCAACAGCTTGAACAGCAAGGGCCAGGGGGAGATGTCGATGGAGCTGCCCACCAGGGTACTGAGCAGCAGCGGAATACTGAGAATGCCGAGAAAATTAAGCCCCAGCGTCAGGAACAGCGACCAGATCACCTTGCCGCCGGCCACCCGGGTCAGCACGATACAGGACGACAGGGTCGGTGGCACCAGGGCGATCACCAGCAGGCCCAGGCCAAGACTGGCATCGATGCCACTGCCCTGCACGATCAGCCAGCCCAGCAGCGGCGACAGCAACAGGCTGATCAGGGCCGCCGCCACAAAGGTGGCGCCAAAGCGCGGCTCAAGCCTGAGGCCCGAGAGCCGCGTCTGCATGCCGTTGATCAGGAAGATCAGCGCCACCAGCAACGCCGGCAGGCCCAGCTGACTCATCGACTCACCGGGCCCAGGCAGCAGCAGCGCCGCGACAATGGCCAGACACAACCCGACAGGCAGAAACCAGACCATCGCAACACTCCTTCGCACCAGTAGGATGGGTGAAACCGCCAATGGCACAGCCATCATCGGCCGGCGCCGAGGCTTAGGGCGGTGCAACCCATCAGGGACCTGTCGGATATTACCCACCGCGTGAAAAACCTGATGGGTTACGCGGCGTACAGGCCTGGCAGTATTCTGTTTGAATCCAGCGGGTTACGCCGCTTCACCCATCCTACTCGTCTGCACAGCAAAAGTAGGATGGGTGAAACCGCCAACGCCACAGGCCTCATCGGCCGGCACCGAGGTTTAGGGCGGTGCAACCCATCAGGGATGGGCCAGATATTACCCACCGCGTGAAAAACCTGATGGGTTACGCGGCGTGCGGGCCTCGCAGTATTCTGTTTGAATCCAGCGGGTTACGCCACTCCACCCATCCTACTCGTCTGCACAGCAAAAGTAGGATGGGTGAAACCGCCAATGGCACAGGCATCATCGGCCGGCACCGAGGTTTAGGGCGGTGCAACCCATCAGGGATGGGTCTGATATTACCAACTATCGGGAAAACCTGATGGGTTACGCGGCGTACAGGCCTGGCAGTATTCTGTTTGAATCCAGCGGGTTACGCCGCTCCATCATCCTACTCGTCTGCACAGCACAAGTAGGATGGGTGAAACCGCCAATGGCACAGGCCTCATCGGCCGGCACCGAGGTTTAGGGCGGTGCAACCCGTCAGGGACCTGTCGGATATTACCCATCGCTTGAAAAACCTGATGGGTTACGCGGCGTACAGGCCTAGCAGTATTCTGTTTGAATCCAGCGGGTTACGCCGCTCTACCCATTCTACTCATCTGCACAGCAAAAGCAGGATGGGTGAAACCGCCAATGGCACAGGCCTCATCGGCCGGCACGAAGATTTAGGGCGGTGCAACCCATCAGGGGCCTGTCGGATATTACCCATCGCTTGAAAAACCTGATGGGTTACGCGGCGTGCGGGCCTGGCAGTATTCTGTTTGAATCCAGCGGGTTACGCCACTCCACCCATCCTACTCGTCTGCACAGCAAAAGCAGGATGGGTGAAACCACCAATGGCACAGACGTCATCGGCCGGCGCCGAGGTTTAGGGCGGTGCAACCCATCAGGACGTGGCAGATATTACCCACCGCCGGGAAAGCCTGATGGGTTACGCGGCGTGCGGGCCTCGCAGTATTCTGTTTGAATCCAGCGGGTTACGCCGCTCCACCCATCCTACTCGTCTGCACAGCAAAAGCAGGATGGGTGAAGCCGCCAACGGCACAGACGTCATCGGCCTGCACCGAGGGTTATGGCGGTGCAACCCATCAGGGACCTGTCGGATATTACCCACCGCCCGGTAAACCTGATGGGTTACGCGGCGTGCGGGCCTGGCAGTATTCTGTTTGAATCCAGCGGGTTACGCCGCTTCACCCATCCTACCCATCTACTCATCGGTTATGACGCGGCTCAATCAACCTCGCTGAACAGCGAGCCCCAGCCCTTGATACGGCGGGTATCGGCGCCGGCCAGTTTCATGCCCTTCCAGACACCGGTGGCGATGCTGTCGTAGATCGGAATCTGCAGTTCCTTTTCCAGCTCCGCCGCGACGCGGGTGCCCCTGAGGTTGGTGCAGAAGATGGTGATGGCATCGGGTTTCTGTTCTGCCGCCACGGCCCGCACCATCTCGGCGATGGTCTCTTCGCTGTATTCGGAGAAGGAAAAATTGCCCTTGTCCCCCAGGTGCCGTTCCGCCACACAGCTGAAGCCGGCCTCACGGTAGTTGGCAATAATCTTTTCCTGCACGTCGTCTAGGTAGGGCGTCACCAGGGCGAAGTTCCTGACCTTGGTCTTTTCGAAGATTTCGTTCAGCGCCAGCACCGACGTGGTCGCAGCAATGCCGGTCTCCTGGCGAATGACGTCACACAGCTCAATATCGTCCTGGAATCCGCGCCAGCCCGACGAGGTGCCGCTCCAGGTGATGGACTGCACCTTTGCATCGGCCAGCATGTGCGCCGCCTGCAGGAAAGGCGCGTTGTCGAACTGGCTCAGGGCCTGGTCGCGCAGCGATATCTCGGTCACCCTCAGGCGGCCGAAGTGGGCGCTGACATCCGGCACCCCGTGCAGGATCTCGGCGGTCAGCGGCTCCAGCACCGTGTTGGATGAAGGCGTCAGCACGCCCAGCAAGGTACGTTGTGTCATGTTGGTGTCCTTCCTTATATAGCTAGCCTGCGGGGTGCACCGGGCACCCCGCCAGTTGTGATCACATCAATAGCCCAGGGCGCGGGGCAGCGCCGTGACGATATCGGGAAAAATCCAGCACAGCCCGAGCACCACGTACTGCAGCACAATGAAGGGCCAGACCGACTTAAGCAGTTCGCCAATGGAGATCTTGGATATGCCGCACATCACGAACAGCAGCACACCCACCGGCGGCGTCATCATGCCCACCACCAGGTTCATGACGAACAGAAAACCGAAATACAGCGGGTCGATGCCATAGGCCAGTGCGATAGGCGCAAACAGCGGCGCGAGCATGATGTAAGCCGCGTTCGACTCCAGGAACATGCCCACCACCAGCAACATGCCCATGACCAGTGCCAGGAACACCATCGGATCGGCGGTGAAGCCCTGGATAAACTGCGACAGGTGCAGCGGCAGCAGGTCCAGCGTGAACACGAATGTCACCGGCTTGGCAAAGGCAATCAGTGCTCCCACCACCGCCGAGGTCAGTGCGGCGCGGTACATGCAGCCCGGAATCGCCGACAGCTTCAGCTTGCGGGTCACGAACATGCCCACCAGCAGCGAATAGATGACGGCGATGGCCGCACCTTCGGTGGCCGTGAAGATACCGCCGACGATACCGCCGATGACCAGTACCGGCATGAACAGAATAACGCCGGCACGGCGGCACTGCAGCAGCACATTGCGCCAGCAGAACGGCTCGCCGGTGGGCTCATAGCCACTGCGGTACGACATCCAGGTGCACAGGCCCATCATGCCGACAGTGAGCAGAATGCCCGGCACCACGCCGGCCATAAAAAGCCCGCCGACCGACACACTGGAACCGGCCATCAGTGCGTACACGATCATCGCGGCACTGGGCGGAATAATCGGCCCCAGGTTGGATGCCGAGGCCACCACCGCAGAGCCGAAGCCATTATCATAGTGCTTGCGCAACGATGGCATCATGGTGGTGCCCAGCGCACTGGCGCCGGCCACCGCCGCACCGGTCACCGAGGCAAGACCGAGCCCGGACAGAATGGTCACATGGGCTAGTCCGCCCTGCACCCTGCCGACCACGGCGTTGGCAAAGTCGATCACGCGCTGCATGATCTGGCCGCCCACCATGAACTCCCCTGCCAGCATGAACAGCGGAATCGCCATCAACGGGAAGGAATCGACCGCATGCATCATGCTCTGCGGCATCAGGGCCAGGTCAATGTCACCAAAGACAAAAGCGCCCAAGGCCGAAAAACCCAGCGCAAATGCCAGCGGCATGCCCAGCAGCGCCAGCACGAAAAAGACTCCAATGGATACAATGACCATTATTCATCCCCCCAGACATGGGTGCCCTGCCAGACCAGAAACGCCAGGTGTAAAAAGGCGTGGGCCATTGAGATAATCACCGCGATATAGAAGGCCGATACGCTGAGTTCGACTGTAGGCATCATTTCGCCCCAGGCCTCCTGCGCCACCAGCACCGCCTGCCACATCACCAGCAGCATCAGCGCACTGCTGAGTGCCAGCATCAGGCGCATCAGGCTTTCGCGAATGTGCGAGCCAAACTGGTTGATCAGGATATCGATACCAACGTGTATGCCTTTCTTGACCCCGTGGGGCAATGCCAGAAAGATCGACCAGACAAATGCCAGACGCGACATTTCATCGGCCCAGTCGAGGGAATCACCGAAGAAATAGCGCAGTACCACCTGCGCCGTGACCAGGCCGGTCATCAGGGTCATCGCCAGGGCGATGAGCCCATACGACAGGCCGTCGACGGCCTTGAGCATCTGCTGGTAGCGCCGGACCAGCGGAGAGGCCGTTGCGACCTCCTCCGCCACCGGGGCTCCATCAAGAACCCGGTCGTTCATTACTGCACTTCCGCCAGTACGGCATCAATCACATCAGCGCCGATACGCTCTTTCAGCGCGTCGATCACCGGCGCGGTGCGCTCGCGCATCTGCTGACGCAGCTCGGGTGAAACCTCAACCAGTTCCATGTTGGCCGCAACCAGCTTGTCCCGCGCAGCCGTATCCTCTTCGGCCGCCTTGGCACGCTGCCAGGTCACCGCTTCCCCCATGGCGTCACGCAGCGCCTTCTGCTCGGCCGGTTCGAGCTTGTCGAACTTGCGCTTGTTGGCCACCACCACGATGAAATCGAAGAAATGCGAGGTATCCGTCAGGTAGGTCTGCACTTCGTTGAACTTGTTCGTCTCGATCACGCTGTAGGGGTTTTCCTGGCCATCGATCACGCCCTGCTGCAGCGCAGAATAGACTTCGTTGATGCCCATGGAGACCGGGCTCGCACCCAGGGCCCGGAAGGTAGACAGGTGGGTCTCATTGGGCTGCAGACGAATCTTCAGGCCATCGAAATCCGCCAGTGTGCGGATCGGGTGCTGGCTGTTGGTGACCTGACGTGAGCCCAGTTCCATGAAGCCCAGCGCCACAAAACCCTTGTCGGCCAGCTTTTCATTCAGCAGGTCACCCACCGGGCCGTCGACGACCTTGAATGCCTCGCCGCGATTGGCATAGACGAACGGCAGGCTCACCGCTTCCAGTTCCGGCACGATACGGGACAGGTAGGAAGCCCCCACCCAGGTCATTTCCAACACGCCGGAGCGCACCTGGTCGATATTTTCCTTGGCACCACCGAGCTGCATGGCCGGGAATACATCCACCGTCAGAGCACCGTCGGACAGTTCCGGCAGGCGTTGCTTGAACTGCTCCATGGCTACGCTACTGGAATGGGTGGCGGCGAAATTGCCCGCCAGGCGCAGGTTCTTTTCAGCCATGGCGCTGGCAGAGAACAGTGTTGCCGCCAGCGCAGTAGCCAGTGTCGTGCGGACACAGGTGCGTGCCAGGGTATCCAGTCGGGATGAGATCTTCTTGTTGTTTCGCATCGTACTTCCTCTTGGTTTCCAGCGTATTGCCGCGAATCGCACCTGATCGGAGCCCCCTGTTCCAGCGTTGCCAGTTGAAGGGAGTGCCCGGATCGGGCCATCGCACATCTGTATATATAATTATGAACACATAATTACAGATAATATATACACCAGCCTTTTTGTGATGACAACCGCTGTGCTGTTTTAAACAGCCTTTCCTTACTCACCCCCGCATCCAGATAGAAAGCACACAGGCCCAGTTGAACAGCAACAAGCATGCCCCGCATCCTACAAGAGTGCCGGCCACGGCCTGCACCACCGGTTTCGCCGGAAGTCGAATGTGTTCCTGCCCCTGATCCTGCATTGATGAACACCCAGGCAGCGCACCAAAAACTGGCACAAAACCTGGTTGAACCTTCGTTAAAAATTAATAATTTAATATATTTAATTCTTTATGTTTTTATAACTTATTGTTTCTAAAGGATTAAAAGCAAAACTGGAGGGTTTCGCACTCAATTGACGCACGGATTGATTGACGTACCCAAAAGGCACCACTAAAATCAAACATAATTATGAATTATATAGGGCCGTGCTCGATATGGCCGAAGGCCAGCGTCACGCTTTTTTACAGATACTGCAAAAGCCGATGGCAAGAACCGGCACAGATACTCAGCGACGACAGCTGATGATGGCTCCGGCAAGGCCTGTGCGACAGCACGCGATGCAGGGCCTGACACAAGGGGGCGACTGGCAGTCATTTTCAGCGCCTGGCCGCAGGCCAAACCGGCCTGAACAGACCGCAGCCCGTGCCGTTATTAATCCAGCGGGTCAATGCATGAAGCCCACCTCTTCCCCTTCGAAGAATTCAGCACATGCACGCACTTGCGCCCATTCTTTTGGGTTAAAAAGCCGGTGGGGTGACGGACACACAGGTAGGGAGCCTGTTTGTCTGCCAGGTTAATAAAGAAAGGAACAACCGCATGAATGAGAGCATCCGGCTATCACACAGCGTTCGCCGACGCCTGTTGCATGAAGATGTTGCCGAACATCTGCGCACCATGATCACCGAAGAAACCCTGCCCGAAGGTAGCCGCGTGGATGAAGTGGAGCTCTGTGCCTTGCTGGAAATCTCCCGCACGCCGCTGCGCGAAGCGCTCAAGGTGCTGCAAAGCGAAGGACTGATCAGTATCGAGCCCCACAGGGGCGCTCGCGTCGCGGCGGTGGACGAAGCCGAGCTGCAACAACTGTTTGATGTACTCAGTGGACTGGAGCGCCTGGCCGCGGAACTTGCAGCCCAGCGGGCCAGCGACGCCGAGCTGGAAGCCTTCCGGCTGCTGAACCTGGAAATGGAAGCGCAATACCGGGCCCGCGACCCGCGCACCTACTTCGCGCTTAACCTGCAGGTGCACCAGCAGGTCATCAAGATGTCCGGCAACCGCCAGCTGCAGCGTATTCACGCCCAGCTGAGCGGGCGTACCCGTCGCGGCCGCTACTTCTCCACCCTGTCCGATGCGCACTGGGATGCATCGGTTGATGAGCACAACGCCCTGGTCGAGGCCTTGCTGGCCCGCGACGCAAAGCGCGCCGGCCGCATTCTGTTCGACCATGTCATCAAGACCGGCGACACCATCCTCAACATGATGCAGCAGCGCCAGGCCGGGCAGGCATAAGCCTGTCCGCTGGCCTGGCACAGCAGCAAAGCACAGCACAGGCAGTGACAGAACACCAAGCGCCCGCTCAGTCGTGCGTTCACCTGCGCCTGGCAGTAAAAGCCGCTATTCAGCAGCCTCCAGCGCCCCTTCACCCGCAAAGCCACTTTCCCCAAAGCCACCTTGCCCAAAAGCAGAGCCACCGGCTCAGCCCAGGCGCGCTGCCGGGCGCCAAACTTAATCACCTGACGTTTGCACCGGACCACCCTTCACCTTTCGCGTTGAGTCCTCCGCTTTCAGGGAAAAACTCTGATTCTGGTTATCCCTGCCTCATCGTTGAGTCTGCTGCTTGAAAAGATGGCCCAATGCGAACCCCACCGCTTGCCCTGCAAAGTATCCACCACGTTCGCGCACATGCGCCCACTCTTTTGAGTTAGAGATCCAGAGCAGTAACCCGCCGGTTTCACATACGGCTGATGCCTTTGCCGTGATCAGAACAGAGTTCAACCCGCCTCGGGCAACAGGCTGCAGCCAGGCACAAAAACGCCCCCGGACGAAACCGGGGGCGTTAAGTGGATTGCCGTTGGTAACTGGCCGGAATTGCGACCGGCTAACCGATCAGGGAGGGCAGGAACATGGAGATGGGCTTTACGTAGGTCACCAGCAGGATCACGATCACCTCGCAGAGCACGAACGGAATCGCGTAGCGTGCGGCGGTGGCAAAGGGCACCTTGCCCAGCTGCGAGGCCAGGAAGAGCCCCACGCCCACCGGCGGAGTCAGGTGCGCCATCGACAGGTTCACCGTCAGTACCGCACCGAAATGCACCAGGTCGAAGCCGATCGCCAGCAGCGTTGGCTTGAACAGCGGCACCAGCAGGTACATGGCCGCAATGGGTTCCAGAAAGGCACCGGACACGATCAGTACCAGGTTGAAGAACAGCAGGATCAGGATCGCGTTGCCACCACTGATATCCAGAATGAAGTTGTTCAACATGGTGGCGAGGCCCTGGGTCTGCATGACCCAGCCATACACGGCCGAGGTCGCAATCAGCAGTACAATCACGCCGATGGTGCGGCCGGACTCGAAGATCACATCCGGCAACTGGGCAAAGGAAATCTGCTTGTACACCAGCCGGTCGATCACAAACAGATACACCACGGCAACGGCCGCCGCCTCCGTCGCCGTAAAGATGCCGGTATAAATGCCGCCAAGAATAATCACCGGCGCCATCAGCCCCCAGAAAGCATCCTTGAAGGCATCGAAGAAGGTTGCCAGGTTGCGCTCCTCGACATCGGCGCCCCTGTAGCCACGCTTCTTGGAAATAAACAGTACATAGCCGCCCAGAATCAGCAGCATCGTCAGGCCGGGCCCAACACCGGCTGCGAACAGCTTGGGAATGGAAGTTTCGGTAATGACGCCATAGATAATAAAGCCGATGCTCGGCGGAATAACCACGCCAAAGGTACAGCCGGCGGCAACCACCGCCACGGCAAAGCCACGGTCGTAACCACGCTCCACCATGGGACCCACCAGGAAACTCAACGCTGCCACGGTGGCAATATTGGAGCCCGACATGGAGCCCAGTACGGCACCGGTCACCAGTACCGTCAGCGCAAGACCGCCCGGCAAGGGCCCGAGCATCATCTCGGCCAGACGCACCAGCTTGATGGCAATGCCTGTTCGAGTAATCAGGTTGCCGGCGATAATAAACAGCGGTGTCGCCAGCAGCGGAAAGGAGTCCAGCGAGCCGGAAAACACATAGGGCACCACACTCAGCGGTGCGATTTCAAACACGACAAACGCCATCAGACCGGCAAGGCCGATGGAGACAAATACGGGGACGTTCAGGGCCAAAAAGCCAAAGAACACCATCAGGCCGATAATGGCCGGGTTAGTCAGTAACTGCATCATTCAATCACTCGTAAGCTGCGGCCTGTCGCTCGGCAAGGCTTAGGGTTGTCTGCCGGGCGCGCGATCATTCGTGCTCGTCCACGAGCGGCTTATCGATCCGATAAGCGCCCAGAATGAGCCCCTGAATGGTTCGCAGGAAAGCCAGCGTAAACGCCATGAACATGCCGCAGTTGATGACCCAGACCGGAATGCCGGTGGTCATGCTGGTCTGCCCACTGGCCAGGGCGCGCATCGTGGTGCCATAGCTGAGCCAGGCGAGAAAGCCGATAAACACCAGCATGCAGATGCCGACAATCACCTCGGTCAGGCGCTGCAGCGGCGCGGGCAACTTGTCCACCAGCAGCGGAATGCCGCCATGTTGTCCGGTCTTGCAGGCTGCCGCCGCACCGAACAGTGCGCCGAGCAGAAACATGTAGCGGGCCAGCTCCTCGGACCAGGCAATGGAGTAGTGGAAAAAGAAGCGCGACAGGACGCCCATGAAAATCAGCACGACAATGGATCCGCAAAGCGTGACGACGATAAATTTTTCCAGCCTGTCGAGCCAGCTGGTGGCTTTTGCAGCGACATATTTCATCAACAGTCTCCATTGAAGGCGCACAGCACTGCCTGAGTTGGTGCGCTACCGCGACCATCCGGTCGCGGCCCGCCATCAGGTCCTCAATTCATGGCGCTGACCTGCGCCTCGACTTCGCTCACCAGGTCTGCGCCAACCTTGTCTTTGAAAGTTGCATAGACCGGCGCCACCTTGGCCTTGAAGCCCGCCAGCGCCTCGGCGGACGGGGTCTGGATATTAACGCCGGCCTCCTGCATCACCTTCGCCAGATCCGCCTCTTCACTGGCGGCCACCTCACGCTGATACACCATGGCATCCCGGGCGGCCTGTCCTACCAGCGCCTGGTCTTCCGCCGACAGGCGGTTCCAGAACACATTGCTGGCCAGCATGCCGATGGCTTCAAAGGAGTAATTGACCATGGCTATATTCTTGCTGACCTCATAGAAGCGCGATGCGTAGATCAGTGGAATCGGAGAAATGCCGCCATCAATCGCGCCGGCCTGCAACGCGGTAAATACCTCGGCAAAGCTCATGGCCACCGGCACCGAGCCGATGGCGGACCAGGAATCGAGATACAGCTCCAGCCCCGGCGTACGAATCTTCACACCACTGATATCATCCACGGTCTCGATCGGGCCCGGGTTGGTATAGAGCTGAAAGAAGCTGCCCGATCCCCAGGCCAGGGCACGGATACCCTGGGACTCCAGCTTGGCCGACAGCTTGTCGCCCACGGGACCATCCATCACCGCCATGGCGGCATCGGTATCGGGGAAAATCCACGGCATGGACACCACGACAAAATCCGGATTGAGCTGGCTCAGCCAGGGGGTCGACTTCATGATGATATCGACTGCACCGGCCTGGGCCATTTCCAGCTCCACGCGGTCGTTACCGCTGACCAGCGAGCCGTTGGCATAGACTTCAACCTTGTGCTTGGCACCGCTGCGCTCTTCTACCAGTTGCTTGAACTTGTTGGCCGCCTTCACCCAGTTGGACGAATCCGACACCGTGGTGCTCAGACGAATGGTATCGGCGCTGGCAGAACCTGCGACGCAAAGGGCACCGGCGGTCATCACCGCAGCTGCCAGCAGGCTTTTCAGCCCTGAATATTTCAAACCCTGGCGTTTCGAGCTCTGCTGTTTAAGAGTTACGTTCATGGTGTTACTCCTGTTGCGTTTAGTTTAGATGGCATGAGCCATCGAGCTTTTACATCAGCCGAAAGGCCATTTGGGTGCGGCGAAGGCGTGACCGAATGCCGCTTCGATTACATTGCCCAGCGCCAGAGCCCGGGCATCCTGAAAACGTGGCACGATAATCTGCGCCCCCATCGGCAAGCCGTTCGCGGCCAGGCCGCAGGGCACCGAAATGGCGGCGTGGAAGCTGTGATTGATAATCGGCGTAAAGACCGCATGGCCACGGGGTGACACGGCCTGGTTATCGATGGTTTTAGGGCCCAGTTGGGTGAACGGCCAGGCGGTACAGGGCGTGGTGGGCGTGAGCACCGCATCGCAGTGCTCGAACAGGTCCGCCATGGAGCGGTACAGCTGCGCGCGCTCAAAATGGGCCGCCGCGACCGCGGCGCCGGACAAGGTCATACCCTGTTCGATCTGGGCACCGATATCGGCATCAAACTGCTCGGGGTTCTGCCGCCACGGCTCGCCGTACAGCGCCGCAAGGCCTGCAAACTGCAAGGTTGCAAAGGCAGCCTCACCGGCACCGGGCGGCCAGACGGGATCGCGCTCCTCAACAATGGCGCCGGCATCGCGCAGCACTGCCGCCACCTGCCGTATCGCCGTGGCAACCTCCGGCTCCACCGGTACATCCAGCCCGAAGCGCGGGCTCAGCGCGACACGCAGCCCCCTGACCGATGCAAGCGCCGCCACCGCGTCATAACCAGGCAGCCCGACGGGGGCATCGGGATCCCTCGCATCACCGCCGGCCAGCACCGGCAGCAACAGGTTGAGATCAGCAACTCGACGGCTCATCAGGCCAATCACGCCGTTGCCAAACAGCGGCTCCTGAAAGCCGGTGGGGTGTGGAATAAGACCGGCTGAAGGCTTGAAGCCCACTACCCCGGTGTGGGAGGCCGGCCGGCGGGTCGAGCCGCCGCCATCGGTACACAGGGCAAAGGGGCCCAGCCCCGCGGCCACCGCCGCCGCGGCGCCGCCGGAGGATCCCCCCGGCGTCATGTCACGGTTCCAGGGATTGCGGGTCGGACCGTAGAGCCTGTTGGTGGTCACGCCCTTGCAGGCAAACTCTGAACTGTTGCTGTGACCCAGTATCAACGCACCCGCCTGGCGCAGCCGTTGCACCGCGAGGGCGTCGGCAGGCGCGACAAAGTCGGCAAACAGCCGAGAGCCCTGGCAGGCCCTTTGCCCCTGCACCCAGAGGGTGTCCTTGACGCTGAAAGGCACGCCGAGCAGTGGCGCCGCCCGGCCCGAACGCTGCAACGCTTCCAGCTCAGCCACCTGGCGGCGCACTGCAGCGACATCGAAGCGAATCAAGGCATTGATGGCGGGGTTGCGTGCCTCCACCGCCTCAATAAAGGCCTCGGCAACCTCGGCCAGGCTCAGCTCGCGCCGCGTCACGGCGTCAGCCAGGCTCTTTGCATCCAGTGCCGGCAAGGTTTCGGACAATCTACTCATGACACTCCCCTGTCAGGCCGGAATCATTCATCAGCTGCGGTGCTCGATGCGGGCCGCCAGCGCAGCACTGAGCCCTCGAGTATCCTTGGCGCCGGGACGGCGATAGGTACCGGTTTCCGGCGCCTTGAGGTTAAGGCTGACGAGCCCCTCGATCTGCTTGATGGCAGCGGCACAGCAGTCGATCATCGGTACCGGCACGCGGTGACGGATGCGATCCGCCAAACCCGACAACGGCGCACCGGCCAGCACGATCACGTCGGCGCCATCCTCCTGCACTGCGGCCAGCGCCAATTCGGCCAGCAGGTCTTCCTTCTCTTCGCGCACCCCGCCAATCGACTTGAATGGCTGATCCAGCATGCGAATGGCGCAGCAGCGATCCTGCAGCTGATTCCATTCCACACATTCCTGGTACCAGGCGCCCAGCGCGGTGGAAAAGGTCACGATGGCGAATTTCTTGCCCAGCATGCAGGCGGTCAGCATGCCCGCCTCGGCCAGACCCACGATGGGAATATCGAACAGCTCCCGCGCCGCACCGAGCCCGGGATCACCAAATGCAGCAAGAATCGCTCCATCCACCTGTTCATGCTGCTGCGCAAGAATGTCCAGCGCCGCGCTCGCGCCGATCACCGCCTCGGCCCGGTTGGCGATATAGGGCACACCGTATGCGCCAGTCGCAGGAATAATCTCGGTGCCCGCCGCGGCATAACGCGCTGCCACTTCGGTGAGCTGAGTGGTGAGGACTTCAGATGTATTGGGGTTAAGCAAAAGGATTTTCATAGGTGCCCCTTTAGCGGGTGTTTTTCAATGATACTGTCATTATTGAATTCATAATTCAATATTTTTAGTTATGAGTTATTTTTGCACCCGTTTGAGTCCCGGTTAAGAGCCGCGCTTCGGCTTTGGCATCCTGCGTCGCCCTACCTCCTACATCCATGTAGTCGTGCACCACACGTAGGATGTGGCGCAGCGCAGCGAAGCCCACCAACCAAGCAACCCATTGTTGGGCTGCCCCCAACCTACCCAACCGCACTCCGGCTTTGGCATCCTGCGTCGATCTTGCTCACCACACGCAGGATGTGGCGCAGCGCAGTGAAGCCCATCAATCGAGCAACCCAGTGTTGGGCTGCCCCGTACCTACCCGGCCGCGCTCCGGCTTTGACGTCCTGTACCTCGCCGCTCTTATTCACCACACGTAGGATGTGGCGCAGCGCAGCGAAGCCCATCAATCGACCGACCCATTGTTGGGCTGCGCCCAACCTACCCAACCGCACTCCGGCTTTGACGTCCTGTACCTCGCCGCTCTTCGGCTTTGGCATCCTGCGTCGCCCTACCTCCTACATCCATGTAGTCGTGCGCATCCCTGCGCCCGCGGCATACGTACATCCTGTACATAAAAAAAAGGGCCCGCATTACGGCGGGCCCAAGAGGAGGAAGAAGACTGTGCAGCCTTGTATCAGGCCTGTTGCGGCACCACGACAACGCTGCCGCGCATCAGCACCCAGTGAATGACACCGCCGAGCAGCGCACCGATCACCCAGCCGTAGCCAGACAGCGCTTCAAGCGCAGGTACCCAGACGGTACCGATAGAGAAGATACCGGCGACAGAGAAGCCCATGATGGCCTTCTTGTTCCAGCCACCGTCAAAGTAGTAGGCACCCTCGGGGTCGGCCGAGAACAGATCCTGGATATCCAGGTTGCCGCCGCGAATAAGGTAGTAATCCACAATCATGATGCCGTAAACCGGTGCCAGCACCGCACCCAGGGTATCGACGAAGCCGGCGATGCCGATCTGGCTGACCACCGACACCCAGAGACCGCCGATAAAGAACGCGATCACGGCGGCAATCAGACCGCCGGTACGAAAGTTGATCTTGCTCGGCGCCAGGTTGGCAATGTCATAGGCAGGCGGTACGAAGTTGGCCACCAGGTTGATGCCGATAGTCGCGGCAAAGAAGGTGATGGCGGCGATTACGGTCAGGAAGGTGTTATCCACCCGCGCAATGATATCGGTCGGGTTGGTCAGCGCTTCACCAAACAGCACCACGGTGCCGGCGGTGACAAACAGCGCAATAAAGGAGAACACTGCCAGGCTGACCGGCAGCCCCAGCAGGTTGCCTTTCTTCATGTCGGCCTCGCTGCGCACAAAGCGCGAGAAGTCGCCGAAATTAATCACCACCGCAGCGAAATAGGCAATCATGGTGCCGACAATGGCAACAAAAGCAGAGAAGCTGCTGCCCGTATAATCCGAAGCGCCACTGAAGATAGTGCCCACGGCATCCAGCAGACCGCCGCCCGCCTTGTACCAGATCACGGCCAGCAGCGCGAACATCACCAGGTACACCAGCGGGCCGGCCCAGTTAAGGAAGCGGGTAATCCAGTCAATGCCCTGCCAGAACAGGACAATCTGGAACAGCCAGACCAGCACAAAGGCGGTCCAGTCGACGGCGGTCATGCCGAGGAAAGTCGCCGTACTTTCAATAGTGAAAAGGGTATTGATCAGCAGCGCAATGGCCGTGGACGCGAAGTAGGTCTGCACGCCATACCAGAAGATGGCGACGATACCGCGGATAACCGCCGGAAAGTTGGCACCACGAACCCCCATGCTGGCGCGCGCCATCACCGGATAGGGAATGCCATAGCGTACGCTGGGCTTGCCTGAAAGATTCACCAGCCCCATGACGATAAAGCCCGCCAGGATGATGGCGGCAAACACCGCCCAGCCATTCAGGCCGTAGGTAATAAAGAGCGACGCGGCCAGCGTATAGCCAAACAGGCTCTGAATATCGTTGGACCAGACATTGAAGATTTCGAACCAGCCCCAGGTCCGCTTTTCAACCGGAATAGGGGCCAGGTCCTCATTGTGAAGACTGCTATCGATTTTTTTAATTGTTAGATTTTCGCGCATGGTGTTCCACCGTTCTTGTTAGAAACAGCACCTGCGTCTGTGGGCTGATGAACAGCCCGGCCAGTCCATGCCGACACAGTGCCAATAAGCCATCATCCTTGACTATTCGGCCTCAAAAGGATTTCAAACATAAACATTTACAATCCAAATAGAACACAACCGAGAACATTTTAAAACAAATTTGTGAACACAATTGTTAACAATTATTCATAGCCGGAACCTGCTTCATACGACCGATCACCCTGCTACAGCACGGGAGGGTCCAGTAGAATCAAACAGATATCGGTACGATAAGACCTAAATCGAGGATGTTGCGCGAAATAAGAAGAATGGGCCATCAGATCCCGTACGTCGAACATTCTTGCCAAGGCAGTGCAACACCAGGACTGGCAGGCGCCTCCAACGCAAACAATTCATGATTCTGTGAATTAAAGCGTTAACAAAAAGCACACGAAGCGTCTTCCGAACATCAGACACCGGCTCAACAGCGACAACCCCAGCGCCGGCTCCTCAATGGTGTAACGGGCGCTGTGGGTCTGGTACAGAAGAATCGGCTGAAAATGCTTTTCAGGTCAGTGATACGCGAGGGCACAGGGAAAGCTCGAATCAATGATCGGCTTCATTCTCACCGCTATTCAGCACCACCGTTCCCCTTATGTCGCTAAATAGCAGAAACCGGTCGTTGCAAACTATCACAAGGTCGCTCCCTGAACAGCGCCACGTTCCATTGGCAGAGGATACTGCTTGATCTACCTAAAGGAATGAGATGGAAGATCATGAATTTAAAGCCTGTTGCCGCCGCCCTCTTCGCCCTCACAAGCATGATGCCCCTCGCGTCCCATGCACAAACCCGCATGGATTTCTCCAATGAATACAACGCCAGCTCCATTCACGCTGAAGGCGACCTGTATTTTATTGAGCAGGTGAAAGAACTGACCCAGGACGAGGTCAGCATTACGCTCCACACCGGCGGAGCCCTGGGTTTCAAGTCTGCTGATCACTTTTATGCCGTCTCGGACAATGCCATTCAGATTGCCGACACCCTGGCAGGAACGCTCAGCGGTATTGACCCTATTTTCCTGCTCTCCTCACTGCCATTCCTGGCGGAAAACGAAGATGAAGCTGAAGCGCTCTATAAAATAGCGCGTCCGTACTACGAGCAGGTGTTTGCGGATAACAACCAGGTATTGCTCTACGCATCCCCTTGGCCTGCCAGCGGTATCTGGGCCAAAAAACAGGTGAACACGCCCTCGGATTTGCAGAATCTGAAAATTCGCACCTATGACAAGAACGGCACCATTACGCTGCGTGAAGCAGGCGCTTCACCGGTTAAGCTTTCATGGGCCGATGTGGTGCCACAGCTATCGACAGGCGGTATTGAAGCCGTCCTGACATCGGCAGAAGCCGGCGCTAATGGAAGTTTTTGGGAACATCTGAACAACTACAGCGCCATTCAGTACGCCGTACCGCTCAATATGGTGCACATGAACAAGGACGAGTTCGACGCCCTCGATCAGGCGCAGCAGCAAGCCGTTTTGCAAGCAGCCAAACAAACAGATGAACATAACTGGCTGGAGGTGCGTTCTCGTGTGAGCGAAAACTACAAGGACCTCAACGAGCATGGCGTAACGATCCAGAATCCGGTCTCTGACGAACTTTCAGCATCGCTCAAAATCGCGGCCAAACCTGCCATTGCCCAATGGCTGGAAGCGGTCGGTGAACGCGGACAAATCATCCTGACCCAGTTTGAGAAAAGCGGCAACACACAATGATCCGCCGGCTCTGTCGCTGTATTCGCCCGGTCAACCGGCTGGCGGGACTGCTGGCGATGTTGCTGATTGTCTACATCACCGGACACATCCTGCTCGAAATCGTTATGCGCCTGTTCGGCACCTCGACCTTTGTGCTGGATGAGTTCATCGGTTATGCCGTGGCGACCATGACGTTCCTGGGGCTGGGGTATGCACTTGAGCGCGGCTCGCTGGTACGCGTGAATGTGTTACTGGACCGCATGCCGGTCCGGTGGCACTGGCTGCCGGACCTGGCGTCGACCCTGGCGGCATTGGCGGCCTTTGCCTGGCTTGCCTGGTTCTGGGGTCAGAATGTCTGGCGCAGTTATCAACGCGGAACGATGAGTGAAACACTCGCTGAAACCCCCCTCTGGATTCCAGAGGGAATGGTGCTGATAGGCATGCTGCTGCTTTGCCTCACGCTGCTGTCCCGCGCGTTACACCTGGTTACGGAGCGCTCCCTGCCCACCCATTCAGGAGTGAACTGATGGATACCGTGATGGTTGCTGTCGGGGTTATAAGCCTGATCCTGCTTGTACTGGGGCTGGGTACCTGGGTGTTTGCAGGGCTGGTCATTGTTGCCCTGGGATCACTTGTCTGGCTCGGGGATTTCAGCCTGGATCGCGCCGGACTGATTCTGAGCCGTATTCTGTTCCGCGCCGGCAGCTCGTGGGAGCTGTCGGCCATTCCACTGTTTATTTTTATGGGGGAACTTATTTTTCGCTCCAATATTTCCGAGCGACTGTTTCGCGGGCTGGAACCCTGGACAAATCGAGTGCCCGGCGGAATTTTGCACACCAATGTTGTGGGCTGCGCCCTCTTTGCAGCGGTCAGTGGTTCAAGCGCCGCCACGACGGCCACCATTGGGAAGATTACAACGACGGAGCTGGCTCGACGCGGCTATGATCGCAACCTGTCCATCGGCTCGCTGGCCGGTGCCGGCAGTTTGGGGCTGCTGATTCCGCCGTCCATCGTGATGATCGTATACGGGGTGCAGGCAGAGGTTTCTATCAGCCAGTTGTTCATGGCGGGCGTACTTCCTGGCATTCTGATCGCCCTGCTGTACTCCGGCTACATCGTGGCGATTACCCTGAAGCAACCGCACAAGGCACCTCGCAGTGTCGATGTCACGGCTACGTTTTTGCAAAGCCTGTGGCTGCTTAGCCCGGTACTGCTGCTGATTGCGCTGGTGATGGGATCCATCTACAGCGGGGTCGCCACCCCGTCGGAAGCGGCAGCGGTGGGTGTGGCCGCGACCCTGGTATTGCTAGGCTGTGAGCGGCAACTCAGCTGGAACATGTTTCGCGAAGCCTTGGCGGGTACCGTACTGAGTGCCACCATGGTGTGCAGTATTCTGGTAGCCGCAGCGTTGCTATCAACCGCAATGGGATATCTGCACCTGCCGCGCGAGCTGGCCAGCTATATCGCCAGCCTTGAGCTGTCGCCCGCCATGCTGCTTCTGGCTCTGGCACTGTTCTATATTGTGCTGGGACTGTTTCTGGATGGTATATCGATTACGGTCATGAGCCTGCCGATCACGCTGCCCATCGTTATCCTGGGGGGTTTTGATCCACTATGGTTCGGGGTCTTCCTGGTCATAATGGTCGAACTGGGCCAAATCACACCACCGGTTGGCTTCAACCTCTTCGTCCTGCAGGGATTGACCGGGGAGCGTATTGGCCGTGTTGCCTATTCCGCCATTCCGTTCTTTTTGCTGATGTGCGTTGCCGCACTTCTGGTGAGTATTTTTCCGGAAATCGCCCTGTGGTTACCGCATAAACTCACGGGTTAAACCCCGTTCAGGAGCGAGAGATTCAGTCTCTTGCTCCTGGCGCCTTTCCCCTTCGAGTATTCCCATACCGGCAGACGACAAAACAACAGCAGACGCCACAAGACGTGGCGCAGACGGATCAGCTGAAAATGCTTTGCAGGTCGATAGCGCTGTGGCTGCCGGAGGTAAGGTCGAGCTGCTCTTCCAGGTGGTCAAGGTGCTCGATCATCAGCTCCACCGCCCGCGCTGCATCCTGCTGGGCGAATGCCTCGATCAAGCCCCGGTGCTCGCAGCAGGGATGGGCCGCGGTCTGCTCAGCGTGGCGGGCACTGGCTCGCTGGTACTGGGCAATAATCAGTGAGGTTCGGGAAATGATTTCGCGCAAAAACTGGTTCAATACGGGCTTGTCTGCCAGCTCACCGATCTTCAGGTGGAACTCGCCGGACAGGCGAATACGCCGATTCAGGTTACCCTCGCGGTGTGCCTGCTCTTCCAGCTCGACATGCTCGTCCAGGGCGCGCTGCTTGTCGCTGGAGAAATTCAACGCCAGCTCGCGCACCAGCTCGGTCTCAATCAGGCGCCGGGCCTGAAAAACCTCCCGCGCCTCTTTCACCGTCGCCTTGGCGACATAGGCCCCGCTGTTGGGAACCAGATTGACCAGGTTATGGTGCGCAAGACGCTGCAGCACCTTACGAATACCGCCACGACTGGTCTGGAAAACCTCACACAGGTCCTCTTCCTTGAGGCGGGTACCCGGCTGAAGCTTGCGCTCCATGATGGCAGACCAGATACGATCGTATACTGCGTCTGCGCCGGGCTTGGTATCATTTTTACGAATGCTGGTTTTGGTCATGGCTCTTTTCAAAGGTCTTGAAGCAAGTACGCCACCGGCAGTCATTGCACGATAGCGGTGACATTATGAGTCTACACAATATTCAACAATGCCCGAGAATCATGCTGTAACACAATCTCTGCTTTGCATTATCGCACAGCTTTGCCAGCAGGCTCTGAACAGAAGCCGGTTTCAGTCCGCGTCTGACTCGGGTAGCTGCCAGTTAATCGGCGTACGGCCCCGCGCCTTCAGGAAAGCGTTGGCCTGGCTAAAATGCCGACAGCCAAAGAACCCCCGATGCGCCGCCAGCGGCGATGGGTGCGGCGCCTTCAGCACAAGGTGACGCTCGGTATCGATAAAAGCACCCTTCTTCTGGGCATAACTACCCCATAACATGAACACCACATCACGGCAGTGCTCATTGATGGCGTGAATCACCCGATCGGTAAATACCTCCCAGCCCCGGCCTTGATGGGAAGCCGCCAGCCCCTGCTCCACCGTGAGTACAGCATTGAGCAACAGCACGCCCTGGCGTGCCCAGCTTTCGAGGCAGCCATGCTGTGCCGGCGTGATGCCAAGATCCGCCTGCAATTCCTTGTAGATGTTACGCAGGGACGGCGGCAGCTTCACGCCGGGCTGTACTGAGAAACTGAGGCCGTGCGCCTGACCCGGCTGATGGTAGGGGTCCTGCCCCAGAATCACCACTTTCACCTGGTCCAGCGAGGTGGCCTGGAGTGCATGCAGCCAGTTCGCGGGCGCCGGATAGATAACTTTCCCCTGTTGCAGCTCAGTCTGCAGAAAGCGCTGCAGCGCCTGCATGTAGGGCTTTTCCAGCTCAGGGCCGAGCAATGCCTGCCAGTCTGGCTGCAGCGACAGTTGCATCTGCCTGTTGTCGGGGGTGAGCCATTGCATGGGCATATCAGAGTTGTCCACTATCCTTGATGGCGCCATTGGCATCGCGCAAGGCCTTCACCACGCGACCATGGTAGATCGAGTAGTAACGCAAATGACCGGGGGCATGGGCGAAAAAGCCCGATATCAAAATGGCCAGCACAAACACCGGCGCCAGCAGTGCAGGCCAGGGCAGTACGAGCCCCAGCAGCAGCACTTTCAGCATGATGGCCTGACCCCGCAGCTGCAGCAGCCAGATGCCATCGCAGTAGAGCTCGATCAGCACCATGGCCAGCCCTGCACCAAAGCCCAGCCATAGAAAGCCGAGCCATTGCGCTGTTGGCAACTGATAGAGGAAGTGGCCCGCAAGGCCCGCAACCCCCACCAGGTGCAGGCTGCGCAGCGCGATGTTGAGGTAGCGCTTGCCCGGCACCCTGCGCGAGGGCGACGGGAACAGCAGGCTCGATGCAGCCATATTCAGGCGAAAACGCGGCTGTATTTACAGACGCGGGCGCATGGCCGGGAACAGGATGACATCGCGGATCGACGGCGAATCGGTGAACAGCATCACCAGGCGGTCGATACCGATGCCCTCGCCCGCGGTCGGCGGCAGGCCGTATTCCAGCGCATTGATGTAGTCGGCATCGTAATGCATGGCTTCGTCATCCCCGGCGTCCTTCTCGGCCACCTGGGCGCGGAAGCGCTCGGCCTGGTCTTCCGCATCGTTCAACTCGGAGAAGCCGTTGGCCAGCTCGCGGCCGCCGACGAAGAACTCGAAGCGGTCGGTGACGAAGGGGTTTGCATCGTTGCGACGCGCCAGCGGGCTGACTTCGGTCGGATACTCGGTAATGAAGGTCGGCTGATCCAGGCGGTGCTCGACCGTCTTTTCAAAGATCTCGATCTGCACCTTGCCCAGACCCCAGCTGTCCTTGACGTTGATGTCCAGACGCTGCGCGATCTGGCGCGCGGCAAAGTCATCGGCCAGGGCGGCAGCGGTGATATCCGGGTTGTAGTGCAGGATGGAGTCGAACACCGACAGCCGGGTGAACGGCTTGGACAGGTCGTATTCGAAGCGCTCCAGCACCTCGCCGTCTTCGTTGCGTACGGTATTCACCAGGGTCGTGGTGCCGAGCACTTCCTGCGCAACGCTGCGCAGCATGTCTTCGGTCAGGTCCATCAGGTCCTTGTAGTCGGCATAGGCCTGGTAGAACTCGATCATGGTGAACTCGGGGTTGTGCCGCGTGGACAGCCCTTCGTTGCGGAAGTTGCGGTTGATCTCGAACACCCGCTCGAAGCCGCCCACCACCAGCCGCTTGAGGTACAGCTCCGGCGCGATACGCAGGTACATGCCGATATCCAGTGCATTGTGGTGCGTCACGAACGGACGGGCCGACGCGCCGCCGGGAATGGCCTGCAGCATCGGCGTCTCGACTTCCAGGAAGCGGCGCTCGGTCAGGAAGCGGCGAATACCGGACACGATGCCCGAGCGCACTTCGAACACCCGGCGCGACTGCTCGTTGGTGATCAGGTCGACATAGCGCTGACGGTAGCGCATTTCGGTGTCCTGCAGCCCCTTGTGCTTGTCGGGCAGCGGACGCAGGCTCTTGGTCAGCAGCTGGCAGTTTTCCATGTCGACAAACAGGTCGCCCTTGCCGGACTTGTGCAACACGCCGTTGATGGCAACGATGTCGCCCAGATCCAGCGTTTTGGCAAACGGCCGTGCCGCCTTGTTGACGTACAGCTGGATGCGGCCGGTCATGTCCTGCAGCACGATAAAGGCACCGCGGTTGAGCATCACGCGCCCGGCAACCGACACCCGATATCCCAGCGCTTCCAGCTCTTCCTTGGTCTTCTCGCCGTAGGCCTGCTGCAGGTCCTGCGCATAGCTGTCGCGGCGGAAGTCGTTGGGGAAGGCATTGCCCTGTTCGCGCAGGCCATTGAGTTTTTCGCGGCGCTCGGCAATCAGGCGGTTTTCGTCTTGCGCGGCGGCTGGGGTAGTCTCGGACATCGGGGAACCTTGGTCTGTAAAACGTTGAATACGGGTCTATCGGGCCGGCCCGCGGGGAGCGGGCCCTGGGCCTGCGTTATAAACCGGCCTTGAGGCTGGCTTCAATAAACATGTCCAGATCGCCATCCAGCACACGGTCGCAGTTCGATGTTTGCACACCGGTACGCAGATCCTTGATGCGGCTGTCATCCAGCACGTAGGAGCGGATCTGGCTGCCCCAGCCGATATCGGCCTTGGAGTCTTCCAGCGCCTGCGCCGCTTCCGAGCGTTTGAGCATTTCGAGCTCATACAGCTTGGAGCGCAGCTGCTTCATACAGAAATCCTTGTTCTGGTGCTGCGAGCGCTGGCTCTGGCACTGCACGACCGTGTTGGTCGGCACATGGGTGATACGCACCGCCGACTCGGTCCGGTTGACGTGCTGACCACCGGCACCCGAGGCACGGTACACATCCACGCGCAGGTCGGCCGGGTTGATGTCGATCTCGACGTTGTCGTCGATTTCAGGCGACACGAAAACGGACGCAAAGGACGTATGGCGGCGACCGCCGGAATCGAACGGCGACTTGCGCACCAGGCGGTGTACGCCGGTTTCGGTACGCAGCCAGCCAAAGGCGTACTCGCCCTCGAAACGGATAGTGGCACTCTTGATACCCGCCACGTCACCTTCGGAGACTTCGACCAGCTCGGTCTTGAAGCCCTTGTCTTCACCCCAGCGCAGGAACATGCGCAGCATGATGTTGGCCCAGTCCTGCGCCTCGGTGCCGCCGGAGCCGGACTGGATATCCAGAAACGCGTTGTTGATATCGGCTTCGCCGGAGAACATGCGACGGAACTCGAGGGTTTCCAGGCGCGCAACCAGCGCAGCCACTTCCTTCTCGACCTCGGCGACGGTGTCTTCGTCGTCTTCCTCTACGGCCATGTCCAGCAGTTCGCGGGCATCGGCCGCGCCGCTTTTCAGCGCATCCAGGGTCTGCACCACGTCTTCGAGCTGCGCGCGCTCGCGGCCCAGTTTCTGGGCGTTGGCAGGATCATCCCACACAGAGGGAGATTCAAGTTCGCGCTCCACCTCTTCCAGACGTTCTTTCTTGACGTCATAGTCGAGATATACACGCAGGGAGCCGGCGCGCTCGCCGATATCCTTCAGGGCGTTGATGATCGGGTTGATTTCCATCGCTTGCGTTCGATACTCGCAGATTAGAAAAGGGCGGTATTTTAACCGATCCGCCGGTGGCTTTAAATGATCTTTACGGTCGCAGGCAACCGCACAGCCAATCTGGCCCTCAAAAGGGTCCCGCAGCGCGATAGCGATGTGGGATATTCTCGGGCGGCAGCCCCCTAAAGCGATGCCCCGAGCGGGATCTGCGGCACGTCTAAACACAGCTAACTGCTTATTTTGGAAGTATACTTTCCACCCATGTGAGCGACACGGGCTTGCGACACAGCGCGGCAATGACAGTACCAGTGGACGGGAGCGCCAGATGGAACCGAGCAACACAAAAAAAACCACCGCCTTGCGCCCGCGTGATTTCGCCTCTGCGCAGGTGTCAGCGGGTCCGGCGAGCCTGCGGGCAACGCCGCTGGGGTTGTTGCTGGGGTTAGTGGGCCTGTGCAGCCTGCTGGGTGCTGCGCCTGCGCTGGCCTCCACCGTTTCTGCGGGCGCGGTGCCTGATCTCACCACCAGCCTGTACGGCGTACTGGCCATCCTGATCTTTGTACTGGCCTACATCTTTGTCATCGGCGAAGAGTTTTTTCTGCTGCGCAAATCCAAGCCCATGATTGCCGCGGCCGGCCTGATCTGGCTGCTGACAGGCGTCGCCTATGCCGTGCATGGCGACACCGAAACAGCCGGCCCGGCGCTGCAGCACAACATTCTCGAATACGCCGAGATGTTTCTCTTCCTGCTGGCGGCGATGACCTTTGTCACCACGCTGGAGGAACGCCAGGTTTTCGGCGCACTGCGCACCTGGCTGATTGTGCGCCAGTTCAGCCTGCGCCAGGTGTACTGGATTACCGGTGCCCTGGCCTTCGCACTCTCACCGGTGGCCGACAACCTGTCCACCGCCCTGCTGATGGGCGCCGTCGTGCTGGCCGTGGGCAACGGCAATCGCCAATTCGTGACGGTGGGCAGCATCAACATCGTGATTGCCGCCAATGCCGGCGGCGCCTTCAGCCCATTTGGCGACATCACGACGCTGATGGTCTGGCAGGAGGGCCTGGTGCCGTTCAACGAATTTGGCCGGCTGTTTCTGCCCTCGCTGGTCAACTGGCTGGTGCCGGCGCTGCTCATGTACCGGGTGGTAGAACAGGCACCGCCGGCCTCCGACCAGAACGGCCATACATATATGCGCCGTGGCGCCCTGCCCATTATCGGCATCTTCCTGTGCACCATCATCAGCTCGGTGCTGATCAACAGCCGCCTGCACCTGAGCCCAGCACTGGGCATGATGACCGGTCTTGGCATCCTGAAACTCTACGGCTACTGGCTGGCCCGGCGCGAGCCTGCGCTGCGCGATGCCGGCCACCTGAGCCAGCACCAGGCGGAAAACATCGCCAGCATGGAACCCTCGCAGGGCGATCACACCGACGTGGTGCGCCGCTTTGACATCTTCCACGTGGTGGAGCGCGCCTCCTGGGACACACTGATGTTCTTCTACGGCGTGGTGCTCGCCGTGGGTGGCCTGGCACAACTGGGTTACCTGAGCCTGGCCTCCGAGCATGTCTATGGCACCCTGGGGCCCACGCTGGCCAATATTGCTGTCGGGGTACTCTCGGCGGTGATCGACAACATTCCGGTCATGCTGGCGGTACTGCGCATGGCGCCGGACATGGACCTGGCCCAGTGGCTGCTGGTGACCCTCACCGCCGGTGTCGGCGGTTCGCTGCTGTCGATCGGCTCGGCCGCAGGCATTGCCCTGATGGGTCAGGCCCACGGCGTCTATACCTTCATGAGCCACCTGCGCTGGTGCTGGGCCATCGCCCTGGGCTACGGCCTGAGCGTGCTGTGTCACCTGTGGATAAGCGGCATCTGATGCAGACACTTGTCCGGCTGTTCGTACCCTTCGCCCTGGGCTATTTCCTGTCCTACCTGTTCCGGGTCATCAGTGCCGTCGTGGCCCCGGCCCTGACCGCAGAACTGCAGCTGGATGCCGCCACCCTGGGACTGATTTCCAGCAGTTACTTTCTAACCTTTGCCGCCTGCCAGGTTCCCCTGGGCGTGCTGCTCGATCGCATCGAAGTGCGCAAGCTCGCCGCCGCACTGCTGCTTTTTGCCGCGGCCGGCAGCCTGGTTTTCGCCCGGGCGGACTCGGCGCTTGAGCTGCTGATTGGACGCGGCCTGATCGGCATCGGCGTATCGGCCTGCCTGATGGCCGCGTTCAAGGCTTATGTCATCTGGCTGCCGCCGGCACGTCTGCCACTGGTCAACGGCCTGCAACTGGCCTGTGGCGGGCTGGGCGCCCTGGCAGCGACCTCACCGGTGGAATGGTTGCTGGGCTACACCAGCTGGCGGGGGCTTTTTCTTGGCATGGCGTTGCTATGCCTGCTGGTGTCCGCGCTGCTCTGGCTGCTGGTACCCAAAAGGCCAGTCACGCCGGACTCAGCCCAGCCCGCGCCGGCCAGGCTATCCGTAGGGCAGATCATGCTAGACCCGCGTTTCTACCGCGTGGCGCCTGCCAGCGTACTGGCCCAGTCCAGCTTCATCGCCTTGCAGTCACTCTGGATCGGCGCCTGGCTGCGGGATGTGATGCTGCTGTCCAGCAACGATACTGCCGACGTGCTCTTTGTCTGTGCCGCCGGCATGGTGGCAGGCTTCCTGCTGCTGGGGCTTATCGCCGACCGCCTGCAGCACCTCGGCGTGACGCCGCGCAACCTGAGCCTCAGTGGCATCGGCGCCTTTGTATGCCTGCTGGTGCTGATACAGTTTGATCGCGGCGCACCCAACCTGCTGCTCTGGACCTTGCTGGGCTTTTTTGGAACCTCCGGAACCCTGATGTTCGCGAGCCTGACACAGCAGTTTCCACCCAGCCAGAGCGGCCGTGTGAGCACCAGCCTGAACCTGGGCATTTTTATCTGCGCCTTTGTCATGCAATGGGGTCTGGGGGGCATTATTCAGCTGTGGCCCGCAAATGACGCCGGCCAGTATCCGGCCGAGGCCTACAGGGTTGCCTTTGGCATCGCCGCCCTGATTCCAGCCGCGGGGCTGCTCTGGTATGGCCTGGGCGTGTGGCGCCCTCAGACGGACAGGCCCGCCAAGCCAAACTCGGCCAGCACCTGAGGCAGCCAGGTCGCAAGCCGGGCATCCGTTTCGCTGCGCTGGCTGTCTTCATCCAGCGCCAGCCCGACAAAACTGCGGCCATCGGCGTTCAGCGCCAGCGAAGCCTCGAAGTCGTACTCATCGCTATTGGGCCAGGTGCCGACAAAGCGGGCACCGCAGCGCTGCAGCCGCTCATGCAGCAAGCCCATGGCATCGAGATACCATTGCGAATACCCCAGCTGGTCTCCCAGTCCGAACAGCGCACAGTGACGCCCGCGCAAATTAAGCGCGTCCAGCTCGGGCCAAAACTCTTGCCAGTCCAGCTGCTGCTCGCCAAAGTCCCAGGTGGAAATACCGAAAATCAGGTAATCGTATTCATCCAGCCCGGCCAGAGCCGTAGCGGCAATATCGTGCAGGTCAATCAGGCCGGGGCCTGCAAGCTGCGCGATACGCTCGGCAACAGACGCCGTGTTACCCGTCGTGGAGCCGTAGAACAGCCCAATAGGTGCAATCATCAAAATCCGGATCAAGAATACAGGCGGGAAAAACAACAGCAGCGATGCCGCAGCCCAGGGGCTGCGACAGGGTCAGAGCACAGTGCGCCTTACTTCGATTGGCTTTGGTTAAAGGCCTCGAGGCTGCTCTGGGTAATCTTTTCGATGGCGGTGCGTGCTTCCTGCAGCGCTTTGAGGTTCTGTTCGCCCACGCTGCGCAGGGTATCTTCCAGTTCCTTGGCGTAGGCTTTCTGCAGTTCCAGCAGATCCGTCGCGTTCTGGCATTTCTGCATTTCCCGCGTCTGCTGAATCGTCGCCTCGATGCAGGACTTGGTGCACTCCATCTGCTGGCGGGTCAGTTCCTCAAGCATTTTGGTCTGGATATTGACAAGATCCTTGAACGGTTCCATTGACGAGCCGAATTGCTTGGTAAATTCTTGAAACATAACGGTCACCCTATGTGAGACAGGAACAATAATACTGGAAGCCTGGAAGATGCTCGCTGAGGAATTAATACGATGAATCCTCACAAGTCTCTATAATACAGCACTCGAATCGGCATTGGGCAAGCTCAGTGTGGCATTAGCGTCAGACCCAGCCGACCAATCAGGAGTGGTTATGCGTATATTACACACCATGTTGCGGGTCACCGACCTGCAGAAGTCAATCTCCTTCTATACCGAGCTGATGGGCATGCGACTGCTGCGTCGCAAGGACTACCCGGAAGGCAAGTTCACCCTGGCCTTCCTCGGCTACGGCGATGAATCCGAAACGACTGCACTCGAGCTGACGCACAACTGGGACATCACCAGCTACGAGCTGGGTACCGCCTACGGTCACATCGCCATTGAAGTCGATGATGTCTATGAGGCCTGTGACAGCATCAAGACCAAGGGTGGCCAGGTGGTACGCGAAGCCGGCCCCATGAAAGGCGGCAACAGCATACTGGCCTTCGTCAAGGACCCGGACGGCTACATGATCGAGCTGCTGGACCGCAAGCGCCTGGACTAACGTCTAACGCTAGCCACCGAACACCGGTGCGCAGCCCTGTGCACCGGTCTTTTTACCTTGTTTCCCCTCCGTGTTTCAGGGTTCATTGCTGGCGACATTGACCCAGCTTCGCCTGTGCACGTTTTATCCACGGCTGTGCGCCGCTATAATGGCCGCCATTCTGAATTTTGAAGTACCCCAGCGATCCTAGGGAGCACCCTTTCCAATGAGTAAACGAACACTCCTTGCAGCCGCCGGCCTGATACTGGGCCTGTACAACACACCACTGTTGGCGGCAGACCTGGGCCAGGCCAGCCGCGCCTTTGAAAACAAGGATTACAGTGCAGCGCTCGACGCCCTGGAACCCCTGAGCAAGGAAGGTGTGCCGGACGCACTGAACATGCTTGGGCAGATGTATGAAAACGGCTGGGGCGTGAACAAGGATCTCGACAAGGCCGCCGCCCTGTTCAAGCGCGGTGCCAACCAGGGTCACCTGGAAAGCGTGAACGGCCTGCGCAGGCTGAAAAACCTCGAATACCGCAAGGAACTGGAAACCGTGCAGAAAAACGCCGAAGCCGGCGACGCCACTGCCCAGAACCGCCTTGGCGAAATGTACGAGTTCGGTTACGGCATTGAGCGCGACCCCAGCATGGCCTACAGCTGGTACCTGCGTGCGGCCGAGCAGAAGCTGGTGGCGGCGCAGCATAACATCGGCCGCTGCTACAACTTCGGCACCGGCGTGGAGCAGAACTTTACCGAAGCAGAACTCTGGTATCGCGAAGCCGCCAAACAGGGGCACATGGATGCGATGTTTTTTCTCGGCACCCTGTACTCCAACGACCACGGCCTGGATCACAGTACCGATACCAACGTGATTGCGTACGCCTGGATGCACAACTCCGCACAGCTGGGCAACGCCACCGCTGCGGCCATCGAAAAACGCCTGCTGATGAAACTTGACGAGACACAGACCCAGGCCGCCAAGACGCTGGCCGAGAAGTACCTCGACCAGTACGTGCGCCCTTTCAAGTAACCTGCCCCCAGGCTCCTGTCCGGCATCAGGCCGCATTGCCCAGCGATGCGACCCGGTGTCGGCCGGCAGGAACTTTCCCGGAGACGTCATGCATATCCCCTTTTCCAACAACCGCACGGCCATTCGGCCCGCGCCGCTGGTACGCCGGCTGCTGGCCATGCTGTATGACAGCCTGCTGGTCATCGCACTCTGGATGGTATTGGGCGGCATCGCCGTGGCAATCAATCACGGCGAAGCGGTAGAAGGTCCGCTGTTCAATTCGGTGCTGTTTGTTTCCTGCTATCTGTTCTTTGCCTACTTCTGGACCCGCAGTGGCCAGACCCTTGGCATGATGGCGTGGAACCTGCGCGTCGAAACCACCGCCGGCGGGCGCATCAACTGGACCCAAGCGCTGATTCGCTTCCTGGTTGCCATCCCCTCTTTACTGCTGCTCGGTGCCGGTTACTGGTGGATACTGCTGAACGATGAAAAACTCAGCTGGAATGACCGCATCTCGGACACCCGCGTGGTACAGCTGGAAAAGCTGAAGAAGACGTAAAAGAGATTAAGCAGCAAGGTGAAAGGTGAAAGGTGAAAGGACATTTTTCATCCTGCCCCTTTCACCTTGTACCTGAAGATCTATTTTGCCCGCTGCAACATCCAGCCGCCCAACCCTGCGCATATCAGGATGGGCACCAGGACAGCCAGCCAGGGCGCAAAGCCGTACACGCTGCTGGCCGGCCCCATCATATCCTGGGCGAACTTGAAGGTAAGGCCCACCAGGATGCCCACGATCAGGCGCTGACCCACCGTCACGCTGCGCAGCGGCCCGAAGATAAACGAAATTCCGATCAGCACCAGTGCCAGTATCGACAGCGGCTGCAGCACCTTGCTCCAGAACGCCAGCTGATAGTCCGCGTTGCTCAGCCCCTGCTCGCTCAGGTAGGTCGAAAATGCCTTCAGGCCGGTAATGGAGAGATCCACCGGTTCCACCACGATTACCGACAGCAGGGTGGGCGTCAGACCGGTGGTCCAGACTTCACTCGCGCGCTCCTGCACCTCGGTATGGTCACCCAGAAAGCGGGTTTCACGGATGTCTTCCAGCTGCCAGGCATTGTCTATGAACTCGCCGCGGCGCGCATAGCTGGCACTGACCAGGTCGCGATTCCCGTCCAGCCCGTAGCGCGTCACACCGAAGATCACGCCACCCGGCTGTACGGCGTTGATATGGATGAAGCTGTCACCCTCGCGGTGCCAGACCCCGAAACGCGACTGCAGCGCCTCGCCACCGGACTGCACCAGGGCCCTGCGGCTCTGGGCGATCTGCTCGGTTTTGGGTACTACATATTCGCCCAGCAGCAGTGCCGTCAGCACCAGCACCAGCACCGGCTTCATCACGGTGCCAACGATACGACCGGTGGATACACCCGAGGCACGCATGACCGTCAGCTCACTGTGGGAGGCCAGCATGCCCAGCCCGATCAGGCAGCCCACCAGGCAACTCAGCGGCAGAAATTCATAGATCCGTCGCGGTGTCGTCATGCCCAGGTAAATGAGGGCCTCGAGCATATCGTAGCGCTCGTTAAAGGAGTCCATCTCATCCACCAGCGAGAACAGCAGGTCGAGCCCCACCACAACCAGCATCACCACCATAATCGCGCCCACCACGTGCTGGGCGATATACCAGTCGAGCTTTTTCATGTGCGCCCCCGCGTAAGACTCGACAGACTCGGCAAGCGTTGTCCCACCCGCTCCCAGAAGTGTTCGGCAAAAATCAGATTCAGGGCCAGTGCCAGAAAGCCACCGTGCACCAGCCACAGACTGATGCCCGGTGCCTTGCCATCTTCCACCGCGCCGCGGGCCGCTCCCAGCAGCGTCAGATACAGCAGATACAGCAGGATGGAGGGAATCAGCTTGGCAAAGCGGCCCTGGCGCGGATTGGTACGGCTCATCGGTACCGCCAGCAACGTCACCACCAGCGCCAGCACCGGCAGCGACAGTCTCCAGTGGAACTGGGCCATGGCCGCGTTGCTGCCATCGGCCAGCAACCCCAGCGTCGACGTCGCCTCAAGATTGGACTTGCGCCCCTGGGCACCGGTGTCCGGCAGGCGCACACCGTACTCGCCGTACTCGATACGACGGTAATTGGCATCCCCGGGCACGCCTTCATAGCGCACGCCATTCTGCAACACCAGGAAGCGCTCGTTGTCCGGGGAATCGTAGCGATAGCCGTGTTCAGCCAGCACCACCACCGGCGCTCCGCCTGCAGTGCTGTCGGAAATAAACAGCCGCTCCAGACCGCCGGCTGCCGCATTCAGCGACTCGGTATAGGTGACGCGGTTACCGCCCGGCAACGGCTGGAAGCGCCCCGGCACCAGGATATCGAAGGCGTTGACGTTGTCCCGCTGCACGTACAGGTCCGCCGTGCGCTGTGCGCCCAGTGGCGACAACTGCGTGCTCAGCAGCCCCACCACCAGCGCCACCAGCGCCGCCGGCCCCATTGCATAGAGCACCAGTCGCCGCTGGCTGATGCCACAGGCCCGCAACACCACCATTTCGCTTTCCAGATACAGGCGGCCAAAGGCCAGCAGCACCCCCAGAAAGAGGCCCAGGGGCAGGATCAGTTCCAGAAAGCCCGGCAGGCGATAAAGCAGCATCTGGCTCAGCAATTCAGGCGCCAGCTTGCCCGCCGCCGCATCGCCGAGGTACTTGATAAAGCGCCCGCTTACGATGATCATCAGCAGGATTATGCTTACCGCAGAGGTGCTGATCAGTACTTCGCGGGTCAGGTATCGGAAAACGATCAAGACGCTTTACCCTGTCGGTCACAGGAAAGGCTGGTGCATTCGCAGGGTCCGATGCAAGCCAGGGGTCGCGCGTTCAGACGCAGGCAGATCCGTTGGCGTGACGGGCTCCGCCGGCGAATAAGTCAGCGGTTCCTAAGTTCAATGAATTCAAATAGTTTTAAATAGTTTATAGTGCAATGCACTTTGGGGTGCTGCGGCATTATCCATAAATACGACTTTAAAGTCTTGTTTGGAGCCATCATGGATTTCGAGATTGTAAGTGGCGCCATCGCGGCGCTGGAAACGGAACTGCTGATCGTCGGTGTCGAAGCCGACAACGTCCTGACCCCTGCCGCTGCCAGTCTGGACAGCGCCAGTAACGGCTACCTGAGCGACATTCTTGGCGGTGGCGATATCCAGGGCAAGCTGGCCGAAAGCCTGTTGCTGCACAGGGTACCGGGTGTTGCCGCCAAGCGCGTGCTGTTGCTGGGCCTGGGCAAGAGCGATGAGCGCAACGAACGCAGCTACCGCAAGCTCGTCAAGGCTGCCTTCGCCAGCATCAAGAGCATCCGCGCGACCAGCGTCCTGTTCGCCCTGGATGTCCCGGCCACGCAACAAAACGACCTGTATCGCCAGACCCGCCAACTGGTGGAATGGGGCACCGCCGAGCTCTACCAGTACGACGAAACCAAGAGCAAGAAGGCCGATCCGCTGCAACTGGATCACCTGCATATCCTGCTGGCCGACGATGATGTCGAGACCGGTGAACATGCCCTGGTCGACGGCGTCGCCATCGCCAATGGCGTATCGGTAGCACGGGATGTCGGCAACCTGCCGGGCAATATCTGCACCCCCACCTACCTGGCCCAGCAGGCCATTCGCCTGGGCGACGAGTACGACAGCGTCAGCACCCAGGTGCTGGACGAGTCGGAAATGGAAAAGCTCGGCATGCACTCGCTGCTGTCGGTCGGCCATGGCAGCGATCAGCCGTCCAAGCTGATTGTGATGGAATACAAGGGCGCCGCCGATCCCGACGCCCAGCCTTACGCCCTGGTGGGCAAGGGCATCACCTTCGACACCGGCGGCATCAGCCTGAAACCCGGCGCCGGCATGGATGAAATGAAATTCGACATGTGCGGTGCTGCCAGCGTGCTGGGTACCATGAACGCGGTGGCCGAGATGGCACTGCCGATCAACGTGGTCGGCATCATCGCCGCGGCCGAGAACATGCCCAGTGGGCGTGCCACCAAGCCGGGCGACGTCATCACCACCATGTCGGGACAGACAGTCGAGGTGCTCAACACCGACGCCGAAGGCCGCCTGGTGCTGTGCGATGCGCTGACCTACTCCGAGCGCTTCAAGCCCAAAACCGTGGTGGATATCGCCACCCTGACCGGCGCCTGCATCGTTGCACTGGGCAACCACGCCTCGGGCCTGCTGGCCAACGATGACGACCTGGCCAACGAGCTGCTGGAAGCCGGCGAGTTTGCCGCCGACCGTGCCTGGCGCCTGCCGCTGTGGGATGAGTACCAGGAACAGCTGGATTCCAACTTTGCCGACATCGCCAACATTGGCGGTCCGCCTGCCGGCACCATTACGGCGGCCTGCTTCCTGTCCCGTTTCACCAAAAACCTGCGCTGGGCTCACCTGGATATCGCCGGTGTGGCCTGGAACAGCAAGGGCAAGGAAAAGGGCGCATCCGGACGTTGCGTACCCCTGCTGAGCCAGTACCTGCTGGACCAGATCGAAGACAGCGAGCATGAGCACTAAAAACCGCGCTGACTTCTATATCCTGGCGACATCCGGCGAGGATGGCCGCCAGCAGTTTTTCTGCCGCCTGAGCGAGAAAATTCTCGGCCTCGGGCTGCAGGTGTTTGTCCAGGTGCCGGACGAAATCCGCGCCAACCGGCTCGACGAACAGCTCTGGTCCTGGCGACCGGACAGCTTCGTACCCCACGCTCTGCAGGGTGCAACGCCCGAGGCGCCGATTACCATCGGCTGGGGTGGCGAGTTGCCCGCGCACCGCGATGTCTACGTCAACCTTGGGCTCGAACTGCCGCCAGAAGCGTTGCAGTTCCGGCGTATCGTCGAGATCGTGGTACAGGATGAGGCCATACTCGCCGCCAGTCGCAGCAACTACCGCCTGTGCAAGGAACATGGCCTGGAGCTGCACCGCACCGACATGCGCCAACCCGCCAAATAGCGCTGGGGGTGCTGATCAACGCACGGGCATGCATCCCGCGCCGCGGATCGTCGCCTGTTCGGCATCGAGAATGACCACCTTGACCTCCGGGTCCCCAATCAATGCCCAGATACATGATCAGGCCATCCGCTGCTGTGCCAGTACCGTCCGCGCCGTCTCGACGACGCGCTCGACGGTAAAGCCGAAGTGACGCAACAGTGCCTCGGCTGGCGTCGACTCGCCGAAGCTCGTCATGCCGACACATCAACCGCAATCACGCGGATGCCGGCGTCCTGAGCACGGCGCACGGCAGGGGCTATGCCGTCGTGATCAGCCGCTGACAGCAGAATAAGCTGTACCTTATCGCTGATGAAGACGTCGATCTGGCAGCCTGTCGGGCTTGGCCGGTCGTAGCGAGGGAAAGACCGGTTTAAGTTGGTTTTTGAGCTCTTTTGAGGTGATAAATCGGCAGGATTGTCGATTTACACAGCGATAGCGGCCCGCAGGGCAAGCTACAGGGATGTAGTTTGTGAAAAGTGGTTCTATTCAACACTTGGAACGCAGAGTAAAGAACCGCTTTAGCGGGGTCGCAGACCGAGGAGCCTGCGACGAGTCAAAAAGAGAACAAGAGATAACCAAATTCGGCTTTTCCGCAGTAGATCAGTGTTAAACCCGACAGGCTGCTAGCAATCAGGCCACGTAGGCGCCGGCCGGATGATCGTTAGGGTCCAGTGCGCCGGTCATGATGGCGACGGCCTCGGACATGGTATGGGTATCGGGTTTGACAATCGCGATGCGTTTGCCGAGGCGATGGATATGAATCCGGTCGGCCACCTCGAATACATGCGGCATGTTATGGCTGATCAGGATGACGGGCAGCCCCTTGGCGCGTACGTCGTTGATCAGGTTCAGTACACGACGCGACTCCTTGACCCCCAGTGCCGCAGTCGGCTCATCCATGATGACCACATGGCGGGCAAAGGCGGCTGCACGGGCCACGGCAACGCCCTGGCGCTGCCCGCCGGACAGGGTTTCCACGGCCTGGTTCATATTCTGAATGGTCAGAAGGCCGAGTTCCGCCAATTTGGCCTTGGCGTCATCATGCATGCCTTTTTTGTCGAGCATGCGAAATACCGAGCCCAGGATGCCGGGGCGGCGACGTTCGCGCCCCAGGTACATGTTATCTGCGATATCCAGTGACGGCGATACCGCCAGATTCTGGTACACGGTTTCGATACCCATTGCCCGCGCATCCATCGGGCTCTTGAAGTTGATCGGCTGGCCGTC
>NZ_KB899119.1 GCF_000378045.1 Marinobacterium rhizophilum DSM 18822
CAAGTGAGGCGCATATTCTAGCGACTCAGTGTTTTAAGTCAACCCTTTTTTTCAACTTTCGTGGCCGAAGCCGCGTGGAAAACGGGGTGACTCACAAGTCGATAACACCGGTTAACTTTGCAATAAAATCAACCACTTACTTCCGACTTGCTCGCTCTGCTTGAGGGCCGTTAAAGCCGCTCTCCCTAAGCGAGGTGCGCATTCTACATTCCCCCAGCGGAGAGTCAACAGCCCTTTTGAAAATAATGCCCGGAAAGTGAAAAAAGCAGGTTATAAAACCCGAAAAACACAATAGGCGACCAATATAGTATAAAAAGAAAACAGTAGTAGACATTTAACCTAGGCCGAGCTGATCAACAAACAACCAGCCAGGATTCTCCATATCGATATTTAACAGAAATCCCGAACCAAGTGCTGCTGGCGATTTACAGAAAGACAGGGTACATCCGCAAACATCAACAGCCTCTAAATAGCCTGAAACAATAAAGGGTGCCTAAAAGGCACCCTTTATTGTTTCGACTCTGTAAGGCTTTCTGCGCAGGTATATACCGACGCGCAGCTCAAAAAGACAGCAGCGACGCCGCTTACTTCACGCGCATTTCAAGCAACCGTGTAATGCTGCAAGTCGACCAGCTCAACCTGGGCGGCATTTACCGGTCCATCAAAAAAATAGGATGCGACGCGCACAAAACGCTCGGGACCATCCGTAACCAGGAAGGACACGTGGCCGGGCGTGCTGCTCTCACGCATCAGATCAGCATCCTGCAACTGCTGCTGGACCACCCGGGTCGTCGTTACTGCCGAATCCACCAGACTGACATCAGGCCCCACAACCTTGGCAATAGCGCCCTTTAGGGCCGGAAAGTGGGTGCACCCCAACACCAGGGTATCAATACCTGAATCACCCTCAGCCTCATCCAGCAACGGCGACAGGCAGCGCGCAACAATCTGCTCAACCAGTTCGCCATCGTGCCAGCCTTCTTCGGCCAGCGAAACAAACAGGGAACAGCCCTGCGCCCGAATTCTGACATCGGGCCGCAAGGTCATGATCGCCTTCTGATAGGCCTGGTTGTTAACGGTACTCTCGGTCGCGATGACCCCGACCTGACCATTACGGGTTTCGGCACAACAGGCCTCTGCACCCGGCTCAACCACTCCAACCACAGGCACGCCCGGAAACCGCAGCCGAAGCGGCTCAACCGCAACCGCCGAGACGGTATTACAGGCAATCACAAGCAGCTTGACCTTGCGCTCTACCAGCAACCGGGCCGCCTGCTCCGCATAACGCGTCACAGAAAGCGCGCTCTTGGTACCATAAGGTACCCGCGCTGTATCACCCAGATAAATCAGGTTTTCGCACGGCAGCTGACGGCGTAGTTCATTCAGTACCGTCAGACCGCCGACGCCGGAGTCAAACACGCCGATGGGCAGACGCCGGCGCTCTTCCTGTTCACTCATTTTTTCTTGCGTGCCTTGCGCTTGCTTTCTTTTTTCAGATCCTTCACATGCAATTTGAAGCGCTGTTTCTTGGCCAGCTGCCTGGCCGTCAACTCATTCTTGCGACCTTCAAACGGGTTGTCTCCCATACGGAATTCAAACCGGACTGGCGTTCCCTTAATGCCCAAGACCTGACGGAACTTGTTCTGCAGGTAACGCTTGTATGATGCCGGCAGGTTGTCGAGCTGGTTACCATGGACAACAATGATCGGCGGGTTCGACCCACCCTGGTGGGCATAGCGCATCTTGATGCGCCGGCCGTTCACCATAGGCGGCTGATGCTCAGCCACGACATCCTCAAGCAAGCGCGTGAGACGGTTGGTCGGCCACTTGGCCATCGCACTGGCGTAGGCTTCATCAACCGAGCGGTACATTTCACCCACGCCGCTGCCATGCAGTGCCGAAATAAAGTGAAAGCGGGCAAAGTCTACAAACTCAAGACGACGCTGGATCTGCTCCTTGACCTTGAGCTTTTGTTCTTCGGTCATGCCGTCCCACTTGTTGAGCGCAACAACCAGCGAACGACCAGCATCCAGCACGAAGCCCAGCATGTGCAGATCCTGGTCTGTCACGCCCTGGCGCGCATCAATCACACAGACCACCACATTGGCATCTTCAATCGCCTGCAGCGTCTTGATGATGGAAAACTTCTCCACTGCTTCAGTGATGTTCTTGCGCCGACGCACACCCGCCGTATCAATCAGGGTGTACGTTTCACCATCGCGCTCGTAGGGAATATAAATACTGTCACGGGTGGTACCGGCTTCGTCATATACAACAACCCGGTCTTCACCCAGCATACGATTGACCAGGGTCGACTTGCCGACGTTCGGTCGCCCAACAACAGCAATCTTGGTACTGTGCTTGAACTCTTCCGGCAGCTCATCAATTTCCTGGGCCGGCAGCTCGCCGAGCACCTCTTCGATCAGCAGCGTCACGCCACGGTTCTGCGATGCCGCGATCGGCAGCGGCTGGCCAAGACCCAGACCAAAGAAATCCGAGATAGCGACATCCGGATCAAGGCCATCGGTCTTGTTGACCACCAAATAGCAGCTCTTCTCGGAACGTCGAAGATGATCGGCAATCATCTCATCGGCCGGATTTAACCCGGCACGACCATCCACAAGAAAAAGTACGATATCCGCCTCTTCGATGGCCAGCAGGGACTGCTTGGCCATCAGGGAGTCGATGCCTTCTTCGTCACCACTGATACCACCGGTATCGACAACGATGAAGTCAGTTTCACCGACACGACCTTCACCGTACTTTCGATCACGGGTCAAGCCCGACAGATCGGCCACCAATGCGTCCCGTGAGCGTGTCAGTCGATTGAAAAGTGTTGATTTGCCGACATTGGGTCGGCCCACGAGCGCTATAACCGGTACCATTTTCTATTTACCACAACGAAAACGGCGGCTACTCGCAAACGCAAATAGCCGCCTGTGAAAATCACTCATGCTCAGTTGAGGCGCAATGCGAGCAAACGACCGTCATTACCCAACACATAGAGCACATCATTAATCGCGAGCATGTCACCCACCACGCCCTCAGAGTCAGCGCGGTAACGGGCGACAAAGTGGCCATCTACCTGCGACATGAAATGCAGGTATCCTTCAATGTCACCGACGACCAGATTATTACCCAGCACAGCGGGTGCAGAAACCCTGCGGTTTTCCAGCGCCGGCTGAGACCAGACACTGGCACTGCTGCGCGCATCATAGGCCTGCACATGATCATTGGCTTCGACTACGTAGACATTGCCAAAGCCCGCAGCCGGCGTGCGGTAGCTCGAACTGTCTCGAGCCCACTGGATCTGCGCATCGTACGGGTTGATCGCAACCAGGCGCCCCTGATAGCTGGACACATAAAGCATCTGATTGGCCAGCAACGGGCGGCCATCGATATCCACCATGCGCTCCAACTCCGAACGCCCACGGGGCTCGGCAACACGCTGTTCCCACAGCATGGTGCCATTGGTGTTCGTCAATGCTGTCAGCTTACCGCTGGCAAAGCCGGCAAAGGTCACGTCTGCCGCCACGATGGGCGCAGAGGTGCCACGCAGACTGAGGCTCGGCACCTGGCTGTCATAGGTCCAGCGGTGCTCGCCCGAATTGATCTCCAGCGCAGTCACCTTGCCATTGACCAGCTGCACGACGACCAGCTCGCGATTGAGCTGCGCCGGAGCGACGGCCTCGGATGACACCTGACGACGCCACAACTCCTGCCCGTTGCTGCTGTCCAGAGCGATGACCATGCCAGATTCGGTGACGACGACCGCCGTCGAAGGTCCCACTCCGATACCGGAACCCAGCACCATTTCCAGCCCAACTTCCCAGGCCTTCTTGCCCGTAGCGAGATCAAAAGCTGCTACCGTGCCCTCTGCATCATTCGCATAGATGCGCACGCCGTCCGAAGCCGGTGCAAACTGGTGGTACTTTTCACCAAGTCCAGAACCTACGCGAGCGCTCCAGACAACATCCACCGAACGCTCGGATTCGAAATCAACCAGCTCATTTGGCTCGACTTCATCGTTCGAACTCCAGAGACTGCAGCCGCTCACGGAAGCGACCAGCACACCTGCAGCCAGAACACGGAACAGCTTGTTCATTTAACCTTCCTCAGCCGTGAGATTTTCGAGCTTCATGGTCAGCAATGGACGCACTCCGGCAGTCTCCGCCGCCTGAGCCGCCAGACGATACGCATCCCGCGCCTCTGTCGTTTTTCCATCAGACAACAACAGATCACCACGCAATTCCTGATAGCTGGCTTCAAAGCTGCCCGGCTCAAGCGTATCCAGTAATGCCAGCGCCTCGGAGCCCTGCCCCTGCTCACCCATGATCCTGGCCTTGCGCAGGGTGGCAACGATACGCTGCTCATCAGCAGGCTCGTGACTCAAAACCCACTCCAGCTGTGCCAGCGCCTCGTCCAGCTGCCCCTGCTCTACCGCCACACGGGCCATCAGCAAGGCAGCAAGCGAAGCATACGCACTGTCCTCATGATCGCTCTTGAGAGTGCTCGCCAGATGCTCAGCTGTGGCGACCTGGGCGTCGGCGGACTCCCCCCTAAGGCTCAGACTCACGGCTTGCACCAGGTTCTGGTACAGCGCAGAGGCATTAGCCGCTTCTGCCGCCTGGCGGTCCTGCCAGGTTCGCCAGCCAAAAACCAGCGCCAGCGCTACCGCCAGGGTCAACAGCAGGGTCTTGCCGTTTTCCTGCCACCAACGCTTCAGTGCGTCTACCTGTTCCTCTTCTGTGCGCATCTCAGCCACGTACGACTCCCTATACCCTGTCGATCAAACGTTGATAATAGTTTTCAGCTCAGCCGCGAGCTGCGACCAGGCGACCTGAACCTGTTCCGCATCGCTGCGTAGCGGCTTGAGTGTCGCCACCCCGCGTGCCACTTCCTCTTCACCCAGAATCAAAGCAACGCAGGCGCCGCTGCGATCGGCTTTCTTCATCTGGCTCTTGAAGCTGCCGCCGCCACAATGCAGCTGAATTCTGAGATTGGTGTCATTGCGCAGGCCTTCTGCCAACAGCAATGCCTGATCCGCCGCGTCGGCGCCCATGGAGGCGATGTAAACATCAACCGTCTGACGGGCAGCGGCAGGCACGACATCCAGGGTTTCAAGCAGCAACACCAGGCGCTCGATACCCATCGCAAAACCCACCGCCGGCGTTGCCTTGCCACCGAGCTGCTCAACCAGGCCGTCGTAACGACCACCTGCGCATACCGTGCCCTGGGCGCCGAGCTTGTCCGTCACCCATTCGAACACCGTCTTGCAGTAATAATCCAGACCGCGCACTAGCCGCGGGTTGACCTCATAGGCAACACCCGCGCGATCAAGCAGCACCTTCAGAGCTTCAAAGTGCTCAAGAGACTCGGCATCCAGGTAATCATGAAAATCCGGCGCATCGTTCAACAGCGCCTGGGTCGCCGCATCCTTGCTATCAAGGATGCGCATCGGGTTGGTCTCGAGCCGACGAAGACTGTCTTCATCCAGCTGATCCTTACAGCCCTGCAGATACTGCACCAGATCCTGTTTGTAGCGAGTACGGGCATCGGAACTGCCAATACTATTCAGCTGCAGCGTAACCGCGTCCAGCAAACCGAGCTGACGCCAGAGCCTGGCTGTAAGCAAAATCAGCTCGGCATCAATATCCGGCCCCTGCATCCCGAAGGTTTCAACCCCAATCTGGTGAAACTGGCGGTAACGCCCTTTTTGGGGACGCTCATGGCGAAACATCGGACCCTTGTACCATAAACGCTGTACCTGATTGTACAGCAGGCCATTTTCTTCGCCTGCGCGCACACAGCCGGCGGTTCCTTCGGGGCGCAGCGTCAGGCTGTCGCCATTGCGGTCCTCGAAGGTGTACATCTCTTTTTCTACAATATCGGTGACTTCACCAATAGAGCGCTTGAACAGGTCGGTCTGTTCGACAATTGGCATGCGTATTTCAGCGTAACCATAAGCCCCCAGGACGGTCTGCACGGTGTGTTCCAGGTACTGCCACACCGGCGTTGCTTCCGGCAGGATGTCATTCATACCACGAATGGCTTTGATCTTGGCCAAAATAAAACCCTATTAAATCTGAACGGCGACGTATTAATTAAGAGGAAGCGTTAAGCGCGCAACATTCTTATTGCTGAATGGCGCGAGGTCAACTGCAGCACCATCGAAACTGATTTTGCTGACAGCACTGGCACGACCCAGCAGCACATTCAACGGGCCAGTCTGTTCGATATGCAGCTCATCGCCGGCTTTGCGCAGGTTGTTAAACAGTGTTTTGCCTGTCGCTCCCTTGATCGTCACCCAGCAGTCATCCTGAAAGTGCACCACTAAACCCGTGGCAACCAGCACCTCTGCGTCAGTAGCACCCGCCTCAACCGGACTTTCTGCGCCCTGCTCAGGCACTGATACCGTTGCGACGACGACAGGATCGGTCACTGTCCCACCGACAACGGTCTGCTCTGTCTCTGCTACAAACGCCGACACCGCGCCCTCGCCCTGGATTGCACCCGCCGACGCAGGCTCTTCCGGCAATGCAACCACATCTGACTCAGCGTCGGCAGAAATCTGCCCCGAAATAACACCACCGTCCAGCACCTGCTCTGCTATGGCAAACTCCGCCTCAGGTTCGCCGGCAGACAGCACCAGCGTTTCACCATCCGCCGTATCCACCGCTACCGTACCTTCCGGCAAGCTGGTCAGAGCCACTTCGTGGCCATACTGGGTTTTCCACCACCAGAAGGTGGTCGCAACGACGACTACCACCAACAGCAGCATCGAAAGGCGGACCCCCGGGCCCGATGAACCCGACGGCTGCACCCGGCTGATCGAACGAATCGAAGCGCAAGTCTGTTCCCCGCCATAGTTCCTGTCGAATTCGCACACCAGGTCATCGCCACTGAGCCCCAGCAAGCGGGCATAGGAGCGAAGATAGCCACGGGCAAACACAGTACTGGGCAGCTTGCTGTAGTCACCCTCTTCAAGCGCCTTGACCTGGGCAATAGGCAATCGCAGAGATGCCGCCACCTGTTCCAGTGATAGCCCCTGACGCTCGCGCATCTGAACAAGCCCGAGCTGTGGCGCCTGCGCCACACTCGATTCAGACTCAGCCTGGGACACCTGGTTCACTGCAGCGACTCCTTATAATTGGCAAATTCCGCAGATTGCGGGAAAAGATTCTTCAACAACAGGGCAAAGGTGGCGCCGCGCGTACTGCTGCCGCCCTGGCGCGCCAGCTGGATCCCAAGCCAAAGACTCTGGGCGCTATGCTCAACCTGGCGCGAATCAATCAGCTGCGAGAACATGTCAAAATACTGCCTCGCCTCCTGCAAGCGCCCGGCTTCCAGGTGTATTGCGGTCAGTTCGAGCAACGCGACCGGGCGATTGGGCGACAACCTGAGCGTCCGCTCAAAAGCATGCTGCGCCGCATCAGGACGCTGAATCATGCGAAAGCACCGACCCAGGTTTTCAAACGACTGAGCACGCTGAATATAAAAAGGATCTTCCGTTGCGCGCTCAAGCTCGGTACAGGCTTCGCTGTAACGGCCCTGCGCATAGAGGAAGGCACCGAAATTATTGTGAAAAGACGCCGTTTCCGGCTCCAGACTCACAGCCCGGCGAAAGTTCTGCTCGGCCAGCTTGTATTCCTGTTCAATCTGAAACGTCAAGCCAAGGGCATTATAAGTGCCGGCATACTCGTCATCGATCTCCACCGCTCGTTGCAGCGCGTCCTTGGCACTGGCCAGATCGCCGACGCGAAGATACTGAAGCCCTAGCTGGGTGTAAGCTTCAAGCGCCTTCTCCGGCGAGACCTCGGCGGAATTCTGACGCCCAGGCGAGCTTGTACAGCCCACCACCAACAACATGACCATTGTCCATAGTGCTGTGCGAATCCCGCTCAAGCTATACCTCCTAGGCCCTGCGATCCGTGGATAAACCCGGCTCCTCTTGTACCACGGGAATGATTTTTTGGCTACGGCGGGTACGATCCTGCACCTGACCGACCAACTGCCCGCAGGCAGCATCAATTTCATCGCCACGGGTCCGTCGTACGGTGGTAATAATATTCGATGTAACCATAATCTGCTTGAATGCCTGGATCGCAGACTCCGTCGGACGTTCGTAACCGGAATTCGGGAAGGGGTTGAACGGGATCAGGTTGAGTTTGCAGGGGACACGACGCAACACCTTCACCAGCTCGCGAGCATGGTGGGGCTGATCATTCACGCCCGCCATCATGGTGTATTCGATGGTAATCACACGGCGATCATTAAGGCCTTCAAGATAGCGATTGCAGGCATCGATCAGCTCGTTGATTGGATAGCGGCGGTTGATGGGCACCAGCACATCACGCAGTTCGTTATTGGGTGCATGCAACGAAATCGCCAGGGATACATCACTGACTTCCCGCAACTTGTCAATCGCTGGCACGACACCGGCCGTGCTCAGGGTGACACGTCGTTTGGACAAGCCATAGGCATTGTCATCCATCATCAGCTGCGTGGCATCAACGACGTTATCAAAATTCATCAGGGGCTCGCCCATGCCCATCAGCACGACGTTGGTCACCTGGCGTTCGCCATTGGGATCCATCGGGCCGAACGACTTGATGGCAATATATACCTGGCCGATCACTTCAGCCGCCGTCAAATTGCGGTTAAAGCCCTGCTTGCCTGTCGAGCAGAAACTGCAGTTAAGCGAGCAGCCGACCTGGGACGAGATACACAGAGTACGACGGGGGCCTTCAGGAATCAGCACGGTTTCCACGCAGGAACCGCCATCGACCCGAATCACCCATTTGCGCGTACCATCTTTGGATATGTCCTGAGAGACCACTTCGGGCGGCCTAATTTCCGCGACAGCATTCAGCTTCTCGCGCAGCGCCTTGCTGATGTTTGTCATTTCATCAAAGTTTTCGGCACCCAGCTGATGAATCCATTTCAACACCTGGGTAGCACGGAAGCGCTTTTCCCCAAGCTCAGCAAAAAACGCCTCAAGCCTGGCAGGAGACAATCCCAGAAGATTGGTTTTGGTAATGGATTCAGTCATCAAAGTCACTCAGTATTAAATCGTTGTGCAGGGGTCCGGCACAGCAGGGCACCCTGCACAGGTTTACAGCTTACTTGCCGAAGAAGTAAGCGATCTCGCGTGCAGCGGAGGTAGCGGAATCCGAACCGTGAACAGCGTTAGCATCGATGGATTCAGCAAAATCACGACGGATAGTACCTTCAGCGGCATCCTTCGGGTTGGTAGCACCCATCAGCTCGCGGTTAACCAGGATAGCGTTTTCACCTTCCAGTGCCTGAACAACAACAGGACCGGAAGTCATGAAAGCAACCAGATCGCCAAAGAAAGGACGCTCTTTGTGCTCAGCGTAGAAGCCTTCAGCTTCTTCTTTAGACAGGCTTTTCATCTGCATTTCAACAACTTTCAGACCTGCTTCTTCGAAGCGAGCAACGATCTGACCGATGGCATTTTTAGCAACGGCATCAGGCTTGATGATGGACAGAGTACGTTCGACAGCCATGGAAATTCCCCAAGTGTAGATAGATCAAAATTTAAACGCGGCATTATACGCCAAGCCCAGGATATAAAACAGCTGCGCCTGCAGCGAAAGCCAAGTTCCTGTGCCGGCACAGCACCAGCTTAAGCACTCAAGATGACAACCGCATAGATACACTCGAGCACGGCGGATTGAGGGTCCGAGCTGATGACCTGAGATAGACTCGCAGCCTTACGGCTGCGCTGTTAGCGCAGCGCCCACATTCTTGCGGGTGAAGACCACCGCGCCGGACACAAAAAACCCGGCCTGCGCCGGGTTTGTTCAATCTTGCTCTTCGATCCAGGCCATCTGTATGGCTTCCAGAATTTTCTCGCCGCAGTGATTGGGGTCGTCGTCAAACTCTTCGAGCTCCATGACCCAGCGATACAAATCCGGAAAACTGACCGTGATGGGGTTCACATCGGGGAACCGCTCACACAGCTCAATCGCGATATCGTTAACATCTACCCACTTTATTCCCACGCTAGCCCCCTGCTCAGTGGCGTTCAGAAACCTGGTTTATGGTGTACTTGGGAATCTCAACCACGAGGTCCTCATCCCCCACCTGTGCCTGGCAGCTCAAACGCGACTCAGGCTCCAGACCCCAAGCCTTGTCCAGCATGTCTTCTTCGAGCTCGTCAGCATCGTCCAGCGAATAGAAACCTTCACGAACGATGACATGACAGGTTGTACATGCACAGGACTTTTCACAGGCATGTTCGATTTCAACGCCATTAGCCAAGGCCGCGTCACAGACGGTCACACCCGGCTCCACCTGGATAACCTTGCCCTCCGGACAAAGATCTGCGTGGGGCAGGAATATTATCTGCGGCATTAACGACCCTCCTCGATTTCATCAATATTGTGCCCCTGAAGAGCACGCTGAATACTGGCATCCATCCGGCGCGACGCGAACTCGTCGCTGGCGGCTGCCAACGCTTTTACGCCACTTTCGATGGCGCGATAATCAGACCCTGCGCGCAATTCGCGCAACTGCACCATCGCGGTAACCAGAACCTCACGCTCAGCCGGCGTCAACAGCTGCGCACCGTCTTCGGCCAGCGCCTGTTCCAGCGAGTGCAGCAAGCGGTCTGCGTCCACCTGCTGTTCGCGCAGGTTACGCAGCACCAGGTCATCCTGCGCAAAACTGTAGGACTCTTTCAGCATGCGCTCGACTTCGGTATCGCTAAGCCCATAGGAAGGCTTAACCTGGATACGGCTCTCAATGCCTGTGGATAACTCCTTGGCCTCTACATTCAACAGACCGTCAGCATCCACCTGGAAGGTCACTCGAATCTTGGCCGCACCCGCCGCCATCGGCGGAATACCCCGCAGCTCAAACCGAGCCAGCGACCGGCAAGCGTCAACCAGCTCGCGCTCCCCCTGCACCACGTGAATCGCCATGGCTGTCTGACCATCCTGATAGGTGGTGAACTCCTGCGCCTTGGCGACCGGTATCGCGGTATTACGAGGCACCAGCTTTTCAACCAGCCCCCCCATGGTTTCAAGCCCCAGAGAAAGCGGTATAACATCGAGCAGCAGCATATCGCTGTCCGGCTTGTTACCCACGAGCACATCCGCCTGCAACGCAGCACCGAGCGCTACCACACGATCCGGATCGATATCTATCCTGAGCGCCTTGCCAAAGAACTGCTGCACGGCTTCACGCACCTGAGGCACACGCGTCGAACCGCCCACCATGACAACATCCTGCACCTCATCAACCGTGACACCAGCATCCTTCAGCGCCCGACGACAGGCACGGATGGTGCGCGCCACGAGATCCCCGATCAACTCACCAAACTGGTCGCGATCGATACGTATAAGCTTTTCAGCACCGGCGACCGCGAGGTGCGCCTCAACAACCGGCTCGGTCGTAAGACGCTCTTTGATCCCACGGGCCTGCTCAGTAAGGTAACGCGCATCCGCCGACCCCAGACCCGCAGCAACATCCAGCTGATCAACCAGCCAGTGTGCCAGCGCCAAATCCAGATCATCGCCACCGAGCGCACTGTCACCGCCGGTTGCCATAACTTCAAAAACGCCTTTGCTTAGACGCAGAATGGAGATATCGAAAGTACCGCCACCCAGGTCATAAACAGCGATGACACCCTCGGCAGCCTCATCAAGGCCATAGGCCACCGCCGCCGCAGTCGGCTCACTCAGCAATCGCAGGACTTTCAGACCCGCCAGCGTTGCTGCATCCTTGGTCGCCTGACGCTGCGCATCATCAAAATACGCGGGCACTGTAATCACAGCACCGGACAGCTCACCCCCCAGGGAGTCTTCTGCACGCCGATGCAGATCGCGCAGGATGTCTGCCGATATCTCAACCGGGCTTTTTTCGCCGGCTGCCGTAGACAGATAGGGCATCCCCTCTTCCAGGCGTTCAAACCGGTAGGGTAACTCTTCACCCAGCTTTTTAATGTCGGCAACACCACGCCCCATCAAACGTTTGACGGACTGGATTGTATTGAAAGGATCGGCCACTGCCTGGGCGTGGGCCTCATGGCCCACTTCGGGCCGGCCTTCGGCCAGATAACGCACGACGGATGGCAACGTATGTCGGCCCTGCTCATCCGGCAGGGTAACCGCGACCCCGCTGCGAATCGTCGCAACCAGTGAATTTGTAGTACCCAGATCTATACCCACCGCAAGTTTGCGCTTGTGGGGATCCGGGCTCTGTCCGGGTTCAGCTATTTGCAACAAGGCCATTTGTTCAACTCAGAATCAGTACAACTCGTCTTCGAGACGCTCTATTTCGCGCCTCAACTTATCCAGGAACTGCATCTTCCTGACCGCCACCGCAGCGGCATTGACCGAGGTTTCTTCAGGGGCAAGGATCTCGTTGCAAAACTCAGCCTGCAACGGCGCCATCATCTTATCGACATCCTCAGCCAACGCTGCCAGTTCTGCCTCGGGGTCAGCATGCTGCGGCGCCTCTTCAACTCGCTCGCGCAACTCCATCTGCTGCATGAGAAACAGAGGATCCATCACCGTACTGCTCTCATTGTGCGTGTCGATACCTCGCAACTTGAGCAGATACTGGGCACGTAACAGAGACGATCGCAGCGTGGCATACCCCTCATTGAGGTAAGCCGTGTACTGCGCAGACAGACGACGCTCCTGGTCGGAAAGGTGCGCATAACGGTCGGGATGAAGTTTCTTTTGCAACTCGAGGTGGCGCCGCGACAATTGCCCAAGATCGATGTCGAAGGCCTCGGGCAAGCCGTAAAACTCAAAGAAGTTTTGCTTGATATCCATGCGACTCCGGACGAACTGGATCAGACGTTAAAGCTTTCGCCACAACCGCACTCGTTACGTACGTTCGGATTATTGAACTGAAAACCTTCGTTCAACCCTTCACGCACATAATCCAGCTCTGTACCGTCCAGGTAAATCAGACTTTTGGGATCGACCACAACCTTGACGCCGCTCGCCTCGAACACTTTGTCCTGCGCCTCAACATCATCGACAAATTCAAGCACGTACGCCATGCCCGAACACCCCGTCGTGCGCACGGCAAGCCGAATGCCTTCACCGTGCCCGCGTTTTTCAAGATAGCCGACCACATGCTTGACGGCGGCCGGTGTCATGGTAATAGCCATAGGTCAATATTTCCCCGCGCCGCACGTATTGCGACGCCACAGCTGGATAGATTAAGCCTTACTTGCCCTGCTTTTGCTTGTAATCAGCAACAGCAGCCTTGATAGCATCTTCAGCCAGCACAGAGCAGTGAATTTTCACCGGCGGCAGAGCCAGCTCATCAGCAATCTGAGTGTTTTTCAGCTCAGCGGCCTGATCCAGCGTCATACCCTTGACCCATTCAGTAACCAGCGAGCTGGATGCAATTGCAGATCCGCAGCCATACGTCTTGAACTTGGCATCTTCGATAACGCCGGTATCGCTGACCTTGATCTGCAGACGCATGACATCGCCACACGCCGGAGCGCCAACCATGCCCGTACCTACACTGTGATCCGCCGCATCCATCTTGCCGACGTTACGTGGATTCTCGTAGTGATCTATAACTTTTTCGCTGTAAGCCATGACTATATCCTCTAATTCGTCCGCTGATGCCTTAGTGGTGAACCCACTCGACCTTGCTCAAATCAACGCCGTCCTGAAACATGTCCCACAACGGAGACAGCTCCCGCAACTTGCCCACCGCACCCCGAATGTCCTTGATCACATGATCGATATCGTCTTCGGTGGTAAAACGCCCGATGGAGAAGCGGATTGAGCTGTGTGCCATTTCGTCATTCAGACCCAAAGCACGCAGTACATAAGATGGCTCCAGGCTTGCAGAAGTGCAGGCAGAGCCGGAGGACACAGCCAGATCCTTCAGCGACATCAACAGAGACTCTCCTTCAACGAAGGCGAAACTGATGTTGAGGTTGCCAGGAACACGCTGAGTCAGAGATCCGTTTACATAAACCTCTTCCATATCCTTGACGCCTGCCAGCAAACGGTCACGCAAGGCAATCAGACGCTCGTTATCAGCCGCCATTTCTTGCTTGGCGATACTAAAAGCCTCACCCATGCCAACGATCTGGTGTGTCGCCAGGGTGCCGGAACGCATACCGCGCTCATGGCCACCGCCATGCATCTGGGCTTCAATACGTACACGCGGCTTGCGGCTAACATAAAGCGCGCCGATACCCTTGGGGCCATAAATCTTGTGCGCCGAGAAAGACATCAGATCGACCTTCAACGCACTCATGTCAATCTCAACCTTGCCTGCGCTCTGGGCCGCATCGACATGGAAGATAATGCCTTTGGGACGCGTAATTTCGCCAATTGCAGCAATATCGGTCAGGGTGCCAACTTCATTGTTCACGTGCATCAAAGACACCAGAATCGTGTCTTCGCGAATCGCGTCCGCCACGACAGAGGGCTCGATGATGCCTTCCTTGTTGGGATCAAGATAAGTGACCTCGAAACCTTCACGTTCCAGCTGACGGGCCGTATCCAGCACAGCCTTGTGCTCAATGCGCGAGGTGATGATGTGCTTGCCTTTCTTCTGGTAAAAATGCGCGGCGCCCTTGATGGCGAGGTTGTCGGACTCAGTCGCACCAGACGTCCATACAATCTCGCGCGGATCAGCGTTGATCAGATCAGCCACCTGTCGACGCGCGTTTTCAACCGCTTCTTCGGCTTTCCAGCCAAACAGATGAGAGCGTGATGCCGGGTTACCGAAGTTACCCTCCATCGTCAGACACTCAATCATCTTCTCCGCAACCCGAGGATCTACCGGGGTAGTAGCGGAATAATCCAGATAAATCGGCAACTTCATTCTCTATCTCCGGTACAAATCGATTACACCGCCGCCTTGTTATCGGCAGACGTTTTTTCACCCGTGCTCATAATCAGCTGTTCCACATAGCGACGATCCTGCCGCTTGGCAACCTGCTGTACATCCTTGCGCTGGACCAGGTCCAACAAACTGATGCCGCTCAGAAACGCATGAATCTGGTTACTCAGGTCGCACCACAGATGATGAGTCAGGCATGTTTGGCCTGACTGACAGTCACCACTGCCATGACAACCCGTGGCATCGACGGATTCATTTACCGCATCGATCACTTCGGCCACGTTAATATTCACCTGATCGCGGCTCAGCTGATAACCACCGCCCGGCCCGCGTACACTGCGAACCAGCTCACTGCGCCGGAGCTTGGCAAAAAGCTGCTCCAGGTATGACAGCGATATACCCTGACGCTCGGAAATGTCAGCCAGACTGATCGGCCCCTTTCCTGCATGCAACGCCAAATCCAGCATCGCTGTAACTGCATAACGGCCTTTGGTGGTCAATCGCATAAACGTCCTCTCGGCACCTGGCAATTCGTGCAAGCATTATGCAATAGCCTACAAAAACGATCAACTATTTAACCTACTAAATTAGTCGACTACTCAGCTGGTACAGTAACAAACCGGCTGAAATTCAGCCCTTGCCGACCTTCTTGTTCACCGCCGTCAGAATGCCCCGCAATACATTGACCTCAACCTTGTCCGGCACGGCGCGCAACAAAAGCCTGCGCAGACGGGGCATCAGCTGACGGGGATTGTCCGGATTCAGGAACTCGATATCAACCAGTGTGCGCTCCAAATGCTCAAACATCCGCTCAATCTCGCCACTATCGGCCAGATCAATATCCCAGGGCGTCCCCCAGCGCGGCTTCTCGACTGCACCGCCAGACAACGCCATCATACGCAACTCATAAGCAATAACCTGCACTGCAGCGGCCAGATTAAGCGAACTAAAGCCTTCTACCGAGGGAATATGGACATGATGGTGACAGCAATGCAGCTCCTCGTTGGTCAGCCCGCGATCTTCGCGCCCAAAAACAATAGCGACACGAAGCTGCGGCTGCACTTCGGATACAATTGCGGCCATTTCTCGCGGATCAATCACTGGCCAGGGAATATGGCGACCACGGGCACTGGCGCCAATCACCAGATGACAGTCAGCCACAGCATCGGTGAGTTCAGCCACGATTCCGGCGTTATCCAGCAGATCTGTTGCGCCGGATGCGCGCACCACCGCCGCCTCGCTGGGATAATCATTGGGAGCAACCAGACAGAGGTCAGACAACCCCATATTCTTCATTGCCCTGGCTACGCCGCCAACGTTACCTGGATGAGAGGTATTGACCAGCACAATGCGGATATTCTCGAGCATTTTTCGCGCCTGTAGGTTCAAGGGGGCGATATTTTAACAGAACAGGCGGTTTTAGGTGAATTAGTGTTATTCCAGCGCCGCAGTTTTTGTATAATACCGGGTTTGGCTCGCTACATATTAGGTCCCTACTGATGCAACCGATGGTAAACATTGCCCTGCGCGCTGCGCGTCTTGCAGGAGAGCAAATCGCACGTGCCGTAGAGCGCCTTGATTTGATCAAATCCGAGCAGCAAGGTGTCGCCGAATTCCTGAAAGAGACCTGCGTGCAGGCCGAACGGACCATCGTGCACACGATCCAGAAGGCATACCCGAGCCACACCATTATCGGTGAATACTCGGGCGAACACGCTCCGCTGCAAGAAGGCCTGGCCTTCACCTGGAACATCAACCCGATCGACAGCATCACCAACTTCGCCAATGGCCTGCCCGTTTTTGCGATCAGCATGTCCGGTCACTGCAACAACAAGATCGAACACGCCGTTATCCTGAATCCAATGGCTGGTGAAGAGTTCACCGGCAGCCGCGGCTATGGTGCACACTTCAACGGCAAGCGGCTGCGCGTCAGCAACCGCAAAACCATCGAAGGCTCCCTGATCGGTACCGGATTCATAGGCCGCAACAGCGACAAGGCTTATCTGAACGAATTCCAGGAAATGTTCCGCAACATCATTCTGGCCGACGGCAAGACCTTTAACGGCGGCTCCCCTGCCCTGAACCTCGCGTACACCGCAGCAGGACGCCTGGATGGATTCTTCCAGATCGGCCTTCAACAGAACGAAATGGAGGCAGGCATCCTGCTGCTACAGGAAGCCGGCGGCCTGATCGGCGATTTCACCGGCGGCACCGGCTACCGCACCAGCGGCAACCTCGTCGCCGGCAACCCGAAGATGTTCAAAGCCCTGCTACAAAGCATTCGCCCAGCCCTGAGCGAAACTCTGAAGTAACGGCATTAGCAAGACACACAAAACCCGGCACTCGCCGGGTTTTTGCATTTTGGCGCTCCATGGAAGACCTTCAGCCCCAAGAACGGCTGAAACCAATCAATGCAGCCACACCCTCAAGCACCAGGCACAAAAAACCCGGCGAGCGCCGGGTTTTTATCAACCAGTCTGCAAAGCTCAGACTTCGTAGGGATCACGCAGCACTATGGTCTCAGCACGATCCGGACCGGTAGAAACGATATCCACAGGCGCCTCAATCAGCTGCTCCAGACGCTTAATGTAAGCGATGGCATTTGCCGGCAGCGCCTCGATAGACTGAGCCCCTACCGTCGACTCCTGCCAGCCTGGCATCTCTTCGTATACCGGCTCAACCTTCTCGTAATCTTCACTGCCACTGAGTGATTCAACCAGATTACCCTGCTGATCGCGATAGCCTGTGCAGATATTGATCGTTTCCAGACCATCCAGCACATCCAGCTTGGTCAAACAGATACCCGAAATCGAGTTGATCTGAATGGCATGCTTGAGCGCAACCGCATCAAACCAGCCGCAACGACGCGCACGCCCGGTGGTCGCTCCGAATTCATGCCCGCGCTCAGCCAGACGCCGACCGACATCACAACCCAGCTCAGTCGGGAAGGGACCGCCACCCACACGCGTGGTGTAAGCCTTGGTAATACCCAGGATGTAATCCAGGTACAGCGGACCAAAGCCGGAGCCAGTGGAAGTACCGCCGGCCGTGGTATTGGACGAGGTCACGAACGGATAAGTACCGTGGTCGATATCCAACAGCGACCCCTGCGCACCCTCAAACATGATGCTGGCACCCTGCTTGCGCAGACCGTGCAGGATCGAAGTCACATCCGCAACCATCGGACGCAGCTGATCACCCATCTCCAGCGCCTGCTGCAGAACGGTGTCATAATCGATCGGATCAACCTTGTAGTAATGCTCCAGCGCAAAGTTGTGATAGGCCATCACTTCCTTGAGCTTCACAGCAAAACGCTCGGGATGCATCAGATCATCCAGACGCAGACCGCGACGCGCGACCTTATCCTCGTACGCAGGACCAATACCGCGACCGGTCGTACCGATCTTGGATTCGCCACGCGCCAGTTCACGCGCCTGATCCAGCGCTACATGGTAAGGCAGAATCAACGGACAAGCCGGGCTCAGGCGCAGGCTGTCACGCACCTTCACACCCGCCTGCTCAAGACCAGCAATCTCCTTGAGCAGCGCTTCCGGCGACAGCACAACACCATTACCGATCAGGCATTGCACGCCTTCGCGCAGAATGCCAGACGGAATCAGGTGCAGAACCGTTTTCTTGCCATCAATAACCAGTGTATGGCCGGCGTTATGCCCACCCTGAAAGCGTGCTACCGCTGCAACTCGCTCGGTCAGCAGGTCGACGATCTTGCCTTTGCCTTCGTCGCCCCACTGCGTGCCCAAAACAACTACGTTTCTACCCATTGTTGTCTCTAGTGATGTTTAGCGTTAATCGAAAAATTCGCTTACAGGGCCGTCACGACCCAGATATCCCCTTGTTGCAGCAGCTGGCGATCACAACTGGACACATTGGCCAGCGGAACATCCGGCAACTGCTGCATAACGCGCTCTCCCTGAGCGCGCAGTTCACTTATTCGAGCCAGCAACGCCGGATCCTGACCTGCCGGTGCAAGAATGACACTGCCGCGAGCTTCAAACTCAGCGACCGCCAAATCTTCCAGGCATTTCAGATCCGCACTGAACCCTGTCGCCGGGCGCGCCCGGCCAAAATCACGACCAATCTCGTCGTAGCGACCGCCCTTGGCAATCGCCTGACCAAAACCTGCAGCATAGGCCGCAAACACAATACCCGTATGATAGTTGTAGCCACGCAACTCACCCAGATCAAAGTACAGCCGCACCCGGGGATAGCGCAGCCCAACCTGACGCGCAATATCTTCAAGATAAGCTACCGCATCCAGCACGGCCGCCGGCGCATCGGCAAACAGCTCACGCGCACGCACCAGCACTTCGGCACCGCCATGCAAACGCGGCAATTCAGTTAGCAGCGTCAGCATGTCCGCATCGAGATCCAGCTCGCCCAGAAAAGCCTTAATTTCCGGCAATGCCTTCAACTGCAGCTTTTCAAGGTACAGACTTTCCTCTGCCGCGCTCAGACCCGCACTCGCCATCAGGTTACGTACAATCCCGACATGCCCCAGATCCAGACTCAGCGGCGCCTCGATGCCAGACGCCAGCAGCGTCTCGATCATCAGACTGATAACCTCAACATCACTGTCGATGCCGGCATGCCCATAGATCTCGGCACCCACCTGCAGTGGATTACGCGACGCCAGCATGTTGGCAGGCCTTGTATGCAGCACCGAGCCGCAATAACACAAGCGACTCGCACCCTCATTGCGCATCCGGTGCGCATCGATACGCGCCACCTGAGGCGTTATGTCAGCCCTGATACCGAGCAAGTGCCCACTGACCTGATCCGTGAGCTTGAACGTCACAAGCTCCAGATCCCGCCCGACACCCGTGAGCAAGGACTCCAGATGCTCCATCAGCGGCGGCATCACAAGCTCATAACCCCAGCTGTCGTAGAGATCGAGCAGACGACGGCGCAATGCTTCTATCTGGCGCGCCCGTGGCGGCAATATGTCTTTTACGCCGTCCGGCAACAACCAGCGATCTGCCAATGCCATGCAGTACTCCAATGCAATCCCGGTAATCTGATTCAGTTGATCCAATACAGCAACGCGACACCGGACAGCATACTCAGCAGTCCGAACACTCGTAACGTTGCGTCATTGATCAGTGACAGCTGCTGCACCATTCGGCGCCAACGCTGCGGGTACAAAAAGGGCAACACACCTTCCAGAACGAGCATCAAACAGAAGCCGATCAACAGCTCTCGCCAAAACCCAGAAGACATAATCAGCCCCATCCGAAGCAATACTCTGCCTCAAAAACCGCAGCACACTGCCACAAAAAAACCGGGTCTTGGCCCGGTGTGCGGATTCTAGCACGGAACGGGTGCAAATTTGCACCCGTTCCGCTGTTTTACAGCCTCACCGGAACCAAATCAGGGTCCCGTCGGCTTGGACAGATACTTGAAGAAGTCGCTGTCAGGCTTGAGCAACAGGACATCCCCACCGTCTCCGCCAAACGACGCCTTGTAGGCCGTCAGACTGCGGTAGAACGAGTAGAACTCCGGATCCTGACTATATGCTCCGGCATACACACTGGCGGCGGATGCATCACCCTCACCGCGTGTTTCTTCCGCTTCACGATAGGCATTCGCCTTCACGACGGTAACCTGACGATCCGCATCGGCCCGAATACCCTCAGCCAGCTCCTTGCCTCGCGAGCGCAACTCACGCGCTTCACGCTCACGCTCGGTACGCATGCGCTGATACACCGACTCAGACACTTCAGGCGGCAGCTCCACACGCTTGACCCGCACATCAATGACATTGATGCCGAGCTCGTCCTGCGCGACCTGACTGAGCTGCTGAATCACCTCTGTCATCAGCTCCTCACGCTCGCCCGACACCACCTGGTTAAGCGTGCGCGCACCGAACTGGTTACGCAGCTCGTTCTCTACCCGGGTCGCCAGTACGTCACCGGCACGGAACTCGTCACCCGAGGTCGCCGTATAGTACTTGCCAACATCCTGGATACGCCACTTGATAAAGGCATCCACCACCAGACGCTTTTTCTCCAGCGTCAGGAAGGACTGCGGACGCGCATCGAGCGTCAGCAAACGGCCATCAAACTTGCGCACCACGTTGACGAAAGGCACTTTGAAGTGCAAACCGGGACTCACATCATTATTGACGATCTCACCGAAGCGCAGCAGTACAGCACGCTCGGTTTCACTGATGATGTAGACCGACTTGGACCCCACCATAAACACCAGCAACAACAGTACCAGTACAAGCATTGATCTAGGCTTCATTACCGGCCCTCCCGACGCGTAGTGGTACCCTGGCGTACACGCAGCTCATCAGCCACCTTGTCGGCCAGGTCCTTCAGACCCTGATCATCCAGGCGTACACCGCGATTCATCTCGCGACGCTCAGTGCTGTTCTGCATCAACTTATCCAGCGGCAGATACATCATGTTATTCCCACCCTCAACGTCGATCAGGACTTTCGGGTTGTTCTCCATCACAGACTGCATCATGTCCAGATACAGGCGCTCGCGCATGACCAGCGGAGCCTTGCGGTACTCCTGCAACAGCGCCACAAAACGCTTGGATTCACCATCCGCGCGGGCCAGCACTTCTTCACGATAGGCATTCGCCTCTTCGAGCATGCGCTGAGCTTCACCTCGCGCCTCAGGCACGATGCCGTTAGCGTAGGACTCGGCCTCGTTCTTGACGCGCTGCTCATCTTCACGCGCCTTGATCACGTCATCGAATGCGTCCTGCACCTGAGTCGGCGCCTGGGCGCTCTTGACGTTGATCTTGGAGATGCTCAGGCCCGTGGCATAGCTCTGCATGTAGGCCTGCAAACGGTCCAGCACGGAAAAGCCAAGCGCCTCACGACCTTCGGTCAGTAGCGAGTGCATTTCCGAGCTGCCGACCACCTGGCGCAGCGCAGATTCGGACGCATTCGCCAGACTGCCTTCCGGATCACGCACATTCAGGCGATATGCCTTGGGATCGATAATCAGGTACTGAACGGTCACATCGATATCAACAATGTTCTCGTCCTCGGTCAGCATGAGCGCACGATGATCGAGTGTACGCACCCGGGTCACGTTGACCTTGGTAACGTCATCAATCATCGGCGGGTTCCACTGCAGACCCGGATTAACCGTTTCGTAGTATTTACCCAGACGCAGCACCACGCCGCGCTCTTGCTGGTCGACGGTATAGAATCCCATACCCGCCCAACCCAGCACGATCACGACCAGCAACACCCAAAGAAAGCCGGAGCCGGATGACGCAGAACCGCCACCGCCGCCACCGCCGCCCGTATTTACTTTGCCGAAGATGCTATTCAGCTTGTCCTGCAGTTTGCGCAGAGCCTCATCGAGATCAGGCGGCCCCTGATCTCCACCACCTCGCGGCCCCCCGCGCTTGTCGCCATTCCAGGGATCATGGTTTTTACCGTCCCCATTCCCGCCGGGCTCATTCCAAGCCATAGTGCTCTCCGTTAGAAAACGCTTGATTCAACTCAAAAAATTGTAGATAGCCACAAAGGCCCACGCAAGCCTGAGTCAACTTTCTCAAGACGCAGCCTGCACCAGATAGGACTCAGATGGAATACCGAGTCGACTGAGCAGCCGCAACAAGTCTTTCTTCTGCAATCTGACTTCAACCTGTATCAGCCCGGAATCATCAACACTTTCACGCAACACCGCATTGAGTGCGTACAGTTGCGCCCGTAGCTGACCGGCACTGGCAGGCAAGCTCAATGTCTGATGAAAGATGTCATCTGACAAGCGCTCACTCATCGCCTGATACAGCAGCTCACACCCATCCCCCGTGACTGCGGACACCCATACACGCCAGGGCCTGCCTTCATCATCGCGATCAATGCGCGCTTCCTGTCCGTCCAGCATGTCGATCTTGTTGTAGACCTCAAGCACCGGCACTTCACTGGCACCGATTTCCTGCAGGACATGCTTCACCTGCTCGATATGCCCGCCGCGCTCATCGTCATAACAGTCAATGACATGTAACAACAGATCCGCTTCAGATGTTTCCTGCAGCGTTGCACGAAATGCCTCAACCAGCTTGTGCGGCAAGTGGCGGATAAACCCGACGGTATCAGCCAGGATAGCAGGCCCCACATCCGCCAGTTGAATCTTGCGCAACGTCGGATCAAGGGTCGCAAACAGCTGATCGGCCACGTAGACGCTGGACTCTGTCAGGCGATTAAACAGTGTCGACTTACCGGCGTTGGTATACCCCACCAGTGAAATCGTCGGTACTTCGGCACGCTGCCGTGCACGGCGCCCCTGATCACGCTGGCGGCGCACCCGGTCGAGCCGCTTGAGGATGCTTTTCATCCGCGCGCGCAGCAACCGACGGTCGGTCTCCAGCTGGGTCTCACCCGGGCCACGCAAACCGATCCCCCCCTTCTGACGCTCAAGGTGGGTCCAGCCGCGCACCAGGCGGGTCGACATGTGATCAAGCTGTGCCAGCTCGACCTGCAGCTTGCCTTCATGGGTACGGGCACGCTGAGCAAAGATATCCAGTATCAGGCCGGTTCGATCCAGCACGCGACACTTTATCTGCTGCTCAATGTTTCGCTCCTGGGCTGGCGACAGGGCATGATTGAAAATAACGATCTCTGCGTCATGCAGATTCACCAGTTCAATCAACTCTTCCAGCTTGCCACTGCCGACAAAGAATTTGGAACTCGGCTTGGCACGACTGCCGAGGAGAAACTCCACCGGATCCGCGCCTGCCGAGAGTGCGAGCTCTTCAAGCTCCTGGGGACTTTCAGCCTTGCTCTCGTCACCGAAATCGATGTGCACGAGAATGGCCTTCTCTCCAGACTTGGGTCGTTCAAAAAACAATATGACCTCAGTCCGGCTGTTTCTCGTCGGCCTGCGGCAGTTTCACCGGACGGGCAGGAACGACGGTAGATATCGCATGCTTGTAGACCATCTGGCTGACGGTATTTTTCAGCAGAATGACGAACTGATCGAAGGATTCGATCTGCCCCTGCAGTTTGATACCATTAACCAGAAAAATCGAGACCGGCACACGCTCCTTGCGCAGAACGTTTAGATAAGGGTCTTGTAAAGACTGCCCTTTTGACATTGCAAACTCCTTCCAGATAATCGTTATAGTTTATGCAGGCCAGGGCTCAATCGAAGTTCCCCTTCAAAGCCCCGCCTTCCGACCGCCATCCACACCCAAGAAATTGCGCGCCAGCCGAACATTATATAATGGCTGACTCCACTAATTTCAAGGCTTTAGACACCAACTGTCGATCATTCGTCTGTAACCAGTGCAGATCGTTCCAGCTCCGCAGCCAGGTAACCTGGCGTTTTGCCAGTTGTCGGGTCGCTACGATACCCTTGAACACCATGGTTTCATAGTCCCAGTGCCCGGCCAGATATTCCCATACTTGCCGGTACCCGACACAGCGTACCGACGGGTGCGACAAGTCCAGATCACCCCTCGACCAGAGCACGCGTTCGACTTCATCCACCAGCCCAAGTTCCAGCATAATGTGAAAACGTTGCTCAATGCGTCGATGCAGCTCCGCCCGCTCCGGCGGCATCACCGCAAATGAATGCACCTGATAAGGCAAAACGGTCTGTTCCTGCTCGCGCCACAGCTCGCTCATGGGCCGACCGCTCAACTCAAAAACCTCCAGCGCCCGCTGTACGCGCTGGGAGTCATTTGGCTTGAGGCGCGCAGCGGCCTGCGGATCAACCCGGGCAAGACGGCTGTGCATGGCGGGCCACCCCAGGCGCCGGGCTTCGTCTTCCAGCCGGGCCCGCACCGCGGGATCGGCTTCTGGCATATTGGCGAGCCCCTGCTGCAACGCATTGAAATACATCATGGTGCCACCCACCAGCAGCGGAATTCGACCCGCCGCAGTGATCGCGGCCATCTCGGCCAGCGCATCCTGACGGAACTCCGCCGCGGAATAGCTCTGCTCCGGACCTCGAATGTCTATCAGCCGATGCGGATAACGGCTCAGCTCTTCGGCGGTGGGCTTGGCGGTACCTATGTCCATACCGCGATAAATCAGGGCCGAATCCACACTGATAATATCGCAGGGCAGGCGATCACATAACTCCATGGCCAGGGCGGTCTTGCCGGCAGCCGTGGGCCCCATGAGGAAAATAGCCGGTGGCAGGCTATCCATTGAAACGGAACTTACTGTCTGACTCTGAGGCATTGACCTAGCGCCCCCGCAAGAACAGTTTGTCGAGCTCTGCCAGCGACAGCTGCGTCCAGGTCGGCCGACCATGGTTGCACTGACCGCTGCGCTCGGTAATTTCCATGTCCCGCAGCAGACCGTTCATCTCGGGAATACTCAGTTGCCGGTTGGCTCGCACAGCGCCATGACAGGCCATGGTCGCCAGCAGCTCGTTGATATGATTCTCAATACGCTGACTCTGGCCATACGTGATCATGTCGGACAGAACATCCCGAATCAGCTGTTCAATATTGCCGCGGGCCAGCGACACCGGCACCTGACGCACCACCAGGCTCTCGTCACCCATGCGGGACAACTCAAATCCCAGACGCTGAAACACGGCAGCCTGCTCCTCGGCACAATCGGCCTCGCTCTGACTTACTGCCATGCTCAACGGCACCAGTAGCGGCTGAGAGCGCACAACCTCCGTCTCATAGGCCTGCTTCATGCGCTCGTAAACGATACGCTCGTGAGCCGCGTGCATGTCGACCAGCACCAGCCCCTGCTCATTCTGGGCAAGTATGTAAATGCCGTGCAGATGGGCCAGCGCATAACCCAGCGGCGGCGCGACCTCGCCCTGCGCCTGAGCGTTCGCCAGCGCTTGCTGTGCCGCATCCTGCTCACTATTGGCCGGAACATGCAACGCACCGTAGCCACTGATCTGATCACGCACGACACTGGCCGATGGCCCGCGGTAGCCCCCACCCTGAAAAGCCGCGCCTTGAAAGCCGCCGCCCTGCTGCGTGGAGGGCGAGTGCGGCGCTCCAGCATCAGCTGACGGCCCCAGGGGCGCCTGACTGAGCGGCATGCGCCCCTGCTCAAAGCTCTGCCCACTCGCCCCCGGTGCACTCGCAGCCAACTGCCCGGCATCAGGCGACGTGCCGGCAGGCGGTACGGCCCCCTCGGGCCGCACATCGGCAATGACCCGATGCAGGGTACGGAAGATAAAGTCATGCACCAGCCGGCCTTCGCGAAAGCGCACCTCGTGCTTGGTGGGATGAACGTTCACGTCCACCAGCTTGGGGTCCAGCTCGAGATAGAGTACAAAGGCCGGATGACGGCCATGAAAGAGCACATCCTGATAGGCCTGGCGTACCGCGTGCGCCACGAGCTTGTCGCGGATAATGCGACCGTTTACAAAAAAGTACTGCAGGTCGGTCTGGCTGCGCGAAAAAGTCGGCAGGCCCATCCAGCCCCAGAGTCGCAGGCCACTGGCCTCGGCGGTCATGTCCAGCGACAGGGCCTGGTCGATGAACGCCGGACCACACACCGAGGATATGCGCCGCTCATGATCCTGCTCGGTGCGCGCGGGACGCAACTGATGAATCACACGGCCGTTGTGACGCAACTGAAACGCCACATCGGATCGGCTCAGGGCCAGTCGCTTGACCACCTCTTCAAGGTGCTTGAATTCCGTCTGCTCGGTGCGCATGAACTTGCGCCGTGCCGGTGTGTTGAAGAACAGGTCCCGCACCTCGACACAGGTTCCCTGCGGGTGCGCCGCCGGGCTCACCACCGGCTCCATGTCCCGCCCCTCGGTCTGCACCTGCCAGGCGGTGGATGCGTCACTGCGGCGCGATGTGAGCGTGAGACGGGAGACTGAACTGATACTGGCCAGCGCCTCGCCACGAAAGCCAAGACTGCTCACGGCTTCAAGATCCTCGAGTACCAGAATTTTGGAGGTCGCGTGACGACTGAGCGCCAGCGGCAGATCCTGCTCTTCGATGCCACCACCGTTATCCCGCAAGCGGATCAGCTTCATGCCGCCCTGCTCAACATCAATCTCGATCTGTGTGGCGCCGGCATCAAGGCTGTTTTCCAGCAACTCCTTGACCACGGAGGCGGGACGTTCGACCACTTCGCCGGCCGCTATCTGGTTCGCCAGACGCGGCGACAGCAACTGTATTCGTGACATAGATAAATGCATTACCGGTTAGGGAGCCTCTGGTCAGGCCGCAACAGGCCGCTGCGACCTGATCCTTGCAGCCCCTTAGCTTGACGGAATCTTGAGTACCTGGCCAATACGGATCTTGTCACTGGACAGGCCATTGGCGGCGCGCAGCGCCGAGAGGGAAACACCGTTACGTGCAGCGATCACCGACAGGGTATCGCCACGGGACACTTTATGCGTGCGGCCAGACAGGGCCGCCAGCTGACCGCCATTCTTGCGATGCGCCAGGTGAGTCATGGCCGGCGGCCGGTGCCAGAAGTAGTCCTTAATCCCCTCGGCAATCGCTGCAGCCATCTGGCTCTGATACTTGCGCGACTTGAGCTTGCGGGCTTCGTCCGGATTGGAAATAAAGCCCGTTTCCACCAGTATCGAGGGGATACCCGGAGACTTCAGCACCACGAAGCCCGCCTGCTCGACGAACGGCTTGTGCATGCGGGCAAACTTGCCGATGTTCTTGTGCACCCGGTCGGCCACCTGACGGCTGCCTTCCATGCTGAAGGTCATGGACATATCCAGCAGCACGCCGGCCAGAACCTCATCCTTGTCGTCCAGGCTAACCACGCCGCCAATGGCATCGGCGCTGTTTTCTTTCTGCGCCAGCCAGCGACCCACTTCACCGGTTGCCCCACGGTCTGAAATGACCCAGACGGAAGCCCCGTTGGCGCGGGAATCCTTGAATGCATCGGCGTGAATTGACACGAACAGATCGGCGTTATGCTCTCGCGCCAGCTTGGTACGCCCGCGCAGGCTGACATAGTAATCACTCTTGCGCACCATCACGGGCTTGTAGCCAGGCGTCGACTCCAGGCGCCGGTATACTTCCTTGGCGATGGCGATAACGACATCCTTTTCACGCAGGCCACCGGGCCCGAGGGCACCGGGGTCCTCACCGCCGTGACCGGCATCGATCGCCACCACGATATCACGCAGCACCAAAGGCGTGCCCGGCACCTGCGCCGGCTCTTTGATGATGGCAGGCGCAGGCGTATCAGCTTCGGTTTTCTGCAGGTCCAGCACCAGCCGGTGCCCATACTGAGCATTGGGCGCCAGCGTAAAGCTGCGAGGCTCTATCTTGCTGTTCAAATCCAGCACGATGCGCTGGGTTCCGTCGGCCTGGCGCGACTGTCGAATATTGCTGATCGGGCTGTTCTGTATACCCAGCCGATCGAGGTTGGCCTGCAGTCGCGAATCATCCATATCGACCACCAGCCGATCCGGGTTCTCCAGGCTGAAGATGTTGTGCTTCACCGGTCCCGAGAGGTCAAACACAAGGCGAGTATGATCCGGTGCCAGCCAGATGCGCACGTTCTTGATATCAGCCGCCATTACCGGAGTCGCCAGCAGCAGCACTGCCAGCAGCCCGAGAATCCCCTTCATCCTGCCCCTCAACCGCTTCACCCCTGTTTTGCGATCCGGTCATTGTTGGCTAACAATGACGCCAAAATCTGCTGTCCCCGCTGCGTCATGGCCTGAATTTCGATACAGCGCCCCGGCCCGTCAACCGAGATGCTCACCTGCAAATCGGGCAACGGCAGCCAACCCTCGCCCCGTTGCGGCCACTCGATCAGACAGAGGTCATCGTCCTCGAAGTAGTCCCTGATCCCCAGATACTCAAGCTCTTCAGGGTCTGCCAGACGGTACAGATCGAAATGATACAACCTGCGCCCCCCCAGATCATAGGGCTCCACCAAAGTATAGGTCGGACTCTTGACCGATCCATAATGCCCGTAGGCGCGCAAAACCCCGCGGCACAGGGTGGTTTTACCCATCCCCAGGTCTCCTTCGAGGAAAATCACCCCTCGCCCGGCACAGGCCCGCCCCAGCGCCTCGCCAAAGGCGACCATGGCATTTTCATCAGTGGCACCGTACACAAACCGCTCTGTCATATCATTGATTCGCTCTTAACCCGCCGGTTAGGCAACATGCCGCCTGAACCTGGCAAGGACATCGTTATTCGTGAAGCCCGCTTACCAGTGCCTGAATACAGGGCAGCAGGTCGGTGGGCAACAGGCCGCGCTCACCGTTTTGTGCGGCCTGCAAGTCGCCGGCGCGGGCATGCACGTACACGCCCAGACGCGCTGCATCAACTGGCTTGAGGCCCTGGGCCCAGAGACCACCGATAATTCCGGCAAGAACATCTCCCATGCCACCCACCGCCATCCCTGGGTTGCCGGCCGCACACAGATGCAGCGCATCGCCATCACAGCTCAGGCTGCCAGCACCCTTTAGCACCGCCACGCCGCCACAGCTTGCCTGCAATCGTTCAACCGAGACGAACCTGTCCTGATTGACCGTGGTGACATCATCCGACAGCAGGCGAGCAGCTTCGCCGGGATGCGGCGTCAGTATCCAATTGCCGCGACGCGCACCGCGCAGCCAGTTTTTTTCCGCCAGCAGGTTCAGGCCATCAGCATCCACCACCATTGGCTTTTCGCTCTGAAGCGCCTGCAGCAACATCTGGTCGCCCCATGCATTGCGCCCCAGCCCCGGCCCGATCACCAGAATGTCGGCCAGCTCCAGCAGCGGTTCAAGATCCTGGCCGGAACTCACCCCGCGCGCCATCAGCTCCGGCTGGCGGGCAAGCGCTGCCGAGACATATTCCGGCCGGGTCACCAGGGATACCAGGCCTGCGCCGCTGCGCAGTGCAGCCTGAGCCGCCATGATCGCCGCACCGCCAAAACCCAAGTCACCACCGATGACCATGACATGGCCCGAGTCTCCCTTGTGACTGCTGCGCCTGCGGGCACCAAGCGCCTGGGCGACATCCTCTGCCTGGGTGCGAAAGGCGCTGACCGGCACATCTTCATACACGGCCTCAGGCACCAGCAGACCGTCAAACTCCACCTGACCGGTATAGTCCACCGCCTGATGGGTGAAAAGCCCCTGTTTGAGACCAATAAAGGTGATGGTCACATCGGCCTGCACCGCAACGCCCAGCACGGCCCCCGTATCACTGCACAGGCCCGAAGGTATATCCACGGCCAGCACCGGCTGCGGGCTGCGATTGCAGTGCCGGATTGCGCGCTCAACCACACCGCGCACAGGCCCGGCCAGTCCGGTCCCGAGCATGGCATCCACCAGCACCTCACCACGCAGCTCGGTATCCGCGGCATAGCCATGCGCCTGCACTCCCAGCGCCTGACACCAGCGCCAGGCCTCCAGCGCCTCCCCCTGCAGCTTCTGCTCGAAGTCGTCGCCGCCAACGCAGAGCAGCTGCACCGCCAGGCCGCGCTGATGGGCCAGCCCCGCCACGACAAAGCCATCGCCACCATTATTGCCGCTACCGCAAAGTATGCTCAGCGACTTAATTGCGGGCCAGTGATGCAATAGCGTCGCAAAGGCAGCATGGCCGGCACGCTGCATCAGCTTGAATCCCGCCAGGCCGTATTGCTCAATGGCGGTCTGATCCAGCGCGCGACTTTGCTCCGCCGTGTATAATGTGGCCGGCAGTTCCGCTCTCATGACAGGCATAGGTATCTCCTTGAATTGGCCACATTATAAAGGATCGTCCGCAGGACGATACACGTCATGAACCGGCTTTCACCTGAACAGCTCAACCAACTGGCCCAGCAGATAAAAAAATGGGCGCAGGAGCTTGGTTTTCAGCAGTGCGGCATCACCGGCACCGACCTCTCGGCCGAAGGACCTCGGCTACAGGCCTGGCTGGACCAGGGGTATCAGGGTGACATGGGCTACCTGGAAAACCATTTCGATAAACGGCTGGATCCGTCGTTACTGGTACCGGGCACCCAGCGCATCATCTCCGTGCGCATGGATTATCTACCCCCTGAAACCCAGACGCTAAAAATCCTCAAGCAGCCCGACAAGGCTTACATCGCACGCTACACGCTGGGCCGCGATTACCATAAAACCCTGCGCAAGCGCCTGACCCGCCTCGGCCAGCGCATCGAAGCGGCATGCGAAAGCCTGGGCTATCGCGCTTTTGTCGACAGCGCCCCGGTGCTGGAGCGCCCGCTGGCCCGCGAAGCCGGCATTGGCTGGCAGGGCAAGCACAGCCTTATTCTGAACCGCGAAGCCGGCTCCTGGTTTCTGCTCGGCGAACTGTTCGTCGACCTGCCGCTGCCGGTGGATGCACCCTACACCGAGGATCACTGCGGCCGTTGCAGTGCCTGCATGGACGTCTGCCCGACCCAGGCCTTCCCCGCGCCCCACGTACTGGATGCCAGGCGCTGCATTTCGTACCTGACCATCGAATACAAAGGCAGTATCGACCCGCAGCTGCGCCCGCTGATGGGCAACCGCATCTTCGGCTGCGACGACTGCCAGCTGATCTGCCCCTGGAACCGTTTTGCCAGCCACAGTGACGAAACGGACTTCAAACCACGCCACCAGCTGGACGATATCGACCTGGCCGAACTGTTTAGCTGGGACGAGGCGCAGTTCCTGCAAAAAACCGAAGGCTCGGCGATCCGCCGCACCGGCTACGAGGGCTGGCTGCGCAACCTCGCCATCGCGCTGGGAAACAGTAACGGGGGTCCCCGGATCACTGCAGCCCTGCAGGCGCGCCGGTCCTATCCATCACCACTGGTACAGGAACACGTCGAATGGGCCCTGGCCCGGCTGCAGCAGCGCGGCGCTTCAGCCACCCCGGACACATCCCCGGACACCGACAATGCGCAGGACGCCAGCCCGCCAGCGGCCGGGCCGGCACACCCGATCCTGGCCCACCCCCGCGCCCGCAAGCTGCCTGACTGACGGGGGCTGCCGCCTTGCTCAGAGCTGGATGAAATGCTGGCGGTAATGGCTGAGCTCATTGATCGAGTCGCGGATATCATCCAGCGCCAGGTGCGACCCCTTCTTGGTGAGACTTTCCAGCACCTCGGGCTTCCAGCGCCTTGCCAGTTCCTTCAGGGTGCTGACGTCCAGATTGCGATAATGGAAAAAGGCCTCAAGCTCCGGCATGTACTTGTGCAGAAAGCGCCGATCCTGACCAATGCTGTTGCCACACATCGGCGAGGCGCCTTTATCCACATGCTGCTGCAGAAATGCCAGCGTCTGCAGCTCGGCGTCACGCTCACTGACCTTGCTTTCGCGCACCCGCTGCGTGAGACCGGACTGGCCATGCTGGCGCGTACACCATTCATCCATCGCCGCCAGAGCCGCATCGCTCTGATGCACCGCGAGACTCGGCCCCTCGGCAATCAGGTTCAGATTGGCATCGGTCACGATGGTGGCAATCTCGATAATGGTGTCATGATCAGGCTCAAGACCGGTCATTTCCAGGTCGATCCAGATCAGGTTGGTACTGCGTGATGTGCTGTCGGTAGGGGTGCTACCCGATTGATTGCTATTGCTCATGAGACGCCGCTCTCCCGCGCTGGCCACTACTAATTTGTTCCGGAATAGAATACCTTACGTCCTATCCGAATACCTACGAAAGCGCTGCACCCCTGGCCACGAATCCTTGTCCGTGCCGCATGGCGCAGCCAGGAGATTGATGTCAAAGCGTAAACTGACCCGTCGCCAGTCCTGGCGGGTAGAAAAGATTCAGCAGGAACGTACCGCCCGCGCGTCCAAACGTGACGACGTCGTAGACGAGCAGCTGGAAGGTGGCGAACTGGGCCAGGAACAGCACGGCCTGATCATTTCCCACTTCGGCCGCCAGGTGGACGTCGAAGGCCTGGATGGCGAGCAGGCCGGTATCATTACACGCTGCCACATGCGCACCAACCTTGGCCAGCTGGTCACCGGCGATCGCATTATCTGGCGCCCCGGCAAGGAAGGCGGCGTCGTGGTCGCACAACTGCCCCGCAAGACTGAACTGGTACGCCCCAACCCCCAGGGTGATCTGCGACCGGTGGCGGCCAACATCGACTTCATCGTCGTCACGATCGCGGTCGAACCGACCCCCTTTCCCAACCTGATCGATCGCTACCTGGTGGCATCGGAGCTGAGCGGTATCGAGCCTGTCATCCTGCTCAACAAGTCCGACCTGCTCACCGACGGCAACCGCGACGAACTGCTGACCATGCTGGAGAACTATCGGCGTATCGGCTATCAGGTTCTTACCACCTCGGCCAACGGCGATGACGCCCTGACGGAACTCAAGTCATTGCTCAACGACCGCGTCAGCGTTTTTGTCGGCCAGTCGGGCGTCGGCAAGTCCTCCCTGATCAACAGCCTGCTGCCGGGCGTAGATATCCGCGTGGGCGAACTGTCCGCCCAGACCCGCAAGGGCCGCCATACCACAACCACGGCACGCCTGTTCCATTTCCCCGACGGGGGCGACCTGATCGACTCCCCCGGTATTCGTGAATTCGGCCTCTGGCACCTTGAGCCGGAGCGGCTGATCGAAGGCTTTCGCGAATTTCACCCGTACCTCGGCCATTGCCGTTTCAGGGACTGCCGTCACGAGCAGGAGCCAGGCTGCGCCATCAAGGATGCGATCGAACAGAATGAGATCAGCGCCTCCAGAGTGCGCAGCTTTCAGCATATCCGCCAGACCTTGCTGGCACCTGACAGCAACCACTGACGGCAGGCCTTGCGATGCACGATCCGTCCAGCGACACCGCAGACAGCAGCCCGCAGGCCAATGCCACGCTGATGGGTACCGAGGCCTGGAGTGCCTACCTGGCAGAGCGGCCGCTGCCCACTCGCCTGTCCAGTCTGCAGCGTCTGAAGCGCGAAACGGCCTCGAATCGCGGCACCCTGATGAGCATCACAGCCATCATCAAGGCCGACCCGGTGCTGTGCATGCACGTGGTACGCCAGGCCCAGGCGCTGCATGCCAGCAAGGGATCGGATGTCACCGGTATCGACCACGCCATCGGCTCACTGGGCATGGAGCGCCTCGGGCTGCTGGCTAGCAACTGCGAGGCCCTGCGCCTGCATGCCAACCGCGGCGCGGAACTGCAGTATTTTCGCGCCATCGCCAACAGCCACCACGCTGCGACGCAGTGCGCCCAGTGGTTGCGGGCACGCCATGCCACCTACGCCGAAAAAGGCTGGGTCGCTGCCCTGTGCCATGGCATCGGCACCTGGTCACTCTGGCGCCATGCACCGCTGCACATGCACCGCATCCACTGTCGCATGCGTGACGCGGGGCTGGACCCGAGCGATGCACAGATAGAGACCCTCGGTTGCACCATTGAGCAGATTTCGCTGGGCCTGGCCCGTGCCTGGCAAATGCCACCGCTCGTTATCGCGGCGCTGGATAACGAAACCTCGCCTTCGCGCCACACACTCGACAAGCTGCACCAGCGCAGCCTGAGTGATCCGCGCCTCAACAAGGATGATTTGCGCAGCCTCAGCCACCTGCTGCAGCAGCACTTTTTCCCGGTCAAGCTGGCCTGCTGGCTAACCGAAATCACCGAACAGGGCTGGCGCACCACCCGGGCGCTGGGCATGTACGATATCGTCAACGACTATCTCGGCAAGGAATTACCGGAAACCACTGCACTGATCCACCAGAACTGCGCGCTGTCAGCCCAGCAATATCATGTACCTGGCACCCTGGCGCCGGCCGCAGAAATGCTTTTCCTGGTCTCGGACTGCAAGCACGACAAGACCCTTGGCGCGCAGGAATTGCAGCGGTATCGGGCGGAATGCCCGCACCCCCCGCCACTGCCAACACCGCCTCCTGCCAAAAGCACGCCCAAGGCGACCTTTGCCGATGCGCAGGCCTTCCAGCAGATCAGCACGCGCCTGCTGCAGGGTTACAACCTGTATACCCGCCCCGGCCATATCCTGCAGGGGTTGCTCCTCGGGCTCTCCCAGGGACTGGGCCTGAAGCGACTTGCATTGCAGGTTGTGCGCCCAGGACAACAGCTCAAGACCGCCCAGGTCATCGGCATTGAAGACAATGATCCCATTACCCGGCTGGAAGCGGACCTCGACAGCTCAGTGCTGCTGAAACAACTCTGTGCCCGTCCAAGCTGTATCTGGCTCAGCGCCAGCACACGCCCACGCCTGCTGTCCATGCTGCCCACATCTTATCGGCAGGCACTGGGTGGCCAAGATAGCCTGCTGATGGCCATTTTCACCCAGGGCAAGCCTGTGGCGCTGGTCTATGGCGACCTCGGCAGCCCGACGGCCACGCTGGAAAGCTTTCACCGCGACCAGTTCCGCGCACTCTGCACGGCGGCAAGCCACGCACTGGACCGCATGCTGGGACCCGGGCCAAATATGTAACCCCGGCATGTAAAATTCGCACGAAACCTATATGATCGCCAATCCCCAGCGTTTACGGAGGCTCAGATGACCCCGCTCCCACTCGTGATCGATGCATCCCAACTGGCGTCAAACCTGGACGATCCCGCTCTGCTGATTCTCGATCTGTCCAAAGCCGAGACTTACCAGCAGGGACACATACCCCATGCCATCAATGTAGACCCGGCCCTGCTGCTGTGCGGTACAGCACCGGTACCCAACAAGCTGCCCAGCGCCGAACAGCTCAGTGCGCTGTTCTCCAGCCTGGGCCTGACCCCCGAGCGTCACGTGGTGGTCTACGACGACCAAATGGGCGCCCTGGCCGGTCGCATGATCTGGACGCTGCACTGCGTTGGTCACACACGGGCATCCTTTCTCAACGGGCACCTGAACGCCTGGACACAATCGGGTCTCGCGCTCGAGCAAAGCCCCAACAGGCCCACACCCAGCCATTTCGAGGCGACGATCGACCGCTCCCTGGTCGCCGATGTCCAGACCATACTGGCGCACCTCGGTGATGCGGACCTGCGCATCTGGGATGCACGCACGGAAGCGGAATACCGCGGCGAAAAAGTTGTCAATGCAAAAAAGGGCGGCCATATTCCCGGCGCGCGCTGGCTCGAGTGGACCGACTGCCTGATCAGCCCCACCGATACCCGCCTGCGCCCGAATGACGAACTGCTGGCGACCCTGCGTAGTCGTGGCATCACGCCGGAGCACAGTGTGATTACCCACTGCCAGACCCATCGTCGTTCCGGCCTGACCTATCTGGTGGCAAAACACCTGGGCTTTGAGCAGGTACGCTGCTACGACGGTTCCTGGTTCGAGTGGGGCAACCGGGACGACACCCCGACAGAATCCTGAGATTTTTTCCTATAAGGACGTTTCAACGTTGAAAGACAAGCTGTTTATCCTGTTGCAACACCTGCTGCCCCAGCACCTGCTGTCGCGCCTGACCGGCGCCCTGGCGGAATGTCGCATACCCTGGGTCAAAAATACCTTTATTGGCTGGTTCGCAAAGCGCTATGGCGTCAACATGTACGAGGCCCAGGTCGAAGACCTGCGTGCCTACCCCAACTTCAATGCCTTCTTCACACGCGCCCTCAAGCCAGAGGCCCGCTCAATGGATACGACGCCTGGCGGCATCATCAGCCCGGCTGATGGCGCCATCAGCCAGCTCGGCGCCATCGATCACGGCCGTATTTTTCAGGCCAAGGGGCGCGGCTATGGCCTCAGCACCCTGCTCGGCGGTGACATGGCGATGGCCGAGGCCTTTAAAAATGGCCAGTTCGCCACCATCTATTTAGCACCCAAGGATTATCACCGGGTCCATATGCCCATAGCCGGAACGCTGCGTGAAACCCTGTACATTCCCGGCGACCTGTACTCGGTTAACCAGACGACGGCGGCCAATGTCGATCAGCTGTTCGCCCGTAACGAGCGCCTGGTGGCCATTTTCGACACCGAGGCCGGTCCCATGGCCATGATCCTGGTAGGCGCCATGATCGTAGCCGGCATCGAGACCGTCTGGGGCGGCCAGGTTGCACCGATGCTCAAAAAGCCCGTGCACACCCGCTTTGATGCCCAGCCGGCCGCCGATATCCGGCTTGAACAGGGCGCGGAAATGGGCCGTTTCAAGCTGGGTTCCACTGTGGTCCTGCTGTTCGGCCCTGACGTCATGCAGTGGAGCGAAACACTGGCCGCCGAACACGGCTTGCGCCTGGGTCAGCAGATCGGCACCAGAATCACGCCGACACAACAAGAGACAGAAGCAGATGAGTGAATGGCTGGATAAAATAAGCGCCCTGGGCGCCACTCTGAATGACAGCGGCGATCGTATCCTGCATGTCGCAGACCGGGAATCGGACACGAGGCTCACGCCCCTGGTTCACCAGGGCGTATTCAGCGTGCTGGGCCCCGATGCCGAAAAATTTTTGCAGGGGCAACTGAGCTGCGACCTGAGGGATGTCCGCACTGTGGGCAGCCGTCTTGGCGCACACTGCAATATCAAGGGCCACATGGCCAGCCTGCTGCGGGTCATGCGTGTGCAGGATGGCTTCTGGCTGCGCGGCCAGCGCGATCTGCTGCCAGACGCGCAGGCGCTGCTGAAAAAATACATGCTGTTCTCCAAGGCCCAGTCCGCCGACCTGAGTGATGAAGTGGTAGGGCTGGGCTGTAGCGGCCCGGGCGCGGCCGTACTGGTTGAAAAAGTGCTGGGACAGGTACCGAGCGAAGTCGATGGCGTCTATGCCAGTGAAGGCATACTCGCGGTGCGCGTGCCCGGCAAGCGGTTCGAAATCTGGTTGCCCAAAGACCAGGCGCTGACACTGCTGCCCGAGCTGATCGAATTCGCCCCGCTGGGTACCACCGATGGCTGGGAGCTGGAGGAAATCCGCGCCGCTATTCCAGACCTGCGCAACGAAACGGTCGAAGGCTTTATCCCGCAGATGACAAACCTGCAGGCCCTGCACGGCGTCAGCTTTACCAAAGGCTGCTATACCGGACAGGAAATCATTACCCGGCTGCAACACCGTGGCCAGCTGAAGCGTCCGATGTACCGTGCAACCGTCAGCAGCGACAGCCGCCCGGCGCCCGGTACCGCGCTCTATAGTGCCGACAAGGACAATGTCGGTAAGGTCGTTCTGGCCGCGCCTGCTGACGACGGCCAGTTCGAGTTGCTGGCCGTGATCGTCAAAGATCTGGCCGAGAGCACCCCGATCCTGCTTGGCAGCCAGCACGGCCCCGCCCTGAGCCTGCAGGACCTGCCCTACGAGCTGGACCCCGAGCTATTCCAGAGCAAACGCTAAGGAATACTTGCCCGGCGTTAAGCCTGTCTGGCCTGGCCGATCATCGTGATAGAAAGGCTGGTTTGCACGTTCAATCGCTCCCGGCGATTGAACGTGGCAGTTCCCGAGCCGAGTAACGCTTAGCCCGACAGGCCGCGACCCGGCCAGGCACAGGCACAGGCACCGGCACAGGCACCGGTGAATAATGCACGCCGGCCGACAAGCCCCGCTCTGCCCTGCCTTAAATTGCCTTGCTGCCCTCAAGCCTACTTTTACTCCTGCACCGGCCCATGCTCCTGCAACGGCCAACCTCGCCTGCGCGGTCCCTGTTTCACGGTGAAACCTGCCCCCACCCATTATTTCCAGCCTGTCTATTTCCCGCCCGTCCTCGCTGTCTCTACGAGGGCTTGTCGCCTTGCGGCTAAGCCACTTTGATGATTAAAAAGCACCTTTTCTGCTTCAGGACATCAACATAGCTAGGATTATTCAAATTTTAATGAGTTATTCTCATCTTTTTGGTTAATAGTTGTCGTTTGTTGCAGTGCGGAAAACCACCTATTATGGCCCCATACAAAGACACACACCTCTCAGGAGAAACACAATGAGCCGCAACACTAAAGCTCCAAGCATGGTTGAACTAATGGATCGCCTTGACCTGTCCAGCATGAACGAAGCCGAAATCATTCGCCTGCGCGCCGAAGCTGCCCGCGCGGAATACATTTCTGAATGCATGCACAGCCTGTTCAGCAAGATCAAGGCGCTGTTCAGCACCAGCAAGACCACTGCAGGACATAAAGTGAGCCACGCCTGACGGCAAGGCTCACCCGCCTTCGCGCTAAAATGTACAAAGCGGCTTAGGCACGGCAACACCCAGCGACAAATTAAGCAAAAGACTCACCAAGAGCTTCAGCAGAAGTTCCAGCAATACCCGCCGTGGCGCCTGCCACTGCGCTCCATGCCGATCGCGGCATTCAAGACCGGCACTTCATGCCAGCGCAGCAATACCCCTGGATCGATACAACCCAAAGCAGGCGTGAGCGTCTCCCATGCTGCTTCGAGGCCCCGATTGACAACCTCTGCCAGCACGAGCGGTACTGATGATCTGTTCTGACTGCATCAGCAACATCTCCTCGGCCCAAACTTGAACACACCTATCCAGCGCAACCAGGTTCACAATAATCCAATTCACAGCAGTAAAGCTCAAAGCGGCATGAGCGTTACGCGTAGGCGGGTGCGCCGGAAGTAGCGGATACGGGAATGTTTAGGGGATAAGATGGGGGATGTTCTGGTCACGTGCGGGCCGCTCGAACAGTCCCTGCCGAGTAAGTCGCACGACAGGAAGCGCCTAGGCGCGCAGGTATTTGCGCAAAAATGCCACGTTGCGCCTGAAATACGCATCCAGAATAAAGTCGAAACGTGAAAACGCCATGACAAAGAAGAATATGAAGCGCACGCGTTTGCGGGAAATTTTCACCTTTTCACGATGACCGAAAGCAGTGCGCTCCTTGTTGATCTGCTTCAGCGTCGCAACGGCAAAGAACAACGGCAACAGGCAAAAACCCCGCACGGTACGCTCCTTCCTGGGAATGTATCGTACGTACTCAAATGAATCGACAATATAATCCAGACAGCGGCGCGACATTTCCCGCAACGGAGTTTCCACGTCCATACCGTCACGCAGACAGGAATCGGGCCAGAAAACGATGCCGCGCTCGTTATCGGTTGAGTAGTCATTGATGATATTGACGTACTGCAGAGCCAGGCCAAACGCCACGGCATTTTTCTGCAGTTGTGCCAGCGCCGCAGGCGGAATATCCATTTCCTCCGAGAAAACCGCAGTCAGGAGTTCGCCGACGACACCAGCCACATAGTAGCAATAGTCGTCCAGTTGACTGAAGTTTTCGATTGTCTCCCGACGCCCCTCCAGTTTGGTACAGTACAGCAGCATGCCATCGACCATGATGTAGACGTGCTTTTTTAATATGGCGCGAATACTCGCAGGGAACGCCGCATATACATCGAGCAACGACTCGAAATTGAGCGCCAGTTCACGCTCGTCGTCACTGCTGTGCAGTGAGGCAACAAACGCGTTCCATCCCGTTACCGGGACGCCGCTGCTCAACGAATGCTTGAAAAGCACGAACCCACGATCCTTGGCATCCACCGACAAAACCGGGTCATCTTCAATAGTGTCGGCGATGCGGCATAACAGGTAGGCCACGCAGACATAATCTTTAATCGGGTTTCGCAGCGCGACGGTATTGACGTAAAAACTGCGTGAAACCTTCCTAAGTGACTGATAGCAAAAGTCGTGCGCCGGTGAATTATTGTTTTTCATAGTACAGCGAAGAAAACCTCTGAGTAAGCCAAAACACATCTCTGCGCGGCTTCCAATATTACCTGCAGATCACAGCGACAGTGCGCCGTGTGTCACTTGTATCCGTGCACAAACCCATTTATGCAGGCCGACCGAGTCTACCCGCTTCAACAATGGGTGTCCAAAAAGGCCGAGCAAAGAGGCTGCTCTTAAAGCGATCGAAGAGAGGTGCGCAGCAGCGCCGAAGGTGGAAACAGATTAAGCGACCAGGAAGGTCGCCTGGCAGACTAGAAAACCCAGGCGAGCATGAGCCAGATAATCACAAAGAAGCTGAAGAAACCCGCCAGCATGAACTGGATCTCCCCAATAAAACCATCACCTGCGGCAATGGCGAACACCACCATCAGGGCGATGGTGACGAAAAACGAGATAACCGCCGCATCCTTCAGACCCAGCCCGGGTTCCAGGCTGACACGGCTGATTTCCGCCAGCTGGGGCAACAGCAACACCGCCGCCCCCACCAGCAAGACCAGGAGCACAACAATGGCCAGGGCTACCGTCCTGGCCTCGCGCCGGTCTTTGACATCAGTATTCCTGGACATGGATCTCAGGCTTCCTGCCGATTCTTGATCAGTTCGCGCAGGCGGTGCGGATCCGGCAGACCCGCCACTTCCATTTCGGCTTCATCGCCGGCGGTATAGATAGCAATTTTGCCGACACCAAAAATGCGGTTGAAAAACGACTGGTAGACATTCACCGAGCGCACGCTGTCCAGGTCCAGCTCCGTGCGGTCCTTGCTCAGCAAGCCGCGCTCCAGCACCAGGTCATTCCCCACCAGTTCAAGCTGGGTGGATTTGCACTTGAGGTACCAGGCCAGCAGGATGATGATACCGACCCCGACCGGAATCAGCAGTATCGACAACAGAAAGCCCAGCGGATTGTTTTTGAACATCGCCGGATGTTCTGAATACTTGACGTCCATCAGGTCTCTTTCCCCATTACAGCGGCCAGGCCCCGTGCCCAACCGTACGCGCAGCTTCGCAAATACGCAGCAGCGAATCAACGCTCACCCGGTCATCCGGCTGAGCAAGTGACAGATTGTCCACGCAAACCACTGAATCCACCATGAATCAGTGAAAAGTAACGCCAGGCTGCAAGGCCTGAACGTCAGTTGGCACCGGCTGCCGGTGCCTGGCCGTTAATCTCGCTGACCTGGTCGTTAAGGGTCCAGAAATCGTAGATCACGCCGATCAGAAACACGCCGCCGGTCAGCAGGTAGAGCAGGCCGCTGAGCCACTTGCCCATGTAAAAGCGATGCACCCCGAAAATGCCAAGAAAGGTCAGCAGGATCCAGGCGATATTGTAGTTGGTGTCACCGTCGCGGTAACGGATGTCGGCACTGCGATCCAGGGACGGAATCAGGAACAGGTCCACAATCCAGCCGATCAGAAACAGACCCAGGGTAAAGAAATACAGCGTGCCGCTAACGGGACGACCGAAGTAAAACCGATGCGCCCCCATAAAACCCAGAATCCAGAGTATGTAGCCCATCAGCTTGCTGTGACTATTGGTCGTTATTGCACTCACGATGTTATCCCCGTGTAGCCTTCGGCTGGTTGTTAAAGTCCGTAGCGCTCTATTTTCTTCAGCAATCCCTGGCGAGACAACCCCAGCGTGGCCGCCGCATGGGTGCGGTTATCATCATGACGGTGCAGCGCATCACGAATCAGCCGAATCTCGAGCGCCCGTACCTGCTCATCCAGCGGCGCATCCGAGGCCGGTATCGATGCGCCCGCCTGCTGTACACCGGGGTGCAGCAGCGCCACATCGTCCAGTGTCACCCGCCCGCCGCGGCTCAGCGCACAAATGCTTTCCAGCGTATTACGCAGCTCCCGCACATTGCCTGGCCAGGATCTGCGCATCAGCCAGTCGAGCACCGCCGGATCAAGCAGCAGCTGCGCAGCACCGCTATCGCTGGCCTGCTGCTGCAGGAAAGACCGCACCAGCAGCGGCACATCCTCGGCACGCTCGTTCAGCGGCCGGGTTTCGATGGTGACCCCCTTGATACGGTAATACAGGTCTTCGCGAAACTCGCCCCGTGATACCCTGTCGGGCAGGTTGGCATTGGTAGCCGAAATCACCCGCACATTGATCTGCTGCAGTACGCGCCCGCCCACCGGGTAAAAGGTCCCCTCCTGCAGCACACGCAGCAGCTTGACCTGCATGGGGAGCGGCATCTCGCCAATCTCATCCAGGAACAGCGAACCGCCATCGGCCAGTTTCAGCAAGCCATCGCGGTCACGGTCCGCGCCGGTAAAGGCTCCGCGCACATGGCCAAACAGTTCGCTTTCGAGCAGGTCCGCCGGAATGGCTCCGCAGTGCACCGATATGAAGGGGCCGCTGGCGCGCAGACTCAGATCATGCAGTGCCCGCGAGATGACCTCCTTGCCGGTACCCGAGGGCCCGGTCACCAGTACCCTTGCATCGGTAGGTGCAATGCGCTCCACCAGCGCTCGAATCGCGGTCATCGACGGCGAACTGCCGATCAGCCGAGCCAGCGGCGTCGCCTTGCGCGGAGCCTGCTTGAGCTGCTGTAACTCGCGACTGAGCTGGTGTTTGGTCACCGCCCTTTTGACCACCACCGCCAGCATCTCGGGGTCCAGCGGCTTGGCGAGGAAATCCCAGGCGCCTTGCTGGATCGCCTCCAGCGCCAGCGTCCTGTCGGCATGACCGGTCATGATGATCACCGGCCGGTCGGCAAATTCCGGCAAGGCCGCCAGTGTGTGGGCCGGATCAAACTGCGGCGGCAATGACAGATCCAGCAGCAGCAGGTCCGGGTCGAAGGACCGCAGCAGGGTACGGGCATCATCCAGGCTCGCGCCTCCGCGCACCTCGTATCCGCCATTGCTTAGCCACTGTTCGCACAGCGAACGAAATGCAGGCTCGTCATCAATCAGCAGGATGCGAGGTTTGTTCATGGCCAGCTCCGGTTAAATGACAGTAGGGTATTCATGCCTTGGCATCCTCTGGAAAACTCAGCTCAAACGTCACCGGCCAACCCAGGTCTTCACGCAGACTGACCGCTCCGCGCCAAGTACGGCCGTCCATGCTCCGGCACACTTGAGCCGGCGCGCTGCAACCAAACAGAATCTTCTTCATGCTTCAGGCGCCTTGGGAAAACTCAGCTCAAACGTCACCGGCCAACCCAGGTCTTCACGCAGACTGACCGCTGCGCGCCGAGTATGGCCGTCCATGCTCCGGCACCCTTGAGCCAACACGGTGTTACCCAGCGCGCGGCTACCGAACAGCATCGTCTTCATGCTTCAGATGCCCTGGGAAAACTCAGCTCAAACGTCACCGGCCAACCCAGATCTTCACGCAGACGGACCGCTCCCCCGTGCGCGTCCATGATGCGACGTACGATGGCCAACCCCAGGCCGCTGCCGCCGGCACGCCGACTGACAAAGGGATGAAACAGGGTCGCATGCAGCGACGCATCAATGGCTGGCCCGTTATTGTGAATGCGAATGCAGCGGCCATCGGCATCACTGTCGATGCGGATCAGGCTGCCCGGCTGGTTGCGCACGAAGCTCAGGGCATTTTCGACCAGGTTAGTGAACACCTGCTGCAAACGATGCTGATCGGCCAACAGCGTCAGCCCGGCCGGGATATCGCTTTCAAAACGGGTCTGCTGCCAGTCGAACAGCGGCACCAGGCTGTCCACCATGCTCGGCAGCAACACCGGCTGCAGACGCAGCTCCAGGCGGCCCGCATAGAGCAGCAGGTCCGAGATCTGGCGGTCGGCACGCTGCAACTGGGTCTGAATCAGGCTGCGCCGCTCACCCGGCAGATCCGCCGTGGCCATGGATATTACATTGAGCGGATTGCGCAGTTCATGGGCCATGATGGCCGACAGGCTGCCCAGTTCCACCAAATGCTCGCTGGCCAGGCGACTGCGTTCAGCCTCCGCCAATTGCAGGGAACGCTCCAGCAGCCCGCAACTGGTCGACAGCAGGGAGCCAAACACCTCACCGGTCAGGCGCAGACCAGGCTTGAGGTCCTCCCAGCCCTGCAGGCGAAAACGCCAGCCCCGCGCCTGATGCTGGCACAGAATACTCAGCCCGCCCTCGCTGGGCGGCGGTACCATGGCACCCTCTTGCTGCAGCTGGATATGAACGCTCTGGCGCATCTGGGCCGAGATCAGCTCGGTTGCGCGGGCCTGCAGTCCCTGCCAGCTGCCCTCGGACTTGAGCCGGCTCTGCCAGCGATCCAGCAGGGACTCATCGAGCCGCACACCCGGGTAAATCAGCAAGCCTGAGAGCGTTTTCAGCGGTCCGCGCAACAGCAGCGCAACGGCCACCGCCATGAGCGCACAGAGCCAAAGCTGCCAGAGCGGCACGGCGGCAAGCTCTACCAAGCCAAAGTGCCCGGCCAGAGCGCTCAGCAATGCCATGACCCCCAGCATGACCGCCATCAGCACCAGCCAGGGCAGCATACGCCGGGCGAAGTCGTTGGACTCCAGGATCTGGTAGCGCACCACGCCATAGACCAGCAGGACCACGTAGCTTGGCAGCAGCAGCATGGGATAGGGATACCAGTCGAACCCGAGTGACGGAAAGATAAAGCTCGTGGCCAGCAGCAACCCCCAGGCACTGGCGGCAAACATCGCAACAATGGAACGACGCAGGTTGCCGTGGTGCACGCTGAGCCCCCACACCAGCACCAGATGCGCCAGAATGCCGACAATCACCGTATAGGCAATGTTGAACCAGCCCAGTCCCTGAAAGACGAAAAAGTCGGTAAAGGGCCCCAGTGGCACGACAGTTCCGCCGGGGCCGTTCCAGCTCAGCAGAATAACCCCGAAACTGGCCGCGTAGATGGCGCCGATATGCAGGCTGAACCAGTGCAGCAGCCTGGGTACACCCGGCCCGCGTGGACGCACGAAGCGGGTGGCAAAGTGAAGGAAGAAAGTCGGCATCAGCGGATTGGACAGGATCAGCAGAATGCCGAGATCATGCCAACCTTGCTGGATGGCAACATGACCGCTGCACCAGAGTGCCATCATCAGCCCGAAGCCCGCCAGCGCCTGCAGACTGCGCCGCTTGCGTGCCCGCAGCAGCAACCAGCCAGACACCACAAGGGCACAGCCACTGGTGACCAGCATCATCAGTTCAAACGCAATTACCCAGCTCATCAGACGTCAACACCGTTTACAGATAGAGGACCGCAACTGTCCACAAGGTTTACACCTGCGGGCCATAATCCACTCTCAATTGACCGAAATCAAGGCATTTGCGGCTTGTTTAATGTTGGCACGGCTTCTGCATAACACCCCTCATCGCAAAACCACATTGCATCAAACTTATGGAGATAAACGCATGAGCCTGTCCGCCCTGATGACCGAATTCCTGATGTTGGCCACCATCCTTGGCATCGCCTGCGCACCCGCACTGATGCAGCACCTGCGCACGCGCACAGGACGCCGCCATGGAGCTTGATGCCGCCCTCCTGTCGCGGCTGCAGTTCGCGTTCACCGTCAGCTTTCACATCCTGTTCCCGTCCGTGACCATTGGTCTGGCGACGTTTATCGCCGTCTGGGAAGGGCTCTGGCTGAAAACCCGCAATCCGGTCTATCTGCAACTGGCCAAGTTCTGGATCAAACCCTTTGCCATTACTTTCGGCATGGGTGTGGTCTCGGGGATCGTGCTGTCCTATGAGTTCGGCACCAACTTCTCGGAATTCTCCCGCATCACCGGTGCGGTACTGGGCCCGCTGATGGCCTACGAAGTGCTCACCGCCTTCTTCCTTGAGGCCGGTTTTCTGGGCGTCATGCTGTTTGGCTGGCAACGGGTCAGCGAACGCATGCACTTCTTCTCCACCTGCGTGGTGGCGCTGGGCACCTGGATCTCGGCCTTCTGGATCATCGTCGCCAACTCCTGGATGCAGACACCGGCAGGCTATGAAATCGTCGATGGCGTGTTTCAGGTTGCCAGCTGGCCGGAAGTGATCTTCAACCCGTCCATGCCCTACCGCCTGGCGCACATGTTGCTGGCAGCACTGATTACCGGCACCTTTGTGGTGGCCGGTGTCTGCGCCTACTACCTGCTGCGGCGCAAATACCAGCCCATGGCCCGCAAGGGCTTTTCCATGGCGCTCTGGTTTGCCCTGGTGCTGACGCCGCTGCAGGCCTTTGTCGGCGATCTGCACGGCCTGAACGTGAAGGAACACCAGCCCATCAAGCTGGCGGCCATGGAGGGTATCTGGCCCGAGACCGAAACCGGCGCACCGCTGCTGCTGTTTGCACTGCCCAGCAAAGAGGACGAGACCAATCACTTTGAGATCGCCATACCCCACCTCGCCAGCCTGATACTGACCCACGAACTGGAAGGCGAACTGCAGGGGCTCAAGTCCGTGCCGCCGGAAGATCGACCTCCCGTCGCCGTGGTGTTCTTCAGTTTTCGTATCATGGTGGGCCTGGGTGTGCTGATGATTGCCGTGGCGCTGTACGGCCTCTGGCTGCGTCGCGGCGGCCGGCTTTACAGCTCGCCCCTGCTGCTGCGCGTCTGCACCCTGCTCACCCCCGCCGGCGTGGTGGCGACGGTCGCCGGCTGGTACGTGGTGGAAGTCGGCCGCCAGCCCTGGCTGGTCAACGGCCTGGTGCGCACGATGGACGTGGTATCTCCGCTGCCGGCGGAACGGGTGCTCTTTTCCCTGACGATGTTTGTCATCACCTACAGCCTGCTGCTGGCCGTGTATCTGTATTTCATGCGCAAGCTTATCCGCAAGGGGCCGCCCGACTTTGCCTCCCTGCCGGAACAGCTGATCGGTACCCATGCACCGGGCTATGCCCTGGCCTGGGTGAAACAGCTTGATGCTCACGAGAAGGTGCACTGATGGAACTGGGTTTTTTCTACTTTTTGCTGCTGGGCTTTGCCATCCTCATGTACGTGGTACTGGATGGCTTCGACCTGGGCCTGGGCATCCTCTACCCCTGGTTCGATGACGAGTCCCAGCGCGATCACATGATGCGCTCCATCTCCCACGTCTGGGACGGCAACGAAACCTGGCTGGTATTCGGCGGCGTGGTGCTGTTCGCCGCCTTCCCGGTCGCTTACGGCGCCATACTGTCGACGCTCTACGTGCCGATCATGATCATGCTGATCGCCCTGATCTTTCGCGGTGTGGCGTTTGAATACCGCTTCAAGTCGCATCGGTCCAAGCCCTGGTGGGACAAGGCCTTTGCCATCGGCTCCTCGGTGGCAGCCTTTTGCCAGGGGCTGATGCTGGGCTCCCTGGTGCAGGGCGTGGACGCCGATGCCATCGACGGCTCGAGCCTGAACTGGCTGTCGCCCTTCTCGGTGCTGACCGCCTTTTCGGTGATGGCCGGCTATGCGCTGCTGGCCAGTTGCTACCTGGCGATGAAAAGCCGCGGCGAGATCCGCGACAGGGCGGCTCGCCTTGGGCGCCGCCTGGTGGTCGCCGTGATGATCGCGATGGCTCTGGTCAGTCTCTGGACGCTGATCGAAGCACCGGAAATCCGCGCCCGCTGGTTCGACGGCTACCACCTGCTGCTGCTCAGCCCGCTGCCGCTGCTGAGCCTGGGCGCCGGCTGGCTGCTGTTCAAGGACCTGGGCGGCAAACAACACGAGCAACGGCCGTTCTTTCTCGCGGTTGCCCTGTTCGTGCTGGGATTCGCCGGTCTCGTGGTGGGCCTCTTCCCCTACCTGGTGCCGCGCCAGCTGACCTTCATGCAGGCCCTGGCCCCGGCTTCGAGCCTGGAATTCCTGCTGCCGGGCGTGCTGATCTTCGTGCCGCTGATCTGTGCCTACACCCTCTGGGGCTATCGCATCTTCAGCGGCAAGGTGGAAGATTTCGAGGAAGGCTACTAGCAGCCTGTCGGGCTTACCACTGATCTACTGCGGTAAGTCCAACAGGCTGCCAGGTCCAACGCTTTTCACCCTCGCTTGCCTCAGGCTAAGCACCCGCCAGCCCCCTACGCCTGGGCTGGCGGTCTTTTTAACAAACCGCTGACAAGCACTCGGGAAACACCGAAAAACCTCAGGATCCATCGCCATGAACACCCCAATCACCACCCCTATGAACACCCGCGATCAGCAACCGGCCACTGACCAGCGGCCACCGTCTGGCTGGCGCGGCTTTGCGCTCTGTTACGCCGCAGGCCTTGCACTGCTGGTCGTTACCACCGGCGCGCTCAAGCTTGCTTTCGCCGCACTGGGCTAATCATGCCCGGTGCTCCCCGCGCCCGATCGAGACTTACGCCCCCGCTCTGCCAGCCCTGCCCCATAGCGCTGTCGCGCAATCACCTCCTGCGCCAAGATCCCCAGATCTCGCTGCTTTCCGGCACCGAAGCCGTTATAATTATGTATTCCTGATACCGGCTGACTGCGCACGGCGTGCTGCCCGACGCGGCTGACCCAGGCAGATACAGGCCCACCGGCTCGCCACTAGCCCGGAACGGACCAAAACAAGAGACGGCTGACATGACGACGAGCAACCTGACCCGCAAGAAAACGTCGATGAAACGACGCTCACTGCACGAAGAGATTTCCGATCACCTGCGCTCGATGATTATCGAAGGCGAACTGCCCGAAGGCGAGCGTATCGACGAAAGCGCCCTCTGTGAACAGCTGGAAATATCCCGCACCCCGCTGCGCGAAGCACTCAAGGTTCTGCACTCCGAAGGCCTGGTGTCCATCGAACCCAACCGCGGCGCCCGCGTGGCAGTGCTGACCCCGGAAGAGTTTGCCGAACTGTTCGAACTGATCGGGGGGCTGGAGCGCATGGCCGCAGAATTGGCTGCCAGCCGCGCCACCGAGAGCGAGCTGAAAAAACTGGCGCAGATGCAGACTCGCCTGGAGTCACTTTACAGTGCGGGCGATCGCCACAACTACTTCGAGCTCAACCAGGACATTCATCGCATGATCATAGCGATGTCCCGCAACAGTACGCTCACCACTTTGCATGAACAGCTGCTGATGCGTGCCAGCCGCGGCCGCTACATGGCCATCGGTACCGAGGATCGCTGGGAAGAGTCGGTCGCGGAACACCAGGCGCTGCTCGACGCCCTGTCGGCCAGGGACAGCGAGAAAGCCGGCGAAATCATGCTTGAACATGTACGCCATACCGGCGACTGTGCAGTAAATGCGCTGAAATTGGGCAAGGCGGTTTAGGCGCGGCCAGCACAATCACAAGGCCTGTTCCGGCGGGCCTGGTGCAAGGCAAGCGATGGAAACGATGGGTGAGTAAAGGTTTAATTGGGTGATCGAGCGCGCGACGGGCTCGTCGCAGACAAAGACTCACAGGCGCAAGTCAGGCGAGAATTAAAGCAGGCTCCGGTCGCGATCATCATCGGGGACGACACCCCAGAATACAGCGCCCGAAGCCATAACAGGCTGCATACAGCGGCAGGGCGACATCTGAACTAGCATCAAGATGCCGACCCGGTTAAAACTTCAGCCTGGAACCCGTCACTAAAACAGTATTCCTGCGACTCAGCCTTCTGCCTCGCACAGCACTCTTGGGATTCTCCACAGCCGCGACGGCAACGGAAGCGGTATTGGCGGACTTGACGGCACTGCTCATGGCACGCTCAGCCTTGCAGACATAGCGCGGTTTACTGATGGGGCTCGTCCTTGTACCAGCCTTCCTGGCCCTGGTGTTCAGCGTCTGAATCGGGTCAATACTTTTTCGTCTGTTCATGATAAATCAGCAAAGTCAGAAGATTGGGACCCGCAAATGTAAGTCCTAAAGAGCAAAAATACAAGTAAACATCTGTATGATATTTAAGCTTTTCGCGACATTTATCACCCGCCATGTGACCAATCCCGAATCAAAGTAGGGACAAAACCGTGCCAGTCATCCAGCCTTGGCCAGCGCCCGGCCCTGCTGGCGATTGACGATCAGGGCATTAGGCTGGATTAAACGCCCGCCAGGGTCACCCGTGCTGGCCGGTACAGAGCGCCCGAGGCCATTCAGAAGCGCATTGTGCATCCTGCTACTCGATAGACCGCAGTTCCAGGTCGTCGTCTATCACCATCCCGACACCGGGACAGTACACCTTGACCGATGTGCCCTTCTTTTCGAGCGGCGTGGTTTCGGTTACTTCCCCGCACGCCGCGAAATCACCCGCCGGAACAACGATATCGATATCCGCGGCGGTATGCTCGGCGCGATCGAGTGCGATATCCGGCGCAATTTCCTGGAAGTAGCGCGAGCCGAGCAGGAAGGCGCCGCCCGGCATGATGATACCCGGCATCGCGCCATTCACACCGGCCAGCCAGGCACCGGGGCCCTCGGCACCGCCCTGGGGATCGCCGTTTTCATCCGGTACGAAAACCTCTTCCCCAAAATAGTAAACGTCGCCGGTGCCCGTACAAATGGCAAAGAAATTCAGCGAGCGCTCGGCGAACTCGTCGTCGGCCTCTTCGTATTCTTCGATCACACGGGTACGGATCATTCTGGGCTGGTCATCGATCATCAGGTCGATATCACGCGTTTCATCGAGCACGCTGATGACCAGGGTTTCCTCTTCGTCGCAATCGCCAGCAAAGACACAGGCGTCATTGTCATAGGACAGCACCCGCCCCGGCTGAAGACTAAAATACGCGTTTGCGCCATCGGCACTGAATGCGCAGTCAGCAAGCGGAAATGTTTCGGTGAAGTCGCGCTTGTCCCGGGCAAACAGCGTGCCGGGCAGCAGCGAAAGAATCAGCAGCGATACTAATACGGCGTGACGTTTCATGAGCCTGACTCCTCTCCTGGGCCGGCGGGTGCCGGCCCGGATTGAATACAAAGGCTGCCTGCATGAAACGCCCCCGAATCAGGAACGGCAAGATCCCTTTAATCCTCATTGTCGGCTGACAGGCAGCCACAACAGGTACCGGCGCAACAGCCGGCACCCTCTTCTCAAACAAATAGGCGCTTTGACCGGGTAACGCCAGCCGCCACTACACCGGCACGGTCCCGGGGCTAGACGGAGTCGATCTATGCTTAGTCCGTCTGTGTTTAGGTCAGGAAGGGCGAGAGCAGTCGGCCCCCGCCGGGCTCAGGCGCTGTCGCGTTTGCGTTCCTGGCTGAGCCGCAGGTAGATGCCCAGCCCGACCAGCATCGCCACGGCGGCCAGCAGCATCCAGACCGCACTGATCAGCTGGGTGCCGCCATCGCCACCGTCAAGCAGCGACTTGAACATCAGCAACAGCGACTCGATGGAAACCGCGATGATAATGGCCGCCATGAAGCGCGAAATGGTGCGCCGGGTCGTATCGTGGTGGTGAATATCCTTGCTCACCAGCACTTCCTCTTCGAGGATGGTTTTGCCCAGATCGAATATCGACATGCCCAGCGTAATCATGATCACGATGCCGAACGCGCCAGTGGCAATATTGCTGCCCGCCTCCAATACACCGAACATCGACTTGCCCGCAGAGTACAGCAGCAAGGCCGACACCAGTATCAGCATGCCGCCGATCAGGCCGTAGATTCCCTGGAACCAGGGGTGAAAACGGGTGCGCCGCCCGTCGCCGTTGAGGTAGGCGATCAGGCGCTGCAGGTTGAAGTTAAGCACCACATAACCAAGATCGTTGCCATCGTCATCGGCCAGGTGCAGCACCGCGGAAACCGACAGCTGATGGGTCGCGCTGGAGAGGTAGGGCTTGGTGACCACAGCCCTGTTCAGCTGTTCGCGCGCCAGCATCACGTAGGGGCGGTTGCTGCGATCGCTGCCCTTGCCCAGGGAGCGGCGATGGCGCTCGCTGACATTGGGGCTGTAGGCCGAATCAATGATCTGCACCCCCCTGGGGTCCAGGCTGTAGAGCAGCTCGACGAACGGATAGGCGCGATTCAGCTGGTTCACCGTCTGCTGCTGGGCAGCGCCGTCATGCAGCAGCGCCTGGGTGTTCAGGCTGGTCATCATCGATTCCATCAGACTGTGAATGGTCTGTTCGTGCTGTCGGTATTGCTGCAACAAATGGATATGGTTGGAGGTGCTCACGGTCGCTGGAATCTCGCTCGGGATCGAAAGTCTCCACGCTAACCAATCGACATAAAATCTTCTACTTTAGTCGAATAAAAATGCAGTTTTCAGCAAATAAAGGCGAGGTTTTCGTCAGGCCCCCATGCCAGCCCGGCGCCTTCCCCGCAGGGCGGCTCAGCGGTTTAGGGTTCAGGCAGCGTTATGTTCATCCAGGGGCTATGCAACCCGGGTCTTGCCGGTATAGGCTAGCGTCACGATCACCTCAAGGTGATCTGCGTCGCTCGGACGGTTCCGGGCGCTTACGTAGACAGAGGCTCCAATGACTCAGGATTCATCCGTACCGCCGGTACACCGCTTTAACCGCATCGATCGCCTGCCCCCCTATGTGTTCAATATCACCGCCGAACTCAAGATGGCGGCACGTCGTCGGGGCGAAGACATCATCGATTTCAGCATGGGCAACCCCGATGGCCCGACACCGCCGCATATCGTAGAAAAGCTCTGTACGGTGGCGCAGCGCGAAAACACCCACGGCTATTCCACCTCCAAAGGTATCCCGCGGCTGCGCCGGGCGATATCGCGCTGGTATGCCGACCGTTACCAGGTGGAGATCGACCCAGAAGAAGAGGCGATCGTCACCATCGGTTCGAAAGAAGGCCTGGCACACCTGATGCTGGCGACGGTGGATAACGGCGATACGGTACTGGTACCCAACCCGAGCTATCCGATCCATATCTACGGTGCGGTCATCGCCGGTGCCCAGGTGCGGTCGGTACCGCTGATTCCCGGGGTCGACTTCTTCCTCGAACTGGAACGGGCCATTCGGGAAAGCATACCCAAGCCGAAAATGATCATCCTGGGCTTTCCGTCCAACCCGACGGCCCAGTGTGTCGAGCTGGACTTTTTCGAACGGGTGGTGGCGCTGGCCCGGCAGTACGGCGTTCTGGTGGTGCATGACCTGGCCTATGCCGATATCGTCTACGATGGCTGGAAGGCCCCCTCGATCATGCAGGTACCGGGCGCCAAGGAGATCGCGGTGGAGTTCTTCACGCTGTCCAAAAGCTACAACATGGCCGGCTGGCGGATCGGTTTCATGGTCGGCAACCGGGAGCTGGTCAATGCGCTGGCGCGCATCAAGAGCTACCACGACTACGGCACCTTCACCCCGCTGCAGGTGGCCGCCATCGAAGCACTGGAAGGCGATCAGCAGTGCGTGCTGGATATCGCCGAGCAGTACCGGCTGCGCCGCAACGCCCTGGCGAAGGGGCTGCATGAAGCGGGCTGGATGGTGGATATCCCGAAAGCGTCGATGTACATCTGGGCCAAGATACCCGACGCCTACCGCCAAATGGGCTCGCTCGAGTTTGCCAAGAAACTGCTGGCCGATGCCAAGGTATGCGTCTCCCCCGGCATTGGTTTTGGTGACTATGGCGACGACTACGTGCGCTTTGCCCTGATCGAGAACCAGAACCGCATTCGCCAGGCGGTGCGCGGCATCAAGTCCATGTTCCGCGCAGACGGGCTGATCCAGCCGCCGGACACCGGCAAAACGGCCACCGCGGCCCAGCCCTGAGGGCTCCCTTCGCTGCCCGGCGTCTGACAGCAGGCGCCGTGTCGCGGACGCCATGTCACGGACTTCCCGCCTGCTAACCCGACAGCCCCCTGCTTACCCCGCGTTTCTGTCAGACCCCGTAATCACGCTGTGGGCCGCCCGTCGGGCCTGGCTCTGTGACCGTCAATGGAAAACCAACCTCGCTAGCCCCGGCCGGTATGCTGCAGCGGCTGGAAGCTGGCGGCTGATGCAGCGGCCCACCACTCGGCGTAGGGGGCCCCGCTCAGGTCGCCCTCGACAATGTACTGGCGCAGATAGGGACGCGCCGTTTCGAACATCCAGCGCAAATGGGACACCAGCGGATAATTGCGCAACAGCGCATGGTGCGGCTGCGAGACATCCCGGATGCCGAGCAACGACAGCGGCATCAGGATCAGCAGCCAGAACGCCCATCACCAGCGTAAATGCCAGCACCAGGGCAAAGGCGCCATATCGAATGCACAGATCCAGGATCGATTTCATTGCAGCACCCACCGGTGCAGGAGTTTGAGTTCGGCTCGCCATCTGACTACAGCATAGAGCCTGACAAAGACTCGCCGGCACACCGCATGCGGACAAAAAAGCCCGGTGCACGGCAGCCAACGGTGGAACGGGGCTCGCTCGCTCGCCTGCCCCTTGGTTTGTACCCGCAGCGGCCAGCTGGGCGCCGGCAAGACGAGGCGATGCGCGCATTTGCACCTGCTGGGGTGGCACAGCAGCTCAGCCCCAGGGGCAACAGCGTTGTGGCAACGAGCGGATCTGGCGGTCACCTATACTCTTAACGGGGGTTTCCACTCCCCCCGGTTACCCAACCAACAAACCAACCAACAGGTGACGACTATGTACAGCAAGTTCATAAGTGCCTGTGCCTGCGTGAGCGTACTGGGGTGTAGTCTTGTTTTAGCCGACGACCAGGCAATGATTGCCAGTGCGGAAACGGCAGGGCCGCCAGCGGTTACCGCAAACGCCACCATTCGAGCACCCGATGGCAGGGTATTGCGTGAAGGCTCCAACAGCTACACCTGCTATCCACAACAGGAGACGATTGGCCCGATGTGCAACGAGCCCGTATGGGACGCGCTGATCAGCGCCATGATGAATAAACAGGATTTCAAGCCAGACAGCCTCAGCGTGTCCTACATGCTGGCCGGTGAAGGCAGCGCCATTGGCGTAAGCAACAGCGACCCCTATGCAACCGACTCGCAAAACAGTGATGACTGGGTAAAAGAAGGGCCACACCTGATGATCGTGGTGCCCGATAGCGCCATGCTCGAAGGCATGTCGACCAACCCCGCCGATCCTGTCTATGTGATGTGGAAGGGTACGCCCTACGCACACATCATGGTCAAGATCGCCGCCGAGCATTAACCCAAACAGCAAGGTCAGGCCTTAAGCCACGCACTCCTGGGCCTGGCCGCCCTCGACGACAGGGCTCCAGCTTCTGTTACTCTGCCGCGGCGCCCACAACAGCCGCTGAATCGCTACCTGCAACGCAGAGCGTCTCTTCGCTCGCCTGCGTCTTGGCACGCTCGGCCTTGGAGACATAACGCGGCTTGCTGCCGGGGTTCTGCTTGGCGTTGGCCTTCTTGGCCTTATTGCTGAGGATCTGATTGATTTTTTTACGTCGGTTCATGCGCCACCGGGCTTGTCGAATAGAAAGGAGGCGCAATGTAAGGCCTGTACACAAAATATACAAGCAAAGCCGCTACCCGCCGGCCCAACGACGCCACCGATCGCCAAAAGCGCATTTATCACGCTCACCGGCTGCCAGGCGTAATCGCCCCGCGCATCGGGCATAATGACGCGCATTACTCGGCAGCCGATCAACAGGGCCCTTGCATGCGCGCCAGCTGGGATATTTTCTGCAGCGTTATCGATAATTTCGGTGATATCGGGGTGACCTGGCGCCTGGCCCGCCAGCTGGTCGCCGAGCACGATCAGGCCGTTCGCCTCTGGGTTGATGACCTCGAAACCTTTTGCCGCCTGTGCCCCCAGGCCAATCCCCTGGAGGCCCGGCAGGTTCATGCAGGCGTCACGGTACAGCGCTGGCTGCAGCACGCTTCACACCCGCACCAGCCGGTTGACGCCGCCGATGTCGTGATTGAAGCCTTTGCCTGTCAGTTGCCCGAGGACTACATCGATGCCATGGCACGGCGGGCACGCCCCTCCCTGTGGCTGAACCTGGAATACCTCAGCGCCGAAGACTGGGTCGATGGCTGCCATGGCCTGCCCTCACTCCAGCCCCGCGGGCTGCAAAAATACTTCTTCTTTCCGGGCTTCACGCCGCAAACCGGCGGGCTCCTGCGCGAGGCCAACCTGATTGAGGAACGGCGTCGTTTTCAACAGGACCCCGCCGCACGACAGCTTTTTTTAAACAGGCTGGGCATCAGGCCACACAAAAACAGCCGGCTTGTTTCACTCTTCGCGTATGAAAACAAAAGCCTTTCCAGCTGGCTAAATACTTTGGCCGCCGATAATAAGGCCACGCATTTACTGGTGCCCCCGGGGCGGATTATTGCCAATCTGCAAGAATGGCTTGGCGTAAAACAATTATCTGAAGGTGACCAGTACCAGCGCGGTGCATTAAACGTGCAGCTACTGCCTTTTTTAAGCCAGCAGGACTACGACCGTCTTTTATGGAGCTGTGATTTTAACGTCGTACGGGGTGAAGATTCGTTTGTGCGGGCCCAGTGGGCCGGCAAACCCTTCCTGTGGCATATCTATCCACAGCAGAATAACGCCCACATCGAAAAGCTCGATGCGTTTCTGCGGCTTTACTGCCAGGGCTTGAGCCCAGCCACAAGTACGGCGCTGCAGGCACACTGGCACGCCTGGAACAGTGGCCAGAATATGGCGCAAAGCGAACAGGCATTAGAAAAAACCTGGCCGGAACTTGAGGCACATAGCGAAGCCTGGTGCACAAAACTCAGTGCCCAGATAAATATTTCCACGGCCCTAGTGCAGTTTTTTAGAAAATGGATATGATGCGAGTCTGGCAGACTCGCCGGGCTTAACACCGATCTACTGCAGAAAAACCGAACTGGATTGTTTGACGCACTCTTTGTTGTTAAATAGACCCGCTATTTGCCTAAAAAGAGCTCAAAAGCCACCGCATTCAATCGCCGTGCGCGACTGAACGTGCGCCCCACAAAGGGGTGAAGCACATGAGCGTGCTGAATTAATCGGTTTTTCCCCGCCAGGATCGGCCAGGCCCGACAGGCAGCTCAAATTGTCTCTACTCCCTTGTCCTGGACATTCCCATGAAAACCGCACAAGAAATGAAACCCAACAGTGTGGCTCTGATCGACAGCCAGCCCTGGCTGATACAAAAGGCCGAATTCACCAAATCGGGCCGTAACAGCGCCATCGTCAAGATGAAGCTGAAGAACCTGCTGACCGGCTCGTCCACCGAGACCGTCTACAAGGCTGACGACAAGATGGAACAGGTCATCCTCGATCGCATCGACGTGACCTACTCCTACGCCAGCGATTCGGTTTACGTATTCATGGATGAAGAGTACAACCAGTACGAACTCAACGCCGACGACCTGGAAAGCGTGCTGCCCTTTATCGTCGACGGCATGACCGACGTCTGCGCCGCCGTGTTCTTTGAAGGCAAGGTCATTTCCGTAGACCTGCCGACCAGCATCGTGCGCCAGCTCACCTACACCGAAGGCTCCGCCCGCGGCGACACCTCCGGCAAGGTCATGAAGGTTGCCCGCCTCGCCAACGGCACCGAAATCAAGGTCGCCGACTTCTGCGACACCGACGACTGGATCGAAATCGACACCCGTAGCGGCGAGTACAAGGCCCGCGCCAAAGCGCCGGCCTGATACAACCAGTACGCTCCTGTTATATACACAAGCCCGGCCATGATGCTGGGCTTTTTTATACATCGCGATTGGCGGAATGGGCAGGATGCGGTAGCACCGCCAAAGTGACGTGCGTCACCGTCTGGCACCGGAGTTCATGGCGGTGAAACCCAACACAAAATACCGGGCTACAGACGCCTGTACCTCGGCAACCAAATCCCGTTGCCACCCAAGATGGGTTACACCGCCTCAGGCCAGGTAGCTATTCGGCGATACCCGCGGATGGCGGCTCCACCCATACCATTGAGCCTATTCGCCCGCGGAGCGGGCTCCCAGTGCGCTCGTGAAGGCGTGCACACAGCACGGTGAAAGTCCGTGTCGGGGTAAGCCATAACCCCGTAGCTGAAGGTAACTGCGTCGCTAGGAGGCGGGGTGGGGAGCAACCGGAAGCGAACTGGCGGTCCGTAGGATGACGAACTCGATTCGGCGGTACGTGGCGGCGAGCTCCCTGGGAGACGGCGAAGCCTGAAACACACCGGATACGCTGTGATGGCGTTTAAAGCGATATCCGGGCCACCTCCGTGGTTGGAGACGGAACGTCAGGA
>NZ_KB899120.1 GCF_000378045.1 Marinobacterium rhizophilum DSM 18822
TGTGGATTGCACCAGGTTACGGTGCTGTTGCTTCTTTAACCTTGCCCCTGCGGCCTTTATCCTTTCAACTTGGACCTGTTTTGGGCATTATGCTCAAGGCACCAAGGGAGTATCGGTGCGGTATTTTGATTGTCAATATTGCAAATCGTCAGCTGAGCAACGGAAGCCAGGCTGGGTGAATCCTCCCCTCCAATCTCAATTCCTCCGTTCTCCCTGGCTCTGCCTGCATTGCGGGACTGTATTTGGTCATCGTTAGGGCGGTAGCGTGGTTTTTAGAAGCGTTCGGTCAGTGGATTAGTTGTAGAAATTGTACGATTGCGTGCGGAGTAAACGGCCTTGCAGGCCAGAATCTCAAGTTACGTATGGATCAGATATCCCTTGACCAAGCAGCGCTGCGCCCAAGTATCAACCTGGTCTATTTCCCGTAAGCGTGACGAACCGATTACAGAGTGCTTAACGGACTTTTGACCCCCTGCGCGCCCTGATTCAGGACATGGGTGTAGATTTCAGTTGTTTTAACATCGGTGTGTCCCAACTGCTGCTGAACGGTACGGATATCTGCGCCGGACTGGAGTAAATGGGTGGCAAAGGAGTGGCGCAGGGTATGGCACGAGACGGTCTTGCGAATACGATCGCATTCAATGCCAGGGCCTGGGTGCCAGCAGCAACGTTTCTCTCAGTCGCGAGGAAGGTCAGAAAGCGCTTGATCCAGTACAGGTAAGAATCGATGGTTCGCCGACTGTAGCGGTGAACCCGCATGAAAGCCTCAACGGACTCGAAAAAGGAGACTTAGTCATCTTCGACACCTCGTCCATGAAATGTTCAGAAGAACCTATACTAATACCTTTTAGGCGGGCTGACGTCGAGGAAAAATACCTTTTTAACATCCCATTGAAGTTTTGAAGAGGTTATTTTATATGGATATCAATGTGTTACGTAAGCTTTCTGTTTCGTGATAATGATTAAAAGGTATACCTTCTAATAATTATTATGAGGCCGAAGGCCTCATTAACAAACTGTTAGCTTCTACTGGTTAATTATCGAGAAACTATGTCAAAATTTGAAATTGCAGTTTCGACCTTATTACTAGGCTTCATCCTTGGGCAAGCAGTAGACTTTATAAAATACAGGTGGGCTATCCATAGAAAAAAGAAAGGTGTTGTTGATGAAATATCTGATATTTGTGAAGAATTCGCTGAGAGATTTTCTCGGATAGAAACAATTCTTCATGAAATAAATAACGTAGAGGTAAGTGGTTCTTGGACGCCTTCGGTTATCTCATCTGTAATATACGAGAGATATTATGCGGATGTTGCCCCTTTCTTTAGTAGAAAGGAAAGAAAATCAATTGATGTAATTTATAGTTGTGTTTCCAACTTCAATGATGAAGTGGAAAATGGTAAACGAAACAGTCTTCAATCAACAAATAACTCTTTAATATCCCTCTATGCATCATCCAGAATGGGGCACGGATCAGCAGTGTTTTTTGAGGAGCATCGTGGTGAAAAACTGCTATCCGAGAGTAAGGATGAGCTGGCTGAAATTAATAAGTCAATCCAACAGTTAGCGGAAAAGTATTATGCTTAATGAAAAAGCAGCTAACAAGGCACTTAAAATCGTTCGCTCCGCTCACTGGGACCTTCGCAGCTTCGCTGCTTCGGCCCTTTAGTACGGCGTTATACGTACATAGGATAGATATACATGAATATCGAAATTCCCATTAAAATGGGTGCCCACGAAAGACCAAACGATGTTTTGCCTTTTCAAATTGAAGAGTTTGATTCAACTAAGTTTAGTGACGCGCAAGTTAAGCAAGTGCTTGGGGCTATAGATTGCATCAAAATTATACATAGTTGTTTGAAGCAATATTTTGATGGTCAAGTACACATGTACAAACCAATATCTGCGCAGCTACGTATTTTGTTTTGCGATACTAAAAAACGCAAAGATAACTCGTTGATGAATAGAATTCATCCGAATATAAGACTATTAGCCTTTAAAGAAATAAAGTTTGAAGATCTTGGTGGGCCAATAAGCGTTGCATCGGCGCCATATGTTATTACAGCCCGCGCAGATGGCGTCGTAGATGCAAAACTAGATATTGCGGTTCCATATAGTTACCTTCCGCTATCTGAATGGAGAAAGCAAATCGTCGAACTACATCCAGAGGTGACATTAAATGACATTATCAGATCTGTAGCAGATCAAGACGGAGGCGCGCACCTAGATGATAATGAATGTGAGAAGCTTACTATTTTAAGAGGGCATAACCCTACACAGATAGGTTCTAATATATTGTTTATCATTTCTCTTGCACACTGTGTTATCGATCTAGCGAACAATCTGGTTCCGCTCTGGATGAAGAATAATAAAGTCAGTGTATAACAAGGCCAAGCAGCATCGCGCACTTCGTGCGCTGGACCTCGCTACGCTCGGCCGCTGTTGGCAGCGTTATGCTAAAAAAGAAAATAAAATGCCACATTGTGTAATAGAACACTCGATAAACCTCGACAGTGATCTGTTGGTAGAACAAGTTTTTCAGGGCGCATTAAGTAGCGGACTTTTCGAACCTGATGGGAGTGATATAAAAGTCAGAGCGCAGGGATACTCAAGCTATATGACAGGTCCGAAAAAACAGACTTCATTCATGTGGCTTTGAAAATACTATCCGGTCGAACATCTGAGCAGAAGTTAAGTCTTTCCAATGCTGTCATCAAAGAGTTGGTAGCTTTAGCATACAATGATGTTTCAATAACTGTTGAAGTTGTAGACATGGATAGAGACAGCTATCGGAAGGTCATATAAGTGAAGCATAACAAAAGTGTGATGTTCGCCGCTGTCGCGGCTGGGACCTCCACTGGCGTTACATGATAAATTTGGAGAAAATAGATAATGGCTGATCCAAGAAAGCAGCTGGCAAAAAAATACACACTCGATAATAGATATGCCAATTTTGGGGAAACTATTAAAAAAATAACTGTAAATGGCTTTCGAGGTGTAAACGGCCTTGATGTCGAGATGAACTACCCGATTCTTGCAATCTCAGGATTAAATGGTGCAGGTAAGAGCACTATTGGCCAGATATGTCTTAGTGGCTATAGAAAGCCAGACAATGTAGAGAAAGGCTACAAAAGATACTATGTAAGAGATTTCTTTCCAGCCTCAGCTGCTGATCCCAATCCATTCAACCCCGATGCTAGTGTACTGTTTCACTACGAGACTGACGACAAGGATTCTCCTCAAGAGCTAACCGTTAAGCGAAACCAAAAGGAGTGGAGTGGTTATAAACGCCAACCGCATCGTAAGTGCTTTTATATTGGGTTTACGGTCTACATACCAAAAGTTGAACGAAAAGACTTGAGCATCTACAAAGGAAGCTCATTTGCACTTACCCAGCGACGTGATATTCCCGATGATATAAAAATCAAGGTTGGCCGAATACTCGGGCAGCAATATGATGAATTGCACTTTCAAGGAATTCGGCATGGAAAAAATAAAGCAGAGCTAGGCATAGCCTCTCGTTATGGTGCAAGTTACTCAGAAAACAACATGGGATTTGGTGAAGGTAGAACATTCTATATGGTAGATCTTCTGGAAAGATCACCTGACAGAAGTTTGTTCGTGATTGAAGAGCCAGAAACATCATTACACGAACATGCAGAATATGAGCTTGCAAAATATCTCATTGATGTCTGTAACCGCAAACATCATCAGATAATATTTACTACACACTCCGATAGGATGCTGAAAGCGATGCCATCGGAAGCTAGGTTAATGTTATATCGCGACATCAATGGGGTTAGTAGCTTCGAAGGGCTATCTTCAACTAGGGCAAGGGCTATGCTTTCGTTTGGATAACAAAAGGAGCTTATAATTTTCGTTGAAGATGACTTCGCAGCTCTATTACTAACAGAAATGATTAGGCGTATTGATCAACAGGTCTTAAACGCGATTAATATTGAGCCTGTTGGGGATACTAAAGCTGTTCGTAATGCGGTTAAGCTCATGGATCAAATTGGCAAAAAAAGCCTCGCTGTTCGAGATGCAGACACAGGCCCAAGCGTAAAGGAAAAGCTATACTCGTTTCCTGGAAAAATGCCACCTGAAAATGAGGTCTACCAAAATGATTCTGTTAGGCAGATGATACAAAATAGCTTTGGTGTAGATGTCGACAATACATTGGCGCTACGCGATGTTGTTGATCATCATTATTTTACTCGATGCCTAGCACATGAAGCATCAGCAAATAATGATTACTTCAGGGCTGTCGCAATAAACTGCTACCTTGATGATATAGGTGAGGCGGCATTTGGAGAACTTGTCGGTGTAATTAAGGACAGTGCCTAACACACATGTAACAAGCCAAAGCACGCGGACTTGGTAAAGCTGTCACCTTTTATACGTGCGCAAAAAAGCTGCCAACTTCACCAAGCCGGTGTTTGAGACGTTAAGGTTTTATAAGTTATGGCGCACTTTAGCAGCGAACGGGCTCGGGGTCAGATCTTGCCTTTTGCCCCTGTGGGGCACGACTTAAAGCTCACTGCCTTCGTATGAGTTCTATACTCGTTATTCAATATCCGGTAAAGAGCCAAGGACGGCCAGACCGTTACGATTGGCGAGTTCCGGGAAAAGTATGCCGATTTATGGGCTAATGGGTGACCCCATTGCCCACGCTACACGTACGGATATGGGAAATGGGAGGCCTGATCCTGTCTGTTTTTAATAGGAAAAGTTATGAATAAACGGTGCCTCTTTCCTCTGCTGATACTGGCTGGATATTTGCTGGCCGGGTGTTCTACGACGCTTCCCGAACAAAGCCGAAAGACGGTGTTTGCTTCCTTTGTCAATCAGCCGGAGCATTGGCTGTTTTATTGGCCGTCATCGCTGACCTGGGAAGATAATCGTTTTGGTTCGGCTGGTCTGGGGCAGGAATTCAGCGATAAGTTTGATTTTGAACCTCCGGTACTGCAGCTCATGAGGGATTTCAGCTTAACTGCAGGCTTGCCTGGTGTGAAGATCATGACGCCGAAGGAGGCAGCCAGCCTTTCCAGTGATCCTGACACCCCGGTACTTTACTTTACCTCCAGTTGGGCGCTGATCTACCGACGGATGCCGCCGAACCTTTTTATGAACAAGCTGCGTATGGGCGTGGTAGCGAAAGTCATCCCTCTGGGGCAGGTTGTTGCAGGTAAAGGCCCCATTGCCCTGCGTACGTCGGCCTGGGAGGGGCGTTGCACCGCCGAGGCGTTTGATGGAAATTTCTTCAGTCGTGATGAATGGGAAGCCGGTAATGGCGTGCGATTGAAGCAAGGTCTACAAGAGCTGCAAGCTGAATGCGGTGGCAAGCTTGCCGCGCAGTTCGCAGCTGCCATGATCAAAGCTGAGGGTACCTGACGCCGATGTGTTTTGTTGAGCATCCGCTGACAACTTCCACATTTGCTGGCCCTTACTCAGGGCGCTAAAACAGGGAGCTTTACACTCGGCTATCTTTTGCATCGAGCAGCCTTGTTTTTGAAGGCACACAGGCGATGTTTGTCATGCGAGGTAAGCTGTCGATATTTCATTGGGTGAATACACCAGGCCATTGGGATCATTCATCCAGTTTTGGGCGGGGGTGTAGTGAAACTGGGGGCGGAAGCGCTCCCGGTAGGTGGGTTCTTCGGCATGCGACGGTGTGGCGGCGGCCAGCGCCGCCATGCCGAGCATCAGCGCGATCGGCTTGCTGTATCTGCTCATGCTGTATCTATCCTGATTTGTTATTGTAATTTCCGGATGCAGTACCCCGCACGACACCGGCAGGCCCTCCCCGTCACTGATCGGGGGAGGGCCGGAAACACCGCGCCGCAGGGATAGCAGCACGAGATTGTTACTGCCTCATTTCCATAAAATTTCAATTGTTACAAGCCGTTGTAACAAAGCCTGAGAGGCCTGTGGCAGCGGCCAACGCGCGCGTAAAAAAGGTGCTTCGCAGGTTAGCGTGAAAGCGGGGGCCAAAAGCAGGGTGGGAGGAGCCGCATTGGCACCCTGTTTAACGCTTTGGGCGCGGTTGACGCGGCGCAACCTATCAATGCGTCGGCTGCAAGCAGAGTGCCGAACCGACACCCAAGATGGGGTGCACGACGCCTTGGCCGCATCAGTGACGGATACGCCGTGCCGAGGCGTCGCTCCACCCATCCTGCGAATGACGTTTTTCCCGCTGTTTTTCCCGCTATAGCGCGATGAGCCAAAAAAGAGGGGGCCTGGGGGGGCAGGTCTTGCCGTTTGCCCCTGGGCGCTGGGCCGATTAGCCCATGGGTGTGCACTATTGCCGCGTGGCTCTGCCAACCAACAAGCTGACTCAGCTCAATGTCTGGGATCCGGAGGCCAATCACATCCATATCGACTTCCCCGCAGATGAATTGCCCGCTGATGAATATAGGTAGCCAGAGAGTGTACCTCGCACGTCACATCATCAGCGTACTTCAGTCAGCACGGCTTATCAGCTTGGATCCCCCGGGGAAAGGCTGTTATTCGGGCGCTACGGCTTCGAAGCGAGCGAGCCTTTCAAGCGCCTTGCCTGGTGGTGGCCAGGGCAGGTCCTGAGCCTCCCGCCAATAGCGCCAACGGCCATAGAATGCTTCGCCCAAATTTTCGCGAGGCCAGTGTGTGGGCCAGTCCCAGCCGTCGGGCAGTGTGACCGAGCCATCGCCAAAGGCTGAGATGATCTGGTCAGGCACAAGGTTTAGCATGTCTATACAATTCACAGATCTAAGGGCCGCGCCGCTGAACGTTGCAGCCTTCACATCAGTGGATTCGAACTTTGCCCGGTTGATGTACGCGCCCGCCAGCTGTGCTGCGCGTAGATCCGCGCCCTCCAGTCCTGTCTCGAAGAGATCCGCCCCGTCCAGTTTTGCCGCCTGGAGATTCGCCCTCATCAGCGTTGCCCCGCGGAGGTCCGTCCCCTCCAGATTTGCCCAGCTGAGGGCCGCTCCCGTAAGCTGTGCCGAGCGAAGCTCGGCGCCCGCCAGTCGTGCCGCGCGGAGGTCTGCCCTGTTCAGTTTTGCGGCTCGGAGGTTCGCCCCCTCCAACGCTGCCTCGAAGAGATGCGCCCCCTCCAGATCTGCCTCCCGCAGGTTCGCGTCTTCCAGCTTCGCCCAAGTGAGTTTCGCCCCCGTCAGTTGCGCTGCGCGCAAATCCGCTCCCTCCAGCTGGGCCCCACTCAGGTCCGCCCCGGCCAGTCGCGCCCTGCGCAGATCCGCCCCGATGAGCGATGCAAGGACCAACCTGGCGTTTCTTAGGTCGGCTTCCCTGAGGTTTCTGGACTCGAGGGCGTTGATTGCAGCACGGCGCTCGATGCGCCACGCGCCGTCGAAATCGCTATTAAGTATGTTCAGGTAAGTTTTGCAATCGTCAGGCAACTCCCACTTAAGGCACCATTTCTTGCGTGCATCGACCACATGGAGTGGCGTTGCAGCGTCCCGCGCAACATAGGGCCCACAGATCTCCATTAACAAGCCTTGTCGACGGCACCACTCGACGCGGAAATTGCTGCGGTGGACGTCGTATTCAAGGAAGCCAGCGGAGCGGAGCACGATGTCCACTTCCGCCAGATCGGTGGGCCAAAGTGTAAAACTATCGCGGATAGCTGCCATCCATGAGGGCGCCACACGGTCGAACAGGCTGATCGGCCAAACCTCCCTGCTATCCTCGGTAGCGACCCAGGAGATCGTACCGATTGGAAGTGCCAGGGCGGTGATCAGTATGACCTCGACGAGATGCCACCTGCCGCCACCATAGGCCCGGTGCAGCCGCAAGTTCGAAAAGGCCGAGAGAATGCTCTGAAAGAGCGCCGTAAGCGCAATTACCAGGGCTGCGCCTATTACGAGTGACGTGCGCTCGTCGTGCGCAGGGAAAGAGCGAAACCAGAAGACGATCAGCGCCGCGGGCCATGCCACGAACACCAATGTGAAGACAATGATGTTTGAAAGCCAGCTGAGCGCACGGTCACCTGTGCTGCCATCGGATCGCAACCACAATCCGAAGTCATTGATGAGCCAGGGAGTTACGTGCTCCGTCAGCGGCTTGCCATCAATTCTGGCGTCAGGCACTGAGAGCGCTTCCCAAAGCTTTAAAAGCTGGAAGTGAAAATAGACAAAGAGGGCGGTACCCAGAGCAGGTGCGAACAGGAAGAAGCTGGACGTAGGAATGGAGACGTTGACGATTGGGAGCTGCGTTTGTCGGCTGTCGATAAAGAAGTCCGCGTCCTCGACCCCGAGAAGCGTGATAATGGCAAAGGCAAAGTAACCAAGCAGCATGAACCAAACCGGGCGCGCTGCGTGGGAGAGCTCATTGATACGGGCAGCAATAGCGGCCGCCTTTGTGTCGTCTCGTGGGGGCATCGAGTTCGCTCTACGGCGACGTGATGCAATGTGCTGTTCGTGACGGCGCCGAAATGGGCTGGTCATCTGAGCGTCATGCCTTTTTCATCGGACCGAAGATGATTAGATGTCCGAATCCAGTTTGCCGAAACAAAGTAACAGTACGCATCCTCGGGGTCGTCAAAGATTGTGTCGAGGTCTGAATGGATATTGAGCACAAAGGTCACGCGCTCACATTGTTCCTCACTGAGGACCTCGGGAAATGGACGGTCAGGATCCAGCTTCAGGATAGCGAGCGCCGGATTGGGCGTGCACTGCCGTTGTACCAGAATATGCAATGCATCGGATAGTCCGGTGCTCATATGTTTAATCCCCGATTACAGTCTTTAGGGTGTCCCGCCGGCACGTACCCGGCCAATCGAACAAAGGGGTAATAGGCAAATTACAGTATAGATGCCGCCTCCGCGGCGCGGGGTAAGGCCTTGTCTTTTGCTTTTCAGTACTGGGAATCGGCGTCGATACAGTCTCTGTATCGACCTTTCAGGCCTGATCGCCCAATAATGCCAGTGCTCTCTGGCGTCATAAGGGGAGCCGTCCCCACGTCAAACGTCAGGTGAGTGTCGACTACGAAAATAGAAGACTCACTGAGTCTGCCCAAGCCATGTCGGATGACAAGGAATTTGCTAGCGATGCTGTTATGGCATACCGGCAGTTTTACGTGGGAGAAAATGTAAACCTCCCTGTTTTAGTGCCAGCTATTATTAGAGTTCATCCGGTCGTTATAGCGAGCCAGGACCCGCCATAGAGATGGGGTTCGCTAAATGGACGAAACGAGGTGTTCCCGAGTGGGCACTTCGATGATATTCGATTTCAAACTCCACCGTGCAAGCGAAATTGCGTGGACAGTAAACATGTTCGCGCGATTCAGCCTACGATGCATGATCGCGTGGGCTTGTGGGCCGCTAAGCTTTCGTCTGATCGTGAAGAGGACACTCCGGCAAACAAGCTGCATGCGAGTATCGGCAGACCTTTGGGTAACACGGACTTCGTTGAGCATCTTGAGCGTGTGACGGCAAAGGCACTTGCCCCAAGACGCTCGCGAGCCATGGGAAAGGCGTAGCCGGAATGGGTATACTGTACCTAGGAGGCTGTCCGACAACACTCGACCTACTGCGAACCACCTGAGCTTGGCTGTTTTTTGTGCTGTTTATTACTCGTCGCAGGCTCCTCGGTCTGCGACCCCGCTAAAGCGGTTCTTTCCACTTCGTTCCAAGTGTTAAATAGAACCACTATTCGCCTTAAAACACGACAAAAAACCGCTCAAATCAGTCGGCTCTCGCTACGGCCAGCATTCTCGGACAGCCTCCTAGCGTCCCTGTTCAGTACGGTTGTGCATTACCCATGAGCCAGTCCAAAACATCCAACTACCTCAGTTGTTACAGTCCGCAGGTACAGCAGCAGGCCCAGGCGTTGCTGGATACCAACAAGGCCGGTGCCTGGCTGCTGAAGAAGTATCCGCAGGCGCATGAGCTGGGCTCGGAGAGGGCTTTGTATGCATATGCCCAGGAGATCAAGAGCCGGTTTATGCGCAGTTCCGCGCCGATCAGCAAGGTGATCTACGACGACAAGATTCACGTCATCAACAATGCGCTGGGCCTGCACACCTATGTGTCGAGGGTGCAGGGTAGCAAGCTGAAGTCGAAAAACGAGATTCGAGTCTCCTCCCTGTTCCGTAAGGTGCCGGAGGCATTTTTGCGAATGATCCTGGTTCATGAGCTGGCGCACCTGCGCGAGAAGGATCACGACAAAGCGTTTTACAAGCTCTGCTGTTACATGGAGCCGGATTACCACCAGCTGGAGTTCGATCTGCGCTTGTACCTGTGTCACCGCGATCGTTTCGGCGAATTGTGGTGATGTTCAACAGCCTCGCCTCCGCTGTTTTAACAGCCCGTTAAGCTTTAATGTCAGCTCAGCGCCGGCCAGTCCTCCCTTCTGATTATTAACCCGGTGTGAAAATAGCTTCCCTGCCTATTCGCACATCACGCCACATGCCCTTTCACTCAAAAGAGTGGGCGCAGGTGCGTGGACATGCTGGTTTGTGCGGCGTTCAGTATAGGCAGGTGCCTTGTATCCCGGTCCTGTTGTTCTCGCGACCCCGTTGACGCGAGGGAAACCCTGTGCGGCGATGAGTGCCTAATGTTGTGTCTTGCAACGGATCAGGCCGATTGGGTGGCAACGCCGTGTTCGGCCTGTGGGCAGTCAGACTCCGGAGGCCCCTGATGAAACAGAATCTTGCACAGAAACTTCTACAGGCACACCTGGTGGATGGACGGGCAGAGCCGGGTGAGGCGATCGGCCTGCGCTTTGACCAGACGCTGTGCCAGGATGCGACCGGCACGCTGGTGATGCTGACGCTGGAGGCGATGCAGCTGGACCGGGTGAAGACGTCGCTGTCGGTGCAGTATGTCGATCACAACCTGATTCAGGAAGACAACAAGAACCCCGACGACCACCGTTTTTTGCTCAGTGCCGCCCGGCGTTTCGGTCTGTGGTACAGCCGCCCTGGCAATGGTATCAGCCACCCGCTGCATATGCTGAACTTCGCCGTGCCGGGGGAGGCCCTTATCGGCTCGGACAGCCATACGCCGGCCTGTGGTGCCGTGGCCATGCTGGCGCTCGGTGCCGGTGGGGCTGATGTTGCCACGGCCATGGCCGGTGAGCCGGTCTATCTGGCGATGCCCGAGGTGTGGGGGATCGAACTGCGCGGTTCGCTGCCCGACTGGGTCAGCGCCAAGGATGTGATCCTGGAGCTGTTGCGCCGCCACGGTGTTGCCGGCGGCGTCAATCGCATCATCGAGTATCACGGTCCCGGGCTGGCCGGCCTGAGTGCGATGGACCGGCATGTGATTGCCAATATGGGGGCAGAGCTCGGTGCCACCAGTAGCGTCTTTCCCTCGGATGGCGAAGTGCGGCGCTTTCTCGACAGCGAAGGGCGGGGCCAGGTGTGGCGTGACCTGCAGGCAGACAAGGGATGTGACTACGATCACCATGAGCTGATCGAGCTCGGCGCGCTTGAGCCGCTGATTGCCAGACCCTCGAGCCCCGGCAACGTGGTACCGGTGGCCGAGGTCGCGGGAGAGCCGATTTATCAGGCCTACATCGGTTCGTCGGCCAACCCTGGGTTTCGCGACTTTGCCATCGCGGCGGCCATCGTGCGCGGCCGTACGGTGGCGGATGAGGTCTCCTTCGACATTAACCCGACGTCACGCCAGCTGCTGCAGCGCCTGATTCGAAGCGGCGATCTGGCGGACCTGATTGCCGCCGGCGCCAGGCTGCACCAGGCCGGGTGTAACGGCTGTATTGGCATGGGGCAGGCACCGGCAACCGGTCAGAACAGCTTGCGGACGACCCCGCGCAACTTTGCAGGCCGTTCCGGTACGGCCGACGACAAGGTCTGGTTATGCAGCCCTGAAACCGCCGCGGCCTCTGCGCTGCAGGGGTGCATTACCGATCCGCGCGATCTCAATATGGATTACCCGCACATTGATCCGCCCAGTGGTGCGGAGCTCGACAGTACCCTGTTTGTTCCCCCCAGCGAGGGCGGTCCGCCGGTAGAGCTGGTCAAGGGACCCAATATCGCCTCGCTGCCTGAACTCGCCCCGCTGCCGCAGCGCCTCGAACTGCCCGTGCTGCTGAAGCTTGGCGACGATGTTTCCACCGACGAGATCATGCCGGCCGGCGCCCGTGTGCTGCCGTTTAGAAGCAATATTCCGAAAATCGCCGAGTTCGTGTTCGAGCAGCTGGCGCCGGCCTATGTCGAGGAGGCAGGAATACTCAGGGAGCAGGGCGGGCATGCACTGCTGGTCGGGGAAAATTACGGACAGGGTTCAAGCCGCGAGCATGCCGCCATCGCGCCACGCTTCCTGGGATTGCGGCTGGTGATTGCAAAATCCTTCGCCCGCATTCACTGGCAGAACCTGGTCAATTACGGCGTCCTGCCGCTGACCTTGTGTGACCCGCACGACTATGACCAGCTGGCGCAGGGGGATGTGATGGTGCTGGAAGCCTTGCATGATCTGGCACCGGGCAGGCGCCTGCAGGCCTGTATCAAAGGCAGGGGGCAGGTGGTTGAGCTTGCGCATCAGCTGTCGCAGCGTCAGTGCGATCAGCTTAGGGCGGGTGGTCTGGTTAACTGGCTGAAAGCCAGAACCTGATTGCGATGGTTTTGCGGTGCGCGTCTATCAGGCGGCCATCAGGCGGTGGGGGGCGCAGTAGCCAGGCTCGAAGAGCCCGGCTACTGCCCGCGCCATTGGTATAGGGCGTGCCCGGCCGGATCAGTTCTCGTCCGGCTCGTAACCCAGGTTCGGTGACAGCCAGCGTTCGGCAACGCTCTGCTCCATGCCGGTCCGGTGGGCGTAATCCGACACCTGGTCTTCGCCGATCTTGGCCACGCCGAAATACTGCGCCTGCGGATGGCTGAAGTACCAGCCGCTTACGGCGGCGGTGGGCAGCATGGCGTAGGACTCGGTAATGGTGATGCCGGTGGCTTTTTCCACGTCCAGCAGCTTCCACAGCAGCGCCTTTTCGGTGTGATCCGGGCAGGCCGGGTAGCCCGGTGCCGGACGAATGCCCTGGTACTTCTCGCGGATCAGGGCTTCGTTGTCCAGTGCCTCGTCCGGCGCATAGCCCCAGTACTCCTGACGCACACGCTTGTGCAGGCGTTCTGCGAAGGCTTCGGCCAGACGGTCGGCCAGGGCCTTGACCATGATGCTGTGGTAGTCATCGTGATCCGCTTCGTAGTGCGCCACCAGTTCATCGACGCCAAAGCCGGTACTCACGGCGAAGGCGCCGTAGTAATCCTTCTTGCCGCTGGACTTGGGCGCAATAAAGTCGGTCAGGCACATGTGCGCCTTGCCGGCGACCTTTTCGGTCTGCTGGCGCAGGTGGTGCAGGGTCATCAGCACTTCGGTGCGGCTGTCGTCGGTGTAGAGCTCGATATCGTCATCGCCGACGCTGTTGGCCGGGAAGAGGCCGAACACGGCCCGGGCCTGCAGGCGCTTTTCGTCCACCAGGCGCTTGAGCATGGCCTGGGCATCGGCGAACAGGCGACGGGCTTCTTCGCCGACTACCTCGTCATCGAGGATGCGCGGGAAGCGGCCGGCCAGTTCCCAGGCCTGGAAGAAGGGTGTCCAGTCGATGTAGTCGACCAGCTCCGCCAGATCGTAGTCTTCAAACACCTGGATACCCAGCGTCTTGGGTACCGGCGGTGTGTAGGCATCCCAGTCGATGGCGAACTTGTTGGCCCGGGCGGCCGGCAGCGACACGCGGCGCTTGTCGTTCTGGCGCGCGGCGTGGCGCTCGCGAATCGCCTCGTACTCTGCCTGCACTTCCTTCACGTAGTCGGCCTTGCGGCTGTCGGACAGCAGGGCAGAGGCCACGCCCACGGCGCGCGAGGCGTTGGTGACATGGACAACCTGGTCGCGCTTGTAGCCTTTCTCGATCTTCACCGCGGTGTGCGCCTTGGAGGTGGTGGCACCGCCGATCAGCAGTGGAATGGAGAAGCCCTGGCGCTCCATTTCCTTGGCGACATGCACCATTTCATCCAGCGACGGCGTAATCAGGCCGGACAGGCCGATCAGGTCGGCGTTCTCGTCCCGGGCGGTCTGCAGAATTTTCTCCGACGAGACCATTACGCCGAGGTCGATAATCTCGAAGTTGTTGCACTGCAAGACCACGCCGACGATGTTCTTGCCGATGTCGTGCACGTCGCCCTTCACCGTTGCCATCACCACCTTGCCGGCCGAGCTGCTGACGTTGTCCGCCTTGCTGGCCTCGATAAAGGGCATCAGGTAGGCCACGGCCTTTTTCATCACGCGGGCGGATTTCACCACCTGGGGCAGGAACATCTTGCCGGCGCCGAACAGGTCGCCGACCACGCCCATGCCATCCATCAGCGGGCCTTCGATGACCTCGATGGGGCGGTCGTAATTCAGGCGGCATTCCTCGACATCGTCGTCGATGAACTCGGTGATGCCCTTGACCAGCGCATGGCTGAGACGGCGATTCACATCCCAGGAGCGCCATTCCTGCGCTTCGGGCGCTTCGGCGGCAGCGCCGTCGCCGCGGTATTTCTCGGCGATTTCCAGCAGGCGCTCGGTGCCATCGGCGCGGCGGTTGAGGATGACATCCTCGACCCGTTCGCGCAGCTCTTCGGGCAGGTCGTCGTAGATCGCCAGCTGGCCGGCGTTGACGATACCCATGTCCATACCCTGCTGAATGGCGTGGTACAGGAAGACGCAGTGAATGGCTTCGCGCACCGGGTTATTGCCGCGGAACGAGAAGGACACGTTGGATACGCCACCGGATATCTTGGCGTGGGGCAGGTTCTGCTTGATCCAGCCGGTGGCCTCGATAAAGTCCACGGCGTAGTTGTTGTGCTCGTCGATACCGGTGGCCACGGCGAAGATGTTGGGGTCGAAGATGATGTCTTCGGGGTCAAAGCCGACCTTGTCCACCAGGATGCGGTAGGAGCGCTCGCAGATATCGCGCTTGCGCTCAAAGGTGTCGGCCTGGCCGGTTTCATCAAAGGCCATCACGATCACGGCGGCGCCGTAGCGGCGCACCAGCTGGGCCTGGGCGATAAAGTTTTCTTCGCCTTCCTTCATCGAGATGGAGTTGACCACGCCCTTGCCCTGCAGGCACTTGAGGCCAGCTTCGAGCACATCCCACTTGGAGGAGTCGATCATGATCGGCACGCGGGAAATGTCCGGCTCCGAAGCGATCAGCTTGAGGAAGCGCTCCATGGCGGCCTTCGCATCCAGCATGCCCTCATCCATGTTGATGTCGATGATCTGGGCGCCGTTTTCCACCTGCTGGCGGGCCACATCGAGGGCCGTTTCGTAATCGCCTTCCTTGATCAGGCGCTTGAACACCGCAGATCCGGTGACGTTGGTACGCTCACCGACGTTGACGAACAGGGTGTCGGTACCGATGTTCATCGGCTCCAGGCCCGCCAGGCGGCATTCGGGCTTGATGTCCGGAATCTCGCGCGGATCCTCGTGCTCGACCGCCTCGCGAATGGCGCGGATATGCTCCGGTGTGGTGCCGCAGCAGCCGCCCACCAGGTTGAGGAAGCCCGAGCGGGCCCACTCGCCGATTTCCTCGGCCATTTCTTCCGGGGTTTCGTCGTATTCGCCAAAGGCGTTGGGCAGGCCGGCGTTGGGGTGTACCGAAACAAAGGTATCGGCGATACGGGAGAGCTCCTCCACGTACTGGCGCAGCTCCTTGGGCCCCAGGGCGCAGTTGAGGCCCACGGAAATCGGCCGCGCATGGCGAATGGAGTTCCAGAACGCTTCGGTGGTCTGGCCGGACAGGGTACGGCCCGACGCATCGGTAATGGTGCCGGAAATCATTACCGGCAGGCGCACGCCGTTGTCGTCGAAGTACTTCTCGACCGCGAAGATTGCCGCCTTCGCATTGAGCGTATCGAAAATGGTTTCGATCAGGATGATATCGGCGCCACCCTGCACCAGGCCATCGGTGGACTCGACGTAGGCGTCGACCAGCTCATCGAAACTGACGTTGCGAAAACCGGGGTCGTTCACGTCCGGCGAAATCGAGCAGGTGCGGTTGGTCGGGCCTAGCACGCCGGCCACATAACGCGGCCGGCCGGGTGTCTTGGCCTGGGCTTCATCGCACACCTGGCGGGCAAGCTGCGCGGCGGTACGGTTAATCTCATGGCTGATCGACTCCATGTCGTAGTCGGCCATGGCGATGGTGGTGGCGTTGAAGGTATTGGTTTCAAGGATATCGGCGCCGGCATCCAGGTAGCCGCGGTAGATGTCCGCAATCAGTTCCGGCTGGGTCAGGACCAGCAGGTCGTTGTTGCCCTTGACGTCGGTATGCCAGTCGGCAAAGCGACTGCCGCGATAGTCCTGCTCTTCAAGCTTGTACTGCTGGATCATGGTGCCCATGCCGCCATCAATGATCATGATGCGTTTTTTGAGCGTGTCCTGCAGTGTCTTGAAAGTGTTTGCGTCTGTCACCTGTTAGGCCCCGATACTCTGTGGATCCATTACGAAGAGCGCTATTGTAAATCAAAAGCTTGTCTCTTTTCCTGAGGGCTGCTCATGAACAGTTGAAAAAAACTGATACGAGGTCGCGCAGGCGCAGTCAAGGGTCGCATGTAGCAGCCTGTCGGGCTTACCACTGATCTACTGCGGAAAAGCCGAATTTGGTCATTTTATGTAATCTTTTTTGTTAAATAGAACCACTATTCGCCTCAAAAGAGCTCAAAAACTGCCGCAAATCGGTCTTTCCCTCGCTATGATCGGCCAAACCCGACAGGCTGCGAGGGCCGATTTGTTTCAGATTTCTTTCCTGGCGATGAGTCGAGTATTATGTGCACCGCACAAACGCCCGGCATTCATTCAGGATTGTCTGGCCCGCCGAGGCGGGCTGCGCGGATAGAGCAGGGTGGTTTGCTGCCGATGACCCGGCGGGGAAGGCGCAGGCCAGGATTTGTCCTGATCGGAAAAACAGTAGAATTGGCTCGCCCGGCGCGGCAGTTCAGGTTTGGCAAAAGGTAACGACAATCCATGAATAAAAAATCGACGGCCGTGGAAGTCAGCATGGAAAACCTGCTGCGGATTTTTACCGTTCCCGAAGCGCCCGGCTCGACACTGAGCCGCCTGGAGAATGATATCTCGGCCAACCTCGCCGGTTTTCTGCAGGATAATATCGTTGCCGAAGAGACCGATCTGGTCAAAATCGAGCGGGATTTCAACGATACCAAGATCCCCGAAGACGCGGTCTACGTGTCAGAGCAGGCCCAGTTCCTGCTCGACAAGGTGGTTGCCCAGTCCGTTCATACCTCGTCGCCAAGCTTTGTGGGCCACATGACCTCGGCCTTGCCCTATTTCATGATTCCGCTGTCCAAGATCATGATCGCCCTGAACCAGAACCTGGTAAAAACCGAAACATCCAAGGCCTTTACGCCGCTGGAGCGTCAGGTGCTGGGCATGTTGCACCGCCTGGTGTACGCACAGCCGAATGACTTCTACGACCACTGGCTTCACGACAGCCATCGGCACCTGGGGGCCTTTTGTTCCGGCGGCACCGTCGCCAACATTACCGCGCTCTGGGCGGCCCGCAACCGGGCATTCGGGCCCGACGGCGACTTTGCGGGCATCACGCGCAGCGGCGTATTTGCCGCCATGCGCCACTATGGCTGTGAAGGGATGGCCGTGCTGGTCTCCGAGCGTGGCCACTATTCCCTGTCCAAGGCCGCCGATGTGCTGGGCATCGGGCGCGACCAGATCGTGACCGTGGAAACGGACGGTCACAACCGAATTCGCCCGGATGCCCTGCGGGCAAAGCTGGAACAATTGAAGCAGCAAAATATTCGGCCCTTTGCGCTGGTGGGTATCGCCGGCACCACCGAGACCGGCAATATTGATCCTCTGGATGTGCTTGCCGATATCGCCGAGGAGCATGGCATTCACTTCCATGTGGACGGCGCCTGGGGCGGGCCGACACTGTTTTCCGACCGCTATCGCGGGCGCCTGAAGGGCATCGAACGGGCTGACTCCGTAACCATCGATGCGCACAAGCAGCTCTATGTGCCCATGGGGGTCGGGCTGGTGCTGTTCCGCGACCCGTCGGCACTCGCCAGTATCGAGCACCATGCCCAGTACATTATCCGCAAGGGCTCCAAGGATTTGGGCAGCGCGACCCTGGAAGGCTCGCGTCCGGGGATGGCGATGCTGGTGCACTCGGCGCTGAAAATTATTGGTCGGCGGGGCTATGCATTGCTGATCGACAACGGCATCGACCTGGCACGCCGGTTCGCCGACCGTATCGACGCGCTGGATGACTTCGAACTGGTTTCAGAACCCGAACTCAATATTTTGACCTACCGCTGGGTGCCGGCGGCAGTGCAGGACGCACTGCGTGACGCCGATGCCGAGCAGTGCCGGCAGATCAACGATGTGCTTAACCGCATTACCCGAATGATCCAGAAAACCCAGCGCGAACACGGCAAGGCCTTTGTCTCTCGCACCCGGCTGACGCCGGATTGCTACGGGCATCAGCTGATTACGGTGTTTCGGGTCGTGCTGGCCAATCCGCTGACCACCGATGCGGTGCTGCAGGACGTGATCCAGGAACAGCGCGAGATTGTCGATGCCATGGCGGGCAATGAAGATATTGTCGAGCTGCATCGATTGACGCAAACCTCCACCCTTTAACCGCCGACTTTTTTGCGGCGACCCGCGACCTGCTGTGCCGCCATGGCTGCTTAGGCTGCACAGCGCCGGCTTTCCCCTCTGTGTCGAATATTCCGTCAGCTAACGCGCGTTGCCACAAACTGTCGACAATGCTGTGGTGGTTCAAGCGTCGCTGATCGCATGATTCCTGCTTTAAATCACGTATTACGCCGTTTTAGCCTTTTGTCTAGGTTAACAATTGCCCTTTTTTGATTAAGCTTGCTGTGAGTTTTTCGTTAAGTGTCAACAATCTGGTTGGCTGTTAACGGCCACAGGCGGATAACAATAAAGGGGCTGCAGCATGACATATCAGGCGGAATACGCACGATCGATCGACAATCCGCAGGCGTTTTGGGGTGAAAAGGCCGCAGCGCTGCACTGGTTCAAGGCGCCGCAAGAGATACTTTCCAGGGATGAAAACGGCGTCGATCGCTGGTTTGTCGACGGCGAACTGAATACCGCTTACCTGGCGCTGGATGTGCACATTGAACAGGGCCGCGGTGAGCAGGCCGCGCTGATTTATGACTCGCCGGTAACCCAAAGCAAAAAGATATTCACGTATCGCGAGCTGCGTGACGAGGTTGCGCGTTTTGCCGGCGTGCTCAGCGCGCAGGGGGTCGTCAAGGGCGACCGGGTGCTGATCTACATGCCGATGATTGCCGAAGCGGTGATCGCCATGTTGGCAGTGGCACGTCTGGGGGCTGTGCATTCGGTGGTGTTCGGCGGTTTTGCAGCCCCGGAGCTCGCCGTGCGTATTGATGATGCCAGCCCGCGCGTGATTGTCACCGCGTCCTGCGGTATCGAAATTGCCAAGGTCATTCAGTACAAGCCGCTGCTGGATGACGCACTGCGACGTGCCCAGCACGCCCCCGATGCCTGTGTTGTGCTGCAGCGGCCCGAGGCCACTGCCGAGCTTGTTCCAGGGCGCGATCTGGACTGGCATACCGCCATGGCGCAGGCGCAGCCTGCCGATTGCGTACCGGTCAGGGCGACGGATCCGCTTTATATTCTCTATACCTCCGGCACCACCGGCAAGCCCAAGGGGGTGGTCAGGGATAATGGCGGGCACGCCGTGGCGCTGAACTACTCGATGCAGGCCATTTACAACATGAGCCCCGGCGAGGTTTTCTGGGCGGCGTCGGATGTGGGCTGGGTGGTCGGCCACTCCTATATCGTGTATGCCCCCCTGTTGGCCGGCTGCACAACGCTGGTGTATGAGGGCAAGCCGGTGCGTACACCGGATGCGGGTGCCTTCTGGCGCGTCTGTGCCGAACACCGCGTTAAGGCACTGTTTGCCGCACCGACTGCCTTTCGGGCCATCAAGAAGGAAGATCCCGAGGGCGCCTTGCTGGGCCAGTATGATCTGTCCTGCCTGAAAACCATCTTCATGGCGGGTGAGCGGCTGGATCCGCCCACCTATGAATGGACCCGGGAGGTCACCGGTCTGCCGGTGGTGGATCACTGGTGGCAAACCGAGACGGGCTGGGCCATCTGTGCCAATCCCACGGGGCTTGAAGTGCTGCCCCCCAAGCCCGGTTCATCCACCGTGCCGGTGCCGGGCTATAACGTGCGCATCCTCGGCCCTGCCGGTGAAGAACTGCCGGCCGGAGAACAGGGCATACTGGCGCTCAAGCTGCCGTTGCCGCCTGGCTGCCTGCCGACCATCTGGGGTGACTTTGAGCGTTTTCGCTCAGGCTATCTGTCGGACTATCCGGGCTATTATTCGTCCGGTGATGGCGGTTACAAGGATGAAGACGGCTACGTGTTTATCATGGGGCGCACCGATGATGTGATCAATGTCGCCGGGCACCGCTTGTCGACCGGCGAGATGGAAGAGGTTGTCGCGGCACATCCGGCGGTGGCGGAATGTGCCGTGATTGGTGTGCATGATGACCTCAAGGGTCAGCAGCCGGTGGGGCTGGTGCTGCTCAAGGACGGTGTGGAGCTGGACGAAGCCCAGCTTGAAGCCGAGCTGGTGGCCAGGGTGCGTGAAGCTATCGGCGCCGTGGCCTGTTTCAAGCGCGCCGTGGTGGTGCAGCGCCTGCCCAAGACCCGCTCGGGCAAAATATTGCGTAAGCTGCTGCGCCAGATCGCCGACGGGCAGGATTACAGCGTACCCTCAACCATCGATGATCCCACCAGTCTGGACGAGATAGAGGCTGTGTTTGACAGTCGGGGGCTGGTCAGCAAGGTCTGATGTTAACCCGGCTGACACATACATCGTCAGCCGGCGCAGTGCCGGAAATCTGTAGGAATCCGGGCTCTTACAAACGGCGATACAAAGTATCCCGCCTGCCGGATTACGCACTGTATTCGGCCGGCGGCTGCCTGCACGCCGTCAGTGTCCACCCCGCAGCATGTCTTTGCCACCACTCGCCGCCTGAATAACAGCATCGGCTCAGCCGGGCTGCTGGCGCTGCACTGTATGGCAGAGACAATATACTTTATACCGTTATCTACTATGTTGCGATTTCAACATCTTAACTTATGCGATCAGCGCCGGCGGTCAATTCCAATCGCAGGGCGGGGGTTATCGGGGTGATCCTGGGGGGGAGGCGCACATACCCGCCTGAAAGGGCTGCTGTGCGCAGCCATTCAGGCGGCTCGGCTGGGTGTTAGCCGGCTGCTTGTACTGTCTGAGCTATTGGTTGTGCTGCCGGCCCGCGGCCTACCTGGCCAGTGCGTCCTTACCTGTTTTCGCGATTCGACACGGCATTCAGTACCTGGTCCAGTGCGCGGCTCGAAAGCAGGCGTTTGAGGATGCCGAATATCCAGGTCGGGGTGGTGACATAGTAACGGGGGCGGGCGCGTGGTGCTTCCAGTGCCTTGATGACCTGTACCAGTACCGCTTCAGGCCGTTTGGTGAACGGATCCTTCTTATGCGGTCCTTCGGCGGCCAGGCGGCGCTCGACCGCCGCGTACGTTCGACGGTGAGCACTGTTCTGGGTATCAATGTTCTGCTTGAACTTGAGGTAGGCGTTTTCCCTGAAGCGGCTCAGGACGGGCCCCGTATCGATCAGTGAAACCTGAATGCCGCTTCCCCTGAGCTCCAGGCGCAGGGTGTCGGTCAGGCCTTCCAGGGCGAATTTCGACGCATTGTAGGCACCGCGGTACTTCAGCGCGATCAGGCCCAGCACCGAGCTGTGCTGGATGATGCGGCCGTAACCTTGCTGGCGCATGATCGGCAGCACGCGACAGGTCAGTTCATGGGTTCCGAACAGGTTGGTTTCGAACTGCTCCCGCAGCACGTCGCGGCTCAGGTCCTCGATCGCACCGGGCTGGCCGAATGCGCCATTGTTGAACAGTGCGAAGAGGGTGCCGCCGGTTTGGCGGGTGGCCCATTCAACGGCTTGCCGGATCGAATCGGAATCATCAAGATCCAGCCTGCAGGCTTCGAAACCCTGTTGCTCGAGATGCTCCACGTCCTCGGGCTTGCGCGCTGTTGCCAGTACTCGGTAGCCACGCTGGCGCAGTCCCAGTGCCACGTGGTGGCCGATACCGCTTGAACAGCCGGTAATCAATATGCTTTTTTCCATGGCCGCTTCATCCTCTGTGCGCCGTTGCTGACTGGGCAGGCATGCTAGCAGATTTACGCCCGGCAATTGAGCTTTGTCATTGCTCAGGCGCCTGCCGCCAGATCAGAAAGCCACCCGGCGAACAGCGCACTGCCAGGACCCCGATCAGAGGTAAAACACCGACAGCAGCATAATCGCCAGTAACGATATCGGCGTCGATAGCATGATGATTGCTGCCACCTGGTCTTTGGGGCCCTGGTACTGGGTGGTCATCATGTAGCTGAGTACAGCCACCGGCATGCAGGACTGAATCAGCAGGGATTTTTCGAGCATGTCGGGCAGTGGCAGCAACAGTATGGCCAACCAGGCCGCGATAAGGCCAATGAGTACCCGGCCGGCGCTGATGCATCCCACCAGCTTCAGGTCGCTCAGGTTGCGGATGCTGATTGAACCGAGTGAGCGGCCCAGCAACAGCAGCATGATCGGCAGGGTGATGCCGGCCAGCATGTCCAGCGTATTGAGCATCGGCGCGGGTACGGTCGTGCCCGTCAGCAACAGGATCACGCCCACGAGCAAGGCGATGATCGAGCCATTGGTGAGCAGGGCGCGGGGGTTCAGTTTGCCGGACATCAGCCAGGCGCCGAAGGTAAAGTTGCTCAGCCCCACGATGGTGGACGTCAGCACGGCGTAGGGCAGCGCTTCAGGTCCCAGCAGGGCAAACACCACCGGAATGCCAAGGTTACCGGTATTGGGGTTGACCAGTACCGGCAGCAGAAATCGCATCGGTTGTCCGCTGATGCGCAGTGCCAGAGCGGCCATGAGCGCCGCAATAATGAGCATGCTGGCAGTCGCCAGTGCAATGTCGGACAGCACGCCGATGTCGGCCTCCATCCTCAGCAATGAATTGAGCAGCAGGCTCGGCAGGCCGATGACCATCACCAGCTGGCCTAGGTCCGGGCTGTCCAGCAGCCGGGTACGCTTGCTCAGGATCCAGCCAAGACTGGTGCAGACCAGCACCGGTGTAAGGCTGGAGAAAAACTCGATCAGCATGGACCTTGCCTCTGAAAAATTAAGTGCAGAACCGGGGCTGGGCCTAGCTGCGGTTTCACATGATAGCGCTAGCATGTTGTATGACAAAGTATCTTTTAAGCCAAAACGCTCAAGCGAAGGCTAAAAATTCGCAAATCAGCACCGGGTGAAGGCGCAGCCAAACCGTAAAGCACGCCTGGCATGCCCCGGTTAATGCGGGCCCGGACGGGCGTTACCCGCTAGTGCGGATAGAGCTCGGCCAGCGGTGGGGAGGGTTGTGCTCGACCAGCACAGCTCTCGAGCGCCTTTAAGCTGGTTAACAACCGCTCGGCATTGACCGCGGGTCTGTCCTGTAACCCGGCGTCGGGCGGCGTGTTCGACTTGACCGTAGGCGCGGCTTTTAACGCCGCTTCGGGTGCGAAAAGCGCGCGGTCCAGCGCGGCAAGTTCAGCCTGCAGGGCGGCATCGCCCAGCGCGGCGATGCGCGCCAGGCTCGGTGGCTGGGTGCCGGTGAGCCGGCAGGCGTCGGCCCAGTCGAGGATCGCTCGGCGGATCTGGGCAGGATTCCCCTGCCGGCAGGCTTGCTGTACCTGGCGTTCGGCGATCTGCCGGTTGGGTGTGTCGTGCCTTTCGGCGGCGGGCAACTTTGGCGGGCGTGGGCGCTGGCGGGCGCGCCACCAGCCCAGGGCCAGCAGGCCGCAGAGCCCGGCCCAGGCCAGGTTGCTCCATAGCAGCCAAGGGGACAGCAGCCCGGGGGACAGGTCCGCATTGTTCTGCGTGCTGGCCGTGGGGGCTGCCGCTGCTGTTTCAGCGTCAGTCACGGCGGCAGTTGTGGTCGCGGTTGTGACAGCCGGTGCCTGTACTGGTGCGGTAGCAGGAGTCTGGGCGGTGGGCGCCGGCTGGCTGCCCTGGCGCGGCGGCAGGACGGTGAGGGTGATCGGCTCGCTGGTGGCTTCGCTGAACTCGCCGCTTTGGCTGTTCCACCAGCGTACCCGGCTTGCCGGCAGGGTCAGGGTGCCGGGCTGGGTGGGGACCAGGCCAACGCGCTGGCTGCGGCTGATATGCAGGCCATCGGCGCCGGCCTGCTGTTGATCGTAGACCGGCTCCGGGTACACCCGCACGCCATCGAGCGCTGGTGGCGTCAGGCCCGGCAGCCGCGCCGGATCGGCGCCTTCGGTTTCCAGGCGCAGGTTGAGGGTGACCGGTTCACCGGCATAGACGCTGGTCGTGCCGCTTTCGAGCCACTGCTTGAGCTTGAGGCTGTCGGCGGGCAGCCAGTCATCGCCGGCGTTGGCTGGTGGCGCCTTGACCTCGATCTGTTGCGCCTCGGTGCGCAGCCGCACCGCCTGGCCGCGGTTGAGGTCGAACACCGAGCGCGATCCGCCCTTGACCGTCGTGAGCATCTGGGCCGGCAGCTGCAGGGCGCCCGGTTGCCGGGCAAACAGGGCATAGTTCTTCTCGTACACCAGGTAGGGGCGGCCGTTGAGGGTACGCTGGTACTGGCGATCCTCCAGCTCGACCAGCCGGGCGCCGTCGACGGTCAGCGGGGTGATCTGCAGTTCCGACAAGGCGACCGCGGTATTGAGCCGCACCCGTACCCGCAGTTGCTGGCCCGGATACAGGGTCTGGGGCTGTAGGTCACGCTCCAGGAAGTAGTCACCGCCCTTGGCGTTGGCGCTGACCTGGGGCGCGGTCACTCGCACCTGCAGTGGCTCGCTGCGTGCCCCTTGCAGTTCAAAGGCCGGGATTTGGATCAGGCCCTTTTGCTTGGGCGCCAGGCTGTACTGCCACTGGGTAAAGGCGCTGGTCTCGCCGTTGATGGAGCGCAGCTGGCGACTCTGGCTGCGACCCAGCACGTCGAAGAACGGCTCCACGGCACTGATATCGGGTTCGGCGCGGGTGTCGCGGGAATCGAAGCGCAGGCTCAGGGTCAGGGTTTCATCCAGCGCCAGCTGGGTGCGGTCAACGCTGGCGCTCAGCGTATCGGCGCGCAGCAGGGCGCTGTTCAGCGCCAGCAGCAGGCCGAATAACAGGGTCAGGAGTGCGGTCCGTGACAGCGGGGTGATGCTTACCATCGGGTTTCCTCGGGTGGTGTCCAGCGGCCCTGGCGATAGGCCTCCAGCTTCTGCTGATATTCGTATTCAAACTTGCGCCGCAGCAGCCCGCCGGGATCATCCGGCAGCTGACGCAGCCAGCGTTCGAGCTGCTGTGATCGCTCCGGTGACGGATCGCCGTTCGCCGCCAGCGCGTTCTGGCCGTCGTCCGGCGGCTGCTTTTCATCCCTACCGGCATCCTTGTCGGCATCGCTGACGGTGGTTGCCTCGTCGGGCTGATCGGCGCTGTTCGGGTCCGCTTTGGACGGTGCCTTGTTTGCCGGGTGCGGCTTGTTGGCTGCTGAGTCTGAGGGCGATCCCGGGGCCGAATTTCGGTCCCCGTCCTGCGGCTGACTGTCAGCCTGCTGTGGCCTTTTGCCTTGTGAGGGATTGGCGCCTTGCGACGGATTGGCGTCCTGCTGCTGAGTGCCGTTCGGGTTCTCTTTTGGGTCCTGGTTCTGGTCCTGGCGCTTATCCTGGGAATTGCCCTGGCCGGATTGGGAGTTCTTCTGTTGCTGTTGCTGTTGCTGTTGCTGCTGTTTCAGCAGCTGCGCCACCAGGTCGCGGTTGGCCCTGGCATCGGCCAGCTGCGGGTCGCGCTGCAGGGCCTGATCATAGGCGTCCAGCGCCTCCTTGAGCTGACCGCCCTTGGCCAGGGCGTTGCCGAGGTTGTAGTGATTGCGGGCGTTGTCCTGCTGCGCAATGGCTTCGCGAAAGCTCTCGCTGGCGCCGCTGAAATCGCCACTGCGGTAGCGGGCGCTGCCTCGCCAGGCGGGGTCGCGGAACTGGCCGGCGGCCTGTTCGAACTGCTGCGCCTTGTAGTGAGCAGCCCCCTGCTGATTAGGCGTCTGCCAAAGGTTGCGCCACAGATTGCCGGATAGCCCGGCAATACTCGCGTCTGCCGCCGGCGCGGTGGATGTGGTGCTGTCCGTTGCGGTGGTGCTTTCGGCGGTACTTTGGGTGATGTTTTCGGCGGCGTTCGCCGGTCGGGGCGCGATACCCGGGGTGATCAGGCTGACCAGCAGCAGGCTCAGCAGCCAGCCGCGGCGAAAGGCGAGGGCGGCCACCGGCAGCAGAAGCAGTACCAGCCAGGGGCCGGCCTCGTGCCACTGGGCGAACGACTGCCCCAGCGGCGGCTGCTCGGCCAGGACGTTATCGATGCGCGCCTCGGCAAACTGGGCTCGGAAGTCATCGAGTTCGTCGCCGCTGGCACTCAGCGCCCGGTAGATGCCGCCACTGTCGCGGGCCAGGCGGATCAGCGCTTGAGCGTCGAGCCTGGCCAGGATCATGTTTCCTGCGCGGTCGCGGGCAAAGCTGCCGTCGTCGGTGGGGATCGGTGCCCCCTCGGCGGTACCGACCCCGAGGATCGACAGCCGCTGGCCGCTGGCCTGCAACTGCGCCGCCACCGCATCGGCGGCCGCGGGTGTGACCCCGTCGGTAATCAGCAGCAGCTGGCCGTCCGAATGGCCGCTCTCGTTGAGCAGCGCCAGCGCACGTTCCACCGCGGCTTCCACCTGGCTGCCGCGCACCGGCATGATGGCCGGTGACAGGGTCGGCGCCAGGGCCAGCAGGGTCTGGCGGTCCTGGCTCAGCGGGCTGACGACATGGGCATCGCCGGCGTAGACCACCAGTGCGGTGAGCCCTTCGTGGCGGGCCCGCAGCAGGTCGATCAGGCGCAGGCGCGCCTGCATCAGGCGCGAGGGCTTGAGGTCCTGTGCCAGCATGGACGGGGACAGGTCGAGGATCACCACCAGTGCGGCTTGCGGCTGGTACACCGGCTGCGGCAGCTGTTGCCAGGTGGGCCCGGCCAGCGCCAGGGTACCCAGAAGCCAGGCGGCGCCGAGGCCCAGCACGGGGGCGCGGCGCCGCTGGCAGGGCTGCTGTTCCAGCAGCGGCTGCAGCAGGCTGGCAGGGATCAGCCGCTGCCAGCCGCTGACTTGAGCCTGCTGTTGCCACAATCGATAACCCAGCAGGGCGGCGGGAATCAGCAGTAGCAGCCACAGCGGACGCAGGAAGTGAAAGGCGTCGATCATTGGCGTGCCTCCCGCACGGCAACGGCCGGTCGCCGTTCATAAACGCGCATCAGCGCCCACAGCAGCGACAGTATCAGTGCCAGCCCCAGCGGCCAGTAAAACAGTGCCTCTTGCGGGCGTACCCGTTGCTGTTCCTGCTCGCTCGGTTCCAGCCGGTCGAGCTCGGCGTACACCTGGGCCAGCTGCTCGGGGTCGCGGGCGCGGAAGTAATGCCCGCCGGTGGTCTCGGCCACCTGGGTCAGCAGCTTTTCATCGAGGTCGGCGGACGGGTTGACCCGCCGAGTGCCGAACAGGCTTTGCACCAGCATTTCGTCGGCGCCGATCCCCAGGGTGTGAATGCGGATGCCTTCTTTGGCCGCCACCTGCGCCGCTTCCAGCGGTTGCACCTGGCCTGCGGTGTTGGCGCCGTCGGTGAGCAGAATCAGTACCCGGCTCTGCTGCGCACGGTCGGTCAGACGCTTGATCGCCAGGCCAATGGCGTCGCCGATGGCGGTCTTTTCGCCGGCAAAGCCGATGCGCGATTCATCGAGCAGCTGCACCAAGGCGTGGCTGTCAAAGGTCAGCGGCACCTGGATATAGGCGCGGGTGCCGAACAGGATCAGGCCCAGGCGATCGCCCTGGCGTCTCTCGACGAACTGGGCCAGTACCTGCTTGACTACCGTGAGGCGGTCAAGCAGCTCGCCATCCACCGGCATGTCTTCGGTGCCCATGCTGCCGGAAATATCCACCGCCAGCAGCAGGTCGCGCCCGCTGGGGGCCACCGGCAGCGGGTCGCCGACCCACTGCGGGCGCGCTGCAGCCAGCAGCAGCGCCAGCCAGATCAGGCTCAGCAGTGCCAGGCGGGCACGCAGGTGGCGCGCAATGCCTGCGGGTGCTTTGCCATCGCTGCGCTGTAGCTGGTCAAAAAAGGGAACCTGCAGCGCCGCCTGCTGGCGCCGTGCCGGGCGGGCGAAGCGGTAGATCAGCCAGGGCAGCGGGGCCAGCAACAGCAGCCAGGGCCAGTCCAGGGTCAGCATGGCCACCTCCGTTTATGCTGCAAAATCCAGTCGCGAGCCAGCTGCAGAACGGCATTGGTGTCGAATTCGATCGCAGCCTGGTAGGGGCCGCGCAGCAAGGCGTCGCCGGTGCTGCTGTTAAAGGCATCCAGGCCGCTGCTGTCGATCAGAAACTGGCGCCAGGCGTTATCGGTGAGCCCGGCCAGGGCCTGCTGCGGATAGGCGCTAAGCGCGGTACGGCGCAGCAGCTGGGCGACCTGGGTCAGGTAGCGCTGCCGGTCCTGGTCCTGTTGCAGCTGGCGCTGGTATTCGCTCAGCAGCGCCAGGGCGGCGCGCCGGTAGCGGTTGCGCTGTCGGCGCCGCCACAGCAGGCGGCCGGCCCAGACCAGCCCGCCCAGCAGCAGGGCGGCGAGCAGCCACCAGCCCGGCGCCGGCGGCCAGAATCCGACCTCGGACGGCAGCTGCAGATCGTGCAGCTGTTCCAGCGACGGCGGGCTGGCCGGCATCGGTACGGTGGCAGGGCCTAGCGGGGAGGGGGTGGTCATGCGCGCCCCCGTGCGCCGCTGCGCTGGCCATAGAGTTGTTGCAGCAGTGTCAGCGGTGACTGTTCGGTACTGAGGTGATGCAGCGGGATGGCCAGCCGGGTGCAGAGCTCGCGCAGGCGCTGGTCCCGCTGTGCCAGCCGCTCGCCGGGGCGGTGCAGGTCCCTCACCGCAGCACGCTGGCGGCCGTTGCCGATCCACAGATCGTCGCTGTCGGGCAGTTCGTATTCCAGCGGATCGCTGATCAGGAACAGGGTCAGGTCGCTGTGGCGGGCGAGCTGGTAAAGACGCTGTTCGCTGGCGTCGTCCAGGTCGTGGAAGTCGCTGGCGATATAGACGGCGGTGCCGGGGTGGCTGGTATGCAGTAGCTTGTCGAGCAGCTGGCTCAGGGGCGCGGGCGCCTCGGCGGGGCAGGGTGTGGACAGGCGACGGCTGAAGGCATCCAGTTGCTGCAGCAGCTCCAGCACGCTGTGGCGGCTGCGGCGCGGACGCACATCGCGGTGCTCCTGGTCGCCGAACACCAGTCCGCCGACGCGGTCGCGTCCGGCCAGGGCGATCCAGCCGAGGGTGCCGATCAAGGCGCTGGCCAGCACCGCCTTGAAGCAGTGGCGGCTGCCGAAGAACATCGGCGAGCGCAGGTCGGCGGCCAGCAGCACCGGCCGTTCGCGCTCCTCGCGGTAGACCCGCGTGTGCGGTGCCTGGCGCCGGGCGGTGACCCGCCAGTCGATGCTGCGGATGTCGTCACCGGACTGGTAGGCGCGTACCTGGTCGAAGTCGATGCCGCGGCCACGCTGGTGGGTGCGCCATTCGCCGGCCAGCGTGCTGCCGCTTCGGCGCCGGGCGTTCAGGCTCAGGCGGGCGGCGAAGCGGTGCAGCGCCACCAACTGGTCGAGCCGGGTGTAGGCGCCCTCGAGCGGGAACTGGTCGCTGGCGTCTGGGTTGAGTGGGCGATTCATGCTGCGGCTCCGCTCAGGCTACCGGTACCTGGTCCAGCAGGCGCGAGATGACCGCGTCGCTGCTCTGGCCGTTGGCTTCGGCCTCGAAACTCAGCAGCAGGCGGTGGCGCAGCACATCATGGGCGATTGCCTGCACGTCGTCGGGGCTGACGTAATCGTGCCCCTGCAGCCAGGCATGGGCGCGGGCGCAGCGTTCCAGTGCGATGGTGGCGCGCGGGCTGGCGCCGTAGTCGATCCAGCGTGCCAGCTCCGGGGCATGGTGTTGCGGGTCGCGGCTGGCCATCACCAGCTCGACGATGTAGCGCTCCACCGCTTCGGCCAGGTGCAGGGACTGAACCTCGGCGCGGGCGGCGAACAGGCTTGCCTGACTCAGGCGGGCCGGGGGTTCTGCCACCTCGGTGCTGGCCTCCTGGCGCGCCAGGCGCAGGATCGCGAGCTCCGATTCACGGTCCGGGTAGCCCACGTTGACCTGCATCAGGAAGCGGTCGAGCTGGGCTTCGGGCAGCGGGTAGGTGCCTTCCTGCTCGATGGGGTTCTGCGTCGCCATGACCAGGAACAGGTCGGGCAGCGGATAGCTCTGCTGGCCGATACTGATCTGCCGTTCGGCCATGGCTTCCAGCAGCGCCGACTGCACCTTGGCCGGCGCGCGGTTGATCTCGTCGGCCAGCACCAGGTTATGGAACAGCGGCCCCGGCTGAAATTCGAAACTGTGGGTCTCGGGGCGGTAGATGTCGCTGCCGGTGATATCGGCGGGCAGCAGGTCGGGGGTGAACTGCACGCGGTGGAAGTCGGCGTGAAGTGCCAGTGACAGCGTCTTGATGGCCTTGGTCTTGGCGAGCCCCGGCGCGCCTTCCACCAGCAGGTGGCCGTCGGCCAGCAGGGTGATCAGCAGTCGCTCGATGAGGCTGTGCTGGCCGATAATCTGGGATTGCATCCATTGTTGAAGGGTTTGAAACTGGCGAAGTGGTGTCATGGTCGTGGCGATTCCCTGCTGAGAGCGGATGGGGCCTGTATATGAGTCCCGGCTGTTCTTCGGCCCCTAGGCCCTATCTGGTGTTAAGTCGACAAATTTCAAGCGGTTAGTACCCGGATTTCGAGAGTAGGTTCCCTGGCGGGCGTTCATTTATAGATGCAGGTCAGCGGGCGGCGCGCCTGTTATGGTGCGGCGATATTGCAGTGCTACCTGGGCGCCTCCCCCGTCTTAGTTGATATCCTGCTCCGTCGATGCCGTCGCAAGTTGCTGCGCGCATGCCTCGCGAACGCAGCCGCGCAGCCAGCGATGCGCCGGGTCCGCATGCATTCGTGGGTGCCAGAGCAGTGACACGGTGACTTGCGGTGGTGCAAAGGGCAGCGCAAAACTGTGCATGTCATCACGCAGGGCGGCGGTGGTTTTTTCGGGCACTGTCGCAATCAGGTCCGAGGTTCGGGCCAGTGCGAGCGCCGCTGAAAAGCCGCCAACCATGGTGACGATCGTGCGCTCCAGTCCCAGCGATTCCAGGGCCTCATCCACCGGCCCCCGGTCGATTCCCCGCCGCGAGATGGCGATATGCCTGCCGGCCGCATAGCGGGCGGCCGTGATCTTGCCGGTGCTCAGCGGGTGCCCCCTGTGCACGACACCGATGAAACGATCCCGGAACAGGCCCAGGGTCCGGATCTCCGGCCCCATGGTTCTGCCCACAACACCGATTTCCAGGTCCACGGTACCATCGCGCAGTGGCGTGCTGTCCCGGTCGGGTTTGGGCACAAATCGCAGCCGCACCTTGGGTGCTTCTGCGCTGACGCGGGCTATGAGGTTCGGCCCGAAGGTTTCCACAAAGCCTTCACCGGTGCGCAGGGTGAATGTGCGCACCAGCCGTTCTGGATCGAGCGCTTCCTGCGGGCGCAGCACGGCCTGTACCTCGTCGACCAGTTGGCTCACCCGTTCGCGCAGTTCCAGCGCCCGTGGCGTAGGCACCAGGCCGCGCCCGGCCCTGACCAGCAGCGGATCGCCCGTCGCCTGGCGCAACCGTGCCAGCGCCCTGCTCATGGCCGACGGGCTGAGCCGCAGGCGTTGAGCGGCGCGCGCCACACTCCCTTCCGAGAGCAGCGCATCCAGGGTGACAAGCAAGTTGAAATCGGGAGTCTGCATCCGCCAACCATAGCACCCAGCGGGGAATCTGACATGGCGTTCTGTGCACTTATTAAGTGTAAGCCGTGCGTGTGCCGCAATATTGAGTGAACGGATATAGTACAGGGAGTTCAATGTCGACAGCAGCCAGAAGGCGGATTCCAGCATGAAGCGAGCCATGACAGAAGCAGGCGCGGAGCCAACGGCAAACGGCGAGCCGACAGCGCCCGGCAGGTGGGCGCTGGGCAGCCTTGCCCTGTCGATGCTGCTGGCTTCCCTGGGCATAAGCATCGCCAATATCGCCCTGCCGACCCTGGCCGGGGCCTTCTCGGCCTCGTTCCAGCAGGTCCAGTGGGTCATCATTGCCTACCTGCTTGCCATCACCGTCATGATCGTCAGTGTCGGGCGCCTGGGTGATATCCTGGGCCACCGGCGGGTGCTGCTGGCCGGCATTATCCTGTTCACGGTGGCCTCGCTTCTGTGCGGTGTGGCCCCCACGCTCTGGCTGCTGATTGTTGCCCGCGGGCTGCAGGGCCTGGGCGCCGCCATCCTGATGGCGCTGACCGTGGCGCTGGTGCGCGAGACCACAAGCAAGGAAAGGACCGGCAGCGCCATGGGCCTGCTCGGCACCATGTCGGCGATCGGCACCGCGCTTGGACCGTCGCTGGGGGGCATCCTGCTGGCCGGGCCCGGCTGGCACGCCATCTTTCTGATCATGGTGCCGCTGGGCATCCTAAATGTCCTGCTGGCGTATCGCTACCTGCCGGTTTCCAGGCGCAAGGGCGAGGCCGGGCGCTCGGGCTTCGATGCGTTGGGCACGCTGCTGCTCGGCCTCACGCTTGGCGCCTATGCGCTGGCCGTAACGGTTGGCGGCGGCACTTTCGATGGGCTCAACCTGGCCTTGTTGCTGGCAGCAGGCCTGGGCGGGGGGCTCTTTATCATGGCGCAGGCGAGGGCGGCATCCCCACTGATTCCGCTGGCGGCATTGCGCAATGCCCTGCTGAGCGCGAGCCTGGTGATGAACGGGCTGGTCGCGACGGTGATGATGGCGACGCTGGTGGTCGGGCCTTTCTACCTGTCGCGATCGCTCGGGCTCAGCGAGGCGCTGGTGGGCATTGTCATGTCGATCGGTCCGATAATCTCGGCATTCAGCGGTGTGCCGGCCGGGCGCCTGGTCGACCGCCTGGGTGCCCCCATCATGGCCATCGCCGGACTCGTCGCCATGGCGACCGGCGCCTTTGCGCTGTCCGCGCTGCCGGCACTGTTCGGCGTTGCGGGTTATCTGGCTGCCATTGCCATCCTGACCCCCGGCTATCAACTGTTCCAGGCGGCCAACAACACGGCGGTGATGCTGGATGTCGGCGCAGACCAACGTGGCGTTATCTCCGGCCTGCTGAGCCTGTCGCGCAATGTTGGCCTGATCACCGGTGCCGCCGTCATGGGAGCGCTGTTCGCATTCGCCTCGATGACCACCGACATCACCACCGCCCACCCGCAGGCCATCGCCGACGGCATGCAGGTGACTTTCGCTGTTGCAGGCCTGCTGATGGTGGTTGCCCTCGGCATCGCCGCCATCAGCCGGGTGCTTGCCAGGCGCGCCGCGCTGGCGGTGTCGTGATCTTGATACCGGGGCGTCCCGACCACCCGTCAGGCGGGTTGCAGGCTGAGACATAAAAGGCCGCGTCATCCGATGCGGCCTTTGCTGTTGTGCGCCGGTCTGGTGCTCAGCATAAATCGAAGCAAGGGCGTTTCCCTTGCGGTGCGATTCAGTTCAGGTCGAAGCGGTCCGCCGTCATCACTTTGCTCCAGGCGTTAACGAAGTCCTGCACGAACTGCTCGTTGCTGTCGCTCGAGGCGTAGTATTCCGCGATCGCGCGTAGCTCGGAATTGGAGCCGAAGATCAGGTCCACCGGCGTGGCGGTCCATTTGACATTGCCGCTGGCGCGGTCCATGCCTTCGTAAATACCGTCGACCTTGTCGGACTTGCGCCACTCGGTCGACATATCGACCAAGTGCACGAAAAAGTCGTTATGGAGCTGTCCGGGGCGATCGGTGAAAACGCCGTGCTTGCTGCCGTCTGCGTTGGCGTCCAGTACGCGCATGCCGCCGATCAGCACGGTCATTTCCGGCACGGTCAGATCGAGCAGTGCTGCACGCTCCACCAGTGCCTCGGCGGGCGGTCTCGGGTAACCGTCTTCCAGGTAGTTGCGAAAACCATCGGCTTTGGGCTCGAGCCAGGTAAAGGAGTCGACGTCGGTCATCTCCTGGGTGGCATCGGTCCGGCCGGGATGGAACGGTACGGTGATGCGGTAGCCCGCGTCCGCGGCGGCTTTTTCGATGGCGGCGGCACCGCCGAGCACGATCAGGTCGGCGAGCGAGACCTGTTTTTCGGGTACGTTCTTATTGAAGTCGCTCTGAATGCCTTCGAGCACCTTCAGCACCTGTGCCAGTGCCTCGGGCTGGTTGACGGCCCAGTCTTTCTGCGGCGCCAGGCGAATGCGTGCTCCGTTTGCCCCGCCGCGCATATCGGTCACCCTGAATGACGCCGCGGAGGCCCAGGCGGTTTTCACCAGGTCCGGGATGCTCAGGTCCGATTCCAGCACGGTGGCTTTGAGCGTGGCGATGTCCTGCTCGGTGATTGGCTGACTGTTGGGTTCCGGCACCGGATCCTGCCAGATAAAGTGTTCGTCGGGTGCCCAGGTACCCAGGTAGCGCGACGTGGGTCCCATATCGCGGTGGGTAAGTTTGAACCAGGCTCTGGCGAAAGCCGTTTCGAACTCGTTCGGGTTCTCAAGCCAGCGCTGTGTAATCTCGCGATAGGCCGGGTCTTCTTTCAGCGCCAGGTCGGTAGTCAGCATGATCGGCGCGTGGCGCGCGTCTGCGTCGTGGGCGTCCGGCACCGTATCGGCCCCGGCGCCGTCTTTGGGTACCCACTGCTTGGCGCCCGCCGGGCTGGTGGTCAGCTCCCACTCGAACTCGTAGAGGTTCTGCAGGTAATTCTGGGTCCAGTGCGCCGGGCTGATGGTCCAGGCACCTTCCAGGCCACTGGTGACGGTGTCGGCGCCCTTGCCGCTACCGCACTTGTTGCGCCAGCCCAGACCCTGCTTCTCCAGCGTGGCCGCTTCCGGTTCCGCGCCCACGCACTCGGACACCTTGTGTGCGCCATGGGCCTTGCCGAAGGTGTGACCCCCGGCAATCAGCGCTACGGTTTCCTCATCGTTCATCGCCATGCGGCCAAAGGCCTGGCGAATGGCCTCTGCGGCAGCGAGCGGGTCCGGATTGCCGTGCGGTCCTTCGGGATTGACGTAGATAAGGCCCATTTCGGTCGCGCCGAACGGGGCATCCAGTTGCCGGTCACCGCTATGACGCTGGTCGGTCAGCCATTTGCCTTCCGGACCCCAGTTCATCTCCTGGGGTTGCCACTCGTCGTCGCGGCCAAAGGCGAAACCGATGATCGGAAAGCCCATGTCTTCCATGCCCAGGGTGCCGGCCAGCACCATCAGGTCGGCCCAGGACAGGGCATTGCCGTATTTCTGCTTGATCGGCTGCAGCAGTCGACGGGCCTTGTCCAGGCTGGCGTTATCGGGCCAGCTGTTGAGGGGCGCGAAACGTTGCATACCACCGTCGGCGCCGCCGCGGCCATCGACCGTGCGGTAAGTACCGGCGGCGTGCCACGACAGGCGAATGAAAAAGGGCCCGTAGTGCCCGAAGTCCGCCGGCCACCAGTCCTGGGAGGTTCGCATCAGCGTTCTCATGTCTTGTTTCAGTGCCTCGACATCCAGCTCAGCAAAAGCCTGCGCGTAATCGAAACCGGGGCCCCGTGGGTCTGCCGAGACGGACGCGTCGCGCAGCGGCTCGATGCTCAGGCGGTTGGGCCACCAGTAGTCATTGTCCGGCATGGTTTCGGTACCGGCCGCGTAAGACATGGCACCTATCGCACAGAGCACGGCCATCGTCAGCAGCTTTTTCGGCGTCTTGGATTTCATTTTTCGTTTCCCTTTTGTTGTGTTGTGGGAACGACAACAAGTACCGAGTGTATTACGTCAATTCTTTGTGCTTGTTATCGGTAACTTAGGGTATAGGCTGCCGCATTCCCCCGCTGCCAATATAAAAATCCGAAAGGATCGATAGTTATTGTCTATCGGGAAGTTATTAACCCGGCGGGTTAAGACATGAAACAGGGATGTTTCATCATTGGCCGCAGGCCAATGTGAACCCCACACCTGCTCCCGCAAGAGCGCAGCACGTCCGGGCACTTGCGCCTGTTTTTGTGGGGTGACGGGCAAATTTGGGAGGGACTCTATTTGCCAGCAAGGTTGATAAATCAAGGCTTTGCCGGTGGATTGGTGACCCTGAAGTCATTCGCTATATCGGGCTCAGTCCCGTTCGGGCGGAAATGGTCCGGTCGGCAGTCGAATTGCTTGAGATCTCATCGGCACTCCCATCGGTACTCCATCGGTACAGCGGCGGCCGCTGGCGAACCCCCTGGAGTACTGCGTCTGTGTCGCGTCATCGCGCAACAAAGCTATCATTAATGCCTATGCAAGCGGCGGATACAGTATGAACGCAATAGGTGGGTTCTTCGGTCCGCACTATTCGCGGGTAAGCCGGATTATCCGCGAGGCAAAAGGCAAGACCTGACCTGCCCCCATTATCTCCGGTGAGCGCTCTCGATATAGCGCGTTATGAATCGTTGGCCGGCGGCTGTCAGGATTGTAGAGGGACCATCACTTTTAAACGGGGTGTTAGAAGCATGACGAAGCCGGGGATACTATCGATCTGTTTTCTGATCATCGTTGCATTGCCGCTATCAGGGTGTGAGGAGAGGGCCGAGCCTGTCGAGCAGAAGCCTTTGCGCCCCGTTAAAACACAGACCCTGGCGTTGCCTGAGGAGGGGGCCTGGAAAGAGTTCGCCGGTGTCGTTGAAGCGGCGAGAGCAGCAGATATCGGCTTTCGCGTCGCCGGCAGGCTCGAGCGTATCCTGGTGAAAGAGGGCGAGTCGGTTGCAGCCGAGCAATTGCTTGCCCAGCTTGATGCGACCGATTACGAGATTGAATTCAAAGCCAGACAGGCAGAGTTCGATCAGGCGAGCGCTGATTTCAAGCGCGGGGAGACGCTGGTTGCCAAGGGCCTGATCGCGCGTACCGACTTCGATAAGCTCAAAGCCCAGTATGAGTCTGCAAGGGCTGCGCTGGATGCTGGCCGGCAAAATATCGAATACACCTCGTTGAGGGCGCCTTTTTCCGGCAGAATCGCCGAACGCTATGTCGAGAACTATGAGGAGGTGTCGGCCCGGCAAGCGGTGTTCACCCTGCAAGATACCGCTGAAATGAGTATCCATGTCGATATTCCAGAAAGCGTAATGATTCGAGCGCAGAGGGGAGCCGAGCCGGAGCTTTATGCACAGTTCGACCAGATCCCGCAGCGACGCTTTGCACTCTCAGTGAGGGAGGTTTCGACCCAGGCGGATCGAAGCACCAATACCTATGGGGTCACTCTGTCTCTGCCGTCGGTCGCTGACTACAACCTGCTGCCGGGGATGTCGGTTACCGTGCGGGCACGACCGGATGAGCGCCTGCTTCAGGCAGCCGAGGTGCTCTACGTACCTTCGCTGGCGGTGCTCGAGGATGGCAGAGGACGCTATGCGTTTGTGGTCAGGGAAACCGAGGCTGGGAAAGGCATCGTCGAGCGCCGCGAGGTGGTAACTGGCCAGTTGACTGGTCTTGGGCTGGCGGTGGTTTCAGGACTGGCCGTAGGTGACCGGCTGGTGATCGCCGGTATGAGCAAAATGACCCCGGGCCTGGAAGTCCGCCTGTTGCCGGGGGAGAGCCGTTGAATATCACGCTCGCTGCGATCAGGAACAATCGCCTGACGCTCGTCATCACCCTGTGCATCCTGTTCGCGGGAGTTCAGATCTTCCTGCAGATGCCACGTGCCTATGATCCAGGCTTTATCATCCGTACGGCGCAGATTACCACCCAGTTTCCCGGTGCCAGCCCCCAGCGCGTGGAGCAGCTGATCTCCGCCCGCCTGGAGGATGTGGTGAAGGAGATTCCCGAACTCGACTTTGTTAAGAGTGAATCGCGTACGGGCGTGTCGATCATTACGGTGAATATCAGTGAAAGCTACAAGGATATGCGGCCGATCTGGGATCAGTTGCGTCGTAAGGTGGATGATGTGCGCGCCGATATGCCGGACGGCGTGATCGGCCCCTATGTCAACGATGAGTTTGGCGATGTGTTCGGCATCGTACTCACGGTGACCGGCGAGGGCTTTAGTTATGCCGAAGTGGAGCGGGTGGCTGAACAGGTCAGGGACAAGCTGCAACAGTTGCCCGATGCGGCGAAGGTGGAGATATATGGCGCTCAGGAGGAGCGGATCTTCGTCGAGTTCGATAATGCGCGCCTGTCCGAGCTGGGGATCTCCCCTTACCAGCTGTCGCAGGCATTGGCTGCGCGCAATATCGTCATACCCGGTGGTTCGATCAGGCTGGGCCGGGAGCGCATAGCGCTGGAACCGAGCGGTAATTTTGAGACTGTTGCCGATATCGGCAGAACCATTCTGCGTATCTCCGGGAGTGAGCAACTGATCTACCTGGAGGACATTGCCGATCTGCACCGCGGCTATATCGACCCACCCCAGTCGGTCGTTCACTCCAGTGGTACGCAGGCACTGGCGCTCGGTATTGCCATGCGCGAGGGAGGCAATAACATTGAACTGGGGCAGCAGGTGCGTGAGTCGCTGGCGCAACTGCGCCCTGCATACCCCTATGGAATCGAATTCGATGTCGTCAACTTCGTGCCGGATGAGGTGGATCAGAAGGTCAGAGGCTTCGTGATCAACCTGCTGCAGGCGGTGGCGGTCGTTACGCTGGTGATGCTCGTCAGCCTGGGGCTGCGTACCGGGCTGATCGTTTCGAGCTTGATCCCCCTGGCCATGTTGGCGGCGATCATTGTGATGTCGTTATTCGATATCGGCCTGGATCAGATCTCATTGGCGGCACTGATCATTGCGTTAGGGATGCTGGTGGACAACGGTATCGTTATGTCCGAAGGCATCATGGTGCAGATGGAACAGGGCAAGCGAGCACTGGATGCGGCGGTGGATTCGGCAGCGGAGTTGCAGGTTCCGCTGTTGACCGCCTCGCTGACAACGGCTGCCGCCTTTTTGCCGATCTATCTGGCCGAATCCAACGTCGGCGAGTTCACGGCATCGTTATTCAAGGTGGTGACAATCACCCTGTTGAGCTCCTGGGTCATATCGCTGACTATCATTCCGATGCTCTGCGTCTACTGCATGAAGGTGCCCCCGAAAGTCGAAACCTTCGATAGCGCTCTGTACCGCCGATACCGGCAGGGGCTGCTGTGGATGCTCAAACACCGGTTGCTGACACTATTGGCAACGCTGCTGCTGTTTGCGTGTGCGATGTTGGGTTTTAGCTATATCCCCAACCAGTTTTTTCCGCCCTCGGACAGGCTCTATTTCAAGGTGGAGATGGAGCTGCCGACGGGAACCGATATAGGCCGCACCGAGCAGGTGGTGTCTGAAATAGAGCACTACGTACGGGCCGGGCTTGCCGGTAACGGTACAGACGAGGAGGGCGCCACCAACTGGATCAGTTACATCGGTAACGCCGGGCCCAAGTTTATACTCTCCCACAATCCGAAACCCGCGAACCCGAGTTACGCACTGATAATCGTCAATGTCAGCTCGCCAGAGCAGGTGGATCGCCTGATGCCGGCGGTTAAGCGCTACGCCTTCGAGCACTTCCCCGACCTTAGTCTCAAGGTCAAACGCATAGATAACGGGCCGGCCATCGAGAACCCGGTTGAGGTGAGGTTGTCTGGAGAGGATATGATGGTGCTGTCCGGCGCCGTTGACACGCTGAAAAAGCGGATGCTCGAGATTGGTGGGCTGGACAGCATCGACGATGACTGGGGGCAACGCATCAAGAAACTGGATATCCGTATCGATCAGCCGCGTGCGCTGCGCGCCGGTGTGACCAGCCAGGATATCGCCATCTCGTTACAGGCGGGTTTGAGTGGACTCGAGTTGACCGAGTACCGCGAAGGCGAGGATTCGATTCCGGTGGTACTCAGGTCCCGCGCCGCCACCGAGCAGGATATCGGCAAGGTGGAAGCACTGTCTGTATATGTGCAGAGTATCGGGAAATCCGTGCCGCTGACCCAGGTCGCCGATATCGATGTGGCTTGGCAGCCCGCCAGAATCTATCGGCGCAATGGTGTGCGTACTGTCACCGTCGGCGCGCAGCTTCAACCCGGCGTGACGGCCGCGGAACAGTTCGCCGAGTTAACACCTTGGCTTGAGGAGAGGCGCGCGGACTGGGGGTCGGCCATACGCTACGAACTGGGGGGCGAGAATGAATCCTCGGCGAAGGCGAACCAGTCGATCGTCGACAAGCTGCCCGTAGCGGCGTTGATCATCCTCGTTTTGCTGGTGGCCCAGTCCAACTCCCTGCGCCATACCTTTATTGTGCTGCTGACCATTCCGCTGGGGCTGATCGGCGTATCGGCCGGGCTGTTGCTTAGCCACTCCTTCTTCGGCTTCATGACCTTCCTTGGCATCATCTCCCTTGCCGGGATCGTCATCAACAACGCCATCGTCCTGCTGGATCGGATCAAGATCGAGCAGGATAACGGCGTTACGCCGCATCAGGCGATCGTCTCGGCGGCGGTGCAGCGCGCCCGTCCCATTCTGCTGACCACGGCGACGACGATTCTGGGTCTGGTGCCGCTCTATCTCGGCGGCGGCGAGATGTGGGAACCGATGACCATCGCCATTATGGCTGGCCTGTTGCTCTCCACCGCAATGACGCTGGGAGTAGTACCGGTGCTTTATGCACTGCTGTACCGGGTTGAGTATCCGGATGGCGGGGACGCCGATCGTGCTTGAGGGCACCTGCTCGGTGCTGGCGTTGGTAATAGTTCGCGGCCATAACGAATGACGGATGGCGCGATACCTGTGGACGCTACCGCTTCTTGAATCATGGGCCTTGAACCTTTGATGCAGGTGGGAAATTTGTCGTGGTTCTCAGAGGCTGTATTTCGCCTCTCGGCGACCTACTTTCCTTGTTGCGCGGCAAGGACTTTCTACAAGGTGAAGTGTGCAAAGGAAGCGCGCCACCCATCAGCCGGCCTTCGGCGCCACTGCGCGCCGGACGAACTGCCTTCAAGGTGAAGGGCGGGACATCCATGTCCCTAATCGGCGGCTCAACAGTCCCTGTCTCGCCCCTTCGGGTCTAATCGGAGCATAATCGCGGTGCTCGCCGGCTTCATAAGGGGGATACAAGAGCCGTTCTGGCGTATTGGTGGTAATGGGGCGGTGGTGCTTCATCCGGCCCTGCAGGGGTGACAAGGTGTCTGATCTTGGGCATGATGAGCAGGCTTTTGAAAAGCGTTAGCGAGGCAGCTAGCGCAAGCGGTGCGCCGCCCGGGCAAAAATCGGCGAAACGAGGGAGTTTATGGTCTATAAATGACCGAATTATTCGCTTCGCTCACCCCTACGGGGCCGCACTACAGTGCGTTCAGGCAAAGCCTGTGAGCCGATTTTTAACGCCGCGATAGCAACCGCAGGTAGCTTTTCAACAGCCTGCTAAGGCACCTATGGATGATCGGTGCCGGGTTTTGATCGTCAATAAAGCAAATCGTCAGCTGAGCAACGGAAGCCAGGCTGGGTGAATCCTCCCCTCCAATCTCAATTCCTCCGTTCTCCCTGGCTCTGCCTGCATTGCGGG
>NZ_KB899121.1 GCF_000378045.1 Marinobacterium rhizophilum DSM 18822
AGCACACCGTGTTTGAAATCACCAAGAAGCTGCGCGAGAAGGGCGTCAAGGTACGTTTTGGCATCCATCCGGTGGCCGGGCGCATGCCGGGTCACATGAACGTGCTGCTGGCTGAAGCCAAGGTGCCGTACGATATCGTGTACGAAATGGATGAGATCAACGCGGACTTCCCCAATGTGGATGTCTCGATCGTGATCGGCGCCAACGACATCGTTAACCCGGCGGCGCAGGAAGTGCCGGACAGCCCCATCGCCGGCATGCCGGTGCTGGAGCCCTGGAAAGGCAAGACCACTATCGTGCTCAAGCGTGGTATGGCGACGGGTTACGCTGGCGTCGACAACCCGCTGTTCTACAAAGAGAACACGCGGATGCTGTTCGGCGATGCCAAGGACAGCGTTGATGCGCTGCTGAAGGCGCTTAGTCACTGAAGCAGAGGTCCTTAGCCGCTCATGCGGCACCTCGGGTTAGCCCATTGGGGTTAGCCCGAGCAAACCCTGCTTAAGCACATCCCTGTGCTTGCAGCATAAGCACATCCCTGTACAAACCCTGCTCCTGCACATCCTTGTGCTCGCAGGATAAGTACATCCCTGTACAAAATGTCAGTCGGTTATGCCGACTGGCATTTTTTTTGTCTGTTCGAAGCTAATTGCCATGGCGTTGATGATCAGTTCAGGGAACCACGAACAGGTTCCAATTGCTCAGGCTATAGTAAATTGGATCCGTAGCGTGCCAGGGATTTATCGGTGATACACCGCTATGCCAAAAGAGGTTGGAGGTGGAGTGTTGCAGGCATCATAGGGGGTTCATCGTTATGATGGGCGATAACGACAACGGTGGTGAAACTCATGACGAAAATCGACACTAGCAAGATCGTGGCACCAGAGTCGGTGAGGCGTTGCGCGGCCGGGCTGGCGGATCGGATTGAAGCCCTGCCGGAATGCGAGACACGTCGCCTGGTCGCTATCGCCGGCCCGCCAGGCTCCGGTAAGTCCACACTGGCTGAAGCGGTGGTGGGGATTTTGACCGAGCGTGGGCACGGGGCCGTGTTGATGCCGATGGACGGTTTCCATCTGGACGACCGGTTGCTGGAACCTCGCGGACTCCTGGCACGCAAAGGGGCACCGGAAACCTTCGATTTTGGCGGTTTCGCCTGCACGCTGAATCGGGTGCGCGACGAGTGCAGTGTCATTCTGCCTGTGTTCGACCGTGCCCGCGAAATTGCTGTCGCCGGGGCTGCCGAGATCAGCGCGCAAACCCGTATCGTTATCGTGGAGGGTAATTACCTCTGTTTTGATGAGGCGCCCTGGCGCTCGCTTGCAAACCTGTGGGATTTATCGGTGTTCCTGGATGTGCCTCTGGCAGAGCTTGAACAGCGCTTGATCGAGCGCTGGCGAGGTTACGGTTTCGATCTGGACGCGGCCCGCACCAAAGCGCTCGGTAATGACATTCCCAATGCACGGCGTGTGGCAAGCGCTAGGGTGAAAGTGGATATTGTGCTGTCGGAGCGGGGAGCAGGGTACGAATAAGGCACTCAGCGTATCTGATCGTCTGGCAGATACCAGAAAGCGCCGACACCGTGGTGCCGGAATACCGCTTTTGCTGAGTTTTGTTTTCCGTGACGGGTTCGGCTTCAGGCTCGGGCCTTTTGCCCAAACAGGAGTTTCTTGCCTTCTTCGGTAACCGCCGGGCGTTTGCTCCAGGGCCGGCCCTTTTCGTAGGCCCTTATGACCGCCGGGCGCTGCCGCATGCGTTCAAACCAGCGTTGCAGGTGGGGGAAGTCGGCGATGTTTTGTAGCTGGCGCTCATGGGGTGCGACCCAGGGATAGGCGGCCATGTCGGCAATGGAGTAATCACCGGCAATCCAGTCGCGGCCCTCCAGTTGCTTGTTGAGCACGCCGTAGAGCCGATTGGTTTCGTTGACATACCGATTCACGGCGTAGGGAACCTGCTCGGGGGCGTACTGTACAAAATGGTGATTCTGCCCGGCCATCGGCCCTAAGCCTCCCATCTGCCACATCAGCCATTCGAGCACCGTTTTGCGTGCCCGTAGCTCAGTGGGCAGGAAACGACCTGTTTTTTCCGCCAAATACATCAGAATGGCGCCGGATTCGAACACTGAAAGAGGCTCACCGCCGTCGCTGGGCGCATCGTCCACAATCGCAGGCATGCGGTTGTTGGGCGAAATGGCAAGAAAGTCGGGCTTGAACTGGTCTCCAGCGCTGATATCCACCGGAATGATATTGTACTCAAGCCCCGCCTCTTCCAGAAAAATGGTGATCTTGTGGCCATTGGGAGTGGGCCAGTAATAAAGGTCTAGCATGGCTGTATCCTCAGGCCGGTGTGTCGAATGTGGTGGAATTCACCGGATAGTTCTGGGGAAACAGGGCACGTAACGCTGCTTCGTCACGCTCGGCCTTGAAGTCGATATCCTTGCCGACGTTTCGAGCCCGTGCAACGGCGGGGCGGCTGTTCACGTTGTCAAACCAGCGCTGCAGGTTCGGGTAGGGTGCCAGTGCTTCTTCACCCAGAACCACAGGGGCCTTGTCGAGCCAGCCCCATGCGGAGATATCGGCAATGCTGTAGCTGTTGCCAACAATATACTGGCGATTCTCCAGATGTGCGTTCAGAACTTCATAATGGCGCTGTGCTTCACGATGATAGCGGTTGATGGCATAGGGCAGCTTTTCCGGTGCCATATGTTTGAAGTGGACCGCCTGGCCGGAATAGGGCCCGATACCGGTGGCCACGAACATCATCCACGAAAGAAGCTCAGCCCGGTCTTCGACGTCACCTGCCAAATGTCCGGTTTTTTCGGACAGGTAAAGCAGGATCGCATTGGAGTCGAACACCCGCACGCCGTTGTCTTCAATCGCCGGTGTCTTGCCATTGGGGTTGATGGCTCGAAAGGCGGGGGCATGCTGTTCCCCCTTCAGGGTGTCCACGGGAACGACCTGGTAGGGCAGTCCGGTTTCTTCCAGGTAAAGTGCAACCTTCATCGGGTTGGGGGAGCGGTGAAAATAGAACTTGATCATGGATGTCTCCGGCTCAGCTTGAACAGTCATTCAAACATGGCTTGAATGACTGTTCAAGCTTAATTTGAATGTTCATTCAAACTGGCGCTATACTGCAGCCTCGCAATGCACAGCGGTGGTGAAGATGGCGCGGGCACAGTTTGATCGAGAGCAGGTGATTCGGGATTCCACCCGGCTATTCTGGCAACAGGGCTTTAGTGGTGCATCCATGGCACAGGTATTCAAGGCCACCGGGCTCAAGCCGGGCAGCCTTTACCTGGCCTTTGGCAGCAAGGAAGGCTTGTACCTGGCCGCGTTAGATCAGTATGCCCGCCAGTCTCAGGCAACGCTGCGCCAGGTGCTGGATGAGGCGCCATGCGTGGGCGTGGGTATATGCCGGCAATTGCTGCGCATGGTGGATGAATGCGGCAAAGCGGATTACTGCAGCTGTTTTCTCGTCAAGAGTCAGCTGGAGCTGGCCGCAGGTGGTGGCGACCTGCTGAGTCGTGTCAGCGGCTATCTGGGCGAGATGGAAGCCTTGTACGCCGACTACCTTGGCCGCGACTACCCGCAGGAACAGGCCCGACAAAAGGCTGCCAGCCTCATGCTGCACATTTTTGGTCTGCGTGTGTATGGCTACCTGGGACGCTCTCGGGATCAGATGGTGGCGGCCATGCAGGAAGGGCTCGCGTGGTTGCCCTGGGAGGCTGCCAGCGGGGACAACGATGGAGCTAATGAAGCGTCGATTATGTCGGCATCGCCCCTTTACGATGGCCGTGGGTGCGGCTAGTCTGGCGTCTGGTTTTTTAATGCAACGGAGTTGTGTCGCTTATGTTCAAATCACTCGCCACCCCACTGTTCGTTGGCGCCTTTGTCGGCAGTTTGCTGCTGGTGCAGGGTTGCAGCCCTAAAGTTGGATCGGATTCCTGGTGCAAGCAGATGGAAGAAAAGCCCAAGGGTGAATGGAGTGCCAATGATGCAGCTGAATACGCCAGGTCCTGCATCCTGAAGTAACCCGGTCGCAAGACGAGCAGCCGGCAGCTTAAGTGCGCCGGCCTGTTTTTAATCCAATATTTATACCGTTATCTTGGTTTCTGTAACAGTTGTCACTCCTAATTCCGGGCGATAGACCCTTGAAAAAGGGGGTTGTGATCCGGCGCCTGCTTCGCTACGTATTCAGTGCAAGACTGGCTTGCCACCAGGGGCCCCTAGCATCTAGCCCCTGGACAGCTCTAACATCCTGCGCCGCCGGAGTGTCGTTATGTCCTGGTTCCTTGGTCTCTTAACCGTGCTGGCGCTCATTACTCATCTGGGCAATAGGCAAACGCAAATGCAGTTTCCGCCACTCGGTGACTTTCTGGAGGTGGACGGGGTACGGATGCATTATCGTGAGGCGGGTTCAGGGCCCGCACTGGTGTTGATTCATGGCTCAAGCGCCAACCTGCGGGACTTCAGCACAAGCCTGTTTACACCACTGAGTCAAAACTACCGTGTGATTGCCATCGACCGGCCCGGTCACGGTTATAGTGAGCGTCCCAAGGGCGCCTGGCCAGACCCTGGACGTCAGGCTGAGCTGATTCATCAGTTATTGCAGCAGCTGAAGGTTGAACGGCCCGTGTTGGTTGGGCACTCATGGGGCGGATCTGTGGTGCTGGCCTATATGCTGGCGTATCCGGACGAGACGGCTGCCGGCGTGTTACTGGCGGGCGCGACCCATCCGTGGACCGGCGGCGTGGCCTGGTACAACTCGCTGGCGGGCGTTCCGCTGCTGGGGCCAGTATTTGCCCACACGCTGGTTTATCCATTGGGCTCCTTTTTGTTGCATGATGCAGTCGCCGGCGTGTTCGCGCCCAATCCGGTACCGAAAGAATATTATGCATCCGCGGGTGTGGGCTTGTTCCTGCGTCCACAGACCTTTCTCGCTAATGCTCAGGACGCCCGCGGCTTAAGCGATTTTCTCGTTACGCAAAGCCTGCATTACGACGAAATAAGTCAGCCACTGTTATTGCTGACCGGGCATGATGACATCCTGGTGCCGGCCTGGAATCACAGTGAGCGTCTGGCTCGTCAGGCTCCCAATGCAGAGCAGATTGAATTTGAGGCCACCGGTCACGCATTACATAATGCCCACAGCGCCCGGGTTGCAGCCGTTATTGAGGCGTTCCTGGCTCGCCATAAAAGCGGGTCAGGCAGGGGGCAGTCCAGTGTTGATGAGCAGAATGCGTTAACAAGGGTTATGCAGTCGCCCGATTGAACGGCACAATAGCGCTTGTTGTTCCTACGAGACAGGCAGGATGTTCGATCTGATATTTACTAGCTCTGCTGTACTGACAGTCTTATTGCTTGTCGCAACGTTATTGCCGCTCTCCCGGGCACCAGTTTGGTGGGTGCGTGGGTTTGACTTCCCGCGCATGCAGTTTGGTGTACTGGCAGCTGCACTTGCGCTGGTGCAAATACTGCAGTTGTTGCAGGGCGCGCAGGCCGATTTTTCTGTGGCGGGCGTTTATCTGATGCTGGTAGTTACGCTGTGCTGCCTGGGCGTTCAAGTCTGGTGGATCCTTCCCTTTACCCGATTACACCCCGTCGAGGTGCAGTGGAACGATACGCCGGATATACCCAACAGTATCGCCATCATGACGGCCAATGTGCTGACGCCTAACCGTAATGCGCAGGCACTGCTGGAGCTGGTGAGTCGGCATGATCCCGATATCGTGGTGACACTGGAGTCCGATGACTGGTGGCAGCAGAGGCTCGACAGTCTGGACGCCGATTACCCCTACAGTCTCAAGTGTCCGCTGGATAATCTTTACGGTATGCACCTGTATTCCAGGCTGCCGCTATCGGACAGTCATATCGAGTATCTGGTGGAGTCCGGCGTGCCTTCCATGCACACCCTGGTGCAGTTGCGAAGCGGTCAGCAGGTACGTGCCCATTTCCTGCATCCTGCACCGCCAAGCCCCACAGAGAATGAAGAGTCCTCACCGCGTGACGCGGAGCTCATCGTCGTGGCAAAAAGTATTGCCAAGGGTCTCGCAAAGGATGATCGGCCGGTGATTGTCAGCGGAGATCTGAATGACGTCGCCTGGTCAGACACCACCCGGCTGTTTCGCAAGATCAGCGGGCTGCTGGATCCGCGTGTTGGCCGTGGACTCTATAACACTTTTCATGCGGGCTACTGGTTCCTGCGCTGGCCGCTGGATCACCTGTTCCACAGTGCGGATTTTCGTGTGCACGACCTGCGCCGGCTGGCGGGGTTTGGCTCTGATCACTTCGCGCTGTTCAGCAGGCTCGTGTACCAGGGCAACCGGGTAGAGGAGCAGAATGGCCTTGACGCGGCGCCTGGCGATGAAGCCTGGGCAAATGAAAAAGTGCAGCAGCATGATCTCAGTGTGCAGGATGTGCCTAAGCCGGGTTCAAACTAATCTGCGCTGCCAAGCAGAGCCTGGATCGGCCGGGTGTGCCAGGGGTTTCACGACCGGTCCCGGTTCCGCCAATCCCGTTCGAGTAAAATTTCACTGTTCGGGGCGGGCAGTATTAAACCCCAAAGCGAGGTTCGCGGTGACTGACTGAGTTTTTTGTCTGCCTGGCGTTGGCTCGAGTCAGGATCAAGCGCAGTAGAGCGCAAACGCAAATATTCTTCTTCGGCAGCTGGCGATGTCCCTGTTCCTGAGCCAAGCTCTAATGCAGATTAATGGTTAAATATTATCCGGTGGTTCCACAGGTCAGTCAGGGTTGACGCGGCGAATACCAAGGCAGGGACGTCGATAATAACAAGCCGATTGGGCAGGGCGAAGGATACACGCAGATCATGAATATCATTGCGGATCAGGGTTGGGGCGTATTTCTGGTATCGCTGGTGTTAACTATCTTTGTTTCATATCCCCAATATTGAATTGTGCAGGACGCGAGGTCCTGCCCAAAGGGTTATTTGGGGCTAGCAGTCTGTCGGACTTAACACTGATCTACTGCGGAAAAGCCGATTTTGGTCATTTTGTGTGCTCTATTTTTGTTAAATAGAACCACTATTCGCCTCAAAAGAGCTCAAAAACTGCGTCAAAACGGACTTTCCCTCGCTACGACCGGCCAAGCCCGACAGGCTGCTAGGCTGTTCATTTTTGATTGTGTTTCCGCTGCAAGTTCATGTAGCTAAAACAGGTCTGCCCAGGGTAACTACCTCAGGCTGTTTTCGTTCAATCGGATTCACAGCCTGAAGCCTTCCTCAGCGTTTAACAATCTGGCTTATGTTATACGGTCTGATCCGGGTTACCGGTTAAGCACCGCAAAAGTTGCAATCCTTAAAGGGGGCTGTGCAACAAATCCGCCGCTTCTGACAATAGAGTGCCAAAGTTGCTTCATGCATTTTCCAATCTGATTACCCCTTCAGGATACAGCTGAAAGTCGGAACGTTTTGATCAGAAGGCTGTGCAGTTTGTCTACGGCTTTGGAGTCCTTTGAGGCACGACTTCGATAAACCGATACCTCCATGGGTTCGAGCGGCCCTAATCCTTGCTCGCTGCCCAGAATTTCCAGATGTGCCGGCACGCTGCACTGGGTTAACACGGCGACGGCAAGGCCGCTTTCAACTGCCGCTAACTGACCGGCAAGGCTGGAGCTGTTATAGACCAGCTTGTATCGGCGTCCTTGCAACGCCAGGGAATTGATGGCGGTGCGTCGTGCGAGGCTGGTGTCTTCATAAACTGCAATTGGGAGCGGGTCGCGTCTCCACACCTGGAATTGCGCACATCCTACCCATACCATCGGTTCATGAAACAGCAGGGTTCCGTGTCGCGGATCGTCACGTGAGACGAGTGCAAGATCCAGGTCACCGCACTCAACACGGGGGATCAAAGACGTTGACTGCTCACAGTAAAGTTCAATCTCTACGGCGTCATGATGCGGCGCGAAACGTTTGAGTGCGGGTGTAAGGTACTTGGCTGCATAGTCGTCCGGAACCCCAAGGCGAATGCGGCCGGTCAATTCCTCCCCATGAAACGCAGCCTGCGTCTCGGCATGCAGATCGAGCATCCGCCGGGCATAACCCAACAGTAATTGTCCTTCGGCTGTGAGCTGGTGTTGCCGGGGACCTCGCACCAGCAGTTGGCAGTCCAGGGCCGCTTCAAGTTTCTTGAGTTGCATGCTCACCGCAGACTGGGAGCGATGAACCTCCGGGGCTGCGCCCGACAACGAGCCCGCATCCACCACTGCGACAAAGCATTTAAGCCAGTCAATCTGAAGGTCCTGGAAGGTCATGCACTTAGCTCATTCATTCGAATTTCGAATAGTATATAGATAAAATATGCGATTTTCTTAATCCAATATTGAGCGCATAGTTCTGACAAGCGTGCATCTCACCGCCTTCCATTGGGTGCCGGCTGGGCGTAAACAGCATTTGCGCAAGGCAGCATCAACTCCATGCCGGGAGTGGACAGACGATGCGAATCAGAGGGATAGTGGCATGTTAGACAGCGATGCGAAGCTGCATGAATTTAATCGCCAAACCGTATGGGCGGGCTTCAAGCAGCTCGTCCCTATTTCTGTTTTTGTAATTGCGTTCGGGGCAGCCTTTGGGCTGGCGGCAACACAATCGGGTCTGGATGATGCTTCGATAGTTATCATGAGTACGCTGGTTTTCGCCGGTGCCTCACAGTTTGCCACTTTGGAGTTGTGGGGGCCTCAAGTACCGATAGCCACACTGGTCATCACTGTATTTGCTATCAATGCTCGACATCTCCTGATGGGAGCAACTCTCTATCCCTGGCTGCGCCAGTTATCACCGGCAAAGCGCTATGGTGCGATGCTGTTTGCGTCCGATGCCAACTGGGCTATGTCCATGCAGGCATTTAGCCGTGGGCAGCCGGGTATGGGGCTTTTATTGGGGGGTGGTCTTGCTCTCTGGTCATTCTGGGTTCTGGGTACCTGGCTGGGTATTTATTTTGGCGGTGCCATTCATGATCCCAAAAGCTTGGGGCTCGATATGGTGATGGGCTGTTTCCTGCTGGCAATGGTCGTTGGCGGGAAAAAAAACCTGCGACTGTTAATCATCTGGATAATTGCTGCCTGCGCATCCCTGATGGCCTACTGGTACCTCCCAAGCAACAGCCATGTCGTTGTGGGGGCTCTGGCAGGCGGTGTAATGGGGACTTTATGGGGGGAGAAAAGCAATGAGCATTGAAACGGCCGGGTTTGGCGCGCTGGTCATTGTTTTGGTTATGTCAGTCGTGACCCTGGCCACCCGCTGGGGCGGTGTTTTCGTCATGTCATACGTGCCCATCAGCGACAGGGTCAAACAGTTCATTAACGCCATGTCGGGTTCCGTGTTGGTGGCACTGCTGGCACCCATGGCAATTAATGGTGATAACGGCGCCCGACTGGCCTTATTGGCCACGGCAATCACCATGTTGTTAATAAAAAAGCCGCTGCCTGCGATCGCCGCCGGGATACTGACAGCGGCCTTGTTTAGGCAGTTTTGACGTACTATCAATCCGGCGCTTAATACTTGAAGCCGGGATGCTGAATCACTTGAGCTTTTCTTTCGAAAGAAAAGACCATAGTGATCGCCATCCCTTTCCTCGTAAAAGCCCAGCATGTCCGCCCACTTGCGCCCACGCTTTCGGGGTTAAAAAGCCGGTGGTGCGACTGCAAAGTAGGCATGGAGCCGATTTGTAGTCAGGATAATAATAGGCTTCTCTCGTTCGAGCGATTTGTTCGGTTCACATCCCGCCCAGCGCTCATTTCTGTAGCGCTATTCTGCTCCGTGTAAGCTTCCCTGGTTCTGTCTCTGGTGTTGTCGACTCCCGCCGAGGACTTGACAGTCGCTGTTATTATGAATTAATAATTACATAATTATGCATGCCAGCTAACCCCTTAGAATAATACCTGGCTGCATTAACGCGGCTGTTGCCGCTGGCCGGGCACATGGGGGTGCCGTGTGCCGATGTATCGAGGCCATTGCATGAGACTTGTAACATTTCAGAACCCTGTGGGCGTAAAGCGTATTGGCGCGCTTTTTGTGCATGCGACGGGGGAGAAGGTGGTGGATCTGAACTATGCCTATGCCGCCTTTGCGCTTGATGCCCATAACGATCCGAGGCCACAGGCCATGGCTGATGCGCTGGTACCTGCGGATATGCGGGAACTGTTTGCCGGTGGCGATCGCAGCCTGGATGCGGCCCGTGCCGCCGAAGCCTACGTCATTGAAAAAAATGATTCGACGCTGCGGGGTACCAACGGAGAAATGCTGCTGTTCAGGCGTGAAGATGTAAAGCTCCTTGCCCCCATACAGCCGACGAAACTCTGGCATACGGCGGGTAATTTTCTCGAACATATCGACGAAATGGGCGAGGCAGGCTTTGAATATGAAGCTGAAAAGCCCTGGATTGGCTTTTACCAGAATACTACTGCTTGCATCGGTCCGGACGCGCCCATTGTCTACCCGCAACAGTTAACCCAGGCACTCGATTACGAGCTGGAAATCTGTGCGGTCATCAAGGGCGTACGACACAAGAACCTGTCCGTCGCTGATGCACAGAGTGCCATTGGCGGTTATCTCATTTTCAATGATGTCACTGCACGGGATATTCAGGCGACGGAGTTTCCGAATCGCAGCTATGGCTACAGCAAGGCGCTCGATACCTTCTGTCCGATAGGTCCCTGTATCGTAACCACAGATGAAATTGGCGATGCATCAAACCTGGCGATGCAACTCATGGTTAATGGTGAGATACGCCAGCAATCGTCGACCAGCCGAATGTGTCGAAGCATGGCGGAGATCGTCAGCTATTACTCCGGCCAGGGTTTTGTTGGCGGCGATCTTGTCAGCTCCGGTACGCCCAGTGGCTGTGCGGTGTTTCATGCAGATCCGGCTGCATGGTATCTACAGCCCGGCGATGTGGTGGAATGCGAGGTCGAGAAGCTCGGAATACTGCGTAACGCGGTGGTTGCCGGCGAATAGACTCGCCAGCGGGTTTGTTCGCTGTTAAGGGGAGCTGTGGGCTCCCTTTTTTTGAATGTTACTGCAAAGCGGCGGTCGCATAGAGGCTCCTTCTGCAGAAGCAATACGCTGTTCATCTGTGGGTGTCATGATTCTCGGGGATAGTGGGAGCCCTGGGATTGCAGAAGCAAAAGTGAGCGAAAGTACGTTCTATAGATGACGGTCAAGCCGGTCGACAGGCTAGTTCTCAACCAAGTTGAGTAAGTCGGCAGGTTTGGCTAATTAGTAGTCGATAAACCATGGTGGCTGCGTTATGGTGGGCGCCCGCCAGACGGCAGAGCGTATTTCTCGGTTACTTTTGTGCTGATTGTCTCGAACCCGTCGCCGGTTATAGTGCGACTTTATAGTACAGAGTACGTACTAAACGATACCGGTGGGCAACACTGGATTGTTGGCCCACAAACTGCGCAAACAAGTGAGACACAGGCATGCAAAAACTTACACCCGCTGGACAAAACCTCGTTAACGACCTGGCTTATCGTTACCAAATAAGTCCCGAAGCCGTTATGCATATGTTGGTCGCTGTCAACAACGGGGGTGGCAGCATGGCACAATTCAACTGTCCGGAACTGGGTGGGTCCGGCCAGTGGATGCGCGGCGGCATGACGATGGTAGGCGATATGTTTAACCATGGTCTGAAAATGACGGTCGATAACCTCTGCAATGAACTTTCGGCCGGGCTGGCAAACTTGCAGGTTTTTCCGGTGATTCAACCCGGAACCCCGGGCAGTGATCAGTGGTGGCCTGCCGGGCTTGGCGTACCGTTCAGCAGAGGCAGCCAGAACAATATCCGCTATGCGGTATTTCCTGGCCGGCTTGCGATTCAGCTGAATGGCCAAGTAACGGTGTACGACACCCTGAACCACAATATCGGGGGTGTGAGTCAGCAGCAGGGAGGCGATATGTCGCTCACCTTCAGCAGCCAGTTCGGTACCATTGCTGTTAGCAGCCTGCCGATCGTTTCCGGTCCTGGCATGACGCCAGCCCCCGACACTAATTTTGCCAATCAGCAGATGTCTGGAAATACATCGAAAAATATCACTAATAATCATGGTGGTAGAGGCGATATGTCGAATTCAAATGACAATTCAAACGCCGGCAGCTCCACTGCATCGACGACTGCCGGTGGTTTTTCTGCGCCTACGCCGCCGGGCGTGACAAGCTCTGTTTCGGGGAACGCGTCCGTGAATGACCTGCTGCAAATGATTGAAAAGCTTGCTGCTCTGCGTGATGCCGGAGCGATCACGGATGAAGAGTACAACGTTAAGAAAACCGAGTTGCTAAGTCGGATTTGATCGCCCGGCGGCTGAACAACTGACGCGGCCCTGGCGCGCCCGACGGGGCGGTCCAGGGTTAGCGGTTATAAATCTGTATAACCCGTTTCTCGCTGCAAAATGCGGCTGACCTGTCTGCTGCTCTAACTCCTCACTGGCACTAATCAAGGCTGGCCGTCATGCAGCGGCATAATCATGCCTGCTTTTCGTGGCCTAAAGTCCGCTCGGAGTCGATCTTCGGTGACCGCGTCGAAGGCTGGAGCCTGGTGTTCAGGCATGGCTTCTGAATAGCAATACCGTCGTTGCGGGTCGCCTGATCCGGTCTTCTCGCAGTCCGGCTTTCCAGCCTGAGAGCCCTCTCTAACCACCCTGTCTACTACCTATTCAGGCGGGTTTTAGTCCCAAAGTACCATTCTGTCTGCTGGGCTGGGTTCCTATCATCGGTACGTAGCGGATACGTCTCCGCCCGAAGGCTTCATAACAACTTTGCTCGATAACAAAAAAGAGGAACGCATTATGTGGACTAAACCGGCATACACCGACCTGCGCATCGGCTTCGAAGTCACCATGTACTTCGCAAACCGCTAAGGGTTCCGGCCTCGCGGTGCGGGGCCGTTTTTTCGGCGGGTAGGCGGATGTTCTCCCGTTAAGGTCAGAGAGCGGACATTATAATAATGAAAATTCAAATACTGGGTTCGGCAGCAGGGGGTGGCTTCCCACAGTGGAACTGCAATTGCCATAATTGCAGCGGCCTGCGTAACGGCACCCTGAATGCCAAGGCGCGCACTCAATCTTCTATCGCGGTCAGCGCCAATGGCACCGACTGGATTCTGTTCAACACCTCTCCGGATATTCGCGCTCAGCTCGAATCCTTCGCCCCCATGCAGCCGGCACGCGCCCTGCGTGATACGGGTATTGCAGCCATTGTCTTCATGGACAGCCAGATCGACCATACCACCGGCCTGCTGATGTTGCGCGAAGGTTGTCCGCACCAGGTCTGGTGCACCGACCGAGTGCAGGATGATTTAAGCCAGAGTTTTCCTCTGTTCAACATGCTCAAGCACTGGAACGGTGGAATCGACTGGCACCGTATCGGTGTTGAACCCGGCAACAGCAGCTTCGTTATCGACCGGGTGCCGGAATTGACCCTCACCGCCGTGCCCCTGACAAGCAGTGCACCGCCTTATTCGCCGCACCGCAGCGATCCGCACCCCGGCGACAATATCGGCATGCTGATTACCGACAGTCGCAGCGGCAAGTCGCTGTTCTATGCCCCGGGCCTGGGCGTGATTGAGCCGCACCTGCTGCCGTTCATGCAGGAGGCCGACTGCCTGCTGGTGGACGGCACGCTCTGGAACGACGATGAAATGATTCGTGCAGGCGTGGGTACCAAGCTCGGCCGCGATATGGGTCACCTGGCCATGTCCGGCGAGAGCGGCATGGTTGCGTTCCTGGATACTTTAGAAAAGCCGCGCAAGGTATTGATTCATATAAACAATACCAACCCGATTCTGGATGAAGACTCCGCCGAGCGGGCGGAACTTGAGCGCCATGGCATCGAGGTATCCGAGGACGGCATGTCCATCGAGCTGTAGTCAGCGGGTTCTCACCCGGCAAGCCTTTACCATAAAAACAACGCGGAGGCGGTGCGATGAACAGTTCCGTACAGCAGCTAGCAGACCAGACACCCCTGACGCCTGAAGCCTTTGAGGCGGCATTACGGGCCAAGGGCGATTACTACCATATCCACCACCCCTTCCACCGTGCCATGCACGAGGGCACCTGTACGCCTGAACAGATTCGCGGCTGGGTGGCGAACCGTTTCTACTACCAGATCAGCATCCCGGTGAAGGATGCCGCGATCATGGCTAATTGCCCGGATCGCGAAACCCGCAGGCTCTGGGTCCAGCGTGTGCTGGACCATGACGGCTACGACGGCGGCGAGGGAGGTATCGAAGCCTGGCTGCGCCTGGGTGAGGCTGTGGGTCTTACCCGCGCAGAAATTCTGTCCCAGGAACATGTGTTGCCGGGCGTGCGCTTTGCAGTCGATGCCTACGTGAACTTTGCGCGCAGGGCCAGCTGGCAAGAAGCCGCCAGCTCGTCTCTGACCGAGCTGTTTGCGCCGACCATCCACCAGTCGCGCCTGTCCAGCTGGCCCCAAAACTACCCGTGGATCGATGCCGATGGCTACCAGTATTTCCGCAACCGCCTGACCGAAGCGCGGCGCGATGTCGAGCATGGCCTGGTGATCACACTGGCGCACTACAAGACCCGGGCAGAGCAGGAACGCATGCTGGAGATTCTGCAGTTTAAGCTCGACGTGCTCTGGAGCATGCTCGATGCCATGACCATGGCCTATCAGCTCGACCGCGCGCCGTACCATACGGTGACGGACAAGCGGGTTTACCACCGGGGGCTTTTCTCATGAGTGTTCAACGCATACCGGGGTTTAATCCCATGTTTCGCCTGCAGTGGGAAAAGGCGCAGGACAGCTACGTGCTGCTCTATCCCGAGGGCATGATCAAGCTCAACCCGAGCGCCGGCGAGATTCTGGCGCGGGTGGACGGCCAGCGCAGTGAAGCCGAGATAACCGCGGCGTTGCAGCAGGCCTTTCCCGATGCCGACTCCCTGGCGGGTGATGTGCGCGAATTTATGGAGGTGGCCCGTGAACAGAACTGGATCCGTTTCCTCTAGCCTGTCGCCAGTGTCCGGCTGCCTGCCGGATGTTGAGCCCAAGCCCGCCGGCCAGCCGCTCTGGCTGCTGGCGGAATTGACCTACAAATGTCCGCTGCAGTGCCCGTACTGCTCCAATCCGCTGGATTTTTCCGCCAGTGGCCAGGAATTGAGCACCGAACAATGGGTGCAGGTACTGCGCCAGGCCAGGGAGATGGGCGCAGCGCAGCTGGGCTTCTCCGGCGGTGAACCGCTGACCCGGCCGGACCTGAACGAACTGATTCAGGAAGCCCGTCATCTGGGGTATTACAGTAACCTGATCACCTCGGGACTGGGGCTCAATGAGCGCAAGCTGGAACAGTTTCGTGCCTCGGGGCTGGACCATATCCAGGTCAGCTTCCAGGCCAGCGACGCCGAGGTCAACAACATGCTGGCCGGCTCCGCCAAGGCGTTTGAGCAGAAGCTGAAGATGGCACGCGAGGTCAAGGCCAACGGCTATCCCATGGTGCTGAACTTCGTCACGCACAGGCACAACATTGATCGTATCGACCGCATTATCGAGCTTTGTGTGGAGCTCGGGGCTGACTACGTGGAGCTGGCGACCTGCCAGTACTACGGCTGGGCGTTCGAAAATCGTGAGCAGCTGATGCCCAGTCGAGCCCAGCTGGAGCGGGCCGAGCGCATCACGAATGAGTACCGCGCCAGGCTTGAAGCCGCCGGCAATCCGATCAAGCTGATCTTCGTAACGCCTGACTACTACGAAGAGCGTCCCAAGGGCTGCATGAACGGCTGGGGGCAGATTTTCCTCACCGTGACACCCGATGGTACGGCGTTACCCTGTCACAGTGCGCGCCAGCTACCGGTTCAATTCCCCAACGTGAAAGACCGCAGCCTGGAGGATATCTGGTACCGCTCCTTTGGTTTCAACAAATACCGTGGCGACGACTGGATGAAGGAACCGTGCCGTTCCTGCGATGAAAAGGGCAAAGACTTTGGCGGCTGCCGTTGCCAGGCCTACATGCTGACGGGGGATGCCGCCAATGCGGACCCGGTGTGCAGCAAATCGGCGCATCACGGCAAGATCCTGCAGGCACGCAGTGAAGCGGAAGTACCCACCGATACGCCCATGACCTTTCGTAACGAGCGCAACAGCCGTGTCTTCTGTCGCAGCGACTGAACTCGGTGGGCCAGCGGAGGCGAAGCGAGGCTCCATGAGCCCTGCACTCAGCGCCCGTGACGCCTGCGCGGCGCAACACGACTATGCCGCTCTGGTGGCCTGTCGCTATGGCCTGATCTGGCTTGAATATCAGCCGAAGGATGGCTGCAACCGGCTGGTGCGTCTGTTCCGGGGCAGACGCCAGGTACTCACGCCACCGGGCTTTAGCGTGCGCAGCCGCGTACACGAATATGGCGGTGGTGCCTTTTGCGTGGCCGGGGATCGCGTAGTGTTCGTCAATGCTGCCGACCAGCAGATCTGGCTGCAACCGCTCGGTGACATCGATACGGTGCCAGGCTCGTTAAATTGCCTGCAGCTTACCCATACCCCCGATACCCGCTATGGCGATCTGCTCTATGACCCCGGTCGGCGGCGACTGATTGCCGTTGCCGAAACGCATTATTCTGAGCGCAGCCAGCGTGCACCGCAGAATACTCTGGTGTCGCTGGGCTTAAGCAGCAAGGGGTCGCAGGGCCGTGGTTTCAGCGCAGCAGGCCCCCATACGCTGGCCAGCGGGCACGATTTCTACAGCTCGCCCTGCTTGAGTCCCGACGGCGGGGAGCTCGCTTGGCTGGCGTGGGATCACCCTCATCAGCCCTGGGTCTGCACGCGCCTGTTTCACGCGCGACTGGATACGGAGGGCTACCCTGTGCAGCAGCGGGAACTCTCGGTGGGCGAGGGGCCTGAAGCGCTGTTTCAGCCGGGGTTTGATGCCGCAGGCCGGCTGCATGTTGTGAGTGACAGCAGCGGCTGGTGGAACCTGTACCGGCGGGACCGGTCCGGGTGCTGGGAGAATGTCTGTCCGCTGGCGGCGGAATTCGGCGTGGCACAGTGGCAGTTGGGTCTAAAGACATGGACGCGCGCCGAAAATGGCGACTACGTCTGTGCCCTGGTGGATCAGGGGTGTGGGCGTCTGCTGCATATCCAGGCGAGCAAACCCGTGCGGGATATGGCGCCGGACTATGGCCTGATCCGGTCGGTCTGTGCGTTCGAGGGCCATATCTACTGTATCGGCCAGAGCAGCGATGCTGGCGTGGCCGTGCTTGCATTTGATAGCCACAGCGGCGAACCCCGCGTGCTGGCTGGTGGCGAGCCCGCGACGCATCGGGTTGCAGCGCCGGAGCCGTTTAGCTGCACGGTGGCAGACACTGAGCAGGTGCATGGATTTATGTATTATCCAACCGGCCACTGCCCGGCACACCGCAGTGAGCCTGATGCCCGGCCCCCCCTGCTGATCATGACCCACGGCGGCCCAACGGCCACCAGCTATCCGGAATACCGTCCTGCGCTGCAGTACTGGTGCAGCCAGGGGTTTGCCGTACTGGATCTGAACTACCGTGGCAGCGCAGGTTTTGGTCGCGCCTACCGTCACCGTCTGGCCGGCAACTGGGGGCGCACCGATGTGGAGGATGTCGCCGCCGCGATAGACGCGCTGGGCAAAACCGGGCGTGTCGATACAGGGCGTGTTTTCATTCGCGGCAACAGCGCTGGTGGCTACACCACCCTGAGTGCGCTGGTCGGGCTGGAGGGGTTGAGGGCCGGCGCCAGCCTCTATGGCGTCAGCGATCCGCTATCGCTTGCACGTGTAACCCACAAGTTCGAATCCCGTTACCTTGACTGGCTTCTGCTCGAACCAGAGCGCGAGTCGAAGGCCGATGAAGCGCGTTTTAAAGCGCGTTCACCGCTGGCGAATGCCGGGCGTATCAGCGCGCCGGTGATTTTTTTCCAGGGCATGCAGGACAAGGTGGTCCTGCCGGATCAGACGCTGCGCATGGCCGCTACGCTGCGGACGCGCGGGATCGAGACCGAGGTGCAGCTGTTCGAGGACGAAGGTCACGGCTTTCGACAGCTCGATAACCAGGTTCAGGTGCTGGAGCAGGAGCTGGCGTTCTATCGGCGCTATCTTTGAGGCTAGCGGATACTTTCGTTCAAGCGCCAGTGGAACAGAGCCACTGCCTGTGGGAGCCCGCTGCGCGGGCGATTAGCCCAGGTGTGCTTCCGATTCGCCCGCAGACCGGGCTCCCACGGTCTATCGCCATCTCTCTGTCTGCCAGTTAACAGCAAAAAGCCACGCTGATGCGTGGCTTTTTGCTTTCGTACCGCGGGCCGCCCTTTGCGACGGACAGGGACTGCGAATAAGCGCGCCAGACGGCGTACTACCAGGCCTGTGATGGCTGCTAGTTAAGGTCGCTGGCGTAGCTTTTCTCGATGGTCTGTTCCGCCGCGGCGGATTCACTGGCCAGCAGATCGAACCACTTTTCACCGTCCTTCACGTTGCCCTTGAACCAGTTGTAGACGGGTTCGGCCGCTTTTTTGAACGCGTCCTTCTGCTCGGGTGTGGGCACATAGACTTCGCCACCGGCGGCGCTGAATTCCTGGTAGGCCTTGATGGACTTGCGCTTGGGCGAGGCAAAGGTGGCCTGCTGCAGCGCCGAGAAGCCGTCTACGATCACGCGGCGCATGTCTTCCGGCATGTTCAGAAAGCTCTCGTTGTTCATGAACCAGTAGGCGGACATGTAGGCATGGCCATCCAGGGTGATGTACTTGAGCCCGGCTTCGGGGAACTTCATGCTCATGATGTCGGTAATGCCGTTCTTGGAACCTTCCACCACGCCGGTCTGGAACGAGGTGAAGAGTTCCGGCCAGGGGATCGGCGTCGGGCTGGCGCCCAGCGACTTCACCAGTTCCTGGGGCAGGTCCGATACCACGGTACGGATCTTCAGGCCCTCGATATCCTTGGGTGTCTTGATGGTGTGTTTGGTGTTGGCAAAGTTGCGCCAGCCGCCGGTGTTGCCAATGGTCATCAGGCGTACCTGATTGTCGGAGTCTTCAAGAATGGACTTGCGCAGTTCGCGGGTGAAGTTGCCGGACAGCACGGTTTCGGCGACGCGGTCATCGCGCAGCAGGTAGGGCAGGTCCAGCACCTGGACATAGGGGAACATGTTGCCCACGCCGCTGGCGGTGGAGATGAACACGTCCACGGAGCCGTCTTCCAGCGCCTGCATGCACTCGGTGCCGTTGGCGCACAGCTGGGTACCGATATACAGCTCCACGCCGATCTTGCCGTTGGAGTGGGCCTCGACGAAGTCCTTGAACACCACCAGGCCGTCGTAGTCTTCGTCGTTTTCGTTGGAGTTGGCCACTGCCCGCAGGTTGAACTCGGCGGCGGAACTGAGCGCGCCGAACAGCAGGGTGGCGCCCGCCAGAGTGCCCACCAGGGCAGACTTCAGGGTTTTGTTGATCACCATGTGTAGATCCTCTTGCTTCTTCTTGTGGGTGGGGGGCTGCATCAGGCGAGCCCGAGCCATCGGGGGATGGTCATGGACAGCGCCGGGAAGAACGTAATCAGGAAAATGACCACGATCTCGATGAACAGGAACGGCAGTATGGATTTGGCAATGGCTTCGACCTTTTCGCCCGACACGCTGGAGGCGACAAAGAGCACCAGGCCCATGGGCGGCGTTGCCAGCCCCACGGTCAGGTTGACGCTCATGATGATGGCGAAGTGAATCGGGTCCACACCGATGCCGATAAAGACCGGTGCCAGGATAGGCCCCAGAATGATGATCGCGGGGCCGGCATCCAGGAACATGCCCACCACGAACAGCAGTATGTTGATCATGAACAGCAGTATCAGCGGGTTGTCGCTGATGGTCAGTACCCAGCTGGCCAGCTGTTCGGCGGTATGGGACAGGCTGACCACGGTCTTGAACGCAATGGCCGCACCCACCAGCAACAGCACCACGGCGGACGACTGGGCGCTGCGGGTGAAGATTCCCGGCAGTTCCTTGATCTTTACCGTCTTCATGACCCAGATGCTCAGCACCAGGGCATAGCCCACCGCAATGGCCGAGGCTTCGGTTGGGGTAAAGATGCCGCCCAGGATACCGCCCAGAATGATAACGGGCGTCAGCAGCGGCAGGAACGCACTCTTGGTGGCGGTGGCCCGCTGTGGCCAGCTCTGTTTGGGGCCGGCCACCGGGAAATCATATTTCTTGGCCATCAGGGCAATGACCGCCATCAGGCCGAGCCCCACCAGGATGCCGGGCACCACACCGGCGGCGAAGAGTGCCGCCACCGACACTTCCATGGTGTAGGCGTAGATAATCATGATGCCTGAGGGCGGAATGATCGGCCCGATCACCGACGAGGCGGCGGTGATGGCGGCCGAGAAACGCCGGGTGTAGCCGTTTTTCTCCATGGCTGGAATCATCATGGAGCCGATGGCCGAGGTATCCGCCACGGCCGACCCCGAGAGTCCGGCGAAGAGCATGCTCGACAGCACGTTGACGTGGGCCAGGCCACCGCGTACATGGCCGATAAAGGCCTGCGAGAAGTTGACCAGGCTGAGGGTGATGCCACCGCGGTTCATCAGTTCGCCCGCCAGCATGAAGAACGGAATGGCCATCAGCGGGAACGAATCGATGCCGTTATAGATATTGCGAAACAGCATGGGGATATCCCGCTCCATGCCCTGGGTCATGAGCAGAATACCGGGGGCCGACAGCATGGCGAAAAACACCGGCATGCCGATCAGCAGGAAAATCAGGAACAGCGGCAGGAATAATACGAGCATGATGCGTGATCCTTTTATTCGGCTTCCGGGAGGGACGAGGCGTCGAGCTCAGGCGCCGGGAACTCGTCTTTGCGCCCAAACAGGCGCCCGACTTCCCGTAACAGCAGTTCGGCATTGACCAGCAGCATGCTGCCAAAGCACACCGGCATGGCCAGATAGATCCAGGCCCGGGACAGGTTGAAGGAGGCGGCTCGGGTGCGAAAACCACGCTGAAAAAATTCCAGCCCCAGGCTGAACAGCTGTATCAGTACCAGCGCCGATATCAGCAGCAGGAAAAACTTGAGTACGGCCGTTGCCCGGGGGGGCAGGAAGCCATGCAGCATGTCGATGGCGACAAAGGACCCCTGGCGATAGGCATTGGCTGCCACCAGCGCCATCATCCAGATCATCAGTGCGCGGGCTGCTTCCTCGGGCCAGGGCAGGGCGTTGTTGAGTACGTAGCGGCAGAAGACCTGTAGCAGAATGCAAAGCACCATGGCGGCGACACAGATCCAGGCCACTGACTTGCCAATGCGAATCATCACCGCATTGATGAGTTCCAGCCAGCCAAGACAGAACTTGAGTATTTTCATGAGCTGCCACACCCTTTTATTAAAATTATTCAGGGGTTCAGTTTTAGAGGGCACCGCAAGGGTGCCCCGGAATCTCTGACAGAGTCGGACGTTAAGGGTACTGGCTCAGGGAACTTCCTGGCCGGATGCCGCGCTCCAGAGTTCGAACCAGGTTTCCCGGTCAATGCGGATATCGCAGGCGCCGGACAGCGCGCGCACGCGTTCGATATTGTTGGTGCCCACCACTGGCATGATGCCGGCCGGATGGCTCATCAGCCAGGCCAGGGCCACGAGGTCCGGGCTGCTGTTATTCTGCTCGGCGAGCCGGCGCAGCAGCGGGCGCAGCCGCTGCGCAGCGGGGGAGTCGCCAAACAGGGCTCCACCTGCCAGCGGCGACCAGGCCATGGCGGCCAGACCGTCCAGTTGCATGCTCGCCAGGGTGCCGTCGGTAAAGGCCTCGCGCTGCAGCAGGTTCATTTCAATCTGGTTCACGACCAGACGGTGTTTCATGTGCTGCTGCAGCAGGCGCCAGTCCCAGTGCATGAAGTTGGATACGCCAAGCGCCCGGACCTTGCCGCTATCGACCAGGGCATCCAGTGCCGCGCCGGTTTCTGCCGCATCCATAAAGGGATCCGGGCGGTGAATCAGCAGCAGGTCGAGCTGTTCGCTGTGCAGGTTGGCCAGGCTGGTATCGACGCTGTTGCGGATATAGGCGGCGCTGGTGTCGTAATACTTTACGCGCCGGCCGGGAAAGGTATCGGACACCAGGGCGATATCGCATTTGCTGACCAGCTGCATTTGCTGGCGCAGTGTGGGATCGGCGGCCAGTGCCTGCCCGAACAGGGCTTCGCAGCGGTAGTCGCCGTAGATATCGGCATGATCAAACGTGGTGATGCCCTGTTCCAGGCAGGTATCGATCTTGGCGCGCACGTTTGCCACCGAGGTATCGGCATCGTCCGCCAGACGCCAGACGCCGTAGACCAGTCGGCTGAATTCAACACCGGTATTGCCAAGCTGCACTTTTTCCAAGGGATTCGGTCTCCACGTTTTTTGCACTTGCCGGCGCTACCGGCGAGGCAGGAAAATTCTTGTTGTCCGGTACCCCCGACTGCGCAACGGGTTGCAGCCAGGTTGGTAGCCGATGTTGCACTCACCCTATCAGCGTATTCTATTGATGTAAATCAATCATGCATGAATTGTTGTGCTTTATCGGTCAGGACCGGTATATTGCAATTGTCCCCTGATAGTTCATTGGGCCATTACGTGTACGGACACTGAGGAATCACGGGTGTTAACAAACCAAAAATCCAAAAAACTGCCCCTGTATATCCAGATCGGCGAGCTGCTGCACCGCGAGATCGCCGCCGGTCACTGGCAGCCGGGCGAGCGCCTGCCGGTCGAGTCGGAGCTGGCCGCCAGCCTCAGCGTTGCCGTGGGAACGCTGCGCAAGGCACTGGCCAAACTGGAAGGCGATGGCCTGCTGGAACGCCGGCAGGGCTCGGGTACCTACGTCAAGCGCGCGCCGACCGGCACCGCCATCTATCAGTTTTTCCACCTGGAGCTGCTCGGCGGCGGCGGCGTGCCCCGCGCCGATACGCTGGCCGTTTCGATGGTGCAGTCAGCGGAGGTGGCGCAGCAACTGGAAATGGACTATCTCGAAGCCAAGCTTTGGTCAATCCGGCGTCGACGCTACCTCAACAATCTGCCGGTGGCGGTGGAGGAAATCTGGATTGATCATCGCCACAGCGACAGCCTGAGCGCCGACGATCTGCACGAGTCGCTGTACATGCACTACCGCGAGGTCTTTGATTTCTGGATCGGCCGGGTTGAAGACCGGATCGACTGTGCCATCGCGCCGGACTGGGTTACCGAACAGCTGGGCCTGCCAGCAGGCACCATTCTGGCGCGGGTCGAGCGCAAGGGCTGGTCCAACAGTAACCAGGTGGAGGAGTTTTCGCGCACCTGGTTTGATCCGCACAAGTGCCGCTATTTCGCCCGCTGGTCCTGAGGTCGGCAGGGGGGGAATTCATATATCAATGATTCATGTCATGAATCCTTGGAGCACCATACCGGCGCCGCTTCCTGCTAGTGGCGGCGTGGCCAGGTCCGGCCTGCAGGCCGGTGATTGAGGAGGCGACCAGCGGTGGCCTCACTGATGTTGTCTACAGCAATAATAAAAGTGGAGAGCGATTACTTATGAGCAAGGTTGTCAGATACGGTCTTTTGGGCTGCGGCATGATGGGGCAGGAGCACCTGCGTAACCTGGCGCTGATCGAGGGGGCACAGGTGGTGGCCATTGCTGAACCCGATGCACAGATGAAGCAGCAGGCCGCGAGGCTGGCACCTGATGCCATCATGCTGGATTCCATCGACGAGCTGTTGCAGGTGCCGGGGCTGGATGCTCTGGTGGTGGTTACCCCCAACTACCAGCATGCGGAACAGCTGCTGGCCATTCTGGCCAACACTCAGCTTGCCGTGCTGATTGAAAAGCCAGTCATTACCCAGCTGGAGCAGGTCGCGGCGATCAGGCAGGCGGCCGAACGCCACTCGGCGCCGCTCTGGGTCGCCATGGAATATCGCTACATGCCGCCGATCACGGCGCTGCGCAAGCATCTGCAACAGGGCGATGTCGGCGAACTGAAGATGCTCAGCGTGCGGGAGCACCGCTTCCCGTTCCTCGAAAAGGTCAACGACTGGAACCGTTTCAACCGCAACACCGGCGGCACCCTGGTGGAGAAGTGCTGCCATTTCTTCGACCTGATGCGTCTGCTGGCGAATGACGAGGTGGTACGCGTCTACGCCTCGGCCGGTCAGGACAATAACCATCTTGATGAAGCCTACAGCGGCGAGCGTCCCGACATTCTGGACAATGCCTATGTAGTGCTGGATTTTGCCAGCGGCAAAAGGGCCATGCTGGAGCTGAACATGTTTGCCGAAGGTTCACGCTATCAGGAAGAGATCTGTGCCATCGGACCGCTTGGCAAGCTCGAGTGCTTCGTGCCGGGTCCCGGGCGCTTCTGGCCCGAGGAAACCCTGGGGGCGGCGCCGGTGGCGCGGGTGGTGCTGAGTCCGCGTGAACCCAAGGGGCCGATCGAGGCCGAGATTCCGGTGGACCCCAACATACTGGCGGCCGGGGACCACAATGGATCGACCTACTACCAGCACCTGGGGTTCTATCGCGCCCTGACCGAGGGCACGGCGGTGGATGTCACGGTTGATGACGGGCTCAAGGCCGTAGTGATCGGCCTGGCGGCCCAGCATTCGGCGGCCACCGGCAAGGCGGTAACCCTGACGGATGCCGGCTTCTCATTCGAGCGCTGATACCGGCGTGGGGCCCGGACAGATGCCGGGCCTTTATAAACCTGATGATGCAATACTTGTAGATAAAAAATACTTATATTTCAGTTGGATAGAGTTTTCTTATGATCTTGGGTTAATAAATTCATTTACAATTGATTTACTTTTAATTTGTCCGTTGCTAAGGTTGGTCTTACTAAATTCATGCATGATTGATTCATGCTTGGTCGAACCCTGCTCGACATCTTCAAACCCTGCCTGCTAACAACAAGAGTCGTAATCATGAGCATCAGTTTTTCCAGCGTAGACGGTCAGAAACAGGTCAACGGACTCGACTTTCCCCTGGTGGTCGTTCCCCAAGATGATGCAACGGCATACCGCAGCCAGGCGGTGAATGCCTGGGTGCACGAGAACCGGGTGCAGCTCAAGGATCTGCTGATCCGCCATGGGGCAGTGCTGTTTCGCGGTTTTGCGGTGCCCGACGTGCAGGCGTTTGAAGACATGCTCAACGCGACCGACTTTCAGAACATGCCCTACATCGGCGGCGCGGCGCCGCGCAGCCAGGTGACGACCTCGCGCATCGTCACCGCCAATGAATCCCCGGCCTCGGAAAAAATTCCGTTCCACCATGAAATGGCCCAGGTGCCGACGCCGCCGGGTTATATTTTCTTTTACTGCGATGTGGCATCCGAGGAAGGCGGGGCCACCTCGATTCTGCATTCCGGTGAGATCTTCAGCAGGATCGAGCAGTTTGCACCTGCGTTTGCCCACAAGATCGAACAGCAGGGCGTGCGTTATGTGCGCGTGATGCCGGCGGTAACCGACACGGAATCCGCCATCGGGCGTTCCTGGAAGGAAACCTTCAATGTCACCACGGTAGCCGAGGCCGAGCAGAAAATGACCGAGGCTGGCATGAACTGGGAATGGCTGCCCGATGGCAGTGTGCGTACGCAGACAGCGGTGCTGGATGCGGTACGTTTCGATGAGGAAACCGGCCAGAAGGTGTTTTTTAATTCCATCGTGGCGGTCTATACCGGCTGGAACGATGCCCGCAATGAGGGCAAGACCGCCGTCGTGACCGCGGATGGCGAACCGATGGATGAGGCAGTGATCGATGAAGTGGTACGCCAGATGGACAAGGAATGTGTCAACTTCAAATGGCAGCACGGTGATGTGCTCTGGATCAACAACCACACCGTGCTGCATGCACGCCAGCCCTTCAAGGGCGAGCGCAACATCCTGGCGTCTATCTCATTTAAGTAATGCCTGGCGGCCCCAGTTAGATCGACGTCGTTACAGGCCTACAGACCTACGGGCTGGTCATGCCGGCGGCTGTAAGCCAGGCGTCAGAATGTTTCAGGCCGGTTGTGCGGCTAAAGTCGTAGTTAAAACCCACTTAAGGCCGAGAGCCGGCAGCGGTATCGTTCGGCATACTGACATTGTTTGCCACTGGGACCCCATCTCCCTTCGGCTGGCAGCGATGGTTAGAATGCCGGCAGACTTTGTTAGGCCGCATTCCAGACAGCCCCGCCGCGCTGCTTTTTTTCACTTTGCTCTGACCGTTGTTTTCCCCCGCCGGGCATCGCCTGGCGGGGGCTTTTTATGTCCTGTCCGTTACGGCGCAGCTGGATCCCCCAAAAATGCCTCATACAGGCTGAGTGAACGGCCAACGGGCCTCGCCCTGAATAACGTCTCTCACAGATGTCGCCACCCGGCAAACAGCTTAAGATAGTGTTAATTTCTGGCCGCTAGATAGCGGGGTTTTCCAAGAATTCTGGTTGATGGATCTGCTACTGATCGAAGATGACGACTTGCTGGCTCGGGCCCGTCAACCTGGTACGTACCAGGCTGACGGGTCGCAGGAACTGATACGCGAAGCTCCCTTGCGCGTCGAGCGATTGCGCGTCCAGCGCCGCGCCTGCCCGTCAGTTTGCCTCGAACGGGCGTGAAAAATCCCGGCAAGCGCTGCGCGGGCTCGTGGCCAGCGTGGTTTCAGCCCAGTTGGTCGATGACGATGGCGTTGGAATACACCAGCGCATTGTCGCTGACCCGATGCCCGACCAGGAAAAAGTGGGCGCGAGGGTCGTTCTTGTGGTGGTAGACGTGGAATTTGCAGTCTTTTAATGCACCGCACTCCGGCGGTGTTTCCAGTTCCAGGCCAGCCTGTTCTATATCGATGTCAAGCTCCAGCTTGTCGCTGTCATTGAGCTGGTCCTCGGCGTCGGACAGTTTCAGGTGCATGTCGGGGGTGACTCTGAACCTGATCAGGCCCAGGGGCGCCGATTTGTCAGCACCTTCGGGTTTGTACCATGCCTCTATGCCAAATCTGTTCATGTGCGTGGCTCCATAACGGGTTGTGGTACCTGAAAAAACCGCTAGCTGAACCCCCGGTGTCTAAAACGGCATCGGCCTGCACCGGTGCCGGGCAGGACTGAATCCGGGCATCCATGATTAGCGCTACTTATTATGAATGTATAGGCGTTGTTGCGCGCGGGCTCAAGTTCATGCTCTGGGCGCCGGTGTAAGCAGAGGTGCAGCGACAGCGTCGCGACAAACGACGCTGACCGATGTCCATCGAAACATTTAACGGTTAGGTGTTTGAAGAAGGCGCTTTTAGGAAGGAACTCAGGAAGGCACGTGTGCGCTCATGCTCAGGCTGGTTGAAAATGCGCTCGGGGGGGCCTTCCTCAACGACCTTGCCGGCATCAAAGAAGCAGACCCGGTCACTGATTTCCCGGGCGAAGTACATCTCGTGTGTCACCAGTATCATGGTAAAGGCATCTTCGGCCGCGAGCTTGCGAATGACTTCCAGCACTTCATCCACCAGTTCGGGATCCAGCGCCGAGGTGATTTCATCCAGCAGCAGAATGCTCGGTTTCATGGCCAGCGCCCGGGCGATGCCGACGCGCTGCTTCTGGCCGCCTGAAAGCTCGGCCGGGTAGGCCTCTGCCTTGTCTTCGAGCCCGACCATGCGCAGCAGGTCGTGCGCCTGGGCCCGGGCGCTTTCCCTGGACTGCCCGAGCACATAGATCGGCGCCTCGGTAATATTGCGCAGTACCGTCATGTGCGGGAACAGGTTGAAGTGCTGGAAGACCATGCCAAGCTGGCCTCGCATGCGGTGCAGGTGACGTTCGTCTGCGGGCAGCCAAATGCCGTTGTGCAGACGGTGCCACAGGGGTTCTCCGTTAACCAGCACCTTGCCGCCGTCGATGTTCTCCAGCGTCATCAGAATGCGCAACAGTGTGGATTTCCCGGATCCGCTGGACCCGATAATGGACACGACTTCGTTTTGCCTGATTTGCAGATTGAAGTCCTCGAACAGCACGTTGTCACCGAATTTCTTGGTGACGTTTTCAAACTCGATGGCAAACTCACTCATGAGAGGGTAAATCCTTCTTTCGGGAAACGACGTTCGGCCTGTCGAACCGCGGTGCTGGCGACGAGGCTCAGGGCCAGATAAATCAGGCCGACCAGCGTAAAGGGTTCCAGGTACCGGAAATTTTCGGAGCCCATTATTTTGGCCAGTTGCAGCATTTCCAGCAGCGTGATGGCCGATAATTGCGGCGTTTCCTTGAACATGGCAATGATGTAATTGCCGCTGGCCGGTATCATTGAGCGCAATGCCTGGGGCAGTATCACATCACGGTAGGTTCGATAGGGTGACAGGTTAAGCGCTATCGAGGCTTCCCACTGACCCTTGCCGACACCATCAATGCCACTGCGAAACACCTCCGACAGGTAGGCGCCGTAGTGCAGTCCCAGCGCGATCACACCGGTCACCATCGGCGACATGTTCAGACCCCATTCCGGGGCCACGTAATAAAGAAAATAGATTTGCACCAGCAGCGGCGTGCTGCGGATAAATTCCATCCACCAGTAGGCGCTGTAGGCCACGGCTTTCGACTGGCTGCGGCGAAGCAGTGCCAGTATCAGGCCAGTGACAACGGCCAGGATGCTGCCGAACAGGGTTGCCTGCAGGGTGACAAGGCAGGCGTCCAGCAGCAGTGGCAGAACTTCCCAGGCAAAGGCCCAGTCCCAGTTGAACTCGATCACGACGACTCCTCCATGCGCTTGCGGCTAACCGTATGGGTGAGCATTGTCTTGAGCCCGCACGGGCCGTTCAGGTGGTGCTTGCAGGTCTGCCTCATGACAATCCCCCGCGCTGCATGCCTTTTCCCAGGCGTTTTTCCAGGGCGCGAATACCCAGTGTCAGTGCCTGGGCCATGAGGAAGTAGAACACCAGTACCAGGCCGAATATTTGCTCAACCTGCAGGGTCATGTCGGCCAGTGACTTGGCGCGATAGGTCAGGTCGGCAATGGTGATCAGACTGACCAGAGAGGTTGCCTTGACCAGTTCAATAGCCAGGTTGCCAAAAGGCGGCATCATGCCGACCAGTGCCTGGGGCAAAATGATGCGCCACAGGCGCTGACGGGGCGTAAAGTTCAGCGCAATCGCCGCTTCAGTCTGTCCCTTGTCGACCGACAGCAGGCCGCCGCGGACCACTTCCGAACCATAGGCACCGATGTTGAGCCCGAGTGCAGCGACACCGGCGGTAACGGCATCAATGCTGAGGCCAAACAGGGGCAGTACGAAGTAGATCCAGTAGAGCTGGATCAGGGCGGAGGTGCCGCGGAAAAATTCTACATAGATGACGGCGAGCCAGCGCAGCGAGCGGTGTTCGCTGATCCGCATCAGGCCGGCGGTAAATGCCATCAGAGTCGCCAGTGGCAGCGCCATGACCACGATCTTCATCGTGATGACAGCGCCGCCCACCAAGGCGGTCAGTATTTCGGTAACAGGCATCTGTCGTGTTCCTTGCCAGGCATGGCATGGCTTTGTGTGCCGCAAAACCATCTTATGTATGGCGGTGAAGCGCGGTAACGGAGGACTGTTGGCGTTTCAGCCGTGGGCCGGTCAGTGTCAGTGCGCCGACGCTAGCGGCCCCCTTAGCGGGGGCGCCATGTGTGCGCGCGGGTCCTGACGGGATCCGCCGTTATCGGGTCTGCCGGCCAGCTGCCGTTAGCTGCACGGCGGTCCGGTGGCGGGCCATTCAGGGCTGGCACAGTTGTGCAGTGGTGACATCACCCGGCAGCGTATGGACGCCAAATCCGTAGGGTTCCACCAGGGCCAGATGCTCGTCAGTGCCGATAAAGTCGGCCAGTTGCGTGTTGAAGGCATCACGCAGGCCCTCGTCACCGGGGCGGAAACCGAAGCCGCCGTAGCCGTTAACCTTTTTGCCGTCGATGACCAGATCTTCGAAAGGCTGGGCCAGTTCTACGTCGTCACTTTTTTTGCCAAGCTCGGCCATGGTGAGCACGGTACCGGCCAGTGCGTCGATGCGGCCCGCCTTAAGGGCTGCGACACCGCTGGGGTAGTCCGGCAGGGTGACAATCTGGTCGAGGGCGATGCCAAAGTCCTTGGCATAACCGAACTCAACCGCACCGGCCATAACGCCCAGCTTGAGATCCGGTTGGGTCTTGATGTCGTCGTAGCTTTTGAGTGCCAGGGGGTTGCCGGTTTTTACCAGAAAGCCTTCGCCGATGGTGTAGGTGGGGTTGGAAAACAGGATCTGTTCACAGCGTTTGGGGTTGATATACATGCCGGCGGCGATGACATCAAATCGACCAGCCTTGAGACCGGGAATCAGGGAGCCAAATTCAGTGACCAGCACTTCGACATCATCAATGCCCAACGCCTTGAGTGTATGCAATGCTATTTCAGGCGCCTCGCCCTTGGCTTCTCCGTCCGAGGACAGGTATCCGTAAGGGATTTCGTTGGCCACCGCCAGTGTCAGCTTTCCCGATGCCTTGGCGTCATCCAGGGTATCGGCCAAGCCCAATGTGCTGACTAAGCCCAGTAGCAGCGCGGTCAATGTGCGTTTCATTCAACTCTCCATAGCATTTCTGACTGAGCTTTCTATCTTAGGGAAGGTGAATTTATTTCGCAAACCGATATATAAATAATGTTTTTATGTCAGTAAATTAGGTGTTTTTTGTCATGTTTGTTGTTTGATCAGGTGATATTGCTTTGTATTGCTATGAAAATGCTGACTGCATGCTGGGCGTAAAGCCAGGCAACTTCCAGGGGCTTTTACGCACACGGCGGCCCGCAATCAGTTGGGGAGTCGGGGCGTTGGTCAGTGGGATGGGACGGCGTGGAACGCTCGGGGGAATAGCAGCGAGTCTTGTCGGCATGGGCAAAGCGCGGCTTCTGGCGAAGGCCTCGGGTTCAGTCTGGTCACCAACGCGCTTTGGTGTGCCTGTAACCGGCCGTTGAACGGTGCTGGCGCTAAAACAGCTGGTTAGCAGAGTGCGCCCCGGGAAATGGAATGGAGGGGGAGTTCTCTGGTCCGGCTGATCAATCACGATGGCATTGGAATAGACCAGGGCTATGCCCGGCCTGGCAAAATCCGCCAGCTGGAAATGGTGCTCAAGACAGCGGTGGCGTTACTGGACCCCGGCGAATGCAGCATTACCACAGAACCTCTGAGTGACGACTTTCTGGACGATCTGCTGACGCCGCGCAGTGCCGGCGCCGGTTTGTGCAAAGCGCCGCGTAACGACTGGAGGATCGCGGACCGCATCACAGGCTGCCTAGCGGGTCCTTAGTTCGGCACCATGTTTTCACCGGGGGCGTTCCAGCTCTGGTATTCCCCGACGTTGTCGCGGGTGATCAGTTCCGGGGCAATCAGGATGCGCCGGGGGTCGACGGGCTCGCCGTGCATCAGTTGCAGGCCGGTTTCGACCGCCCGTTCCGCGATGCGTCCCGGGAACTGCGCGGCGCTGGCCTCAAGCAGACTGTCCTGTTCCCTGAGCTGCTCGAAGGCCGCCGGTGATCCATCGATACTGACGATGAAAAAGTTGTTGCGCCCGGCCTGGTGAGCCGCCTGTTCGGCGCCGAGCGCCGAGGGATCGTTGATGGTAAAGACACCCTGGATATCAGGGTAGGCGGTCATCAGGGCAGTCATTTTTTCAAGCCCGCCTTCGCGGGCGCCACCGCCGTTCGCCGTATCGGACAGCAGTTCGATACCGGCAAAGCCGGCCAGTGCCTCGTGACAGCCTTCCACCCGTTCTATCACCGAGGACACCGCCGGGCCATTGATGATGACCACTTTGCCATGACCGTCCATGCGCCGGGCCAGGTAATCGCAGGCCAGGGTGCCGGCGGCGCGGTTGTCCGTGGTGATGGTGACATCGGCACCAGCGGCTTCGACATCCACAGCGATGACCGGAATACCGGCCTTGCGGGCCCGGGCGACGGCGGGGGCGATGCCTTCGCGATCGGCGGCCGACAGCAGGATCATCTGTACGCCTGCTTCAATAAAGTGGTCGATCTGGCGAATCTGGCGCGCCAGGTCATAGGCGCTGGACACCACCTGAACCCGTACCCCATCACCGCCAAGCTCACGGGCACGGCGTTCGGCGCCGCGGGCGATTTCGACGAAATAGGGATTGCCAAGGTCCGATACCGAGATGCCGATGGAGGTCAGCGGCGTTTTTGCGGGCAGGGGGGCGGACGGGCTTTGAGCCTGTGTCAGGGGGCACAGCAGCAGGGCTGCAAGCGCCGCCAGATGTTTGACTGTGGGCATGGCAAGCTCCTGTGGCCGATTGCAGTCATTGGGGCTGGTTCTGGAGCGACATTCAATCACGCCAGGCGGGCAAAGCGTAGTAGTGGAATGACCACCCGTTGATGTTTTTAATCCGTCGCCCTTCGGGACGCTAGCTTATCAGCGTCGTCGTGGTTCCAGTGGCATCGGAATGGATTGCCATAGGAAAGTCAGGCTCCATCCTGCATGCCAACCGCGTCTGGTAAGGCGAACTTGAAGGTCCGTCACCGACACAGACAGGAGCAACTGCCTGGCAGTGATCGATGGGCGGGAGTGTAACAAGGAAAAAGGTGCGGCAGGCCAACGAGCAGCCCGCCGCACCAAAACCGATTCAGGCCGCGAACGCGCCGGCCGGATGATCATTGGGGTCCAGAGCGCCGGTCATGATGGCGACGGCCTCGGACATGGTATGGGTATCGGGTTTGACAATCGCGATGCGTTTGCCCAGACGATGGATATGAATCCGGTCGGCCACCTCGAATACATGCGGCATGTTATGGCTGATCAGGATGACGGGCAGCCCCTTGGCGCGTACGTCGTTGATCAGGTTCAGTACACGGCGGGACTCCTTCACGCCCAGTGCTGCCGTCGGCTCGTCCATGATGACCACATGGCGGGCAAAGGCGGCTGCACGGGCCACGGCAACGCCCTGGCGCTGCCCGCCGGACAGGGTTTCCACGGCCTGGTTCATATTCTGAATGGTCAGAAGGCCGAGTTCCGCCAATTTGGCCTTGGCGTCATCATGCATGCCTTTTTTGTCGAGCATGCGAAATACCGAGCCCAGGATGCCGGGGCGGCGACGTTCGCGCCCCAGGTACATGTTATCTGCGATATCCAGTGACGGCGATACCGCCAGATTCTGGTACACGGTTTCGATACCCATTGCCCGCGCATCCATCGGGCTCTTGAAGTTGATCGGCTGGCCGTCCAGGGTGATTTCGCCGGCATCCGGTATCAGGGCACCGGACAGTGCCTTGATCAGCGAGGATTTGCCTGCACCGTTGTCGCCGATCACGGCCAGTACT
>NZ_KB899122.1 GCF_000378045.1 Marinobacterium rhizophilum DSM 18822
TCACCAAGAAGCTGCGCGAAAAGGGCGTCAAGGTACGCTTTGGCATCCATCCGGTGGCCGGACGCATGCCGGGTCACATGAACGTGCTGCTGGCCGAGGCCAAGGTGCCGTACGATATCGTTTACGAAATGGACGAGATCAACGCGGACTTCCCGAATGTGGATGTCTCGATCGTGATCGGCGCCAACGACATCGTTAACCCGGCGGCGCAGGAAGTGCCGGACAGCCCCATCGCCGGCATGCCGGTGCTGGAGCCCTGGAAAGGCAAGACCACCATCGTGCTCAAGCGTGGTATGAGCACCGGTTACGCCGGCGTCGACAACCCGCTGTTCTACAAGGAGAACACACGGATGCTGTTCGGCGATGCCAAGGACAGCGTCGATGCGCTGCTGAAGTTCCTCAGCACGTAATACCGACCAGGATACACACGCTAAACACATCCTTTTTAGACGACCAACACCCCTGGCGATCTGCCAGGGGGCTTGGTACCCTTCTTTCTACTTGCGTTTCCCAAACTGCACACCGGAGATCCCCTCCCCCGCAGGCGAACGTTCCCGATAATATTGCCCTTGACTCTCCAGCAGCCCAGCAGGCGCTCGTAATGCCATAAAAAGGCAACAAACCTCCCAAACGGCGCGTTGACGCTGCTCTTGCAATCGCCATTCAAACGTAAAAAAGTGGTGCCCCCACCCATCAGCTCGACTGGGCCATGAGCAAGCGTATAACCGTCGCTTTGGCTCTCAAGATCTGGCGACACTGACTAGCCGCCCCCGTTTTACGGTTGATCGGCAGCCCCGCGTCATGCAGATCCAGGACCAGGCGAGGTACACACGCACGACCTTTGCGTCGGTAAAAGGCTTGCGAGACTCGGTGATCGGTCTCTGCTTGCCGGCGCTGACGCCGCGAAAGCCCTCGACCACGCAGGCACCACGCGTAATAACCGCTGGGAGATACCTCCAGCACACGGCATAGACTGCGAACGTTGAAGGTTTCTGTAATCATGAATAAAGCCGTACTTCATTTCAGAATTTAGCGAAATACACCGTAGCCTTTTTTCAATATCCAGCTCCCCGATCAATATACATTCTGTCTGGGGGGAGACTTTGCTGATGCTGCCCTTGGTTCGCCTTTGATAGAGCGGGCTTGCGTGGATAAGCTCCCTAGCCGCCGCGGTTACGCCTATGCGGTCTGCCAATGCGAGCGCTTCATCTTTGTGGGCCTGGGTGTAACGTGTACGATTTTTCTTCATCGGAGCTGCTTGTCTTGCCATGGGACACCTCGGTCAGTTTACTACCTTAACGATGTGTCCACTGCTACTGGGCAAGATCATGGATCAGATGCTCCGGGCGTAGGATAGGTGCGCCTGCATGTCGGGAAATCCGCATGCAGGTGTGGCGATCTGAACAAAAAACAGGCGTTCCGGCGACCATGCCAGCTCAAATCAGCGGTAGCTGAGGTATCGGCGACTTATTCGTAGGCTCCCTAGTCGAACCACAGTATAGCCCGTTACAAATCAATGGGTTGAAAGTTTTTCAGGGGCGACTATCAATGATTTAGGCATTGCGTAATCAACAAAGATTTTATAACACACTACCTAAAAAGGAGAACTTATCATCCCATTCGAAATAGACATGCAACTATCTAGAAAACCTGGTTATCGCTTAGTATTACCAGAAGGGCAAGATATAAATAAAGAAGCGCTAGAACTAAAAAAATGGATTCTAGATTTAAGAAACACGCATATAAACCACCAAAATAACGAAGCCAAATAAAAACTTTCGACAAAACCTGATTGAAATAATATATCCTATAGATCCAGCTTGTTAATTCCATGATCCGACAAAATTTTATTAATTAAATCAATCGCGCAAAGTGGCAGTGCATTAAGATCTCTAACTAGAATATATCGATCCCTCTTTGACCAAGGCTCATCTAGTTTTATAAACTTTACGTTTTTAAACTGTTTCTGACGTTCATAAGCTGAATAAGGGACAACTGCAACTCCAACGCCGGAATCAACCATGCGAAGAACAGACTCAAAGCTAAAAACTTGTATCCGAAGATCTAAAGCTTCACCAACTTTATTTGATTCACTTTTAAGAAACTCTACTAATGTACTACCATCATTTAAACTGACCAATGGATATTTAAGAGCACCAATAAAATTAACACTGTTTTTATTGGACAATGGATGATTAGCTGGTACAACAAGAACCAATTCATCTGACGCAAAACGTATAACTTCTAACGTTTTTGACTTTACATCTCCAGCAACTATACCAATATCACAACCACCCTCAGAAACAGAACGGATTATTTCAGCATTCTGTTTTTCTTTTAGATCAACGGAAACACCTGGATGATGAGACAAATAGTAAGCAAGTAAATCTGGAAGGTATTCAGTTGTAGCTGTCGTATTCGCGTAGATTCTAATATGACCAAAATCAGAACTTTTATCTAACGCAAAATCATTTTTAAGATATTCCAACTGGCGTAAAATAACTCGCGCATGCTTTAAAAGCTTCTTACCGGAAGCGGTTAATTCAACACCTTTGCTATCTCGATAAAAAAGTCGAGTCTTCAATTCCTCCTCAAGTGATTTTATCCTTACGCTGGCAGCCGCTGCTGATAAAAATGCCTTCTTTGCCCCTTGCGTCAAACTAGGTGATTCAGCGATGCAAACAAAAAGATTAAGGTCTGTTATATCAACATGCATGGTATTTTAAAAACAAATTTTTTTTGGGTAAATACTTTTAACACACACTTGAGGAAATGTAAACAGCTAGCACTAAAAAGTAGATTAGGAATGAAATCATAGATGAGATTGACAGCATTTAGCTGTACTCTCATTTAATTGCGTACGCATTTCACTAAGAAGCAAAAATGCTTCAGGACATAATAAATCCGCTTGACCGCTTGCGTGTATTCAAGACAAAGGCACACTGCAATCCATTGAGCCCCCAATTTATTTCACGGGTAATGTTACTTTTAGCCTTTTAGCCTTCTGGCCTGGGTGTGCGATCAGCGTCTAGGGAAATGGGATGAACTCCCCCTCCTACGGCAACTATGTGCCAGATTGGAAGTTGGCGCAACCAATCGTAAAGAAGGAGGCTATCATAGAAAAGATACGTATTGGTCTCGACATGGCCAAGAGTATTTTCTAAGTCTTTGCCATTGGTGAGCAAGAACAACAGGTCCTGCGCAAGACGCTCTAGCGTAGCTAGGTAAGGGAGTTCTTCACCTTCAAAAACGGCCGGCAATTTACGGCATGGCTCGGGCTTGTACCAAGACAGTGGTCAACCAGGGGTCAAGCGCGACATGGCCGGATCACCAAACGAGGAGACGTTTATCTGCGAACGCTGCTCATCCATGGGGCTCGCGCTGTAATGCACTACCTGATATGAGTAAAGATGACCGAAAGAGCCAGTGGGTCAAGGCTAGTAGAGAACGCAAGGGCTTTAAAAAAGCAGCAGTTGCCCTAGTGGCAAAGAATGCACGGTTACTCTGGGCGATGTTGGCGAAGGGATCTGAATACCGGCCAGCATGAGTTTGAAAAGTATTAACCGAGGTGAATGCAACGACATTAGTGTGATGGCATAACGGGTCGTACTGACGTGAGCAAAACCTGAGTTCACAGCGGGTTCTACGAGACCGGTAGAGAAATGGGGAGCTGGAAGACGGATCTCCATCAAGGTCAGTCGATAAAAACGGCTCAATTAAAGAGACTGGATATAAGCGAGCAGTAAGACCTTACATGTCCAACATCAAGGATGTTTCAAAACCGGAGAGTCCATACAAAGATGCGGCCAAGTCCCCGGCCATGAGAGGATTCCGCGCCTTCAATCGACCGGATCCTGAGGCACGGAACAGCAACTGAGCTTCACCGACATCGCGTACTATCACGAGCGGCACCGCACGCGTAAGGAATAATACCTCGCCCGAATGGAGGAGTTAGTGCCCTGGCTGCGTTTGGAGGCTGTCATCTAACCGCATTACCCCAAAACCGGAAATACTCATAGGGCACTTCGGTCGTAGATCCTATCCGTTGATGACGAAGCTGCGCATCCACTTCCATTAGCAGTGGTACAGCATGAGCGATCCAGCGATGGAAGATACGCTGTACGAAATCGCCTCGATGCGGCAGTTCGCGGGACTCTCGCTAGACCGGCCCATTCCGGATCACACCACGATTATGAACTTACGACATTTGCTGGGACGCCATGGGGCTTGGCGCGGAAGATCTTGGAGGCGGTCAAAGAGTGGCTCACAGAGGCCGACGTGCTACTCAAGAAAGGCACGTTGATGAATGCCACCATCATCGGAGCGCCCTGTTCGGCCAAGAACAAAGCGGGCGAGCGCGACCCCGAGACGCATCAGACCATAAAACAGAAAAATTAAGAAAACCCCGTTAAAAGACATATTAAAAATCAATAGTACCAATTCAAGTAATCAGGAACACTAGACTCTTTGTCCAGATTAAGAAGCGAATTAACAATATCATGAGATTCATCATCATCCATGCCGATAGAAGAAAGTCGATTCTTTGCAAAAAACAATACATCTTCAACTTGACTTTGTTCTGTACAGGCACTGGACTCAACACTCTCTTCTAATGCTTCGTCAGAAAGAATCTTAAATTCATGAATCTTCCAATCCTTCTTTAACATAACATCTAATTCAATGTAAAAATTGTTTGACAAAGAATACTCATCGTTAATCAACGAAGAGCATGTGTCGAAAAAACTATTCTTAAGTAATTCAGCATAAACAATGCCAGTCTCTGCGGACTTTGCGATCTCACATGCTAACAAATCATTATCGAATTTAACGCCATTAGCATTAGAATCAAAGGCTAACAGCTTATTAGTTAGCAGTTCAACATCTTGCTCATTAATGTTAAATAAATATGCAGCAGATAAGAACGAACCAATACAGCTAACATAGTAGTCTTTCGCAATATAATTACGTTTAGAACCATCAAAAAACCTTGAGATACAAAACATTACCTCGTAGCCGATCAAAATACTTCTAATCAATTCTAATCCAGACTTATTGAATTTAACTGCTACGGACAATGCTGATGAAATAACAGGCAACCCGATAGAGCAATAACTTATGGAGTATCTCGACTTACCACCATTCAAAAAAGACTTGAGACATGTAACAAATGCATGGCGACCAGCATCATTACCACAATTCGAACTCCAATGAGCTAGTGCATTACCTTTTTCCGTATATGAGCCGACCATAGACTCTGTAACAAACTCTAAAATATGAGATTTAACTACATTAAGGTCTTCTGCCTGATATTTCTTTTGAAACAAACCGCCGATTAGAGAAAAATCATGCTTCATTTTCTCAACCCCATACCTAAATAAAGCTCAAGAAGAGCCTAATCGTTTAAATGTTCCTTGAGCATACGCTACTACTTGACCGTGTTCATCGTATACATAGGCCTCAGAAAAATATATTTTACGTCCTCCACCAATTAATTTACCTTTAGTAAGCACTTTACTAGGAGCAACCGACTTGACGTAATTTATAGTTAAAGATAATGTTGCAGAGTGTAAAATATCACCCTGCCTGTTATATAAGCCAGGATAAGCGCATCCAACATCCAGCAAGGTCGCTAATAAGCCGCCATGCATCTTTGCGCTTCTATTTAAATGATGCGGCTGAACATCAACTAAAAACTCAACATAACCATCCGTCCATTTAACAAGATTAATACCAAGAAAATCTAAAAATGGGTTATCTACCTTATATTCCATAACTAATTAAACATAAGCTCACATAACATCGTTAGCATAAATATAATCAATCACATTTCCAAATTGATCTTCGATTACTGCTACAATTTTTTCAGATTTTTCAGCTTCCGTATCGTTTTCCAGACCGCTGGAAGCAAGATCAAACAAGCATGACATATCTACAATATCTATTGAGCAATTGCTTAACTGACGTTTCAAATCCTCTCGCCTTGGATTTATAGCAACACCAACGTCCGTAGCAATAATATCTATATATTTACCGGGCGTGACAATTGTATTAACAGACCTGACGATTTTTGGCCTGCCTTTAGCATGTAGCCTAGTCGTAACTATCGATATGTCGGAGCCAGCGCATATATCAATATGCCCACCAGAACCTCCACGAATAACATTGTCGAACCCAGTAACAACATTGACGTTAAAATCCAAGTCGACTTCAGTTGCACCAACGGCAGCAAAATCCAATCTATTAGCGATAGATAATCGATTAAAGGGATTGGCATAATCATGAACAGACATACGAAGATGGGCAGGGTCTAAGCCATACGAATCAACAGCAGCATTGTCGAAACTCTGAACATTATACAATTTTTGTACTAGACCTTCCCTAAGCATTTGCACATGGGAAGACATAATTCCACCGGCTAGAAAGCCTGCAACTACTTGCCTTTCGGTCATTAATTTGCTAAGCGAGTTAATAACATTTAATGATATCCCTCCAGCACCTGCTTGATAACTAAATCCATTTCTGAATAACGAAGAGTTAGTGATAACTTTCACCACATTATTCGAAATTGCCAATGACTTGCTATCGACTGCTGGGACAGTAGAACCTGAATTAATTTTATTGGCATCACCGATGCTGGAAACAACCGCAATATAGTCAATATATTTGTGGCTGATTTCGTAGGTATCTTTCCTTTCAGCAATCACATTGTCTGTCACTGCGACAGTATATTTAGCATAAAGTGCATCAGTAATCGAGTATCCTAATGGGGCACATGATTGAATACCGCTTGCAAGTACAGAGCCATTAGAATCAACCGAAGGAGCGGCTACAAATGTAACATCTACCTTAAGTCTCCCATTAACAATTGAGCCTGCACGCCCACCATGGGACTGCATTATAACAGGTTCAGCCATTCGTCCCTCAGAGATATATCGAGCGACGTCACCAGTTAGATAATTGGTATATATTTTAGAGACCGTTCCATCAGCGATAAATTCAGTCAACCTAGCATGAGCTTGCATTATTGCAGTAGGCGCAATCGTAATATTTTTGACACCCAGTTCTTTCAGGGCCTCCAGTACCTGGAGCAATACCAGATCCCCATTTCGCAGGTGATGCTGAAAGGATATTACTTGCCCATCTTTTACCGATGCCGCCAACAATGCGTCTTTAATAGTTCCGGAAGGCTTGCCTATACTAGCTCTATTAATATGCATCACGTAACACCTAACATAGGCAGGGACTAATATCCCTGCCAAATTTATTGAATTTTATTAAATGACTCGACCACCATCAACGGGGAACTCAACGCCGGTGATGAAATCAGCCTTATCCGAAGCTAAATAAACAGCGGCATTAGAGACATCGGAGCTTTTAGCCAAACGGCCCAAGGGAATTGTGGTAAGGAATTTTGCCCGGTTCTCTGGAGTATCTTCAACACCCATGAAGTGTTCCAGCAAGCCGGTTTCACCAAGTACAGGACAAATGGCATTAACTCGGATCGCATCAGGACCTAACTCTACAGCCAATGAGCGGGAGAGTGTGTTAACTGCGCCTTTAGAAGCATTATACCAAGTGAGACCAGGCCGTGGGCGAATGCCAGCAACGGAACCCACATTCAACATAACGCCACCGCCATTTTCTCGCATGAGCGGAACAACTGCTTTAACCATATAGAAAATGGATTTAACATTAACATCAAAAATCAGATCAAAAGTTTTTTCATCAACATTCATCAAAGGCTGGTTCCGATGAGTTGTACCAGCATTATTTACTACAATATCAGGAGTTCCGAAGTTTTCTACACAGAAGTTCACTAGGCCATCAATATCATCTTTAATTGCGACGTTACACTTAAATGCTAGCGCATTTTCACCAAGAGACTGAGCGATCTGGTTTGCGCCTTCTAGATTCAGGTCAGCAAGAACAACTTTCGCACCTTCTTCGACATAGTCACGGGCAATCTGTGCACCAAACCCACTCGCTGCCCCAGTGACGATCGCAATCTTATTATTTAAAAGACTCATAGTTACATCTCCAAAAATTAAATAAAAACCAAATTTCCGTTACGATTTTCTTTAGCTATAAGAATTTACAACTGTTTTTGTTTCACAAAACTCATTTAAAGCCTGCAGACCTTTCTCGCGTCCATATCCACTCTTTCTTACACCGCCGAATGGCAATTCAACCCCTCCACCAGCACCATAACAGTTAATAAATACTTGCCCACACTCAATGCCTTTAGACACTCTAATCTGTCGCGCACCATTCTCTGTCCATACCCCAGCGACAAGACCATACTCAGTGCTATTAGCTAGTTCGATTGCTTCTTCTTCACTCTCAAATGTCAACACGGAAAGTACTGGTCCAAAAACCTCTTCCTTTGCCAGAAAATCGTCCGGCTTTACGGGACCAAATGCTATTGGCGCAACGTAATTACCATTCACATTTGCTGTAGAACAGATTTTACCTTTTCCTATAACCGGAATATCACGAGATAGTGCGTCATTTACGCAGTTCGACACGAACTCAAACTGTTTTCTAGTAATTATCGGACCGCACGTAGGCGAAGAATTGGAAGGACCAACTTTAGAAGAATTAAACATTTCGGATAGGCGAGAAACAAATTCATTATAGATTTTCTTCTCAACCAATACACGACTACCTGCAGAGCAGGTTTGTCCAGAGTTCTGTAGAATACCATTAACAATACCTGGTACAGCCTTATCTAAGTTGGCGTCGCCGAATACCACTTGTGGGCATTTTCCGCCTAGCTCAAGAACACACCTTACATGATTATTGGCAGTAGATTCTTGAATCATCCTACCAACAACTGGAGATCCGGTGAAAGTAAGCATATTAATACCGGAATGGGATGACAAAGCTGCACCAGCCTCGGCGCCATATCCAGTGACAATATTGAGTGCGCCTTTTGGCAGTCCGGCTTCAAGTGTAAGGGCTGCAAACCGGAGAGACGTAAGACAAGCTTCTTCCGCCGGCTTAACAACACATGTATTTCCCATGGTCAAAGCTGGGGCAATAGTACGACCAAGCATTTGAGCCGGATAATTCCAAGGAATGATATGAGCGACAACACCACAAGGTTCTTTGACAATGCTAACAGAGTATCCATCCAAATAAGGGATTGTTTCTCCATGAATTTTGTCAGCTGCACCACCATAAAATTCAAAATAACGTGCCAATGCCTTGATGTCAGCTTTTGCCAATTCTAAAGGCTTTCCAGTATCTTCAGATTCGATCGCAGCAAGTTCATCTATGTCGCGTAGTGTCAATTCACAAATTTTTGTAAGGATACGGCCGCGTTCCGTTGCAGTTTTTTTGCCCCACTCTCCATTGAAAGCAGAACGTGCAGCAGCTACGGCGCTATCTACATCAGCGGACATACCTCTAGGAATCTGTGCGATCTCTAAACCCGTTTCGGGAGATAGTACAGAAATATTTTCGCCACTGGAGGCAGATACATAGACACCATTAATAAACATTTTGTTCATTAGACACGCTCCAAAATCAGTTGGTAATTTCACCACGCTCAATATTAAACGTTTGATCTGCGATTCCATGCAGAAGCGCGGCATTAGATTCAGTCACAATAATCGCGATATCAGGTTGAGAATTTCTCAAATTACTCAGAGACTCTCCATATTCACGCGCCAACGCGGGTGACAAGCCCTGGAATGGTTCATCAAGAAGTACAATTCGAGTACCAACCATTAGAGCTCTTCCTAGTGCGACCATCTTACCTTGCCCGCCAGATAGAGCAGCACCAGATCGATCAAGCATCGCTTTTAGTTGGGGAACAACATCAAGCACCATATCTATGCGATCTTGCACCTGACCCTTATTATGCCCAACAATTTGGCAAGGAAACATCATGTTTTCTTTCACGGACATTGTCGGAAATATAACACGTTCTTCGGGCGCCCACCCAATACCTATGTGACTGCGTTCGTATGCTTTTAGATGATTGATCAGTTCACCGTCAACATGAATAGTTCCGTGTTTGATCTCCACTGCACCCATTATAGTGCGCAATAGAGTAGTCTTTCCTGCTCCGTTTCGACCAATAACAGCAGTTAAAGACCCTGCATGCACTTCTCCGGTGACATTTCTTAATACATTGATTCCTGCTACATCTGAGCAAACGCTTTGAAGTTTCAACATTACGAAACTCCCTTAACTAATTTTACAGTATTCATATTTGGTTCAGTCCTGCTGAAGGATTGTCCCAATACTTGCTCTTGAATCACTGGATCATTCAATACCATATCAGGAGCACCATCTGCTGCAATGGCTCCTGAAATCCATGCGGCAACTCGCGTTGCATATTGAGATACAATATCAATATCGTGCTCTACGAAAATACTAGTAACCTTATATTTATCAAGTACCCCCATCAGTATTCGCATTATTTCGTGCTTTTCCTGTGAAGATACGCCGCTAGTCGGTTCATCCATTATCAATAATCGAGGCCGAAGCACCAGCGCCATCGCGATATCTAGAAGTTTTTTATGACCTTCCGGAAGAGACCCCGCTAAAACATCGCTGCGGTCCAATAACTGGATAGAGGTAAGTACCTCATAGACCTCCTTCTGATCAACACAACTTGATAGTGACTTGAATAAAGAGGTCTTATTATCACGTGCTGCTAACGATAGCTCAATACACTCCCTCACTGTATGCTCTGAATAAACTTGAGGAAGTTGGAACGACCTGACCATTCCCATTTTCACAATGGCCCTAGCACTCTTCTTGGTAATATCTTCGTCAGCGAAATAAATGTTACCACTATCTGGACGTATAAGGCCGGTACAGATATTTATAAAAGTTGTCTTACCAGCACCATTCTGACCGATAACAGCAAGCCTCTCTCCTTCCTTCAAACTAAAATCAATGTTATCAGCAACAACTATAGAACCGAAAGATAGATTTAAATTGGTTGTTTTAAGAAGATCAGACATAATTCACCTATATATATTTCTTATTCTTCAGCCACCCAGAAATACCACCAGGAGCAAAATATATAATTAAAATTAGAGTACTCCCCAAGATCATATGCCAGTAATCCGTCATTAATATAGCTGCATACATCTTAAGAAACTCGAATGCCATTGCACCTATGATAGCTCCAAAGGAGTGGGCCACACCACCAAGAAGAGAAATAAATACCAACTCGCCTGATTTAAGCCAATAACCCATCTCAGGTGTTACCAGACCCTGAACCAACGCGAATATCGCGCCTGCCAGACCGCAAAGCGATGAAGAGATAACATAGCCCTTCCAGAAAACAAAGCGTGCAGAAACACCAATATATTCTAGGCGAGTCTCATTAGTTTTAATTGCGCAAAGAAACTTCCCAGCAGGAGAATTAAAGAAGCGTTCAATAAAATATGTAACCAATAGAATTGATACAGTTGTAGTTATGAGCAGTAGCGTCTCAAACCCATCTCTTTCCAATTCAAATCCGATGAAGCTTGGGCGTGAAATCATCATCCCATCGCTACCACCAGTGATGTTGTAATATTTGCCAATAACCGCAAATAGTACCATCGATATCGCTAGATTGAGCATACCGAAGAAAATCTCTCGATACTTAGAAACGAAAATACCAATAATAGCACCAGCAATAGTACTAATTGCTACGCCACATACAATAAGCACTAAACCATCGATCCCTGGATAAGCCTTAGCAATGAAGGCCACTGAATAGGCTGCCAAACATACATACATGGCGTGTCCAAATGAAACTTGTCCTGCGCGCATTAGAACTGATATGCCTAACGCAGCAAGCCCATAAGATAGCGCAAGTATAATTGGCGTTTTTAAATGAGGCAGTAGAAAAGCAGTTACCACCGAGCCAGTAAGTAATATTATTGTAGCAATAATACCTTTCATCATATTCTCCTAGCTTTCTCTACCGTGAACAGCCCCTGTGGTTTAAATAGCAGGACGGTACCCATAATCACATAAGGGATAACAACTTCCAGCTCAGGGTAAAGGTAAATGGAAAGTGATCGAAAGATACCAATGATCAAAGCAGCTATCAGGGCCCCTGTTACTTGGCCCAATCCCGCCGTAGCGACGACAGCAAACGAAAGAACAATAATATCTGCGCTGATCCCGGGCACCATTGACGTTGTAGGCGATGCTAGAGCGCCACCAAATGCCCCAAGCAAGCCCCCAATGATAAAAGTAATCTTCTTTATCTTCTTAGCATCAACCCCCATCCCTACTGCCACTTCCTTATTATGAGTTACCGCAACAATTTTTTTACCAAGGAGAGAGTGTTTGAGGAACCAATTGAGTATAAAATAAATAATTACTGCTGCGCCTGGTAAGACGATGAGCTGATAGTTGGTATAGAAAACTCCAAGAACCTCTACATTGCCCATTTCGCCTACGATTGTTGAGACGAAATATGGGCTGGTACCCCATATCAGCCGTTGCACATCTTCCAATATCATAAAAAACGCGAACGTAATTATGAGCTGCAGTATAGGCGGTTTTTTCTCAAAAAATCTAAGCAAATACTCCAGAATCAGTCCAACAATCACACCTACCAAGAGAGTTCCAGCGATTATCGAAAAAATTGAATTTATTATTCCTCCGTCGTTACCCATCAACCATAACCCAATGCTTGCGGTGGCATAGCCACCGCAAGCATACAAACTACCATGAGCTACGTTGAGGATATTTGTGACACCAAAGATAAAGGTCAAACCAAGGGACACTATAAACAACATCCCAGCGTAAGATACCCCATCCAACAATGCTAATGTCAAAATACCCGAATTCATAATTATTCTGCCAAGTTTTCTATGTTTTCGAATTTGGTCATATTCAGCGTTTTTACCCACTCGGTTCCCTTACCTGCATCCAAGGGACGAGCGAACAACGCACCTGGCATGACCATCACATCCTTGAGTATCATGAATGGATATTCTTTGCTCTTCGTTGTCAGCCCAAACAGCTGATCTTCCACACCCTGACCATCAGCCTGAATTGTGACTTCACTGGTGAGACCTTTAAACTTCAAACCTCTGAAGGCTTTCGCCACCTGCTCTTGGCTTGGCCATTGGTCATTATTCTCTGCATATGCTTTCTCGTAAGCAGCTTTCAGTCCAGCCAACCCCTGTACCATATGGAATGAAGAGTAGATCGGATAAGAACCTGTCGATTCTTTATATTCCTTGATGAAACCTGAAAACTCTGGGTCATTCTTGTATTTTGGATGCAAGAAATAGTGATCACCTCGAGCGCCGATTATCACATTTTCAGGCAAGGCTGTACCCAACCGCTCCAGAGAGCTTTCAGCCAACGGCAAAACTAACTGTGAAGAACGAGTTAAGCCTCGCTGCGCCGCTTGCTGCACAAAGGTATCTAAATCACCACCCCATGATGTTGAAAGAATTACATCAGGGCGTAGCACCTGCAATCGACTGATTTCGGCTGAGAAATCAGTTGATCCAAATTTTGGGAATAGTTCCGCGACTACCTCTACATCAGGTTTCATCGCCCGCAACGCATTGATAAATATGTCCCAAGAATCACGTCCCCAAGAATAGTCTTGGTTTACTACTGCGATGGTTTTAAAGTCCGGATTTACTTTCAAAAGATAGACTACGGATGACAGCATTTCTTGGACAGCATTTGCCTGAGTACGCGCCGAATAAGTGTAGCTATCTTCTTCAAAGATCTTTTCAGTTCCACAGTCCCACATTACGTTGACGATTTTGAGGTCTTCCGCAACCGGTACGAGGCTTTTGCAATTACCACTGGAAATAGAGGCCATCATAGCGTTTGCTTTTTCCTCCTGAACGACTCGACGGTATTCAGAAAGCAGACGGTCACCACCAACCCCTTCGTCAATGAAGATTGGTTCGATTTTTACGCCTAGAATGCCACCGTCTTCGTTTAGATGATTGATGTAGAGCTCTGCGGCAGCAGCAGCAGGCTTACCAAAGACAGATGCCGGTCCAGATAGGAATGTTGTTATGCCTAGTTTGAACTCGGTTGGAGGGGTTTCAGCTAAGACTGGTTGCGATAGCATCGCAGCCAAACCAAGTGCAATACCTTTCGCGCGAACGGAGGCTTTATACATGAACTTCTCCTTAATGCTTTGTTGTTATGATCGCTGTGAGCGTCCTACAAGCATCGCACAAGCAGGCTTTAAGGGAATCATTGATTGCGTAATACAGCATTTACTTCCGATTAACGCCGCGCACAATGCCTGGTATCGACTGGGAGACGCATGGGTCACGAACGCGCAGTCAAAAGACACGTGTACCCGTCTCCGTTACCATTTTGGTTTAAGCGTAAAATCCATTTCAGCTTGGTCAGCCTAACGACCTTTGAGCAGGTTTACATGTGTTCACCATACCGACAATCTTGCACTCATCCGGCCTATGGCTGCCAGAAGGATACGCCTCTGGCGATTGATACCCCGCATCTCGCGGTGCCTCGCTACATTGTCAAAGGCGTTCTTGATTCAGCCTTTTAGACTCACCTAGTGACACGGGTCGTACCCTCCAAGTGAAGACAACTTGTATTAGCGACTTCGTGTCGCACTTCCACCCGATTATTGTCGATTCGTAACGCGCCATCATCCAGATAGCGTGTCAGCTCGACCCAGGCGTTTGAGGTTGTAGTCCAAGGCATTCGCTCTCGCTGTTCCGTCTAGCTCATTCAGTCGGCCCACACACCCATCCATACAGTGTTTTGAGGATCGGCTTCAAGCGCTCTTGCCTCAGTTGCTCCCCTTCAGAGGCTGTTAGGTCTTGGGTCTCCCGCGCGATGTCGTACAGCTATTTGATGTATTCCACCGCCTGCCCGGCGATCTGACTTTTACGCCAAATGCAACTCGGCGAACTTACCCCGGGCATTGGCCAAGCAACCGATCTCGGTCAGCCCGTTTTCGAGGCCTGCTATGTAACCTTGTAGTCGTCGCAAACCAACTGTCCCGGTAGCCCCCCCATTTGTTACGGGGTTCAAAAGTAGACCTCAGGCCGCCTGAGGCCGAACCGGTAACGAAGCTGAAACCGATGACGACACGGAAGCCACTGGGCATGCGTTAACACGAGACAAAACGAGTAGCCCTTTGTGTCCTTGGGCGTGTCCTTCGGCCCATCCTGAGTCCCTGGCAGGCCCCACAGTAGTCACGAAGCACGCCCCGGGATACTTCATGGACCGACATGCCCAAGGTAACTGAGCCAATGTCGCCGCGCGGACATCCGGTACTTTAGAGGTCAGGCGTACCCATGAAGGCCAATACGGGATAAAAAGGGCGCTCCAGGCGCTCCAGGCGCCCTGGCGAACAACACGGACCTCGATCTGCTGCAGCCTTATCCGCAGGCCACGAATAGAAAAGCAGTTAACAATAGGAGTGGATTAACTTATGAGAGGATGTTGAACCAGCCCACTCACACCTGTGTGGCATATCCAACGGCATCTCGGCTTGCAATGGTCCGCGATGATGGATGACTTTCGTCTTAATAAAGGCCAATGATCGTTTCGGTCAAGGCGTTGCCGCACGAGTCGCGGGTTGTACGGTACAAACAGACGCATCTATATCGTCTTCTGCTAGCCACTCGCTATAGCGGAACGGCAGGTGCTGACTGCCCCAATCACTATGATGAACCAGTCTTTCAGGATGTTTGCGAGCCCACTGCGCTTACCCAGTGCCTCTGACACCGGGTCCGCCCACATCGACGGCGATACCCATCTACCAAAGATTCAGTGAACATCTCCATCACTGACGAATGCGACTTAGACATAACCTGACTAGATCGTCACGTTGCCGATCTAAGCTACCCAGAACGGGTTAGGGCCGCGAGTAATCAAAAGACACTTACAGCTAGAAAGCATTCAGCGATTTGCCGGGGAGGCCGACAATGAGACATGGTGTTGCCTTTCTGGTGTAAGGAAGATAGGAGTACCCCGGAAAATCGTGCACAGCAAACCGACTCAAAAAGGAAAAGTCCGCCATTAGCGCATTCGGCGCGTTAACATATGTCGAACGCCGTATTTTAAAATTGCTGATTCACAAACGCCTTAACTATTTGCAGGATATAGTATGTCAACGTTAAAAAGAGACAAGAATAATGAGCCCTGTAGACGTTACAGCATGGATCGGCCGTTCGGAGAAAGCGTACGACGAAATCAGTTTCGGCAACATCCAAAGAATCGCAGCTACCCTGAGCGAAGTCCGTCCAGGTTGGGGCAGTCCTCTTCCACCACTTTGGCAATGGTGCTTTTTTCAGAAAAATGCTCCTGAATCTGAACTCGGTATCGACGGTCATCCAACAAGAGGAGGTTACCTTCCTACTGTAGAAAACCGAAACAGGATGTGGGCCGGAGGACGTATCGACTTCTATACTCCGTTGATCATTGGTACTGCAGCGACGCGCGTAACAACGATTAAGAACGCCCAAGAAAAGGTTGGCAAGGCCGGCAATCTTCTCTTCGTCACAGTTGAACATAAGTACATTCAAGACGACATTGTGGCCATTCGTGAGGAGCAGGATATCGTTTACCGAGATCCAACACCTCTTACACTAAAATGCTCAGCTCCAATACCTGATGCAGACTGGGTTGAAGAAATTAAGCCTACGTCAACTTTATTGTTCCGTTATTCCGCCATAACTTTCAATAGTCACCGTATTCATTATGATTGGCCCTATGCTACAGAGTGCGAAGGTTATCCTGGACTTGTTGTTCATGCTCCCCTTATTGCTACGCTGACTCTTCGCGCATTTTGTAGGGCAAACCCGGAAGCAAAGTTAAAACATTTTTCTTATCGAAGTATCTGCCCCTTATTCTCTCCCGAACCGTTCAAGTTAGGAGGAACCATCCAATCACCTGGCCGAGGTATGATTTGGGCTGGTTCAGACACTGGAGTTGCTCAACAGGGTGAAGTCATTTTCGAGTAATAAAAACACTATATTGGAGCATAGCGATGTCATATAACCCTCACAACGAAGAGCTAGATGCTATCCGTGAAGGCGTACGAGGTCTTTGTCGTAACTTCGATGCCGCCTATTGGCGAAAGGTTGACGAGACTAAGGGCTTCCCAGAGGCCTTTGTTAATGCTCTGACCGAGGCTGGTTGGCTCGCTGCTATGATACCGGAGGAGTTTGGAGGGGCAGGTCTCGGATTAGCTGAAGCATCCGTAATCCTAGAAGAAGTCAATAGATGCGGTGGGAACTCAGGTACCGTACACGGCCAGATGTATAACATGTTCACCCTCCTTAGGCATGGCAGTCCTGAGCAAAAACAGACGTTCTTGCCTAAAATAGCTGCTGGAGAACTGCGCCTTCAATCCATGGGGGTTACCGAACCGACGACTGGGACCGATACGACCAAGATTAAAACGACGGCAGTACGTAAAGGAGATAAGTACTATATCAATGGACAGAAGGTGTGGATCTCTCGAATTCAGCACTCGGATCTGATGATTCTTTTAGCTCGCACGACACCGCTGGCTGAGGTCGCACGTAAGACTGAAGGAATGTCGATATTCCTGATTGACCTGAAATACGCCATGGAAAATGGTATGAGGGTACAGCCAATCGCGAATATGGTGAATCATGAGACTAACGAACTGTTCTTTGACAACCTGGAAATTCCAGCATCGTGCCTTATTGGGGAAGAGGGCAAAGGGTTTCGTTACATTCTAGACGGCCTTAACGCGGAGCGTACTCTGATCGCGGCTGAGTGTATCGGTGACGGGCGTTGGTTCATCGAAAAGGCCACCAATTATGCGCGTGATCGTGAGGTGTTTGGTAGGCCCATCGGTAAAAATCAGGGCGTTCAGTTCCCCATTGCGCAGGCCCATATCGATATCGAAGCTGCCGACCTCATGCGATGGAGAGCCTGTTACGAATACGACAACGGTCTCCCGGCTGGAGCAAGTGCCAATATGGCGAAATACCTGGCAGCGGAAGCTTCCTGGAAGGCTGCCAATGTCTGTCTTCAGACGCATGGGGGATTTGGTTTCGCCTGTGAATACGATGTAGAGCGTAAGTTCCGCGAGACTCGTCTATATCAGGTCGCCCCTATTTCAACCAATTTGATTTTGGCTTATATCGCAGAGCATATTCTTGAGCTCCCACGCTCATTTTAATCGACGAGATGCTATGACTAGTTGAGAGCTGGAAGAAGAACACCTCCACATAGCTAACGACACCTGTATTTGATTTAACACTTATTAAAAAGCATTAGGCAGTTCTGTTTAGCTGATGCCTATTTTTATGACATTTTAAGCTCGTGGAGATTTTTTAATGGGTCAAAATAGTCTAAAGCTCGCTCTATTTCTTGAAGTATTAAATTATGAGCAATTGCCAAACCATGTAATCGAGCGTACTGAGGAGCTTTTTCTCGATTGGCTAGGCTCAGCCCTCGCAAGTAAGGAAGCCCACCCAATCCCCCTGTTTGAACGATATGCAGATTATATGGGCCCTTTGTCAGGACCCGCAAGCATATTGGTTAATCAGAAAAGTTCCAGCGCTTATTTCGCAGCCCTTGTTAACGGTGCCAGCTCACACTTAGTAGAGCAAGATGATTTGCATAACAGCTCTGTACTTCATCCCGCTACTGTCGTCTTCCCTGCTGTTCTGGCAGCAGCCCAAGACCTAAAGAAATCCGGGCGTGATTTAGTAGTGGCATCAGTTGCCGGTTACGAAGCAGGGATTCGTATAGGCGAGTTCTTGGGTCGATCTCACTATCGTATTTTCCATACCACGGCGACTGTCGGAACAATAGCAGCTGCAGTGGCTGTGGGAAAGCTAATGAATTTTGACCAATCCCAGTTTCTAAATCTCTTCGGTAACGCGGGTACTCAGGCTGCCGGTTTATGGGAGTTTCTTAAGGACGCAGCAGACTCCAAGCAACTACACACAGGGAAAGCTGCAGCGGATGGCCTACTAGCAGCTTACATGACTCGCGAAGGCTTGACTGGCGCACAGGATATCCTTGAGGGTGACCAGGGAATGGCCGCTGGTATGTCCATTGACCCTGTACCAGAACAATTATCGGACCGATTGGGTGAACGTTGGGCACTAGCCGAGACATCTTTCAAGTTCCATGCGTCATGTCGACATACACACCCTGCAGCTGATGCACTTCTGGAACTGATGAAATCCAGCGGCATCAACGCTGACGATATTCAATCCGTTACCGCACACGTTCACCAAGGAGCTATAGATGTACTGGGTCGTGTGGATGTCCCTCGAACAGTACACCAGGCAAAGTTCTCCATGGGCACTGTTTTGGGATTGATCGCTCTTTACGGTAATGCTGGGCTAAATGAATTCCACAATTTCGCGCTCACGGATCCCCGAATTGGAGAGTTCAGAGAGAAGGTACGAATGGAGTTGGATTCGGAAGTCGATAATGCCTACCCCAATAAATGGCTGGGTCGTGTTTCTGTGACGACCAGCGGAGGTCATACGCTGACTGGAAAAATAGATGACCCAAAGGGAGACCCTACTAATACATTGTCTCGCGGTGAACTCGAAGACAAATTTAGACGCCTAACCGAATTCTCACGTGCGCGTAATGCATCAGAGACCACAGCGCTTATCGACTTGGTTTGGAACCTACGCCATCTCAAATCATTAGATGGCCTAAAGTAAGAGTCAATCAAAAAGTGATAATCAATATAGATGGATAGTAATTGGTCATGAAAAATAAAAGTAATCTGCCGCTTGAAGGTGTAACTATTGTAAGCTTGGAGCATGCTATCGCTGCCCCTTTCTGCACTCGACAACTTGCTGACCTAGGTGCTCGTGTTATTAAGGTCGAACGACCGGGAACCGGCGATTTCGCCAGAGCATACGATCAGCGTGTTAAAGGTCTTGCTTCTCATTTTGTCTGGACCAACAGATCCAAAGAAAGTGTCTGCCTTGATCTTAAAAAGGAAGAGGCAAGAAATATCCTCGACAAGATTCTCGACAAAGCAGACATCTTGGTTCAAAACCTGGCTCCGGGTGCTGCAAGGCGTATGGGTCTCTCTTTTGAAGCACTGCATGAACGCTTCCCACAACTGATCGTCTGCAACATCTCCGGCTATGGAGAGGGCGGACCCTATGAGCAGAAGAAGGCTTACGATCTCCTGATCCAGAGTGAAGGTGGGTTCCTATCTGTGACTGGAGGTCCGGGCGAGGGCGAATTGGCAAAGGCAGGGTGTTCGATTGCGGATATCGCTGCCGGAATGTATGCATACACTGGAATACTTTCGGCACTATTGCTACGTAATAAAACTGGCGAAGGCAGTAGAGTTGATGTTTCCATGCTTGAAAGTCTAGTCGAGTGGATGAGCTATCCGCTCTACTACGCACATGATGGTGCTCCGCAGCCCCCTCGTGCAGGAGCTGCACATGCAACCATATACCCATATGGTCCATTCCCTACCGGAGATGGTCATACGGTTATGCTCGGTTTACAAAATGAACGTGAGTGGGAACTCTTTTGCAAAAAAGTATTATGTATGAGCGAGCTCGTTACTGATGAACGATACGTTTCCAATTCAAAACGCTCTGAACATCGTTCTGATTTGCGAGATACAATTATCAGTGTATTCTCTCAATTAACAGCTGATGAGGTAATCGAACGCCTTGATTCAGCACCCATTGCTAATGCGCGAGTCAATACTATGGCTGAAGTATGGGATCATCCACAACTCAAAGCTAGAGAGCGATGGTGCAATATTGAGAGTCCGTCTGGCACTATTCCTGCGCTACTTCCGCCAGCAAATAATAGTGCATTCAATCCTCAAATGGGGCCGGTACCTGCGCTTGGTGAGCACAGCGAAAAAGTACTCCTTGAGTTAGGGTATACACCGGAGTACTTTAATTTTCTTCGCTCAAATCAGATAGTTTAATTTTAGGAGTTATTTCATGTCACGTAGTATTATTCGTACAGCGTTATTTGTTCCTGGCTCCAGACCTGAAAGAATTCCGAAAGCTATTACTGCAGGCGCAGATGCTGTCATTGTAGACTTTGAAGACGCCGTAGAAGAAGCTCTGAAAGAGGAAGCGCGCAGCAATTTGGATAATTTCCTTAAGACAAACAAATCGGGTCCAGGAGTTATCGTTCGTATCAATGCAACCAACCACCATCAGCATGAAGCAGATTTAGAGTTTTGCCGCGAACATAGTGGTGTCCTAGGAATAATGCTCCCTAAATCGGAGAGTGCTGCTCAGATTGCGCAAGTAGCAAGCTGTAACAAACCCATTATCCCTTTAATCGAGAGCGTTTTAGGTCTTTATAATGTACGTGATATCGCTTCGGCAACTGGAGTAGAGCGGTTATCATTCGGCTCGCTTGATCTGGCTGCCGACCTAGGCATCAACGCGGAATCAACAGCCGGAAAATGCATACTAGATCAAGCAAGATACTCTATCTTGCTTGCATCACGTGCTGCCAATCTCAAGCCGGCAATTGATACCGTATTCCCTGCGATATCGGATGTTACCGGATTTCTTAAAGCTGCTAACGATGCGAGAGATATGGGATTTGGTGGCATGCTTTGCATCCATCCTAAGCAGATAGCGATAGTACACGAGGCCATGATGCCAAAACCTGAAGAACTGGATTGGGCAAAAAAAATAATGGAAATAAGTAAAGAAGGTAAAGGAGTATTTGTTGTCGACGGTGCAATGGTTGATGCTCCAGTTATTGAGCGCGCGCGACGGATACTAGAAAGAGGCTCCCTCAACTAATATCGTGTATTGCGGTTAATTTCGAAAACGACAGCTACAGGTTTTGAGTGGTTTTCCTATCTTCACCGTCCTGACAGCTAGGGCTTGGCGAGAGCCATAATAGCCTACTCGTCAGTTCATTCTGAAAGGAATGGATCTGCGAAGAACATTTGATATAGGGAGAGGTGATCTAGTCTGAAACCTCGAAAACACCTCGGGTCCAAGTAGCCCAAATTGATATTATAGGAAAGCGTTCAGTGGATGGTAGCAGGTTACGCAACAGCCTGTTGGAAGTGTTCATTAGGAAGCGCGAACTATCTATGCTAACCGGCGCTTAGCAAATATAGGCTCGTATGCCACCGTTTTGATTTAAATATCGAGCCAATTTGTTGGCCTGCTTTTCGAATGTAGGCCGCTTTATCATCCTAACTAGGCTTGATGAGGATGCAACTTCAATATTCAAGGGAAAACCGCACGTGAGCAAACTTATCGATGTTCAGGCGCCATTTGATGGGTCACCTGTCGGACAGGTTGCTACAGCAACAGCCGAGGAAGTGGAAAGCGCACTCGTAAAAGCTTACGCGCTGTATCGCGATCGCCGTCAATGGATACCGAAACAAGAGCGTATCGCTATATTAAAGAGAGCTGCCGTAATCATCGGTGCACGCCGTGAACAGATCGCGTATCAAGCGTCTCACGAAGGCGGCAAGCCTCTAAAGGACTCTCTTATTGAAGTTGACCGGGGGATTGACGGTATTCATACCTGCATTGAGGAACTGCGTACGAAGGCCGGCAAGGTAGTTCCGATGGACCTGAATGCAACGTCAGCGGGACGGGTCGCCTTCACACAATATGAGCCAATCGGAGTCGTTGTCGGAGTTAGCGCCTTCAATCATCCCTTCAACCTCGTTGTCCATCAAGTAGCACCCGCCGTAGCTGTAGGCGCTCCGGTAATTGTTAAACCTGCTGCATGCACCCCACTATCCTGTAAAACTTTGATCGACATCTTTCATGAAGCAGGACTTCCGCCCGATTGGGCACAAATGGTGCTCCCAGAAAATCTAGAGCTAGCCACCCGTATGGTCACCGATCCGCGAGTTGGCTTCTTAACGTTTATCGGGTCTGCTGCTGTTGGATGGTCGCTTCGTTCAAAGCTCGCTCCGGGTACACGATGCGCGCTTGAGCATGGAGGTGTCGCTCCCATCATCGTTTCCCATGATGCGGATCTAGACATGGCGCTGCCACGTATTGCACGTGGCGCGTTTTGGCATGCAGGTCAGGCCTGTGTTGGCGTACAGCGTGTTTTCTGTCATCAGAGCATCGTTTCGGACGTAGCCAGTGGGTTGGCCAAGATCGGAGAGAAAATGGTGACTGATAACCCTCTCCTGTTGACTACCGATGTAGGGCCATTGATTACACATAGCGAAGTCGATCGTGTTGGTCTTTGGGTAAAACAGGCTGTAGAAGGCGGTGGATCGCTTATCTCCGGGGGCAAAAAGCTGTCTCTAAGCTGCTTCGCCAATACTGTATTGCTGGATCCTCCCATGGATGCCAACGTGACCCGCAAAGAAGTGTTTGGACCAGTAGTATGCGTTTACGGATACGACGACATCGATAATGCGATCGCTATGTCAAACGACCTGCCTTTTTCTTTCCAAGCCGCCGCTTTCACGAGCAATATCGATACTGCGATGCACTGCTACCGGCACCTCGATGGCACAGCGGTTATGGTGAATGAAAACACCTTGTTTCGAGTGGACTGGATGCCATTCGCAGGCGCGCGCCTTTCTGGCCATGGAGTTGGAGGTATCCCGGATACGATGCATGAAATGCAGACAGAAAAAATGATGGTCTGGCGATCATCCGCACTTGAATGATTCCGGCCTCTCCTAAATGAAGGTTTCAGCTTGGCCTTGAACTGTCACTAAATTTTTTGCTACTTAATGGAGGTGAAATTTGAAGCTGTTCTACAATTAAGCCCCACACAGAAGAGCGGTGGGCTGCTGTAACATTGAAAATGTGTTGACGACTTTGTGTATTAGCTTGTTAGTTGATGGCATGAACCGGCAGTCTCGTTGCGGAAGAGAGCGTCATCGTCCATTTAATTATTGCCCTTGGCAAGTACGGCTGAAGATCTCGTGGATGTAAGTAAATTGCACCCATTATGAGGACTAATTAATTTATGCTGCCTGATCTAGTTTCGTTGAGACTTTTCTTACGCGCTGTCGAACGAAGCAGTCTTTCGCGAGCGGCACGTGACTACCATATTGCACTTGCCGCCGCAAGTCGCCGTATTTCCTTGCTCGAACACTGCTATGGGCTACAACTGCTGTATCGATCAGCACAAGGCGTTGAACCCACGCCTGCGGGAACTAGCCTTGCATATCACGCACGCAAAATTCTTGATTGTGAATTGCTATTACGCTCTGAGATGTCCGATTTTCTAAAGGGAGTAAAAGGACATATCCGGTTGCAAGTCAATACTTCTGCAATTACCCAGTGCCTTCCCAAAGAATTGGCAGAATTCTCAGCTCTCTACCCCGATGTAAAGATTGAGTTGTCAGAGAGCCGCAGCAGCTCGATCGTCCAAGCGCTACGCGACTCAAAAGCGGACGTGGGCATCGTCATGGCCAGGGTATCTACAGAAGGCTTGAAAAAGTATTCCTATTATCAGGATCAACTATCGGCGATCGTTCCCCTGAATCATGAACTAAAGACAGAAAAGACTTCATTTTCTGAGATCATCAAGTTCGATCTGGTAGGGCTCGATGGCGATACAGCGATGATGCACCTGCTCTTCGATGCAGCGAATGAGTTGGCTGAACCCCTACGCCTTCGCATTCAAGTCAGTAGCTTTGAGGCGGTGTGTCAGTTTGTCCAAGCTGGAATGGGGATCGGGATACTGCCCATTCAGATCGCAGAGCGTTTCGGTAGGGCGATGGACTTGCGCGTCATCGAACTGGAGGACGATTGGGCCTCGCGCGATATGTTTGTTTGCATCAGGGATATCAAGACTTTGTCGACAACCACGCGAAACCTAGTGGAGCACTTAATTGGGGTAAAGGACCTCAAAAAAGCACCTGACATCTCCGATTAGAACGGATATAGGCAAAAAAAAGGTTCTACAGGGTCTAACAACGAACGACATGAAAACCAAGCTTATAACTATTACGTACTTATAGAATGACCAGCACTTAGTTAGACCGAACTCGCTCAATTATCTGACGAATACAATTATTAACCCGTATATGGTCTCCTCCCGTATTGCAAGGTTTTGAAGCTTGATGCCAGGGACAGGATCGCGTCCGTATATTCGGCCTGTTGGTGAGGCGGCTCAGGAGCTGCCTCTGGCCTCAATGAGATTCGCACGTATCGTCCTTATCGGCGGAGCGGCCTTGCAGCCTCCGGGTTAGTCAGGTTTTCGATACGTCGGTCTGACCTGTTATGTCATCGTTAACTCAAAACCTTCGCAATCCTCGGCAAGGTACCTCTGGTTAAACTCTGCCAGCGCTGTCCAGCGCTATGCCTGCGTGTAAACAGTGCCTGTGCTTAACACAGCCCATCCCATGCGGGCCATCTTGTTGGCCAGGGCCACAACGGCGCGATTGACGCCTCTTTCAGCCTTGAGCCGATTGATCCAGTGACTGAGTGGATCCTGTTTTCTGGCCGATTGATTCATCACCGCTCGCGCACCATGGATCAGTAAGCCACGCAAATAACAGTCCCCTCGTTTGCTGATGCCTCGCAGAACGGCTTTCCCTCCACTGCTGTGCTGCTTGGGTACCAGCCCCAGCGATGCCGATACGTCACGTCCCCGTCTGAAGGCGGCACCATTGCCTACGACGCTGCGGAAAACACTCGAAACAATGGGGCCGAACCCCGGTATCGTCTGCAACCGTTGGCAGGCTTCATCCTGCTGGCTCAACACCTTCAACTCCAGGGTGTAGCTATCGATATGGGCGTCTAACTCCTTCAACTGCTGATAACTGTGCGCCAGCAGTCGTCGGAAAAGTACGCTCAGCCCGTTTGCTGCGTCCTCCAGAATGGTCGGCAACCTTGAACGAATAAAACTAATCCCTTTCGGTAAAACGATGCCGTATTCCGCGAGCAAGCCGCGGGCCTGGTTACATAGCGCTGTTCTCTCCTTCAGACAGCGTTGCCGCATCCGATACAGGGCCTGCATGTCCTGTTGTTCTATCGTCTTGATCTCAACAAAATGTATCCTCGGCCGCCCTAACGCTTCCACAATCGCCAAGCCGTCGTTGAAGTCATTCTTGTTACCCTGAACCAGCGGTGTCACAAAATGGGGTGGAATCAGTTTGACCTGGTGCCCCAGCGCACGCAGTTGACGCCCCCAGTAATGCGCGCCTGCGCATGCCTCCATACCGACCAGGCACGGGGGCAGTTGGTTGATGAACTTCAGCAACTGGCCACGTTTAAGCATTTTTTTCTTTACGATCTGCTGGTGCTGGTCACAACAGACAGCGTGAAAAACGATCTTGGCTAAATCCAATCCTACGATCACAATGGTATTCATGGTCTCCTCCGTTTTTTGATGGTTCGTACACTTCCATCATGGCGCATTCTGACGCCGACTCGGAAAGAGGGAGGAGACCATCTCATCGGCGGGTTAATACATGAAGCAAGGATGCTTCATCATTGGCCTCAGGCCAATGCGAACCCCACAAAAACCAGCACGTCCGCGCACTTGCGCCTGTTTTTGTGGGGCGACTGGCCAATAGCTGGGGAAGCTATTTGCCAGCTAGGTTAATAACGTGGTGAGCTACTATTTGTTCACACCGTGTATTTCTAGGTATTAATCGATCGGTTGTTTTCGACGATTTCTAGAAGTGAAAGCCAAGACTCTGATATCTGCCCGCCCTCCCGGTCTTCGAAATTTTCGAATACCCGCTTACCAACAAAGCAATTCCAAGTAGCAAACGATAGCTCCTATACTCAACTGCCTCCAAGTAACGCCACGATTAGAATATACAAATAATAAATCAGGAGACACCTATCATGCACAATCAAGCGACTTCGAATGTTTCGTTCAACCTGCACAGCATCCTCGACAACCCGTTCAGGTTGTTGATTAACGGTAAACTTGTGGCCTGTGATCGTACGTTTGATGTTTTCAACCCGGCCAACAATGAGGTCATTGCCCAAGCGCCTGTAGGTTCTTCCTCCCAACTCGAAACGGCCATCGAAGCGGCGAAAGCGGCTTTCAGCAATTGGGCCAGCCTCTCCGCCGACGAGCGCGGAGACTATATTCTAAAATATGCTGATGCCCTAGAGGAACGTAAAGAGGCACTGGCTGCACTGCTGACGCTCGAACAGGGCAAGCCTTTCCATACTATGGCCACCGAAGAGGTCAACGCCGCCATCTACTGGGTCCGCGAGGTGGCCAAACGTCGACTTCCTATTGAGACTATCGAGGATACCGATGACCATGTAGTGGAAGTGCACCATACGCCGCTTGGCGTGGTCGGCGCAATTACCCCTTGGAACTTCCCGGTACTGCTGGGACTATGGAAAATCGCGCCGTGCCTAGTCACGGGTAATACCATGGTGCTAAAACCCTCCCCCTACACTCCGCTGACCTCGCTGTTCTTCGGCGAAATCGCAGCAAAGATCTTCCCGGCCGGCGTACTCAACATCGTATCTGGGGGCAACGAGCTTGGCCAGCAGATGACCGAACACCCTGATATCGCCAAGATCAGCTTTACTGGCTCCACCCAGACTGGCCAGAAGGTCATGCAAAGCGGCGCTACCAATCTCAAACGGATCACGCTGGAGCTCGGCGGCAACGACGCGGCCGTGGTACTGGACGATGCCGATTGGGAATCGATCATTCCGACTCTGTTCTGGGCAGCATTCGGCAACTCCGGCCAGTGGTGTATCGCGGTCAAGCGGCTGTATGTACATTCGAGTATCCACACTCAGTTCGTCAAGGCGTTCGTCCAGTTCGCCCAGGACAAGAAGGTGGGCAACGGCATGGATCCGACCACTGATTTGGGCCCGATCCAAAACAAGATGCAATACGACAAGCTAGTCAGTCTGTTCAGAGATACCCAGAAACAGGGTTACAAGGTGCCGCTGGGTGGTGTGATCGACGAATCCCTAGCCGGCAACTTTGTCCCTATCACCATCGTAGACAATCCGCCCGAGGACAGCAGAATCGTTCAAGAGGAGCCATTCGGCCCGATTCTGCCAATCATCGCGTTCAACGATGTGGACGATGTGGTCGCTCGAGTCAATGCCACTCCTTATGGTCTTGCCGGCTCGGTCTGGGGACGCGACCGCGCACGCGCCATCGAAGTATCCAAGCGTATCCAAGCCGGTACCGTCTGGGTCAATGAGATCCACATCCACGGTGTCGATATCCCCTTCGGTGGCCACAAGATGTCGGGAATGGGGGTCGAAAACGGCCACGAAGGTCTGTGTGAGTTCACCAATACCAAGACATACATGTTCAAAAAATAATCGCCGTATGTGACACCGCCCCGTCGGTGTCACAAATACAAAAATAATAAGGAGACAAAATATGGTGGCAATTTATGCCTACGCATTGACTGGTGCAGTCATCGCCTCGCTCGCAACCTGGGCCTTTCTGAGTTATCCCGGCCTGCTTATATGGTCCGCTTTCATCGGCTGGGCCGGCTTTCTCCATTCCGGTGGAGGAAAAGACGTGGTTCGTTCGGTTCTTACATCGATGTATTTCGGGGCATTCATGGCCTGGCTTTTTGCCCTGCTTATCACAGGCGGAAATTTCCAGATCCCGTTACCGGTAAGCGCCGCTGTAATCGTTGCAGTAATGGCACCGATTATGATAATTGCCTCGAAAATGTCTTTACTAAGCGTCGTACCGGCAACCTTTTACGGATTTGCTTGTAGCTTTGCTTACCTCGCACAGACACCAGGAATGTTCACATTCGAAGCGCTCACGACTGTGACAATTTCCAACGTTATATTCGTTGTTCCCTTTTCACTAACCATCGGTGTTTTACTCGGCTCACTACAGGTATTCATGTCCACTGTACTTACTAGTGCCCCTGAATGAGTGGTACTCAGGCCATAAAATAAGCGTATCGATATTGCCGACAAGGGTCTCCAGTTCGAGAACAGCTTCAAGCAATATTCCCGTCTCAACATCCGATCCCCTCATCGGATCTGAACGTCCACGCACATAAAAAAGTTCCAATTCCGGAAAGGAGACAACATGTCACTCGATAAAAAGACGCTCGCCAGTATTCTGCGAGATTACAGCGAAGGCGACTTGGGGCGGCGTGACTTTCTAAAGCGCGCTTCCCTGTTGGGGATCTCGACCGCAATGGCAGGCTCCCTGGCGACGGTCTATTCGAACAGAGTCTTCGCCGCGTCAACCAAAGAAGTCGATTCCATTGATGATGGCTACGACTACATTATCGTCGGTTCCGGCTCAGCTGGTTCCGCCTTGGCATACCGCCTTGCCACTACCACCGACGCCCGCATTCTAGTGCTTGAGGCAGGAGGCATGGACGATGTTCCGGAAATTCACGATCCGCGTAAGTGGGCCCAGGTGCTGGGCACACGTGCGTCCAAGTGGTTCCGCACCACCAAACAGGGATACACCGCGAACCGTGAGCACAGCTGGCCACGAGGCAACGTCATTGGCGGAACCAGCTGTCTGAACGCAATGATCTATGCACGCGGTCACCAAAGCGATTTTAATAGCTGGGCGTACGATGGTTGCGTTGGCTGGGATTACCAGTCTGTGCTAGCTGACTATAAAGCGCTTGAAGACTACGAGGGCGGAGAAAACGACTATCGAGGGACCGGTGGGCCATTGCCGGTGACGCGCCCTCAACCTAACTTGCGTCATCCAGGTGGGCAGATGTTCATCGATGCATCGAAGGCACTCGGGTTTAAAGAAACCGATGACTTCAATGGGCCTCAGATGGAAGGTCCGAGTTGGGTCAATTTCACCATCAAGGACCAACGGCGACAGTCCACTGGCGTGGCCTTCCTCAAGCCTGCGATGGAGCGCAAGAACCTGACGGTTCTGACCGACGCACCGGCACTACGTATTGTTACCGAAAATGGCCGCTGTATCGGCGTGGAGTACCTGCATGCGGGTAAACCACAGCTGGTACGTGCCGACAAGGAAGTGATCCTTTCTGCCGGTGCCATCGATTCGCCGCGCCTTCTAATGCATTCAGGTATCGGTCGTAGCGCCGATCTGAAGGAGGCTGGTATCGACCCGATCGTGGACCTGGCCGGTGTCGGACAGAACCTGCAGGACCACGTGCTGGGTGGAGGGCCGAACTATGAATCGCCAATTGCCGTACCGGAGTCCAACTATAACGCTTCGGAAGTCTATATGTGGGCTAAGTCGGACAACCGGCTTGCTGGTCCGGACATGATCACCCTCTATCTCAGCGTCCCGTTTTCAACACCTGCGCTGCCGATGAAGGGCATCAAGAACGGCTGGTCTATCCTTTCCGGACTTGCACGACCAACCAGCACTGGATCGATTCGACTCAAGTCGAACAAGATAAACGATGCGCCAATCATCAACCCGAACTATCTGGCCACTGAGCATGACCGTCGGGTGTTCTCTCAAGCCACTGAACTGGCCCGGGAGACAGCCCTTCAGTCAGCATTTGCCCCGGTTCGAGCGAAAGAATGGCTCCCCGGCCCTACTATCAAATCCGGTAGCGTAGAATGGGATGAGTTCATCGCCAAAAGCGCTAATACCTTCTTCCATCCGACATCCACCTGCAAGATGGGCGTGGACGACATGTCCGTTGTCGATCCAGAGCTTCGTGTATACGGAATTTCCGGTCTACGCATTGCCGATGCATCGATCATGCCAAATATCACGACCGGCAACACTAATGCGCCTTCTATCATGATCGGCTGGAAGTGCGCTGAACTAATTCGGGGCGCAACCTAAAAATTTACATACGCATTGCGAGGTGACAGCACCATGTCACCTCGAATTTTTCTTTAATAGGGTACGATTTATGATTTTCCGACTAACTCCAAGAACCTATCGTTCATTTGCCATTACTCCCGTTCTGTTTTGCGCTATCGTCTCACCAGTACAAGCAATGCAACCCGACGCTCAGCGTGGCCGGGAAGTTTTCAAACAGTGCGAGGGGTGTCACTCGATGGAAGCGGACGTTCATCTTTACGGCCCCTCCCTACATGGTGTGGTTAACCGCCCTGCCGGCAAACTTGAAAGTTACGATTATTCTGATGCGCTTGGCGCGGTAGATTTTCAGTGGACCTCTGGGCACCTGCAACAATGGCTACAAGACGAGCCAAAGAACATGGTTCCTGGTACGCGCATGGAATTCCCAGGCCTTCCAGATAAGCAGAATATCGACGATCTGATAAAATTTTTGGAATCTCCACAATAGTGACATTGGCAGACGCCATATTAGACGGCATATCATGCTGAATTAAGTTCACGGACTAGGCAACCGTAAACAGCGATTATTGATCGATGGGGAGCCTGAAGATTCGCTCTCTTCCTCAAAGCGGGACTGGCGCCTGCATCAGTCCCGCGCAAGACACAGTAACCTCTGAATAACCTCTCTGAAATTTAAATCGTTTTCGATATGGATAAGGTTGGAGACACGTCACTCATCGCTAAAAATTAGTACGCAAAAAATCTTTTTTCTATTATGACCAGCTAGTTACGTCTTTCTGACTGGAAAGAAAACAACCTTGTCTCCAGCTGCAAACCTGTTTAATAACACAGTCTCCCTGACAAGACATTAAAGCCCATCATTACTAACTACCTACCCCATATTATTTTTTACCTTTTAAAATACATAACGCTTACAAAGTCCTCGACAAGAACAAGCAACGCTACTTCCTTCCAGTTTCCCTAGATTTGTGTTTCTAAGCCCATTGCAGTCTATACTGTTAGCATAGCGTTAGCATTTAGGTTCTATCCAATGCTTATTGACGATAACCAGAGAGATTATAACTATGTCTTCTGTTGATTTGGACTCAACGTTGCAACTATATCCACTGGAATCCCTGAGGCAGATGTCTACATTCGGAGCCGTCTCGGATGCCTTCATTAAGCAAGCTCTGTCACTCAGCCAGATCATTAATCTAAAAAAGGGAGAAATCCTGTTTAAAAAAGGGGACAATCCTGATGAATTTTTCATTGTCCTTGAAGGAAACATCACTGTCTACGATACCACAAATACTGGTCAACATATAATACGTACAACTGAAACGGGAGAAAGTATAGGCTTCTCTTCCATGATAGGGCTTAGGCCTCGGCTATTCAGTGGTGCGGCCAGTTATAAATGTACCGTGTTGCGAATTTCCAGCAGAGCGTTTGCAGAACTATATGATTGGGACCTACAGCAATTTGCTATCTTCTTTATGAACCTATCGCGAGATATGAGCCGTTTTCTTCGAGACAGCACCTACAGCAATGAAAAATAGAGATATATTTTTAGGGGTATTAATATTTTTTATATAAGCACGTCTCGGACCTAGAAATCAACTTTAAAGTGTGACGCACGCCTATGCTGCCTGTAAGTATACCTAGAATAACGATTATGGGCATGTTCAGTTTATACTCAATGAATTAAACATTGTTTAATCAAAGAATTGCAAGTTTAAGGTTCGACTACTTGGGGCCACAGCGACTAGGAAGGTTGCTACCGGCACAGGCCGTGTGAAAACTCTTGTGATTAGGAAATCGTACCGGCAGGAAAGTATACAAGGCGATTACGAGCCGTGTCAGTGACCCTCCTTCATATCATCCCAGAAACTTTCGAATACGCCCGCTGGAAAGGTTGGCGCTTTTCAGCGG
>NZ_KB899123.1:0-13435 GCF_000378045.1 Marinobacterium rhizophilum DSM 18822
CCTGCGAATTCCACCGCATGGGCAAGATCCCAGAACAATAAACTACCGAATGTAATCAAACAGGTTCAGACCACTCACCTTGCTGCAGCTGGCCGTATTCGACCTTCCACCGCAGTGTCTCCGAGGGACTGTACTCTAAAGACTGGGCAGATGATGGCCAGGCTCGACAACTCACCTATGACGACTAATAGAGTGAGTTGAGTGGTGACCGCGAGTTCGCAAACGACACGGTTCTAAGAGGTGCGATTCGCTGCGCTCATCAGCACCCTACTGGGCCGCACCGTACCCGTAGGGTGGAATGAGCCTGCGAATTCCACCGCATGGGCGGGATTCGAAAACAATAAACTACCGAATGTAATCAAACAGGCTCAGACCACTCACCTTGCTGAAGCTGGCGTAGGCAGCTTCCAGGGTCGTCTGTTGCAGCGTCAGGCGACTGATGGCCTCGTTATAGTCCAGGTCGCGGAACGACGACAGCGCCTCCTGGGTAATGAGCGTGTAGTTATCGTTCATCAGCGCCTGCTGATCCATTGCGTTCATGCGCGCACCAATGGAAGTACGCCCGCGGATATTGCTATCCTGCACGCCTTCGAGCGCCGTCAGGGTGTCACCCAGCAGGGTCTCCATCTGTGTCCGCCCGGCTTCGGTGCCGGTATCGATGCTCTTCAGGCCGTTACTTAAGTCCAGTGCAACATTCAGCGGATTTTCAGGCTCAAACAGCTGTGCCCCGGAGTCAGTCGCGGCGATACGGTTGTCCGGTCCTATCTGGATATAGCGCTGCTCGGCATCACCCTGAAACTCGTAACGCTGGGTCACGGCGTTAAGGGTATAGGCCTGCTGATCGCCCTGGAAACCCGAAAACAAATATTCGCCCTGCACATCCCGGGTATTCATGAGCCCCTGCATCTGGTCAATAATGCCGTCGACTTCGGTCGCCAGGGCCACACGGTCCTGGGAACTCAGCGCCGCACTGCCCGCCTGTATGGTGATTTCCCGCAGGCGAACGGCGTTGTTGAAAAGCTCATCCAGCGTGGACTCCTCCAGACTGAGGCGCCGTGTCGCTAAATCGATATTGGTCTGAAACTGTTCGGTGCGGTCAACTTCCCGCTCCAGCTTGATAATCTGGGTCGCCGCCAGTGGATCATCAGAGGGCTGCAGCACCCGCTTGCCGGTGGCAATCTGTTCCTGGGTCTTGATCAGCTCGCTGTTGGCCCGGCTCAGGTTATCAACATTATTCAGAAAGACCTGCTGGGTGGAAATTCGCATCCTTATCGCTCCTAAACAACGGCCAGCAATGAATCAAAGATCGTCTGGGAAACCGATATCAGCCGTGCCGACGCCTGGTAAGCCTGCTGAAACTGCACCAGTTTGGCAGCTTCCTCATCCAGGTTGACGCCGGAGATACTGGATTTGGTCTGCTGATTGGCATCCAGCACAGCCTTGCTGGACTGCGTGGTAATTTGTGCGGTGGCCGTCAGACTGCCAACGTGCTCAAGCTGGCGACCATACTGATCCTGGTATGTGCTGCCATCCACCAGCGTGGCAAACTGCAGGTCCGACATGGCCAGGGCATTACGGTTGTTGGACACACCGCCTGCGCTGTCTGCCAGCGCCAGGCCGCGCCCGCTGCTCAACTCGAGCCCAAAATCGGAGGCACCGCTGCGGGTCGGCTGGATTTCAAACTTGTCGCCCTTGAGGAAGCGCTCGCTCGAATCCAGATCCAGCCGAAAGCCATCGACCTGCAGGGTGAGGCTGCCGCTGGCCGCATCGAAATAAAATTCCTGATTGGCATCCACGCCCGTGGCATCGGCCGCGCTGGTCAACTGGTTACTGTTCCAGCGCACGCCATCGCTCAGCCGTGTCAGGGTAAAGCTGCTGTCGGTATTGAACACCAATTCATAGGCTGACGCCTTGAGTGCGCCGGCATCGACGATATCCACCCGGGACGTCACACTGCTGGCATTACCGCTGTCCGCGAGCACGCGGCTGGCCGAGAGCAGGCTGTCGTTAATATCGGCAAACAGCCGCTGGCCGGCATTACCGTCCAGGTCCAGCCCCTGTAGCTGCTGAGCATTCATGCTGGACGCGAACACCATGGCAAGGCGGCCCATTTCGTCCTGCGTCTGGTACAGCACATCGGTGCGATACTCCAGCAAGCCACCGATCTGACCGCCACTGATCTGGCCGGTGATATCACCAACATTGCTGCCGACCTGCAGTGCGATGTTGCGCTGACTGGCATCCATGCTGTCCTGCACCATGACCAGCTGGTTGGCGCTGTTACCCACCACCAGCGGCTCGCCGTTGCCAACGAAAATGCTCATCTCGCCATTGGCCTGCGGCACGCTGGTAAAACCGATATAACCTGCCAGCGACTCCATGAGCCGGTCACGTTCATCCAGCAGCTCGTTGGTCGAGGCGCCGGAGGCAGTTGCCAGGCGTACCTGATCGTTGATCTGCGCCAGGCTCTGGGCAATGCTGTTAACCTGCGCCACCGAATTTTGAATCTGGCCATTGATGGTATCGCCCTGCCGGGCAAGGCTCGCGTCCAGGTCCTGAAAACGGCGCACCAGCGCATCGGTCTGGGCGAGAAAGAGTTCCCGGTTGGCAAGGTTACTCGGATCATCCACCGCGCCCTGCAGGGCGCCGAAGTAGTCATCCATCGCCTTGGACACACTGGACACATCGGAGGCGAGCATGTTGTCCAGCTGGCTGGCGAGCTGCTCGAACGCCAGGGCGCTATTGTAGGCCGACGTATCGGACATGATCTGGCTGGTCAGTAACTCGTTCGCCATGCGCTGCACATCGCGAACCTGCACGCCGCCAAGACCCTCCCGCGAGACGAGGTCCGGCCGCTGCATCGAGTAGCCCGGCGTATTGACGTTGGCAATATTCTGCCCGACCACCGACAGCGCGCTGGTATTGGACTGCAGCGCCTGGGTTCCGATACTCAACAGATTGAAACTGGACATTTACTCTCCCTTGCGGCGCCAAAGGCGGCGCGCCGACCTAAATATTTAGCGGCCGGCCGCGGTTATTCTTGAGCCGAATCGGCTTGCGCCTGCAACAACAGTTCACTGTCAAAAATGCGCCCGATCTTTTGTGCGTAAGCCGGGTCCGTGGCGTAACCGGCCGCCTGCAGTTCCTGCAAATAGGCCTGGGGGTCGGCGGCCTGCTCCAGCGCCTGCCGGTAACGCGGGTTCTGCTGCAAAAAGCTGATGTAGTCCTCTACGCTGTGCTCAAACGAGCCATAGGCGCGAAACGCCGCCGACTCGCGCACCGCCACGCCACCGCGGTATTCCAGCGTGCTGACACCCACCCGTTCGCCCTGCCAGGCACTGTCGGCCTTGATGTTGAACAGGTTACGGCTGTTGCGCCCGCTGCTGTCCTGGGTGATATGCCGACCCCAGCCGGTTTCGAGCGCCGCCTGAGCCACCAGCACCTTGGGATCGACGCCAATCTGGGGCGCCAGTCGTTGCGCCAGCGGCAGCAGGGTGGCAACGAAATCGGCCGGCGTGGCGAAAGTATCCGGTTCGGCACTGGCCGCACTGCCTGGGGCAACAGCGCTATCCATGCCCGCGGCTTCGTCAGAGGCCTCATCGCCGGGCGCTCGGGGCGAACTGACATGGGGCGGCAGTTCATTCGCCGACGACACTTTGGCCCCTTGCAGCTGTGCCAGCGCCGCCAGCTGGGCGCCGCCATCAAAGGCACGCTTGAGCATGCGCTCGGACTCGCCCAGCGGCCGCAGCTCACGCGCATCGTCCTGAGCGGCCTGTATGTTCAGTTGCTGCCCCAGCTGCTTTACCAGCACCTCGGCCAAGCCCATGCCCTTGCCGGTCGACAGCTCCAGCGTCATCTGCTGATCGAGCATGTCCTGGTAAAACTTCACATCGCCGCTCGTGAACGGGCTGTCTTCAGCGAAAGCGGCATTAGCCTCACGCATGCTCTTGAGCATCATGCTCATGAACATCTGCTCGAACTGCTTGGCCACCTGGGCCAGGGCCTCGGGCCCGTCATTTTTGGCATCGCGCTTGAGCTGCGTCAGCTGGTTCAGCTCGGTGTACACCTGCGCCTTGCTGCCAAGACCGTTATTGCGCTCCATCAGTTCAGCCCTCCATCGGACCGTAGCGAGGGGGTACGACAGGGCCGGGCAGCGGCTACAAACTGGCAATCAGCAGCGCGGCTCATATCACCACCAGCTCGGCCCGCAGGGCCCCGGCCTGTTTCAGCGCTTCGAGAATGGCCATCAGATCGCCGGGCGCGGCCCCCACCTGGTTCACCGCGGCGACGATCTCCTGCAAGGAGGTGCCGGGCGTAAACTCGAACATGTGGCCCGAGCCTTCATCCACCTCAACCCCTGAGCGCGGCGTAATCACGGTCGCACCGCGACTGAGTGGCGCAGGCTGACTCACATCAAATGACTCGGTAATGGACACGGTCATGCCGCCGTGGGTGATGGCCACCGGTGAAATGCGCACGTTCTGTCCAATGATGATGGTGCCGGTGCGGGAGTTGATAATCACCTTGGCCACTTCCTCGGCCGGCTGAACTTCCAGGTTTTCCAGCACCGACAGGTAAGACACCCGCTGCGACGGGTCCCGCGGCGCACGCACCTGGATGGAGGTGGAATCCATCGCCGTGGCCATATCAGGCCCCAGCAGACCGTTAATCTGCTCGGCCACGCGCCGGGCCGTGGTGAAATCGCCGTGATGCAGGTTCAGCACAAGTGTATCGCTCTGGGCGAAGCTGCTTGGAACAACACGCTCAACCGAGGCGCCATTCGGAATACGACCAACACTGGGCACGTTCACCGTCAGGCGCGAGCCATCGCGTCCTTCAGCACCAAAGCCGGACACCACCATATTACCCTGGGCAATGGCATAGACCTGGCCGTCGGCACCCTTGAGCGGCGACATCAGCAGACTGCCGCCGCGCAGGCTCTTGGCATCACCGATGGCGGAAACGGTAATATCGATCGTCTGGCCGGGCTTCGCGAAGGCCGGCAGGTCTGCATGGATCGCCACGGCGGCAATGTTCTTGGACGATGGGTTCTGATTGGCCGGCAGGATCACGCCAAAATTGGTCAGCATGTTGCGAAACGTCTGGGACGTAAAGCTGGTCTTGTCGCCGGTGCCATCAAGCCCGACCACCAGGCCGTAGCCCACCAGCTGGTTGGTGCGAACACCCTGTACAGAGGCGATATCCTTGAGCCGATCGGCCTGTGCCGACGACACCAGCAGGCACAGGAGCACGCCGGCAAAACCTCGACTAATCATGTGCTTGAACATGCGCTGCACTCCCCTGAAACCTGCTAGAACAACCAGAACGGACTGATAAAGAATTTGCCCAGCCAGCCCATGACGTTTGAATCATGCACCGCACCGGTACCGCTGTAGGCAATGCGCGCATCGGCCAGTTTGGTAGAGGATACGGTATTATCGGCGGCGACATCCCGCGCCCGCACCATGCCGCTGACGCGGATATATTCGTCGCCCTGGTTCAGCGTCAGCCACTTCTCGCCTTTTACCAGCAACAGACCATTGGGCCGGACCTCGTGCACCGTCACGGTAATGCTGCCACTGAGGCTGTTACTCATGTCCGAGCTGCCTTCGCTGGCAAAGGCACTGTCCGTCTGGGCCGACAGGCTCAACGGGTTGCCAAAGGCACTTATGCCCCGCCCAAAGAGTTCCGGCTGTGGCAGACTGATCTCGTTGCTTTTATCCACATCGGTCTTGGCAGACTTGCTCGACTGCGTCTTTTCCGACAAGAGCACGGTGATCACATCCCCAACCCGCAACGCCCGCCCATCACCATAGAGGTTCACGCTGGTCGCCGCCTGATAGATGGAGCCGTTTGCCGGTGGCACAGACTCGTAGGCCTGCGCGGGAATGGGCGCAAAATACGGGCTATCCGGCTTGGGGGCCTTGGTCACACAACCACTCAGCCCCAGGGCCAGTGTCAGCAGCAGAAGTCGGTGGAAGGTCATCATGAGTATTCCCGCACAGGTTAAATCAGGCGCCAGTGACCGCTTAAAGCTGCTGTGTCACGAAGGACAGCATTTCATCGGCCGTGGAAATGACTTTGGAGTTGAGTTCGTAAGCCCGCTGGGTGGTGATCATGTTGACCAGCTCTTCCACCGCATTGACATTGGAGCCCTCCAGCATGCCCTGCTGCAACAGGCCGGTGCCACTATCGCCCGGTGCTGCCACCACCGGGGCACCGCTGGCCGCCGTCTCCAGGAACAGGTTCTGGCCAATGGCCTGCAAGCCCTGGGGATTGACGAAATCCGCCAGTTCCAGCTGGCCTATCTCCTGCGGATCAGGGTCCCCCGCCACCGTGACCTGTACGGTACCATCAAGGCCGACACTGAAGGTCTGTACCTCGGCGGGCAGCGTAATGGCCGGCTCAATCTGGAAGCCCTCGGCAGTGACCAGCTGATTATCGCCATTGAGATGCAGCTGGCCATTGCGCGTATAGGCGATTTCACCGTTGGGCTGCACCACCTGCAAAAAGCCGCGGCCATTGATGGCCACATCAAATGGCTCGTCGGTAATCTGCAGGTCGCCGGTTGAAAACAGCTTCTGGGTACCGACGGTGCGTACACCGCTGCCCAGCTGCAGGCCCGACGGCAACTGAGATTCCTGTGCCGACTGGGCGCCGGGCTGGCGCTTGATCTGATACAACAGATCCTCGAACACGGCGCGGTCTTTCTTGAAGCCCACGGTCGCGACATTGGCCAGGTTGTTGGAGATGACCTTGAGCGACGTATCCTGTGCGCTGAGGCCGGTTTTGGCGACAAACAAAGCTCCATTCATAACGCTAAACCCTCAGTGTCTGATCAGCTGAGCTGCAATATGCGGGCAGCTGCACTTGAATTCTCTTCCGCGGTTTTCATCAGTTTCACCTGCATTTCAAACTGCCGGGCCAGACTGATAATCTCAGTCAGTTCGTTCACCGCATTGACGTTGCTCGATTCCAGGTAGCCCGAACGCAGGCTCACATCCAGCGCAGGCGGCAAGGGGGCATTGCCTGCGGTATGCATCAGGCCATCAAGCCCCTTGAACAGGGTGCCGTCATCGGGTTTCACCAGCTTGATGCGATCCACCAGCAGCAGTTCGACCGCACCTTCACCCAGCGGGCGTGCGGTGACGGTACCATCGTTACCAATATCGATCTTTTCCGACGGCGGTATGACCACGGCAATGCCGCCGGCACCCAGCACCGGCAATCCACTGCCTGTCACCAGCTGATTGGCGGCATTGATCTGCAGCTCACCGGCACGGGTGTAGGCCTCCGAACCATCGGCAGCCACCACCGCAATCCAGCCCTCGCCGTTAATGGCAACGTCCAGGTCCCGTCCGGTTTGCATCAGTGTGCCGCTGCCGGTATCCGTGGCGGGGCGTTCGGTCATGGCATAAACCCGACTCGGCAGGCCTTCGCCAAACACCTGCATGGCGCGAGCCTGGGCCAGGTCGGTCTTGAATCCGGTCGTGGTGGCGTTGGCCAGATTATTGGCATGAGCCTGCTGGGCAAACATGCTTTCGCGAGCCCCACTCATTGCCACATACAGCATTTTGTCCATCGGCCGCTCCTGCTGGGAAATCCGTTGCCGCTTTCGCGGCCTTAACGGGTATAAAGCAATTGCTGTGCCATAGGCTCATTGCCGCCCTCCCCCGACACAATAACGAAAAAAGCGGCGCGGGATTGCTCCCGCGCCGCTTTTTTAGAAGGCCTGTGAAACCGATCAGATCTGCAGGATGGTCTGCGTTACCGTGTTGAGGGTTTCCAGGGTCTTGGAATTCGCCTGGAAGTTGCGCTGCGCCTCGATCAGCTGCACCAGCTCAGCCGACAGATCCACGTTGGACTGCTCCAGCGCCGCCGAACGCAGGCTGCCGCTGAGGCCCGCACCCGGCGGGTTGATGATCGCAGAGCCGGAATCCAGCGTCGCGGTCCACTCAGTGCCACCGCTGGAGCGCAGGCCCGACTGGTTTTCAAAGGTGGCAATCGCCACCACGCCCAGCTGCTGGTTCTGACCATTGCTGAAGGACGCGATCATTTCACCATTGCCGCCAAAACTCACCCCCACCAGGTCACCCTTGGTATAGCCGTCCTGGCTTTGCGCCTTCACGATGGAGGTCGATGCAAACTGAGTGGTATTGCTCAGATCCAGCCGAATCTCTGTTTCCGGGTTGGCGGGGTCAGCACCGGAAATGGTGATGGCCGGGACATTGCCGCCGGCCAGGAACTGCTGACCGTTAATACTGTTGAGCAACCCGCTGGAGGGATCAAACGTAATCAGCACCGGGCCGACTTCAGTCTGCTCGGACGCATAGCCCGCTTCACCAGGATCAACTACCTTGCCGATGTTCAGCAACTCGTCGCCATTGAGGTAAGCGTACACCTGGTAAACCCCCTGGAAGGAGTTATCGCCGGGCACCACCGTCGGCGCGCCCATGACCGCACCCGGATCAGTCACCGCCAGCAGACCCACATCGCCCGATGCCGCCTTGAAGGTGATGATCAGCTTGTTATTATCGGCATCATAAATCACGGACTCGACATCAGGGTTGAGATCCTTGATCGCACCCTGGCGCGATTCCAGCGCCGCGCCCATCTGATCCTGTGTCATGCCGGCATCGAGGGTAATTTCGACACCACCGATTTCAACCACCGTATCGGCTCCCAGCGGACCCGCTGCCAGGGAGTACGTTTGGGTTTCGCTCGCGGCCAGCTGCGCCGAAGTAATACCGGCGAAATTCACACCGCCGTCATTATTCACCACCTGCAGTTCGTCGATATCGGTAGCCGAGGCATTCATCCGCACCACCAGGTTGGTACCACTGATGCTGATATCGGCAATGCGCGGGTCGGCCGCGATCAGGTTTGCGTATTCTGCCGGGTCACTCGGATCGAAAGGGCCGTAGCCCGAGATCGTGACCGAGTTGGGCAGAGCATCGAACTCAAGTGTCTGCACTTCGCGCATCGGCGGCTGTTCCACCATGTTCAGCTTGACGGTATGCTCGTTACCCAGACTGTCAAACGTTCGCACCGTGGTGCTGTAGGTAAAGGACGAGGGTTCATCCTTGTCATAGGGTGTCAGCAGCTTGGAGGCATCTTCCCTGGCATCGATATTGAAAGACAGATCGATGCTTTCAGTCGCCTTGGGCGGGCTCTCTTTCTGGGTCACCGACAGGTCACCCACCGGCAGCAGGTTGCCCTGATCATCGAGACCGTAACCCTGCAGATTCTTGCCGTCCTTGGACACGACGTTGCCGTCTTTGTCGAGTTCAAAGGCGCCGGCGCGGGTATAGGTCACGCTGCCCTGGCCATCATCCAGCTGAAAGAAGCCCGAACCGTTGATCGCAAGGTCGAGGTTATTGTTGGTGAATTCGATAGTGCCTGCGCTGAAATCCTGCGCGATGTCGGACACCGTAACACCGGAACCTGCAGTGTTACTGGAGCCGGCCCCCACCACGGCAGTAGCGTAGATGTCGGCAAACTCGGTACGCGAGGACTTGAACCCCACCGTGCTGGAGTTTGCAATGTTGTTGCCGGTGACATCCAGATCGGTTGATGCCGACTTGAGCCCGGTAATTGCCGTATTGAAACCTGCCATGCTGCTCTCCTTTGTAGCGCCAGCCGGCCACGCCGATACAGAATCAGCTCAGCCTGAAAGACACCTATCCGAGTTGCTTGATATCGTTGATTCCGGCGGAGCCGACATCCGTATTTACTTTCATGCCGATGCCATTCTGGCCCAGCGTCACGCTGTTGATTCGATGCCCCAGATAGAGCGTCTGGGTTTCGACTTTTCCGTTAACCTCCGCCTGGGCTACGATGCGATACTGATCGGCAGGCGTATTGTCGGTGCCACTCCAGACGAAGCTGTGATCGCCCGCGCTTTGGGCACCCATTTGCTGGTTATCGACCAGCACCCCATTGCGGTCATAAACAGAAACCCAGACGTTCGATGCGCTGGCATCCAGCGTCACCAGCCCCTGCACCGAGCCCCCCTCGGGCAGGACGGCCAGATCGGTTTCAACAAACGCCTGCTGCCCCACCATGGACGAAGCCTGCAGCGCCGCCTGACTGCTCATCAGCGACTGGCCGAGCTGATCCACCGAAGTGCTCAGGTTAGCGATGCTCTCGACCGTACTCATGCTGGCAATCTGCTGCATAAAATCGGATGTATCCGCCGGGCTCGTCGGATCCTGGTTCTGCAGCTGGGCGATCATCAGCTTCATGAACATTTCGGAGTCCGACTCATCGGCGCTGGTCGCCGTACTGCTGCTCTTGTTGGTCTGATTGATCTGGTTAAAGATATTGCTGTTGCTATCGATGGTACTCATGACCGGTTACCTCCCAAGCCTATTGCCCAAGCGACAGGGTGCGCTGCAGCATCTGCTTGGCTGTATTCATGATCTCCGCATTAATCTGAAAGGAGCGCGACGCCGAAATCATGTCGGCCATCTCCTCCACCACATTCACATTGGGGTAATAAATGAAGCCATTCTCGTCCGCCAGCGGATGACTGGGGCTGTACTCCTGGCGCAGTGACGCCTGACTCTCCAGCACCCCGGCCACCTGCACGCCAGCGCCTGCCTCAACTCCCGGTGTGAGGAAGGATTCAGCATTCTCCAGCGGTCGCACTTCGAACACCGGCTTGCGCGCCCGGTACGTTTCGCCACTGCTGGAACTGATGCTCTCGGCATTCGCCAAATTGCTGGCCGTCGTGTTCAGGCGCACGCTCTGGGCGTTCATGGCGGAGCCCGCGATACTGAATACATTAGATAAGGACATCGCTTACTCTCCGGTAATTGCCTTGCTCAGACCCTTGAACTTGCGGTTCAGGAAATCAAAAGAGGCCTGATAGTCGAGGGCGTTTTCGGTGTAACGCGCCATTTCTTCCTGCACCTCTACCGTATTGCCATCGACACTCGGCTGGTTCGGAATGCGAAACAGCATGTCCGCCGCCATGGATGCCGGATCCGCCATCACCTGCTGATGTCCGGCCTGGGTTGTCTGCATCGTTACGCTTTGCGTCGAAGCCTCGGCGCCCGGCGTCTGTTCAGCCTTGAGCATGCTGGCGAAATCCAGGTCCCGCGCCTTGAAGCCCGGCGTATCCGCATTGGCGATATTGTTGGACAAAACCTCCGCCCGGCGAGCCCGCAACAACGTTGCCGACTCATGAATCCCCAGTGCGCTGTCAAAGCTGATGGTCATCCGCTTGCCTCTTTTGATGCCTGCCAAACAGTAAAGCAATCCACATGCCAAGGCAGAAAAAGCCAGTATCTGTGTCACCTGCACACTTTTTCGGCAGATTGGGCGGCAACCTTTTACCGCTCCTGGCCGGCCAACGGCAAAGCGGCAATCCAGCAGCCTGTCGGGCTTGGCCGGTCGTAACGAGGGAAAGTCCGTTTTGTTCAGCACATCCATGTGCTTCACCCCTTCGGGGTTTTCACGTTCAATCGCTCCCGGCGATTGAATGAGGCAGTTTTTGAGCTCTGTTGAGGCTAATAGTGGTTCTATTTAACGAAAACAGAGTACAAAAAATGACCAAAATCGGCTTTTCCGCAGTAGATCAGTGTTAAGTCCGCCAGGCTGCCAGGCCTGCGCGCATTGATTTACAGCACAGGGCAGACCTGAGATCATCGGCAGGCACTGCAGAGGCTTTTCCTCTGCCGTCACTCTGCCAACTCATTCAGGATATCCGCGTGACGCGTTATTCTTGCCTTTGCGCTTTAGCCTTCAGTGCCAACCTGCTCGTTGCGACGGGTGCACAGGCAGACACTTCCGCCGATGCCGTGGAGGCCAGTGCCCGCGATTATCTGACCGACCTTTACCAGCAACAAAATCCCGGCGCCCAGATCGACGTGCAGATCAACCCGGTCAGCACTCGGTTGCGCCTGCCCGACTGTGCCGCTCCCCTGGTTGCTGAAGCGCCCAGGGGCAGCGGCAGCCGCATCACCACCCGAGTGTCCTGCGACGCACCGCAACACTGGGCGCTCTTCGTGACCGCCAAAGTTGCGATCTTGCACCAGGTCATCGTGACCCGTCGTCCCGTGAGTCGCGGTGAAACGCTCAGTCAGGCGGATATAGAGAGCCGACTGCTGGATATAAGTGATGAAACCCGCGGCTACTATCAGGCACCGGAAGATGTCATCGGTCGCAGTGCCAGCCGACACCTTCCAAATGACACTATCCTCAACGGCGGAATGCTGACCGACGCCAACCTGATCGAGCGTGGCGACAGCCTGATTATCGAAGTACGCAACGGTGCCCTGCACTTGCGCGCTCAGGGCACGGCGCTGGAAGACGGCCAGGCCGGTGAGCAAATTCGGGTTCGCAATGACCGCTCAGGCCAGGAGATAAAAGCTATCGTGGTAGCGCGGGGGCTGGTCCACCCGATCAGCCGCTGATTCACGGGGAGCTGGCCAATGGCCGCGACTCCGGGCCTGGGGTATACTGAAAAATCTATACAGCCTAAGAGCCGTCTGGAAAAAACACTAAAGTTTTGCCAGATTCATCCGATAAACCTCATCAGATGCGAAATTGAGGAACAGCAGGATGGTTATTGATTTCACGGGGTTGCCGCCGAAAAGCCAGGCCAGTGGTACCCGTGCCCAAACCAGCAACGACCGCGTTGGCGACCAGGCCCAGGCGCAGAGCGCGCCCGCCTCCAAAGCCGGCGACGCTGCCGAGGTGAGGCTGAGCGAAGCCGCCCAGGCCTTGCAGGGTACCGACAAGGTGCTGGCGAACACGCCCGAGGTCAATGAAAGCCGGGTGGAGGCGCTGCGTAACGCCATCGAGTCGGGCAGCTACGAAATCAACTACGCACGTGTGGCACAACGCCTGGTCGACTTTGAGAGCTCACTCGATTGACACCCCTTTCGAACCCGCACCAAGATGCATTTGATACCCTGACCCATCAGGGTATCGTCGTTTTGGCTGAACTGAAGTCCCTGCTCGACATCGAGTTCACCGCCCTGTCGCAACACAATCTCGAAGACCTGCAGCAGTCTCTCGCCGACAAACAGCGCCAGCTCGAACAGCTTGCCGAACTGAACAGTCAGCGCGAGCAGCTAATGACCCAGCTCGGTTACAGCGCAACCCCGAATGGCATTGCGCAGTGGTTCGAAGCGCTCCCCGAAGACCTGCGAGCCGCAAGCGAAGCACTGTGGCAGACATTGCAGCAGACTCTCGAGCAGCTCAGGCAGCTCAACCTGCGCAACGAACAGGTGCTCAGACGCAGCAGTCGCAATAACGATCAGCTACTGGCCCTGCTGCGCGGACAGACCCAACGCCATACTCTGTACGATTCAAGCGGCGGCAAAGGCCAGCTCTCTGCCCAGACTCGACTCGGCAAGGCCTGAAACACCCTGCAAACCGCAGACCCAACGTACTCGCACCCACGGCGACTTTTACGATTCAAACG
>NZ_KB899123.1:13805-25175 GCF_000378045.1 Marinobacterium rhizophilum DSM 18822
TCAAACGGCGGTCAAGGCCAGCGTTCTCTCCAAACCTCCAGACCCGCCTTGGCAAGGCCTGAAACAACTTGCAAACCGAAGACCCAACGTACTCGCACCCACGGCGACCTATACGCGTCAAACGGCGGTCAAGGCCAGCTCTCGTCCCAAACTCCCAGACTTGTCCCGACAAAGCCCGAAACAGCCTTCCCTGCGCACCCCACTCATCAGAGCGCGGCAATGCGCCGATCGACTTCGGCCACCTGCAGCCTGAACACGGGAATCAGTCCATCGATTTGAGCCATATCCCCGTTGCGGGCCGCCTCTTCCAACTGGGCACAGTAATCACTGAGGCGCACCGCGCCCACCGAGCGGGCCGACGATTTAAGCTTGTGCGCCATGGCACAAACACCTTGAACCAAGCCCTCCTCGTAAGCCTGAAGCAGCTCGGCGGAGGTCTGCAGGCCGTAGTGCCGAAAATCCTGCAACAGTTCTTGTATCGCTTGCGGATCATCCCCCACCAGCGCCGCCAGTTCGCCGGTATCGAGCACTGCACTCTCGGTCGGGCTATCGGTGTCAGGTGCTGCAGTGACATCGAGTGCTCCGGCAGGCGTTGCGCTTACCCCGGCTTCATCGCTGTCAGTGTCAACCGCAGACGTCCTGCTGGTATCCGCCAGCGCCCGCGGGTCCGGTATCCACTTGTCCAGCATCTCGCCCAGCACCGCCAGCCGGGCCGGCTTGCTCAGAAAGTCATCCATGCCGGTATCCTTGCAGCGCTGCGCCTCGCCTTTTAGCGCATTGGCGGTCAGGGCAATAATGGGCATGTCGGTCGGCGCTGCCCGCAGCGCCCGGGTGAGCTGATAACCATCCATCTCGGGCATGTGCAAATCGGTCAGCAGCAGGGCGTAATTGCCCTTTCGCCACAGTTCCAGCGCCTCGCAGCCATTGGCGGCGATATCGGCGGTGTACCCCAGCAGGCCCAGCTGCTGCACCAGTACCTTCTGATTCACCTTGTTATCCTCGGCCACCAGAATCAGGCGCCCCTGCTGCAACGCTTCCTCCCGGCTCGGCAGGACATCCGCAACCACGGTCTCGGTCTTGGCCCATTGCACCGGCTCGAGTATTTTGCGCCGGCTGGCGTAGGTCACGGCGGCCAGCAGCATCTCCCGAGACAGCACATTGCCGTCAACCTCTACCCGGTTGGGGCGGGCCTGACGGGGATAGCGCCGCTGGCCGCGCTCAATCTGCACAAAGACAATCTCCTGCCCCGCAGCCCCCTCGGCAGCAAGCTCAAAGCCCTGCATCTCCCGCGCCTGGCGTTCGATATCCACCACCCAGACATACAGCCCTGCGCCCTGGCTCAACTGCCAGCGCTGCGCCTCTTTCAGGCTGCTCACCCGCGCGGTCTGACACCCCGCATGCTGCAGGTAGATATACAGGTCAGCCGCCAGGCTCGATTGAGACCCCACCACCAGGCAATTCAGTCCCGCTGCCGAAGACTCGGCGATGGGCGCCGACTGCGCATCGGGCAGACGCTCAAGCGGCAGGGATACACTGAACAGCGATCCCTTGCCGGGTGCGCTCTGCACACGGATGTCGCCCTGCATCATTTTTACCAGGTGCAGCGAGATCGCAAGCCCCAACCCCGTACCGCCAAAGCGCCGCGTGGTGGAGGCGTCGGCCTGCTTGAAGGCAGTGAACAGGCTGGCCTGCGCGTCTTCGCTCATGCCAATGCCGTTATCAGCCACCTGTAACAATACGCGGACCTGCTGCTCCGTCTCCTCCTCCAGCGTGACCCGCACCGACACCTGGCCGCCCTGCCCTTCGCTGGAAAACTTGATGGCATTACTGGCCAGATTCAGCAACACCTGACGTATGCGCAGCTCGTCGCCGAGCAGCAATGGTGCCAACTGCGGGTCGGTAAACATGCGCAGCTCCACGCCGCGGTTGCTGGCCTGGTTATCCACCATGGCGCAGCACTGCTCCACCGTGGCGGCAATCGAAAAAGGCGCCGGATCCAGTTCCAGGTGACCGGCTTCGATCTTGGAGAAATCCAGGATGTCATCAATGATGCTCAGCAAAGACAGTCCGGATATGCGAATCAAATCCACCATGCCCTTCTGCTTGGGCTCCAGCCGGGTCTGCTCCAATACATCGACCATGCCAATCACACCGTTGAGCGGCGTCCGTATCTCGTGGCTCATTGTGGCCAGAAACTCGGATTTGGCCTGGCTGGCATGCTCCGCAGCCTCCTGCGCTTGCTGCAGCTGCTCGGTACGGGCAAGCACGCGCTGCTCCAACTGCTCATTCAGCTGCTTAAGTGCAACTTCCGCCTGTTTGCGAAGGGTAATATTGTGATGGGACAAGATCACCCGCACGGCCCCTTCACCGACACGAAAACGGCTGACGGTGCACTGAAACCAGTGCTGCTGCGCGCCGTGCAAGACATACTCAAAAGCTCCCTGTTGCTGCTCGCCCCTCAACACCGCGCGAATCAGCGCAGCCGCAGCCGTTCCTTCCTGCTCCGCCGGACCGCAGACGCTAAAATAGTTTATCCCTCTGCGAATCGGCTCATGCCGGTTGCCGTTGTTTTCAGCAAAGCTGCGCCAGGACTCATTACAGGTAATCAGCCCACCATCCTCATCCAGCACGACAATATGCACATTGAGCGCATTGATCAGGGCACGCATAAAGCCTTCGCTGACCCTTAACTGCGAAGTGCGCGCAGCAACACTGCGCTCCAGGGTTGCATTGGCCGCATGGAGTTGCAGCTCACTGGCCTTGAGTGCCAGCTCAAGCTGTTTTTTGTCGTGAATATCGGTATGGGTGCCGGATATGTAAAGCGGACTGCCCGACTCGCTACGGCTCAGGGCGCTGGCGCTGGTGCGCACCCAACGCCACTCGCCACTGCGGGTAAGTAACCGGTGATCGTGCTCATACTCCTGGCAGCGCCCCTGCAGCAGATCATCCATGGCCTGTTCCACAACGGGTTTGTCATCCGGGTGCACCCGCTCGGCCCAGGTTGCATAGTTGTGCTCCAGCTCATCGAGCCGATAGCCCAGCATGCTGGCCCAGCGGCCGCTGTATTGAATCACATCGCTGGCCAGGTCCCAGTCCCAGTAACCGAGTTTGCTGCTATCGATCACCCGCTGCAGCCGCGCCCTGACCTGGGTCAGTTCCGCCGTGCGCTGAGCCATCTGATTGCGGATCCGCGTCTGTTGCCTGGCACACAGGAATGCAAACAGGGTCGCAACCAGCACAGCCAGTACCGCCGTAACCAGGTAGATAGAATCGGGGAAAGTCGCGGTCATCATCCTTGCCTCGTCATAACGCGGTGATACGTGCTGGCGGCGGTTTCGAGTATCAGCCGCTGCGCACCAAAGATCTGAACTTTTTCAGGAGAGTCGTCTTGTCGAACGGTTTGACGACAAAGTCACAGGCGCCGGCCTTGAGGCTTTCAACCACCACATCCCTTTTGCTGTGGCCCGTAATCATGACCACCGGGATGCTGGCAAAGGCCTCAATGGCCTTGATACGCCGGGTGGTTTCAATACCGCTCAGATCCGGCAGGTCAATATCCATAAAAATAAGCTCTGGCCGCCGGCTGCGAATTACCGCCAGGGCGTCCATACTGTTCAGCGCAAAAATCAGCTCGGCGCCCGATTCTTGCAGCAGGCGCGCCACCAGCTTGTGCTGAAATTCGTCATCATCCACCACCAGCACCAGCGGCTTGCGGGTCTCGGTCAGCGCTTGCAGCTCACGCACCGACTCCAGCTGCGGTTCCAGCTCCTGACGAAACCGCTGTGCCCAGTCACTGACAGGCTCCATCGCCCTTGATGCCGTATCCAGATGCTTGTCGACATGCTCGGTCTGCACGCGCGTAAACTCCGCCTGCAACATTTCAAGTACCGACGCCCCCGCCGCGCCCCCCGCCTCGCGCAACTGCTGCTGTCCCTCGGACGAGAAGCGCGATGCGAACCCTTCCAGCGCCAGCCGAATATCCTCGCCAGACTGATCCAGCGCTTGCTTGCCCGATGCGATAGACTCAGCCCCCTGCATCAGGCTGGCCTTCAGCAAGGACTCCAGTCCGGCAATACGCCGTGCCTGGAAGGCCAGTTCACTGGCCGTCGGAATCTCGGCCTCACCCAGCGCCAACTGACGCAATGCATGATGAACCTCCATACCGAGGCGCGTTGAGTCATATCCCAGCGGCCAGAACAACACGTAGCTCGAGAAGTGGCCCTTTTTACACAGGCTGTACACCTGTTGCAGTTCGTCCTTGCTGCACAGGATCAGCGTTTTGTGAGGATGGGCATGGGCCTGGGCACTCAAACGATACAGCCCCAGATAATAGGTCTGAGCACGGGCTAGCGATGCAAAGGCCAGCACCAGTACTGCGGGGCTGTACTGTTCAAAGTCCTCCACCGCCTTGTCCGGGTCAGTGGAGATAAACACCTGATCAAATTCTTTGCTCAGCAGGTTGGAGACGATATCCGCATCATCTACATCATCTGCGACAACCAGAATGGTTTTATTGGCGTTCATGCAGCATCTTCTTGCAGGATATTGAAAATACAAGGAAAGATAGCACGCACCGAGAGCCGGGGGCGGATTGAATGTAACAAAAAAGTCAAAACACAACGCAAGACCGCCACGCCGGTACGTGACTTGAAAAACAGCCGCTGAGAGTACTCAGAATATTACGGTGCGGGAGCGTTTGGAAAAGGCGTGACTGAACTTAAAAACACAGCAATGCAGCGTTATGCCGATACTGCGCAGGATACCTCGAACACGTATCCGCTTGACTGAAACCCTTGTACTACAGGCACATGTAGCGGGTGCGAACCTCGGGCCTGGCCAGGTCACACAGGTGCATGCTGATCCCCTCCGGGGTGAGCTCCACTCCATCTCAGCCGCCACCTGCAGCTGACCGAGGTAGCTAGGAGTGCCGCTGGTGTCGCAGATCGAGGATCTGACAAAGGAGTAGGCCACACGGTCTGCGATACTCAGTGGAAAGAATCTGCTCAACACGCTGCAAACGCTGCAAACGCTGCAAAAAATGATCCGCTTGAAGCAAAACGATTCATTGCTATTTTCATGGCGCAATACTAAATGTTACCTGTTCCACTCTAATTCCTTCAGCGAAAAGAGCCGACTGGCGGCGGCAATAAAGAAGCCGGCCGGGTTCGAATTGCGTGCCATTCAGACAGGGCGTATCGAAAACGGCTGGAATCACAACAGCCAATTGTCGGAAGGATTTTCGCTAATGCTCACAGCTCCCCCTTTAAGGGCGCGTTCCGCGGTTGAGCTGAATCGCTACCGACGTGTTGCTAACGACCAGTGCTGCGCAATCAAGAGCCACGGTCGTACATTCGCAACGCTTTGAAACCAAGGGAAATTCAATCATGAAGACTGTTTATCTAGCGGGTCGATGGTTAGCTTTGAACAGCACACACTGCCGGTTCTTCGCTTACAGACTTGCATACCATGTAGTAAAGATGGCTCTTCGAGCCAAAAGCACCCTGCACAAACAATCGATTACGGTGCCTGCCCTCGTGGCTACTATGGCCGGCGTACTCATGATACCGCCGGTTGCGACCGCGTCCCAGGGCAGCGACTGGATCTCCGCGGGTGGAAACCGACAGAACACCCGGCACCAGCAGGCCGAACATACACTGAGCGTCGAAAACGTGAACGGTCTGATCCAGAAGTGGGTATTGCAAACCGGCGGCGATGTCTCTGCCACCCCCGCGGTAGACGCCGATACGGTGTATGTTCCCGACTGGGCGGGCAATCTATATGCCGTTGACAAGCTGACGGGCGCCGTAAGGTGGCAGGTCAGCATCGCAGAGGTCACCGGCCTACCAGGTGACAAGGCACGGGCGACTCCGGCAGTGACCGAGGACAAGGTGATCATTGGGACGCAGGGACCGTTCGGGAACGGAGGAAAGATACTTGCCTTCGACAAGTTCACCGGTCAGACCCTCTGGAGCACACAGGCGGACTCACACCCAGCCGCGATCATCACCCAGTCGGCAACAGTGTTCGACGGGCGGGTCTACGTCGGGGTGTCGTCACAGGAAGAGGCGCTTGCCGCCTTCATCCCCGGGTATGTACTGTCGTTCCGGGGAAGTATGCTTGCCCTCGACCTCGAGACCGGCGCAATTCTCTGGAAGACCTACATGGCCCCGCAGGGATACACCGGCAACGCCGTGTGGGGCAGCTCTCCGGCGATCGACACCAGGCGTGGCCAGGTTTACATTGCCACTGGCAACAACTACTCGGTACCGGACGACGTTCTTGACTGCGTGGCTGCCGCCGGTGGCGATCCGGTCGCAAAGAGCGCGTGCCTCCCTGCCGATAACCACTTCGATAGCATTTTGGCGCTCGACATGAAGACGGGAGCCATCCGATGGGCCACTCGTGCTACACCGTACGATGCGTGGACGCTGGACTGTGTCCCTTTCCTCGGTGACGGGTCCCTTTGCCCAGACCCCGCTGGCCCTGGCTATGACTTCGCCCAGGCCCCGGCGCTGTTCAGGATCAAGGGAACAATGGGCAAGCCACTCGACGTAGTGGGTGCCGGGCAGAAAAGCGGCCAGTACTGGACGCTAGACGCTGACACTGGAGCTGTTCGGTGGGTGACCCAGGCCGGACCGGGCGGGTCCAAGGGTGGCCTGCAGTGGGGATCGGCCGTCGACGGCCAGCGTATCTACACGGCCAATGCCAATAGCGACCTTGAGGACTGGACCCTGCCCGATGGGTCGACCACGACGAACGGGGTGTGGAGCGCGATGGACACCAGTTCCGGGGAGCTGCTCTGGCAGGTCACCCCATCGTGGGGCGGCAGTACATCGGGCCCAGTCACCACCGCCAACGGGGTGGTGTTCGGATGCTCGCTCGACCCGGAGGGACACATGTACGCCCTGAACGGAGCAACTGGAGAAGAGCTGTGGAGCTTTGCCAGCGGCGGTTCGTGCCTGTCAGGTGCCGCCATCTCCGATGGCATGCTCTTCTGGGGATCCGGCTACAGCAACTTCGGACTCGGAACGTCTAACAACAAGCTCTACGCGTTCGGGCTGCCGGACTGATCCCACATGATGGTCAGAAACGCCTGCACAGGGGCCGGCCGAGTGTCGGCTACCCCCTTTTCGCTGGCGCCGAATGCAAAGCCAGCCGCAAGCCATGCGGTATGCCGCTTTCGAGCTTCGTTATGGTCGCCATCGCGGTGTTCAGGAAGGCTGCTCAGAATTCGAGCTTTTTCGTCTTCCCTGAGTTGATTCCTCGTGGACTTGAGGCATGGTTATCCCAATGCACTCAAAAGCTTGCTGGACGCGACAGAGCGCGACCGCTGAGCGTTGCGCAGCAAGGCGCCGACGTTTTGTACGGAGCGAGATCTTATCTCGGGTTGAGTGTGGTCAGATGCAATGTCGCGAGGAAGTTTGACCCGCAGATAATAGGTCTTGTGCCGATCTGTATAGCAGTGGTGCAGAGTGGTCATACTCACCTCTCAGGTGTGACACTCTGACGCGGTCAGATGTGACACTTTGAGAGTTTCCGCACCATCAAAAATCACTAACTAATTGATTTACAATCAATTTGTAGCGATAGGGAAATGGTCTCCCCGCAGGGACTCGAACCCCGATCTAAGCCTTAGGAGGGCCTCGTTCTATCCAGTTGAACTACGGAGAGATGGAATGCCTGAGCTGCGCACGGTGGCAGATCGACATGTTTCCAGCGCCGGGAATGCTATTGCATTCGCTCCCCGGCGTCAACCGGTGCACGCAGTGTGCGTGCTCTTCCTCCTATTCCACGCTCTCAAGAGCGACTGAATACCCCCAGGCCATAGCCATACAGTCAATACAGACCCTTCGGGGAGTTCGCCCACGACAACCCGGCTATCAGCCCGGCATTGAGCGATAAATGTCCGCTTTTTCAGCCCCAACCGACGAATTGCCCACTCACACATTGAAATCTTAATAATAACAATTATCATTGGCATCATGATTTAAATACCATGCAGCCGGAGCTTAACGTGGACCCCTCAATGGAGACAGCAACGCCAGTCATGCAGGAAGCAACCCCGATGGACGCTCCCGCTCCCAACATGCCCACGGATGTGAGTGCCAACCTCAGCACCACTCCAGGGGCCGAACTCACTGACACAGCACACGCCGCACTGACAACAGCCGGGCAACTTGCGACAGACCCGGCAACCGGCCTGCCTCTGGCGGACAGCCTCACGGTGGCCGAACCCCAGACACTGCTGGATCAACTGCAGCAGTTTCTCAGCGTCGGAGGCCCTGTCGTCTGGATCCTGCTCGGTTTCTCCGTAATTGCACTGAGTATCTTTTTGCTCAAGATCTGGCAGTTTGCCCAGCTGCGGCCCGAATCCAGCCCGCAGCTGGAAAACAGCCTGGCGCACTGGCGCGCCTCCCGATTCGATGACGCCAGGGATGGCCTCAAGGGGCCGGGCCCGGTAAACGAACTGGTTGGACTGGCCATGGCCGGGCTGCAAAAAGGCGGCAATGCTGCACTCCTTCGGGACGAACTGGAGCGGGTCGCTACCCTGCGCCTCAACCAGCTACGTGCATTCTTGCGCCCGCTCGATGTGATCGCCATGCTCAGCCCGCTGCTCGGCCTGCTGGGCACGGTTCTGGGCATGATCGGCGCCTTCCAGCAAATGGAAGCCGCCGGCAATCAGGTGGATCCCTCCGTCCTCTCCGGTGGCATCTGGCAGGCGCTGCTCACCACCGCCGTCGGTATTGCCGTCGCCATTCCGGTCACCCTCGCCCACAGCTGGCTGGAACGCAAAGTCGAACGCGTCGCCGCACTGATGAGTGATTCAGTGACCCGCGTATTTACCGCTGCGCCAAATCTGCAGCCGGCGTCCAACGGACGCGATACAAAGGCCCTGCGCAATGCGGCTTGAACTGGCAACGCCTGCACGCAGGCGTGCCATCAGCCTGACACCGCTTATCGATGTGGTTTTTATCCTGCTGCTATTTTTCATGCTGTCCTCCACCTTCACCCAGTGGCGCCAGCTGGATCTGGCCGTACCGGGTCGCGGAGACGCACCGGCGTCCATACAACATCAGGTGCAGCTGCTGAGCGACAGCGGTCGTTTTAGTATTGATGGCATCGAGTTTGATATGCAGGACACCGATGCCCTGGCACTGCAGATTAGCGCTCAAGCCGATGACCTCTTTGTCATCAGTGCCAACAACGGCCTGGGCACACAGACCCTGATCCGGCTGCTGGATACTCTGAAAGCCAGCGGTGCGCGGCAGCTGTCATTGGCGGAGGCCCCATGAAATTCAGTGCACAGGCAGTGCCCGCAAGCGCCAACAGGGATGACAACCTGATTCCGCTGATTAACGTTGTTTTTTTAATGCTGATCTTTTTCATGGTGGCCGGAAACATAAGCCGCTCGGACGCCATCCACATTAATCCGCCGGCATCGCTAAGTGAAAAAGCAGCTGCCGCACAGACACCGATGATTATCCTGCTGTCATCAGCGGGGTCTATTTATATGGACGATATGGAACTGGACGCCTCGCAATTAAAAGACCGCATCGCCAGCACGCTGGATAAAAGCCAGGACCCACAGGCACTATCGGTATTACTCAAGGTGGATGCCGCAACTCCGGTAGAACTGTTGCTGCAAACGCTGGGGCAGATAAAGGCTGCCGGCATGCTGAAAGTATCACTGGCCACCCGCATGGCGGAGCGTTCCGCATGATCCGTGCGCATCACTGGGCCATTGCGCTTGGCGTGGCGGTTGGTGTGCACCTGATAGCGCTGGGTCTGGTGCTGGCCCACGAGCCCGTCGAAGGGGCCAAAGCCCCGGGGGAACAGGGCATCGAAATCGACCTTGGAATGCTGGGTGATCTGGGTTCCCAGACTCAGAAACGGCAGGCGGCCAAGTCGGAACAGGCAGCCGAAACACCCGTAGAAGCCCCGCAGCCAGACGTTGCCACGCCCGTGGCAGAGCCTGCGCCGGAACCGGCAACAGTGCCCGACCCCGTGGCCCTTGCCGAACCGGTCATTGCGAAGCAGGCTGCGGAACTGACGGTCAAGCCCAAACCCAAGCCCCGTGAAGCGGCCAGGCCAAAACCCAAAACGAACACCGAGATCAGGCCTTCGCGACAGCCAAAACCGGTTACGCCGCAGCCCGAAGCCACTCCGGCCGCAACCGCTTCGCGGCAACAGACCAGTACCGAGGGCAAAGACAGCAGCGATGCCCGGCGCATGACCACCGGCAGCCAGGCTGCACTCAGTACCGGTGGCAATCCCGGTGCCAAACAGTCGTATTACGCCCTGATCGCAGCACGCCTGGCCCAGCATAAACGCTATCCCATTCGTGCCCGCCGCAAGGGCGAGGAAGGTATCGCCAAACTGTTTTTCATACTCGACCGCAAAGGCAGTGTTATTGAATATCGCCTGACTGAGAGCTCTGGCTCCAAATTACTGGATCGCGCCGTGATTGATATGTTGAAAAGCGCCACGCCGCTGCCGGAATTTCCGGCGGACATGGCCATGGAAACCCTCACGATCAATATACCGGTAGCCTTTTCAATTAATTAGACGTCCCGCTGCCAGTGTCCCTGTAAAGCCGGCTGACTCCACAGCCATAAACACAAGCCCAGGCATGGCTGCCCGCACCGCGGTGGCCGGGCATTCCTGTGCCTATTTCAAGGAAAGTAACCGTGTCAGAGAAAATGTCAGACAGCGCCATTCAAGCCTGCACCCCAGGGCTCCCCTCAGCCTGCGCCGGGAACGGGACTTCAGCCGCAGAGCCTCCCTTGCCGGCAGCCTGACACTGGCAATCTCGACCGCCATGATCGGTTCGGTACAGGCGGAGGAAGTCTCCCTGGGTACGCTGGTCATCGAGGACGGTCGTATTGCTGCCGATGCCAACCCCTATGCCGAGCCCAATGCCCCCTACAAGGCCAGGCGCAGTGCCGACAGCCACCATGTGCGGGATATCGCCGACACGCCGCAGACCATGACGGTACTGACCAAGAGCGTGATCGAGGAATCCGGCAAGACCGAACTCAAGGACATTCTCAGCGCCCAGCCCGGCATTACGCTGGGCACCGGCGCCGTTGGCGTCGCTCATATGCTGCGGGTCCTGCGCGAGGAACTGGAAGTCTGCATGGCCCTGGCCGGCACGCCCCGCATCGGCGACATCACACCCGCCGCGCTGTACCAGGGCCGTTTTTGAGGCACCCTGACCTGCAGAACGAAAAAAGCCCCCAGCACATACCCTAAGGGCACGCGATGGGGGCAACCACAATGGCACAAGGTAAAGCGCGTCCGGTGCCGGGGCTATACCAGCCCCAGCGCCAGCACCGGGAACAGAATCAGCAGGAACAGCCGCACCACATC
>NZ_KB899124.1 GCF_000378045.1 Marinobacterium rhizophilum DSM 18822
GGGTACGCCTGAAAAGCCGGGGCGCCCTGCCCCGGCGGCAGGTATTACTCGGCGCGGCTGCGGGGCAGGAACGCATTGGCTTCCCACAGGTCGTAGCCGCTGCGGAAGGTGCTCAGGTCGTCCCAGACCTTCTTGAAGAAGGGGTCTTCAGCGGACTTTTCAGACGCTACTTCCAACCATTTTTCCTCGAATGTTTCGAGCATCGTATCGCTCCAGTAGCGGATCTCGACACCGTTCTTCTTCGCATCAGCCATCACCGGGAACTGCATGGCCTCACCTTCTGCCACCGAGTTGGTCATGGATGCCATGCAGGTGGTTTCAACCTGTGCCTGCTGCCCTTCGCTCATGCCACCCCAGGTATCCTTGTTGATCAGCAGTTCGAAAATGGTGGCCTGCTGGTGCCAGCCGGGAAAGTAGTTGTACTTGACGATTTTGTTCAGCCCAAGACGGGTATCGATGGCAGGCTGGGAAAACTCGGTGGCATCAATGGCCCCTTTCTCAAGCGCACCAAAGATCTCGCCACCGGGAATCTGCACGGTGCTGACGCCCAGTTTCTCCATCACCGCTGCACCCAGACCGTAGAAGCGCATGTTCAGGCCCTGCAAATCTTCGGGCTTGTCGATCGGCTTGGCGAACCAGCCGGAGGTCTCCGGCGACAGGATGGCACAGGGCAGCACCTTGACGTTGTAACCGGCAGTGTCATACATCTCCTGATACAGGCTCATGCCGTTGCCGTAGTACATCCAGGCCATGTATTCACCGGCCTCTGGACCGAAGGGTACGGCGGAAAACAGTGATGCCGCCGGTATCTTGCCCTGCCAGTAACCGGAAATCGCGTAACCCGAGTTAACTTTACCCGAGGACACCGCATCGAGAATCTCCGGCGGGCTGACCAGCTTGCCGGGTTCGTAGATCTTCATGCGCACATTGCCATCACTGATTTTGTTCAGATGATCGGCCACCCAGACGATTGTGGTGCCCAGCGCCGGCAGATTGGTACCGAAGGCGATCGGCGTTTTCAGCAGCACCTTGTCGGCAGCAATGGCCGGAAGCGCCATAGTGGCAACAACACCGGCAACGGCGGCAGAGATCAGAACGGACTTTATTGTTTTCATGTGTGCTCCAGAGTGTGGTGGTTGTGTCTTTCCATAGTTGCCCGCTACCAACCTGCGAGGGCCGATAACGGATTTTTCACGCACTGACATGGCAGTGAGAGTAACGCTTCGATGTGGCAGCCTTATTGCGCTGTCCAGGCACCATCGATTGGCAACGCCGCACCGGTGATCGCGGCAGCGGCATCGGAACAAAGGAAAACGATCATGGCACCGATGGACGCAGGATCAATCAATGAGGGATAGGGTGTTTTGCTGTGCAGCAGACCCAGCTTGGCTTCGTCGATCGACACGCCATGCTCCTCGGCAAATACCTGTATCTGATGGTTCAATATCGGCGTGTCGGTCCAGCCCGGGCAGATGGCGTTGGCCGTTACACCGTTGGCCGCCTGCTCCAGCGCGACCACTTTGGTCAATCCCACGAGGCCGTGCTTTGCGGCGCAATAAGCCGCCTTGTTGGCGGAGCCCACCAGGCCGTGAACCGAGGCGATATTAATGATGCGCCCCCAACCGGCCTGCTCCATGGCCGGCAGTGCGAGCCGCGTGGCATGAAAGGCCGCACTGAGGTTAACTGCCAGAACCTGATCCCACTTGTGCACTGGAAAATCCTGCGTTGCAGCGGTGTACTGAATGCCCGCATTGTTCACCAAAATATCGAGAGCCCCCAGTTGCGTTACGGTCGCGTTCACAAGCTGCTTAACTGCATCGGGCGTAGCAAGATCGGCACAGAAATACCGCGTCTGTACGCCAAACTCCTGCTGCAGTGCCTGCGCAATCGGCTCTCCGATCGCCTGCTCTTCCAGGCCGTGCAGCATGACCTGCACGCCGCTGGCGGCGAGCACTTTCGCCGTCGCCAGACCAATTCCGCTGCTGGAACCTGTAACCAGTGCTGTTCGGCTGCGTTTCATGAATACGTCTCCAATGGATTTTTATAGGTTGCGAAAGAAGAAATGGGGCTCAGATTCTGTGCCTGAGGATGCCCATAGGCACAGGCGCAGCACGGCTACCGCGGCCGGGACTGTCCCAGTTACGGATCAGGGTGAAACAGGGAAAACAAATATTCAGTGGCGCGCCAAAAGCGTCAGCGGCCCTTGATGCGGTACGTAAAAGACAGCACAACGCTGAAGAGAGGATAAGTGGCATTTCGATGCTCGCATTTTGTTATTCTGCGAATCTCTAAAGCACCTCTCGGGCCAAAAATGTTAATACATTGATTTTATTATATTTTATTAACTAGCCTATCCATTCAGTCACTAGACTGTCTGGAAAAAAAGACACTTAATGTCTTGTGGTAAAGACAATAACGTCTTAAATTCTGTACAAATCACTCAGGAAGAGAACGCCAGCATGGTGCCATGGGATGAAACATCGCAACGCCGTATCAAGAAACAGGCGTTGTCATTTTTTACCGAATCCTTTGAGCAGTTTTATGAACACTCGATTGCAGTGGACAAAGACTGCTGCATCACCTGGATCAGTGAATCCTACTGCCGTTTTCTGGACCTTCAGGCCTCCCCCATTGGTCAGCACATCAGCAGCATCATCCCCGGCAGCTACCTGCCCGACGTCATTGCCAGTGGCGTGCCGATCTTTCTCGACCTGCTGTACCTTAAAGACCAATGGATTGTGGTGAGCGTTATCCCGCTGCAGGATGAAGAGGGTAATATAGTCGGCGGCTTTGGCTTCGTGGCCAGCGAAAGCATTGACCGCATCAACCCGCTTTTAACCAAGTACAACACCCTGCAGAATCAGCTGCGCGATGCGCGCAACAAGCTGGCCCAGGAGCGGCATTCCCGCTACCACATGTCGCAGATCATTGGCCGCAGCGATGCTTTGCAAGCGGTGCGCAAACAAGTCCGGCAGGCTGCCCGCTACGACATATCGGTACTGCTCAGCGGTGAAACCGGCACCGGCAAGGAGTTGTTTGCCCACGCGCTGCACGATTTGTCGGCGCGCAATGCCGGGCCCTTTGTCAGCCTCAATGTGGCCGCTGTGCCTGAAAACCTGATTGAGGCAGAGTTCTTTGGTGTGGCACCCGGCGCATACACAGGGGCAGCCAAAAACGGCCGTGTCGGCAAGTTCGAACTGGCCCACGGTGGCACCCTGTTTCTGGATGAGATTGGCGATATGCCCCTGGACCTGCAGGCCAAACTGCTGCGCGTACTGCAGGAACAGGAATTTGAGCCCATTGGTTCTAACACGCTCAAACGGGCGGATGTACGGATTATTGCTGCCACCAGTCTCAACCTGCTCGACATGGTGGAGAATGGCCGCTTTCGTGCCGACCTTTACTACCGGCTCAGCGCCTTTCCAATGCAGCTGCCGCCGCTGCGCGACCGACTGACCGATATCGAGGCCCTCTGTGAAAACTTTCTTGACCAGATTGCCCTCAAACTCGGCATCCCGGCCAAGACCCTCTCGGCCGATGCGCTGCAGCTACTGAGCAGGCATTCCTGGCCTGGCAATATCCGCGAACTGCACAATGTGATTGAACGTGCCTGCGTGCTTGATGACAGCAACGAAATTACCGCAGCCAGTCTGCTGCCTTTTTTACGCCACGCTGACACTGCCCATCGACCCGCCTCCAGCGCCCCACAGACCAATCCGCCCCCTGCCCGTCAACAACCCTCCAGCCTGGCCGAAGCCACGCTCGCGGCAGAGCGTGCCGCCATCATTGATGCACTGGCCTACTGTCACGGCCACAAGACCGAGGCTGCGAAAATACTTGGCATATCCCGCGCCAACCTCTATGAAAAGCTGAAGAAGATCAGCTGAGCATCCGCAACCCTTGCGATCCCCTGAGCGGTGGCCGCTGCGCGATCGAAGGTGATTTTCCGGGCAGCCTAACACACCCGCAAACGTCATCAGGGCCGGGGGTGTTCAGCGCCTGTCGAACCGCTGCAGGCCGTGCCGGCATGCTCGTCAAGGAGGATTTTTTTCAGTGCGGCAGGCGCCGCAAAGGAGGATCCCTTAAGTGGCGGCCAGGGTCTCGCAGGGAAAGCGCCCTGGGCTTTCGCATAGCTGCTCAGCGCACGCAGTGGTATATCCTGACACAGGTCCCCATCCAGGTCGTAGCCGAGCAATTCCCCGGAGGGCGCCTGCAACAACCTGGCAAAGTAGGCCGCGCGCTCACGCCGGTCAACCAGCGCATTGTCACTGACGAAGTGCGCCAGTTCAGGCTCAATGGCGCCCACGGTAATCACGCCGCGAGCAAACGAGAAGGTATTCACCATGCCCCGGCCACCGTTGCCCGCGATAGTCACCACGATAACCCCGGCATCCGCCAGGGCTTCCAGCTCGCGAATAATCGCCAGCGTTGCCCCCCAGTTGCCACCCGCCTCGCTCCACTCCTCTAGCTGCGCCACATAGCGCGATGCGCGCGAACGGTGCAGCGGCACTTCGAAAGCGCTGATCAATGTGGACGACTCCCAGGATAGCAGCAGCGCATCCAGCGGCTGTCGATCCAGCCGGGCACGTATTTCGCGTAAATTAAGCACAATGGAATCCAGCGGCGGCCTGTCACTGCCAATGGGATAGAGAAAAAAGGACAGCTCGGGGTGGGCGGCGATTAGACGTACCAGATCACCATGATAGTAAGGCTCCTTGATCTGGTCGCCATCCAGATCCAGCATACCGTACATCCAGCGCTGCATGGCCTGCCCCTGCGCCGAGGCGCTTAACGCGGGAAAGAAACGATCCACGATCGCCACTCGCCGGGCAGCCTCGGTTACACACGGACAGAGAAACTGAAACAGCAGCAAAAAAAGCGCAATCCTGGCAGGCATGGCACCCCCAATGACAGGACCTTTCGCCATCCGACACGGCGACCCCGGCACTGAACTGAGTATAGCCAGACGAGCGCGTGACTTTGCCGGCACTCCACACCGGTAGCGGCGTCGATAGGATAAACCGGGCGAAGAAACAGGCCTGGACCGCCCGTTTCATCGTCACCCGCTTATCTAATCATCCGCATGAAAAAATAAAATACACGATATGTATTAAATATTAAGAGCTTCAGCGCGCCGCATCTGCGCGATGACTCTGACGATAGGACGCCGGTGTCATGCCACTCCACTTGCGAAATGCACGTACAAACGCGCTGGGTTCGGTAAAACCCAGCATGGAGGCGACTTCCTGCACACTGATACCGGGATAGTTAAGGTATTCCTGCGCCGCGGCAAAGCGGCTCTGGTCCTTGAGCGCCTGATAGGTTGTGTCCTCACGCTCAAGCTGGCGTCGCAGGGTGCGTGACGACATGTTTAACGCACGGGCCGCCTCAATGATGGTCGGCGGCGAACGACTGAAGTCCTGACCGATCAAACCACGCACCTGCGCACTGACGGAACGGTCACCATTCACCATGACCATGAGCTGGTACGGTGCCGTACGCAGAAAGCTGCGCAGGGTTTCGGCCGTTTGCATCATGGGCATTTCGAGTTGTGCGGCGGGAAAAACCAGGCAGTTCTCCGGCGCGTTAAACTCCAGCGGACACTGAAAAAGGTTCTGGTAATCGTTCAGGTTGGGCTGGGATGCAAAGGTAAAGGCTACCTTTTCCAGTGGCAGGCGATAACCCACCATCCAGCTCATGAAATGGTGCCAGATCGACAGGGTCGATCGAATGAGCCCTGGTGTTTCATCCGATACCAGGCGTTTTACCGTATCGGCCGGCATGGAACTGAGCGCCACATACCGAAACACCGCACTGCTGCCTTCAATATCAATATGGGGCTTGACCGTCGGCCCCTTGCAGATTTCATAGAATTGGCCGCAGCGGCGTATCGCTTCCCCGAGGGTTGTACAGGTAATAACACTGAAACACATCATGCGAAAGGTGCCGTTGGGCATGCGTCCACCCGAGAGCATTCCAAACGACTCATCCTGCACCAGCCACATCATGCGTTGATAGAGCTGGCCGAACTGCTCGGCAGGAAAGTCCTCCCGACCCTCGATGTCGGCACGCGATAGCCCGATAGACTTTAACAGCGAGTTAACGTCATATCCTTTCTGCTCGGCATGGGTCAGCAGGCTTTCAACATAATCGATCGTAACGGCTTCAGACCTGGACATATTTTGGATTACCAAAATCCTGCAACTGTCTGAAAATATTACCGTCAATGCCCCACAGCGTACAACCGGCGATTCACCGGCCCCTGCCAGGCACCGCCCTTGAACAACCGGGCCAGACCCAGCTGCGCCGACTGGCGCAGCTTCAACCCCGTCACTTAGAAACGGTAGCCCACGCCTACCATATAGACCCAGGGATCAATATCCACCGAGCCGACACTGGCACCGTTCAGTTTCGCGTCTGTTTCGAGATCAATATTCCAGACGGCGGCGTTTACCAGCCACTGATTCTGTAGCTGGTAATCAAAACCTGCCTGCCAGGCAATGCCCCAGGAATCATCAAGCTCGAGCTCACCCAGCGTTGAATCTTCTTCGAAGAAAGTCGTGTAGTTGATACCGACACCCACATAGGGCTGAAAGCCGCCAAGATCCAGTGCCGGCATGTATTGCAGCGAAAGCGTGGGCGGCAACTGCTTGGCATCCCCTATTTTGCGGCCATTGGATGTAATGTCGTGCTTGAACGGCGAGGCGACCAACAATCCAACACTGATCTCGTCCGACAGCATATAGGAGGCCGTGATACCCAGTGCCGTACCGTTATCCACGTCGACATTGAGGGCATCAAGCGTGCCATGCGGCTTGGCATCCGGCTGAACCGAGGCCACGCCCGCACGCAGAATGACATCACCGGCCTCATAAGCCTGACTCAGGCTGGACAACGACGCCAGACCGACCGCGACCGCCACAGATAAACGCATATTTTTCATTGTACCGACTCCCTGACAAGGCTCTAAAAAACTGCGCGCATTAAACCGCCTATTGGCTGTCAGTACATTGATCTATATCGCCTTTTGCTTGAAAGAGAACTTATATCCAGGCAATTTCTTGACGGACGTCAAAACAACATGGGTTGAGCAATCACATTTCTGGCCTGCCAGGCAAGCAGGCCCACGGAGCCGCTGCCGCGACTGCGTGAGGACCGGCACATTCAAGGAACCTCTGGACTATCTCGACGGCGGTATATTCTGATTCATGCGCAGCAGGTTATCCGGATCATATTGCTGCTTGAGACTTGCCAGTCGCTGGTGATTCGCGCCATAGGCTTCCCCGACCCGATACCCTTCATCGGCGGTCATGAAATTGACATACACGCCCCCCATCGCATGGGGTACCAGCGCATCAAACAACTGCCGGCACCAGCCGATACAACGATCGTCATCGCTCGCCGAGTCCCAGCGGCCATGAACATTGACGATAAATTCGGCCTCGCGGTGCGGATAGGCGGTTGCATCAACAGGCTTGCTGTTGGTGGCCCCGCCCATCTGTGCAATGAAAATCTCAGTCTGATCCGACGGCAAACGCTGGCAATACTCCACCACTATATCGATCAGCGCATCCGGTAAGGCGGCCAGATTGTGGGACTTCCAGTAGTTTCGCGCCCCCGGGGCCAGCAGCGGATCAAACGCGGCCTGCCAGTTCACAAACAATTGACGGCCAACATGTTCACCTGCAGGCGTTCCCAGGTGGCGCAACGGCTCAATCAGAGCCGCGCCGTCGTCCGGATTACCGCTATAACAAAGCGCCAGGATCAGCACTTCAGTTCCGTGTACGTTTTCAGGCAGAAACGGCAGCGGCGGCGCCTTGCGCATGACACCCCAGACAGTCAGGCTGTCAGGCGCCTGGGCGGCGAATTCCCGGTACTGCTGCAGCACAGAACGCGCCTGATCGAGCGGGTAAACAATCAGGCCGGCGAGCACTTCCGGCCAGATCCGCTGCAGCGAGAACTCGAACGCGGTGACAACACCAAAATTACCGCCACCCCCGCGCAGCGCCCAGAACAGATCTGGATTTTCCTGCTCGCTGGCCCGCAGAAATTGCCCGCCCGTACTGACCAGATCCGCCGATTTCAAGTTATCGACCGTAAGACCAAAGCGCCGCGACAGCCATCCAAACCCGCCGCCGAGCGTAAGACCGGCAACCCCGGTGGTCGAGTTAATCCCCAGCGGCACAACTTGTCCGCACGCCAGTGTTTCTCGATCCAGGTCACCCAGAGTGGCACCCGCCCCGACCCAGGCCGTGGCCGCACTGGAATCAACCCGCACCCAGCGCATGGGCGCCAGGTCGATCATCAATCCGCCGTCGCAGACAGCATTACCGGCAATGTTGTGACCGCCTCCGCGAACCGACACCAGCAACCCGTGCTGGCGTGCAAAATCGATCGCCGCTCGAACATCGGTTGGAACGGCACAGCGCACAATCAGCCCGGGACGGCGATCGATCATGGCATTCCAGATGCCACGCGCCCAGTCATAATGTGAAGAATCCTGCCTGAGCAGATCGCCGCGCAAAGACCCAGCGAGCCGGTCGATCTCCGACTCTTCCAGCTCTACGACTCCTCCATCAGATAAAGTTAAACGGTACATGGACGTAACCTCCAGCCTGCAGTAAATGCGCATCCAATACGGAACGGGCAATCCCTGGCATGGGCGGCCGACGACAGACTGACCAACACGCTTACATCTTAGTCGAAGCCAAAATTGCTGCCGCCATCTATAATTTGACAGACGCCAGTTATTTGCTACAGGAGTTGCAGGATTGGTTACACCTCAAATTCGGGGAATATCGCCATGAGAGTTCAACTACTGGTCACTAGAACGGATTTCTCGGTACCTAATATAGAAAGAGAATTCAGGGACTTGGGAATAGGTTATCAGGTTGATTATCTGGAAGATCATCCCGATTTGATCACCAAGCACAATATTCGCCACTCGCCCATTATCCTCATCGATGGCGAACTGGCCTTTCGGCATCAGCCGAGCGAGGATGAGATCAAGGCCTATTTCCATAAATTGAAAACACGGCACTAGCGCACTTGTCGGCAAGAGAAAATCAGGCAACCCATGCAGCGCTCTGCCCTTGAGAGCACAGCCATTGTGCGTGGTTTTCGCTTGCCCTGTGCGATACCCCCCTGGCTTGAGTCGCTGGCAAGACCCCGACGGGCCTGCGCCTTGCTGCTTCACCCCACTAACCTGCCGGGCGAATAACCCATTCCCCCCTGCGCTGATCAGCAGGCTTTTTACGTACAAAAATGCAGCATTGAAACCAGATAACGGTATAAATAAACGGTATAAATATATGGCTGTTTTTCCGTGACAACGGATACCGCTATATCAGCGATGCCACATCGATAAATTAATCCAACAATTACAATAATATACAGCCACATATTAAGGGGATTCATCATTACAATCTGACACAGCCTCAGGCTGGTCCCACCTTAGGCGGGTTCAGATACACCATCGATCCAGGTCCGCTGCGCCTGCAACTGCCCATCCAGCAACACCAGGTTCGCCTGGTAGCCTGCTCGAATTCGGCCGTAACGATCACCAAGTCGCAAAAACTCCGCCGGATAGAGCGAGGCCATGCGCAGACTCTCTTCCAGCGGAAGCCCCAGCGACTCAACGCAGTTGCGCACTGCAGAGGCCATATCGAGATCCGACCCCGCCAGCGTTCCCTGCGGTGAGCAGACACGGCCGTTCTCTCGCACAATGGGCTGCCCAAGCAGCGCGAACTCGCGCCCCTCCACTCCCACGGTCTGAACCGCATCGGTCACCAGCATCATCTTGCCGGGCGCCTTGGCCCGCAGCGCAACCCTGAGCGTCGCGGCATGTACATGGTGATTATCAACAATCAGACCACACCAGCTATTGGCATCATCAAGCGCCGCCCCCACAACCCCGGGCTCACGGCTGGTCAGCGGCGACATGGCATTAAACAGATGGGTAAAGCCGCTCACACCCTGAGCCAACGCTTCTCTCATCTGGGCATAGCTGGCCTGCGTATGTCCGGCGGCAACGATAATGCCGGCTTCCGTCAAATGCCGAATAAAACCCGGACTCACCTGCTCTGGCGCCAGCGTCACCAGCGTTACCCCTTCGGACTCCAGACCGCCCAGGAGCGCCAGCGCATCTTCTTCGGGCGAGCGAATCATTGGCGCCGGGTGAATCCCCTTGCGCTGCAGGTTGAGGAAAGGCCCTTCCAGGTGAATGCCCAAAACGCCGGGTACGCATGACAGCGCCGCCCGGGTAGCGCCCAGGGCAGCCTGCATCACCTCGCGCCGGTCACTGATCAGGGTTGCAAGAAAACCGGTGGTGCCAAAGCGACGATGCGCCCGCCCAATGGCACGAATGCCCTCGACATCGGGACTGTCATTAAAGAGCACCCCTCCACCACCGTTGACCTGAGTATCGATAAAGCCCGGCGCCAGCAACTGACCGGCGAGGTCCTGCACAGGTATATCGGCGGGCAGCTGAGCGCATGTTGTCAGCGCTTCGATGCGGCCATCACGTACCCAGAGGGCGCGGTCTTCATGTATCTGTTCGCCGTCAAAGATGCGGCCATTGATCAACGCAAATTGCATCAGGTTTCCTCAGGCATTGACTTTATTCAGCAGTTTCATTCAACAGCCGGCGGGCCAGCAGCAGGGCACCGTCCATCGCATCCCCGGCCGGAGCACAGAGCAGCCCCAGCAGTGTCTTCGGCAGCCAGGGCCGCAGCGGTTCGCTCAGCCCACCCATCAGGCAGACACGTTCAGCGCCGAGCTGTTGCAGGCGCGCCAGCAAAGCGCCGGCTTCACGCCCGCTTTGTTGCAGCAGCTGGATCGCCAGCGGATCCTGTTCGGCTGCAAACTGCAGCACCAGCGGTGCAAAAGCACCATAGTCACGCGGCCTGGCCTGTTCAGACCAGTCGAGCACCCGGCTCTGGCTGTTCTCAAAGCGCGCCAGTAGCGCACGGCTCAGCGGCGTCGGCTCGATCATACCGTCTAACGCCAGCATCGCCTGGCGAACCAGGTTCAGCCCCAGCCAGGCGCCGCTGCCCTGGTCGGAAATCATGAAGCCCCAGCCGCCGATGACCTGAAAGCGCCCGGCGTTCTGGTATACCCCGCAGGAACCGGTACCCAGTATCAGTATCGCGCCCGGCTCGCCGCCATGCGCCCCCAGACAGGCCGTGTGGGCATCGGTTTCAATCGCCACCCCGGCAAAGGGATGGGCAAAATCCCGTACTGCGCTGCGGCGCGCATCATCCACGGCGCCCGCCAGGCCAAAACCCGCTACGGTACGCGCCAGGATGGACGCATCGAGCCCGGCCTCACGCAGCGCCTCTGCGGTCGCCTGCAGAATTTCAGCGTAGGCATTGTCCACACCCAGGCGCACGTTGGCACTGCCGGCGCGCCCTTCTCCCAGCACCCGGCCGTCAGCCGTCGCCAGACGTACCCGGCAGGAGGTACCGCCGCCATCAACACCGAGCAGATAATATGATTTATCGTTCATGTTCTCTTTAGCCCGCCATAAGCCGTTTTCATACTGCCACGGGCCGCGTTGACCCGTCATCGCCCGCACCGCTAATCGCGGCTACTCAACTGATCCGTTTGCTGGCGAACACGCTGATAATACTCACCGTGCTGCAACCGCGCCCCGGCGGCACGGTCCACAATTACCACCGCACAGGGATGCAATTGCAGGGCAGATGCCGGGCAGCTCGCGGTCACCGGCCCTTCCACCATGGCGTGCACCGCATCCGCCTTGGCATCCCCCGTGGCCAGCAACAGGGCCTTGCGCGAGCGCAGAATTGTACCGATGCCCATGGTGATTGCCAGACTGGGCTGAAACTCATCGACGGCAAAGAAACGGCTGTTATCGGCCAGAGTCTGGGGCGCCAGGGTCTTGATGCGCGTACGCGAGCCCAGGCTTGAGCTCGGCTCATTAAAACCGATATGGCCATTGCGGCCGATACCCAGCACCTGCAGGTCGATTCCGCCCGCCGCTTCTATCAGCGATTCATAGACCTCGCCGGCAGACGCCGGGTCGGCCATGCCGTCCGGCACCCAGGTGCGGGCCAGCGGGATATCAATCTGGCTAAACAGATACCGATTCATGAAATAGCGATAACTCTGCGGGTGCTCCGGCGCCAGGCCAACGTACTCGTCCAGGTTAAATGACTGAGCACGGGCAAAACTCAGCTCACCTTGCCGGTAGCGCCGTATCAGTTCTTCATAGAGCGCAATCGGCGTGTTACCCGTGGCCAGACCCAGCACCGCTTCAGGCGTGGTGCGCAGCAAACGACTCAGCTGGTCAGCCCCCAGTCGCGCCACCTCCTGTGCCGAATCCGCAATGATAACCTGCATAGAACTCCTCCACCCCTCGGGGCCCTTGTTATTACTGTTGTTAGCGCTCGTTTTTCTGGTTCTGCCTCAGCCTGACAGTCCAGCTGCCATCCCAGGATGGCGACTGCAGCAGACAAAACAATACCATTACAATACCAGTATTTGCTTCGAACGCAACCAACAAGACCAAACACCGCATAAAAAGGCGGTCAAGCAAGCCGAATACGGCGAATTACCCACTAAAAACACGATTGCACGCATTTCATTCTCATAATGGTATTGCAATTGGACTCACCAATGGTCTACAGTGGTATTACTTGAATGGCAAAGCCCATCCAAAGGTAAAGACCACAACAGAACACCAACCTCACAACAATAAATACGGAGTACAGTCACAATGAGCATGCCCATCAACGGTATCGCAACACGGCTTGGCAGCCTGTCGCTTGGCCTGATACTGGCCACCAGCTCCGTTGGCGCCTGGTCCGGTCAGAAACTGGTGATCGAGAGCTGGCGCAACGATGACAGCAAGATCTGGAACGACGTCATTATTCCCGCATTCAACCAGCAACACCCGGATATTGAACTGGTGTTCTCACCCACGCCTCCGAGCGATTACAACTCGGCGCTGCAAGCCAAGCTGCAGGGCGGAACCGCCGGCGACCTGATCACCTGCCGCCCGTTTGATGTCTCGCTCAGCCTTTACGCCAAGGGCAACCTCGAAGCCCTGAACAGCCTGCCCGGCATGGAAAACTTCTCGGATTTCGCCCGCAGCGCCTGGGTAACCGATGACGGCAAGGATACCTTTTGCCTGCCCATGGCCTCAGTCATTCACGGCTTTATCTATAACAAGGAGCTGTTCGAGGAACTTGAGCTTGAAGTCCCCAAGACCGAAAGCGAATTCTTCAAGGTACTCGATACCATCAAGAACGAAAGCCGCTACGTACCATTGGTGATGGGCACCTCGGACCAGTGGGAATCGGCCACCATGGGCTTTCAGAATATCGGTCCCAACTACTGGAAAGGTGAAGCCGGACGCAAAGCGCTGCTTGATGGCAGCGAGAAGCTGACCGACCCCCAGTACGTTCAGGTATGGCAGCAGATGGCCAAGTGGGGCCCTTACATGGGCCGTGGCTATGAAGCGCAGAAATACGCTGATTCCCAGAACCTGTTTACCCTGGGACGCGGTGTCATTTACCCCGCCGGCTCCTGGGACATTCCAACCTTTAACGATCAGGCCGACTTCGAATTCGCCGCTTTCCCCCCGCCCGTTCCCGATGGCCAGGACACCTGCTACATCAGCGACCACACCGACATTGCCATGGGTATCAATGCGGCGAGCCCCAACAAGGAAGCGGCGCGCACCTTCCTGAGCTGGATGGCGAGCAAGGACTTTGCAGAACTCTATTCAAACGAGTTGCCGGGCTTTTTCTCGCTGTCCAATCATCAGATCGACATCAAGGACAAAGTCGCGCAGCAGTTCCTCAGCTGGCGCCAGGACTGCGAGCAGACCATTCGTAACTCGTACCAGATTTTGTCCCGTGGTACGCCGAGCATGGAGAACGAGCTCTGGAACGTCAGCACCCAGGTACTCAATGGCACCCTGAGTGCAGAGGACGCCGCCCAGCAGGTCGAAGCCGGCCTGCAGCAATGGTACAAGCCGCACCAGTAAGCGCAGCCACCCCAAGGAGCCCGGGGCCCGTCCAGAGTGACGGGCTCCTTCCCCAACCAACACGACGGCAGCAGGATTGCAGCCCTCCAGTTAAATCATCAAAGCGGGTAGCGAACCATGTCCCAACCCAGCTCCATCCAGCGCCGCTTTCCCTGGCACATTCTGTTTTTTCTGGCACCCGGCCTGCTAATCTACGTGACGTTCAGCGTCTATCCGCTGCTTGACACGCTCTGGCTCGGCCTGTTCCAGGAAGACGAGACCGGACAGCGCTTCTTCGCCGGCATCAGCAACTACAAAACGCTGCTGCTGGATGCCGCCTGGTCCGAGCCGTTCTGGAACGCGCTCTGGAACAATACCAAGTTCTTTCTCATTCACATGCTGGTACAGAACCCCATCGGGCTCTTCCTGGCCGCCCTGCTCAGCTCGCCCAGACTGCGCCTGAGCAACACCTACCGCACACTGATTTTCATGCCCACCATGCTATCGGTGGTCATTATCGGCTTCGTCTGGCAGTTGCTGCTGAGCCCGATCTGGGGCATCAGCGAAGGCTTTCTGTACAGCATCGGTCTGGGGCAGTATTTCGACGCCTGGCTCGGCAAGGAATCCAGCGCGCTCATTACCCTGGCACTGATTTCGGTCTGGCAGTTCGTGGGCATTCCGATGATGCTGATCTATGCCGCCATGCTGAGCATTCCCGACGACCTGATCGATGCCAGCGTAGTGGATGGCTCCAGCGCCTGGCAGACCTTCTGGCACGTGAAACTGCCGCTGATCCTGCCCACCATCGGCATGGTGTCCATTCTCACCTTTGTGGCCAACTTCAATGCCTTTGAGCTGATCTATGCCGTCAAGGGCGCGCTGGCCGGACCCAATTTCTCGACCGACATCATGGGCACCCTGTTCTACCGCACCTTCTTTGGCTTCCAGCTGCAATCGGGCAGCATCACCATGGGTGCCGCGGTGGCCACACTGATGTTCCTGATCATTCTGGTGGGTGTAATGCTGTACCTGTTCGTCGTACAGCGTCGCATGAAACGCTTTCAGCTCTGAGGGGAGACAACCATGATTAGCCTGCCCGGCCTCAAACACAACACCGGCAAGACCCTCATGACCCATGCGGTTCTGCTGACCTATACCGTCATCGCGCTGTTCCCGATCCTGGTGATCATCGTCAACGCCTTCAAGAGCCGCAAGGCGATCTTCAAGGACCCGCTGGCCCTGCCGTCGCTGGACTCGTTCAGCCTGGCAGGCTTCGAACAGGTACTGGGGCGCGCCGATTTCGGCCTCTATTTTGGCAACAGCATGATCGTCACGCTGATTTCCCTGTTCTTCGTGCTGCTGTTCGGCGCCATGGCCGCCTGGGCACTGACCGAGTACAAGTTTCGCGGCAACCTGTTCCTCGCGGTACTGATCGCCATGGGCATCATGATTCCCATTCGCCTGGGTACCGTAAGCATCCTCAACCTGATGGCGAGTCTCGACCTGGTCAACACCCTTACCGCCCTGGTACTGGTGTATATCGCCCAGGGCCTGCCGCTGGCGGTGTTTATCCTGTCGGAATTCATTCGTCAGGTGCCCAAGGAGCTCAAGGAAGCGGCACGCTGCGACAATGTCAGCGAGTACAAGATCTTCTTCACCATTATCCTGCCGCTAATCCGCCCGGCCATGGCCACGGTGGCCGTGTTCACCATGATCCCGATCTGGAACGACCTCTGGTTCCCGCTCATCCTGGCACCCGGCGAAAGCACCCAGACCATCACCCTGGGCGTGCAGCAGTTCATTGGCCAGTACGTCACCGACTGGAACGCCGTGCTGTCATCCCTGACACTCGCCATCGTGCCGGTGCTGGTGCTCTATGTAATTTTCTCCCGTCAGCTGATTCGCGGCCTCACCTCCGGGGCAGTGAAGTGAGTCGGGCAATACAGATACACAAGAATAAACGAGGTTAATCATGGCTGACGTTAAACTGAGCAACATCAAGAAAAGCTACGGTGATACGCCCGTATTGCACGGCATCGACCTGGACATCAAGCACGGCGAGTTCGTGGTACTGGTGGGCGCCTCCGGCTGCGGCAAGTCGACGCTGCTGCGCCTGATTGCCGGGCTTGAGGACATCAGCAGCGGCGAACTGCACATCGGCGATCAGCAGGTCAATGCGCTCGCGCCGGCCCAGCGCGGCATCGCCATGGTATTCCAGTCCTACGCGCTCTACCCCCACATGACAGTGTTCAAGAACATGTCCTACGGGCTGAAGATTGCCGGCAAGGGCAAGGACTTTATCGACGCCAAGGTACGCGAGGCCGCCAGGATACTGCATATCGATCACCTGCTGGAGCGCCTGCCGCGCGAACTGTCCGGCGGACAGCGCCAGCGTGTGGCCATCGGCCGGGCCATCGTGCGCGACCCGAATGTATTCCTGTTTGACGAGCCCCTGTCCAACCTGGATGCCGCGCTGCGCGTGAAAACCCGGGTCGAGATCGGCAAGCTGCACAAGGAACTGGGCGCCACCATCATCTATGTCACCCATGATCAGGTGGAAGCCATGACGCTCGGCGACAAGATCGTGGTCATGAACCAGGGCCGTGTCGAGCAGTGCGGCTCGCCGCTGGAGCTCTACCAGCATCCCGCTACCCGCTTTGTCGGCGGCTTTATCGGCTCGCCGAAAATGAACTTCATCGATGGCAAGGTTGCCGCCCTTGGCGGTGATCATATCGAGATCCAGCTGAGCAACGGCTGTCGCAGCCGCGCCTGCGTCGAGGCCGGTGATCTGAAGGTAGGCGACCCGGTGACCCTGGGCGTGCGCCCCGAGCACATTGACGAGCGCAGCGATGCCGGCACGATGCTCAGCGGTGACGTCACCCTGGTAGAGCGCCTCGGGGAAGCCAGCTTTATCTACCTGACCCTGAGCGATGGTACCGAGATCGTGGTGCGCGGCAGTGGCGAAAGCACCGTTACCACTTCGGAACATATCAAGGTATCCTTCGCCCCCCATAACGCCCATGTGTTTGACAGCAACGACCGTGCACTGCGCAGGCTCAAGGCCGGTAACGTGCATTCAACGGCAGAGCTGGCACAACTCAAAGCCGTGGGCCAGGAAGCCTTTTAGGGAACCCGCCCGCCGGACCTGCGTATCAAGGCGGCGGGCATTGTTGCGACACGGGATTAGCCATGGACAAGACAGACAGCCTGATTCACCAGATCTTCGACGCGCCGGTACAGGGCTCGCGTGAAGCCAAGCCACTGTACCTGCAACTCCAGCAGCGCATTCGCGATGCCATCCGTAACGGGCAGCTGCAATACGGTGAGGCAATCCCGCCGGAGCGGGAGATCGCCACGATCATGAAGGTGTCACGGGTCACGGTTCGCCGCGCCATCGACGACCTGGTCACCGAAGGCCTTCTGGTGCAGCGCCAAGGCGTAGGCACCTTTGTCAGCGACCGGGTCGAACAGCCGCTGAATTTTCTCAAGAGCTTCTCCGAAGTCATGCGCGAGCGCGGCCGCACCCCCGGCTCCAAGTGGCTGGACCGCTCCCTCGGTCTGGCCACCGAGGAGGAGCAGCGTGCCCTGCACCTGGGGCCCGATGACGAAGTGGTGCGCTTTCACCGCCTGCGCCTGGTGGACGACCAGCCCATGGGGCTGGAAATGGCCGCCATTCCACGGCGCTTTCTCGACAACCCCTTTGCGATCAAGGATTCGCTGTACCAGGTCATGTCGGAACTGGGCCTGCGCCCGGTCAAGGCGCTGCAGCGCCTGCGCGCCATCTCCATCGACGAAACCCGCGCCGCCCACCTGGCCATTCCGGCCAACAGCGCCGTACTTTACATTGAGCGCCTGGGCCTACTGGCAGACGACACGCCGGTCGAATTCACCCGCTCCTGGTTTCCAGGCGATGCGTACGATTTTGTCGCCGAGATCCGCAACCCTGATGGCGTGCCGGTGGAGAGTCTTTAATTCCCAAAGAGCACCGGTCTTCACAATGCCGGCCCGTGCCTTGGCTCCATCGATGGGATTTTATTAGGTTCATCGCGTTTTACCGGGAAATGTGGCTTTGATCATTAGGAAGAAGTAGTCGTTATCCCGGTATCGATGTTCGACAGGATGCACAGCCGTCCTGCCGTGATTGCCGCCTATGAAAAAGGCAAACCCTGGACCAGCCGCCCGGCCGTGACAGAAGAAGGCAAGAAACTTCTGTTTGGGCAGACCGCGCTGGCCTGCCCCCCAAGCAGCGTCGCCCGATCAAGCTCGAACTGATCACCTCGAACCAACGCAATAAAGGCTTCTCTTCAAGCGTCAGGCCTTTTTTGCGTGCGGCTCTGGATCAGTCAGGGACTGGTAGGTGGCCATTGGCACGATGCGTGGTTACTATAAACCCTGCTCTTGTGCTGAATTACCACCTTCAACAGATTGCGGATAGATCGAACTGAATGGCTTGAATTCCTGCTAACGGCACATGATGACCGGATGAACTTTGTTAATAGCTGGAACTAAAACAGGGAACTTTACAAAGGTAAGACCTGATGTACTTGTAATCATATACGAGCCGTATAGAAACAAGTAATATATTTTCAGGTAAATAGATTAAAAACGCCCGACCAACTACGGTAAGGCATTTTGGTATAATGGACTAAAATATCTATTTATTTCTATTTAGGTTTGTGAATTACAATAGATCCGCCGCCAATATCGGTTGTCGGATCGCTAGCATCATCATTACCTACCTGATTATCGTAAACGATACTATCGGCAATTTCCTTATTCCATATTTTTATACGAAAACGATCTTTTTCCGAGCTATTGCTAAGTGCTTCATCAATCACTGTGATCATGAAGCCATAGTTGCCCTCGCCGTTGATCGTACCTGTACCTTTGAACTGAGCTCGAGAACCAGAGACAACCAACCAATCACAATCATCCGAGTAAAATCTCAATCCGGCCGTTTCAAAATTAAATTCAGTATCACCATCTGGCACACTTGCTCCCTTTTTGTATTTCGTCACAAATCCGAATTCGGCCGTCCCAGTTAACCCTGGATTATCCAAATATGAACCTTCCGGTGAGTCAATCCACCCCCCGCCAGTGACAAAGCCGCCACTTGGATCGAAAACCGCCAAGAACGTACACTGAGATGTACTCACAAGTTCAGCATCATCGGTACCAGTGACACAAATTGAATGCACCCCTGATTCCAGCCCTGCTACAATGGTCGAAAATACGGTTTCTATATCGCTGTCATAAACTCCGTCAAAAGCGTTCATGCTCACGGGTGATCCCGAATTTATAGTATATTCAGCGCCAGTAATGATGGATGACCCAGTTCCACTATCATCAACTACAGCGTTAATATAAAACGACGTGTAGTGCTCTACGGGATTAATGCTCGTGTAGACACTTTCTACTACCGGAGGTTGTGTGTCTGGTTCTTCATCACCAATAATAATAGGCGTCATTGTTAGTATACTACCTTCAGTAGCCGTATCTACAAAAGTGAGGCCCGTTACAAACGCTAGCGGACTATTTGGATCGAGCATTTCGCTTTCTTCAATACCATCCAGAGTGAATGATCTAACTCCCCCTGGAATGAAGTCCGAAAAATAGAACGGAATCATTGCGGATAGCGTATGAGTCTGCCCTTCAAAATGAAGATTAAAAGTATGATCTCCACCTGGCAATGGTGCATTTATTAGAATCGAATCAATTGAAGGCGCCAACTCATTGACCGTGTAATGGTAACCAACTGCGATGGGCGGATCAAAATAGGTTCTTATAGAATGACCACCAAAATTTATCATTGGAATCGGCATAGGGAAGCCCCTTCCATCTCCTAGTTCGAGATCAGGAATTACGGGCCTCCCTGGCATCACCCCTTGCTTAGGATCAGCTCTATAAACGGCCCGACTGCCATCTGAAAGCCATGCAACAAATGCGATTTGTCCTACTTCATTTAAAGCTTCAGTATCTAAACCACTAAATCTTGTTACCTCAAGGCCATTCAAACTATCACCTTCGGTAACCACCTCAACTAATGCGCTATCTGTCGGTGCACGCACAAAAATACCTTGTCTTTCCACTCCATCAATATCAGTAGATGCTATAAATGAAACCATGTTATTATTATTCAAAGAAGTACCGAAATGGAATTTAGTAAACGGGTCATATTCTGAGCCCGCAACTGTGAAAGTACCGTCATCAGTGACAAGCATTATGTTACCAACGGTTTCTGAACCACTGCCAGTATTAAGGCTAGCATTGCCAAATATGTTGAACCCAATGGTATCATTTGCAATTACTGTAGATATTCCGTCAGACACGTCAATAGCAGTTGAAATAGGAGCGGCTCCACTTTCATAACGATAAACATAAATCGGCTCTCTAATAGAATCGAATACAAATAAGTGTGCAGCTTGTCCGACGTCGTTCACGACAACCTTACCAATTCCACCCGCTCGTGCATAAGGTCCAAGGTCTGTTTCTTTTACTCCATCAGAAATTATAATACTATCAAATGCATTCCTTCTGGATGCGATTTGGCCACTTGAGTTTATGTCAGCAGCAGTAAATTCTGGCGATATGTTCCCCTCAATGGTGTTTATGACTCCTCCTGAAGTAATAGCCCAAACCGAGAAATTATAAAATTCATCTGAAGCCAATCCAGAAACCACTCCATTATCATTAATTCCCACACGACTTTGAAGCGGAATTTGGGGAAAACCTGTTTCATCAGGTTCCAGAACTGGATAAAATCCTACACCATCACCACGATACAATCCATCGACGAAGGTGCCATTCGTCCGCCTTCTTCCTTGAAATGCAACGTCACCGTTATTATTTAATGCATAATGAAATATTATAACAAAGGGTTTATCACTATCTGTCTGTGAACTTTCGGCAATTTTTGAAAACTCAAAAAGGTCACTGGCTAAAACGCTATTAGAGAAGAGTATAAAAAAAAGAAGCCCTTCTATATTCATACCTTGACCTAAGAAAAATACCAAATTGCGAGTTAGTTTCCCAATCCGCCGTAGCCAACCAAGATCGGAAAGCGTCGTTAGGCCTCCTCCCCCATTAATTCGACACGGTGGTGCATCAAAAGATATACATGAAAATGCCCGACAAACGGCAACAATCACCTTAGCAACACAGCGTCCGGCAAGCCGACGGTCAGCTATAGATCTGATCTGTTTCATCGAGGACCTCCTCCACAAGTTCAGTGTGATCTCACATTCATCGGTGGCACCAGACCAACGCCGACTCCCAAGGTACTGAGTCAAGATGGCATCCGTGCTCCGCCCGCCATCGAGTGCACATCAGGAAGACGGGCTAAAATCCGCCCTCCGGCATGCATCATCAATGACATGAGCCTCCTGAATGAGATCCAGTGTCATGTTTGAAAATAGGAATAATTCCTAGGTTTGAACCTATCCAAATGGCTAGTTTTTGCACTAACGTTTAAAGACATCGCGGTGACTGACCTAGACAGTACCATCTGTGAGTGTTGTGAGAGATGGGCAGGTATGGTCTCAACCCACTACGGATGAGATCCAGGGATGGCCGAGGAAACTAACATGGCCTCAGACCCACTGCTCAGCTTAATCGACGCCATCTATGCCGCTGCCGCTGACCCTTCCTTGTGGCCATTCGTGGCTCGCCAAATCCAAAGCGCCATCGGTGGGCA
>NZ_KB899125.1 GCF_000378045.1 Marinobacterium rhizophilum DSM 18822
CGCAATCTTCAGCCAGCAGGTCAGCCTTGTTCAGGAAGACAACGATGTACGGAACACCAACCTGACGGGACAGCAGGATGTGCTCGCGAGTCTGCGGCATCGGGCCGTCAGTTGCGCCACATACCAGGATAGCGCCGTCCATCTGAGCAGCACCGGTGATCATGTTCTTGACGTAGTCGGCGTGTCCCGGGCAGTCAACATGCGCGTAGTGACGGGTCGGAGACTCGTACTCAACGTGAGAAGTCGCGATGGTGATACCGCGCTCACGCTCTTCAGGAGCATTGTCGATACCGTCGAAGGCAACGGCTGCGCCGCCCCATACTTCAGAACAAACACGCGTCAGCGCAGCTGTCAGAGTGGTTTTACCGTGGTCGACGTGACCGATGGTGCCGACGTTAACGTGCGGCTTGTTACGTTCAAATGCTTGCTTACCCATAACGAATACCTCTTGATCAATTAGGCGTAATTATTTCTGGTTGATAACCGCTTCTGCAATGTTTGCAGGCGCTTCAGCGTAGTCATCAAACTCCATGGAGTAGGTCGCACGACCCTGGGTTGCCGAACGCAGATCGGTTGCATAACCGAACATTTCGCCCAACGGCACCTGAGCGCGAATAACCTTGCCACCGGTGGTGTCGTCCATACCCTGAACGAGACCGCGACGACGGTTAAGGTCACCCATCACGTCGCCCATGTAGTCTTCCGGAGTCACGACTTCGACTTTCATCATCGGCTCCAGCAGACACGGGCTGGCTTCCTGAGCGTATTTTTTCAACGCTTGAGAAGCTGCGATTTTAAACGCCATCTCGTTGGAGTCAACCTCATGGAAGGAACCGTCGTACAGACGTGCTTTCAGGCCAATCAGCGGGTAGCCCGCGATAACGCCGTTCTTCATCTGTTCTTCGATACCCTTCTGGATCGCCGGAATGTATTCCTTCGGAATAGATCCACCCACGATCTCGTTGACGAACTCCAGGCCTTCTTCATCAGACGGGCTGAACTCAACAACGACGTGACCGTACTGACCACGACCACCGGACTGACGGGCAAACTTGTGGTTAGCCTCAACGGTCTTGCGGATTTTCTCGCGGTAGGCGACCTGCGGCTTACCGATGTTCGCTTCAACCTTGAACTCGCGACGCATACGGTCAACGAGGATATCCAGGTGCAGCTCACCCATGCCAGAGATGATGGTCTGGCCGGATTCCTGATCGGTTTCAACGCGGAAAGAGGGATCTTCCTGGGCCAGCTTGCCCAGCGCGATGCCCATTTTTTCCTGGTCAGCCTTGGATTTCGGCTCAACCGCAACAGAAATTACCGGTTCCGGGAATTCCATGCGCTCGAGGATAATACGGTTATCCAGGTCGCACAGGGTGTCACCGGTGGTAACGTCCTTCAGGCCGATCATGGCAGCGATATCGCCGGCACAAACTTCCTTGATTTCTTCACGGGTGTTGGCGTGCATCTGAACCATACGGCCGATACGTTCTTTCTTGGACTTGACCGAGTTGAACACGCTGTCGCCGGAGTTCAGAACGCCGGAGTAAACGCGCACGAAAGTCAGGGTTCCAACGAACGGGTCGGTCGCAATCTTGAACGCCAGGGCAGAGAAAGGAGCGCTATCGTCCGCTTCGCGGGTACCGGTAGACTCTTCCTTGTCATCCAGAGTACCTTCAATCGCCTTAACTTCGATCGGCGACGGCAGGTATTCGATAACAGCGTCCAGCATGGCCTGAACACCCTTGTTCTTGAACGCGGATCCGGCCAGCATCGGGACGATTTCGTTGTTCAGGGTGCGGGCACGCAGACCAGCCTTGATTTCTTCGATGGTCAGTTCAGTACCTTCGAGGTACTTGTCCATCAGCTCATCAGAGGCTTCGGCAGCAGCTTCGATCATCTGCTCGCGCATTTCTTCAGCACGCGCCTGCAGATCGGCCGGAATGTCTTCCAGCTCGTAGGTCATGCCCTGATCGGCTTCGTTCCACATGATGGCTTTCATGCGAATCAGGTCGACAACGCCCTTGAACTCGTCTTCAGCACCGATCGGCAGGTTGATCGGCACAGGAACAGCACCCAGACGTTTCTTCAGCTGGTCGACAACCATGTAGAAGTCAGCGCCGGCACGGTCCATCTTGTTGACGAATACCATGCGGGGAACTTCGTACTTGTTAGCCTGACGCCAAACAGTCTCGGTCTGCGGCTGAACACCGGAAGAGGCGCACAGTACAACCACGGCACCGTCGAGTACACGCAGGGAACGTTCTACTTCGATAGTGAAGTCAACGTGCCCCGGGGTGTCGATGATGTTAACGCGGTGCGGTTCGAACTGCTGGTTCATGCCGCCCCAGAAACAGGTGGTCGCAGCGGAGGTGATAGTGATACCACGCTCCTGTTCCTGCTCCATCCAGTCCATGGTGGCCGCGCCGTCGTGTACTTCACCAATCTTGTGTGACAGACCGGTGTAAAACAGTACGCGTTCAGTAGTGGTGGTTTTGCCAGCGTCTACGTGCGCACAGATACCGATGTTGCGGTACAGTGCGATAGGAGTTTTACGAGCCACGACTCTATCCTCAGTTTAGAAACGATAGTGAGCGAAAGCTTTGTTGGCTTCAGCCATACGATGTACGTCTTCGCGTTTCTTAACAGCGGCACCACGACCTTCAGCAGCATCGACCAGCTCACCCGCCAGGCGCAGGGCCATGGACTTCTCGCCACGCTTGCGCGAGTACTCTACCAGCCAGCGCATGGCCAGAGCGTTACGACGCGACGGACGGACTTCAACAGGCACCTGGTAGGTAGCACCACCAACACGACGGGATTTAACCTCGACCATCGGCTGGACGGTTTCCAGTGCTTTTTCGAAAATTTCCAGCGGGTCAGCCTTGGTACGTTCCTGGATTTTATCAAGCGCACCGTAAACGATCTTTTCGGCGACAGATTTCTTGCCGCTGACCATCAGGTGGTTGATGAATTTAGCCAGAGTTTTGTTACCGAACTTAGGATCCGGCAGGATTTCGCGCTTTGCAGCGACGCGTCTTCTAGGCATTGATAAGCCCTCAATTCAAAAAAAGGTCTTCAGGTTAACTCAGGATATGCCGCTCATGCGGGTTCGCCTGACCTTACTCTTACCGTGTCCGGTCTAGCCCGATAGCCAATTGCGCTACAAAGCCTCGCCGTAATGACGACGATTAAGATTTAGGACGCTTGGTACCGTACTTCGAACGACCCTGTTTGCGGTCGTTGACGCCGGAGCAGTCCAGAGCACCACGTACAGTGTGGTAACGCACACCCGGCAAGTCTTTTACACGGCCGCCGCGAATCAGCACGACAGAGTGTTCCTGCAGGTTGTGGCCTTCACCACCGATGTAGGATGTCACTTCAAAACCGTTGGTCAGACGCACACGGCAAACTTTACGCAGCGCTGAGTTCGGTTTCTTCGGTGTAGTGGTGTATACACGAGTACATACGCCACGACGCTGCGGACAAGCCTGCAGAGCAGGAACGTCGCTTTTTTCAACAGCGCGTTTGCGTGGTGCACGCACCAGCTGGTTGATAGTTGCCATTAAGCAAACTCCACGTTTTCACGTATTAATGGATAAACACCAAAAAGCTGGAGCCAATTATCCGTGCAAAAGCGCTTAAGCGCCCTGCCCGGCAGCTGGTTCCAGCACAAAGGGGCCGGAATTTTAATCAATTCCGACCCCAATCGTCAATTACTGACCAAAAATTACTCAGAATCCGACAGCGAAGCGTTCAGTGCTTCGGTCAGTGCCTGTTGCACTTCTTCCGCACTCACGGTCGCTGTGCCGGGCTGAACCTGGGCTGCACGCTTGCGCTTGCGCTCGCGGTGATATGCCAGACCCGTACCGGCCGGAATCAGTCGGCCAACAACAACGTTTTCTTTCAGACCACGCAGGTAGTCTTTCTTGCCTGTTACCGCACCTTCGGTCAGTACGCGGGTAGTCTCCTGGAAGGAGGCCGCGGAGATGAAGGATTCGGTAGCCAGTGATGCCTTGGTAATACCCAGCAGCACTCGCTCGAACTTCGCCGGAATCTTGCCTTCGGCTTCCAGCGCGGCATTTTCTTCTGCCACGGCGCTGAACTCGACCTGCTCACCCGGAATAAAGGTGGAGTCGCCGGAGGTGACGATTTCGACCTTGCGCAACATCTGGCGAACAATAACCTCGATGTGCTTGTCGTTGATCAGTACGCCCTGCAGACGGTAAACGTCCTGGATCTCGGCCACGATGTACTTGGCCAGCTCACCAACGCCGAGAATGCGCAGAATGTCGTGCGGGTTGGAAGGACCATCGGAGATGACCTCACCCGTCTCAACCTGCTCACCCTCGAAGACGTTCAGGTTACGCCACTTCTGCATCATGATCTCGAACGGTTCGCCTTCGGCCGGCGTCAGCAGGATGCGACGCTTGCCCTTGGTTTCCTTGCCGAATGTCATGACACCGGAGATTTCCGCCAGAATGGCAGATTCCTTCGGCTTGCGCGCCTCGAACAGGTCGGCAACGCGCGGCAGACCACCGGTGATGTCCTTGTTGACACTGCCTTCCTGCGGAATACGTGCCAGTACATCACCGACGGCTACTTCAGCGCCGTCAGCCAGGTTAAGGATCGCCTTGGGCGGCAGCAGGTACTGAACCGGAGAATCCGTACCCGGGTGCATCATGTCGCTGCCGTCGGCATTGATCAGCTTGATCATCGGACGAATGTCCTTGCCCGCCTGCGGACGGTCCTTGGCTTCCAGTACTTCAATGGAAGACAGACCGGTCAGCTCGTCCTGCTGGCGCTTGACGGTCACACCGTCATCCATGCCGTGGAACTGCAGACGACCCGCGCCCTCGGTGATGATCGGATGCGTATGCGGATCCCAGTTGGCAACGATGTCGCCCGGATTCACATTGGCGCCTTCCTGAACCTTGATCACGGCACCGTACGGCAGCTTGTAGCGCTCGCGCTCACGGCCGTGCTCGTCGGTCACACCCAGCTCGCCGGAACGCGATGTGGCGACCAGCTTGCCATCCAGACGTTCAACGAACTTCAGGTTGTGCAGACGGACTTCACCGCCGTTCTTGACCTGAATGCTGTCAACGGCCGCGGCCCTGGAGGCTGCACCACCGATGTGGAACGTACGCATGGTCAGCTGGGTACCCGGCTCACCGATGGACTGGGCCGCGATAACGCCGATGGCTTCACCGCGGTTAACCAGGTGTCCGCGACCCAGGTCGCGACCGTAGCAGGCCGAACAGATACCGTGGGTTTCGTCACAGGTAATGGCCGAGCGCACCACGATCTCGTCGATCGAGGAATAGCGCTCGTCATTTTCCAGACGGTGTACCCAGGCTTCGTCGATCAGGGTACCGGCATCGATCAGTACGTCCTTGCCGGTCGGATCCAGGATGTCCTTGGCCACGACACGACCCAGCACGCGATCACCCAGACGTACGACAACGTCGCCGCCTTCGATCAGCGGTGTCAGCAGCAGGCCGTTTTCGGTGCCGCAGTCTTCGTTGGTGATGACCAGATCCTGTGCCACGTCGACCAGACGACGGGTCAGGTAACCGGAGTTCGCCGTTTTCAGTGCGGTATCCGCCAGACCCTTACGCGCGCCGTGGGTCGAGATGAAGTACTGCAGTACGTTCAGACCTTCACGGAAGTTCGCGGTGATCGGCGTTTCGATGATGGAACCGTCCGGCTTGGCCATCAGACCACGCATACCCGCCAGCTGACGGATCTGGGCGGCGCTGCCTCGAGCACCGGAGTCGGCCATCATGTAGACAGAGTTGAACGATTCCTGGATCAGGTCTTCGCCCTTGCTATCCTTGACGATCTCGCCAGCGGCATCCAGAACCGGCTCGGTTTTCAGGTTGTCCATCATCCGCTTGGCCAGCACTTCGTTGGCACGGGACCAGATGTCGATAACCTTGTTGTACTTCTCGCCCTGGGTCACAAGACCGTCGGCGAACTGACGCTCGATTTCCTTCACTTCCGCTTCGGCTTCATCGATGATCAGGACTTTTTCGTCCGGAATGACGAAGTCGTTCACGCCGATGGAGGAACCGGACACGGTCGCCTGACGGAAACCGGTGTACATCAGCTGGTCGGCAAAGATAACGGTATCTTTCAGACCGCAGCGACGGTACGCCTCGTTCAGCAGACGCGAGATCGCCTTCTTCTTCATCGACTGGTTAACCAGCGAGAACGGCAGACCCTTGGGCACGATGGCGAACAGCAAGGCACGACCAACAGTGGTCTCCTTGATTTCTGTACGCTCTTCAACATTGCCTTCGATGTCGTTGATGACTTCGTGAATGCGGACCTTGACGCGGGCCTGCAGGTCGACCTGCTTGGCGCCATGGGCACGGGCCACTTCTTCGATGTCCGCGAAGGCCATGCCTTCACCCAGCGCGTTGACGCGCTCACGGGTCATCCAGTACAGACCCAGTACCACGTCCTGGGACGGTACAATGATCGGCTCGCCGTTGGCGGGCGACAGGATGTTGTTGGTGGACATCATCAGCGCACGGGCTTCGAGCTGTGCCTCGATGGTCAGCGGTACGTGTACCGCCATCTGGTCACCGTCAAAGTCGGCGTTGTAGGCAGCACAGACCAGCGGATGCAGCTGGATGGCCTTGCCTTCGATCAGGACCGGCTCAAACGCCTGGATACCCAGACGGTGCAGTGTCGGTGCGCGGTTCAGCAGTACCGGATGTTCGCGGATAACCTCGTCCAGGATATCCCAGACCAGCGGCTCTTCGCGCTCGACCATCTTCTTGGCGGCCTTGATGGTGGTGGCATAGCCACGCAGCTCAAGCTTGGAGAAGATGAACGGCTTGAACAGCTCCAGCGCCATCTTCTTCGGCAGACCGCACTGGTGCAGGCGCAGGTACGGACCGACCACGATAACGGAACGGCCGGAGTAGTCGACACGCTTACCGAGCAGGTTCTGACGGAAACGACCCTGCTTACCCTTGATCATGTCGGCCAGGGATTTCAGCGGGCGCTTGTTGGAGCCGGTGATGGCACGGCCGCGACGACCGTTGTCCAGCAGCGCATCGACCGCTTCCTGCAGCATGCGCTTCTCGTTGCGCACTATGATATCCGGCGCGTTGAGGTCCAGCAGACGCTTCAGACGGTTGTTACGGTTGATGACGCGACGGTACAGATCGTTCAGATCGGAGGTCGCGAAACGGCCGCCATCCAGCGGTACCAGCGGACGCAGGTCCGGCGGCAGCACAGGCAGCACGCTCATGATCATCCAGGCCGGGTTGTTGCCCGACTTGTAGAAGGATTCCATCAGCTTGAGGCGCTTGGAGAGCTTCTTGATCTTGGTTTCCGAGTTGGTCGCCGGAATTTCTTCGCGCAGCTGCTGGATGGTTTCTTCCAGGTCAATGGACAACAGCAGTTCCTGCACGGCTTCGGCACCCATACGGGCATCGAAATCGTCGCCGAACTCTTCCAGAGCTTCGAAATACTGCTCGTCGTTCATCAGCTGGCCACGCTCCAGCGTGGTCATGCCCGGATCGATCACGACAAAGGATTCGAAGTACAGCACGCGCTCGATATCGCGCAGTGTCATGTCCATCATCAGGCCGATACGGGACGGCAGTGATTTCAGGAACCAGATGTGGGCAACCGGGCTCGCCAGTTCGATGTGACCCATACGGTCACGGCGAACCTTCGCCAGCGTGACTTCAACACCACATTTTTCGCAGATCACACCGCGGTGCTTCATGCGCTTGTACTTGCCGCACAGGCACTCATAATCCTTGACCGGGCCAAAGATCTTGGCGCAGAAAAGGCCTTCGCGCTCAGGCTTGAAGGTACGGTAGTTGATTGTTTCCGGCTTTTTTACTTCACCGAATGACCAGGAGCGGATCATATCCGGTGAGGCCAGGGAGATCTTGATCGAGTCAAACTCGTCAGACTGTCCCTGGGACTTCAGCAGATTCAGCAAATCTTTCATGTTCGGTGGCCCCTCGCGGAGTAGTGGGCGGGCGCGCGCAGCGCCCGCCACGTGATTGTGTTAATCGTTAATCGTTCTCAAGCTCGATATCGATACCGAGAGAACGAATCTCCTTGATCAGCACGTTGAAGGACTCCGGCATACCCGGTTCCATCTGATGGTTACCGTCGACGATGTTTTTGTACATCTTGGTACGACCGTTGACGTCATCGGATTTGACGGTGAGCATTTCCTGCAGGGTGTACGCAGCGCCGTACGCCTCCAGGGCCCAGACCTCCATTTCACCGAAGCGCTGGCCACCAAACTGCGCCTTACCACCCAGCGGCTGCTGGGTAACGAGGCTGTAGGAGCCGGTAGAACGCGCGTGCATCTTGTCGTCTACCAGGTGGTTCAGCTTCAGCATGTACATGTAACCTACGGTCACCTTGCGGTCGAATTTCTCGCCGCTGCGACCGTCAAACAGGCTTACCTGACCGCTCTCATCAAGGCCCGCCAGACGCAGCAGGGTCTTGAGTTCGACTTCCTTGGCGCCGTCAAACGCCGGTGTAGCAATCGGCACACCGCCTTTCAGGTTGTGCGCCAGGTCGAGGATCTCGGCATCGCTGAAGTCTTCCAGACCTTCGTGACGGCAGGCAATGCCCGCGCCGTGATCACCGTTGTAGATCTCGCCCAGGAAGGCACGCAGTTCCTTGACCTTCTCGGCCTTGGCGCGCTCGACTTCCAGCATCTCGTTGATCTTGCGACCCAGACCCTTGGCAGCAGCACCCATGTGGGTTTCAAGTACCTGACCGACGTTCATACGTGACGGTACGCCCAGCGGGTTCAGCACGATGTCGACCGGCTCGCCGTTTTCATCGTACGGCATGTCTTCAACCGGCATGATAACGGAGATAACACCCTTGTTACCGTGACGGCCTGCCATCTTGTCGCCCGGCTGTACGTGACGCTTGGTAGCGACGTACACCTTGACGATTTTCAGCACGCCAGGTGCCAGATCGTCGCCGGTCTGCAGCTTGCGCTTCTTGTCTTCGAAACGCTTGTCGAGGTTCTCGCGACGCTCTTCCAGCTGCTTGCGCGCCAGTTCGAGCTGCTCGGAAACGGCTTCATCGGAAACGCGAATCTTGAACCACTCGGAGTGCTTGAGCGCACCCAGGAAGGACTCGGTGATTTCCTCGCCCTTGGCAAGACCGGCACCGCCGTCTGCCTTGAGGCCGACCATAACCTTGGCCAGACGCTCGAAGGTGGCCTGCTCGACGATACGGAATTCGTCGTTAAGGTCCTTGCGGATCGCGTTCAGCTCGCTTTTCTCGATGGACAGCGCACGCTCGTCCTTGGGTACACCGTCACGGATAAAGACCTGAACATCGATAACCTTGCCGATGGTACCGGTCTTGACGCGCAGCGAAGTGTCCTTAACGTCGGACGCCTTCTCACCGAAGATTGCACGCAGCAGTTTTTCTTCCGGCGTCAGCTGGGTTTCACCCTTGGGGGTGACCTTGCCGACCAGGATGTCGCCAGGTCCGACTTCAGCACCGATGTGCACCACGCCGGAATCGTCCAGCTTGGCCAGCGCGGATTCGCCGACGTTGGGGATATCGGAAGTAATTTCCTCTGGCCCCAGCTTGGTGTCACGCGCCACACAGGTCAGTTCCTGAATGTGGATGGTGGTGAAGCGATCTTCCTGTACCACACGCTCGGAGATGAGGATGGAGTCCTCGAAGTTGTAACCGTTCCAGGGCATGAAGGCGATGCGCATGTTCTGACCCAGGGCCAGCTCACCCATGTCAACGGACGGGCCGTCAGCCATGATGTCGCCACGCTGCACAGTATCACCCGGGCGCACGATCGGGCGCTGGTTAATACAGGTGTTCTGGTTGGAACGGGTGTACTTGGTCAGGTTGTAGATGTCGACACCGGCATCACCCGCCTGAACTTCGTCATCATGTACGCGCACCACGATACGACCGGCATCCACCGACTCGATTTCGCCACCGCGGCTGGCCACCACGCAGACGCCGGAGTCGGCAGCCACGTTGCGCTCCATGCCGGTACCCACCAGCGGCTTGTCGGCGCGCAGGGTCGGTACAGCCTGACGCTGCATGTTGGAACCCATGAGGGCGCGGTTGGCGTCATCGTGCTCGAGGAACGGGATCAGCGACGCAGCAACGGAGACCACCTGACGCGGTGATACGTCCATGTACTGGATCTTGTCCGGCGCCATAACGGTAAATTCGTTCAGGTGACGCACGGCTACCAGGTCGTCGACCAGGCGCTTGTCCGCATCCATCGTGGCCGAAGCCTGGGCGATGACGTACTTGTTTTCTTCGATGGCCGACAGGTAATCGATATCATCGGTTACCACGCAGTCCACGACGCGACGGTACGGCGTCTCAAGGAAGCCGTAATCGTTGGTTCGGGCATAGACGGCCAGCGAGTTGATCAGACCGATGTTCGGACCTTCAGGGGTCTCGATCGGGCAGACACGACCATAGTGGGTCGGGTGAACGTCGCGGACTTCAAAGCCGGCGCGCTCACGGGTCAGACCGCCTGGGCCCAGTGCAGAGACACGACGCTTGTGCGTGATCTCGGACAGCGGGTTGTTCTGGTCCATGAACTGGGACAGCTGGCTGGAACCGAAGAATTCCTTCACCGCCGCCGCAACCGGCTTGGCGTTGATCAGATCCTGCGGCATCAGGTTCTCGGACTCTGCCATGGACAGACGCTCGCGCACGGCACGCTCAACGCGCACCAGGCCGACACGGAACTGGTTCTCGGCCATCTCGCCCACGGAGCGGATGCGACGGTTACCCAGGTGATCGATGTCATCGACAACGCCATTGCCGTTGCGGATGTCGATCAGGGTTTCCATGACCGCCAGGATGTCTTCCTTGCTCAGCACGCCAGGACCGGTGATTTCGTCACGGCCCAGTCGACGGTTGAACTTCATGCGGCCCACGCCCGACAGGTCGTAGCGCTCGTCGGTGAAGAACAGGTTCTCGAACAGGGACTCGGCAGACTCTTTGGTCGGCGGCTCGCCCGGGCGCATCATGCGGTAGATTTCGACCAGTGCTTCGATCTGGCTGCGCGTGCTGTCGACACGCAGTGTCTCGGAGATGAACGAACCGCAATCCAGGTCGTTGGTGTACAGGGTCTCGAAGCTATCCAGCCCCACTGCACGCATCTTGCTCACCAGATCTTCGGTGATTTCAGCGTTGCACAGGGAGATGACTTCTCCGGTGGCCGGATCAACGACGTCTTTCGCCATTGCCTTGCCTACCAGGTACTCCATCGGTACCTCAAGCTCGGTCATGCCGGCCTGCGCCATCTTGCTGATGTGGCGCGGCGTGATGCGACGACCGGCTTCAACGACCACATTGCCTTCGGGATCCTTGATCTCGAACGACATGGTTTCGCCACGCAGGCGTTCCGGCACCAGCTCCATGCGGATACTGTCGTCGGTCAGTGACCAGTTGGTGTTATTAAAGAAGATCTCGAGGATTTCTTCTGTCTGATAACCCAGGGCACGCAGCAGGACGGTCGCGGGCAGTTTGCGGCGACGGTCAATACGTACGAACAGGTTATCCTTGGGATCGAATTCGAAGTCCAGCCAGGAACCGCGGTAAGGAATGATACGCGCGGAGTACAACAGCTTGCCGGATGAATGGGTCTTGCCCTTGTCATGATCAAAGAACACGCCAGGCGAGCGGTGCAACTGGGAAACGATAACACGCTCAGTACCGTTAACGACAAAGGTGCCGTTGTCGGTCATCAGCGGCATTTCGCCCATGTAGACTTCCTGCTCCTTGATGTCCTTGACCGCTTTGGTGCTGGATTCGCGATCATAAATCACAAGGCGCACTTTGACTCGCAAGGGTGCGGCATAGGTCACGCCACGCATCTGGCATTCTTTTACGTCAAAAACCGGCTCACCGAGACGATAGCCCACGTATTCCAGCGCAGCATTGCCGGAATAGGACTGGATCGGGAATACGGAATTGAATGCAGCGTGCAGACCTTCTTCGCGACGCTCGCCCGCGTCTCCACCAAACTGCAGGAAACGACGATAGGAGTCGAGCTGGATAGCCAGCAGGTAAGGCACATCCATGACTTGTGGCAGCTTGCCAAAGTCCTTACGGATGCGTTTCTTCTCAGTATATGAATAAGCCATCAGTGTTCCCCAGCATGTGCACCAAGTTGCGAACCAGCCCAGAAGGGAACCTTCCAGTCTGTATCACCGTTATTTATTTGCTGTCTATAAATAACGGAAAAAGGCCGGTGGCGATTCGCCACCAGCCATAGCACTTTGAACAGCTTTAAGCCGCTCTGAATGCATAGACGCTATTACTTGAGCTCGACAGAGGCGCCAGCTTCTTCCAGCGCTTTCTTCAGCGCTTCAGCATCGTCCTTGCTCAGGCCGTCTTTAACGGTAGAAGGAGCGGTATCAACCACTTCCTTAGCTTCTTTCAGGCCCAGGCCTGTAGCAGCGCGAACAGCCTTGATGACGTTAACTTTCTTGTCGCCAGCGGCGGTCAGAATAACGTCGAATTCAGTCTGTTCTTCAACAGCGGCAGCAGCGTCGCCAGCCGGGCCAGCCATAACGGCAGCTGCAGCAGATACGCCGAACTTTTCTTCCATAGCGGAAACCAGTTCAACAACGTCCATTACAGACATTTCAGCGATTGCGTTGATGATATCTTCTTTAGTCAGAGACATGATTCAGTTCCTGAAAATCTGGAGCGATTGCTCGTAAAATCGGTTAACAAAGCGGCTGAGAAACTCAGGCTGCTTCCTGTTCTTTCTGGTCGCGAACGGCGGCGATGGTACGTACCAGCTTGCCGGCTGCGGCTTCTTTCATGCAGCTCATCAGCTTGGCAAGGGCTTCATCGTATGTCGGCAGGCTTGCCAGCATCGCGATGTCTACCTTGTTGCCTTCAAAGGCAGCTGCCTTCAGCTCGAACTTGTCATTGCCCTTGGCGAACTCACGCAGGATGCGCGCACCGGCACCCGGGTGTTCGTTAGAGAATGCAATGATGGTCGGGCCAACAAAAGTGTCTGCGAGACACTCGTAAGCAGTTCCTTCGATCGCACGGCGAGCCAGGGTGTTACGCACAACCTTCAGCCATACGCCATTGTCACGAGCCAGCTGGCGAAGCTCTGTCATTTTCCCAACGGTAACACCGCGGGAATCGGCTACAACGGCCGACAGAGCATTCTGAGCAGCTAGCTGGACATCGGCAACGATCGCCTTTTTGTCTTCTAGTCCTAATGCCACGATAAACTCCTGGATTGAGTCTTTCGACTGTTTACCAACAACTGCGTTCCGTCATGCAGAACACAGCTTGAGCACGGTGGTTTTATAGATCCAAGGTTTGAATCTCACCGTCTGCGCAGGCCGGAAAACCATTAAGGCACCTGTTGCATCGACAGCTCACTGACACAACAGGCACCACCTGCGGTCTTTGACGGCCTTCGTATCTGTTACCAGGTCACGAAGACCCTCAAAAAACCTTTTAAGGGGTGACTTAAACGCTCAGGGAAGCCTGATCGATAGTCAGACCCGGGCCCATGGTAGTGGACAGGGTCACTTTCTTCACATAAACGCCTTTGGAGGAAGCCGGTTTCAGCTTCTTCAGGTCAGCGATCAGTGCTTCAATGTTTTCCTTTACGGAACCGGCAGCAAAATCAGCCTGACCGACGCCCGCATGGATGATACCGTTCTTGTCAGTACGGAAACGTACCTGACCGGCCTTGGCGTTCTTGACAGCAGACGCGACATCCATGGTAACGGTGCCGACCTTCGGGTTCGGCATCAGGCCGCGCGGGCCCAGGATCTGACCCAGCTGACCAACAACACGCATGGCATCGGGAGTTGCGATAACAACGCCGAAATCCAGGTTGCCGCCCTTGATGGACTCAGCCAGATCTTCAAAACCGACGATGTCAGCACCGGCAGCCTTGGCTTTCTCGGCGTTTTCGCCCTGGGCGAAAACAGCAACACGTACAGTTTTGCCAGTACCGTGCGGCAGTACGGTGGAACCACGTACAACCTGGTCAGATTTACGCGGGTCAACACCCAGGTTGACAGCAACGTCTACGGATTCTTTGAACTTCACGGTGGACAGTTCGGTCAGCAGAGCCACAGCTTCGTCGATGGCATACAGCTTGGTAGCGTCGACTTTGGCGCGGATTGCTTTCTGGCGCTTGGACAAATTAGCCATTATTCATCACCCTCAACTACAAGACCCATGCTGCGAGCAGAACCCGCGATGGTGCGAACGGCTGCGTCCATGTCACCGGCAGTCAGGTCCGGCATCTTGGTGGTCGCAATCTCTTCCAGCTGTGCACGTGTCACGCTACCGACTTTCTCGGTGTTCGGACGGCTGGAACCGCTCTTCAGGCCCGCTGCTTTTTTCAGCAGAATGGACGCCGGAGGGGTCTTGGTGATAAAAGTGAAGCTGCGGTCGCTGTATACAGTGATAACAACCGGAGTCGGCAGACCGGGCTCGATACCCTGGGTCGCGGCGTTGAACGCCTTGCAGAATTCCATGATGTTAACGCCGTGCTGACCCAGCGCAGGACCGACGGGCGGGCTAGGGTTAGCCTGACCAGCTTTTACCTGCAGCTTGATATAAGCATTAATTTTCTTAGCCATTAAGCTACTCCTTCAGGGTTCAAGCGCCTTGCGGCTCCCCATTCTCGACAATGGAAAACCCCGGCCACGCAAACATGACCAGGGCAATCCGAATTCAAAGGGTTGAATCAGGCTTTTTCGACCTGACCAAATTCCAGCTCAACAGGTGTGGAACGACCAAAGATCAGTACCGCCACATGGAGCTTGTTCTTCTCGTAGTTAACCTCTTCCACCACACCGTTAAAGTCGGCAAAAGGACCATCCACAACACGTACCATTTCGCCCGGCTCGAAGAGCGTCTTCGGCCGCGGCTTGTCGACACCACTCTCGACGCGACGCAGTATTTCCTGCGCCTCTTTCTCGGTGATGGGTGCCGGCTTGTCGGCGGTACCGCCGATGAAACCCAATACACGCGGCGTATCCTTAACCAGGTGCCACGCTTCGTCATCCATGTCTATCTGAACCAGCACGTAGCCCGGATAGAACTTGCGCTCAGACTTGCGCTTCTTGCCATCGCGAATTTCGACGATTTCCTCGGTCGGAACCAGGATGTCACCGAACTTGTCCTGCATGCTGTAAAGCTCAACCCGCTCTTTCAGCGAGTTCATTACACGCTTCTCGTAACCGGAGTACGCATGGACGACATACCAACGCATTGCCATACTAAAAACCCCTTAACCGATTACACCAGAAACAAACCAACCCAGAAGCGAATCCAGACCCCACAACAGGAGCCCGACGATCAGCACCACCACAACGACCATCAGAGTCGTCTGCAGGGTTTCCTGCCGCGTCGGCCAGACCACCTTGCGGATCTCGGTCTTGGCTTCCTTGAACAGGTTAAAAAACGCTTTCCCCTTAGCAGTACTTAACGCTACAAATCCAGCCAGCAAAGCCAGAACTACCAGCGCAACAACGCGGTAGAACAGTGACTGATCGGAAAACATGGAGTTCCCAACCACACCCGCCGCTACGACCAGGACAACGACAAGCCACTTAAGGCCATCGAATTTTGATTCTACAGGGACTGCTTTAGAGATCACTTTGTAGCCTCAGCTAAGATAAGCTTGCGCTAATTTGACGCCATTCCCGATTGGAAATGGCAGGCCAGGAGGGACTCGAACCCCCAACCTGCGGTTTTGGAGACCGCTGCTCTGCCAATTGAGCCACTGGCCTACTGCGTAATAGGGACGCGCATTATATGCCCACCCCCACTACTTGGCAACACCTAATTTACAATTAGGCGATAATCCTAGCTACAACACCAGCACCAACGGTACGGCCGCCTTCGCGAATAGCGAAACGCAGGCCTTCTTCCATGGCGATCGGGTTGATCAGGGTAACAGACATCTGTACGTTGTCACCCGGCATTACCATCTCAACACCTTCCGGCAGTTCACAGGCACCAGTGATGTCTGTGGTACGGAAGTAGAACTGCGGACGGTAGCCTTTGAAGAACGGAGTGTGACGGCCGCCTTCTTCTTTGCTCAGTACGTAGACTTCGCCTTCGAACTGGGTGTGCGGAGTGATGGAGCCCGGCTTGGCCAGGACCTGACCACGCTCAACGTCGTCACGCTTGGTGCCACGCAGCAGCGCACCAACGTTCTCGCCTGCACGACCTTCGTCCAGCAGCTTGCGGAACATTTCAACACCAGTACAAGTGGTG
>NZ_KB899126.1 GCF_000378045.1 Marinobacterium rhizophilum DSM 18822
AACAAGGATAGTCAAGACTGCAAAAAAACACCGCATCTGCGGTGGTGAATGTACCAGCTAAATCGGTGTCCGAAATCATTGAACCGCTACATTCGCAGGTTCCCGGGCTCACACCTTGATCGTCAATCCTGTTATTAACCTGATGTGCAAATAGGTTCCCTACCTATTTGCACATCACGCCACGGAAACGGGCGCAGGTGCGCGGACATGCTGGTTTCCGCGGCGTTCGCATTGGCCTGCGGCCAATGATGAAGCATCCCTGCTTCATGTATTAACCCGTCGGGTTAATAAAACCGAACCACTAAAAAAGGCGAAGGGGTTTGAGCCCTTCGCCTTTTTTCTAACAGCCATGCCGTGTTACTTGGCTTTTTTCAGCATTTTTTTGAGTTTGGCCAGCTTTCCTTCGTGCTTGGCGATTTTGGCTTTGCGCGCTGCGATGTCTTTTTTGATAGATTTGATCTTGGCCATGTGACTTATTCCTTTTGAGTCATAAATTATGTTTCTGTAGCAGCAGAAACCATCCGGCGCCCGAATAGCCACGCACCTGAATGCGAATACCGCCTAATCGGGTTTCTCCAGCCTGTTCTCATGCTCTGCCAGAAACTGGCGTATAAAGCGACGTACTTCACGCGCAGCGCTGGTGTCGAGTTCTTCACACAATGAGACGAAACGGTCCCGCTGCGCGTCATTGATACGAACGACCAGCTGGCTGTTCTTTTTCGCCTTGATGCTTTTGTCCATATAACCCTTTCAGGCCACGGCAACACCGGTGGCGATTGCTTCAAACAAGAAAATGCAAAAAAGCCGGGCACACCATCTCTATTTTTGCACAGCGAATGTACATCAAATGTATACACATAAAAGTGTAACTGCCGGATTCCGCTTAAGCCAGAAAGTCATAAAAACTTAATATTAATGTCATATCCCAAACACAAAGTTCGGAATTTTTACCTGCATGCGGTCTTTTAGGGACAACTCAAGGGCTGTTTAGCCTGCTCGCCGGCCGCTCGTACGCACACATCGCAAATGATTCTACAAAGTGTTGCCATCCCTCTGGCCGAAATACCTGAAAAGGACCCATATCAAAATATCAGGGTTATCGAGTACTGCGCGCTGCCACGTACAAGGGCGCAGGCGCAGGGCTGGATGGTCAAGTCGCGCCGGATCAGGCTCCGGGCATATGAGGACGCGGGCCCTGAAATACAAACGTATCATTGTCACCCACTACGGCGGCCTCGATGCACTTCAACTAATCGAGGAAGAGTGCCCCGAGCCGAAGCCTGATGAAGTGCGGGTCAGAGTGCTGGCTGCCGGGTTCTATGCCGGTAACACCGGCGCCGAGGCGATCTGTCTCATGCTGAACTTCATCACGGCCTACCAGATGATACATCACTGCGCCAAGGTCAAGCCTGGCCAGCGCGTGTTGATTCACGGTGCGTCAGGCGGCGTAGGCACGGCATTGCTGCAGCTTGGGCGCCTTGCCGGGCTTGAAGATGTACGGCACCTGTTCCTCGCGGGGAACGTCGGCTGTTTCAGCCGCAGCAGCCGCGATGCTGCTGTTTCGGCTCCTCTGCGGGCTGTACAAGCACCGGCCTTCACAGAGCGGCAGCAACGCTGCTACACAGTATTTGCCCGTTTCATGTCTATTGTCGCGCGAGGCAACGGGTTTCCAGCAAGTCGACAAGTATTCGCTCGACATTGCTGCCGCCAATACCGACACGCGCACCGGGGGACAGGGTTGCGAGGGTCCGCGCGGCGCGCGAATAGTCGCCGGCCACAAAATCACTTAAAGCGGACACCAGCGCTAGCGATACATCGCGATTCACTCCGCCAGCGTTGCCGGAAATGCTGTCTTCACAGCGGTTAAGCCCGCCCAGGTCCTCGGCACTGGCGTACAGGCCAGCCACGTGAAGCGCGATGAAAGGATGGCCCAGCATCCCCCAGACGCGCTCGATATGCTCAAGCACATCCGTTCGCAGAGGCCTCGCCTGGCCACTTTGCAGGTAATCCCGAAGCAGGAAACCGCCACAATCGGCCAGTGTGAGTATCGGGCCGCAGGTCGTGGTCTTGGGTGCGCAAAATGCCAGGTAACGCTGTATCGCGGCTTCACGCTCACCCGTTTGCCATTCGGCCAGGGCCAGGTGCCACTGCACATGCCCATACATTTGTCCTTCACGGGCGCCTGCCTCATGTACCTTGAGCCAGTCCTCCAGCACCTTGACCGACTCTTCAGCGGCACCCTCATCGTGCAATACATGCGCCAGACCGTGAATGGAATAGAGCGCCTGGGGCCGAAGATCCAATGCCCGTTCGAGCAGCTCGCGCCCACGCGTACGTTGCCCCGCTTCACTGGCTGCAAACCCAATCCGGGCCAGGAAGGCCCAGTCGTTGCCCAGGGCCCCTTCGACGGACTCGAATAGATTCAGTACCGCATCCAGCTTGTTAGGTCCGCCGTAGAACAGCAGATACCCCGCCATCTGGAAAACGACCAGCAAATCGGCAGGCGTGGTTTCGATGTACGCCCTTGCCTTTGCCAGGGTAGCGCCGGGCTGGTCGAGGATACCGATCAGCACATCGACATGTGCCCGTTCCCAGTCGAATGCGCCCAGGGATGCGCGCTCTGCAAGCGCCCGGTAGGTGTCTGCACCGGGTTCGCCAACATCTTTCGCCACGTAGTAGCGAGCCGCTGCCGCCAACGCGAACTCCGGCTCAAGCTCGAGCGCCCGGTCCAGGGTTGCTGCCGCGCCGGACTCCGATCCCAGGATCAAGTCGACGGCCTTCTGGTACAGGTCGGCGGCTTGCGCCGACTCGACCGATAGCGTATTTCCGGTGCGTGTTTCAAGCATGGTGAGCATTCCAGTAAGGCAGTTAATACACCCTGGCGGCGCCAGGGTTACGGCGCCCAAACATATCGACGCTGTTTCGAACGGAGCTATTTAGAACGAAGCTTTTTAGAATGAAGCTAATGAGCACGAACCTTGGCCCAGTCGAACGGAATCTCCTTGTGGGTCTGGGGGCGCGGCCCCCCAATAAGGTCTCCCGCGCAGGCATGCAGCACGAGCAGCAGCGTGTCGAGCGGATTGTGTTTGCAGTGTTCAATGACGTTGATGAACGCGTTGCTCATCGCCTACCTGCCATCCGCGTTTTGGGTCAGTATAGATGCCGATAGCGTTCCGGGCGTTGCGATTCAGAGGCCGGTTGGATGAGCCGTCACACATGAACGGGCGCACAAAAACACCAGCGGCCACACCCAGGCCGCATGCTGATGCGGTTGTTTATTTCTCTGAAGCACAACAGCCCGATCCTTTCTGAATTGGCGGACACGCAACAGAGCCATAAGAACAGAAGACACAGCAGTCGCCAGCCTTGGGTTTGAGAAGGGATTGGCAGGACTCACATTCATAAAAATACTGGCAGGCGTCAGTCGGCATCGTTTCCGTTTTTTGATAACCGCACCTTGGACAGGTGATAGTGGACTCCAAAATCACTGCAACCATCTTTTGTCTCCCTGGAAACCACCCTTGATTGAATAGCATGAGTTGCGCACCGCCGCCCCCCGGCCTGCGCAACGCCGTTCGCTGCAGGCCATTAACCGGCCACTCTACTTGCCAATGAACTTAGCAAGGAGCAAATGGGAATACGCTCGACGGAGCCTCAGGGCCCCGTCCCGAAGGCGACGTCGAGCACGTTAGCGCCCTTCTGAATGCCGCATAGCTGGACCCGCTCCAGGGTCAACGCCAAACCGCCCGAATGAAGGCTATCAAGTGTCAGCATTGCGGATTCGACCAATGCCTCCAGGGAAGGCTTATCAGCAACGGGCTTATTCATCGCCTCCATCATACGCTCTGCGAGCGGGCCCCATTCAGCAGCCGAATGAAGAGTTTGCGTCCCTCTTCCAGAGCAAGAATCGAAGCAGCAACACCGACGGCGATCACCCAGTCAGCGTAACTCATACCACCAATGCCAAATACCCCTTCAGCTGGCGGCCAGTGGACAGCGGTCGCTTGAAGCACAACGATGGCAAGCAGTGACAGCCAAAGCATGGCGTTGTCGAGTGTATGGGCATTAAACGCTGAACCTTGCTCATTGCGCGCGTTAAATACGTTAAACACCTGGAACAGAACGAAGGTGGTAAACGCCAGGGTGAGCGCACGCTGCTCTGAACCTGTCTGCAGTCCGTAATGCAAAACGGTCAGCGTGCCGACCATCATCGTAATCCCGTAAGCCATGATTTTTACCAATCGTGATGCGGGTAAAATTGGCGCACCACGGGGTCGAGGCGGTTCGAACATGATGCCTGGACGTCCTGCGTCGAGAGCCAGGGAAATTGCAGGAGGACCATCCATGATTATCGCAACCCACAGAATCTGAATGGGTGTAAACGGCTCTGGAAGACCCGCCAGTGGTGCAAAGAAAACCGTCAGAATCGCACCAATTGTTGTTGATAACTGAAATCGAACAAACTTCAGGATATTGTCATAAAGCGTACGACCACCTCGTACCGCATCCACAATGGTGGAGAAATTATCGTCGACCAGCACCATGGTTGCAGCTTCCTTTGAGACAGCCGTACCCGTGATGCCCATGGCCACGCCAATGTCCGCACCCTTGAGCGCCGGGGCATCATTGACGCCATCACCCGTCATGGCGACGACGTGGCCTCGTGCTTGTAGTGCACGCACGATCTTCACTTTGTGTGCCGGGTTAACGCGAGCAAATACCGCCGTGTTATCGATAATCGCGGCAAGTTGATCAGTATTGAGCTGGTCGAGCTCGGCGCCGGTGATCGCATCTCCGTCGAGCCCTAGCTCCCTGGCAATCGCTGCCCCGGTGCCCCGGTGGTCGCCCGTAATCATCTTCACGGCAATGCCCGCCTGTTTGCACTGAGCAATCGCGTCCTTCGCCTCGGGTCGAGGTGGGTCCATCAGCCCAATCAATCCAATGAAAGAAAGCTCGTGGATCCACTCCATGAGGTCGCTAGAGCCTTCAAACGCATCGAGTGCTATCGTCCTTTCTGCGACGAGCAAGCCGCGTAGCCCTTCATCGGCCAGCGCCAAATACTGCGCATCAATCTCAGCTCGGTCTGAAGCCCGCAGCGCTCGCTCGCCATCGCCGGTATGCCATTGCTTGCATCGCGACAATAAAACGTCTGGCGCGCCCTTGACGAAAATTTTTATCTGGTTGCCGTAACGATGGAACGTTGCCATGAATTTATGGGAGGAGTCGAACGGCACTTCATCAATTCGCGGCAATTGCCTGCGTATGTCGGTCTGCGACGCTCCCCCTTTTTCAGCAAGGATCAGCAATGCCGCCTCCATCGGGTCCCCGACGACCTTGTCGTCAACTACCCGGCTATCATTGCACGCGACAAGGGGAACCAGGAGTGCGGAAAGATCTGGAATGCCCGCCTCGGTAGTCTGGGTCTGAATGGAGCCTTTCGAGCTATAGCCTTCACCGGAAACGACAAAGCGCCGCCCTTGATAATGAAAGGCACGCGCAGTCATTTGATTGAGCGTGAGCGTACCCGTTTTATCGGAGCAGATGACCGTCGTGCATCCTAACGTCTCAACGCTCGCCAAACGTTTTACGATGGCGCGTTTTCGCGCCATCTTGTGCATTCCCAACGCAAGCGTCACCGTGACGACAACGGGCAAACCTTCCGGCATGGCGGCAACACCCAGCGCAATAGCGGCCAAAATGATGTCAGCGAGCTCGTCACCACGAAGCCATTCCAGGAAGGACACTAGCCCGACAAGTGTCAGCGCAATCATGCCCAGGCGCTTGCCAAGGCTGTCGAGCTGAACCTGCAAGGGCGTGGGAGACTCTTTGGTTGCAGCGAGCTCCGCAGACAAATGGCCCATTTCCGTATGCATACCCGTTGCAGTGACAAGGAGTTCCGCTCGTCCTCGGGTCAACATCGTATTCATGTACAACATGTTGACGCGATCACCGATTGCGGTGTGTGGGTCCGTCAGCTGTGAGGTGTTTTTGGATACTGGGTGTGATTCGCCGGTTAATGCAGACTCGTCAACCTCCAGGGCAGCACCGATAATCAATCTGCCGTCGGCCGGAACATGATCACCGGCTTCCAGCAGTACGATGTCTCCCGGCACCAGTTCGTCGGCACGAATCTCGATCTTCCTGCCGTCGCGTCTCACGTGCGTTTTCGCCGGCAACATGTTTTTTAACGCCGTCAGACTGCGCTCGGCACGGTACTCCTGATAAAACCCCACTGTGGCATTGATCAAGACCACGACCAATATGACGACTGCGTCTTTTACGTTACCGATAGACGCCGCAAGAACCGCTGCGCCGATCAAAATGAGTATCAGAACGCTTTTGAATTGCCCAAGATACACTGACCATGGCGAACGCGCAGGCGTCTCGGACAAACGATTTGGGCCGTATTGTCGATACCGCTGAGCGGCTATCGCGCCGGACAGTCCGACGTCGGGCTGCACACCAAGCAACACAGCCACGTCTTCCATCGCCTGAGTATGTGGCGATAAGACCGGTTGCGGGTCCGCTGAGTGATTGCCTGTCGCATTGCTCATCACAGCGTTCGTAACTCCTCTAATCGTGCAAGCAGCCTGTAAGCAGGGCCACCCTATAGTCGATAGTCGACGGCGCTCAAGCACGCCAAGGCATATGCGGCTTTCGTCATCTGTTCGTAGCGCAACGCGCAACTGTCGCCGCGTGACGTCACAGGGTACCCGCGCATTCCAATCGGAACGGGCCAGGCCTTCCCTGGCGCCTCGCAGAACATTGAGTAAAGAGTACAGCATTCATACGAAGGCATTGAACGTTAAGCCCAGAGAACGGGGCAAAAGACCGGACCTGCCCCGTACCCCTTTTTCCAGCTACGCCTTTGCAGTTTTGGTATTGGGTATAATTAAAGAGCCCATTCGGGAACTCCTCTTTTTGTCCATTTAGCGAATCCCATCTTTTCGCCCATGTAAAACTGCCGGTATGCCTCAACGGCATCACCAGGAATTTTGTATTCATCTGGCATTGCTTGAGCAAACTCAGTAAGCCCCCGACTTTCATAGTCGAAGTTTGAAATATTTTGGATGACAGAAATTGATTTATGATCTGTACCTCTTTCAAACCGGAATCGATATTCGGCATTTAACGCGAAAGCTAGGTTTTTAAGCCACGTAAAGTTTTCATACGATTCTTCCACCCAGAGCACGCAAGGGTGTTTCATGTGAGTCGATTTATAGGGTGTCGTAAATCCTTTTTTATTTAATACCGTACACAACATCTGTGCGCTTTCAAGTATCATTTTTACGACGTGTTGATCACAGTGATACTGTGCACATAGTTCGATATCATTATCCAGTATAAAAATGTTCATCTAGACAGCTTTCATCCATCTAACGTTTGGCATAAGGGACCGCTGTCGCGGCGAAACCGCTAAGCACACCTATAATCGCAACATGTGGACGTTCCCTCTCGACGCAATCGATACGAATTGAGCCCTTCCCGTCCAGTATAGACCGCGGCCTGTGCTGAAGGTGTAAAGACCGGACTCGAAGCAGGCTCATAAAATGCATAGAATAAGTCACCGGCATGACCTCTCCATGAAAAAAGGACACTTCCTGGCTAATCGCTTTGTTAGCATTAGAACCTGTCCATACCATGAAACATTCCGCCAAAAATAGCAGCAAACACACTAAATATTATCGATAAAATAATAAAGGCAGGTATAGATGCAACCGCAAATTTAACCATAAAAACGACCATGGACATGAATGGCATCTTTATATCAACCACTGTTACTTCTTGCTTTCCGTTTTCAACCGACATGACTCAGAATCCTTATTAATAAAAAATCTACTTATTAACTTGGTGGACAAATAGGTTCTCCCTATTAGTCCACCAAGTTGATAATATCACCTTCTCACTCATATTCAGCATGTTGAGGCAAGTCGTCCGAAATATCGAACCAAGGAGCTTTGCTGTCTACAAACACATGGCGGTACGCTTTTACTCCCGGATCAGTGTCTAATGTTCCAAGAGGAAAGCCATATACATCAGGATTTGTATCAAATTTCGTATAGAGGCTAGATCCACAATTCGAACAGAAACCCTTATGCTCACCCGGAGACGACTCGTAAAACTTAATTAGCTTTTCACCTTTGACCGTTTTCCAGTCCGAACTACGTACTTTTGCCCGAGTTCTAAACGCAGAAGCATGTAGCTTTCGGCACATTGAACAGTGGCAGTTTAGTACATCGGTTAACTCACCCTTTATCTCGTACTGGATGCCTCCACAGAGACAACTACCTTTTTGCATCATTGACTTTCCTCCTTGAGTGATAACGCCTCGGGGCCGTAGTGAAGCGCAGCGCAACGGAGGTCCCAGCGGCGCAGCGGCGCAGCGGCGGCAACAGCATTTGTTAGGAAAGTTCGTATTCCATATAGTGAGTGCCCTGCTCAGTTCTGCAAATTCTAAATCCTATGCTCTCATATAAGGTTACTGCTGGGTTTATAGAGAAAACGCGGAGCCGAAGTAATCGAAACCCGGCTTTTCTTGCAACCTCCATGGCAAAGAAAATTGCGTTAGAACCTAGTCCCTGCCGCTGCCAGCCTGACTCAATTTGAAGGTCTCTAATATAGTAGGCCACATCATCTTTACTCAAACGGAGTGCTCCTACAGCACTTCCATTTACGGTTATCTGATAATTTTCAAATTCGTTCCAGTTCCTACAAAAAAGTGCACTGTCCCATAAAACACCAAGCTCCGAATAGTATGCTGCCATGTTCTCACGGGTAAGACTTTCAACGTATTCCTTGTTATTAGCTTGATGAATGAGTGGTTTCATCCTTGATTTCCTTTAGAGTTTTAGTTTGCCACACCGTTAACCACTGATCTGTCCACAAATACTACGACATTATACTCAGGCGCATCTATTCGATTATGAGGCGGCTCCTCAAATTCAATTTGATAGTACCATATTGGGTAGCCGCGACCCGATGACAGCCTTAGCTGAACGGAAACGAGCTGAAAACCCTTGGCCTCAGACGGTAGAATACTTGTTTCCGTCTGCGCCCTGTTGGCAACAACGCTAAGCCCGGTTCACGCTCGAACTCCCTCCACATTGCAGTAATAAGCTTGCCGAGTGAAGTATACTGCCCCCCGGAATTCAACATGGTACGCCGCACCGGCAAACTCCAATCGTAACGGTCTGACTATCCTTGGCTCCTGACCAGGTATTGATAATTGGGTATAGGACTCATGCGAAGACTTAGAGCTTCGAGCTGACAGACCCGGGCAAAAGGCAAGACTGGCCTCCACTAGCCCGGACCGCATCATTGCCGATCACGCCGGTATCGACGTAGACCCAGCTCCCGGCCCCTTCCAGGGCATCGAGCCCCGCCACCCGGTCGGCGGCCGGCTCCTCCGCGATGCTGTTTTCCTGTTACACCAGGCCCACGACGTCAGCATCGAGCCCCTCCAGCGCGGTCAGCAACTTCGCCCGCTGCCGCTCCAGCTACGCGGCTGTACCGGCCAATGAGCCATCTAACCATAATTGCTTCATAACGCCTCCTATACCGTCCTTTGAATGCCCAACACCCTAAACTAAAGAAATCGTCACGATTTGAACATAGCCCACGCCGCTTGTTCATACAGAGTACGCAAAGCTTACAAACTTTGTGCGTTTCAGGGCCTCTTCGAATATCAAACTCACTTAGCAATGCACCAGTATTTGAATACTGATGCAGATGTGAGCTGCACTCCCACCACATATCAATTTTGGTATGAAGCTCGTCGCAACAAGCATTTGTAAGGCAACCCTCCGCTGACTACGCTGGACTGGATGATGGGTGATCAAGGTAGATCACTTGGTTATCCAGCACAGTAGAGATACAACAACAAAAATAGAGGACTCTTACATGTTATCCAACTCGATTGGCCGTAACCTGCCATGGCTAGGCACCCTGAAACGTAAAACGCTGCAAACATCTCTTGCGGTCATCCTTCCTGTTTTATCCGCTTCTGCTATGGCAGAAAGTTTAACCATCGGCTTTTCTCAAATCGGCTCTGAAAGTGGCTGGCGCACTTCCGAAACAGAATCTATCAAGGCAGAAGCTGAGCGCCGAGGATACGACTTAAAGTTTTCCGATGCTCAGCAAAAACAAGAAAACCAGATTAAAGCGGTACGCTCTTTTATTTCACAAGGAGTGGACGGTATATTGCTTGCGCCTGTGGTCGAAACAGGTTGGGATAGTGTCTTAAAAGAAGCTAAACGCTTAGATATTCCGGTCGTGCTGGTGGATCGTGGTGTGGCCGCTGACCCTAGTCTCTACTTAACGAAAGTAGCGTCGGACTTTAAAGAAGAAGGTTCGCTGGCGGCATCATGGCTGGCCGCCGAAACCAATGGGCGCTGCAACATTGTCGAGCTGCAAGGCACGGTGGGATCGTCTGCGGCAATCGATCGCAAAGATGGCTTCGCAGCAGTGATTGAGAACTTTCCAAATATGAACGTCATTCGCTCTCAATCCGGTGACTTTACCCGTGCAGGCGGTAAAGAAGTCATGGAGAGTTTCTTGAAAGCAGAAGGCGATGCCAGCAACATCTGTGCTCTGTTCGCACACAATGATGATATGGCGCTTGGTGCGGTGCTGGCGATGAAAGAAGCTGGTGTAGAGCCTGCCAAAGACATCATCGTTCTCTCTATCGATGGCGTGCCTGATATTTTCAAAGCCATGATGGACCATGAAGCCAATGCAACTATTGAACTGAACCCTCATCTAGGCGGCCCAGCATTTGATGCGATCCTCGCGCATCGTGACGGTAAAGAAGTGGATAAATGGATCAAAGCGAATGGACCACTCTATCTGCCAGATACGGCCGAACAGGAATACGCCAAACGTAAGTAATTCACACTCATGATTGTAAGGGGGAGCCCGCTCCCCCTTACTTGAATTACCTACCCTGCCGTAGAGAAAGAAGCTCCCATGACTCATCACACCATTCAAGATGGCCCACATCCACCTCTTCTAAAAGTCGATCAATTATCGAAATCGTTTACAGGGGTACAAGCGCTTAATCGCATTTCCATGGATTTACGGGCCGGAGAAATACGTGCCCTGCTAGGCGAGAACGGCGCAGGAAAATCCACGTTTATTAAAGTACTTACCGGTGTTTATGAACGTGACCAAGGCACCATCCATTTGGATGGCCAAATCATTCAGGCACAAGACAGCGGGCATGCTCAACGCTTAGGCATCAGTACCGTCTACCAAGAGGTCAACTTGATTCCGAGCATGTCTGTGACCGAAAACCTTACCCTACAACAACAGGATAAAACCTTTGGCTTGATCAGTTGGAAAAAAGCCCAAAAGCGCGCGATGGCGCTACTCGCCAAAGTTGGCTTAGACATTGATCCCTCCAAACAACTCGACAGTTATTCAATCGCCATTCAGCAACTCATCGCCATAGCAAGGGCGTTGAGCAATGATGCTAAGCTGTTGATTTTAGATGAACCAACAGCAAGCTTAGACGCAGGTGAAATACAGCAGCTTTTTTCTTTGATGAAACAGCTTAAAGAAGACGGTCTCGGGATCATTTTTGTTACCCACTTTTTGGATCAGGTCTACAGCATCACCGACAGCATCACAGTACTACGTAATGGCGAAAGCATTGGAACCTTTGACACCGCGCAGTTACCAAGGGCTGAACTCATCAGTCATATGGTGGGTAAATCCCTCGACGATTTGGCGCCTGCTTCAGGGCAAAATAGAAGCCAGCAGCCGCTCGAAACACTGCTAACGATAAAGAATTTAGGAAAGCAGCGTTTCTTACAGCCAATTGATTTAAACATCCACGCAGGAGAAGTCGTAGGTCTTGCTGGTCTGCTTGGATCAGGGCGTACTGAGGTATGTGAATTGGCTTACGGTGCCACCAAAGCCGATCAAGGTGAGACCACTCTCAAAGGTCACGTTTTAACACAAGGATCATTACGCAGTGCTATTCGTACGGGGATGGGCTACTGCCCAGAAGATCGTAAACAAGACGGGATAGTCGCTGAGTTAAGTGTTCGAGAAAATATGATTCTTGCACTTCAAGCCAGCCGTGGTTGGTGGTCGCCCATTCCTATGGTTAAGCAGAAAGAGCTGGTTGAGGAGATGATCAAGCGGCTTGCGATAAAAACGCCTGATATGGATAAACCGATTGGCGAGCTGAGTGGCGGTAACCAACAAAAGGTCATTCTTGCCCGTTGGCTGATCACGCACCCTGATCTGCTGATTCTAGATGAACCTACTCGTGGTATCGATATTGGTGCCCACCATGAAATCATTCAAATCATTCAAGAGCTGTGCGCACAAGGGATGGGACTGCTGGTCGCATCATCCGAACTTGAGGAGCTGGTAGTGTTTGCTCACCGAGTGGTGGTGATGAAAGACCGCCATAAAATCGCCGAACTAGACGGTGAGCAAGTCAGCGAGCACGCCATTCTGCAATCCATCGCCAGTTAGAATAATAAGGGTAGGTATCTACCATGCTTGAAGCAACACAGACCATGACAACAAAAATAATGAGTCCTATAAACCTTTTACATAAACACCAAAAAGCGTTAGCACCCATTATCTCGCTACTGTTAATTCTCCTAGTCACGGCCATCATCACTCCAGGCTTCCTTCACCTACGAATGATTGATGGTCATTTATATGGCAGCCTTATCGACATTTTGCATCGGGGTACCCCTACTGCAATCGTTGCACTGGGTATGGCGGTGGTTATCGGTACACGCGGTATTGATCTATCTGTCGGGGCAGTGATAGCAATTTCAGGGGCGGTAACGGCCGTTCTTACGGTCAATACTGATTTCCCTGTTTGGTTAGTCATCCTTTGCGCTCTAGGCTCAGGTCTCCTATGTGGCCTTTGGAATGGCATCCTGGTGTCAGTGTTTAACATTCAACCGATCGTGGCGACCTTGATCCTGATGGTGGCTGGTCGCGGTATCGCACAAATGATTACCGAAGGTCAAATTGTAACGTTTCACTCGGATACACTAAATGCCATCGGCAATGAGTTTTTCTTAGCGTTTCCAATTCGGGTGTGGATTGCGCTGGCGCTGGTGCTGATCACTATTGTCATTATGCGCAAAACGGCCCTCGGTTTATTCTTAGAATCCGTCGGAGCCAACGTTCGCGCCAGCCGATTAGTAGGCATCGAAGCGCGCTTATTGGTTCTTTCGGCTTATCTTTTCTCCGGATTTTGCGCCGCCATGAGTGGCATTATATTGGCCGCTGATATTCGGGGTGCTGACGCCAACAACGCCGGACTCTGGCTCGAGTTGGATGCGATTCTCGCGGCTGTATTGGCGGGGGCATCTCTAGCAGGTGGGCGTATTTATCTTGCATTAACCATCGTAGGAGTGCTGATCATTCAAACACTTACCACTGCGATTTTAACCAGCGGCCTACCCGCGCAGTACAACCTTGTGGTCAAAGCCGCCATTATTCTCGCGGTGTTATTAGTACAATCCCCAAAAACACGACAATTGCTTAGTCAACTGTTTCGAAAAAATATGGATTACTCAGCATGATCAACGAACGTAATCTACCTATCTTTGCAACATTAATCGTTTTTATGATGTTGTACGGTTTTGGCATGTATGAGTATCGCGGCTTTCGTGACACGCTGGTGTTCACCAACTTATTGACTGATAATGCCTTTTTAATCGTTACGGCCATTGGCATGACCTTTGTCATTCTATCGGGGGGTATTGATCTATCGGTAGGTTCGATGATTGCTTTTATTGGCGTTCTAATGGCTTACCTGATTACGTCTCTTGGCCTGCACCCATTGGCAGCCATTGCGGTTGCAGTGTTAGTTGGCACCCTATTTGGCGCCATCATGGGTATAATCATTGCCTATTTCGATCTACAGGCGTTTATCGTTACATTGGCGGGGATGTTTTTATTCCGCGGATTGGCATATCTGATCAATTTAAACTCGGTACCGATCAACCATCCGTTTGTCACCGCCCTATCCGATATCTATGTGCCACTGCCGGGCCGTGGCGGGTTAACTTTTATCGCCATGGCTATGCTGACACTCCTGGTTATCGGGATTATTCTGGCACGACGTACGCGCTTTGGCATGAATGTTTATGCCATTGGTGGCGATAGTCATTCCGCGGCCTTATTAGGTGTACCGGTTAAAAAAACTACTGTAAAAATCTATGCCCTCAGTGGTTTATACAGCGCACTGACAGGGGTGATCTTTGCCATTTATACCAGCTCCGCCTACCCTCTAGCAGCAGTTGGAGTAGAGCTGGATGCAATCGCGGCGGTTGTTATTGGCGGTACATTACTGAGCGGCGGTGTTGGCTATGTCTTCGGTACCTTCTTAGGCGGCATGATTCAGGGGGTCATTCAGACACTGATCACCTTTGATGGTAGCCTAAACAGCTGGTGGACAAAGCTGGCAGTCGGTGGCTTATTACTGTTTTTCATTCTCTTGCAAAAGGGCATTGTCACTTGGGCAAAGCGTCGCACCTCGCCCACTTAACGCCTACGAAATCATAGAAAGCTGTCACATCAAAGGTGCTGTGACAGCTTTCTAGTACAAGGACAACGGGGTCACCCGTTAGCCTCTCTAGACCTTATTGAGGTTAAGCTTAGGCATGAGCGCAAACACGCCCCATCCCAAATACTCGCGAGTGTAGGCGGCATGGCGTTCAGGCTCTGTACTCAGGCTGGAACGGATTTCCTCTGCCAACTCATCGTCGGGATTTTCCTCAAGCCATCGGCGCATTGTGAGCCACTTGGCCGCTTCGTACCTGTCCCAACCATCTTGATTGGCTAGAACCATCTCAACAACGTCGTAACCAAGGTTGCCGAGGGATGCAAGAAGCTCTGGAAGACTGAGAAAGTCTGACATTGAGTTGGCCAAACACTTCTTGGCAATGGCTTCTGTTGGAGGCAACTGCCGCCAGTAAGGCTCGCCAATCAGGATGATTCCACCATCGCACAGGCTTTTGGCCAGAAGCTCGATAGTGCCAGCGACGCCGCCACCAATCCAGGTGGCGCCGACACAAGCTGCCAGATCAGCTTTCTCCTCGTAAGCGTCCGGCGAACCCGTCTTGAGCCCCCGGCCGGCCGCTGGCGATAGTGTCCACCTATTCATAAGTGGACACCTAATATGACACTGCTAAGACCACCGGAAGCCCCACATAAGCGTCGCCGCTTCACTGCCGAGTTTAAAGCCGGGATCGTGGCGGATTGCCAGCAACCAGGGGCATCGGTCGCCCGGATTGCCCTGGACCACGGACTCAACGCCAACCTGGTCCATAAATGGATCCGAGCGTCGCGGCAACCGTCGCCATCCCCGTCTTTCTTGCCGATCGCGTT
>NZ_KB899127.1 GCF_000378045.1 Marinobacterium rhizophilum DSM 18822
GTTCAACAGGGTACACCCGACAGAACACACATAGTGAACACAGCTCGGCGTGTTCAATGGGGTTGCATGCGAATGGGGGGCGGGGTCAGGTCTTGCCTTTTGTCTTATACATAAATCAGCCTGCGCTCGATGGACTAAGGACAATATTCTTTCACTTTTTCCAGAGCCTTTTCAGTCTTTTTATTAGCGTAGTCGTTGCGCCAGAATACACATTGAGGGCTGTTGTACTGGCGACTGCGTTGCTGGACTTGCTGCTGAGCTATTCGTTGACGGTGTCTTTCAGCCGATTCAGCTTGCATTTTCTCCGTCGCAGCTTTCATTGCTTGGGCTACCTGGTAGAGCTGGTAGCGGTTCCATCCTTCTTTGGCTGCGAAGATTACTATGGCGGCAACGACGATTCCGACTGTGATATGTGCCCATAGAGGGGTAGTGTCGGTGCGTTTGTAGGTACGGACACTATGCTCTCGCATATCGTCGCCGTCGGGCTTAAGACTATCCCTGGCGTTGTTGCTACGAGAGTCGCCTTTGCGCTTTACGTAGTTCCTGTCTTGCAGTCCCATTTCCCGACCCTCCCTGTAGTCGTACCAGCGTTCCTTCACTGTCTGAACAACTTCTATTTAGCGTTTGATGTCTCTGAGTCCGAGTTCCTGATCTCGTCCAGCTATAGCTGTTTTGGCTGTTCATTAGCCGAATAACTGAATCGTCGTAGCTTACTCTTGGATCATGAGCGCTTCCAGCGCCGAAGGCAGCTTGGGAATATCGTCTTGGGAATTACTCCAGCGCGCACTGTCTTCGAACGCCTCTCGGCTGTGTATAAGCCGATTGGAAGTCTCGATTGTCGTGTTAATCTGACGCGGATAGTGGAGGAAGTGTTGGTGGCAGGATGTACGTGCCGTTGCTGCTATAAGGGAGGCATTGCTGATGGGTTGCGCCGTCAGAAACCCGTTGCCAGCCGACGGGCACAGCGCGGCGGCTCCAGCCATGCCGCAGCGCTCGACTCGAACCCGCTATGCGGACCCGACTGTAACGAAGCGCCCACAAAAAAGGCCACCTTTCGGTAGCCTTTTTTACTTTGCGTTTGGTGGAGGTGGCGGGTTTAGAACCCGAATTCATAAACTCACTAGCCCCGGCCATCTTTATTCTTGCGCATGTGCTTGAGTGGCACTGATAAGTGTCACAGTAGATATCGACAGGTTGTGAGTCAAGGCCTGCCGAGCCGCTTCGTCAGGAAAACGCCCATGAGACAGGTAATCCGGAGCTGGAATTCCCTGACTCTGACTGTGGTTGATCAGTCAGTGGAGCCATTATCAGGCGCCAACGGCGACTACAAAGATGATTGCAGCTGCGCGCAACGCCTTTGCATGTTCAGATGACCCGGGCGCCCGGTATGTAGCCGCCCTGCTGCGCGATCTGCGACTTCAGGTCAAACAGTGGAAGTTCTGGCATGCCCAGCCACTTTCTCAGCTCTTCCAGAACCGAAAACAGCTCCAGGGCCGGGATGTCGGGGATGACGATATCCCGGCGCCGTCCCAGTGGCTGGTAGAGATGCATCGTCCCTGAGTAGTCGATATCGCTTAGTGACAGATGAAGGGCGTAGTCGCAGTTGTCTTTCATATACACGGCAAGCCCGTAGGAGACCCAGTAATCGACCGAGAGAGAGCGTTCGGGCGTATCATGGGTGTGGTTATCGTACAGATCGAAGGTCAGTGCGAAACTGCGTTGGGGCTGCGCTCGCCAGAGCGGCATAAAGATAGCCTCCAGGCAGGGGGCGCCGACCTTGGGAGTGCTGAACTTTTCGTCAGTGTCGTAGATACAGCTACCAGTAATGACATAATCGTCGATGGTGCTGGAAGACGGTATGGCGAGGCCCATCTGCGGCGTATATGGCGGTACCACCGCCAAGCCCGTTGCCGCCGTAAGTGCCTCCGTGCTGTATCTCAAATGCCCCAGCACGAAAAGTGTCGGGAAGACCAGGTGGGAGTTCAGGCGAATTCCAAGCTCCTCGGTCAGCGCACTGAGGCTTGCTTCGCGTGGCAAATCATCGGGAAAGTCAGAGTCTTTTATGGGCAGGTCGCGAAGCAGGGAAATGTTGAAGTGCGACGTTGCCCAATTCATCATGCCTGCGATCTTGTCCGGAGTATCCGAATATTCAGCACAGAGTCGCTCCAGGTAGTGGCTGCTGCCTTCTAGCCAATGTTCAAATGCGGGCAGCGTCATCAGGGTTTCAAGCCGTTCAAGCCGCTCTGCACGGGTTTCGGCATTGTCGGGTCGACCTTCTCCATCGATTTTCAAATACGGCTCGTCCGCCCACTCCATGGCTTTGGCCAGATCCTGCTTGAAGGAGGCTGAATTCACGATCCTCGCAATCTGAGAAAGATGACGATGCCGGGATAGCTGGACCTCGTGCTCAAAGAATGCAGGCAAGCTGGCGTGGGTCTCGGCCCGTACATATGTGCCGGGGCTGCCTTTTGGGGCTCCGAAATGCTCGATGATGAGCTGCTTGTGGATTTCCGTAATGCTCCATTTGCGGCGCCGACCTTCGGTAATTCTTGGAGGAGGGACATCCAGAAATGCTGCCAGCTCGGCTGATGTCCTGCCCCCCTGTGCTTCACAGGCGTGATCCAGGTATAGCTTGGTTTCTGCGGGGGTAATACTTTGGCGTTTGTTAGTCATGGTGACCTCCTTGGTTGAGCCGTGAGTCACTATAGTCATGCAAGGGGGTGTTTAAAATACGATATTTCTGTAATTTATTCGTTATTAATTACATTATGCATGTAGAGGTGTCGGGTCAGTATGAAAGTGAATGAGGTCTACGAGAGGCTGGTGAGCCAGGGTGACTGTGCTTGAGTCTTCATTTTCGCTGTGACTCGTAATCGCCGTAGCGCATCTTCCATGCCCGGGTCACTGAAGCTGTACCACTGCTGCATGCAATGAATCCGGAGCATTGTCGCCAGCGGATAGGTTCGTCGTCCGTTACCGGCCTTGAATGCGGCTCAAACACCGTTTCCAGCCGTGCCCATGGAATCAGTTTGTCCATCCAGCTAAGGAGCTTTTTCTTTCGGGTATGACGGCGCTTGTTGCTGAACTCACTTTCGGTGAATGTGAGCTTCTGATCAATCCGGGCTTTCCTTGATGCAGATTATGGCTGCTATTGCCTCATGGAGCGGACTTGATCACAGCTTCCCTAACACGGGTGTGGACGTGCAGTTATTGAGGATAAACCGAGGTGTTTTTTATCTGTTGAGGATGGGAGAAATTTTTTTCGAGTTGAAAAACGTATGCGGGAACCGCTTGAATATTAGGTAGAGTTTAACCCAAATTTAGATAACGTTTTTCATTTTTTAGCATGAAATTAAAATCTTTACAAGTTTTTTGTGGCATGTATATTGGCCCTGTGATGCGAACTGGTCGCATTGCTCAAACTTAAATGATTGGAAAAGGAGTTTCCCTATGAAGTTACTACATATTGTTCCCGCAGGCTTTTCACCGGTAGATAAGCAGAACTTGATGATGCTTCATGGCGATAATTATGTGGCTGATGTAGAGATGACAGTAGAGAAAGACGGCTCACTCTATAACGTAGCAGTAGCTGAGGATGGGCAGATTTTTATCGACGGCGATAACGGTCACTGCGCTATTACTGCCGATGACGCTGAGAGGCTAAAAATGAAGGCGAATCCATTCTTTGAGTTAATGAACGGGACTCGTGATGATCTAGAGGCAATCACTGAGTCTATTTATAACTAATATAGAATGTTGACGGGTATCCTTCCCATCGCTAACTTTGGGAGGGAAGCCCCAGCTCATCGCCTGATTCCAGTTCGTGATTAGCGTCGCTCACTGCTTTGAAATGTAGCGCCAGATAGAGCACTTTAATCACCGATTGGTCTATTAGGAATGAACGGCGAGTCTTGGTTACTTTCCACTGAGAGGCGTTGAGAGGCTCGATCGCGTTGGTGGTGGAGATCACCCCGCCGCTGGCGTTTTCGCACTTTGAATTGCACCTTTGCTACAAAAATACTCGTCAATATTGGTATGTCGCTCAGCAGATAATGAAAACGCTGACTTGACTTCATTTGCGAGTGAGTCATCGTCTAGAAAACTTAGATCAATGATTTCCTTTCGCAATCGGACTAGTTTGATCGCCCTTCGCATCACATCTTCCATCGGGCCCAGGCCGATTTCTCCGGCCATCTCAGCCCACGCCTCCACCAGAGTTTTTGCTAATCGAGGTGCCCTATAGATACAATTTATGCTTTACCATCAGATCACAGGATATTGAAATGGCAAAGGATACATCGTCAAAGTCATGTGCTGTCCCTGGTAGTGTTGGCTGGCATAACAGCCAGGCATCAAGCTACTGGGACCGCATGCTGTCGATCGAAGAGGTAGCCTGCGTCCTCGGCGTCAGGATCACAGAGTTGAAGCATGCGGTGCAACATAGCCTGCCGCTGAAGGGGAAGAATCCTCCGGCCCTGAATCGCGTGACGAAGGGCAAAATGTACTTTGAAGGACACGCGGTTAAAGCGTATATCGATAATTGAATAATGCGATGTATCTGCATATTCCGTCCCAAGGTGAACACTTTCGCTGGATTTCCGGAATCGGTATTCATCTTCGCCGGAATAGCAGAGAGCAGAAGGGGGGGCTAATAAATGCATTCCCGCTACATCGCAGCCCCAAACTTGGGAGACTTACGGATGAGACCCCTGCGTGTTCTTACCCTTATAGTGCTACTTCTCTGTCCCTTCAACCTGTACGCCGAGCCCGTAAAGCTCAGCCGCAGTGGTATATGCCATGATACACAGAGCCCGTACTATGGCCGCACGAAGAATTTACGGCTTTTGACAGTTTTCAGCAGTGTCTGGGCAGTGGCGGCAGACTCCCGAAAGGACATTCCGGCTACCGACCGGAGAGCCCAGAGGCGCTGCTATCGTCCCGCGAAGTCCGGCAGGCTGCCGCACCGACTCCGAGTATAGAAACAGCCTATCCGTGTCGGCGGGGCTTACGACAGGTCTTTGTTCTATCACTGGATCGATGAGGATCATGATTGCCTGAACACGAGGCATGAGCTCCTGATGAACATGTCCACCGGTCCGGCTGATACCGGTAGCAATCGTTGCACGGTCAGCCGGGGCCGATGGAACGATCCCTATACAGGCAAGATTTTTTATGAAGCCCGTGATCTTGATGTTGACCATCTCGTACCCCTCAAATGGGCCTGGGATCATGGCGCTAGCAACTGGTCAGCAGAGCAAAGACGAAAATTTGCCAATGACGATGCGAACTTGTTCGCCGTCGAGGCCAGTGTAAACCGGGAGAAGGGTGCCCTGGGCCCGCTGAACTGGCTCCCTCCGGATCGAAGCTTCCACTGCCAATATATCCTGCGCTTCACCCGCATCGTTAGGAAGTACAGCCTTGTTCTGTCAAATGGCGAGAACGACGCGATGCAGCGTTTAAGACATGATACGTGTGGCTGATGATCTATACTGCCTCAGGTTCATACCATCATACTTGCATGGAGGCAGGTTATGGCTCTTTCTCTATCCCGTGGGAAACGACAGTCTCTTCTCATTGGCGATAACATCACCGTCACGGTTGCCGATGTCTGCGGTGGCCGGGTTACATTGCAGGTCGAGGCCCCGAAGGATGTGCCGGTACTCCGTAAGGAGCTGACACAGCCGTTCTACCGGCGCAAGCCCTTCCTGAAGCGCATCATCCAGTATCTGCGGCGATACTGCGCCGGGGGCGTGCTGGCCGCTAGAAGGCCGTAAGCGTGCTTTACGTGGTCTCCCCCGCGCTGACGCTTCAGGTCATATTTGCTATATACGCACCGGGTGTTGCGCTCACCAGTTGAATCCACAGTCCAAAGCGGTCATCAAGCTTGGCGCGAATTCTGATCAAGTGAACATCTGTCTGTTCTCTAGGCTACCCAGAGCTTTCGTATCAAATAAGAGACGCCTGCAAGTAGCGATTTGTAGCGATATCGCGAAAAATAGACCATTCTTAGTCCCTAAGAAATGGTGTCGGATTCTGCGCACAGCTTCACATACAAGTGCGCATGCGTAATATTAATATGTTGGAACACAGAACCAAGAACCATGGATTTTTTTACACCTGTAGTCGCTCCGTTCAAGCTAAATCCTGGTTTCGTGAAGATTTCGTGTACGAGAAACCGATATGCCTTGGACGTAATCCAAGATTGGGCACGAGGAATCCAAGATCGCGATGGAAAATTCGTTAAGGAATTTCAAACCTCGTTCCAACCATCCTTCAGGGAACTCTACCTATGCTCGACCTTAAATAATTTCAATATCTGCATCGATTTTCAGCACAGTCGTCCCGACTTTGTCGTTACGGATCCTGAGGCGTTTACAATAGAAGCAACGGTTGCTCTGAACGATTCTCGCACCGGTTCGTCTCATAGTCCATCATCTTCAGAAAACCCGGAAGAGCTTAACTTATTCAATGAAGAAGCCATTGTAAAGCTAGGCAACAGCTTTTCAGCTAAGCGAGCTAAATTCCGTAGATCGTATTCATCGCTCCCACAAGTCACTAGAAAGGCATTTGTTCATGCAATAGAGCCATTTGATCGACCTTTTGCTCATCTCGCAGCCCAACGCACTGTAGAATCACTTCTCTTTGGTTACTATGTCGATGAAGAGGCGTACCTTAAGGAAGGGGAGTTATCGGAGCGGTCACGAGGACACAAAATAAAACAAGTAGTCAAGCATAATGGCGCTCCAGTCGATGTCGGTCTTTTCAACGGGCACAGTGTGAAAGAAATCAGCGCGGTAATCTTCAATTCAACGGCGACATGGGGTAAGGCTCTAGCACTATCGAAAGATCCGCAGAGCAATTATGTATTTACTGCCGTATCGCTAAAAAATGGCGGCGTACTAGCAGACATGTACACTATGCCAAAATCGTCATATACAGAACACTTGATAGACGGCATCCGCATTAATCACAATCCGTATGCTACACATTCACTAGCTGCCGATATTTTCCGCAATCGTAGAGTGTATCAATTTTTTTGGGATGATTCGGCTCAAAACTGGGTTTATAAACAGCATGACGGTCAGTTGCTTTTTCGATCTGTAAGCACAGTGATTGAGAAATGTTAATAACGTCAATTCTACAGCTGCACTGCGGGCTTTCCGGCTGTGAGCAGTGGCGTTGTGACAACCAGCTGTTTAACTAGGTATAATTTCGAAGAGATAGGAAGCTTAATAATGAAAATTGCATCTAAATTGTTCGACGCAAGAATAAATGCTTATAACCTCCTGGTTGAAGTTTCGATTTGCGATTATGAAACTTTAGTAAAAGATGTGGTTAAGAAAAACGAGTTTCAAAGAAAGAGAGTGCGTTCATCTAAGTCGGTATATGCCCTCTTGAGAGAAGACCTGATTAAACAATGTGTTATTCCTCCAATCGTTCTTGCTCTTGCGGACAATATAGATTTTCAACAGAATGATGATGATGATGATTTTCAGAGAAAGCTTGAAGAGGCTAAAGATCATCTAGTAATACTTGATGGTTTGCAAAGAACTTATACGATACTTGAGCTGTTATATGACTTAAGAGCTTCTAATGATGAAGCCACTTTGAGTTTAGTTATGGGTTCAAAGATTAGAATTGAAATTTATGTTGGCTTAAACCGATTGGGCATCCTCTACAGGATGCTAACACTGAATACTGGTCAAACGCCAATGTCGTTGCGGCAACAAATTGAAATGCTATACTTGGACTATTTAACGAAAGAAGTGGATGGGGTCGAGCTAATCAGAGAGTCAGAAGCTAAGAATGCATCAAAACTAAATCAATACAATTTCAAGGACGTTGTTGAAGGGTTTAACGCATATTTGGATCGTGATGAGCTGCCAATTGACAAAGCAGACATTTTGGAGAATATCAACAGCCTAGAGAAACTATCAAAAGAAAATCAAAATACTGAACTTTTTGAAAAATATTTGGCTTCTCTTAATAAATTGGTTGCTAAGTTTAATGACGAGTGCGACGATCTTGAGGTATCAGATGAATATATAAAAGAAAAAGGAGCGCCTTTTGGAAAAAACATTCTGCAAATTCTGAAAAGACCTCAAGCTATTTCTGGTTTTGGTGCGGCAGTCGGAAAGCTATTAGATTTCGAGATATTGACTAGGCTGGATGATGTCTGTGATATTGTAGATGACATTAAAATTGATGATCCTAACGCTTTCTTGGAGCAAATTAATGACTCATTGCTATGGTTAAAAGGTAATAGTAAGAAAATTGGTAATGCACAGAGAAGTTATTTTACTTTTTTCTTTAGAGATTTATTGAACCGAGATTCTGATTCATACTGCAAACCACTCCTATCAAGTAAGAGCGCATTGAGAAAATATCAGGCTCAAAATATGTGAGGTAATAATAATGCCTGTTAAAGTAAATCTTGATGGCGGTGAAGTGTGGTTTAACCTTATTGAGAATGAAAATTCAGTTTTCGTTTTAACACACGAATCGGGTAGAGAAATTCAGTTCGATACTCCACTTGAATTAGACTCTAGATTTAGAAGCAAGGATTTTGACGTTTATTTTTTGGCGAAGAAAAACATAAAGGAGAGTGATATATATCAAGTTTATCGTAGAGAAAGTGATTGTCGAATAGGGTGGGTTATTCCTGCGATATCATTGAGTTCAGACCTGCACGACTATTCAGCCAATGAGCACTTTCTTCGATATGCATATATAGCCGTAAGGGAATCACTTACCCGCTTGAATGACAGTTTTTATTCTAACAGCCTTTCTAGTGATGCTGATACGTTTATGTTCTCAGATGTCTTTCATGAGGAAACGGCACTACTAGTCTTAAGTAAAGAAACATATGGTGAAGATTTTAGCTTTGATATAGATAGAGTAGCACCAAGTTTAATAAAAAACGGCTATGTGATATTGACCGACAGAAATCCGCGAGAAATTAAGCACGAAGTCCAGCAGCAGTCTGCGTCAGACAAGATATATGTTGAAGAAATATCCGAAGTTATTGAAAGTTGCTCGCTAATTGCGGAGTTAATGAACTCATCATTTTCTTATGAGGGAAATTCGGCTTTTAAATTTTTCTATTTATATCAAATATTTGAGTTGCTTATTGATGAGGTTTATAAAAATGAGCAAGAAGCATTAATAGATGATTTGGTTAATGCTAGAGGAAATTCCGGAAGAACCAAAGATTCCCTTGATAAAATAAATACGTTCATGTCCGAAAAAAAACGCATAGGTCTTCTAGTTAATAAATATGTTGATATCCGTGGAGAGCTCAATGGTCTGAGGCAGGCTTGCAATAGGCTACTTGTTGAATTGGGTCGGGATGAATCAAGTGACTTCGAAGGATACTTTTATCGATTAAGAAACTTCATATTTCACCAGTATAGAGATTTCCCGCATCATTGTATTGAACTTTTAGATGACGTCTTGGCAGAGCTCATCTTGATTATACCTAGTGTCCTTTACCGATATAGAGTCCCTGAAAATGGAGACTCATAACAAAGCGCTCCCACCGGAAAACTTTCCGTTGCGCTACAAATTTTCCGAAGAGCGCGTCGTTACACCGAACGCGCAATGTCTGTCTTGTGCCGGTTGGTGACCATTCCTGAGCTAGAAATTATCTTCTTGAGAATTTAGTACTATGGGCTTGAACCGAATGATGTCTGAACCGCCCCGGTTATTCCGGAGACCGTTTTGTTTGAGTCAGGCGGCGTCACTTGACTCCTCCTACTGGCGATAGTACACCATTTCTCGCTCTGCTGGGGGAACGTTTCCAATAGGTTCCAGCAGTCGGCGATTGTTGAACCAATCAACCCACTCCAGCGTGGCGTATTCAACGGCATCCAAACCTTTCCATGGACCACGATGGTGGATCACCTCCGTCTTGAACAGGCCGATAATGGTTTCGGCCAGCGCATTGTCGTAGGAATCACCGGTGGTGCTCACTGAGGCATCGATACCCTCGTCGGCCATGCGCTCGGTGTACCGATGGCTACCCCTATCGCTGTGATGGATCAGCCCTTGGCGGCGCTTGCGTGCCCAAAGTGCTTGTTCCAAGGCATCCAGTACCAGTTCCGTTTTCATCGACGTCGCGACACGCCAGCCTACGATGCAGCGGGCGTAAACATCGATAACGAAGGCGACATAGACGAAACCGGACCAGATCACCACATAGGTGAAATCAGCCACCCAAAGCTGATTTGGGCGCGTTGCCGTAAAGTCTCGCTTCACCAGATCAGGTGCGCGCTGCTGAGCCGGATCGCTGATCGTCGTAAAGTGGCGCTGCCCCCTCACTACGCCACGAATTCCCAGACGGCGCATAAGTCGTTCTACGGTACAGCGCGCTACATCAATGCCTTCCCGCCGCAGTTGCCGCCAGACCTTGCGCGCACCGTAGACGCTGAAGTTGTCCTCCCATGCCCGCTGAATTTCAGCCGTTAGCCACTCATCCCTCCGATGCCGTTCCGGTCGCCGTTCAGGAACGGCTTCAAGCGCTTTTTGGTGATAATACGTCGATGGGGCGATTGGCAGTTGGCTACATATCAACTCGACCCCGTACCGAGCACGATGCTCGTCGATGAACGAGACCATCACTTGTGTTTGCGGTTGAGCTCCGCCTGGGCGAAAAAAGCAGCCGCCTTACGGAGGATCTCATTGGCTCGCTTCAATTCGGAGTTTTCACGCTCAAGCTGCTTGAGCCGTTCACGTTCAGAAAGGTTGAGCGGACTGTCTTCCTGCGCGATCTCTGTGCGTTTGCACCAGGCTCTCAAGGTCTCTGGAGTACAGCCAATCTTGCTGGCAATGGAACAGATCGCCGCCCATTTGGACGGGTATTCGCCTTGCTGCTCAATGACTAACCGAACAGCCTGCTCTCGGACTTCGGGGGAATATCGTTTTGGTGAGTTCATGACTCCATCCTCTCAAGATATGGAGTCTCCGGTAAAGCCGGGGCGGTTCACTAGCATATTGGCTAATAATGCACCCCAAAAACGCTATTTCTTCCGTGGTGGAAGTTGACGTAAACCATAATCGAACAGCTTTTGATTAAAAAATTCAAAGTGCAGTAACTCCATGTCTTTGAGTATGCAATCAAGGTTATTGGCAAACATGTAGTCCATCACCTTCTTAAAATTATGACTAACACTCCTGATTTGCCTAACCATTTCTTCTTCTTTTCCTGGCTCAGTATGTTTAAAAAGAGCATATTGTGTTCTTAGGAATAGAAATTTTGAGTGTAGTTCCGGCACACTTGAAGGATCTAGTGTTTCAGATTTCAGTATTTCTTCGATGCTCTGAGGGTTTTGTTTGGCAAGTTTTTTTATGGCTGCTGGCAAGGATGTGTCGCGCCTTCCTCCACGAGTTCCTTGACTCTTAATACTGACATTTCTAATCGCGTCAGCCGCTAGGACATTGTAAATTAAATCACAGAGCTCTCTATGTTTTTCGGACACATATCGAACTGGTCTACCTATATGCAATCGTACGTATTGAGCTGCTACAAGCTTATAATCATTCGCAGAGGCCACGACCTGGGCCCCAGACCGCTTTTGTAACCAGGTTTCCAGCGCAATGGCTGACTTAGGAGAATAATTGCCATCGATATTGTCACAGATAGATTTGTGGAGCGCTGCAAAGTGAGAGGTAGAAGCAATCTGGCTGTACTTTAAAATTTTAAGGCTAGGGCTATCGGTGTCAGCTGAAGTCTTGGAAAGAATATCTTGGATAGGTGATTGGGCAGCGTGCTCGACCAACTTATCAATGACCTGATCTAGGCTCTTTATGAGTTTGCGAATACCAGTTGGCTGGTGAAACAAAATATTGCTGTATAACTCGGAGAGGAATGCCCCATACGCTTCACAATCATAAAGGTCATTGCGCGGATAATACACCCTGAAATCAGTAGACCATACATCTTCAAAAGTCGCCAATTGCCGGAGAAACGAAGGACTCGCTACGTGTAGATGGGCAAGCAGATATAGGCACTTCAACATATCTTCGTGGTGTGGTTTTTGGGCGCGTGTCTCATTGGCTTTTCTGAGGTAAGTGCGCCAGCCATTGGGTGTAAAAATCTTTTTAAGGTGAATATTTAATGCCGAGCTTGTGAAGTTTTTCCAGAAGCTATTGTGTGTATCACCATTATCAAGGTGTTCAAGTTCACGTCGAAGATCTTTCGGGGTAAGGCCATCATCGATACCTTTTAAAAAATGGTAATCCGAAAGACTATTGAAAAACTGTTCTTCTTTTTTCTCTAGCTCTTTTTCATAGGGCAACTGAAACACCTCACCATTTTCCAGCGGTGAGTAGTTGCCCGCATGCCTCCGGCGGAGAGCGTCAATGTCAGTGATAGGGTGATTTTTAATGCAGATTTTTCTCATAGTTCCCACTTGCTAATTTTTTCGGAATTTTTCTTTAGTGTTTTGGAATATTATTTCCCCATCGATCAATTATGACACAGGAACCTCTGAATAACTCCGGATCGCTCTGAATGCCCTAACGGCGAGAGGTGAAGGCTTCATCAGCAGCGTTGCAGCTCTTGCAGGGGCTATCCGGATGCGGTCCAGAGTACTCATTGCGAACCGCGCTTTACAACTGTAGTCCTAAGCGCTCGCAGGAGGAGGTTCGGAGTTGTTCAGAAGCTCCCTCAGTGGCAAGTTGTTGATCGTGAGCGATACACAGCATCTATATTAACAACCTAATTTTTAGGAGAAAACGTTATGGCCAGCAAAAAAGATAAGTCAGAAAATGGTGTCTTTACTAGTGCTATTGATGGGACTAAAAAAGCGAAAGACTGGACCAAAGATCAGATTGATAAAGTATCAACACCAGCGTCGCGATCAGGGAACGTCGTCAACCGGGTGGCGAGGCTTGTTGATGCTGGGGTCGATCCTGATGTAATCGCCTTGCAGATGAGAAAAAATAGTCCAAGAGGGAATACTTACCACAAAAGAGACATATATGCCTACTACAAACTATATGAAGACACTAAAACGAGGGCGCCGTTAACAGAAAAGGTAACTAGGGCACTTAAAAACGATGAGGTTCGGAATGTAGCTGGTAAGAATAAGGGAAAAATAGACTCACCAGAAAATTCATAGATATATAAGTTAGAGATTAGTATGGATCAGCGAAGGTACCAGTTGGTGCCTTTGCTGCTAATTGGGAGTACGGGTGAGATTACCACAAATAGAGTGGGGGCTGGTCTTGCCCTTTTCTCTGGTCTCTAATATTTTAAAGCGCTACATGCAGTTTCGGTCAGTATGCGTAAACTGGTACAGTTCACTCCGCTCAGTATACTCAGCTTCTAGCGCTGGTAACCTTTTCCCGTTAGGGCATAAAATTGGGAATTTCGGGGGGGGGGGGGGGGCAGCACACCTATTTATCGGCCCATCTATGTCGGCTTAACGCCGTAAGTGACAGTCTGTGTCTTGGATTGATGCACACACGTACCCACTTGTAGGATGAACTGTATTGGGTGTTTTAGACCAGCGAAAAGGCGAGGAGGGGCGTGCCGTGAGTTTGCAATTAGGCATTGGTCCTGCGATTTTGCGCCATCCAAGCCTTAAGCTCGTCTTCAAGACCTTTCTGAATTGCAGCAGGCGCAACTACCGGGGGCTTCTGAGTGTTGTTGGGTAACTTTTCCTGGGAGTGAGCGGAGGTTGCTTCAAGTTCTTGTTCGCGTTTATATGCCGCAAACAGCATCTGATAAGCTGAAGGGTATGAATTCTTGTAAAATTCTGCGACTATTCTGAGTGATTCTCTACCAGGATTGAACCGTATACCCATTTTCTCTACTTTGGACATCAACATGCGTTCAAGCGTGCTGGGTTTCTTGGCTTTATCAAAATATGCATCCCAATCCATATAACTACCTTCTCAAACACCGACCAATAAACAAACTAGCTCTCTTGCAAAAAAAATACAAGTGTCTTGTTGATCTTTCCTTAGCTAAGAGGTATGGATGCGGGTGTGGCTAATTTGAGACGGCGGCTGTTGGATTCTATGTGTACCATTTTTCGGAACTTTCAACATTAGATAATATTGCCAACTACTATAATCTGGCTAAAATTTGAATAAATGCAAAATTACAAGGAAATGAAGGAATGAGAAACCACGAATTTACAGCTACCTTGCTACGCAAAAACTCCCTGCGCAAAGAGTGCTTGGAGTTGTCAATCGGCGATATTGAGAAGGTAATAGAAGACCTGACTGAGATCAAAGCGGGTAAGCTTCAAGAGGACGAAGCCCGTAAAGCGGCAGAAGCGGAACGCATGGTGGCCATTAAGAAAATCCAGGAGCAGATGGCGGCTGTCGGCTTATCTGCGGCCGACCTCGAAAAGATGGGCGGTACTGCATCAGGAACGCGCCCCAAAGTCGCGGCCAAGTATCGTTTGGTCGTTGAAGACGGTAAGGTTTATGAGTGGTCTGGCCGTGGGCGTACACCAATAGTCTTCCAACAGCGCATCGACAATGGCGCTTCTAAAGAAGATTTCCTGATTCAGGAATAAAACGAGAACATACTAGGTTCGGCTCCTCCAAAATGAACTAATCGGCCTGCTTACGATTATTCAACATTCCCTGCTGATCAATGTCGGCTTTCTGCCGAAGGCGGGCGCTACTACAAGTTTGGAAATGTGGTGGAGCAGGAATATGGGGTGAGCTTTGATTGTGGACTGGTGAAATAGAAGGCTTCAAACGTCCGATGGGAAGGCTCAATTTTGCTACCGAAAAAGGCTTCGTTGAATGTAGGTGACATGCCGCATCACAAACGGGTGGAAAATGCTCTTACGATGGTTTCAAAGCCGAAACGTATAGCGGACCAGGCGTCCGGATCCTCAT
>NZ_KB899128.1 GCF_000378045.1 Marinobacterium rhizophilum DSM 18822
AACTTTACCGGCGCCATGCTGCGCCACCACACCATGAAAAGCACGCAGTACATGGCCCAGTGGATAGAGGCAAAAAACAGACAGAAAGCCGATTAGCCGGGTCGCGCCGGGTTATGGAAGATGCGATTTTGTTCATAGCACCTTCTTACTATAAAAATCATAACACCGCTATAAATTACTAAAATATATACTCGGAGTCATGTCTTTTCTTTTTCTCTTCATCTAATAAGAAAAAGAAAAGACCTTCCCCCGTCTTCGCTAACAGCAAAAAGCAGACATTACGCTCACAGAAAGGCTAAAAATCATCTTTGCGCTTAAAGTGGTAGGCTTACACTTGGCCTCAAAGAGAAAATAGGGGTTCTATATCAGCCCTATCAAAAGTCTCAACCCATAGCTCGTGATCAGATAATGCTAGACCACTCTCCAGCGCAATCATGCTTGGCACAAACTTTTCTGCACTTACTTTGATCTTTGCAATATATTCAGACGGCAACTCTGGAACACCATTGAACATATCTACAAATATTTCCGGATAACATTCAATATCTAAGCTGTGATATTGATTAAGCCTTGCATTCTTGAATGTAGTGACGGCGGTCACCCGCTCTATCAATTTCGCTTTTTCTTCTACATCATCAGTGTCCCGTATCGTCGGCAGAAGAATAGTACGTTCTATCTCACTTAACTCTCGCTCTAAGTTGCGAAGATGGGCTTCAGCCATATCATGGCATAGTACTGTCGCCAAAGGCCGCAATGTTCTTGCTATGACATTTTGATCGCAACCCACATCGCTCATCATTTTTCGGACACTAATCTCGAGCAGAACTACGCTCCATCTAATTAATTTATCAATAACACCTTTCATTAAAATTACTTTTTTTTGGCCAAACAACCTCCGTCCACAAAAAACAAAACAGCACTTATAAATCGCGTTTCTAATTTCCGATTCAGTACAGTAAGCACAAGTACCCTTAGGGGGCATAGCATTAAACCCCTGGAGTGCATTCTAAACCAAAACATCCAACCCTTTTTCATCCATCCTCATTTTCATTTCACCATCTCCAAATTTTGGAGCACCTGTGATACCAGAGTCATGGCAGGCAGAGCAGTAGAAAGAATAGATAGATTCTCCGTCTCTTTCTTGTGTTACAGTATTAGACACAATTTCTTTTTCCTTTTCATCAACTCGGTCAGCTTTTCCCGATTTCTTTTCGAGATCATCACACCCACTCCAAGAAGAAATACACTCAGAATACTATTTAGCTATTCTGCAAATTCCGCTTTCACTTTTAAGGTAGCTATCGTAATGTTCAAATTCTTTCTTGTATTCTTGCAGCCTCTCATCTTTATAATCAGACAAACCTACACCAGAATTATCTCGTTCATATTCCAACGCATCTATATTTTCTTTTGCAATTGAGTATCCGCTGTATAGATCCCAACAGGCACCTTTATATGGATTTATCAAATCAATCGTTTTTTCTATTGAAACAGAAAAAATCCTACTCAACTCAGACCTAATATAAATATCACTTTTGTTTCTAGATTCCTCCTTCACATCAGCCACTTCGAAAGCTAACTGATTACAGTTATAATCACCACCCTCCATATTTTCAACTTCCCAAATATCCCCCTTCTTTACAAGCTCCGCTATCTCTTCACCACCATACCCCCCCATTCTATTTTTTGAATTCCATATGATACAAGCTCTTTTACCATTATCGCTTACAATCAAATCACCAAATCGTACTGAATCAGGGTCAATCAAATTTCTTTTAACAACATCTTTAATATCAGACTCCTCACCACAACCCACCATAAAAGAAAGCACTACAATCAATATAACTACCTGCCAAGAAAGTCTTGACAATTCCATAACAACACCTCCAGAATTCTTAAAATCCTTCCAGGATTGAAAATATAATCCTGTTCAGGAAAGTAAAGAATAATTAACACACATTTATTTTCGAAGCTGTACAAACAACCAAACACCATTCATTTTCTTTCACTGGTCTCAGAAATATCCTCCTTAACTGGCCAAAATAATGGGGGTAAGATTTTGTATAGCAGACAACTCTGGTGGGGGCCACTTCAACAGGCATGGATTGCTTAAACAAACGCAATAAACGCGGAAAAACCACCATCTTATATGGGAAAATCACAACAGGAGTAAACATCATGACCACACGAGTATTAAAAACATCGACCTGCCCCACCCTTACCGGCAGTTCGGAACTGTCCTACTGCATCGGAATTGACGAAGAGGACACCATCCAATTTCGCATCACAAACAACACCGGCGCCGGCCAGTTCAGCAAAGAATGGATTGCATACAAGGACGTAAAAGCGTGTTTACCGCAAGGCTCGATCACCTCGGTCCCACTCCGCCAACTATTCAGGGGAAAGTCGCTGAACACATCAGGCTTTCTCCTGGCCGCCCTTCTGGCTGAGCACCTCGTTGCTCCGATGACGGGCAAACGAAACCTCTACAGCCTCTGCTGTGACAATGACTTCCGCAAGGAGATGGCGGCACTGGATAAATCGGGCATAGACCTAACCACCAACGATGAGGAGAAAACCGCAAGACCATCAACCAAAGCCACCAAAGCCACCACACCGAGAGAGAGGTAGTCTGCTGGTCACCCCCACCCTTCCCTTCTAACACACTGAAAGAAAAACCTTTTCCAAAACGCCATCACGGCCAATCCAAAATACCGGCCATATACCGACCCAAAACGCACAAAAGGAGCGTCCCCATGCTTCTAACCGTCGCGGTACTCACCTTTCTGCTCTGCCTGTTCTTCGGCCCCCCGATAATAGGCCTATTTGTCCTTTTCATGGTTCTCATGACGCTGACATCCCATATCACCGCCCTCCTGGCGATCCTTGCGGTCGCTCTACTGGCAGCAGTTTTTCTACTTAATAAGAAATAGGAGATAGCCCGTGAACTATGAAGATTACATTATGGATGCCATTTATACCGTCAGCGCCTGGAATCTGTCCGACATTGAGTTTATTCAACGTATCAATGAAAAAGCATGCTTGATGGCCGGCATAGAAGAAAACATCGTGGATTTCTCTGAGCCTCCTTCGCACATTCCCCTTGATCTGAACTAACCAGAGGAAACTCTCATGCCTATCCGCACACTGGCGGAGGTCGCCGTTCGCCTGGAAGAAGCTGTTAAAGCATTATCCAGCGGAGTCGACACTCCCTCTGAACTTTATGAGCGTTACGAAATGATCGCCATCGAGATACTGGACAGTAACTTTGATTCCTTCCCCGATGGAGTTTTAGAAGAGTTTCTCAGGGACTACCTCTCGTTAAAAGAAAAGCTGCTAATTGGCCAGTAGCCACAAGCGGCATTTAAGTACCTTTCCGGTATCTTTCTGATGCCACCACCCGACGACCCGACGCTCCCCCGACCCATCCGCAGTGCCAGCAAGATCAAGCAATGGCGACGGGTCGTCAGGTCGTCGCTTCACTGCCGACTCTCTCGAAGCCGCATCGGAAACCGATATATTTTATAAATGGAAAGCATATATATTTAAATATAATTATTTAATGATAACTTAAAACTAAACATTTAAATGTAATCTCAATAATTGTACAAAAATGAACACCTTTAACTCAAAAAAATACCATCTTTTACCACCCATCCCCTGTTTAAAAGCAACCAATGTTCACGAAATAAGTGTTCATATTTTACAAGACCAACTCCGGTAACTGATCAAATTGTAGCCTGAGCTACAAGCCCGGCCATTCGATCGCCAAAGGAAAGCGCAATGCCAAGCCTGAAACAAACGTTCATAGGATCAGCTTATAGGCTGACTAAAAGACAGGTGACTCGACAGACAAGGAGGATGCTCTGCCGAGTTGCGTGCGCGGAACCAGCCGACGACCCGACGACCCGACGACCCGACGACCCGACGCCAGCCCATAGAACCCGAGGCTTTCCGGCAGGTACAACGCGACGCCGGCGTCGGGTCGCGCCAGCAAGTAGCAGGTGCCATCGCCCCGACAATCCCCTCTTACAGGCGCTCAGAGGGGCAACACACGGGCATCCCTGGAGATGCGTGCCAGTGCCTCCATTCGCTGCCACGCTGCAGGCCGGACAGGAAGTCGCCCATCCTTTTCGTGACCACCACGCCGCTACTGACGGAGTCTGCAGCGGAACGATTGACCACGACCAGCATTGCACCAAGCAACATCAACCAGCGCTGCCCTTACGTGACGCATCGGAAGTGCTCCCGCCTTCTGAGTGTGCTTGTACGGCCATCAGTGGCCTTCCAGGCGGGCGACAGCGGAAGTAGTCAGAGAGACAGGAGCCGCAGATGCAGGCGATTACGTGAAGGGAAATGGAAAGAAAAAGGCAGAGCGGCATTTATGGACCGCTCTGCTTGCACGTTGGCAAAGTGAGGTAACCCCGGCCGTTTACGCTACCTGACGACCACCTAGCACACGAAGATGGCGAGTACTACCATTATTCGTCGGCTTTGCTACGGGGGTGGTAACATCACCTATCAGGGCGTACACGTAGTACTTTGCCGTGTTTTTCCCGAGACAGACCAGAGGCAGATCCCCTACCTCAACCGCCATATAGAACAGGTCACCGACTCTTTGCGGGCTAAGCCTTTTGAGCACCTTTTTGTACGCAACGGTTCCGATGATATTCCGGGCTTCCATTACGTCGCCTGGCCGCCAATACCGAATACCCACCAACGCGGCCGCTACGATAAACTCCTGAATCTCTGCTTCACCAGACCTTAGCTGCTTGATCATCCGTCCAACCTCGTAAGAGCCATATTTTTTAGTACTACCAATTGCAAACCATTCAAAAAATGTTGGCTTCGTCGAACACCTCCTCTGCTTGATTTTGATCGATTCGTATCGTGATCTGCCGGGCCTTGCCGCGAGTTGACTCAATATGTATTCCCTGCGTCGCCAAACTTGCTTTCAGCCCCGGAAGACGCCGCCCCAGAGCTGTGGGGTTTTTGGGCCATTCTCGACTGTATACGGTGCCCTGAGACACCATTGCATTGAGCTCATTGAGGAAGTCCGCGGGGGAACCAGTCCACTGACCGCGAATACGTTTGACGGCAAACTCGATGATTGCGGCGGCAAGGGTGTTATCCATCAGCGTATCAAGCTGTGACTGGCGCAATGATTCGCTGTAGGCCAACTGAAGCACCCCTGCGGGCAGGTTTTCGGCTGCCTCGAATGCGGCCAGCCAACGGCAGAAGTCGATCATTCGCTCCGGGTTCGCCGGCTCGACACTTGGCAGATGATTGAAGATCTTTGATATCAAGTTGAGTAGATACCTGAATATTTCCGGATGATGCTGTTCAAACAATTCCATCATCTCTGACTCAGACCGATACTTCGCGCCGTCAATTCTGCTCAGCCGTATCGTCAGACAACGTTGTGCGAGATCAGATTGCGCAACAAGGCTGTGTATCCCGTTGAAGATACAAGCACCATGAAGGTTTTTGGTGGAAAGCGCGCCATCCGTATACAAGGCCCTGGTACTAACGGTGCCCCCAGTCGACGCCATACAGAGAAGATCGGACATTTGCGACTTGATTGACCGCATATTATCGATACAGACAACGTGACTACTCCCCATAAACAGTGCCAAGTCTTCAGCTTTACTCGGGAATGCCTGAATCCCAACGCGGTTGGGGTCAACCAGCAGTGACAGAACGCGTGTCAGGAACGACTTACCTGTCCCCTGATCCCCGGATACGACGAGAAACACATACTTGCTGCCGTTTACCTTCGGGTGCGCCATCGTGTACGTCACCCAAGCGAGAATGAACTGATAATCCAGATCCGAAACATTCAGAATCGCCCGAAGGGCCTTGTCTGACCCGTTTTCGGCGGGCACAGGCAAAGCACTCGAAATTGGCGATGGGCAGAACAGCACCTCAGAGGGGTTTTCCAGGATCTCGACGTTCCCGGCTGTGACTCTCACACGTGTAAACTGCTGATCCCCTAGGTAGAGTTCGATGCCACCCGAAACAGGCGCTACCCGGTGATATACCGGAAGCCGAGGCGCACTCTCCTCACCGTAAGCAACAATGTCCTCCACCAGCTCGTTCAGTCCATTGCGTCTCAGCTGGAGGCCCTGCCTCACGGCCACTGTGCGTAGGAAGTTCACCCCCCGCGTCGACTTCACGGGCTCCGCACGCCGATGGAGCCCCTCGGGGATGATGCAGCAGACACGCCCTGCTTGATCAATTATCAGCGTTAGCCCCTCGATGATCGCCATTGGTGACGAAGGGTTGTGCAACGGGACCAGTTGACCACTCAACACCCCAGGCAGCTTGGCGGGGGTAGGCGGCGGCAAATCAACAGGCGTATGCGCACGAGGAACACTCGGAATCAGTGTCGACCCAGGCGGTGAAGGCGCAGGCGTACTCGGCCCGGCATGATCGGAGGCTGGTTTCTGATTGAGCGCCGAGCCTTTGATTTTCGACATGTCGAATCTCGGCATCGCACCTGATTGATCTGTCCTTGTTGGTTTCTTTCCTGGGTTTGCCATAAACATCCTCTGGACTGCATGAAAATTGAACGCAGAGCGAACTCAGCGGCACCCGAGAACGACATTAGTTTCACTCAAGATAAAAATCACCTCCATTCCACTCTGCATCTCGTCTGCACGCCACTTCGCAAGCAGACATTTCGGTTCTACCCCTACTCAGCGGCCTTGGCAAGCACGAATTTCCCGGACTGATGGCACCAGCAAAAAATACCGTAACTAAGCGTTTTAACTAAGAAAAATATTTTTCCCTTGCGGAAGCGCGTAAACCTTAGTCGAAAAATTTTGTAAGGCTGGAGCGCTTTAACAAGCAAACGTACGAGCGGCAAAGCTGCCCGATGGCACTGATCGCACTGATCGCACGAGGCAATGATCAGCAATCAAAAACCCACGTATAATGAATTATATTCATACACACCATCAACCACATCGAAGGAGGTGCCCATGCCCGTCGTCCAACTCACCCAACAGTTCATCAGGGGACACTTGCTCTGCCCTGAAACAAAGCCGCGGATCGAATACTGCGACAAGGCCGTTCCTGGCCTCTACGTCGAGGTTCGCCGGTCCGCACCCCGCCAGGGGACCTACTACCTGAGGTACAAGAACCCCGCCGGCAAGACTGCTCATCAACGCTTGGCACGGACGTCAGACATTTCCCTGTCGGTAGCCCGCAAGAGAGCCCGCACCCTCAAGAGCGAAATAGCCCTGGGCAGCGACCCCAAGGAGGAAGCACAACAGCAACCCGAAACCATCACCTTTGAAACCTTCCTGAAGGAGAAGTACCTACCGCACGCAGCACGCCATAAACGCTCCTACCGCTTCGACCTCAGCATGTCGAAGCTCCGACTGATCCCCAAGTTCGGCCACATCCAGCTGGCGCTGCTGACTCGCCAACAAATTCAAGCATTCCATACCGACCTGCAAGATGAAGGACTCGCGCCCGCCACCTGCGACCATCATCTGAAGCTGATGCGGCACGCTTTGAACCTGGCCGTCGACTGGGAACTACTGGAGAAAAATCCGGCCGAACGCATCCAACTATTTCATCCCGACAATCGTGTTGAACGGCTTTTGAGCGACAGCGAACTGAGTTGTTTATTGAAAGTGCTGCGAACCGATGAGAACCGAGTGGTTTGCCTGGTGGCTATCTTCCTACTGAGTACAGGTGCTCGACTGAACGAGGCGCTACAAGCCAAGTGGTCACAGGTCGACAAGACAAACCAAATCTGGAGGATTCCCGCGAGCAACAGCAAGTCAAAGCGGATACGCTCAGTACCACTGAATGCCAGCGCACTGAGCGTTCTCCAAAATCTAGGAACGGAGGGGAGAAACGACTACCTATTCGTCAGCTCCACGACCGGCGAACGAATGACAACCATCCACAAAGTCTGGGACCGCCTCCGGACGAAGGCTGGATTACCGCACTTACGGCTGCACGACCTTCGCCACCAGTATGCGTCCTTCCTGGTGAACGACGGTCGCACGCTCTATGAAGTTCAGCAGATTCTGGGGCATTCCAGCCCGACAGTGACCCAGCGCTACGCCCACCTCTCGACAAAAGCCCTGCAGGAGGCCGCCGACAGCGCATCCCTCCAAATCGGGGCCGTTTCGTCGGAGGACCACGCCGAGCCCCGGCACCACCCCGAGTCGACCCAGAGTGACCACCTCTGAGCAAAACAAGGGCCAGGGATGGCTCCCCTACTGCCCGCCCCGACCGCGCCACCTCGGGCTACTCTGGAGCCCGCTGGAAACTTGCGTGTCTTTGGAGGGATCGTTTGCGTGCAGTGGGCTACATTACCTTATGCCGCATACCACTTACCCGTATTGACCAAAAAAAAAGACACCACTTTCGACTCGTCTACAATCTTCAATATTCAGCCCCCCCTTTAGTTCTTAAACAAAAAGCCATACTTCGGCCACCACCTCCAATAAAGGAAGGAATCACTATGGACTTCATCATTATATTTATTATCACAGGTATAATAGCTGCAGTGCTGATAGCCAATTCTGATAAGATCATCACTTCAAAACGCCAAGATGAAAACAAAGAAGAGAAAGAAATCGAATACCAAGCAGAACGCAAAGACGAAACAACAGTAGCCACTACGACACCACGGAAGACTAAGCACTCGTCACTCCCTGGTCTTTTCCAAGCAGCCGCTTGGATTTCGCTTGCAGCGTGTGGGATTATGAGCGCCATAATCATCTCCGAGCTAGTATTTACTGGCTTTTCCATTCTATTTGCAGGAGGAATAAGCTGCTTGCTATTTCTCGGAATTGGAAGAGTAATTGAACTTCTTGAGATAATAGCCGAGGCGAGAAGCACTGAACAATAGATATGGCCTTTCGTCGCGAAAAACCTCATGTTTTACAGTCGTTCGGGGTTCGGTTGGCGCCTTGCCTTCTGTTTAAAGACTCCGCGTCAAATCGAACTTCTGACCGACCCGAAGGGGTTCGGAAAAGGTTCGGTAAGCTGTTGTTGACCATATAAGCAGGAGTACAATCTCTAGTGACTAGAGCAGGCCGTCGGGATTCACCAGTAGACTGTAATCTATTGGTCGCTGGTTCGAGTCCAGCTCGAGGAGCCATCCTGAAGTAGAAAGTCGGAGTGTAGCGCAGTCTGGTAGCGCATCTGGTTTGGGACCAGAGGGTCGGGGGTTCGAATCCCTCCACTCCGACCATCTTCTTGTTTTATCTCTCCCCTGGACCACCCTTTTGAATTAAGTCCTCATCCGGGTTGGTTGATTCAACATGAATGTCGAAAAGTCGAACCTGAAAAAGTGGGATTCAAACGGCAAACGGCAAACGGCATCCGCTCCGGCTCGCTTTTGTACGCTCCCTACAAGAAAGTCAGCATATTGCGCACCAACAGGCGTATTTTTCCGGAGCCAAATAAAACCACCGCAGCAACTTGCGCAAATGCGTTGGCAACGCTGATGCCCCGACCGTGGCGAAGTGTTGTCCAGTTTCGGCATCGAGCCGATCCCAGTCGATAACCGCCGTCAGGCACACCAGTGGAAGTACCGGTTTGACGATATCTTCCAGGCGCGGTTTGAACATATCGCTCTGCGGTTCGCGGTGCTTCTTCTTGGGCTCCATAATTCGACGATTCTGCAACTTTTGGGGCTGTCAGGCGTAAAAACAACGGATTTATTCGCTTGAAGCACAGTATAGTCCAATAAAAATCAATGGGTTGTGAGTTTTTCAGGGTCGACCAATTACTCGACGGTGCGATCTGGGTGTTGGAGGTTGAGCGCTACGACAAGGGTAGCCGGCTGTTGAAGTTGACCCCGAAGTAGTCCCTGGGCGGGGCGCTCCCCGGCGGCTCAGGTGGCGGGCTTGGCTTTGATACCGAAGTAGAACGCATTTGCCGGTGCTACGATGACGCTCATCCAGCTGGCGATCTGAACGGCGGAGAGAATATCGGCCATGACTGTCGCCCCGGTGGTGAAATGCGCCCTGGACACCATGTACAGGATCCAGCCGTTGAACACGGCGGCGCAGGCCATGGCCAGCCAGAACCGAAAGCGCTCGGCGCCGTCGGATTTGGCGGGTTTAAAGGGCTTTGCGTACCAGAAAGCGAGGATGCCGGCCAGGTAGCTTCCATAAATGGTGAACAGGGGCTTCATAGCGTCCAGCCGGTCCTCCTGCAGGAGCACCAACATATCCAGCCCGTCGATACTCACGGTTTTACCGATGTACAGCTCCACCACCAGCATGGCCAGCACGAATGAGCCTATCCACAGACAGGTCAGCGTTGCACGTTCTACCACGTCAGTGAGTCCCGTCCGGGGGAATGTCCAGGTACGCGCGCATGCCGCTTTGGATCAGCCCCATGAAAAATTTGCTCGAATAGTCCGCGGACTCGAAGGGCCTGAAATCCCCCCCAAGGCCCTTGTGGTATAGCTTTGAGGCCAGGTCCAGCCTGAACTCGTTGGGGAGGATCTTGTAGCGCCCCTCGTACTCGATGGCATAAATCCGGTTGTTTGGAATGGCCTGGTCGGGGTATTCCTCGTTATGTCGGGTAATGATCGCGTCCGGCAGCTCGGTTCTTCCCGTTTTCCAGGTTTGCTCCGGCTGGATGAGCGTTTCCAGGTCGATCGGCGGCTCGACAATGCTCATCTCCAGGGCCTGCAACGATTCCAGCAGGGCCCGGGTAACGACGGCCCCTTCCTCACCGTGCCTCAGCGGTACAAATCCCACCCGCGGTTGGCCGGCCACGCCCAGCCCGCGGTAGTAAAAGGGGATGGAGAATTCGTCCTCGCCAGCAGCGGGGCCTCCCCCGACGTTCGGGGTATCCGAACAGCCGGCAAAAATCATCACGACAAAGGCTGCAAACCCCAGGGCAAGAAAACGCATTTGAAGGAATCTAGCCACTCATTATCTCCCTGTAGAGATCTTCAAGGTTCTGTCTTCGTTCCTCCGGGTCCGGGTGGCTGCATGCGGCGACACCTTCCGTTGTGAACCCGGAAAGATTGAACGTGTACTTGAAAAAGTCCTGGTACCCCAGGCTGTTTTCGATCTTGGCGGACCAGAGCGGAAACGCGAATGCTCCCGGGTTGTTTTTCCGGATATGCAGTATCTGCACCAGCATGGCGTACAGGTCCGCCTCGGACTCCATGTTGTGGAATTCCTCACAGTCATCGTCGTCCATGCCGCGCATGGCGTCCAGGTGTCCCAGTACGGCGTGGCCATACTCGTGTGCAAGCAGGAAGGTCATCGGGGGGAAATAGTGCTCCTCGACGGCGGTGGAGTCGCTGGCCATATCGGTCATGGTAAACCAGCTGCCATCCATGTCGTCGTCCGATAATCCTTCAAAGACGTCACCAATCATGGTTTGCCCCCGCGTGTTGTCGACGGTCTCCTTGATCTCCAGGAATTCCCGGATGATGTCCGCCTCGGTGGTGTCGTCCCCGGCGAACCGCCGGGACATGAAGTTGCCGCCTCCCACGCTGCTATCGGTGAGCCCGGCGATGAGGGCGGTGCGGTAAAAAGCCTGGGCGATTTTTACGTCAATCGTGATTTCCCCGGAGGGGTCGATCTGGGATATGGGTTGTCCCTCGTTGAGCAGGACAAGCCAGGCATCAAAATTCTCCTTCACGTCCCGCTGGAACAGTTGGGAGAGGTCCTCGTGCTGCTCTGTATTGGCCTTCTGTACCCCGGCGAGGAAAATCTCAAGCACCTCCTGAATTTGTTTCACCTGCTTTCGCTTCAGCTCGGGGAGCGCGTCGAGGTCATCAGGGACGCCGTCGGGGTAGAACATGTCCGCGCTGCGGAAGATGAAGGAATCCTGCATCGCCTTTTTCATTTCGCCGGAGGACTGGCCCTCGACGGTGATGCAGGCCGCCAGGCCCAGGGTGGACGCGAGTAGGCCAATCATAGCCGTCACCCGCAAGGCGCCGGCGTCGTTCACACATTCACGTCCCTTCATTGATGCTCTCCTGCAACGGTCCGAGTATAGGCAAAATAAATGCGCTATCGCATCCAATCAACGGCCGATCGGAAGGGGCTTGGAATAGCCTTTCTCTTCCCTCGTCTGGTACCAGTTTGAGTATAGCCAGAATAAATGCCCGATCGTTCCAATCGCCGGAAAGGTCAAGTGGCATCTTTACATTTCTCATGTTGTTATAGCTGTCCAGTACCTCTGGAACATGCGAACAAGTCCCTCAGCATGAGACAATCTGCGCCCTGACGTAACGAGAGCTTTCCATGGATCACCAGCTATCGTTCGCTGACAGCGAGTTCACCAGCAAGCGCCGCCAGACCCGTAAAGAGAAGTTTCTCGGCCGTATGGAGAAGCTGGTTCTGGGCCCGCGTGGTAGTGGTGATAGAGCCTTACTGCCCCAGATTGGCAACGGTCTCCGGGGCTTTACCCCTTTTCACGGACGGATTTAAGACGGCGGTGAACTTCCCCCAACACGTGCTGACCCACCTCAGCCTCAATGGGGGTCTGCTCAGAAGAGTCCAACCTGATTCTCCCCCCTGAGGGTCACGAACAAGCATGTTGCTTACGTTAGTATCGCTTTCATCATGAGAAACCTATCAATGCCAACGAATTGACACCCTGCCCCTAATAACTTTTTGCACAAGTACGTTCTCTACAGCCGCCTCTGTATCCTTAGCCATGAACGTTGATAGCCCCCGCCAATCATCAATGTCTGGCAATCGTAACCCTGAACCTTGAACCGGGGTGACGGGGGTGACGGGGGTGGAGCCGACCGGGTACGACTGGCCACCAACCTGACTCGCGTCGGGGCATTTTGGAGCCAGGGATGGCTCCCCTACTACCAACCCCAAAAACTCCGTCCCGTGCCACTTTGGGGCCAAGTCGGCAGCGCCACCCAGTCGGCCACTAGCGCCCACCGTTGTGCCTCCCCCTTAGCCGCAAAAATCATGCTTTAAAGTCCCCCCACCCTTCATAAAACCACTGATCGGTTTTCTAGCAGTTCTGCGTTCGGTCGGCCCAAATCCAAGGGAGTGCTAAACGTCGAATCTGTCGAACTTGCCACCGATCTTTCTTGGTTCGGTGTTTGGTCGGCATGTACAATTAGCCCTATGTTTTTCACATAAAGACTTTTGACTCAAAGGGTTGCGGGGAGAAATCTGGAAGTATCCAGTAGACTGTTAATCTATTGGTCGCTGGTTCGAGTCCAGCTCGGGGAGCCAACTACAATAGTAAGTGCAGTACCCGTCGGAGTGTAGCGCAGCTTGGTAGCGCATCTGGTTTGGGACCAGAGGGTCGTAGGTTCGAATCCTATCACTCCGACCACTTTCTTTCCCCCCCTCGCAAAAAATCAGTTACATCGCATTAACGTGTGATTTGTCACTGCACTAAACCCTTCGTAAAACCTTTCCCACTACACACCTTCTCCATAGCGACATTATTTTCTACTGTAACACCGGACACGGTAGCTATCC
>NZ_KB899129.1 GCF_000378045.1 Marinobacterium rhizophilum DSM 18822
CACTACAGTGCGTTCAGGCAAAGCCTGTGAGCCGATTTTTAACGCCGCGATAGCAACCGCAGGTAGCTTTTCAACAGCCTGCTAAGGCACCTATGGATGATCGGTGCCGGGTTTTGATCGTCAATAAAGCAAATCGTCAGCTGAGCAACGGAAGCCAGGCTGGGTGAATCCTCCCCTCCAATCTCAATTCCTCCGTTCTCCCTGGCTCTGCCTGCATTGCGGGACTGTATTTGGTCATCGTTAGGGCGGTAGCGTGGTTTTTAGACACCTGCCGTTTTGGTTAGCGGGCGACCAGTGCTCATTTCCCATGGGTTTCAAGAAGGATATACGGCCTTGCAGGCCAGTATCCTGGCGTGTGGCTAAAAATTTGCTGATACTTATTTGAAATCATGAAGTTACAAGGCATAGTCAAAAATTAGATGTGAGGCTTGGTGATCGTTTTGTCGGATTCAGTGCGATTGAGCAGATGGCCTGAACGGCTCATGCTAGCTGGCTTTGCGTCAGTTTTTCACGACAATTCATCAGAAAATACTAGCCTCAGATAAAACGGTCTCCGAGGCTAAGATACAAATGTTAGGTGCCAACAAGGTGTATACCGACAATGATGTTGAAAAAATTATTCTTTATTCCAATCATAGCCACTACTATTGCTGGTTGTGATAAACCAGCTAACGCAAAAAGCTCTCCAGAAATGTTTGCCGCAAACTTTGCTTTTACTGCATGTGTTAGACATGCAGGTGAAGGTGAGAAGTTATCGCAGCTTTTTAAAAAGCAGGGCATCAATCAATTACCCGAAAATCTTGCTGATAGTTTGTTACAAGGTAACGCAGGAAAAGCGTGGTCATTTACATCACCGGATGGTCAGTTTTCAATAACCTACAGAAGGGATGGCGTTTGTACTGTATTAATAAAACAAACAAATGCAGATTTATTTATCGCAGAAACTAACAAAGTGATGCAACGTATTTCCAAAAAGGTTGGCTGGTCATTCTCACCAGAAGCATACCAAACTTTGCTGGTAAAAATACATTAGAATCTTTTAGTGTTTCTGGTAAATCTAAAGATAATAAAAATGTAAATATTATCCTAAGTGCAACACATGCAAAGTCTGCCAGTTATCAGATTGCACTAAGTACAAATGTAATTTAAATACACCTGCAAGCGCATTAATAGTGACAAATAAAGCTTGGCTTTTGTCACTTCGTTCCTTATTTAAGCCAAGCATTATTTGCACGTTATGCGGGCGTTATGCAGCAAGGACTCTACCCAGGAGCATAAAAGGATGTATGTCCCGAATCACTTCAAAGAAGAAGACCAAGAGAAGCTTCAACAGTACATTCGCGATTATGGCTTTGGGCTGCTCGTAATCGCGGACGATGAAGGGATTGAGGCCAATCACGTCCCCTTTCATCTGAGTTCTGGGGCAAATAATTCTCTTGGATATCTTCATTGTCACCTGGCCCGCAGTAACCCTGTCTGGCAACGCATACAGGACGGAGCTCGAGTGCTTGCAGTTTTTCAGGGGCCAGATGCTTACGTGTCACCCTCATGGTACCCAATCAAGGCAGAGACAGGTCGGGTCGTACCAACATGGAACTATCTGGCTATCCATGCGCACGGTAGTGCGCAGATTATTCGAGATCCAAGCTGGTTGAAACAACATCTCCATCAGCTCACAGGCCAACATGAGATGAAAAGGGACACTCCTTGGTCCGTGGATGATGCGCCAACGGATTTCACCGAACGTTTGGTACAGGCTATTGTTGGCGTAGAAATCAAAATTGAAACTCTGACGGGTAAACTGAAAGCAAGTCAGAATCAATCATAGAGGAACCGAGCCGGTGTCAAAACCGGCCTGGAAACCGGAGAAGGAGCGCAGAACCGTGCTATGGCAAAGTTCATCAGCTAAGCAGGGGCTGTTGTCGTGCGGTTTTTTCGTCGCTTCGCTCCTTCAAAACCGCCGCAAAGCTCAGCGTTATACCAGTATTAAGGAGACGATCGTGCTGAAGCCCGTTATACAGGAAGAAACGACAGGATGCGGGATTGCATCTGTTGCTAATATTCTGGGCAAGACCTATCCAGAAATGAAAGAAACAGCAAACGCTATGGGTATCTATGCTGAAGATAAATCGCTTTGGTCTGAAACTCAATATGTAAGAAATATGCTGTCTCAAGCCGGTGTCGATACGTCTATCGATGAAATTCCGTTTGAATCATGGAGTGTATTACCTGATTTGGCATTGCTCTCCATCAAACACCATCAGGAAGATGGGAAAAATTTCTGGCATTGGGTCGTTTTCAAGCGTGTAGGTGGTCAGGATTTCATATTAGACTCAGCAAGTTACCTGCCGTCCAATGTTCGAACGGACTTCGACGAAATGCACCCTAAGTGGTTCATTGAGATCAAAAATGCATAACCAGGTCATTAAATTCGCTGCCTACGGTCGCTGGACGCTCGTCCTTCGCGCTATTATGTGATTTGAGGAAATATTAAGTGATTGAAGCAGTATCAGATAAGAACCTAGAAGAAGTACTTCCATTGGTACGTGAATATCAGGAGTTTTATGGAATACTTGACATCAGTGACGATAGGAATAGGTCATTCTTCTCTCAATTTAGTGAAAGTGGGAATGATGGATGCCTATTTCTTTACCGGAATGATGAAGGAGCAGCTGTAGCTTTCACTACGGTATATTTTTCCTTTGTTTCGAGCATTCCTGCCCGTGTCGGTGTCATGAATGATCTCTATATAGTCCCCGACTATAGGGGAAAAGGTATCGGGAAGCGACTGATAAACCATTGCCTTAAATTTGCTTTAAGTAAAGGCGCAGCCAGGCTGCAATGGCTTACTGCCGAGGATAATGAACAGGCTCAAAAGCTCTACGACTCATTGAATACAAAGAAAAGCACATGGAAAGTTTATACGTACACCGCATAACCAGACGCTGCAGTCGGACGCGGCAAAGCCGCGCTCCTGAGCTTCGACGTTATGCAACAAGGGGATGAGCATGAAAATAGACAAGGAATTCGCAGATAGTTTCGCAAAACACTGGATTGATTCTTGGAATTCTCACGACCTAGAAGCGATTCTTTCCCATTATACGGAAGACTTTGAATTATACTCTCCCATCATCCCCGAACGAATGGGAATTCCCGAAGGCAAATTAAAAGGTAAAGCTTCTGTGGGTAAGTATTGGGCGATAGGACTTTCTACAAATCCGAAGTTATATTTTGAATTCATCAATGTGTTTATAGGCGTGGAGAGTCTTGTAATTTACTATAAAGGGCGCAAGGGATACTCTTCTGAAGTTTTCTACTTCAATAATCAAGGTAAGGTTTGCAGAGCTGTTGCGCACTATGAATAAACATGCTTTAACAAAAAATTGTAGTTACTTTCAAGCGGGCTGGGACCTCCGTTTCTACGCAGTTCCGACCTCAAAATATGGGCGTTATACATCTTGGAAGTAAATATGACTAGATTAGAACATGCGAACATCACGGTACCTGATATAGATGAAGCAATTAGATTTATTAAGATAATTGCCCCTGATTTTGTTGTGAGAAAAGATTGTTTTCCAGAAGAAAGTTATCGGTGGGTCCATATTGGAAATGACGAATACTATTTTGCACTTCAAGAAGCACACTTGGATGCGAATCCTACCTATCCAAGGATGGCCTATAAAAATTTTGGAGTTAACCATATTTCAATTGTTGTTGATGATCTTGATAAAATCGAATCAAAATTAGTAGAAGCTGGGTATAAAAGAAGCATTGAAACACCAAAGGAAAGCTATCGTAGAAGGCTATATTTCTATGATGACATGGGATTTGAATGGGAATTGATCGAATATAGTTCAAATGAACCCAACAAAAAATTTCATTATGAGTGATATGTATAACAAGTGACTATGGCTTTCCGTCAATATAATTAGACCGTTTTTTCGAACCAGCGCTCCTCGTTTTTCAGGAGTGTATTGAGCACAATGAGCTTGCGCATGCAGGCGATGATGGCCACTTTGGGTAGCTTGCCTTTCTTTCAGACGCGCGTAGAAGCGTTTGAAGACGGGGTTGCATTGAATCGACGAGAGCATCGCCATGAACATCACCGTGCGGATGCGGTGACGGCCTCCTCGAATACGTCGCTTGCCATTATAGGTGCCGCTTTCGCGGTTCATAGGAGCGACGCCGACCAGGGCAGCGATCTCCTTGCGATTGAGCTTGCTGAGCCATGCCTCTTTTGAGGAGCTTGGCGATTTTCAGCGAGTCGATCTTGGCATATTTCGCCTTGCCGCCATGGATTGCCCGCATATAGAGGGCATGCCCCAGCACAAACGGCAGGTTGAGTTGTTGGCAGAGATCGGAGACCCCGTACCAGCAATGCATGCATTCGACCCCGATGACGATGTCTTCGTGAAGGTAGGGTGCCAGCAAGTCGATCAGGTCCATGCTGGTCGCAGGCATATTTCTGTGTACTCGAATTTGATCTCCGGTATCGAGGATGCAGACATAGAGAACCCGGGCATGCAGATCGATATCACAGTAATACCGGTGATTTTTTGGTATAGAATCTCACTAGCCTTCTCCGGTTCGGTTTCGTCACCTCCAGCATAGGCTGCGGTCTATGCTGGGCGGAGAAGGCTCAATCAGTATCAAACACACGTTGTAGGACTGGCTTTTCGCTGCGCTCCATACTATCCGCAAATACGAGCGTTGTGCGTCTGAGCAACCAATTAATTGACTTCGCGCCTTCGGCGCCGGACGCAGCAAAGATGCGCCGGTTATTGATTCATCTTGCAGGGTGAAAGTCCCTGTCAGGTAAGGGTTAACCACCTACCTGTATCGAGTGTTGCGCCTGTGGCGGAGTCTGAAATCTGCGGAAACGCTGATGAGTAGGCGAACGAAACTGAGCGAATTCCGGGGACAGCATACCTAATTCCCCAGCTCCTACTGTCTATCGAAAACGAAAACGCTGTATCCGGTGATCCAGACGGTTGATCTTGTATGCAGAGGCTACGGAGTCTTGTCTTTTGCTCTGGTTTCTCATTTGAGACGCAAAAGGCAAGACCCCGTGAGTCCGGTTCCCGGGCCCAGCGCCGCGTGAGACGTCCTTCTGGAAACATGCCGTGGAGTTGCCTGGATTCGATTGATCCGGTTCTTTGCTTGAATTGATTTGAATTGAATGAACCGGACCTAACCGCCGCTCAGGGACTGGAAGATATAGACCGTCCCGCCATCGGCGACCTGATCTGACAGTGTCTTTCTGTCGATGACCACAGTGTCGTTGACGCTGAGCCTGACGTGTCGGCGCAGCGCGCCCCGTTCATCCAGTACGTAGTCGCAGAAGCCGGGGGCGATGTTGTCGATCGCCTGCACAACCTCGGCGACGGAGCCCGCCGGCACCTCGATCTGCAGCTTCTCAAGCGCGGGGAAAAACCGGTACAGGTGCGGTGTCATCTCAACTCTGACCATGGCGGTTACCCAAAACGTACCGAATAGACCGGCGGGAAGTTGTGCCCCAGGCAGTGCCAGGTTTCGCCGCGATCCTCCGACAGGTAGACGTTGCCGGTGGTGGTGCCGAAACAGAGACAGTCACCTGCTATATCCATACCGTGCCTCAACACCAGATCGTAGGCGTGCTGCTGGGGCAGGCCGGTACGGAAGGTCTGCCAGGTCTGACCGCCATCCTGGGTGCGCGCCACGCAGAGGCCGCCGTCGATCGCCATACGTGCCATATCCGCCTGCGCCGGAATGACCCAGGCCGTGCGCCCGTCCTGTGCATCCACCGCGACCGGGAAGCCGAAGTGCACCCCGCGTTCTGGAATACTGACCTTGTTCCAGGTCTGGGCGCCATCTTCACTGTAAAACACACCGCAGTGGTTCTGTTGCCAGAGATGATCCGGCTGGGCCGGGCAGGCGGCGATAAAGTGCGGATCGTGTCCCCAGTCGGCGTTGGGATCGGGCATATAGTCATTCAACATGCCCCGGTTGCGCCCCGCCCAGCTGCGGCCGCCATCGGTGGTTTCGAGCACGCCGGCCGAGGAGACGGCAACGTGGATGTGATCCGGGTCGCGGGGATCGACAACGATTGAATGGATGCCCGGTTCAAACACGCCATAGTCGACGCTTGCCGGTGTGCCGCCCCAGCGGGTTTCGCTCGTCGCGTCACCGCTGAACAGGTCGCCGCCGCGACTCTCGTGGTTCCAGAGCGGGCGGTTGAGCTCCCAGCTATCGCCGCCATCGTCGCTGACAAACAGACCGCCGGGGATGGTACCGGCGTAGAGCCTGCCGGGCTGTCCGGCGGCGCCAAAGGCAATATTCCAGATCTTCAACAGCGTGGCATCGTGGTATTCGGGTTGTCCGGCGGGTGTTTGTGGATCGAAATCCGGAGTCGGCAGGTATTGCACGATATGGCGTGCACCCTCGGGGTATTTGAGCGTCGCCAGATCCTCCCAGGTGGCGCCACCGTCACGGGAACGCGACAGCTTGGGTCCCCAATGACCATGGTCCAGGGAGGCCCACAGGGTACCGTCTCGCGGATCGCACGCGGCGTAACACACGGGAATACCCGCGTGCAGTATGGGGCGGGGCTGCCAGGCTGAATTCCCGCGATCAAATATCACCGTACCCTTGCGAGTACCGAGCAGAATGACGTTCGACATTGTATAGCCCTCCTGGATATACCGGTGCAGTTAAATATAGAAGGTCTTCGTTATTCTTGGTGCTGTCGGGTGGCCTTGCCAGTCGGGGCTGTTCGCCGGTTATTAACCCGGCTGACAAATACATCGTCAGCCGCAGCCGTACCGGAAATCTGTAGGGGCCCGGTCTTCGGGCAATCGAGTGCTCGCCCAAGCCCTGTTCGCCCGCACAGCGGGCTCCCACAAACGTCGATATATCTACCGATGGCAGCACAGTGATAGGCGCCTAATCTCCGAATGGCGATAGTCGCCGTTCGTCGATTGAGAGCCGGACTATTTCTTGCCAGCGTTGGGGGCAGCAGCCGAATACCTTTTTTCGGATTCAGGGCATTCGCCAGGCTGAACGGCCCCGGGAAGGGGGCCGGCGGAACGAGGGTCGGGCCCAGATCGGCGAGGAGATCGCCGCGCGCGCCGAAGAAATTCAGTTCGGCGGAGCCGGCCCCTTTTCCCGCAGATAAGGGCGCACTTGCTCCGACAACGGCGGGCAGCCTCGAGCCTGGTCGATGCCAGCACAATTCCATTGGCGAATAACGGCAAGCTGTCCCACGCTTAGGAAGCCATGGCGGGGCGGTCGTTCGTGAAGGGAGTCACCATTCAGAATAACAGGTAGTCCAAAAAACCATCCAGGGTCCAGGTGTCGCTCTATTTCCTGGCATTGCTCCGGAAAAGCCGTTGGCCGCCCGGTCCCTGTTGATTAAAGGATATAGTCATGAATAGTAAGCATTTTGTGGGCATGCTGACAGCATTCCTGCTTTACTTCGCCTCCGGTTTTTCATTGGCGCAGCCGCCTGATGCTGGCAATTTCGTTGCGCACCTCGAGGGTGGCAACGAGGTTCCACCAGCCGAGACTTTTGCGACCGGCCAGGCCGTCTTTCAGCTCAGCAGTGATGGGTTGGCGCTCGACTACAAGCTCATTGTCGCCAACATCGACAATGTCGTTGCGGCGCATATTCATTTGGCGCCGGTCGAGACTAACGGCCCGGTCGTGGCCTTCCTCGCCGGTCCCTTTCCTCCCGCCGACGGTGCCATCGACGGCATACTCGCTGAAGGCACCATTACGGCGGGCAGCCTGACTGGACCGCTGGCCGGACAGGACCTGTCTGTGCTGGTGGCAGCGATGCGCTCCAGCGGTACCTACGTCAACGTCCATACCAATGACGGTGTGGATCCTACCAATACCGGCCCGGGCGATTTCGCGGGTGGCGAGGTGCGTGGCCAGATTGCGCCGGCGGGGCGCCGTCCAGTTGCGGAATAACAATCTCTGCTCGAACCGGCTTCAGCACCCCGTCCAGCCTGACTGCGTCCGAAAATGCAGTCAGGCCCGGTCCTGAAGCCGATCGCGAGAGTCCGCATTGATCGAGGTCCCCCCGAACGATCCTGCCCAGCAATCATGGACAGGGCTTTAAGCGGTTTCTCGGGACGCAAAGTTCTCGGTACTGATTGTTCACCAATCCACGTACGGGACGATCCGGCCTGTAAAGTGTGCCGACAGCAGACTTTCGCGCGCTCCGCTTATGCCGCTGAAGCACTGCCGCTCAAGCCCTGTCGCTCAAAGACTTCGGCTCGCAGGCAGCCCCAGGCCTTACGCCAGAAACGTTGGCCCAGACAACGCTGATCAGGCGACAACTGTCCTGGGGCGGGGGCGGCAGCTGTACTGATTTGTGATTATAATTTTTCTGTTATTAAAGACATTTAAACCAGTTCCCCCAAGAGCATATTTTATGGCTGACGCCCTGGCTGTCGCGCTGCACAGTGATCTGCACCTGGAATTACAGGACTGGCCGCAGGGCATGATGACGGGCCATTTACCCGGTTCCAGGCAGTTTCCCGACGTGGTTGTGTTGGCGGGGGACATTGCCGGTTTTACTGAGGTTGGGCGTTATCTGCAGGAACTGTCCGGGCGTTTTCCGGCGGCGCATATCCTGTATGTGCCAGGCAATCACGAAGCCTACGGGATTGCCGACATGCAGGCGGCGCAAACCGCTTTAACCCTGAGGTTTGCCAGCAATCCGCGCATCCATGTGCTGCAGATGGACAGCGTGGTGATCGAGGGCGTTCGCTTCCTGGGCTGCACGCTGTGGAGTACCTTTCTTGGCAATGGCCACGGGCGCCGGGCTGATGCCCGTGTGCAGGCGCAGGGTTCCATTGACGACTTCCGCGTGATCGGCTACCAAAATCGGGTGTTTACCGTTGATGATTGTCAGGCACTGGGGGAGCAGCACCAGGCCTGGCTCGAGCAGGAACTGGCCACTCCATTTCACGGGAAAACCGTGATCGTCACCCACTTTTCGCCCAGCCTGTCGCTGGCAAACCGGCGTTTTGCCCCGAGCGACATGACGCCGTATTTCAATCTGGACCTGGATCACCTGATTCACCAATATGCGCCCGATCTCTGGTGCTATGGCCATACCCACGACAATTTCGATCTCGAAATCGGCTCGACGCGCGTGGTCAGCAATCAGCGCGGTTACGGTCGCGAGTGTGTGCGCAGCTATGACCCGAATCTGCTGGTCTATGTCTAACTGGATGGCTGAATAGCCATCCATTGAGGGCGGCGTGTTGCAACGGCTGGCCTGGTTTAAACGTCGCTCCAGGTACCTGTCATGAGGCTTTTCGGTGAATATTCCCGGAATTCCCAGCGCAGGCGCGAGGCGCCACGGCGGCGAACCAGGCGCTCGACATCAAGATACCACAACCGCTCGGCCCCCTTGACGCTGCGAATGGCGTTATCGTCCAGGCTGAGTTCGGTGCGCCCGCTGAGCTGCAGCAGGTCGCCCGTCGTGAAGTCGATGAACAGCAGGCCGGCTCGCGGATTGAGCAGCAGGTTGCCCAGGGTGTTGAAGTACTGGTTGCCGGCAAAATCGGGAATCGTCAGGCGGTTATTCCGTACTCGCACAAAGCCAGCCCGGCCGCCCCGATGGGACAGGTCCACGGCACGCCGGCCGTCGTCGAGCTCGGCATAACTGGCGACGAAAAAGGTATCGGCGCCACGGATCTGGTCGCGCGCAGCATCGTCCAGGCCATTCAGCCGCTCGACAGCGGCCGGCTGGGCTGGCTCCGCCGCAAGGCCGCTGAGCTGGCGCAACTGAATGTACTGCGGACAATTGCCGAACGCCTGCTCCACCGCCAGCGTGAACCCCTGATGGTTCAGCGCTGTGATATGGCCGTTAACACGGTTGCGCCGGCGCGTGTGCAGCTCTATGCCCAGCAGTCCCACGGCTGCACCAGGGTGCAGGCCAGCGGTGGCCGGATCGTCTGCATTCGGCTGAGCATCCAGACACAGCTGTTCGGGGGTGAGTGCATGGGCAAAACCCGGTGCGCCCTCCAGCAGGGTGGCCCAGGGGCGCCCGCTGTCATCTACCGTTCCCAGCAGCACAAAAGGCAGCTGACCATAGAACAGGCGGTGTTGCTCGGGGATCTGGTCGAGAATGGCCCTGGGGCCATGCACGTCCATGCGCTCGGCCACACCGGCCCTGGCCTGCAGCTGCTTCTCGCCGGCGTGCCAGGGCGAGAAGGGGGTGGAGTCGAGTTTGCGCATGGTTACATCCTCGTTAAAGCAAAGCCGGCCTGGCTTCAGGCCAACGGGCTTACAGGCCCAGATCCGACAGGCCCGGATGATCATCGGGGCGGCGGCCCAGCGGCCAGTGGAACTTGCGCTCAGATGCCTTGATGGGCATGTCGTTGATGGAGGCGTAGCGGTTGAACATCAGGCCCTGTTCGTCGAACTCCCAGTTCTCGTTGCCGTAGGAGCGGAACCAGTTGCCCGAGTCATCGTGCCACTCGTAGGCGTAGCGCACCGCGATACGGTTATCGGTAAAGGCCCAAAGCTCCTTAATCAGCCGATACTCAAGTTCCTTTGCCCACTTGCGGGTCAGGAAGCCCCGCGCTTCTTCGCGATTGCTGGCAAACTCGGCGCGGTTGCGCCACTTGGTATCCAGGGTGTAGGCCAGGGACACTTTTTCCGGGTCCCTGCTGTTCCAGCCATCTTCCGCCAGGCGGATTTTCTGGATGGCGGTTTCACGCGTAAAGGGCGGAAGCGGCGGGCGAACTGTATCGTTAGCGGACATCGTCTGTCTCCTGCGGGGATAGGTCGTTTTAAATAACTTGTGGCTGCTATGTGTCCAGCAGCTTTTGCGCGATCTCACGTGCAGTGTCTGCGGATGCATGGTCGCCAAGCACATAGGCAACCGTAATAGCCCCTTCGATCAGAATCAGGTACTGCCGGGCCAGGGCATCCGGATCGCGGTAATCCGCTTCATGGCAGAGGGTACGCACAACGCTGAGCAGTTTCGCCTTGTGATCCCGGGCAACCTGTCGAACCGGATCGTCTGAATTACCGGTTTCGCCGGCGGTATTGATGAAGGCGCAGCCCCGGAAACCGTCGGACACAAACCAGCTTTTAAGAACCTCAAAGAGGTTCAACAACTGGTCCCTCGGGCTTCCGGCCTTTCTGACCTCGGCTTCAAACCACTGATTCCAGCGTTCGTCCCGGCCTTTCAATACCTCGGCGATCAGCTGGTCCTTGTTGCCGAAATAGCGGTAAATCGTCTTGCGCGAAACGCCGGATGTCTTGACGATCAGGTCCATGCCGGTGGCGCTGATACCGTTCTGGTAGATCAGCTCCTCGGTGATGCGCAGCAGCCTTGCTCTGATGTCGGTGTTCGATGTGTTATCCATGCGACAAAGAGTAGAACGATCGTTCTCCATGGTCAAGTATCTTTCGGTTGGTGGATTCTGTAAACGAAAAATTCGGTTTAGAAAAGCCGATTAATTCCATCGGAGTCTGACTTTTTTCAGAGGCTGGGGCCGGTCTTGAAGCCACACGCAAAAAGGCCTGACTCTTGAAGAGAGGCCTTTTAGCGTCATTTCGAGGTGATCAGTTCGAGCTTAATTGGGAGACGCTGTTTGAATTCAGGCCAGTGCGGTCTGTCCGAACAGCAGTTTCTTGCCTTCTTCGGTCACAGCCGGCCGGCTGGTCCAGGGTTTGCCTTTTCCATAGGCGGCAATCACGGCAGGGCGGCTGTGCATCCTGTCAAACCAGGCTTTGAGGTGCGGAAAGTCGTTGAGGTTCTGCAGCTGGCGTTTTGAGTACCCGGACAAGATTATACATGCTGACAAAATGATCATGGTCTTGCCCTGATTTGTCGCCATGATGGATATCTATTCAACGCGGACACTCGCGGTATTAAAGACCCGGGTAATCATTTCGGCCTGGTTCCGACTCGCCGTCTTGCGCAACAGGTTTCGTATATGGAAACGGACCGTGGCTTGGCTTACGAAGAGGTAGCCAGCGACCTCTGCCACCTGCATTCCCGACATCAGCCGTTGCAGCACTTTTACTTCCGCTTTGCTGAGATCAAAAGTCTTATGCAGCATGTCTTCATGAGGCGCATCAGCGCTCGGAGATAGGATAAACACGATGCAGCAGGCGGTCTTACCCAGCCAGTCAAACTGTTCGTCACTGCTACGCCAGGGGAAGCACAAGGCGGTCTTTTGCACGCCCTTCTCGACGAAGGGCAAGATACCATTTTGCTCCTTTGTTTCGTCTTGGCTAATGGCTCCGATGAGTGTATGCAAATGGCTATTGGCATGGGCGTCCGGAAGGCGAATGGTTGCCTGCTTGGTAGAGCCACCATCAATATGGAGGTAGTGCTCCGCCCGGGAGTTGTGCTGTACGACCTGACCATTATTCGTCAGCAACAGCATTGCGGCGGCAATATGTTCGAGCGAGTCCAAGGCAATTTTCGATGTGAGTTGAGCTTCGAGCAACTGTACGTTTATCAGGAACGCCCGCCTAAGGTGTGGCGTGAGGACCTGCATGAGCATTTGCTCCTCTGGCGTATAGAGCGGATCCTTCTCGCTCCTGGCTACGGACAGCCAAGCCCTACGGCCGTTATCACGATAAAATAGGCCCACGTTGAAGTGTGTGTAGCCGACCTTTTCGTAGAAGGCCTCGTAGCAGTACATCGAGCGAACTGACTTGATGTCGTAGAAGTCCTGGCTTGTGAAGGCAGTACACTCCGGAACGACATTGAGAAGATCCGTCATCTGATCCTTTCCCATAACTTCGTTCTGATAGAGCTCAATATCCTCCTGGCAGACCCCTGTGGTGTACATCAAGTTGACGCGTGAGTCGTCCAGATCTTCAAGTGCAAGATTGACGCTATGCCCACCGATGGCGCTTTGGATTTGGCGAGCCACGAATGGCCACAAGGAAGGGTCAGCGGCAGCGGCATAGATGGCGTCGATTAAGCTGAGCAGTGGGTCTGAGGCCATGTTAGTTTCCTCGGCCATCCCTGGATCTCATCCGTAGTGGGTTGAGACCATACCCGCCCATCTCTCACAACACTCACAGATGGTACTGTCTAGGTCAGTCACCGCGATGTCTTTAAACGTTAGTGCAAAAACTAGCCATTTGGATAGGTTCAAACCTAGGAATTATTCCTATTTTCAAACATGACACTGGATCTCATTCAGGAGGCTCATGTCATTGATGATGCATGCCGGAGGGCGGAT
>NZ_KB899130.1 GCF_000378045.1 Marinobacterium rhizophilum DSM 18822
GTATCGGCAAGGCCGGTGACGTCGATACGGCGATGACAACGCTCAAAATGCCAAGTGGCGTGCTCTGTCATATCAACAACAGTCGCCAAGCCGTCTATGGATTTGACCAGCGGATCGAGGTTTTTGGTTCAGGCGGCATGCTGCAGACCCAGAACCAGCGTGACACCCTGCTCAGTCACTCGAGTGCAGAAGTCACCGACGCCAAACCACTGCTCAAGCACTTTTTCCTGGAACGCTACGCCCAGTCGTTCGAGCAAGAAGTAGCCGAATTTATCTCATGTCTGGAATCCAATTTACTGCCCAGCGTCGGCCAGCAGGACGGACGACGAGCCCTTGAAATCGCCCTTGCGTGCGGACAGTCTTTACGCGAAGGCTGCGCAGTAAGACTTTAAAAAATCGATGGGAAATCAGGCAGGCTCTTTTTAACCGAATAGTCTGAGAATATAAGCGTAATATCGAGAGCCCGGACTCTATAGAGCCCGGGCTTAATTTTTTAGCGGTAGCGCTATCGTTCTATCATGAAAACCTGATATTGGCGGGACTAAAAACAACTCAAGTATTCAGCATTAATCCGCAAAAAATCTCGTCCTGGCACTAAAACAGGGAGGTCTACAGGTGGTTTCATGCATTGTCCAACGTCCACTCAATGCTCATGGGGGCACTGCCCGCGCCAACATCCAGTGCTCGGCCTGCAGGTAGCTGGGCGAGCCTGTCTGACCAGAGCGCATGAACCTGTTGTGCATCCATTGAATCATATTGCGCAATAAAGTCACTGGCATTGTGGTGGTAATGACGAACGGGATCGTTGCTCAATGCGGAATCCTTTCATGCAACTGCAGCGGGGCGTCGGCAGAGTTTACTCCATAATGCCCTAGCAGCCTGTCGGACTTAACACTGATCTACTGCGGAAAATCCGATTCTGGTCATTTTGTGTACTCATTTTTACTCGTCGCAGGCTCCTCGGTCTGCGACCCCGCTAAAGCGGTTCTTTACACTTCGTTTCAAGTGTTAAATAGAACCACTATTTACAAGCTACATCCCTGTAGCTTGCCCTGTGGGCAGCTATCGCTGTGTAAATCGGCAATCCTGCCGATTTATCGTCTCAAAAGAGCCCAAAAACTGCCTCATTCAATCGCCGGGAGCGATTGAACGTGCAAACCCCGAAGGGGTGAAGCACATGGATGTGCTGAACAAAACAGACTTTCCCTCGCTACGACCGGTCAAGCCCGACAGGCTGCTAGCTTCCGAATCACCAGCACACCGGGCACGACAAAGCCGTTGTCAGGTATACTGCCCGCCAACCCTTCGTACGCCGACGACACCATGAAAAAATCCAACGCCATACGCACCCACAAGGCCGAGCTGCATAGCCGCAACCCGCATCGGGGACGCTATGATTTCGCCGTACTGACCAAAGCAAGCCCCGCGCTGTCGCCCTTCGTGCAGCTAAACCGGTTTGGCAATGAGTCCATCGACTTTGCCGACCCACAGGCGGTCAAGGCGCTGAATCAGGCCCTGCTGAGTCATTTTTACGGTGTCGCGTTCTGGGATATCCCACCGGGATTTCTGTGTCCTCCGATCCCGGGCAGAGCAGATTACGTGCACTACCTGGCTGATCTGCTGGCAGACTCAAATAACGGCGTGGTGCCTCGCGGGCGTACGGTGAGAGCGCTGGACATCGGCATCGGCGCAAACTGCGTTTACCCCATTATTGGCAACCGCACCTACGGTTGGCAGTTTGTCGGCTCCGATATCAATGCCATCGCCGTGGGCACGGTACAAACCATCGTTCGGTCTAACCGTTGCCTGTCAGGAAAAATTGAAGCCCGCCTACAAAAACAACAAAACCATATTTTTAACGGAATCTGGAAAGCCGGCGAACACTTTGACATCACCCTGTGCAACCCCCCGTTCCACACCTCGGAAGCGGCGATGACCGCTGAATCCGACCGCAAATGGCGTGGCCTCAAAAAAGATCAGCAGCCAGCGGCGGCGCCCAAACTCAACTTTGGCGGCCAGGCCGACGAGCTGTGGTGTGAGGGTGGTGAAGAAGGCTTCATCTGCCGCATGGTGCAGGAGAGCAAAGCCTATGGCGAGCAGTGCTACTGGTTCACCTCCCTGGTAGCAAAGCAGGCGAGCCTGGCGGGTATACAGCGGGTGTTGAAACAGACCGGTGCGGCACAGGTGCGCGTCATCGAAATGGCACAGGGGCAAAAAATCAGCCGCTTCATTGCCTGGAGTTTCCTCTCACCGGAACAACGGGAAGACTGGCAATCCAGCTACTGGACAATGCACAACACCGCGGGCCTCGAAGCCGAATAGGAAATGGACACTTTGATGATTAATTTAGTCCTATGAAACCTGTCAATGCAGTTTCTCAGGGCTGAATTAACCGCCGGAGCTGACGCCCCAAAGCGCCCCATTCCTGGGGCCGAGGCACCTTAAACGTGCTGTTTCAGCCACCTGAAAATACGTATCCTCATGGGTTAAAAATGCTCATGATTAGAACGTTGACGCACTGCTAGAAAACTCTATAATCGCGCGCCTCTCTTCGATTGAAGGCGCCTCGAACGCACCGTAACTGTGCCATTCACGGCAGCCACCTCAGCGATTAAATTAACCTTAAAAATGTCAGGATTGTACCGCCAAATGGCACACCCACAACCCCAACTGCACCTTGACCCCGAACTGCTCGAAAAACTGCTTCACGGGGCGATTCTGATTTCGTTTGGCTTGATCCTGGTTCGCTAAGGCCTGCCAGCTGCGCTGCAACTGTAATGCCCGACGGTGTAACCAGCCTCAGCTCTTCTTTTGTCCGTATCGCTGACGGTGGCCTTTGCCATGGGATTCGTGACGAGCTCGCTGATTATTATTTAAAGGCTTTCAGCACGTTATCTAATGATTGCTAAGGAACCCGGTGCAAACCCGCCGCGCGTTTCACTAGCCAGCCAGCTGTAGCTGTTCCACCAGTTCGGCGCTGTTATGCACCCGCAGACGGACATGGATAGCCTGAATATGGTTGCGCACGGTGGCAGGGGCAATTCCCAGCACCCGAGCCACCTCCTTGTGACTGAGCCCCCGGGCAACCTGCAGCGCCACCAGTAACTGGCGCGCACTAAGGCTATCCGCAGGCAGGCGCGGACGAACCCGACAAATCAGAAGGTCATCTTCCACCATGCGGGTTAGCACCACCAGACGCCCCACAAACAGTTCCTGATTATCATCCAGCAGTGCCCTGCACAGCGGCACAGAGATAAAGTTAGCTTTCTTACTGACAACAAAGGTGGCAAGAACTAAGGCCTCCTCCAACGCCAGACTCCCCGCCGTTGAGTCCCTTTCGGCGTCGATTGCGTTCCCACACTGCCTTACATCCCCCTATTATCCTTGCCGGCCAAAGAGCGCGGCCAACAGTTCAGGCAGGTCTGCGACGCTATCGATTTCGCTATCTGGCCTGATACCGGATCGCCGAACCAGCTCTGCACGGTACTTACCTGTATGAACCAGTATGCCTTGAAGCCCCGCCTGCTGAGCCCCGCCAATATCACTTTCTATATCGTCTCCGACCAAGGCAACCCGGGTCGGCTCTAGCCCTATCCCCTGGCAAGCCGCCTGAAAAAATTGTCGGGCGGGCTTTCCTACAACGACCGCCTCTACATCGGCGGCATACTCAAGGCCTGCGACGAATAGCCCGAGGTCCGGCTGCAAACTCGTCTCGGTCTGCCAGTAACGATTGCGGTGCACCGCAACCAGTTTGGCGCCCGCGATCAACAGGCCGAACAATCGATTAAGCAGCGCATAGTTCCACTGGTCACCGATATCTCCAAGAACGATCACTTCCGGGTTGTCCTCATCGATCTCGAATCCGGCAAAATCCCTGCGAGCGTCTTCAGCCAGTAACGGCAAGATCCGTCGAACGCCGTTGTGCTCGAGCCACTGTACGGCGGCACTGATGGCGCTAAAGACAGAACCTTCAGGAACCGGCAGCCCCCGTTCCTCAAGCTGCCGTTGCAGGCTATCGAGTGACTTAGTGGAGGTATTGGTGATATAGCGGAAAGGAATATTTTTCTTAACCACGGCCTTCATCACTTCCAGTGCGCCGGGCACCAGACGGCCTTCGACATAAAGCACCCCATCAAGATCGAACAGCAGACCTTCGGTTTTCACGACTCCTCCTGTTACGGTTGGCGACTGCAATAGTATTGACCCGGCGGCTCGATAATTGAAGCGGTGACGCTTGCGCGCTGATCGCGGGCCCTCAAGACAGAGGGGAGGAATCTGCGAGGCGGTTACGACTCGTCCCGCAACCGGAGGGGGTCCAGCAGGCCCGCGACGATGGCGATGCCCGATCCCAAGTCGACCGTCTATGCCGTCGTGATCGGCCTGGTGCTCGACCTGCTGATCGAGCGTCCGAAACTGCTGGAGCGGCATCAGCCGGAAGATGACGTGATTTTTGCCGACGAGAAAGAGGGGTAAGGACAGACAACCCCGCGCCCTCACAGGCGCGGGGTTTTTCTCAGGAAGGATCAGGCAAATGAATAGCCGAGTACCAGGAATACGGCAAAGGCGATAACGCCCCCCAGAACCGCATAAGGAATCTGCGTCCAGGCATGCTGCACGGAGGTGCAGCCCGAGCCCTGCGCGGACAGTACCGTGGAGTCACTGAAGAAGCAGGCATGGCTGCCAAAAGCGGACGCCGACAGCAGCGCCCCAACGGTCAGCGGCATCGACATGTCCAGGCTTTGCGCGGTCGGAATCACGATCGGCAGCGACACCACGAACACCCCCCAGCTGGATCCGGTAGCAAAGACCACGACTGCCATAACAGCGAAGACCAGCGCCGGCAGCAGCTCCCTGGACAGGTAGGGCGACAGCATGTCGATAATGTAGGGCGTCATGCCCAGCTGATCGTTCACATCCTTCAGCATGAAACCCGCGCAGACAACGGCGACCGGATGCAGCATCACTTTGAAGCCATCCAGCATGGAGTCGACCAGCTGGCCGAAATTGAGCAGGTTCTGCCAGAAGTAGAGCACCATGGTGAACAGTGACGCCGTCAGCGCGCCCAGCAGCAGATCGATATCGAAGTAGATACTGGCGCCGACCAGCACCGCCATCGGCAGCAGGAAGTTGATCAGACCGACGACCGGCGACACCTTCTTGATGCCGGAGGTATCGAAGCCATCCATTGCCACGCCCGGCGGAACCGTTTCACCCCGCTGAGCCCGTGCTTCCGCCTGCTTCATCGCGCCCAGGTTGCCGATGAGCCCCCCCGCCACCAGAAACACAACCAGCAGCGCCACCCAGCCATATGCCATGAAGGGAATCGATTCGATATACAGCGACATGCCCCTGCCCGCCTCCGCGGCGCCGTTTTCTTCCAGCAACGCCGCAAAGTAGACCGCCCAGGTGGAGATCGGCACCAGGATACAGACCGGCGCCGCCGTGGAGTCCACCAGGTAGGCGAGTTTTTCGCGGGATATTTTGTACTTGTCGGTCAGCGATTTCATCGACGCCGACACCGCCAGCGAGTGGAGGTAGTCATCGATGAACACCAGGATACCCAGCGTACAGGTGGTCAGCATGGTGCCACGCCGGGTCCTGATGCGACGGGCCAAAATCTCGCCGAAGCTGACGACACTGCCGCCGCGCTCCAGGATAGTGATCAGTCCGCCCATCATGCCGCAGACCAGTACGATCCAGGCGATGGTTTCATTGGTGACCACGCCGATCGACAACTCCCCCAGCCTGCTCACCACGCCCAGCGGGTTCAGCATGATCAGCCCGGCGATGATGCCGGCAAAAATCGCCTCCAGTGAGCGCTTGCTGAAGACCGCCACACAGAGCGTAAGAAGCGCAGGAAGGGTGCTGGCAAAGCCGAAGCCTTCGTCGGCGGTGTGAAGAGTCGACAGGTACCAGAAGCCCGCCATGATGGCGCTGTAGAAGAGGATCCACTGGCTGGATCCTGAAATGCCGTGACGATTGTGCTGCAGCGATCCGGCCGCCGCAAATGTTGGCTTGCTACTCATGAATAGTGACCTATTTTTTTAATTTATTCTGGCCGCACCGCCCCCGAAGGGGGCGGATCACGCTCCGTAAGCGGTTAAGTCCGAATCAGATGCCGAGCCTGTCGCGCAGGGTGTAATAGAAGGCACCGAGCGCCGTATAGGGCACCCGCATCATGCGTCCACCCACGAAGGGGTACTGCGGCAGGGACGCCATGACGTCGTAACGCTCGGCTTGTCCCTGGATCGCATCGGACAGCACCTTGCCGGCCAGATGCGAGCAGGTAACGCCGTGGCCACTGTAGCCCTGCGCATAGTAGATATTGGAGTGAGCCCCGACCCGGCCGAACTGCGGCAGGCGCATCAGGGTCAGCAGGAAGTTGCCGGTCCAGGCAAAGTCCACCTTGACGTTTTTCATCTGCGGAAAGGTCTTCAGCATTTTCGGTACGATCAGCGATTCGATCTTGTCCGGTTCGCGCGCGCCGTAGGTCACACCGCCGCCATAGATAAGACGACCATCGCCGGACAGCCGGAAGTAATCGAGCAGGTAGTTGCAGTCCTCCACGCACTGGCCGTGCGGCAGCAGCTCCTGCTGAAGCGCTTCGCTCAGCGGCTCGGTGGTGACCACCTGGGTACCGCAGGGCATCGCCTTGGATTGCAGTTTGGGTACCAGGTCCCCCAGGTAGGCGTTACCGGCCACGACAACAAAGCTGGCGGTTACACAACCTTTCTGCGTGTGCACCCGAACCTGGCTGCCTTCCTCGATCTTCACCGCTCCGGAGCCTTCGTAGATGACCCCGCCCAGGGATTCGACCGCCCGCGCTTCACCCAGCACCAGGTTGAGCGGGTGGAAGTGACCACCTGACTTGTCCAGCAGAGCACCTGTGTAACGGCTGGTACCGATGTAGCCGCGTGTCTCTTCGGCACTCAGCAGCTCCAGCTCCCGGTGACCATTGGCTTCCCACAGCGCCTTCTTGCCTTTCAGCTCGGCGAACTGCTTGTTGTTGCAGGCCGCGAAGATACCGCCATCCTTGAGATCACACTGAATATCGTAATCCCTGACCAGACGGCGGATGATTTTGCCGCCTTCGAACGCCATGGCGCCCATTGCCTTGCCGGTAGCCTGGCCATAATGACGCTCGATGAAATCGATATCGCGGCTGTAGCTGTGTACGATCTGGCCGCCATTGCGGCCGGATGCACCGAAACCGATGCGGTTGGCTTCCAGCACGACGACCTTGAAGCCCTGCTCGGACAGGTGCAGTGCGGTGGACAACCCCGTATATCCGGCGCCGACGATACAGACATCTGCCTGGACCTCGCTTTCCAGTGCAGGGCGAATGCGTGTGTCGTTTGCCGACGCCGCGTAGTACGACTTGGTATGTGAAAGTGCTGACATGTTATATCTCGTCAAAATATATTTTTATTGTGGGCTCCGATTCTCAGGCTGCGCGGCAGAGGACCTGCGCCAGCCACTGCCCGACCTGGTCGGAGTCCGTGTCGACCGGACACTGATCCAGCGCCGCCAGCGCCCGGCTGGCGGCCTCGTCGGGGAAAGCCGAGCTCTTGCGCAACACCAGCAGCTCCCGTTCGAAGTCGCTACTGAACTCGGGATGCGCCTGCAGCGTTATAACCTGTTCGCCGTAGAGCAGACCGGCAAAGCGGCAGGATTCAGAGGTCGCGAAGACGTCCGCCGACGCCGGCTTTTCGACAACCTGGTACTGGTGAATGGCATTGATGCGAAAGCTCCGCCTGCCCTCCGTTTCCAGGTGAGCGCTATCCAGCAGCGCATACTCCTGCAGGCCCAGCCCCCAGCCGCCGCTGAAGCGTTCGACCCTGCCGCCAAGGGCCTGCGCAATCAGTTGATGACCGAAGCAGATACCCGCCAGAGGTTGACCGGCGGCAAGAATCTCCGGCACCATTCGCTCCAGGCGTCCGATCCAGGGCATCCCCTCGTCGACATTGTGCCTGGATCCCGTGATCACCCAGGCATCACAGCATTCCACAGTGTCAGGAAAGTCGTCGTTCCTGACTTCGTAGACACTGAATTCGGCATCCATGCCGGCTCGCTGCAGCAGTGCACAGACCATATCGGCATAGGTGCCGTGTCTGTCTGCCAGTTCATCCGGCGAGGTTCCCGCCGCAAGAATTCCAACCTTCATATTGATTACCTTGCTGTTTGCCGCTCACAGAAAGCCGAGATAGGACTCGTACTCGATATCGGAAATCTGCGCATGCAGCTTGCGCTGTTCCTGACGTTTGGCGGCCGTGAAAACGTGGATAAACTCTTCACCCAGGTAATGCTGCAGTACCTTGCTGCGGCTGAACAACCTGGTCGCATCGTCCCACTTGTTTGGCAGTGCGAGCTCAGGATCGACGTCTTCGGCGTAGCCGTCCCCTTCCACCGACTCGGGCGGCATCAGCTTGTTTTCGATACCGTAGAGCGCGCCCGCCAGGATGGTCGCCAGCACCAGGTAAGGGTTGGCGTCGGCCCCGGCGACACGGTGCTCGATACGCCGCGCGACCGGTGGGCTTTCGGGGATGCGAATCGCCACGGTTCTGTTCTCGTAGCCCCAGTTGGGGCAGGTGGGCGCATGCGCCCCCACCATGAAGCGGCGGTAGGAATTCATGTGCGGCGCAAAGGCCAGCATGCTGTCCGGCATGGTCTGCATCAGGCCGCCAACCGCGTGCAGCAGCACTTCGGTCCCCTCGTCACCGCCGTTGTTGAACACGTTCTCGCCCTGTTCGTTAAGCAGGCTGAAGTGTACGTGGAAGCCATTGCCGCTCTTGTCCGCGTAAGGCTTGGCCATGAAAGTGGCCGAGTAGTTGTGCTTGCGCGCGATACCGCGCACCAGGCGCTTGAACATGATTGCCTGGTCGCCGGCCAGCATCGGATCGGGCACGTGGTTCAGGTTGATCTCGAACTGACCCGGGCCGAGCTCGGATATGATCGTATCGGCCGGTACCCCTTGAAGTTCGCAGGTGGCACGGACCTCGGAGAAGAATGACGCCAGTCCATCCATGTCGTCGATGGAGTAGCAATCCGTTTCGGCCAGCCGCCTGCCATGACCTTCGACCAGTACCGGAGGCCTGGGGCGCTGGACTTCCTCGGACTCGCTGTCCATCAGATAGAACTCCAGCTCGGTTGCCACTACGGGGGTCAACCCAAGCGCCTTGAAGCGCTTGACCACCGAGCTCAGTACCTGTCGCGGATCAGCGAGGAAAGGAGAGCCATCCGGATTGAACATGGTCGCCATTAACTGGCTGCGCTGGGTGCTTGACCAGGTGACCGGTACGGGCTCCGCCTGAACCGGCATGCAGATGCCGTCGCTGTCTCCGGTTTCGAATACCAGCCCGTTCTCCAGGACATCGTCGCCCCAGAAGTCGAAGCCAAGGACAGAGCGCGGCAGTTTTATACCCTCCTCCATGATCTTGCCAAGCGCCGAGGCCGGCATACGCTTGCCTCTGAGGTTACCGTTCAGGTCGGTAATAAAAAGATCCAGTTCTTTTCCATTCTTATGAGCAGACATATAGGCATCTCTATTTAATTTTTTCCCGCATCCTGTCCCGGCAGCACATTCAGGAGTGTGCTGCCGACACACCAGGAGGCGGCCTTTGTGCGTGCAAACTTTCGCAGGTACATCCTCAGTAAAGCGTACTGAAAAATGCTTTGACCTCAGTACGTGATCACATTCAATAGAGAACGCATACTCCAGCTAGCCCTGACCAGGGTGAAGAAGCCCCGTTGAAGAGCACAGTAACCGAGCGCCTCGCCGCTGTAACTATCACTCAATGGGTATATGACATGCTCAGCGATACCACGCATGGGGAGAAAAGAGCTTCGATCGTGCCCTGAGCATTGAGGAACCGAGCCCTGAAACAGAGCCCTACGGACAGTGGTTGACTTTCGACCGGCATGACCACAAAATTCTATTTGTGGTCACATACTAATAAAATATTCTCGCATCCCGACCATCTGCCCGCTTCCGATATGCCGAACCGTCGAAAAGCAGCTAAAGCCCGAGAATCCACCCCAGGCAGTTACTATCTTGAAAGGCAATAATACGGACGGACCTTCCGCCGTGTTCAATCGCAACATTGCGTTGCTGATCGACCATTCGCGACTGAAAAGCTTTCCAAACGTACTGGTTCAGTTTCTGTCGGAGCTGTGCCGGTTCGACACCGCGTTGATGGTCACCTACAAAAAGTCGTTCAAGCCGATCATCATCTACCCTGATGATCCCGCCGACATGAGCAGGACACTGCATAATTACATCAACAAGTACTACGTACTCGATCCGCTGTTCAATGCCATCCAGAAACAGGAGCTCTCGGCGTTCACACGACTGTCGGAGATTGCGCCGGACTCCTTTGAAACCACCGAGTACTACCAGAGCTGTTACAAGAACTTCGACCTTGTCGAAGAGTTCAGTCTCGTGACCGAGCTGAACAAGCAGGTAAGCTGCGCCCTGACACTCGGCCGCAAGTCCTCGCTCGGTCCGATTAGCCGGGCGGAGTTTCAGCGACTGCAAAACAGCAGCCCCGTTATCAGTTCGCTGATTCGGCAGTTCTGGCTGTCGCAGTCCCAGGAGTACGTACAGTACGAGAAATCGGACAGCGCCATGAAACAGGCCCTGGCGAGCTTTGCCGCCGGCGCACTGACACGCCGCGAGCAGGAGATTACCGTGCTGATACTGCAGGGCCACTCGTCCAAGGCAATCGCAGGCATGCTCAACATCAGCCTCGGCACCGTCAAGGTACACAGGAAGAATATCCACACCCGGCTCAACATCTCGTCCCAGTCGGAGATATTCAACCTGTTTCTGACCCATCTGAATGAACTGGAAAACCAGCTTGGTTCAGAATGAGCAGACCGGCTGCTGAATCGAAGAAACCTATTTAATACGCGTTCGAGGCGGCTGGCGACCGTTCGTGGCGAGGAAGTGCCCTTTGGTTGCGCCACTCCTAAAAGAGACCATTACCGGCGGCCGTGTTTTCTATATCGGACAAATACGTCGTAAAGGGAACGTAGGAGCGGTGCCTCGCCGCGATATGCGCTGAGCGTCATCGCCGAACAACCAACACAAAAACGCCCCAACCTGTCGGCTGGGGCGTTTTCGTTTAAGGAAATCCTTGGCGATGACCTACTTTGTATCCCCCTCGGGTACTCACATGGGGAAACCCCACCTACACTACCATCGACACTCAAGCGTTTCGCTACTGGCCGGGGTCGCGCACGACCCGCGGCGGATAAAGCGCACATGGGATCAGGCGGTTATCATAGCGGGTCTTTCGGAATATTCGGGCCATCTCCTCCCATAAAGCGAAAAACCCCGGCCTCATCAAGACCGGGGTATTTCTGAATAGATGCTTGGTGCCTCAGGCTGCACCTGAGCAATACTCGGGCTGTCCCTGCCCTCACCCCTGCGGGGCCGCCGTGGTCGTCCAAACGAGTCAAAGCGGCGCTCAGCGTGCCCCGTGAAACGTTTTGGGTATCGACAAGTCCCATTTTGACCCTGCTACTGCGTTGACGTTGCAGGGATGCCTAGGAGCGGCCACCGCGACAGATAAAAGCGGATGGGATCAGGCGCTGTAGGAGCTGCGCCCTCGCAGCGAATGCGTTCGGCCGGCACCGTGCAAAACCGATAGGACGCTTGGCGCCTCGTACACGAACCGCCCCGCGGGCACCTGAAGACGGGTGGTAAAGAATGAGCGGCCTTATGACTCTCTTGTAGGTTGGGCTTCAGCCCAACAATAGCGACGCTCGTTTCAGGTGTTGGGCTGAAGCCCATATATGG
>NZ_KB899131.1 GCF_000378045.1 Marinobacterium rhizophilum DSM 18822
GAGATGATCATGGCGGTGCCCGAGGAAATTCGCGAGCAGATCCGTGAACAGATTCCGGTCAAACGCTTCGGCAAACCGGAGGAGATAGCCCGCGCAGTCTCCTTCCTGGCCGCCGAGGACGCCGGTTTCATCACCGGCTCCGACCTGTCCGTCAATGGCGGGCAGTATATGCACTGACTCCAAACACTTGCCACAGGTCGTGCGGTTGGACTGCCTGTGGCGCACCATACTGCCATCTTACAACAACAAGGTTCAGACATGACCGCAGCACATGATATCGACGAACTCGACCAGTCGCTCGAGATCACCTTCGGGCTGGGTATCGATTTCGAGGTTCAGCATGAAGCCTTTATGCTCTACTCGGCGTTTGGTGGGCAGGAGGGAGCAGCCTACGGGTTCGACTCTGATGACATTGCTGTGGCGGATTGGTGGCGAGCAGGTGATGGATGAGGATCCGGACGCTTGGTTCGCTATACGTTTCGGCTTTGAAACCATCGTAAGAGCAATTTCCACCGGTTTGTGATGCGGCATGTCACCTACATTCAACGAAGCCTTTTCCGGTAGCAAAATTGAGCCTTCCCATCGGACGTTTGAAGCCTTCTATTTCACCAGTCCACAATCAAAGCTCACCCCATATTCCTGCGCCACCACATTTCCAAACTTGTAGTAGCGCCCGCCTGCGGCACAATGTATGGACTCCTCCCCCTCCCCCCAGCCAGCGGCTAGGATTAGGGTCGACCAAGACACCAGGAGAGGAATCCACATATGGCTAAGATTAATACCATCGGCGTCGATCTCGCAAAAAATGTCATCCAGGTTGCCGTCGTATCCCCGTCAAGTAAGGTACTTCAAAACAAGGATCTGACCCGCAATCAGTTCGTTCGATTCTTAGCAAGGCAGCCGCCGTCGCTTGTCGCATTCGAAGCTTGCGCTACGGCTCACTACTGGGCCCGTCAGTCCAGAAAATATGGTCACACAATCAAAATTATTCCGGCTAAAGCCGTCTCACCGTATCGGCAGGGCCATAAAACTGACCGGAACGATGCACTGGCTGTAGCCGAAGCGGCTTGTCGTCCAAATATCAAAGAAGCTCCCCTCAAGAGTATCGAACAGCAGGGGCTACAATCGATTCAGCGCTCTCGTGAGCTGCTTGTTCAAGATAGAACTGCACTTTCAAACCATTTACGTGGTCTGTTGTTGGAGTTTGGTATCTGCATTCCCAAAGGGTTAGCAGCTCTTCGCCAACACATTCCCGAAATATTAGAGGATGGGGAAAATGAGTTGCCTGATATTTATCGTCCGACGTTATGCCGTATGTTTGAGCGATATCAGCAGCTTCAATTGGACATCGAATTCCTGGACCGACAGATCCGAGAGTTGGTAAAGCAAAATGATGCCTGCCACCGACTCATGGACCTCGAAGGCGTAGGGCCCATCAGTGCCGTTCTGCTTTTCGCTACACTTGGCACTGGTGAGGCGTTCAAAAACGGTCGGGAGTTCTCAGCCTATATAGGGCTGACACCGAAGCAGTACAGCAGCGGTGGCAAGACCAATTTCGTCGGCATCAGCAAGAAAATCGCGAACCGACGTTTGCGGGCTGTACTGATCCAAGGTGCAAGAGCTTATGTGCACAAGCTTAAGGAGCCCAAATCACCAAAGCAAAGATGGCTTCACGCACTCATTCAACGGGCAGGCTATGGTAAGGCCGCAGTGGCGCTGGCTAACAAAAATGTACGAACCGTGTGGGCGATGTTAACCACTGGCTCCGAGTATAATAGTGCTTTGACCATCAGGGTATAAATTTAAAAGAGCAACATATTGAGAATCTTTATGTAAAGTGTTCAGCAAGAAAGCCTGGTTCAGATTGAGATATCTGCCCCAATTAAACCTGTTCCGCTTTGCGGCCTTCGAGGTCAACGGCACAAAGAGGCATTGGGGTGCGCATACATAGTGGGTTGGGAGATAGCATCTCCAATAGAAAACCGGATATACGTACGCGTCCAAATCTGAGCATCCACTTCCTTGCTAAACAGGAGGAGTCCATATACAAAGCAGACATTAGCTTTATAAAAGCAAAAAACTAGACGTGATCGCAGATTATTTTACCCGCTAAACCGTGTGTCTATCTGACAAGCCTACTAAATAATTCTCCTTCACATAATAAAATGAGAATCATGCTTCATTATCTTCAACACATATAGATTTTTGCGACTGAGTATCATAGATGATACTTAAAAGTTATAGGGTGGCAGATGACCTCAGCATCAAGTGTGTGGAGATACATTAAAAATGGAAATCCTCAACTCAATCTTCACCTTGGTGTTGCGCACCATGGATTAAACCAAGCGAAAAACTGCAAATATATATTTGCAGTTGGAGCAATATTGGTCACCTACCGATCGTCACGCTATCATATTAGTAAGGTCTCCTCAACTCTTTTCGTTCAAGGGTTTTAAGAATGTCTACATTTTTCCATTTTACAAACCAGAATGTACCTTCTAGCTCATCTATGAACTTTTCAAGGCTTTTTTCATCTACTTGTGCTGCTTTCTCATACTTTGAAAAGTATTTTGTTAATAGATATTTCTTTTTAACTCTATCGACATAAGGACAGGTTAAAACATCCAAAAAAATGTAAGCACTCTCCGAATCTTTAGATATGTTGAAATTCGATTTTTTAAGTTTGGACATCGCGGAATCTACTAATTTTTCTCGCTCACTTTCGTATTCTGGATTGTCTTTGAAATAATATAGAAGGCAAATAATATCGAAGTATGAGAATTCGATATTTTCTTTCCAGTTTGCAGATATTTTTTTGCTTGGAATTGTGTGATTTCTTCCAAAACTACCAGTTGCAATAATAATATTTAGCTTCTCTAAAGAAATATAACCATTTCTTTGGTCTGTATTGTTCTTCTCAAAGCTTAAATCAACAACGTGTCCCATTATATCATTTCTAAACATTTCTAAACGTGATGGGATATATTTATAAAAAAAGTTCTCTGAAACGATTATAGATCGAGATACTCTCTCAGAAGATGACACTGTTGGGCTTACATTATAAAAGAAGAATACAAGTCTCAATATCAATAAGACCGTATCTTTGGCAAGGTAAACTAAATCATCTGACTCATAGAAAAAACTCTTATTGGACTTGAAAGACTCTATAAATTTCAAAAGCCTCTTGTAAAGCGATCCTATTACATAGGGCGATATTTCTGAATATTCTACAGCTTCATTTCCCATCAATATTTTTATTTTATTAATGAAGTGCTGCTCAAATCTATGCTTATTTATAATTTTATTTGGTATGTATATTCTTTTCCCATTTATGGATTCTTTTTTGAACAAAGAAGATTCAAAATCATATAATGCTTCATTTACACCAATAACCACTCGCGACTTATCTGTAAAAAATGGCCTTTCAAATTTATTAATCTTTGACTCGCTTAAATACAAATTATAAGATGACAAACTGTCCTCTATAGCTTCATATACTGAACGGGCTACCTCGTAACTTTTTGAGAATATCACGTAGTCATCGACGTATCTGATCACTTCGTAATCAACGCCAAAAGTGATATTTTTAATGTTTATTAAATAATTTTCAATTTTTTTATCAATATCTTGAAATATTATTTCAGCAAATATTCGACTAAACTCTGAACCGATAGGTATTCCATTCGTTTCGTTATTGTTACTTCTTTGTATAGTCGTGTCTAGCTCTTGGCAAAATTGGTTGGCCATTGTGACATGGCTTTTAATAAAGTCTTTATTTTTTACTGCCCAAGATATAGTGTGTGTATAAATACTATCGAAACAGTTTGCAACATCTAGAAACCACATACATGAGTATTTTTTTTCAAGTTGAGTGTAACGCCGAGAACTAAAAAACTTATACAGGCGATCAAATCCATAGTAGCTGTAAAATGATGATGCATGTTTTCGCCGCAGATCATTTTCAAGTGTTTCTATATTTATCTCTTTGTATTTATTTAGTTTTTCTTCGTCCTTAGCGTAAAATGAGCTTCCTACTCTAAAAGGAGCTCTAATTGAAAACTTACTGCTAGCACATAGTGAAATAATTGCGTCGGAGTATTTTTTATAGATTTCACAATAGTTTTTTTGTGATCTCGGATGTATTAGAGACAACGTTCTCAAGCTGTTTTTATTTTTTATTATTTTATATTTCATTGGATAGGTTTGTTCTAGTTGATTGCTAAGTTTATGTTGCTCACTAGCATGACTAGAATCATAGGGGCTAACTATTGTGCAGTATAGAGACTTTAAGATATCAAAACCACAAGAGTCTTTTTTAATATTTCTCTGTGCAATATGATGATTAATGTAAAGGCCATCATTTGAAAATATAACAGGTACATCGGAAGGTGATGTATCTGTCAAAAAGGCCCTAGCATAGTCCTTCTTGTCGATCTTTATCTTCCTTGCTTTCTTCATTTCCAAATCCTTACAATATCAACAAGTCGGTTGGCGCTAAAACGTTTGTGTAGGCGACTAGAGAACCCCCTTGTAAAATTGTATTGTAGCAGTTCTTTCTTTTGTTTTTTGGTAAGCAAGTGGCTATAAAATTTACAAAGCCGTCCATTCTTGCTCGTTGTCATTTTTGTCAAAAAACAGTCAATTTCTTCAATAGCCTTGCTGGGGAAGTTTACCGGAGAGTTGTTGTAATAAATACCGACAGGTATTACTGTATCTTTGTTTTTATTGATCATTGAGCGATTAGTAGTTAGAAATCTAATCCTGTCTCGCAAGAGTAGATAGTTTTTGTCTTTATGAAAAGTGTAAAACGCTTTACAAATTCTAGATTTTATTTTCTTGACTTGTTTTTCAGACAGGTCAACGTGTACTTCTCTATAAGTTTTACTCGAAAGATAAGCATTCTCTTCTAGCATTCCGCCTTGAATTTTTTTTGATGGAAGTGGTGAGTCGTATACTTTGAAAGAAAGCCCAAGATAGTCAAAGAAAACAACTAGTTTTCCATCGGTTAAGCTACCGGCCTTATCTCTTTTTTTGCAACTGACTATCTCTGTCTTTTCCTTATTAAATTTAAGATTTCCTGGCAATGACAATTCCACTTTATTGATGAAATATAACTCATCCTCATGTGCCGATGTTATTATAATCAAATCATCTACGAATCTAGAGTAGTAAATAACCTCTTTACAGCTTGATATTGAATTGTCAAAATCGCTGAGTATAAGCTCAGATAGTAGCGGGCTCGTTTCGATTCCTCTAGGTACCGAGCAGCCAATATTCTCATTAAAAAATGCTGTTACCGCTAATATAATCTTTTTGGTATGCATAGATAGGTTCGATAGTTCGTTCACCATTGTGAACAAAGTTTTATAGTCTATGCTCTCAAAAAAACTTCTTATGTCTAGCCGATAGACTCGGTAAGGTGTACCTTCCGCTAAATAAACCTGTAATTCGCGGGCTATTTGAGTTCTTGACTTAAGCTTTATAGAAGTTGCTGCCCTAATATTCTTTGCGCACTTTCGGAGAACAATTCGCTGTGGAAGGTCACATGAAAAATAAGTTTTTTTATTATTTTTTTGTAGAGATCCAAGTTGAAGCCCATTTGGAAACATATTTTCAGCATCATGAACAGACTTTTTCAGTAAGTCCGCTCTATACTCAGATTCTGACAATCGATTGTCAGAAAAAAAATCATTAGAAACAAAGCACCGAGATAGAGATGATTCACTAAACTCCTGATACTTAAACACATCCCACCTCCATAAAGAACGCTAACAAAATCATATCCATTAGAGAATACGTATATCATATTAATAAATAGAAATACTAAATACTTTCGTTCATTCCGGATCATTAGACGATAGGGTGTACCACAGGGTCAAGTCTTGCCTTTTGTCTCCTAATTATCAACAGGAGAAAAAGACAAGACTTGTGAATTCCGGGGACAGGAAAACTCCGGAGACCGTATACCTATTTCTCAGCTTATCAACGTCCGCTCCGGGCACAGGCTGTGTGAAAACGCCCCAACCGATATACTGATGCCAAGGCTGGCAGCGGGGAGCGGACGTGAAGCGCTTTATACAGGGAGTTGATCGAAACCAGAGTACGCTGTTTCCCGAAACGCTGGATGACTACATCACCGGGGACAACCCCGTCCGAGTCGTTGAAGCCTTTGTGGATGAAATGGATCTCTTGTCCCTGGGATTCACAGGTGCGCAACCCCATGCCACGGGCAGGCCCGCCTACCATCCGTCAACGTTGCTCAAGCTATACATCTACGGTTACCTCAATCGGATTCAGTCCAGCCGCCGCTTAGAACGTGAGGCTCAGCGTAATGTTGAGCTGATGTGGTTAACCGGCAGGCTCACTCCCGGCTTCAAAACCATCGCCGACTTCCGGAAGGATCACGGTCAGGCTATCCGCAACACCTGTCGAGAGTTTGTTGTTCTGTGCCGCCAGCTCAATTTATTTTCCCAGGCGGTTGTGGCCATCGACGGCAGTAAATTCAAAGCGGTTAATAGTCGTGACAACAATCTCACCCGCGGCAAGCTAAAACGCAGAATCGAACAAGTCGACAAGGCTATCGACCGGTACTTTGCTCAGCTGGACCATGCTGACTTAGATGAACGGCCTGAGACAGAATCCAACATTCCTGAGCTGAAAGAAAAAATCGCAGCGCTACAGAAGAAAATGCGGGAGCTCAAAGACCAAGAGGCGTTGCTGGAGCAAACACCTGATAAACAGATCTCTATCACCGACCCTGATGCCCGAGCAATGTCGACCAGCGGCAACATCCGAGGGACCGTGGGCTACAACGTGCAAGCGGCGGTTGATACAGAAAACCACCTGATCGTCACCCATGAAGTCACCAACATCGGGAACGATAGAGACCAGCTGGCAACGATGGCGATCCAAGCCAAGAAGGCGCTTCAAGCTGACGATTTAACGGCCCTTGCTGACCGCGGTTATTTCAATGGTGAAGAGCTGCTGACCTGTGCGGAAGCCGGGATCAAAACCTATGTACCGAAACCAGAAACCTCAGGTAGCCAAGCGGCTGGGCGTTTCGATAAGAAGGATTTTCACTATATCGCCGAGAGAAATGAATACCTCTGCCCAGCCAATGACCGGCTTATATGGCGTATGACGACAGAAGAGAAAGGCAGAAAACTGCACCGATATTGGAGTTCAAACTGCCAGGCCTGTCACCTGAAAGTTGAGTGTACGCCAAGCAAGCAGCGACGCGTCACGCGTTGGGAACATGAAGCGATACTGGAAGCGGCGCAAGAGCGTTT
>NZ_KB899132.1 GCF_000378045.1 Marinobacterium rhizophilum DSM 18822
TTATTAACCTGGTGTGCAAATAGGTTCCCTACCTATTTGCACATCACGCCACGGAAACGGGCGCAGGTGCGCGGACATGCTGGTTTCCGCGGCGTTCGCATTGGCCTGCGGCCAATGATGAAGCATCCCTGCTTCATGTATTAACCCGCCGGGTTAATAAATAGAATCACGATGCACAAGCTACACTCATGTAGCTTGTGCTGCCGGTAGCTAAGGCTGTGTGAATTGGCCGTTCTGCCAATGTATTGTCCCAAATGAGTGCAAAACCGCCGTAAAACAGTCTATCCATCATTATGATCGGCTAAGTCCGACAGGCTGCCAGATGATTGCTTGCACAGATTAAAGGTATTTCAAAGATGAAAATGTACCGCGGCGAACTGTTTGCCCTCGAGGGCATGCGCAATCATCTGCCTCGGTACACCGCCTTCAAGACTGAGGTGGCCGAGTATGCAACGACACTAGACTATCTAGGGAGTGCCTGATGAAAATCGAAACCCTCAAAGACGTGCTTCACTGGACCGCCAACCTGCATCGCCAGCTGTCCCGCTGCCTGGCTCAGTGCGAGGACAGGGTGGTTAACGAACGCGCCAGGTCGCTGCTCGACTTTCTGGAGCAGCACGAAGACAAGCTCGCCCGGGTGGTCAGCCGGTTCGAGAAGATGGCTGACAGCCGGGCGCTCAATACCTGGTGTTACGAATACTTCGACAAGAATCCCGAATCACTGGAACGGATGTGTGACACGGAGTACGACGGGCTCGATATTCAGGATGTCATGGCTCGGGTTCTTGATCAGCATCATCAGGTGATCGAGTTGTATCGGTATCTTCGCGCTCAGTCCGGCGCGGCTTCGGCAAAGGAGCTGCTGCAAAACCTCATCGCTCTGGAAGAGCACGAGGCCATGCAGATGGCGCAGGGCAGCGACCGGCTGGGCGATATTTGACCGATGGCCTGTCAGGCGGCTGTGACGCGCCCCGGTTCCGGGGCGAGGATCACTTGTGGGTGCGTTCCTTAATCTCCGCGATACTCTTGCAGTCCACGCATAGATTCGCCGTCGGCCGCGCTTCCAGGCGGCGAATGCCAATCTCGATGCCGCAGGTATCGCAATAGCCGTAATCTTCCTCACGGATCCGCTCCAGCGTCTGGTCGATCTTGCGAATCAACTTGCCTTCACGGTCGCGGGTTCGCAGTTCGAGGGTCATTTCCTCCTGCTGGGTGGCCCTGTCCAAGGGGTCCGCATGGTTCGAGGCCGCCTGTTGCAGGTGTCCCACGGTGTTGGTGATATCCTGCAGCATTGTCTGGCGCCAGTTCAGCAGTATTTGCCTGAAGTGGGCGAGCTGCGCATCGTTCATATAGTCTTCGTTCTCGCCGACAGCATAGGGTACGAAGCTGATATCGCTGATCTGGTGTGGGTTCTGCAGCATATTAAGCCATTGTTATTCTGGTTGTTAAAAGCGGTTCGCGAAGCTAACAGAATTCGGCCCCAGTTACCAGCAGTAGCCCGTATTCTGCGAGCATCTGCATGCTGCGGTGGTCGAACGGCGGGTTATCAAAATAACGAGCCCTGGGTTGCAGATTGCGCCTGTCATATTGACCAGGCCCAAACCGGATCTGGCCCCTAGCGGTGCACTGATAATGAAGGACGGGGAGTGTTGGGTGCAGGATGCTGTTTGAAGTCAATGAAACAGGATCTATATCCTGCGGACTTAGCAGGAAGGCCTCGACATCTGTGGCCTGTTCGATGATGAAATCGAGGCTATCGTCGAACATGAGCATCTATGTGCGCCACACCGCAGCGCGTTCGAACGTGAAGCAGGGGACTTCTCTTAGGGTTTCAGAAGTGCTGGGCGCGCATCATCGCATCCATGCCACCATCGATAACAGCACCGTGCCGTTGATAAAGCGGGCCTGTTCTGACAGCAGGAACTCAACACCTGCTGCAATCTCATCCGGCTGGCCGGCGCGGCCCAGCGGTGCAACGAAGTTCTTCACCGCCTCGCCAAAGCGCTGATCCAGTTCGATGCCCCCATCGGCGCCTTCCAGGCACTGCAGCACCGCGCCGCTTGGGCCCATGTGGAACTGGAACTGGCACGCAGCAGCCTGATGGCGGCACTGAACGCCATCGACAGCAACGACGAACAGGCCGCGCAATGGGTGAGCCTGGCAAAATGGAAGGTGGGCCGAATGGCCGACCGGATCAGCAACGAGGCGGTGCAGATGCACGGCGGCATCGGCGTCACCGATGAACTCGATGTCGGCCTCTACTTCAAGCGCATCCGCGTACTCCAGGCACTGCTCGGTGATAGCGACTATCACCTCAGCCGCGTCTCGCAGGTAGCCAACGCCACCTGATCCCCTTCGGCAGAGGAGCGCCCGCTCCTCTGCCAGCCTGTGCATTCCTTTTCTTTTTTTAAAACGCTACGTCGCGGTTATTCGAAATAAATACCAAAAATCAGAATATTAAGAATATTCGGAAATTTGTTTTTCCGCTTAAGGATAAAATCGGACATTGCTTATACGTGGATGCTAGTTCGCGTGCGCGTATCACCGCAACGGCATGCTCAGTTCTTACTGGCATGACGATCAGAATTAGTCCAATATAAAAATATTATGGGCTGGGGTTGCCGGATACTTCGCGTAGCCTCGCAAATAAACGACATGCTTGGTTTCAACGGAGATGAACGGTTGTGGTATGCGAAGTAAATTTACTCTCAGTAAATTTACTGCTCTTAAAAGCATTGTGATTTGCATGTAAGCGTGTCTACGCAGTATTGAAATGTTAACTCAAACTAAAGATAATCATGAATATTAGCGAAAATAAAGAGATGTCAGGTCTACTTCGTGCAATTGAAAAGCTCGGGATGATCGGTGCTGTAGTAGCTATCATTGTGTTAGTTGGTACGTATTTCTGGATGGCATCAACAAACCTTTCAACAGAATCAACATATCTGAAGATTGGCCGTGACTTATCATTGGCACTTCTGGCAGGAATAATTCCAGTTTTTATATTGTTTGTATTTTCTTATGCGCTTCTAAAGGAGATAGAAAATTATCGTGAAGCAGAGAGGCGAAACAATCTTGCAGAAGACGTTTCAAAAAAAGTAATACACTCTTTGGGGACTCCTGAGGCAGATAAATTTTTCTCTACTAAAACAAGTGAATCGAAATACATCCGCCAGGCAGCATCCTTGCTGTGGTTTGTACAAGAAACAGGTAGTTTGCTATCAGAAACCTATCGCTCTGAAATAATCTCCTTTCTTCAGGGGGGTGGTAAAATAAAAGTTCTATTGGCCTCCCCCGATAATACTACAGCGAGCCTTATGGCTTTCAGGAATTCTACCTTGTCATCTTCTCAGTCGTTTCAGGCCCGCAGTGAGAAGTTTACCGAACATATGTTCGAAATTTCGAAATCAGCCAAATCATATAATAATCAATTAGAAATTCGATATTTACCTTATCCGGTATCATATACCATGGTTATGGCTGACCCACATTCAAATGTTAAAGATCACTGTCAGGCCTTGGTTAGGCTCGCTGGATTTAAGGTTCCTTACGAGGAAAAAGCAGATTTTCCAGTGTCTTTTTCAAGCTCACCTAATACATTTAATGTCTATAGGAATCAGTTCGAATCTATGTGGTCGGTTGCTAGTAAGCTTACCCTTATAACTGGAAAGCCTAGATCGGGAAAGTCAACGCTCATGGATTATTTGATTAAATTATCGGTTCGAGCTAATCCATATTACGTATTGTCGAAAGAAATCCTTAGTGATAATGACGAACGTATCGGGTTTGAAGCAATAACTTCAGAGTTTTCTTCAGCAAGGCGTTTCGCCAATCGGAATGAAAAAGAATTATATGATGTAGATTCATTGATATGGGATGATATTGCTGATGAAATTGAAATTTCGATTAATAATGGCGTTCGCCTATTCTTCGTAGATGAGATTGGGCCTATGCAATTACGCAGTGAAAAGTTTTGCTCTGCAATCAAAAGACTAATTGAATCATTTGAGATAAGTGCGTACTTTACGGTAGCAGACGAATCAGTACTTGATTCCGAAAGTCTAGGCACAAAGATTAAGCGGAATCCTAGAGGTGTATTAAAAACAATCTGTCCAGAAATACGTGAGAAAATGAAAGATGAACTATCTAAAGAAGTTTCAATCAGAATTGGAGAGTTTTGATGTACAAGAACTTTCTAGGAGAGCGGGCTACAATTCCCTCAAGAGTATGGGGTGAGATCACTGTAGAATCAGTAGAGCTAACCGATGCAGTGGATGGGGACTTAGTTCTACTGAAAGGCGATCCGTTTTCCGCCGAAGCACCACTAGTAAGAATTCATTCTGAGTGCGTTTTCGCTGAGGCTTTTGACAGTGCTCTTTGCGATTGCGCAGACCAAATGCATATGGCATTGAGTGAAATATGTAAGGAAGGATGCGGAATTCTATTTTATCTCAGAATTGACGGCCGTGGAGCTGGACTTTCGGCAAAAGTTAAGGCGACAGCTCTTGAGGTCGAAGGCATGGATACCCATGATTCTCGAATTTCTATTGGAGTTTCTCCTGATAATAGAAGCTTCCAAAAAGTCGCTGAATATTTAGTACGAAATTCAGTCCGAAAAGTTAGACTGTTAACTAACAATCCAGATAAAGCCAATGGTTTGAAAGAATTTGGAATTGAAGTTGAAACTGCTAGCTTGCGTGTTCCTAATCCCTCGGATGAAGTCGCCTCTTTATATCGAACAAAAGCGGAAAAATTTGGACATCTGATAGATGACTGAAACATATTAGAAATATATCCTCAAGTTCGAGGAACAAAAATTCCTAGAAAGATGTAAAAGATTACCTGATTACCCATGATGCTCAGTCATAGCTACACTGTATATAAACACAAAAAATATAAACACAAAAAATTCCGGGGGCAGTATACTTCTTTCCTCGTTTATCGATGTCCGATTCGTGCCGACAACGGACAGTGTTGGTCAGATCAAGTTTGTTCGGTGAATGGTTTATTTTCGTGAATTCCGGGGACAGTATACTTAATTCCGTGGGCTCCGGGGTCAGGCCTTGTCTTTTCCTCTGGTTTCTCATCTGTGAGGGCAAAAGGCAAGACCTGACCACCGTCGGCCAATGGGTGACCCCGTGAGCACCCCTATGGGGCGCCCGCTCGCCATGCGTTCCGCTAAAGCGATTCCTAACGTTTCAGGACGTCATACTAAAACCATTTATTGCGTCGCATCCAGTACACCAACGAGCCGACGATGGTGGCCACGACGCACCAGAAGAACACATAGCCGTATTTCCAGCCGAGTTCCGGCATCGTGGAATCGGGAGAGCCGAAGTTCATGCCGTACAGGCCCACGAGAAACGAGAGTGGCAGAAAGAACATGCTGACCATCGTGAGCTTGGTGACGACCCGGTTGGTGCGGTAACTCACGATGCCCATGAAGAGGTTCAGGCTCTCCGAAAGGACCTCGCGTTCCGTGGTGACATCCGTGCTCAGGCGGTCCAGCAGCACGCCCTTTTTCTCCAGAAACGGTCGCGTGCTCTCGCTGACGAAGGGTGATTTGCGCGTGGCCAGTTCGTGCACGATCTCCCGGGTGGCAATGATGATCTTGCGGAATTCCAGCAGCCAGCGGATCAGGTCGTTGACTTCGTGGAACATCTCGCTTCCCGCTTCGCCCAATATCTGCGCCTGGACGCCTTCGATCATTTCGCTGATGCCGTTGAGTGTCAGCCGGTAGCCCTGCGTCAGATGGTCCGCAAGTTCAAAGAGCAAAAAGCCGGGCGAATGGCTGTGCTCATGGAAATCTTCCTTGTAGGTTTGCTTGATATCGGCGAGAAACTCCACGCGCGCAGGATGCGATGTGAGCATGAAATGCGACCCAAGCACCACCTGCACGGGCACGGTGAGCCAGTCGTCGTTCACCACGCGGGCTTCCTTGAGCATGAAGTGCAGACAGGAGGAAAACACGTTGAATCTGGGCGGGGTATCGTCGTCGAAAAGCAGGTCCAGGGTCAGCGGGTCGATGTTCATCCGCTCGAGAAACCCCCTTGCCGTTGCTTTCGGCTCGCCCTCCAGGTCGATCCAGTAATAAAGTCCGCTCGCCGGCACCGCTGCGATCTCTTCCAGGGCCACCGGGCGTTCCTGCTTGGTGTTGAAGTCGAACTCAATGGCAAACGTCATCGGCAAGGTCCATTTATTCGATGGCTCCAGGAAGACTCGTGAGACTATCGAGTGTAACGCAAATGTCGGAATTCCGGGGACAGTGTAGCTATTTCCAGGTTCATCAATGTCCGGTTTGTGCCGGCTGCCGACTGCGGAGAGACCCCGGATAGCCTAATCGTGGTCGGCAGATGGGGACAGGAAGCCGACACCAGGCAGTAGAGTTTTATATCTGATTTTCCAGTTTTCAGTGGTTATTAATCCGGCGGGTTAATACATGAAGCAGGGATGCTTCATCATTGGCCGCAGGCCAATGCGAACGCCGCGGAAACCAGCATGTCCGCGCACCTGCGCCCGTTTCCGTGGCGTGATGTGCAAATAGGTAGGGAACCTATTTGCACACCAGGTTAATAAGCGTTGTGGGCTAGGGTCACTGCTCATTGATACCTCTAAGTAGGCGTGATTGAATGCCGCGATGTGAAAACGATTGAAGCTCGCAGGAAAATCCATGGCTGAATTTGAA
>NZ_KB899133.1 GCF_000378045.1 Marinobacterium rhizophilum DSM 18822
AATCTGCGCCGCAAGGGCAAGAAGCGCCTGCCATCCCGCTCACCTGAGCCGCTGGCGGTGCCCGTTCAGGTCAACCACTGCTGGTCGATGGACTTCATGCATGACGCGCTACGCTGTGGCCGGAAATTCAGGACGTTCAACGTCGTGGATGACTTTAACCGCGAAGCGCTGGCGATAGAGATCGATCTGAATCTACCCGCAACCCGTGTTATCAGGACACTCGAACGAGTTGTCGCTTGGCGCGGAAAGCCGATGAAAGTGAGGGTAGACAACGGGCCGGAATTCATCTCATTGGCGTTGTCTGAATGGGCTGAATACAACAACGTTGTGTTGGAATTCATAGAGCCAGGCAAGCCGACACAAAATTCCTATATCGAGCGCTTCAACCGAACCTATCGCCACGAGGTGTGATCTTGCCCAGTAGCAGTGGACAGGGCGCTGGGCATGGAGGATTTGGTCAAGATTTGTCGACTGTTAAATGAGGTACTTGGATAAGCCGGTCTGGGGGAGTTGGTTGGCAAAGTCCGATAGTCCTGAATCCGGCGGTGCGCCGGCTGGGTTGAGTGGCTACGCTGGACCTGGGTCCGCAGAGATCGGGTATGACAGCAGCTTCTTTAGTCCGGATCCTGGCGATCAGGATAGGTGCGACCTGGTTGAAGTGAAAGTAGCTATAGTTCACTAAGAGCCAGGAAATCCTGCAAAGGGGGGGAGACATGTCACAGCATTACAGGTACCTGATCATCGGCGCGGGTATGACCGCTGATGCCGCCGTGCGTGGCATTCGTCAAATCGATCCAACGGGCTCGGTGGGTCTCATCGGTGCTGAGCCCGAGCCGCCTTATGACCGTCCGCCCCTGTCCAAAGGGCTCTGGCAGGGGGGGGCACTGGACAAAGTCTGGCGCAATACGCCGGAAAAGGGGCTGACGCTGCACCTGGGGCGACGGGCGCTGACGCTTGATCGGCAGAATAAGGAGGTCATCGATAGCCAGCAGGACCGCTATAGCTTTGACAAGCTGCTGCTGGCCACCGGCGGGACACCCCGGCAGCTACCTTTTGACGGCGAGCGGATCATCTATTTCCGTACCCTGGCGGATTACCGTCGCTTGCGTACGCTGACTGAGCAGGGCCAGCGTTTTGCGGTGATTGGCGGCGGCTTTATCGGGTCCGAGATCGCCGCCGCCCTGGCCATGAACGGCAAGGAGGTGGTGATGCTGTTTCCGGAGGAAACGATCGGTGGCCGCGTCTTTCCGCGGGCGTTGGGGCTGTTTTTAAACGATTACTATCGTGCCAAGGGGGTACAGGTCCTGGCGGGGGAAACGGTCACTGCGCTAGAGCTGAGTGGCACTCAGTGCCTGTTGAAAACAGCGAGTCAGCAGTCGATCCAGGTCGATGGCGTGGTGGCAGGCATCGGCATCCAGCCCAATATCGAACTGGCGCAAGCGGCGGGGCTGGAGGTGAGTAACGGTATCGTCGTCGACGAGTACCTGCGCACCGGTGATCCGGACATCTACGCGGCAGGCGATGTCGCAGCCTTCCATAATCCGGCCTTGGGCAAGCGCATCCGCGTGGAACACGAGGACAATGCCAACACCATGGGGCAACTCGCCGGGCGCAACATGGCCGGTGCCGCCGATCCCTATCACCACCTGCCGTTTTTCTATTCCGATCTCTTCGAGCTTGGCTTTGAGGGGGTCGGGGAACTGGATGCACGGCTCGAGACAGTGGCCGATTGGCAACAGCCGGGCGGTAAAGGGGTGGTGTACTACCTCGAGGACGGCCGGGTGCGCGGGGTATTGCTGTGGGACGTCTGGGGGCAAGTGGACGCCGCCCGAGAGCTGATTGCCGAACCCGGTCCGTTGCGCCCGGACAGTCTCCGGGGGCGATTACCGAGGTGATCGCTAATCAGCCGGCTGTGCGGCCTTGTCTGCTTTGAATCTGTTGATCAGACCACCGGCTTTGAACGTCGCGATTTCATCTGCCGCACTAATGGGTGACCCCATTGTCGTTCTTAAATCGGTGCTCTCACGTCCGGTGGATATCGAGGATATCCGTGGCATCCGTAAGAGCGCATAACCAGGCTATGCACCAGTGCCAAAACCTCTGCTTCGCGTCGGTTTTGGCACCGGTGAGAGCAGGCGTTATGAATCCGAGTTACCCACGAACAGTAGACACCTTCTATAGTTAGAAACCTACAGAGAGATGATTCAGATGAAACGCACCCGAAGAACCGGTGTGCCGACGCACTAGATTACAGAATGACTCTCGACGAAATGCGTGGCCTCGTTGAGTCCACGCGGTCGGAAAGGGCATTATGTCAGATAGGCTAATGTATCCGTTAGGCGGCGAAGTAGGGAGAGTTCATTCCTCTGCTCGCTTCGGCCACTACATCACCATCAAACAGCTTGACGCTAAGGCTGGCGTTTACCGTCTTGGCCAAATCGCTCAACATGCCTTCGGCGTAGGCGCGTGCGTTCTGAATAGAGTCGAACTCGTAGAAACCGCCAACGGAATGGCTGTTGATTCCGCTCAACCAGGTTTTGTTCCGTAGCCCCAGTACAGTATGCATAGCAGTATTTACGTCCTGCCACAGATCCTCAGTAAACGACGCTGATATTTGAAATTCGGCATATAGAAAAACACGGCTTGGTTGGGTCATAGTAGATTTCTTAGTTATTGGGGCAAATAAACAACTAACAATCATATTAGAATGATCGTTATTAATTGCTTTTCTGCCCACATTTTTGTTGAAGTGGTCGCTCCAATGTTTGACATTTTCTCTGCGGCACTTTCAGTGTTCGCCTAAATTCATGGTATTTATTGGAGCTAAAAAAGCGTTTTACATATTTTTCAGTTTTTTGATTAAGAGACTAGTTTCGGCCAGCGATTACGCCACCATCCACGTCCCAAATGGCTCCAGTCACCCAGCTTGTATCGTTGCTAAGCAGAAAATTAATTACATTGGCGATATCTTCGGGAGTACCAATTCTTCCAATTGGATGGAAGCTATCAAATGTGGCAAGTGTTTCATCGATTGCACTCGGCTCAATGAAAGATTCGTAAATAGGAGTCTTAACAACGGCAGGAGAAACAGCATTTACACGGATATTTTTATCAGCCAACTCCATCGCCATATGTTGCGTTAATGAATGTAATCCAGCTTTAGCCATTGAGTAGGCTGAAGATGGCGTTGCTTTAATTGCTTGTTTAGCCCACATTGAACCAATATGAACAATTGAGCCGCCGCCATTATTACTCATATTTTTGGCTACGGCTTGGCTTATAAAAAAGGTTGCTCGGTTTAGTTCTGAATAGGCATCATAGTCGCTCATTCCGTGTTCCAAGAATGGCTTTGGGTTAAAGCAACCTGCTGCATTAACTAGAAACTTGATATGCCTTTCTTCTGCGTTAAGCGCTTCAATTACCCTATCGACATCCTGCTGTTCATAAAGGTTAGCCTGATACGTCTCTACAACCACATTACTGGCTGCGGTTGCGGTTAACGTCGCTTTAGCGGATTTTAGCTTGGTGGGGTTGTTGCCTAGAATAATAGTGCTAATGCCTTGGACAACCAGTTGCTTCGCGGTAGCCAAGCCCATGCCGCTTGATCCACCTATGATTAGGGCAATACTTGAAGTAGTCATAATGTTTCTCCAGTTTGTGTTAAAGTATAGAGAAAATTTACAGAGCAAGCTGTAGATAGAAAAGTAAGCACATTTTGGTAAGGTAGGTACTTTTTGGGATATCTTTATGAAAACTAAGGAAAAAATCTTTTCAAGAAAAACTGCACCTAGCGAAAGTGCTAAAATGGTTGAAAGCATTTACGGCTGCAAATGGTCGCTTACTGTTTACCAACTTCTTGCTAGCGGAATTAATCGCCCAGGCGAAATGGTGCGAAGTGTTGAAGGACTAACTACTAAAGTTCTTAATCAATGCTTACGTAGGAATGTAGAATTTGGGATATTGGAACGTATTTCTTATAATGAGGTACCACCAAGAGTTGAGTATAAGGTTACCGAGCTTGGTACCAAATTTATCCGTATTCTTGACGAGCTTGAAAAGCTCCAGTGCGAGATTGAAGTGGAATATAACAAACGCATTCACAAGACCACCGTCGGCTAATGGATGACCCCGGGGATTTCCGCCCCCGGGGACTTCTGCTTCGCGCCAGTTTTGGCACCGATGGTCGCAGGCGTTATATGTTTTATCAATTTTGGAATTATCTCAATGTCTTGTTCTGAGGCCAGTTGCCTTTGTGGTGCGGTAAAAATTACTGCCGAAAACGTGAATCCTAAGTTTACGGTGTGTCACTGCCAATCATGCCGAACTTGGGGTGGTGCACCATTCTTTGCGGTGAAATGTGGTACTCAAGTGAAAGTGGAAGGTGACGATAAGGTAAAGATGTACAAATCATCCTCTTGGGCTTCTCGTGGCTTTTGTACTGAGTGTGGGACTCATCTATTCTATAAACTCAAAGAGACAGGCGAGTACAGTATGCCAGTGGGCTTGTTTCCAAACCTAAAAGGGTTGGAAATGGACATGCAGTATTTTAGCGATATGCGTCCTAGTTACTATTGCTTTGCCAATGAGACAAAGGAAATGACTACTGAAGAAATCATGGCCTACTTTGCGGATAAGGTGTAACTAAACATATTACAAATAATTCAAGCAGACCCGCGGCAAAGCCCCGCCCATGAGCTTCGAGGTTAGGCAGCAAATGAAACTTAGGAATGAGCCGCTCAATATGCCGCTAGAGAAGCGCCGATACGACGGTGTGCTATTCGTTGTGGCATGTTTGGCCCTGGGAATTCTGTATGTAAAACCAAAGACTCCTGAGTCTTGGATTGCGGCCATTTGCGTAATGGCTCCGGCCCTTTGGTTTGTCCTGGTTGGCCCCAGATTTCTCACCAATTGGCAACGTCGAAACCGCTATGCTTTCGTCGGCTGGATCATATTTGCAATGAAAATGGCATTCTTTCTCTTCGTAATTCGCACAGTGTATCCTTACACGGAATCGATGATAGCGGACTGGCTGAATGCCTAACCAGATAAGGCAGTCGGACGCTGAGCGACGCTGCTTTGAGCGTTAGGCTTTTTATCCAATCTATTCGCATTCTGTAGGAGGTTTACGCATTGGACATCCCACGGTTTTTCAATATCACGGAAAGTGAGCATCGCATCCACAATCCGTTCACGCCCGACAAATTCGTCACTCTCGGCGCCGCCCTTCGCCTAAAGCCAGGAGCGCGGGTGCTCGACCTTGGAAGCGGTTCGGGCGAAATGCTGTGCACCTGGGCCCGCGACCACGGCATTGTTGGTACCGGCATCGACATGAGTCCATTGTTCACCGCACAGGCGAAGCAGCGTGCCGAAGAACTCGGCGTTGCCCATCAAGTTAATTTCATTCACAACGATGCATCGGGCTATATCGCTGAGGAGAAGTAAGCGTCCGGCTATCACACCTTGTCAGCCGGCGCTTTCCAGTTATGCGGAAGTAGCTCACCGATCGCACTGGCTTTTTGGATCGGCAGCCGGGCCAGCACATCTTTCAGATACGCATAGGGTTCATGCCCATTCAGCTTGGCGGACTGGATCAGGCTCATGATGGCAGTGGCACGCTGACCGCTGCGTAATGAGCCCGCGAACAGCCAGTTCGAGCGCCCGAGCGCCCAGGGGCGGATCAGGTTTTCCACCCGATTATTGTCGATCGGCAACGCACCATCATCCAGGTAGC
>NZ_KB899134.1 GCF_000378045.1 Marinobacterium rhizophilum DSM 18822
CGTGTAGCGATTTTGAACAGTTCTTACGGGCGCAGTCTATAAACCGGAGACGTTATGAGTGACCCCAAAAAAGACCCGCCAGTCTACGATGAGGCCGGGTTGCAGGACATGGTTGCGGCGACCGACAGTGGTGCGCGCAACCCGCAGGGTTTTCAGAAAATGCTTTTGCTCGGCACGGCGCTGGGATGGTCGTTGTTCCAGCTCTGGATTGCGTCGCCCCTGCCATTTTACGACTGGCCGCTGATCGGCAGTTTTGGCGTCTTCAATGATACCGAAGCGCGCTCCATTCACCTGGCGCTGGCGGTGTTTCTGGCGTTTCTGGCCTATCCGGCGATGGATGGGTCCCCGCGCGACCGCGTGCCGGTGATGGATCTGTTGCTGGCCTTGCTGGGCGCGTTCTCCGCCGCCTATCTGTTTATTTTCTACGTTGATTTGTCGACCCGCCCGGGGGCGCCGATCATGCAGGATATTGTCGTGGCCTGCGTGGGGTGCGTCTTGCTGCTCGAGGCGACCCGGCGTGCGCTGGGGCCTCCCCTGGTGGTGGTGGCGCTGGTGTTCCTGGTGTACACCTTTGCCGGCCCCTACATGCCGGAGATCATTGCCCACAAAGGGGCAAGCCTGAAAGAAGTGGTTAACCATCAGTGGGTCACCACCGAAGGTGTATTCGGGATCGCGCTGGGTGTATCGACCAGCTTTGTCTTCCTGTTTGTTCTGTTTGGCGCACTGCTCGACAAGGCCGGTGCGGGCAACTATTTCATCAAGGTGGCGTTCTCGCTGCTGGGTCACATGCGCGGTGGTCCGGCCAAGGCCGCGGTGGTCTCATCCGGCATGACGGGCCTGATCTCCGGCTCCTCGATTGCCAATGTGGTGACGACCGGTACCTTTACCATTCCCATGATGAAGCGGGTAGGCTTCAGTGCTGAAAAGGCCGGTGCCGTCGAGGTGGCATCGTCGGTGAATGGCCAGATCATGCCTCCGGTCATGGGGGCTGCGGCCTTTCTGATGGTGGAGTACGTGGGCCTGTCCTACGTCGAGGTCATTACCCATGCCTTTTTGCCGGCACTGATTTCCTATATCGCACTGGTTTATATCGTTCATCTTGAGGCCCTGAAGCAGAACATGCAGGGGCTGCCCCGCCGCGGTGTTGTGAGGCCCTGGCAGATGCGCCTGATGGGCATGTTGCTGGGCTTTATGGGAACGGCCGTCGTCGCCTTTGCGGTGTATTTCGGTATCGGCTGGATCAAGCCCCTGCTGGGGGATGCCGCCAGTATCGTCATCGCGCTGCTGCTCTTTGCCGTCTATGTGGGACTGATCCGCTTTGCGGCGGGCTACCCTGAGCTTGAGCTGGATGACCCCGACTCCGATGTGGTGGAACTGCCGGAGACCGGGCCGACCGTGAAATCGGGTCTGCACTTTATTCTGCCGGTGGTGGTGCTGGTCTGGTGCCTGATGGTCGAGCGTCTGTCGCCCGGGCTGTCTGCATTCTGGGCCAGTGTGCTGATGATGGTCATCCTGGTGACCCAGCGTCCGCTGTTTGCCTTTTTCCGCAAGCAAGGGCAGCTCGGGGCGGCGTGCCGGTCGGGTGTTGATCAGCTGATTGACGGCCTGATCACCGGTGCCCGCAACATGATTGGTATCGGCATCGCCACGGCGACGGCCGGCATTATCGTCGGCGCAGTGTCCCAGACCGGTGTCGGCTCGGTGCTGGCGGATCTGGTGGAGGTCATGTCTTTTGGTAACCTGCTGCTGATGCTGATACTGACGGCGGTACTCAGTCTGATCCTGGGCATGGGGCTGCCAACCACCGCCAACTACATTGTGGTGTCGTCGTTGCTGGCGCCGGTCATCGTCACCCTGGGGCAGGAGTCCGGGCTGATTGTGCCGCTGATTGCCGTGCACCTGTTCGTGTTCTATTTCGGGATCATGGCCGATGTGACGCCGCCCGTCGGGCTGGCGTCCTTTGCGGCCGCCGCCGTGTCCGGTGGTGACCCGATACGCACGGGCTTTGTCGCCTTCTTCTACAGTCTGCGCACGGCGATCCTGCCCTTCCTGTTTATCTTCAACACCGACCTGTTGCTGATCAACGTCGACTGGCCCCACGGCATCATGGTGTTTGTGATCTCGACTGTTGGCATTCTGCTGTTCACGGCGGCTACCCAGGGCTATTTCCTGGTGCGTTGCCGGCTGCATGAAACGCTGCTGCTGTTGCTGATTGCCTTCTCACTGTTCCGGCCTGGCTTCTGGATGGACCAGTTGGTGGATCCGTACGAGGCGCGAGAGGGGGCGACGCTGCTTGACGAGGCCGTGGACATTCCGTCGGGCACGCCGCTGCGGCTGCACGTTCTGGGTGAAGACGAGATCGGCAACGCACGCAGTTTCGTCGTCTTGCTGCCTGTGGGTGAGGGCGAGAATACACGGGACCGGCTGATGGATGCGGGGGTCGAGCTGCTGGATGACAACGGCAAGGCACTGGTGGATGCGGTGACCTTCGACAGCCGCGCCGAGCACGCGGGGCTGACCTTTGACCAGGTCATTGAGCGCGTCGAGATTGCACAGCCTCAGCCGCCCAAGGAGCTGATCTTTATTCCGGCGCTCTTGTTACTGGTACCCCTGGTGATGATGCAGCGTCGCCGGCGCGCGGCTCAGCCGCAGGCTGGCGCTGCGAGGGCCTGATAACCGGCCGCCCGCCTGTGGCGGGCGGCCCTGATTGAGCCGGCCACAGGCCGGGCGAGGACCGAACATGTTCAAGACGATTCTGATACCGGTGGACCTTGAGGAACCCGCTTTCGCGGAGCCCGCCATTGCCGTGGCGCTGCGGGAGCTTGATCGCGATGGCGGCCATATTCACCTGATGACGGTCATGCCGGGCTTTGTATCGCCGATGGTGGCGTCGTTTTTTGATCCTGCCGTGCTGGCAAAGGCCCACAAGGCAGTGGACCAGCACCTGGTTGAGTATGCCGCCACGCACCTGCCCGCTGATGTCGCGCATACGTTGTCAGTGCATCAGGGGCATCCGGCGGAACGGATCATCAAGGAGGCGGCGGCCATTAACGCCGACCTGATCATCATGTCGGCCCATCACCGTGGCCGTCTGGACAGTGCACTGCTGGGCTCGAACTCCGCCCGGGTGGTGGAACGTGCGCAATGTTCTGTATTGCTGCTGCGCGGTGCCGCTACGCAGGCCTGACGGGTCAATGGTACCTTATGCCTGAGAGCATCGGGCCTTCAAGACAGCGGCGCCAGTTCGCTGATCATGTCCTCCCGCCGACGCAGCGTGTCTATCGCTGCGTTGCCCAGTTTTGCCGCCACCTCGCTTAACAACGCCTCGCCCAGCACAAAGAAACCGGCCATGGCATTACTGTAAAACAGACTCCGGTTGGGTACACAGAAGCTGCTGTCGGCAAGCTCATGCAGCGGTGAATGTACAGTGTCGGTCAGTGCAATGATTTTGATACCGTGATGACGTGCAATTTCTGCGGTTCTGATAACACTGGCTGTATACGGAAAGCAACTGGCAACAACCAGCACATCACCTGGCTGTAATGGACTCAGTGCATCGGCGATACCTTGTCGCCCGGCATCCAGGGTGGCGGTGTTCGCGCGGATCATGCCCAGGGCATACCCCAGGAAATAACTCAGTGAGTAGAATTGGCGCACGCCATAAATGCGCACCTGGGGCGCTGTTGCGATCAACTCGGCTGCGCGGTCGAAGCTGGCGAGGTCGATGTTTTCGATCATGGATACAATGTTGCCGCAAGCCTGCTGAGCGAGCCGGCTGGGCAGGCCCGTCTCCTGCTGGTCACTTGGGTGCACCAGGTTACTGGCCTGCTCACTGTAAAAATGCAGCGGGCTGCCGGTAAGTTCGAGTTGAAACAGTTGCTGCAATCCGTTGAAGCCGCTTAAGCCCAGGCGCTGGGACAATCGGGAAAGCGTAGAGGCATTGACGCCGTGGCGTTCGGCGAGCTCGGTGATGGAGGCAATGGCGGCCTGTTCCGGGTTCTCCAGCATTGCATTCAGCACTCGGCGTGACTGTTGGCCGAGGCGGATCGGTCCCTGTTTGTTGTCCAGTTCCGCCAGCAATCGGCGCAGGCTGTCCAGGTTGTGGGGCGGTGTGAAGCTCGGTTCTGTCATTGCACGCTATCCGTATATCTGTTGACTCACGGCTATTGGTAAAAGCCGGATTATAACCTCTATCCAGTCCCTCACTATATGCATGGCTATTTGCGAGCTGGTTAAGGTGCAAATTAATTTGCATTTATGTTTATCTTCGCAGCGGTGAGCCATATCTAGACGCCAGCGGCCAGTCGCGCAGTTAGTAGCGTTCAAGCCTGGCCAGGGCGCCTCGCAACAGGGCATTTACAGAGATCACTTTATTCTCATATTTTTAAAGCAAAAATATTTGCATAAAAATATAATAGCAAATATATTTGCACATGGCTTCGTTGTACGAGATGGATCGCACAATCTGTCCTCACCATTTACCGTCATCGCGAATGTGTGCCTATGGTAAAGACAGCCTGTGGCCGATGTGATCAGCAACAGCGAAGGTTTGTGGCTTGATGTTCAGAGATGTTACGAAGAGCAAGTGTTGTGAGCGGCCGGCTATTAGCCTGGCGGGTATGAGATGCGGGTCTGTACCTGGTGTACGCGGCGCGGCGTCAATTACGAGCGGGTATCTAATTTAGAATAACAAGGAAAAGACAATGATGATCAAATTCAAGAATGCCTTTACTGCATCGGTACTGGCCGCGGGGGTCATGCTGTCGGGCGCGGCGCAGAGCGTGTCAGCGGCCGATCCGACCTATGTGACTATCGGCACCGGCGGTCAGACGGGCGTGTACTATGTCGTGGGTCAGTCGATCTGCCGCCTGGTGAATCGCGGCGCTGAGGAACATGGTATCAAGTGCACGGCACCCTCGACCGGCGGCTCTGTCGCTAACCTGAATGCCATTCGTGAAGGCGGTCAGGACATGGGTGTGGCCCAGTCCGACATGCAGTATCACGCCTATCACGGTACCGACAAGTTCGCAGAGCAGGGCCCCAACCCGGAACTGCGCGCGGTATTCTCCGTACACCCTGAACCCTTCACCGTGGTTGCCCGTAGCGATTCCGGCATCAAGGTGTTTGATGATCTCAAGGGCAAGCGGGTCAATGTCGGCAACCCGGGCTCCGGTCAGCGCGGCACCATGGAAGTGCTGATGGAGCGCAAGGGCTGGACGCTGGATGATTTCATGCTTGCCTCTGAGCTGAAGTCGTCCGAGCAGTC
>NZ_KB899135.1 GCF_000378045.1 Marinobacterium rhizophilum DSM 18822
AGCACCGGCATGCCGGCGATGGGGCTGTCCGGCACTTCCTGCGCCGCCGGGTTAACGATGTCGTTGGCGCCGATCACGATCGAGACATCCACATTCGGGAAGTCCGCGTTGATCTCGTCCATTTCGTAAACGATATCGTACGGCACCTTGGCCTCGGCCAGCAGCACGTTCATGTGACCCGGCATGCGTCCGGCCACCGGATGGATGCCAAAGCGTACCTTGACGCCCTTTTCGCGCAGCTTCTTGGTGATTTCAAACACGGTGTGCTGCGCCTGGGCGACGGCCATGCCGTAACCCGGCAGGATCATGACTTCCTTGGCATGTTCCAGCAGGCCGGCCGCTTCTTCCGCCTCAATCGGCTGCACATCGCCGGCTTCACCGGCAGGGCCCGCCGGTGCACCGCCCTTGCTCGGACCGGTACCGAAACCGCCCAGGATGACGTTAACGAACTTGCGGTTCATGGCCTTGCACATGATGTAGCTGAGGATCGCACCGCTGGAGCCCACCAGGGCGCCGACGACGATCAGCAGGTCATTGCCGAGCATGAAGCCCATCGCCGCCGCTGCCCAGCCGGAGTAGCTGTTGAGCATCGACACCACCACCGGCATGTCGGCACCGCCGATGGCCACAACCATGTGCACACCGAACACCAGCGCGATCAGCGTCATGAGCACCAGCCAGACCAGGCCACCGCCGGCCGCAGAGCCCTGCACAAAGAAGATAGCGAACAGCACAGACAGCACCAGCAGACCCAGGTTGAACAGGTGCCGTCCCGGCAACTGCAGCGGCTTGCCGCTGATCTTGGCGCTGAGCTTGAGGTAGGCCGCCACGGAGCCGGAGAAGGTCACCGCGCCGATCAGGATACCGAGGTAGGTTTCGACATCGTGAATGGTCTTTTCGACACCGCCGATCACACTGCCGTGATCCAGCACGTTGGCATAGCCGACGAAGACCGCCGCCAGACCCACCAGGCTGTGCAGAATGGCGACCAGTTCCGGCATCTGGGTCATTTCGACCTTTTTCGCCAGGTACCAGCCGATCGCACCGCCGGCCACCATGCCGACAATCAGCACGAACTGGTTGTCGGTCACCAGACCGAAGATGGTTACGACCAGCGCCAGGCCCATGCCCAGCATGCCGTAGAGGTTGCCGCGACGCGCGCTTTCCTGGTGGCTCAGACCGCTCAGTGCCAGGATGAAGAGTGCGCTGGCACCGATGTATGAAGCTGTGATTACACCTGTATTCATCTTAGGAGGACCTTATTTGCGGAACATCCGCAGCATGCGCTGCGTGACGGCGAAACCACCGACGATGTTGATGCTGGTGATAAACACCGCCAGGGTGGACAGCACCACGACCAGCGTACTGTCACTCGAGATCTGTATCAGCGCGCCAATGACGATAATGCTACTGATGGCGTTGGTGACACTCATCAGCGGCGTGTGCAGCGAGTGGGACACACCCCAGATCACCATGTAGCCGATGAAGCAGGACAGCACGAACACGGTCAGGTGACCGATGAATGCAGGCGGTGCAACAGCACCGAGGCCAAACAGGACCAGACCCGCCAGCGCCAAGGGCGCCAGGAACGCCAGCGGATGCGCAGGCTTGGGCGCCGCCTTCTCGACCGCAGCGCGGGCCTTGTCACCGATGTCCGATTTGGGTGCAACCGACAGGCGCGGTGCGGGGGGCGGCCAGGTCACGTTGCCCTCCTTCACCACGGTGGCGCCACGGATGACCTCATCTTCCATGTTGACGACGATCTCACCGTTCTTTTCCGGGCACAGATCAGTCAGCAGGTGACGCAGGTTGGTGGCATACAGCTGGCTCGCCTGCGCCGCCAGACGGCTTGGCAGGTTGGTGTAGCCAATCAGGGTAACACCGTGCTTGACGACTACTTCGTTGGCGACCGTCAGCTTGCAGTTGCCGCCGGCTTCGGCGGCCAGGTCAACGATGACGCTGCCCGGCTTCATGCTGGCAACCATGCGCTCGGTAATCAGCTCAGGTGCCGGCTTGCCCGGGATCAGCGCCGTGGTAATGATGATGTCCACCTCGGCGGCCTGGGCCGCGAACAGATCCATCTCCGCCTTGATGAACTCGGGGCTCATGGTCTTGGCATAACCACCCTGACCGCTGCCGTCCTCATCCTTGAAGTCGAGCATCAGGAACTCGCCGTCCATGCTCTCGACCTGCTCCTTCACTTCCGGGCGGGTATCGAAGGCACGCACGATAGCGCCCATGCTCTTGGCCGCACCGATGGCCGCGAGACCCGCCACGCCGGCCCCGATCACCAGCACCTTGGCGGGCGGAATCTTGCCGGCCGCAGTGATCTGGCCGGTAAAGAAGCGGCCAAAGTGCTGCGCGGCCTCGACCACGGCGCGGTAACCGGCGATGTTGGCCATGGAGCTCAGCGCATCCATCTTCTGGGCGCGGGAAATACGCGGTACGGAGTCCATCGACAGCGCGGTAACGCCACGATCCGACAGTTCCTGCAGCATTTCCGGATTCTGCGCCGGGTAGAGGAAACTGATCAGGGTCTGGCCCTTGCCCAGCAATTCGATGCCGTAAAAGCCGAGTTCCGGATGTGGGCTGGGCGGACGCACCTTCATGACGATATCGCACGAGTGCCAGAGCTCCTTCGGGTCATCGACAATATCGACACCCGCTTCGCGATACAGGTCATCGTCAAAGCTTGCCTCGTCGCCGGCACCGGTTTCGATCGCCAGGGTAAAGCCGAGCTTCTTTAACTGGATCGCCACCTCGGGGGTGAGCGCAACGCGCTTTTCCCCTTCGTCGATCTCTTTTGGAACACCTATTCGCATCTTGGCTTTCTCCTTAGGTGATAGATGTAGCGATAGCGCTGCGCGGGTTTAGGCCGAAGTAAAAGCGTCTGCTTTCACGTTTAATGCGTATCCAAGGCAGCGTAAGCCGCGTCGGTGGCCTGAGAGTGTTTGCGTATGTTGTCAAAGTGATCTGCAGGGGCTGTCGCTGGTAGAGCTGACAGTACCTGGTATCGCATTTAAGGCAGCCAGCCGTAAATCGATGCAATTTGTGTTTCGCGGATTGGTCATGCCAGCGCGGGTCTCAGAGGTTGTCGTTGTCGGTTATAGGGTTTGCAAACCGCATTACAGCCAAGTCGTTACGTCCGCATGACAAGGCGGAAAAGGGACCACCATGACAATATTATGCATATTAAATTGCTGTATGTTATTTTATGCAATAAACATTGCTGTGGATAGACCTTTTTGCTAATCTTCTTGGACATTGATGAACAGGAGGAGCAGAAGACGTGACACTCCTCAAGTCGGTGCTCGGGCCAGCCTCGAGTCAGACTACCTCTTAAGTATTCATGGAGGGGCTGGTTGGTATTTAACTGGACACCAGGCCCTGGCAACGGCCGGATGCCTATTTGGCATTGCGAATGCCGTCAACCCAGTGAACTTTTCACATCCTGAATGACGTTGTTGTTCTGCGTCTCCTCTGGCCTTTCTGTGGCTGGTTTTTTGCCACCGACTCTGTCGGTGGCATTTTTTATTGATAAGCCATCCATTCCAACACTGAGAACACTGTTTATCTGATTGAGCCCTGTTCAGTAGGACATTCCGAACCCACAGACTCACCTCGCGGGAGTGATGACATCAACCCATGTGCCTGTATTTAGGGCCTGACAGTCCACCCTTGTCTCTGGGGTATTTGCGAATAAATGCCAATGGGTCTCTGTTTTGCAGTGGATATCGCAATCAAGGCGCAGTTTCTGAGGCGTCAAAGCCTGCCGATAAGCTGCAATACCGAGTACAGCTTGAGCTCAAGACCTCGACGCGAGAATCTTGGAGCTTATATCTGCATTGGTGCCGTGTTTTGTAGGGCCTAGGGTCTATTGTCTGCATGAGCACCTGGAATCTGCACGCTTGAGAAGCTGTAGAGGAATATCGCTCCATAAAAGTGGGAGAACGCACTGGGTATGCTGGTTATGGTAAACCTGTCTTGCTCCGGGGCTGGTCGCATCCCTGCGTTAACTGTGCAACACAACGGATTAGCCACTGATTGCTGGTTCGGCAAGTTAGTGGCCACACCGACAACGGCTTGGCAGTCGCAAGCTGTCGAGCTTTTGGCAAGTTTGGATGTCCGTGGTTGCTGCCGGAGTGTGAATGCTACGAAGGCTAGGTCTAGTAACAGAAATGTCAGACTGATGGGCCGAGAGACGAAGACTGTCCAGTCTCCACCGGAAAGCAGCAGCGAACGCTGTAAATTGGATTCAGCGATGAGCTCGATGTCTCATTCAGGGTAAGCATCACCCGCCACTGCCGCGCCGGTCGGCAGCGTTGTTGCGTTGGCTGATGCTAGGATAAACGCCTTGATCTTTTTCATGACGTTTACAATTCCTTTTTATTCGAGTATGTACAGCGAACGTATGCACAAAAAATGGTATTGACCCGGTGGATAGCAATTGACCGGGTCAATACCTGCCTGCCGATGGTGGGTGGCAGGTACGGCCAGGGGCCGTTAAAGCAAGCAGACCCATCAGGAGGAGGTCTGCAGACGCCAGGGCGTTTGGCTTCATACTAAGACGGCCCGCTGGGGCCGTCTCCGATATTTACTCCATCGTTGGCATGACAAAGTCTGCGCCGGAGCGAATGCCCGTCGGCCAGCGCGAGGTGATGGTCTTGAGTTTGGTGTAGAAACGCACGCCCTCGGGGCCGTGCATGTGGTGGTCACCAAACAGCGAGGCTTTCCAGCCGCCGAAGGAATGGAAGGCCATCGGTACCGGAATGGGCACGTTTATGCCGACCATGCCGACCTGGATCTGATGGGCGAACTCACGTGCAGCGTCACCGTCGCGGGTGAAGATCGCGGTGCCGTTGCCGAATTCGTGCTCATTGATCCAGCGGGCCGCGGTTTCGTAGGAGTCGGCGCGGGCGACAGCAAGCACCGGGCCGAAGATCTCTTCCTTGTAGATCGTCATGTCCGTGGTCACGTTATCGAACAGGGTACCGCCGACAAAGTAGCCGTTCTCATACCCCTTGACCTTGAGATCCCGTCCATCGACGACCAGCTTGGCACCCTGTTCGACGCCGGAATCGATATAGCGGCGTACCCGGTCTGCGTGTTCCCGCGTCACCAGCGGACCCATTTCGGCTTT
>NZ_KB899136.1 GCF_000378045.1 Marinobacterium rhizophilum DSM 18822
AATCGTCGTGGTGACGGAGGGCGATCGGTGGGCGGTTGTCGAAACCAGGATAGCTACCGTGTCCGGTGTTACAGTAGAAAATAATGTCGCTATGGAGAAGGTGTGTAGTGGGAAAGGTTTTACGAAGGGTTTAGTGCAGTGAAAAATCACACGTTAATGCGATGTAACTGATTTTTTGCGAGGGGGGGAAAGAAAGTGGTCGGAGTGATAGGATTCGAACCTACGACCCTCTGGTCCCAAACCAGATGCGCTACCAAGCTGCGCTACACTCCGACGGGTACTGCACTTACTATTGTAGTTGGCTCCCCGAGCTGGACTCGAACCAGCGACCAATAGATTAACAGTCTACTGCTCTACCAACTGAGCTATCAGGGAACATCACTACATCAACGGTTGGCTCCTCGAGCTGGACTCGAACCAGCGACCAATAGATTAACAGTCTACTGCTCTACCAACTGAGCTATCGAGGAATGTCTCAACCGAGGCCGCGTATACTAATGATGAGCCCGGTCAGCGTCAACCCCTTAGTTTAAAAAAGTTTTTTGCCATAAGCAGGGCTGCGTTCGTGGCTCCTGATACGGTTATAATTGGGCGGGTTGGCGCGGCACTTGGGTGGGCTGCTGTATGTGAGTCCGCAGACTGTGTCGGCCGATGCATGAATGGCCGCAGGCGTTTTGAGTACCGCATTCATGCCATAAGTATAAGAGTGGTTGGTAAGGGAGAGCATATGAGCGCTTTGGTAGCTAAAGACGCGCAGCTGGATGAAAGTATTCGCCTGATGCGCCAGGGTCTTCAGAAGCTCGGGTTCGAGCTGGAAGATGTGTGCTGGTTCAATCCGGTGCCCAATGTCTGGTCCGTTCAGTTGCGTGATCTGTCTTGCCCGCTTTTGGAGAGCAGTGGACGGGGCATTAGTCGTGATGCGGCGCTGGCCTGTGCGCTGCGTAGTTTTTATGCAGGCCTGTCCTGCAATCGCTTCTTTGCCGACTACTATTTTGGCAAGGCACTGGCCGAGGCCGATTTTGTACATTACCCGAATGAGCGCTGGTTCGCGTTGGCCGGCACGGGCTTGCCGGCGGGCCTGTTCGATGAGGCAACCCGTGATCATTACGACCTGCATGGTCAGCTGCGCGGTCGAATGCTGGTGGATACCAACTCCGGTAACGAGCAGCGTGGGGTTTGTGCTATTCCCTTTGTACGCCAGCGCACCGGTGAGCAGGTCTGGCTGCCGGTCAATATACTCAATAATCTGTATACCTCTAACGGTATGGCTGCCGGGAGTTCACGCTGGGAGGCACGAACCCTGGCGTTATCCGAGATATTTGAGCGTCATATAAAGAATACGATTCTGACGGCCGGTATCAGTCTGCCGCAGATTCCGGAAAACGTTTTGTCCCGCTATCCTGCATTTTGTGAGTCCATCAGCGCGTTGCGTGCCGCCGGTTTTATCGTGGTTGTGCAGGATGCATCTCTGGGCGGCAAATTCCCGCTGGTCAATATTACGCTGATCAACCCGGCTGATGGCGGCTGCTGTGCGGCCTTTGGTGCCCATCCAAAATTTGAGCTGGCGCTGGAACGTACTCTTACCGGCGTGCTGCAGGGGCGGGAGCTGGATGATTTAAACGGCTTTGCGCCCCCTTGTTTTGATCTCAGTGCAGTGGCCGAGCAGGATAATCTTGAAGCGCACTTCATTGATTCCAGCGGGGTGGTGGCCTGGGATCTTTTATCGCGCAAGCCAGACTACACCTTTACGCAGTGGAACATTGAAGGCGACAGCCAGGTCGAATTTGACTATCTGTGCTACCTGATTCATCGCGTCGATATGGATATTTATATCGCCGACCATGAGCACCTGGGGCTGTGTTGTTGCCAGATTGTGGTGCCGGGGATGGCTGACCTGTATCCGGTGGACTATCTCGTACACCATAACAACAACCGCGCGATGGGCCTGCGCGACTCTATATTGCGCCTTGCAGAGTTGAGTGTTGAGCAGGCAGCAGAGCTGGAACAGCAGCTCGACAAGGCAGAGCTGGATAACTATCTGCGCATGGATGAACTGCTGTGCCTGTACGTTGATCCGGATTCATTCTGGGGGCGGCTCAGTGTTGGAGAGTTGCGCTGTCTACTGGCATTGCGTACCGGCGACCTGGTCCTGGCGCGGGAGTGGAGTGACTGGGTGATACACAGTGGTTTGCTGGCTGATGAGCGCTTGCGGCTGTGTCGGTGCATAAACCAGTTGCTGCAGTTTCGGCTGGATCCGGAGCGTCATGCAGAACAGTTTGATTATCTGCTGCAACAGATCTACGGTCAGCCGCTGCTCGATCGGGTGCGCCTGATGCTGTCGGGTGAAAAGGTATTTGAGGATGCCCCCGTCATCGGCGACAACCTGGAAGGGCTGGGTATGCACCGTACCTTGCTGGACATTTATCAGCGCTTGCAGCAGGTAAAATCGCGTCATTTCCAGGCCGAGACCTGATCGTAGTTGCGAAAGCCAATGCATTCCTAATGTCGATAAGGCGGGTCACTGTACCACGGTACAATAGGCGGCCCGTGATTTAGTCCCTATGTTTAGCTAAAGCCTGAACTGGGCAATTATCGAGATCAAGGAGATTTGTCATGGCTATCGGGGACGTAGCAGGTAATGTCAGTTTTATTTCTGGAACCGTTATTGCAGTCGGCGCCGATGGTTCTGAGCGTGTTCTTACGCTTGGGGATGCCGTCTATGAAGGTGATCAGATTCGCGTAGCCGAAGGCGGGCGCATCGAAATTTCAGCCGCTAATGGTGAGATGCTGGCATTCGGTTCAGGCCAGGAAGTGACGATTGATGCGGGTTACCTGACATCGAACGCCCCGGATGATCAGCCGCAGAGCCAGGATGTTGCTGCAACGGTAACGTCAATCAGTGGCACTGTAGTAGCAGTGGCCGCTGATGGTAGCGAGCGGATTCTAACTGTTGGTGACGTCTTGTTTGAAGGCGAGCTGATCCGTGTTGCTGGCGGAGGCGCCGTGGAGTTGACCAGTGCCTCGGGCGAAATCGTTTCACTGGCGTCGGGTCAGCAGGCCCTGATTACCCCCGAATTTTATACCGAAGCGTCCCAGTTCGATTCCTCCCAGTCGGTCGCGTCCGCGCCAAGTGCACAGCAGGCGCTCCAGCAGACCGGCGAGATTGATGCCATCCAGGCCGCTATCCTGGCCGGTGAAGACCCCACTGCTGTGGCCGAGGCTACCGCTGCCGGTCAGTCGCCGGGTGAAGCTGATGGCCCGGGAGACTCTGGCTCATCGTTCGTCCAGTTGTCCCGTACCGGGCAGGAAGTTAACCCCGAGGCCGGCTATGCGACCAGCGGCCTTAGCCGCGGCTTTACCTCTCCTGAAAATGAAGATGTGCTAATCACGCCGGCAGAGCCTGTAGTCAGTGTCACTGTTGAAGTCGAAGTTGAAACGCCGCCGGGGGGGGGCGAGCCTCCGGCAGAACCTACGACGGAGTTTCCTGTTCTTGTCGACGGTAATTCGGTTGCCGTGCTGGAGGGTACCGGTGGCGGCGAGCGCCAGGTGACCTTCCAGCTGACACTGGATAAAGCTTCGGATCAGGTTATCAGTGTTACCTATGAGCTGCGGGATCTTTCCACCACTTACCTTGAAGACTGGCGCGATGGCGGTGCGCGGATTCATACTGTTGATATCCCGGCTGGCTCTACTCAATTTCCAGTTAGCGTATATATCACCGAAGATGCCCTGTTCGAAGGTAATGAAGTCCTGGATATCGTTTTGCTGGATGCCAGTAATGCGACCATCAATAGTGCCCAGAGCCAGGCGCAGATCACGATTTACGATGACGATATTCCTGAATTCACCCTCTCGGGTGATGAAACGGTCGACGAGGGCCTTGCCGCAAACTACAGTGTTTCGCTGAGTGGCGCCGAGCTGCAGGCCGGTCAGGTGATCAAGCTGTCAATTGGCACGGGGCTGGAAGTTGATACTGCGCTGGAGAACGTTGATTACAACAGTACGGATGGAGTCCTGACGGTAACGGTTCCGGCGGGCGGAATGGCCATCGGCGACACGGTCGTCAGCTTCAAGGTTACGACGCTCACTGACGGCGTCGACGAACCCGATGAAAGTGTCAGCGTCGTGCTCCAGAGCGCCACGGTTAACGGCCAGGAAGCTGTCGTACATAGCACCGTTACAACCACCATTATCGATGCGGATGTTCCGGGCGTCGAATTCAAGGATGCGGGAACTGGCGTTGGCGATATTGAGGTGCCGGAAGGTACGGATGCTGTCTTTACGCTGAATATATCGAAAGCGGCAGCTGGCAGTAGTCTGGCGTTAAGCCTTGCCGACGGCACGGCTGTTGATGCGGACTATAACGAAGCTCATTATCAATACAGCCTCGATAATGGTGCGAACTGGAACGATGTGGCCGGCCCGATCGTGTTGGCCGACGGTGGCGATTACACCGTGCTGATAAGTACTGACACGATCGCCGACGGTGTTGATGAGCCGAACGAGACCTTTGACCTGAAGGCGACGTTGACCAGCAACGGCAGTGACTACGACGACACCGGCACAGCGACCATCATCGACGGCGATGTGCCGGCGATCAGTGTCGGTAATGTTGAGGTTGCGGAAGGTGACAACGCCGTGTTTACGGTCGATGTTTCCAACGCGGCGGCGGGCAGCAGCCTGTCCCTGGCGCTGGCCGACGGTACGGCGCTGGATGCGGACTACAACGAGGCGGTTTACCAGTACAGCCTGGACG
>NZ_KB899137.1 GCF_000378045.1 Marinobacterium rhizophilum DSM 18822
CTGCTCAGCTTAATCGACGCCATCTATGCCGCTGCCGCTGACCCTTCCTTGTGGCCATTCGTGGCTCGCCAAATCCAAAGCGCCATCGGTGGGCACAGTGTCAACTTTATGTTTGAAGATCTTTCCGACAGTCGAGTGAATTCTGTCTACTCCAACGGTGTGTCCGAGGCTCAGATCGCAAAATACCAGCAAGACGTTATGACTCAGGACAGCTTTACGGCAATCTACGAACAGATGGAACCGGGCACCTCGTTTGTCTCACAGGACTATTTCGATCGGAAAGCACTACATTCTTTGTATTGCTACGAAGGCTTCTACGAAACCATCGGCTATGCCAATTTCAATGCAGGCCTGTTCTACAAGGACGATCGCCGCAGAGGGTGGCTCTCCGTAGTCCGTAGTGAATCGGACCCACTCTATACACGGGATGAATGCTTGCTGATGCAAACTCTTACACCTCATCTGAAAAGAGCCTTCATGATCAACGTTCAATTACTGGAGGCCCAACTTACGTCAAAGGTCGCACTCGACTCACTAGAGCATATTGCCGCCGCTACAATGTTGCTGACGAAGAATGGGAAAGTTATGCTGCACAACAGTAGAGCTGAATCCTATCTTCATCCAACTGGCGCCGCTACAAAGCAGCTATCTTTCCGCCTTCCTGACGTACATGCTAACCATCACTTACACATCCTGATCGGAGCGATTGGTCGGGGCCCGACTCCTGATGAAAAAGGAGTCGTGCCTTTTATCGAGAAAGGCGTGCAAAAGACCGCCCTGTGCTTACCCTGGCGTAGCAGTGACGAACAGTTTGACTGGCTGGGTAAGACCACCTGCTGCATCGTGTTCATCCTGTCTCCGAGCGCTGATGCGCCTCATGAAGACATGCTGCATAAGACTTTTGATCTCAGCAAAGCGGAAGTAAAAGTACTGCAACGGCTGATGTCGGGAATGCAGGTAGCAGAAGTCGCTGGCTACCTCTTCGTGAGCGAAGCGACGGTCCGTTTCCATATACGAAACCTATTACGCAAGACCGCGAGTCGGAACCAGGCCGAAATGATTACCCGGGTATTTAATACCACGAGTGTCCGCGTTGAATAAATGCCCATCATGACGACAAATCAGGGCAAGAATAAGATCATTTTGTAAGCATGTGTAATCTTGTCCGGGTACTCAAAACGCCAGTTGCAGGACATCAACGACTTCCCGCACCTCAAAGCCTGGTTTGACAGGATGCACAGCCGCCCTGCCGTGATGGCCGCCTATGAAAAAGGCAAACCCTGGACCAGCCGGCCGGCAGTAACCGAAGAAGGCAAGAAATTGCTGTTCGGGCAGACTGCACTGGCTTGAACCCCAAACAGTGTCGTCCAATCAAGCTCGAACCAACGCAAAAGAGGCCTGACTCCGGGAGTGAGGCCTTTATTATTCACCAATACTGAGTAAGATAATATAGCTACTACTGCCGTTCATGGTACCTGCATCTTTGAAGCGCGGCTAGCGCAATGACCCGTGAGTTATTTCTATCTACCTTAAAAGCTCACTCTACATTCAATTTTTTATATTTGAATCGTACCCCAAAAGTAGATCCGCTATTTGTTGGCACACAATCTGGGTAGCTGGAAACGGTAGAGCCAGGAATCTGACAGATAGCATATCCAATTTTAAAATAGTTTCCATCACCAGTGTAAACGATTGCACTATCAGTTGCGCCAAAAGACACATCCAAGTTTAATGGATAGTTTTGATCATTAATATGATCAGCAAAAATCAAAGCATTTATAACACCTTCGCTCACAGCATCGAATGGTACGCCGCGAAGAAAAGCGACATCGGCTTCCATTTCGTTCCAAAAAAATACAGTCGGCAAGCTTCGACCACCATGGAATGCAAACATCATATCTCCACCGGCTTCACAACCAGGAAAAAATGGATCATTAGCAATTGATCCAGACTCCAAATCAAAACAGGTTCCAAATTTAACAAAAGCTATTTCAGCCTGATTGCCATGTATTATTGACTCAAGTTCAGAAGTTCGATTATTTAAATCAAAACCCTCCAGACCACTAACTCTTGTATCAAGGCTCTGTGACTCTAAAATATTTAATCTATTGTCAGCATCGTTAGCTTCCAGCCCTGATACTCTAACATCCAAGTTCTGGTTCTCTACAGTCGAAATACGATTATTAATATTTTGCCCCTCTAACATTGAAACTCGGGGATCCAGCTCCTGTCCTTCAATCACACCTATACGGCCATCAATTGTGACCGATTGATTCTCAACTGTGGCAAGCCGCGAGTCTAAACTTTGCCCTTCTATCGCAGACACCCTGGAATCAAGATTCTGCCCTTCGATTGTGGTTAACCTGCCATTCAAATCAATGGCTTCTTCCTCAACCGCCGTCAGTCCGGGATCACAATCCCACTCTTCAACGTCAGTGACACGAGCGATTTCCCCTGGCGCACATCCAAGATCTGAAAGCGTGGTATTCACGCTTCCTCCGCTGCTACCGCCTGGAGGCGCCGATGAAGACATGCTTGAAACCGCCATAAGAGCAGCAAAAAGCACATTTGTAGTACAAATATCACCATGCCAAAGGCCGGATATATATTTGAGCTGATTCATTGTAAATCTCCCTCACTCGTTCAGTGTGATCTCATATTCATCGGTGGCACCAAACCCACGCCGACTCCCGAGATACTCGGTCAAAATGGCATCCGTGCTCGGCCCGCCATCGAGTGCACATCAGGAAGACGGGCTAAAATCCGCCCTCCGGCATGCATCATCAATGACATGAGCCTCCTGAATGAGATCCAGTGTC
>NZ_KB899138.1 GCF_000378045.1 Marinobacterium rhizophilum DSM 18822
CAAGTCCAGCAACGCAGTCGCCAGTACAACAGCCCTCAATGTGTATTCTGGCGCAACGACTACGCTAATAAAAAGACTGAAAAGGCTCTGGAAAAAGTGAAAGAATATTGTCCTTAGTCCATCGAGCGCAGGCTGATTTATGTATAAGACAAAAGGCAAGACCTGACCCCGCCCCCCATTCGCATGCAACCCCATTGAACACGCCGAGCTGTGTTCACTATGTGTGTTCTGTCGGGTGTACCCTGTTGAACATATCTCTCAAAGACTGCTAATGCGTAATCAAACAGTAGCGCCAAGCGAGGCATGGGGGGCACGGGGGGGTTCTGCTCATGCGCCAAATTCAAAAACCTCAAACAAATTCTGGCCATTTTTTGACTTGGTTACCGTACGCTATACAAATGGTTAATATGTTTCTTCCAGTCTTCGCAACTATCAATAGCTGAAGAGAAGCCGATGCAGGACAGCAAAGACGATAAGGAAAGTTCTACTGCGAGCGATGAGCAACGCGAGAGCCAGTTTCATGAGTTTCACGACAAACTTACGGAGACTGAAAGCCAAATTGCCCAGGTCCTGGCGCTGGCAGACAGCGGCCGTAATCGTTATGCGTCAGTATTCGAGGCAGCAGAGCATGCTCAAAAACTTCGCGACAGATTGCTGGGGAACAACAGCGGCGTTGCACAAGCATTGGCGCGGATGGAGCAGGATCGCAAGCGCTATGCATCAGTCCTAGATTCAGAGAACCAGGCTCAGAAGTTCCAAAGCAAGCTGATGGAGACGGAGAGCAGCGTTTCCAAAATGCTTGCACGAATGTCGCATGACCTCGAGCGCTTTAACCCTGTATTAGAGGTAGCAGAGCACGCTAAGAAGCTGCGCGACAGCGTGTTAGGAGTCGACAGCGGCGTTGCCAAAGCGTTGGCTCAGATGGAGCGAGATCGCAAGCGTTACTTCTCCATTCTAGACACTGCGGCCCAAGCTCAGGCGTTTCGCGACAAACTGATGGAGACCGAGAGCGGTGTCGCCAAAATACTAGCTCAAATGGATCAAGACCGTGAGCGCTACTCGTCAATCGCTAAAGCAGCTGCTGATGCGTCGAGAATAACGCAAAGTCTCATCCACGACCGCCTTTCTACAGCCAACTTTTCTCAACAATGGGTATCGGCAATAAGTCTTTTTGGCGAGACTTCCCGTCATAAGATTTTCCAAGACCTTCTCAAACCTAATTTTTTGCAAGCGGCTTTATGGCAGGTCGAGCGAGGTGGAACTCGCCTTTCAGAAACGGTTACCGCAAGTGATATTGATGAACTTTTTACCGACGAAGTCGAAGCAGAACTTCATCAGTCTCTGGACACGGATAATTTCGACCTCAGTAGACTCTCACTACCAGCCAGAAAAGTATTGATCTGGATTATTAACGTTTGGCTTGTCCCTATTATTATAACGATTTGGCTGGCTCCTCAGATTTTAGAGTGGCGACAGCAGGCCGAGACAAAACTAACAGAAGCCGAAACCCCACGAGAAGTACGCCGACTGGCTAAATGCCTTTCAGGTGACGAGGCCTCATCACTTGAAGACTGCAGAATAGTCGTAGGTGATGATTTGAGGCTCAGGGATGCGCCTAGCAGGAGCAGTGAAGTGCTGGCGTTGCTACCTTTGGGCAAGGTTGTCGAAGTGCTCAGCGCGCCAAGAGGACCTTGGCTCTTCGTAGAGGTCAGCCTTGATGGAGAACATATCCAAGGGTGGGTTGCACGTAGATACACGACGACATTGTCCCAATAGTCCGGCCGTTCGGACGCCGTGCCTGACCCTCCAACCACTAGGGGCACATACTACTGTCACACAACTGCCAACACCACGCCGACAGGCCTTTATAAATCAAGGTGTTACCTGGAGATAGCACTCACCCGCCACCTCCACCAAACGCAAAGAAAAAAGGCTACCGAAAGCAATGAAAGCTGCTACGGAGAAAATGCAATCTGAATCGGCTGAAAGACACCGTCAACGAATAGCTCAGCAGCAAGTCCAGCAACGCAGTCGCCAGTACAACAGCCCTCAATGTGTATTCTGGCGC
>NZ_KB899139.1 GCF_000378045.1 Marinobacterium rhizophilum DSM 18822
AGTGCGCTCGTGAAGGCGTGCACACAGCACGGTGAAAGTCCGTGTCGGGGTAAGCCATAACCCCGTAGCTGAAGGTAACTGCGTCGCTAGGAGGCGGGGTGGGGAGCAACCGGAAGCGAACTGGCGGTCCGTAGGATGACGAACTCGATTCGGCGGTACGTGGCGGCGAGCTCCCTGGGAGACGGCGAAGCCTGAAACACACCGGATACGCTGTGATGGCGTTTAAAGCGATATCCGGGCCACCTCCGTGGTTGGAGACGGAACGTCAGGACGGGTGTACGAGATAAGCGAGGAGACCTGTCGGCTGTGGTGACGGCGGACAGGAGTCAGAGCCTTTATAGTACCGCAGCCTGCGGTCGGGACTAGGGTTATGCGGTGGAAAACGCCGTTACGAAGATGCTGGAGTGCAGACTCTGCCTAAGGTCCGGAAGATCGCACGCGAGAGGCGTGGAGAACAGAACCCACACCGAGGGAAGGGAGGCAGGAAGGTGGATGTGAGAAGGACAGAATGCACGAATGCAAACGCAATGAGTCGCCAGTGCCTCAGAATGGGGCTAAACAAGACTCGTCAACCCCGGCAGTACCGCCCTGGGTGGACCGTACAATCTGGACGGATCGCATGTTGGCGGCGCTGGCTAACGGCGTCAAAGGCAATAAATGGTTCAGCTTGATCGACAAGGTTTATCACCCCCATACCCTGGAGCGCGCCTGGCAGAAAGTCCGGCGTAATCGAGGGGCATCAGGAGTGGATGGGCAGAGCATCGAGCGCTTCTCGGCACGGCAGGAGATCTATCTGGACGAGCTGTCGGCGGCCCTGAAAAGCGGGCTGTACCGCCCGGAGGCGGTCCGTCGCGTCGAGATCCCCAAGAGTGACGGCAAGACGCGTCCACTGGGTATCCCGACGGTGAAGGACCGGATCGTACAAGGGGCCGTCAAGCGTGTGATCGAACCGATCTTCGAACAGGAGTTCCTGTCGATGAGCTACGGGTTCCGGCCGGGACGCGGCTGCAAGGATGCGCTGCGGGAGGTCCAGGGTCTGCTTGAGGCGGGTTACACCCATGTGGTGGATGCCGACCTGCAAGGCTACTTCGACAGCATCCCGCATGACCGGCTGATGGCTCGGCTGGAAGAGCGGATCAGTGACGGCCGGGTGCTAGCGCTGATCCAATCCTGGCTGGAGCAGGACATCATCAAGGGCATGGAACGATGGGCGCCCACAGGCGGTACGCCCCAGGGGGCGATCATCAGTCCCCTGCTGGCGAACCTCTATCTGCACCCGCTGGATGTACAGATGACCCGTCACGGTTACCGGATGGTCCGGTATGCGGATGACTTTGTGGTGCTGTGCCAAAGTGAGGAAGCGGCGCGGACAGCGCTGTCCGAAGTTCGTCAGTGGGTGGAAGCCAACGGCCTGACTCTGCATCCGGAGAAAACCCATGTGGGTGACTGCCGCTGCGAAGGTCAGGGCTTCGAGTTCCTGGGCTACCGGTTCGAAGCAGGGCGTCGCTGGGTGCGCAAGAAGAGTCTGAAAGCGCTCAAGGACAAGATCCGCAGCAAGACGCGGCGCACGCGAGGCACGAGTCTGGCCTGTGTCATCGACGACCTCAACCCCATGCTGCGAGGCTGGTTCGGCTACTTCAAGCACGCCCGATCCTGGACCTTCAGTCGGATCGACAAGTTTATCCGACGTCGATTGAGAGCGTTACTGCGCAAGCAAGCGAAACGCCCGGGGATGGGTCGGTGTTATGCCGACCATCGCCGCTGGCCTAATAAGTACTTCGCTGCTGCCGGGCTTTTCACCTTATCCGAAGCTTGGCAGAAGGCGAGCCAATCACGATGTTGAAACCACCGACTGGAGAGCCGTGTGCGGGAGAACCGCATGCACGGTTCGGAGGGCGGGGAGGCCTAAGCCTCTCCGACCCCTATCAG
>NZ_KB899140.1 GCF_000378045.1 Marinobacterium rhizophilum DSM 18822
TGTGCTCGCAGGATAAGTACATCCCTGTACAAACCCTGCTCCTGCACATCCCTGTGCTCGCAGGATAAGTACATCCCTGTACAAAATGTCAGTCGGTTCTGCCGACTGGCATTTTTTTGGTTCTTCGCAGATTAGCGGGAAATGAGGAATGCGGCGGCGAGAAGGGTTAAGGTTGTGTTCGCCAAAACATTACCCACAACCCGACCGCCACCGACGTCATGGATGCTAGTCTGCTAGACCTCTTCTGGGAAGGGTTTGAGCTGGAAAGCTACGAAATACCGCCCCCCAATTCCCTCTTGCTTCGCCTGGCCCCCAAGTCCTCACAGCCGCCCTTTTGCAGCGACTGTGGCCAAGCCACGCTGTTGATTCACGATGTCAGCCGACGGCACGTCCGAGAGCGGGATCTATTCAACTATTGGGTGTGGCTGGAGGTCCCTGTACGACGCGTGCGCTGCGCGGATTGCGGCGTCCGCCGGGAGAAAATCCGCTGGCTTGCGGGGCGTCGAAATCTGCCCCAAGCGCTGGTCAACTACGTCGAAGCGCTGGTACGTCTACTGCCCGTCAAGCAGGTGGCGGAGCTGCTTGGATTACACTGGCACACGGTAAAATCGATCGATCATCAGCGTTTGACGTGTGAAGTGACAGCGCCGGACTTGGGCCGGGTCCAACGGCTCATCATGGATGAGTTTGCGCTGTTCAAGGGTCATCGCTATGCCACGGTGGCCATCTGCGCTGACACCCAGCAGGTGCTTTTGATCGGCGAAGGACGCAGCCGCAAGGCCGTTCGGCCGTTCTTCGAATGGATGGGCAAGAAGGTTTGTCGCCGGATCGAGGCGGTGGCCATGGACATGAATACTGCGATGGACCTGGAGGTGCAGAAGCACTGCCCCAAAGCCCGCGTGGTTTACGATCTCTTCCACGTTGTCGCCAAGTTCGGTCGGGAGGTGATCGATCGTGTCCGGGTTGATCAAGCCAATCTACTGCGTGATAGCCCGGCTGAGCGGCGGGTCATCAAGCGCAGCCGTTGGCTGCTGCTGCGCAATCCCGGCAACCTGTCGCAGGAGCAGGGCGTCAAGCTGGAAGAGCTGCTGGCGGCCACTGCACCGCTAACAACCGTCTACGTGCTGAAAACCCAACTGAAGGAGCTGTGGTATGCCCCCAGTGAAAACGAGGCACGTCGACGCTGGGGTGAGTGGTTCGCGATGGCCCTGGATAGTGGAATCAAACCGCTGATGCTCTTCGCCAAACGCCTGCAGAGCTATCTGTCAGGTATCGTGGCAAGCGCCGTCTTCCGGCTCAATACGAGCGTGCTGGAAGGAATGAATAACCGTATCAAAGTGCTCAAGCGGATGGCCTATGGATACCGGGATAACGACTACTTCTTCCTGAAGATCAAAGCCGCATTTTCCGGTAAAACGCGATGAACCAAAATTAAACCCGGGCTCTATAGAGTCCGGGCTCTCGATATTGCGCTTATATTTTCAGACTATTCGGTTAAAAAGAGCCTGCCTGATTTTCCATCGATTTTTTAAAGTCTTATTGCGCAGCCTTCGCGTAAAGACTGTCCGCACGCAAGGGCGATTTCAAGGGCTCGTCGTCCGTCCTCCTGGCCGACGCTGGGCAGTAAATTGGATTCCAGACATGAGATAAATTCGGCTACTTCCTGCTCGAACGACTGGGCGTAGCGTTCCAGGAAAAAGTGCTTGAGCAGTGGTTTGGCGTCGGTGACTTCTGCACTCGAGTGACTGAGCAGGGTGTC
>NZ_KB899141.1 GCF_000378045.1 Marinobacterium rhizophilum DSM 18822
AACTTTACCGGCGCCATGCTGCGCCACCACACCATGAAAAGCACGCAGTACATGGCCCAGTGGATAGAGGCAAAAAACAGACAGAAAGCCGATTAAACCAGATCGAACCAAGCAATCTTGTAGTGATTCATGACGCCATCCTCTCTAGGCTTGGAGTCTCCGGAAAAGCCGGGGCGGTTCACCCCTACCCCAGAACTTGGTTTGATCCCACCGGGTGGCTTCAGATTGAGTATCAACGGATCGAGATCCACCTTGCGGATGGTGGAGCCCGAACCCAAGGCGAGCGGATGTCATTCCGAGACGGCAAGATCACAGAAGAGAAGATCGAGGCCACTGCCCCGGCCGAACTCTATCTTGAAGCTGTCGAACAGGTGCAGCGTCAGGCGCAGATGATGGTGGAGGCGATGCTGATGCCGTGGGCGGCGCTGATGGCGTCGTTTCTTTCGAGACATCACGACAGGTAGTCAGCTTGGGGGGGGGGGGGGGGGGAGCACTGGCCGCCGCAAGTTGCGGCGAAGAGGGCCAGGGGGGAGCCATACATTGACTTGAACCGCCCACCCGGATCGCACGTGAAAGCGGGAGCGTATCCTTCCGCCCCCGCCGACCGATCACAACTGGAAGACCGTATTGCTGTTGGTCTGACTGACGTTCTGGCTGTTGACGACGATATTGAGCTGGGTCGAGGAGTTGGTCAGGCTCTTCCCGTTGAACAGGTGGCCTGGCAGGATCACGGCCGGGCCGTGTCCCTTGTGGCCGAAACCATGACCGAAATGATGCGCCTGCTTGTTGGCAAACATCGCCATGCCGCCGCGCACGTGGGTCATAGCCTGGACGTCCAGCTGCTCACTCTTTTCGAGGTCGTTGATGGAAAGGGTCATGATGCTGCTCCTTGGGATAGTGAATGCTGCGGGGGCGCTCGCCCCCATTGTCATCGATTGGCGTTCGTCGTTTAGACGGCCCACATGAAGGGTGTGCCCTGGCTTACGGTGTTCGAGTTCCCCTGGAACACACCGGCACTGCCGACCGCGATGTTGAGCTGCTCGCTGATATTGGTCAGCGATTTGATGCTGGCGAAGCTCGGGCCGAAATAGGCGGGCTGATACATGTAGCCCCCACGGACGCGGGTCAGGGCCTTGGAATCCAGGGTCTTGCTTTCGTGCAGGTCGTTGATGGCAATGGTCATGGCTGTATCTCCGGGTATTTGTGTTGGTGAGAGCGGGGTTCACCGCTGCTGTTCGCTGTGACCGGTATACAGCGAACTCTGTGCCAGTTTTGTATGCGCCATCTCGTTAACTCGTTAACACTTTGTATTAAAAGGTAAACTTGCTAAACAACAGAGAAGCCTGTGGACCAAGAACTCTAGCTTTCTCGTCCGGAAGTTTCACGGATGAAAACAACTTTCACGAACAATGTTGGGCAATAACAAACAGCGACTAACTACTTGGGAGGCGATTACTCTCAGGTGGCAAAAATCTCCAAATATTCAACATCTTGCACCAACTTCTTCCAATTTTGCCGATTCAGCGACCCTTCATTCTTGCTGCACCGCAATGTGGCGATCGG
>NZ_KB899142.1 GCF_000378045.1 Marinobacterium rhizophilum DSM 18822
ACCAAACGCCTTGGGCGTTATATGGTCAAGCCTCACGGGCAATTAGTACGGGTTAGCTCAACGCCTCGCAGCGCTTACACACCCCGCCTATCAACGTCTTAGTCTTAAACGGCCCTTTAGGGGACTCAAGGTCCCAGTGAGATCTAATCTTGAAGGGGGCTTCCCGCTTAGATGCTTTCAGCGGTTATCCCGTCCGAACGTAGCTACCCGGCAATGCCACTGGCGTGACAACCGGAACACCAGAGGTTCGTTCACTCCGGTCCTCTCGTACTAGGAGCAACTCTTCTCAAATCTCAAACGCCCACGGCAGATAGGGACCGAACTGTCTCACGACGTTCTAAACCCAGCTCGCGTACCACTTTAAATGGCGAACAGCCATACCCTTGGGACCGGCTTCAGCCCCAGGATGTGATGAGCCGACATCGAGGTGCCAAACACCGCCGTCGATGTGAACTCTTGGGCGGTATCAGCCTGTTATCCCCGGAGTACCTTTTATCCGTTGAGCGATGGCCCTTCCATACAGAACCACCGGATCACTAGAACCTACTTTCGTACCTGCTCCACGTGTCAGTGTCGCAGTCAAGCACCCTTCTACTCTTGCGCTCATTGCATGATTTCCGACCATGCTGAGGGTACCTTCGTGCTCCTCCGTTACTCTTTGGGAGGAGACCGCCCCAGTCAAACTACCCACCACACAATGTCCTCGAACCGGATTACGGTCCAGAGTTAGAACCTCAACAGTGCCAGGCTGGTATTTCAAGATTGGCTCCACGCAGACTGGCGTCCACGCTTCAAAGCCTCCCAGCTATCCTACACAAGCAATGTCAAAGTCCACTGTGAAGCTATAGTAAAGGTTCACGGGGTCTTTCCGTCTAGCCGCGGGTAAACTGCATCTTAACAGCTATTTCAATTTCACTGAGTCTCGGGTGGAGACAGTGTGGCCATCGTTACGCCATTCGTGCAGGTCGGAACTTACCCGACAAGGAATTTCGCTACCTTAGGACCGTTATAGTTACGGCCGCCGTTTACCGGGGCTTCGATCAAGAGCTTCGCTTGCGCTAACCCCATCAATTAACCTTCCGGCACCGGGCAGGCGTCACACCCTATACGTCCACTTTCGTGTTTGCAGAGTGCTGTGTTTTTAATAAACAGTCGCAGCCACCTGGTATCTTCGACTCCCGACCGCTCACCCCGCAAGGGGGTCACCGTCAGGAGCGTGCCTTCTCCCGAAGTTACGGCACCATTTTGCCTAGTTCCTTCACCCGAGTTCTCTCAAGCGCCTTGGTATTCTCTACCTGACCACCTGTGTCGGTTTTGGGTACGGTCAGCAGTAACCTGAAGCTTAGAGGCTTTTCCTGGAAGCGTGGCATCAACGACTTCAGTCC
>NZ_KB899143.1 GCF_000378045.1 Marinobacterium rhizophilum DSM 18822
GGTTAGACTAGCTACTTCTGGTGCAACCCACTCCCATGGTGTGACGGGCGGTGTGTACAAGGCCCGGGAACGTATTCACCGCGACATGCTGATTCGCGATTACTAGCGATTCCGACTTCACGCAGTCGAGTTGCAGACTGCGATCCGGACTACGACCGGTTTTCTGAGATTAGCTCACCCTCGCGGGGTTGCAGCCCTCTGTACCGGCCATTGTAGCACGTGTGTAGCCCTACTCGTAAGGGCCATGATGACTTGACGTCGTCCCCACCTTCCTCCGGTTTGTCACCGGCAGTCTCCTTAGAGTTCCCACCATTACGTGCTGGCAAATAAGGACAAGGGTTGCGCTCGTTACGGGACTTAACCCAACATTTCACAACACGAGCTGACGACAGCCATGCAGCACCTGTCTCAGAGCTCCCGAAGGCACCAAGCTATCTCTAGCGAGTTCTCTGGATGTCAAGAGTAGGTAAGGTTCTTCGCGTTGCGTCGAATTAAACCACATGCTCCACCGCTTGTGCGGGCCCCCGTCAATTCATTTGAGTTTTAACCTTGCGGCCGTACTCCCCAGGCGGTCGACTTAGTGCGTTAGCTGCGCCACTAAGAGAACAAGTCTCCCAACGGCTAGTCGACATCGTTTACGGCGTGGACTACCAGGGTATCTAATCCTGTTTGCTACCCACGCTTTCGCACCTCAGTGTCAGTATCAGTCCAGGCAGTCGCCTTCGCCACTGGTGTTCCTTCCTATATCTACGCATTTCACCGCTACACAGGAAATTCCACTGCCCTCTACCGTACTCTAGTTAAGCAGTATCAGGTGCAGTTCCCAGGTTAAGCCCGGGGCTTTCACATCTGACTGACTCAACCACCTACGCGCGCTTTACGCCCAGTTATTCCGATTAACGCTCGCACCTTCCGTATTACCGCGGCTGCTGGCACGGAATTAGCCGGTGCTTCTTCTGTGGCTAACGTCACAGATAACCGGTATTAGCGGTTACCCTTTCCTCACCACTGAAAGTGCTTTACAACCCGAAGGCCTTCTTCACACACGCGGCATGGCTGGATCAGGGTTGCCCCCATTGTCCAATATTCCCCACTGCTGCCTCCCGTAGGAGTCTGGGCCGTGTCTCAGTCCCAGTGTGGCTGGTCATCCTCTCAGACCAGCTAAGGATCGTCGCCTTGGTGGGCCTTTACCCCACCAACTAGCTAATCCTACGCAGGCTCATCTGATAGCGAAAGGTCCGAAGATCCCCTCCTTTCCCCCGTAGGGCGTATGCGGTATTAGCATCCGTTTCCGAATGTTGTCCCCCACTACCAGGTAGATTCCTACGCGTTACTC
>NZ_KB899144.1 GCF_000378045.1 Marinobacterium rhizophilum DSM 18822
GTAAGCGTCCGGCTATCACACCTTGTCAGCCGGCGCTTTCCAGTTATGCGGAAGTAGCTCACCGATCGCACTGGCTTTTTGGATCGGCAGCCGGGCCAGCACATCTTTCAGATACGCATAGGGTTCATGCCCATTCAGCTTGGCGGACTGGATCAGGCTCATGATGGCAGTGGCACGCTGACCGCTGCGTAATGAGCCCGCGAACAGCCAGTTCGAGCGCCCGAGCGCCCAGGGGCGGATCAGGTTTTCCACCCGATTATTGTCGATCGGCAACGCACCATCATCCAGGTAGCGCGTTAGCGCGGCCCAGCGTTTGAGGCTGTAGTCGAGCGCGTTTGCCGTCGCTGTGCCGTTCGGTATTTTCAGGCGCTGGGCCTGCATCCAGTGATGCAGCGCATCCGCGATGGGTCTGGCTTTATCCTGCCGCAGTGTCTTCCGCTCAAGGGCAGTCAGGTCGCGGGCCTCACGCTCGACGTCGTACAGTTGTTTGATGTACTCAACCGCCTGGCCGGCGATCAGGCTCTTGCCCGCCACATGCAGCTCGACGAACTTGCGTCGTGCATGGGCCATGCAGCCGATTTCGGTGATGCCGTGCTTGAAGCTCGCCTTGTAGCCGCCGTAGTCATCACAGACCAGTTTGCCCTGCCAGTCAGCGAGGAAGTCGCGCGCATGCTGACCGCCGCGCCCGGGTGTGAAGGCGTAGACCACGGCCTTCAGCCCGGCGTACGGCGTGGTGGCATAGGCCCAGATGTAGGCTTTGTGGGTTTTCTTCTTGCCCGGCGCCAGCATCGGCACCGGCGTTTCATCGGCATGCAGCACGGCTTCCTTGAGAAGGGCTTCGCGCAGCGCCTCGATCAGCGGTTGCAGCTGCACGCCGCAGCGGCCGACCCACTCGGCTAGCGTCGAGCGCGGGATCGGTACACCCGCACGGTCGAAGATCTGCTCCTGCCGGTACAGCGGCAGATGATCGGCGTATTTGGCGATCATTACCTGCGCCAGCAGCCCGGTGGTCGGGATGCCCTTGTCGATGATGTGCGCAGGCATCGGCGCCTGGGTCAGCGTCTCGCAGGCCTCACACACCCATTTGCCACGGATATGACGTTCGACCGTGAAGACGCCGGGCCTGTAGTCAAGCTTTTCGCTAACATCCTCGCCGATGCGCTTAAGCTGGCAGCCGCAGGTACAGTGCGCCGAGTCCGGCTCATGGCGGATCTCGGTACGGGGCAGTTCCGGCGGCAAGGGCGCACGCTTGGGCTGGCGTTTGACGGCAGGCGCAGGGG
>NZ_KB899145.1 GCF_000378045.1 Marinobacterium rhizophilum DSM 18822
GCGTGATTCCGTTCATCATCCTGCAGCTTATTGCCCTGCTGATCCTGGTGTTCTGGCCCCAGCTGGTGCTCTGGCTGCCGGCTAATGCCTATGGCACCTAGTTATTGCTACGCGTCGCCATCATGATGTCTGAACCGCCCGTAATGGGCGGTTTTTACGTTTTTTGTGTTGTTGATCTGGCAGCTCAACAGGCTTGTTTGCCTGTTGGCTGTGATGTGAAGGATATGCCGAATGCGGTCAAGGGCTTGTCCGCGACGCAAGCGTGCGGTAACGCTATAATGCGCGCCGATATTGATGGTTAAAGGGCGGGAACCAGGCTTATGTTCAATGCGGATACGGTGGTTATTCTGGATTTCGAGACCACCGGACTGTCTCCCGATAATGGCGATCGTGCCATCGAAATCGGTGCGGTGCGGCTTGAAAACGGGCAGGTAACCGGGCGCTTTCAGGAATTGATGAATCCGGGGAAGCGTGTCAGTGGATTTATCGAAAGTTATACCGGCATAAGTAATGAGATGCTGGCCACTGCTGCTGAAAATGCCGAGGTAATGCTCAGGTTCGCCGATTTTATCGGTGATTTCAATCTGGTTGCGCACAATGCGTCTTTCGACAAGCGTTTTCTGGATGCTGAATTTGCGCGGATTGGCGTACGCTATCCGGGGCAGTTTGTCTGTTCCATGCTATTGGCGCGCAGGCTTTTGCAGGCAGCGCCGGACTACAAGCTCGGCACGCTGGTGCGTTATGCCAACATTCCCGTCGAGGGTGTGTTTCACCGTGCCCTCTACGATTCTGAAATGACCGCCAAGCTCTGGCTGGCGATGCTGGATAATCTGTCAGGTCGCTGCCGGCTTGGCGACATTTCTTTTGAATTGCTCCACAAAATCAGCAAAATGCCGAAAAAATCCGTGCCCGGGTTTATTACCGGTCTCTAGCAGCCTGTCGGACTTAACACTGATCTACTGCGGAAAAGCCAATTTTGGCCATTTTGTGTACTCTTTTTTGTTAAATAGAACCACTATTCGCCTCAAAAGAGGTCAAAAACTGCCTCAAAACGGACTTTCCCTCGTTACGACCGGCCAAGCCCGACAGGCTGCTGGCTGTTGAAAGGGCCTTTTCGCAGCCGTCCAGAGCAGGATAAATCTTCTTATTAACCTGGTGTGCAAATAGGTTCCCTACCTATTTGCACATCACGCCACGGAAACGGGCGCAGGTGCGCGGACATGCTGGTTTCCGCGGCG
>NZ_KB899146.1 GCF_000378045.1 Marinobacterium rhizophilum DSM 18822
CGGGCCTTCCAATCGTTAAATCACATCACTGGGGTCAAAGATGAATATAAAGAATAAAATAACACGATCTTTTCTGCTTGGTGCAATCTGTAGCGGTATCCTGTCTCTGTCCGCCCAGGCGGATGAGGCGCCGGACTGGCTTGGAGGCGAGCTCAAGAAGCCGCTGTCCGAAACCCGTATCGGAATCACACTCCTCTACCCGGGCTCCAATGCGTACCAGGCCAAATATGCCGAAGCGGCAGAACGTTACACCCAGGAGCTGGGGCTGGACGCCACGGTTATGGACCCCCAGGGCGACCCCTCCACGCAGTTCAACCAGCTCCAGGACATGGTGTCGAAGCATCTCGATGCCATTGTACTTTGGCCGACATCGCAAAATGCGTTGATTCCGGCAGTACGCCAGGCCTCCCGCGCTGGAATCCCCGTGATCACCTCCAACTCACCGATCGGCGAAGCGGGCCGTCGCTACATTCAGGCACACACCGGACCTGACGATTGCGCCCAGGCTCAGCAAGCTGCAGAGATTCTCGGAGATTCGCTGAATGGAGAAGGAAACATCGTCGTGATTGAAGGCACGCCGGGATACACGGTTTCCATCTTGCGGAAGAACTGCTTCATGGACACGATGGAAGACGCTTACCCCAACATCGAAATACTCGCCAGCCAGACGGCTGAATGGAACCGGGAGAAAGCCCAGACGGTAATGGAAACCTACCTCACCAAGTTCGGTGACAAGATCGATGGCGTCTACGCCTTCGACGACGGCATGGGCCTCGGAGCCATCAGCGCCCTCCAGGGCGCTGGTAAAAAGGCGGGCGACGTCAAGGTCGTCACCTGCAACCTCTTCGGCGAAGGCTGGGATGCGATCAAGTCGGGCTGGGAAACCGGTTCCAACAAGCAGTCACCGATCGATGATGCAATTCTCGCGATTCAAACCGCCGTCAAAGTCGCAAACGGTATCGAGGTGCCTGCTGTCGACACGATCGAGACCCCGAAAATCACCGCAGAAAACGTCGAGCAGTTCGAGCGCCCGACCTGGTAACGTGAGCCGCATGCAGGGTGCCTGAACGGCACCTTGCAATATAAATTCAGGCCCT